>JBBILD010000014.1:0-93495 GCA_037445065.1 Myxococcales bacterium
TGCAGAGTGGCGGGCCGCTCGCTTTCGTCGGCTGGAACTCGAAACAGGTAGCCGCCAGTAGCGCCTCGTTCCCGCAGCCAACCGGCGACGATCGTGGTGGCATCAATGGCTTCGGGAGTCGCCTGCGGGAACAGGCGGCTTGCTTCTTCCAACCACGCATCGAAGTGTGCGGCGGACGCAAGGGAAGCCCGGCTGATGAGTTGCCCCTGCCGGATCCAGTAGGCGAGGACCGTGCCCGAACTGTGACCAGGGAGAAGCAAGAGGAAGTTCTGATCCTTGGTCAGCCACCCCAGCCTCGAAAACCGGGCCTGCAACCGTTCCAAGAACAGCGCTTCTTCGTGGAGCCGCTGCGCGCGCTCGTACTGACTTTCGCGGCTCGCTTCGTCTCGCTGTTGCTCCAAAGCCGTGCGCAACGCTGGGCAGCCGCTCTGCAAGTCGGCCAGCGCTGCGTAAACTCGCTGCAGGTACGCTGGCTCGCTGATCGCACCTGTGCACGGCATGCTGCACAGGCGTACTTGCCCTTGGAAGCACGGTGAGGCCGCAGGGTTCGGTTCGAGCCGTCCCCTACAGGTTCGCAGACGGTAGACGCGCAAGAGGATTTTTAAGAAGCGCTCCGCCTCGCCGCGGTCGCGGAACGGGCCGATCCAATGAACCGTCTTGCCCCGCGGCCGCCTTGCTACCGAGAGGCGGGGGAAGGGCTTTTCGTTGCCAATTCGAAGATACGCGACTTGTGGTAAGTGCTTGCCTAACTTGTTGTACGGGGGCTTCTCGCGGCGAATCGCGATTGCTTCGGCAAGAGCCGCCTCCAGTTCATTTGGGGTCGTTTCTGCTTCGACCCGATGCGCGTGGCGAATCAGGTCCAAGGTCTTGTCGGAATGCCCGCGTGCATTCGAAAGATACGAACGCACTCTTCGCCGTATGTTTTTCGCGCGGCCAATGTAGAGAAGGCGTTCTGCGCTGTCGTAAAAGCGGTAAATGCCTGGCTCCGCGGGCAGGCTCTCGACTTGCCATTTGGGCAGCGGAGAAAAAAACGGCCGGCCGTCGCGGCCTTGTTCCTGGAGGGAGAGGAGCTGTGCGACGCGAGTGAGGCCTTGCCGCTCCGCCCGTTCGACGAGGCGCAAGAAAATTTCCACCGTGAGCAGTGCGTCCCCGAGTGCTCGGTGCCTGCCGCTCGTTTCCAGCCCAAAGAACTCCGCCAACGCATCGAGCCCACGTCGGCGAACTTCAGGCAGGAGGCGGCGAGCGAGCTTGAGGGTACACAAGTACACGTCGGTGAGGGGCGACCCGTCGAAACGCTGCGCGGCCAGGTTCAAGTAGCCGAGGTCGAAGGCAGCGTTATGCGCTACGACGACGCTCCCGGCGATAAAATCTCTGAAGCGGCGCCAGATCTCGTGGAGACGAGGTTGGCCGCAGAGCATTTCCGGCGTGATCCCGGTGAGCCGGACGATAAAGGGCGGAGGTGCTGTGGTTGGCTGCACCAACTGCTCGAAGTGAGCCACCACACGGCAACCTTCAATCCGTACAGCCCCGATCTCGATAATGCCATCGGGGTCCGGGGTAAGCCCAGTTGTCTCCAGGTCGACAATCGTAAACGGCATCTGCCGCACCGGTTGTTGCAACACCTCAAAGCGGCAAAGGCGCCACCGTTGTTCTCCTTCATCCCACGCAAAGCGCGGGTCCGCGGCGAGCAGAGAGTGCACCACGCGGTTTCCCAGTTCGGCGTCGCGGCCTGGCCGGGTGAAGAGCAAGTCGAGAATCTCGGCAACGGTGGCGCCTTCGGGTCGCAGGGACAGATACTCGTAGACCCGGTCCCTCATACTTGCGCAGCTACGGTACTTGCTCTGCGCGGCTTCCCGCTTCTGCCGCGGGCGACCGCGCACTGGCCTGTTGTTTCAAGTAGGCTTCGATGAACGCGTCGAGGTCACCGTCCAGAACCGCGTCAGCATTGCCGATTTCCACTCCCGTGCGGTGGTCTTTGACCATTCGGTAGGGATGCAGGACGTACGAGCGAATCTGGCTACCCCAAGCGATTTCCTTCTTCGCTTTGTCTAGTTCTGCCAGCCTCTCGCGCTGCTTTTGTTGCTCGAGTTCGTACAAGCGCGCGCGCAAAATTTTCATCGCCATGGCTTTGTTTTTGTGTTGCGAACGTTCGTTCTGGCAAGCGACCACGATGCCGGTGGGAAGATGCGTTATCCGCACTGCGGAGTCGGTTTTGTTGACGTGCTGCCCGCCGGCACCACTGGCTCGGTATGTGTCAATGCGCAGGTCGGCCTCGTTGATCTCCACTTCGATGTGCTCGTCAATTTCCGGGTACACGAACACTGAAGCAAAGGAAGTATGCCGGCGGGCATTCGCGTCGAAGGGCGAGATTCTCACCAACCGGTGGATCCCTGCTTCGGCTTTCAAGTAGCCGTAGGCGTAGGGACCCTGAACAAGCACCGTTGCACTCTTGATTCCGGCTCCTTCGCCTGGTTGCAGGTCGGCGATTTCCGCCTGGTAGCCGCGGCGTTCCGCCCAGCGCAGATACATACGCAGGAGCATTTCGGCCCAGTCTTGCGCTTCGAGTCCCCCTGCTCCGGGATGAAGCGTGAGGATGGCGTTCCCCGCGTCGTGCTCCCCGCCCAGCAGCCGTTCCAGTTCGACTCTCTCGACTTCTTGCCGGAGCCGCTCGAGGTGTTCCTGTGCTTCGCGGGCCGCTTCTAGGTCGCCTTCGCGCGCCAGTTCAACAAATACCTGAATGTCGTCTAAGGCCTTCCGAAGTCGCGCCCACCGCTCCAGGGTTTGCGAGACCTGAGCCCGTTCGCGAAGGATTTTTTGCGCCCGTTCGTTGTCCTGCCACAGGTCCGGACTGGCGGCTAGCTCGTCTAGCTCTCGCTTGCGTCGCTCGAGGTTGGCAACGTCAAAGGTACCTCCCGAGTTCACCCAGCCGTTGCTCGAGTTCCTCGAGGTCAGCGTCGTAAGAGGCAACCAGAGGCGGTTCGTATGCCATGGAGCGATCCTTCGCAACTTGTGCTCTGTAGCGCGCTGTTCGCCCAAACTGCAATGGCACTCAAAATTCCACCACTGCGTCGGGAGACCCGTCGAGGCGGACTGTGTCGACGAACTGAATCGTGTGTTCCCGCAGAGCCATGACTACAGAGCTGGTGCGAGAGCCATGCCCGAAGAAGCGCACGCCGCGGAGGAGAGAACCATCGGTGACTCCGGCCGCAGCGAAGAGAATGTTCGGTCCCGGGGCGAGGTCCCGTTCGGTATACACGCGGTTGGGGTCGGCGATCCCCATCGAGCGCAGCCGCTCCTCGAACTTTTGCTTCTCTTCTGCGCCAGATTTCGCGGGAACCAAGCGACCCTCCATTCCGCCATTGAGACAGCGCAGCGCAGCCGCGGTGAGCACACCCTCCGGTGCTCCGCCGATGCCCATCACCGCATGCACGTTGGTGCGCCGAATGGCCACCGAAATGCCCGCAGAGAGGTCTCCGTCGCTGATCAAGCGGATGCGCGCGCCGGCACTACGAATCTCTTCGATGAGCTTTTCGTGACGAGGGCGGTCGAGCACGATCACCACCAGGTCCTTGATCGAGCGGTCCAAACGCTTGGCAATGGCCGAGAGATTTTCTTTCACCGTTGCATCTAGGTGAACTGCGCCACGGGCCGCCGGTCCGACAATGATCTTTTCCATGTAGCAGTCGGGTGCGTGGAGGAGCCCGCCGCGGTTGGCTGCAGCCAGCACTGCAATCGCGCCAGGAGCACCGGTGGCGCACAGGTTGGTTCCTTCGAGGGGATCGACCGCAATGTCCACTTCAGCATCGTCGGGGCCCTGGCGCCCCACCTTCTCACCGATGTACAGCATCGGCGCTTCGTCGCGTTCTCCCTCCCCGATGACCACCGTTCCGCGGATGGCCAAGCCGTCGAGGGCGCGGCGCATGGCTTCGACGGCGACGCGGTCGGAAAGCTTCCGATCCCCTTGTCCCATGGTACGCGCCGCGGCAATGGCTGCGTCTTCGACAACGCGCAAGAACTCCCGCGACAACAGGTTTTCAAACGACATTTCCCCTCCCTTTGCCGAGAAAACTGAGGTCCGCTACTGGCACAGAGTTTCCGAAAGGGCAATGCGCCCGGAACCTGTTCGCGACGACGGGCGGTGCCGGATTCAAAGGAACGCAGCATGATCGCACGGGTTTTGACGATTGCGGGCTCGGACTCGAGTGGGGGTGCCGGTGTGCAAGCGGATCTCAAAACCTTCACCGTGCTCCGCGTTTACGGGATGACTGCGATCACGGCGCTCACAGCGCAGAACACCCAGGGAGTGTTTGCCGTGGAGGTCATGCCCGCTCGCTTCGTCGAAGCACAAATTGATGCGGTGGTTGGGGACGTCGGAGTGGACGCGGTCAAAACCGGTATGTTAGCAACGGCGGAGATTGTCGCGGCCGTGGCGGAACGGGTTCGAGCGCATCGGCTTGGGCCACTGGTGGTGGATCCGGTGATGCGCGCGCAGAGTGGTGCTGACCTCCTGGCTCCCGAAGCACGGGAGGCGCTGCGGCGTGAACTATTGCCGCTGGCCACTCTCGTGACCCCGAATCTGGCGGAAGCGGAGGCGCTTGCGGGTTTTCCGGTGGAGTCGCGAGAGGAAATGGAGCGGGCGGCGAAGGAAATCGTTGCCTACGGAGCGAAAGCTTGTTTGATCAAGGGTGGGCACGCGAGGGGTTCGCTCGCGGAAGATGTGCTGTTCGATGGTGTCCAAGTGCGCGTCTTTGCCGCCCCCCGCTTGGCCACCCGGCACACGCATGGCACCGGCTGCCAACTCTCGGCGGCGATCACGGCCGCGCTTGCCAGAGGCATGAGTTTGGAAGACGCGGTGAGCTTCGGCAAGACGTTTATTACGGAAGCGATCGCTTGTGGGCTGGGCCTGGGCAAAGGAGCCGGTCCGGCGAATCCGCTCGCGTGGTTGGAGGCGGAGCAGTTGCAGAGCTCGGCAATGCGGAAGCCTCAGCCGCCCTCCAGATGAACGGAGATCTGCTCGGCAGCCACGGGACGAACGTACGCTAGGCGACGAGCCGCGGGAAGACGCGATAGGTGAAAGCCGCATACGGCGAGTGAAAAACCGCTGGCCACGATTCCCAACACGGCCAAAACGCCGGGGTCGGTCTCGATGCTTTGCACCTGTGTGAACGCTCCGGCCAAAACCGCTCCAGCGGCGAGTACGGCGAAGGCGGCGTTGCGCCAGGCACTCCGCAGCGCGAAGGTGACATCCCCCGCCAGGTACTTGCGCAACTCGCGGTGCGAAAAGTGGTCGAGAAACCATTGGGTTTCCTCGTCGATTGGCCGAGCTTGTGGAGGCAAAAGCACACGCCCAGTGAGTGGATCGGCCGCTGCTTGCCCCTGCCGGTGCAACTCGATCGCTTGCAGGATCGCACGGTGCTTTTGTTCGTCAATCGGAAAGCGAAGAGCGATGAAAAACGCTAGCAAGGCAAAAGCCGCTGGGGCGAGCGCAAAGATTGCTTGGATCGCAAACACGACCTGCGGGGTTTGCGGCTGGTTCGGCACGTAGCCGATCGAACCTAAGATCGCGATCGGGACCGCGGCGCTCGGAATGGCGACGAATTTGGGCAGCATGCTCCAGAAAGCCGAGTACTGTGCCTCGCGCCGCTTTCCGGTGTGCAACTCATCGTAGTCAATGACATCGGCTTGCATCGCCGGCCCGAGAAAGAGGCCAGCTCCGAAGCCCGAGCCTGCCCAGGCAATCCAAGCGATCGCCGGCCACAGATCTCCCGGCCCGAGAAAAAACAGAGCCGCGCCGCCGGTGATGCCCATGAAGAAGCTAGCGAGCCAAGCATTGCGCTTGCCGAAGCGGCGAGCTGCGGCGACCCAGGCCGGCAAGCAGAGAAACGCTGCGGCAAAATAGACCCCGAGAAACACCGAAAGCCAAAGCGCCTCGTTCGGTGGCTGCAGCACGTACGCATTGAAGTAGGGCATGAGCGTGCCAGGGATTGCCCCAGTAATGCTGGAGACCACATAGGTGAGCAACAGGATGCGGAATGGCCGATTGCGCAACGCGCGCCGTACGCCTGGGGCAAACGGATTTGCAGAGCGAGCGACAAAGTCTGGACGCTCGCGGACGCGCCAGACTAGCGCGGCGCAGGTTACGATCAGGAGCAACGAGAATGTCCAGCCGATGGAGGAAAATGCGGCCCGCTCGCCGAGTCCGAAGCGGCTCATGAGAATCCCCGGCGCGATCGAGGCGAAGATTGTACCTAAGATACTGAAGCCTTCGCGCACCCCGAACAAGCGGGATCGCTCGTGGTAGTCGAGAGTCAACTCCGCGCCGAGAGCCCAGTAGGGCAAAGCGTAAGCGGTGTGGAAGAGGGAGTAGAGGATGAACATGATCCCAAACCACCATGCTCCCAGCTCTGCGGAGGCGTGAAGTGGCGGATGAAAGAGAAGCCAAAACGCGAGGGCGCAGAGCGGTGACCAAAACAAAATGTACGGACGCCGCCTCCCGAAACGAGTGCGGCGGTCAGAAAGCCATCCGAACAGAGGATCGCCGAGGGCATCGATCGCACGTGCAACGGCGATCGCGATAGCAAGGTAGCCAAGCGGTACCAGCACGACATCCGAGTAGAATTTGGGCATGTGTACCAGGATGGGTACCAGCATCGCCGCCCCCGCGAAGCTCGGCGCGCCGTACACAAGAAGGGTGCTGAGGGATAAACTCGCATCGCGGGCCGTACTCCGGTCGCTGGGCGCTTGCCGGTGCAGTGCCCCTTCTTGCCACTTCTCGGTGGGAATTGCCTCCGCGCTCTCTCCCCTCATTCGAGCAGCCCGAGGATCTTGTCGTAACGCTCCAGCCGGCGTACATCGCCACTTTGAATCCGGCGGGCGCCCATTTCGATCGCGAGCGAGCGGCGATCGAGAAAACTCTTCAGCGTCAAGCGCTTGCCCTCGGACTGGGAAGCTTGGTGCAGCAGTTCGGTGGCTGCGAACAAGTCAATGACCATTTCCGCCAAACGTTTGGCATTGAGCAGTGCATAGCGCGGGTCCTCGAGCAAGGCCGGTAGCGACGTTTGTACCCACCGGTCGATCAATGTGCGCAGCACTTCGACCTGATCCGGAAAATCCTTTTCGAACGCTCCGCTTTCTGTGCGAATTTGTTCCAGGGCAGTAAACAAGCTCCCCTTGCTCATCTCTCGGAGGGCAAAGCTTGCCTGGATTTCCGAGGTTCCCTCGTAAATCGTGGTGATGATCGAGTCGCAGTGCAGGTGGGCGGCCGCTGAATCCGCCATGTATCCGATGCCGCCGTGGACCTGGATGGCTTTGCGCGTGACGTCGTTGCTGATCTCTGTCGCGTAGTACTTGCACAGTGGCGTGAGTAGGCGCACGAGTTGCGTGGTGTGCTCGAGTTCACGTTGCCACCCCGCTCTGTCCGTGGCAGAGCCGCGCGCGGGGTCGTTCAGAACTCCGCGCAGAGTCTCGAGCCAGTCCACCAGCATGGCAGTTCGGTACAGGAGTGCGCGAGCCGCTTGGAGATTGATGGACATTTGCGTGAGCATGGACTTCACGAGCGGCTGCTCAACAATCGGAGCGTCGAACTGCACGCGCTGGCGTGCGTAGCCCAGAGCCTCTTGAAACGCCGCCTCCGCTACCCCTAGCGCTTGCGCGGCTACCCCGAGTCGAGCGCTGTTCATGAGATCGAGCATGGCACGGAAGCCCTGGCCCCGAACTCCGAGCACAAATCCCTCGGCGTGGTCGAACTCCACCACACAGGTAGGAGAGCCATGAAGCCCCATCTTGCGTTCAACACGCCGCACATGCATGCGATTGCGCGAGCCATCGGGGAGCTCCGCCGGTACCAGGACGAGGGTGAGGCCATGGGTGGTTCCCCTGGATTGTTGGAAGGTTTCCGCATCCCGCGCCAGCACAAGATGGATCTCGGAGCCGCCATTAGTGATAAAGATTTTTTCGCCGTCGACGAAGAATCGGCCTTGGTCCTCGCTTACCCGGGTCACGATCCCACCGAGGTCGGAGCCTGCTTGGGGTTCGGTGAGGTCCATGCTCCCTTGCCACTCGCCACTGGTGAGCTTCGGCAAGTAACGTTGTTTGATGTCCTCACTGCCGTAACGCTCGATGTCGCCGGCTACTCCCGCTTGCAGGCCAACGATGGTCATTAGGCTCGAATTCGCCCGCGCCACCATTTCCAAGTAAAAGGTGTTGACCAGGAACGGCAGCCCGGAACCCCCGTACTGGGGGGCGATCGGTAAGCAAAGAAGCCCAGCTCGTTTGAGCTTTTCGTATCCGCGCGCAATGTGATCCGGCACTCGGACACGGCCGTCATCCAGCCGTGCCTCCTCATGCCAGTTCGGATGCGTCTCGCGCTCGATCTCGGTGCAGATCTGAGCGATAGTGTCGAGGGCTGCCAGGTACGTCTCCACTTCCGCGCTGGGGTCTACTCCCGTACCGCGCTGCAACTCGAGGAGGCTCTTCCAGTCCACGCGCTGCGTCAGGAAATAGCGCATGTCCGAATGCAGGAAGTTTGGCATCGTTCACCTCCAGACCGGGTCGTTTGCAGGTAGGCTTCGGTCAGCGTCTTGCCGGCCAACCGACCGCTCGTGCGAAAGCAAGGCGTGAAATGCGCGGTGCGGGCTCGGCGCAGTCACCATGGCACAAGGCGGCGCCCCGGCGCAAGGAACGACGGTGTAGAACTTGATGAGCAGAGCGTCTCTGCGAACGCTCAGGACCGCGAAGCCATTTTGCGCCGCAGCAAAGAGCATGTCGTGCCGCCATTGTACTGGCGAACAGTAAGCGCCACTCCCAGATACGAGCTGAAGAGGGGTCCCCGCGTCGTGTGCAGATAAGAGCTGCAAGTTGTGGTCATGCCCAGACAACACCAGGGGCACTGGGGCGCCGCTTTCCCAGATCGCCTCAAGCACTCTCTGCCGGTAGCGGCGGTAGCGGAACGCGTACGCGTCTTGATTCAGGTCAGCGAACGGCGGCAGGTTGAGGGCAGCGAGGAAGTGGGCCGGAAAGAGGAAAAAGCTTGCCGGGCGGCGCAGGCCTTGCGGCCACGCGCCGTCATGGGGACCCGCGGTGAGCAACGGGTGGTGCGCCGCCACCAGTTGCCAAGCGTAACGGTGCTTGCCACCCGCCAAGAGCGTCCGCAGTGTGGCGGCGGACGCTCGCAAAAACTCGTCCTCGAAAATCATTCTGTGAGAATCGAGGGTGACGACCTGAACCAGTTCTTCGAGTAGAATCTCGCGCGGCGGGCCCGCATAAAATTGCCATTGGGCGCCCCAACGGCGCGAGGGAGCGAGGAACTGGTCGATGTCCCGCTGGTTGGCCAAGCCTTCCGCCCCGCAGCCGTGGTCGTGATTGCCAGCGATTGCATGAACTTTGATTCCACGCTCGCGTAGCCAGTCGTAAGGCCCCAGCACCTCTTCGATCTGGCGTTCGATCTCCGCTCTACTTTCGGCGGAGTTTGACTCCCCGCAGGTCCCCGTACGGCCCACCAGGCCGCGTGGGTAGAAGTTGTCGCCTAAGAGCAAGACATCAGTCGGAATCGACTCTCCTTGCAGGAAGTACTGCTCGAGCGCACGGGATACAGCCTGGTTTCTTCCCTCGTGCGAGGTTCCAGGGTCTCCGACCAGTACGAGCCGGCGATCCCAGGGCTGCGCCGTTGGGGCCGCAGCATTGGGAAAAGCTCCCTCCTGTTCCGCACAGCTCCGCACAATCGGAAGTCCGGCCAGCGTGCACCCCATTTGCAGACCGAGGAGAACCGTTGCGAGAAGCGCCGCCAAGCAACGAGCGGTCATGGCCATGGGGAGCGAGACTAGGCTGAGCACCATGCCGTTGCCACTGGTTGCGGAGCGAAAGGTGTGCGCTCTATCGTGCAAGGCCATGAATCGAGCAGAGCCTGCGGTGGCATTGGTCACGGGTGGGGCCGGCGGGATCGGACGGGCGATTGCTTCCCGATTGAGCGAGGCAGGGTTCGCGGTTGCTGTATTGGACCGCGCTGCCGAGGGAGCCGCGAGCGTGGCGGCGGCGTTGCGCGCCCAGGGGCGGCCGGCCTTGGCCTGTGTGGCGGACCTCACCGACCGGCCATCGTTGGACGAGGCGTTAGCCGACATCCATGCACACCTCGGCCCGGTGCGGGTTTTGGTGAGCAACGCGGGCTGGGACTGCGTCCAGCCGTTTATCGAAAACACGGCCGAGCTCTGGGAGCAACTGATTGCCATCAATTTGAAAGGGGCCATCGCGATCACCCGTTTGGTGCTGGACGACCTGATGGCAGCGCACCAGGGGCGCCTCATTTTTGTCAGTTCTGATGCGGCGCGGGTGGGCAGCAGCGGCGAGGCGGTGTACGCTGCGTGCAAGGCGGGGTTGATCGGCTTCGCAAAGACGCTGGCCCGGGAGATGGCTCCATACTCGATTACCGCGAATGTGGTTTGCCCGGGTCCGACGGAGACCCCTCTGCTCGATCAAGTCAGGCAGGGAGAGGCCGGGGCAAAGATCATTGCCGCGATGCAACGCGCCATTCCCCTGCGCCGCTTGGGTCGCCCGCAGGACGTGGCGAGTGCGGTTGCATTTTTCGCTTCCCCGGAGGCGGAGTACATTACCGGCCAGGTGCTGAGTGTGAGCGGCGGCCTCACGATGGTTGGTTAGCGACGCTCGCCGGAGGGGTGGCATGGGCCAAGGGCAGCGGCTTCCGCCTGCGTCTGGCAGGCGGACCTTCGCTTGCTGGCGAGAAGATCGTGCGCTAAGCGGCGTCTCTGCGATGCCAAAACCGGTCCGCCCTCTCTTGTTGTTGGGTGTTTGCCTGTGGGCGGCCTGTGGAAGCCTGCGGGAAAGCGCAGTGGAGGCGCGCCTACCGCCTTTGCACCTGCGGCAGTTGTTGAGTGTGCAGACTGGGGAAGGCGATCGTGCCCTGTTGTTTCGCCTTTCTCGCCCGGGAGCAGGGCTCCGGCACGGACTCAGCCGCGATGGAAACCGGATCGAAATCGAAGTGTTCGGCGCGGGCGGTGAGGATTTTCCTGAAAGGGAGGTAGAACAAAGCGACCCGCAGATCCGCTCCGTGCGCGTCGCGAAAAAAGGCCAAACCTTGCGCTTGACCGTGGAGTTACGCTCCCAATTGGTCGCCGGCTACGAAGTGCAAGAGATGGCGGACTGGATCCTGATTCGCTTCCCGAGCGGAAATTCGCGAGGGTAGAATGGGAGGAAACGCGTCCAAGACGCGATTGCGGAGGTGGGAAACAACGCGTGGGGCCTTTCTGTACTACCTCACACTGGCATTGCTGGTGGCCTTTTGGGGGTTCGCGTCGGCAAGCGCGCAGTTTACAAGCCGGAATCTGCCACAACGCAACAAAGCGCAAACGGGCTCGATCGACGAGTACGTGCGCAAGCTAAATCATGCCGATCCGGAGCAGCGCTTGGAGGCCGTGCGTCAGTTGGCAGCTTCTCGTGACCGCAAAGCGGCCGAGTACTTGATCCAGTCTCTGGGGGATTCCGACTTGCGGGTGCGCGCGAAAGCAGTCGAAGCGCTCGGGGAGCTGCGCGCCACTGAAGCCACGCAAGTGTTGGTGCAGCAGTTGTTCTTGCGGGGTTCGGAGCCGGCCATGAAACAGCGAATCCTGGCAGCATTGGGCAAGATCGGCGACCCCCGTGCCGTACACGCCATCTTGGAGTTCTTGCGGCTCGACCTCGATCCACCCACCCGTGGTACGGCCATTTACGCCCTCGGCGACATTGGTTCGGTGGAAAGCTTGGAGACGCTGCAGCAAATCGCGAGTCAGGATCAGGATCCCACGATTCGCCGGCTTGCCAGTGAAGCAGCGGCCAAGGTGCAACATTACCACGCCGCAAAAGAGCGGGAGGCAAAGGGGCCGACGGAGACGTTCTTGCCCAAAGTCCCGGCTGCTGAGAACCGATAAACCAATAGGGGAGATGCACCCCGAGCGCGCCCATTGCAAGGCAACCGCTCCGTGATCTAACTGTTGCTTTCCTCGATTCGCGCCCCAGTGGTGGAATGGCAGACACGGCAGACTCAAAATCTGCTCCGGGTCACCGGGTGGGGGTTCAAGTCCCTCCTGGGGCACTTCCCCGTTTTCTGCAGCGTTGCCCTAACGGTTGCGGTCCGCTGCTTTGGTTCCTGATCGTTGCCTCTGGGTACGCGATTGTACCGGCGGCCCTGGAAATTCACTGGCAAGCCGAACAGGGGTACGAAGCGGCGAGAACGCTGGTCCGGCATGGCCTGACCCTTTCGACCATGCTGTCGCTGTTGCTCGCGGCAAGTCGGCTGCCAGCGTGCCGGCTCTGGGGTGCGATCGCTGCGTTCGCGTTCTCGGCCTACTTGCTCGTTTTGTGGGGACTGCTCGGCTACTGGTGGTGGACCGGCCACCAATTCGATTTCGCCTACGCGCTAGACGTAGGGGGGGATGCTTGGGCGACTCTCCTGCGTACGTTCGGCTGGCGGGTTCCCCTGACGGTGGGCGTTGCCTGCCTGACAATGGTGCTGGGCAGTTGGATTTGGTTGCGCGGGCAAGCGTGGTTGCACAGGCAAAATTGGAGGTTCTTCCCTTCGGGAACGCTTTTGCTGCCCCTCTCGTTGCAGCTCGTTACGCTCTATCTCGCCCGCGGAGAGCGCCCGCTGGTGTGGTCGGAGGTGAGCGCAGTGTGGGAGCGAGCCCGCGGTCATGCGTTGGGTGCACCCATCTTTCCGGAGTGGGGAGAATTGCCTGCGCTGCGCAGTGAAAGCGTGTTTCTGCTGCAGCTTGAATCCGGGAATGCGCTCGCGACTTCGGGCAGTTTGGTTCTGGACGGCCGTTCCTATGATGGGGACTACATCCCGCAGTTGCGCGCGATTCAGAAAGAGGGCGTATGGTTCCCGTTTGCTTGGGCGAACAGCATCCAGACCAATCGGGCACTCGAGAACCTCTTGTGCGGAATCGATAACAACGCGGGCCAGGCTCTCTCGTACACGCCGCACAAGATCGTTACGCCCTGTCTCCCGGAACTGCTGCGGTCTTCTGGCTACCGCACTCTGATGTTTGTGGGATTCGACGATTTGAGCTTCATGAATTACCGCAACTTTGCCCGTACGCTTGGGTTCGACGAAGTGTGGGACTCCTCGCTGGCCGGCGACCGCAGCAGCAGCGATTGGGGCACCGACGACTGTGATTTCTATCGCGCAGTGTTCGATCGTTTGCGCGCCGAACCAAAGCTGCAGAGGTTGTTCGTCTACATTGGCGTCAGCGCTCACCATTATCCGTTTGCCGGGCGCGCGCGGTACGCAGCCATTCACCCGTTCGTGTTACCGCAGAACGTCGTGGAATGGTTCTTGAACTCTTGGGTGGAGCAAGATTTTTGTGTCGGGGAGTTTTACCGCTTGTTTCGCCAAATGGGACTTCGCGACGCCCACCTGTGGATTACTGCGGACCATGCTTGGCCGATCGGTTTGCACGGGAACACTCTGAACGATGCTGGCTGGCACAACGAAAACTTTCTCGTCCCGCTGTTGTACGTCCCCCCCGAGCGACGGAAAGCAGAATTTCGGATCGGAGAGACGGTCTCCACTCGGCCAGGTTTGTCCGATGTGCCAGCGACTATTCTCGATTTGTTGAGTGATCAGCCGGTCGGTAACTCCTTTGCCCACTTGTTGCGCCAGCGCGCGGCGGGCGAACACTACGAAGACTGCCACTTGTTGGTGCAGCCGTACGGGAGGAAAACGCTCGCGATCGTGCGCGGGCACGAAAAAATCGTTTACCACATGCGCGACCGAGTGCTCGAAGTGTACGACCTCGACAAGGACCCAGGGGAACGGGCAGCGGTCCAAGTGCGCTACGGCGTTGCCTATGAGGAAGTGAGGCAAACGTATTTCTGCAAGCGCCACCGCCCGCGCCGTCGTTACGGCTCGGAAGAATCCGCTGCTGGCACAGGAGGTGCGCAACACGGGCAGAGTTCGCGCAGGTATCGGTAAGAGTAAATGCCGGTGGCGTGCCCATCGGCCCAACGAAAGCCGAGGGCGTAACGACCGATCGGAAAGATCTCTACCAGTTCTGCCTTGCCGACTGAACGGAAGCGCCGTTCCCCCCCATGGCCTTGGCACCCGGCACAAGGGCACCAGCCGCGCAAATACTCCCACGGGTACTCGCTTACGTGTCCATCGCTCCACTCGATCCGGACCTTGGGGCCGTCGGCCTGCCTGCGTACCTCGATCGGATGAGGAGAGGGGTCATTCATCGCCTCGCGGGTCTCCGTGGGCAAGAGTTCAGGAAGGATTTTCCGCAGTGGGTTCGGGTTTTCGCCCGATAGCGATGACGTAGGTCTGGTCTTCGGCCATGTCGAACCCGATCCAGTCCGGGTTTTCCGCCTTCTTCGCGCGGTAAAATTCTCGGTATCCGCGACCAGAGGAAGTAATCTCCACGCCGGCGGCCTCCAGAGCCTGCTGGGCAATACCGACGTACGAGGGTGGGTCTTCATCCGCTGCGAAGATGTACACCCCCGGCTTCATGCGAAACCGAACCGGCGCGTTGCCTTTGACGATCCAGCCCGCTTCCTCGAAGGCCGCTTGCAGTTGCTTCTGAAATTCCGCCGCTTCCGGGTCATTCGGAATGGTGGCAAACCAGACCGGATTGGCCAGGCTGGACTTGGGTCCCCCGAGGGCGCGAATCATCGCTTCCACTTGTTCCTGGCTAAGGCGGCGCGATGATCTAGCGGGTTGGCTCGCGGCGGCGCGGGGTGGCAGCGGTTGGCCCTGTGAGACTCGCGCGGCGGGCGCTGCGAGTCGTTGCTCGAGCTCGGCGATCCGAGAGTGCAGCTCGCGGACGTAGAGAGCGCCGCCCGCCAACGCAGTGAGCAGGGTGAGCGAAAGTGCCACGGGTACGGCTCGCATAACTCTCCTTTCCGCAGAGAATTTCGTTTAGCGCAGTTCGACGCGTTGGCTCAATGCGGGCCCAGAATTTCGCAAGGGTCCCAGGGTTGATCGAAGAACGTGACTTGCGCAGGATGCGCTCGGTTTCACGGCGGGAGGTGGGAATGGACCTGAGCTACACGCCAGAGCAAGAGGAGTTTCGGCAACGCCTGCGTGCGTGGCTCAAAAAGAACATACCGCGGCGCAGGTCGCCGGGCGCTGGACTCGCCGACGATGAACCCGAGAGAATTGCGCGAGCGAAAGCCTGGCAGCGGAAACTGTACGAGGCGGGTTACGTGGCGATGAGCTGGCCGCGCCAGTACGGGGGCCAAGAGGCAGATGTCATTACCCAGACCATCGTGAGCGAAGAGCTGGCGCGTGCCGGCGCGCCTCCGCTGATTGGGCAAATGGGGATCCAGATGGTGGGGCCGACCCTGATCCAGTACGGAACCGAGGAACAAAAGCGGCGTTTTCTGCGGCCGATTCTCACCGCGGAGGAAATCTGGTGCCAGGGCTACTCGGAGCCCGGTGCGGGTTCGGACCTCGCCTCCTTACAAACCCGAGCGGAGTTGGTAGGGGACGAGTTTATCGTCAACGGGCAGAAAATCTGGACCTCGAATGCGCACTTTGCCGACTGGATGTTTTGCTTGGTGCGCACGGACCCGAGTGCGCCGAAGCACCACGGAATTTCGTACTTGCTTATCGACATGAAGTCTCCCGGCATTACGGTGCGTCCGTTGGTGCAAATCACGGAGGAGCGAGGCTTCAATCAGGTCTTTTTCGAGGATGTACGCGTGCCCCGGCAAAACTTGGTGGGGGAGTTGAACCACGGCTGGCAAGTGGCCAACGCAACACTGTTCCACGAGCGCAACATGCTCGGTGCGAGTTCGCGCACCCAAGAGCTGTTTCAAGGGCTGGTCAGGGTTGCCGAAGGGCGGGGGCGGGCTGTTCTCGAGGATCCCCGAGTGCGGCACCGTCTTGCAGACCTCGTCACTCGGGTTCAGGCCATGCGCTACCACGCCTATCGGCAGCTCACGGACGCGGCTCGCGGTCGCCCGGGCGGGATTGCTGCATCGGTGACAAAGCTAGTCTCCACAGAACTCAATCACGAGATCGCGGCATTCGCGCTCGAGCTGCTGGGGAGTTATGGCACGTTGAGCAAGCGGTCCCCATGGGCGGTCGAGCGGGGCTACTGGCTCACGGAGTACCTGTTCACGCTGGGGATGATCATCGGGGGCGGTACGTCTGAAATCCAAAAGAACATCATTGCCGAGCGCGGCTTGGGCTTGCCTCGCGACACGCGGCCGATGTGAGGGAGAAGGGAGATGGATTTTGGCTTGTCGAGTGAGCAAGAACTCCTGCAGCAAAGCGCGCGCGAGTTTCTCCGCTGCCACTGCCCCACCTCGTTGGTGCGTGCGCACATGGACCCTCAAGCGGACGGTTACCCGCGCGAGCTGTACGGCCGTATGGCCGAACTGGGCTGGCTCGGGCTTTTGATTCCCGCCTCTCTAGGTGGAAGTGGCGGAGATTTGTTGGATGCGGCGCTGTTGTGCGAGGAGTTCGGCCGTGCCGCCTTACCCGGACCATTTTTTGCCTCCAGCGCGCTCGCTGCGCTGACTTTGCGCTATGCGGCGCGAGAGTCTTGCAAGCAGCAGTACCTGCCGCTCTTGGCCCGTGGTGAAAAAATCGCAACCCTTGCCTGGAGCGAAGGGAGAGCGGCTTGGGACGCAGCCTCGCTGGAAACCCGCTGCGAGCGGCAACGCCTATCGCTGCGCCTCGATGGGAAGAAACTGTTCGTGTTGGATGCGCACGTGGCGGACTGGCTGTTGGTAGTCTGCTCCTTTCGCGAAGGACGAAGAAACGATGTCGCCATAGTGCTCGTACCGCGCAACCAGCCAGGGGTGCGAGTTCGCCAGATGTTGGATGCGGACCGCACGCGACGCCCGTGCGTGGTCGAGTTGCGCGGGGTCACGGTTGCCCGCAAGCACCTTATTGCCAGCGGCGAGAAGGCGCGCGCTGCGTTACAGCGCGTGTTTGACGCAGCCAGGGTGCTCCTTGCTGCGGATAGCTTGGGTGGCGCTGAACAAGTGCTGGAGATGGCGGTCGAGTACGCGAAGGTGCGGCAGCAGTTTGGAAGGCCGATCGGCTCCTTCCAGGCCATCAAGCACGCATGCGCAGAAATGGTTGCAGCGATCGAACCTGCGCGTTCCTTACTGTGGTACGCAGCGTACGCCTTTGAGCGCGAGCCGAAGAACGCGCCGTGTGCAGCCTCCATGGCGAAGTCGCTCCTTTGCGACGTTTACGCTTGGGCGACGGAGCGCTCGCTCCGCATTCATGGCGGGATTGGGTTTACTTGGGAGCACGACCTCCACTTGTGGATCAAGCGCTCTCTCTGGAATCGGCACGCCTTCGGTGAGCCAATGTTCGAGCGAGAACGGATCGCCGAGCTGTGCGGGTGGTGAGGCCCTCGCACCGTGCTTGCGGTGCCTGGGTCCGCGATCGTAGGATACGGACGCTATGCACTCGGCCCCTCAGCACCGCGAGACGCGTGTCGAACCGGACGGGGTCCGGGTGATCGTTTTTCGCCGGGCGCGGACTCGGAAGCGCTGGACTTGGTTGTTGGCGTGCGGAGTTGCCATACTAGGCGCGTTTTTGTGGTATGAGCAGTTCCCGCCTGCCGCGGTGCATTTTCCATTCGGCTTGCAGGCAACGCCCGGCACAACGAGCGTCGGCAAGGAGCGGGGTAGCCCGCGCGGACAAGAACCGCAGCGCGCCCAAGTTGCTAAGCCGGTGCAGGTGAGGGTCCGGCCGCGGCCGGAGGGTGTCAGAGCGCCGCACCGCAAGGATGCAAGCAGTCGTGTGCTGCCCCCTGCCCAGAAACCAGTGAGCGGCCAGGGAGAAGAGCCTGCCGCAGAGGAGCTAAGTGGCATTGCTCTGTTTCCGCCGCCGGGTACGAATCCGCCCAAGAGCGGTCTGATCGTGCCGGAGGACTACGAGTTGCCCCCCGGCTATGTACGGCACTATCAAGTAACCGACGATGGGAAGCCCTTGCCACCGATTTTGATGTTCCACCCTGACGTTGAATTGCTCGACGCGCAGGGGCGCCCCATCCCACTGCCCCCGGACCTCGTTGTGCCACCTGAATTGGCGCCTCCAGGATTTCCGATGCGAAAACTCGAGGTGCCGGAGACAAACATCCCCTTTATCGAAGTCGCTCCGCCTGAACCGGATTCTCCGTGAGGCCGGCTGCTTCGCCGATGCGCGCAAGGGGCGGCGGTTGGATGGCGTGGATCGCCGGCATTTGTGGGTTAGGGGCGAGTGGTGTGTTGGTTGCGCTCTTCTCCCGCGTCGAGGAGCCATGGGGCGGCTTGGGCTGGATCGTGTTCGTACCGTGGTTTTGGGCCTTGCAGCGGTGTCCGGGGTTTCGGTCTGCCGCGTTGCTTTCCCTGGCATTTACCTGGCTGTTTACGTGGCTGGTCTTCGGATGGTTCCCCGAGGCCATGGCAGACTACACCGGCGGATCGCTGTGGTGGTCCAGGACGCTGTTGATCCTGGCTGCACCTTTCCTCGAGCCGCAGTGTTGGGCCGTGGGACTTCTCGTCTGGGCGACGCGGCAACCGGCGAACCAACCGCCGCGACCATTGCTAGTGAGGGTTGCACTGGTGGCAGGAGGTTACGTCGCCGTAGAGAAGGCGTGGCCAAAACTGTTCGCAGACACGATCGGTCATGGCCTGCTCGCCACCCCGCTGCTGGTGCAGGCCGCTGACCTGGTGGGTGCGCAGGGCCTGAGCTTCGCGCTGGTAGCGGGCAATCTTTTGTTCGTGGAGGCAGTGGGTGGGTCTCGGAGCAGGGAACGCACCGCACGCGGGCGGCGAACTCGCGCGCTGGCTTCGCTGCTGGCAATTTGCGGCACCTTGGTCTTGTACGGAACGATCCAATGGGAGCGCTGGGCTCCGCAGCCGGACGATAAGCAGGTGCGGGTTGGCGTCGTGCAAGGCAACCTGAGCCATTACGACCGTTTGCGTGCCGAGCTTGGCTCGTTTGCAGCCGTGCGCACGATTCTGGATCGGTACTTTTTCCTCACCGACTCAGTGCCTGCGGCGGAAGTGGATTTCTGGGCCTGGCCAGAAACCGTATACCCGACAACCTTTGGCCGTCCGAAGAGCGCCGATGGCGCTGCCTTCGACCAAGAGATCGTGCGGTTCGCTAGTCGCTTGGGGCGGCCAGTTGTGTTTGGCGCGTATGACCGCGACGAGAGCGGTGAGTACAATGCCGCCTTCTTTCTGCTGCCAGGCCCCGGTGCCGCAAAGCTTGGCTCGGTGTACCGAAAGGTGAAACCGTTTCCATTGACGGAGTGGGTGCCCCCGTGGATGGAGTTTTTCGGAGCCCACCAGTGGATCCCATGGCTTGGGAATTGGAAAAAAGGGGAGCAAGCAGGGGTGGTGGAAGTGCGCGCGCGCGACGGCCGAATCGTACGCGTGCAGCCTCTGATCTGCTACGATGCAGTGTGGCCTGAAGTGGCTGCGCGGGGAGCAGAGAACGGAGCTGAGCTGCTCCTCACTCTTTCGAATGACTCTTGGTTCGGTGCGAGCCGGGGATTGTGGTTGCACCTCGTTTTGAACGCTTTTCGCAGCATCGAGACGCGCCGGCCGCAAGTGCGCGTAACGCCGACGGGACTTTCGGCCACGATTTCTGCTCGCGGGGAGATCGACATTTTGCTCGAGCCGGCCACGGCGGGAGCGGCCATCGGCGTGGTGGCGGTACCCGAGGAGCCTCCCGTTCCCCTAGCTGCGCGAATCGCCGGCGGAGTTGGCTCATGGTTCCTGGGTGTTTGGTCTGTGGCCGTGGGTGCAGTTTGGTGGGTGGTGCACGGGCGAGGTCTTGGCGGTGTAAGGCACGGGTCCTTTGTTTCGGATGGGTCCGTGAATTTCGGCCAGCCAGCGTGGGGCGGTCAGCCTGAATGACTAGAGGTGAGTTGTGGCTACTGGCTTTGCGTGATAGCGTGCCGGTTGCGAGTAGATTGACAAGCGAGTGCGAGGTGCGAGACGCTCCCTTGGCGGGATGAGAGCGGTTTCCGGCCGCGGCTCCTCTCCGCGTTGACTGTAGAGGCAAAGCAGCGATCGGCTGAGCAAAGAAGCAAGAAAAGGAGAGAGCATGAGCAGCGCGGGCCGCAAACTTTACGTCGGGAATCTTTCGTTCGAATTGACTGAACCAGAACTCGCAGAGCTGTTCTCAGAAGCCGGCACGTGCGAGTCGGTGGCCATTATCACGGATCGCGCAACGGGCCGCTCTCGAGGCTTTGCTTTCGTCGAGATGCAGACTGCCGAAGAGGCGAGCCGGGCCATCGAGTTGTTCCATGGCCGGGAAGTCAAAGGCCGGCCCCTTTCTGTGAGCGTGGCGCGGGAGCAGAGCCATGGTCGGCCAGGGGCAGGAGGCCGCAGGCCGCCGCGCGGAGGCCCACGGCGAAGCTGAGAGAGGCTCAGCGACGCAAAAACGAGCGCTCGAATAACCTGGCGAGCGCTTGCTTCCCCGTCTCATCGAGGAAACGCGTGCCGGTGCCACAAAAGTGGGTGTGTCCGATCACCGGCTCGGCCTTCTTCCACTCGTCCTGCTGCCAGTGAAACCAACGGGCTTGTGGCTGGTCGAAGACGAAAAGCGGCTTGTTGCAAAGCTTGGCGAATTCGGCGCCCCACCCCGTGCCGCCCTTGACGGTACCATCAGGAAGAATCGTTCCCACTACGAAGATTTCCTGTGCGCTGTTCACCTGATACCAGATCGTTTGCAGTACCCGCTTGAAGTATTCCGTTTCTGGGTAACGGCGGTTCATGAGCTTGGAGACGTAGGCGAGGCTTACATCTCCCTTTTGCAGCTCTTCATGGGTGAGAACTCGCAGGCCACGCAAACGTTCGACGGGGTGGCCTTCGAAGGTGAACGTGACTTCTTCGATGCCGTATTGTTCCGCCAAAGCCCCGAAGTAAGCTTCGGTGCCCTTTAGGCCGCCGCTGAAAAGAACGCACTGCTTGGGATCCAGCTTCATCCTTTGTGCCTCCTGATTGCCCCGGCAGCGAGGTCCTCGCCGGGCGGCTTGAAAGCGAAACCTCGTTGCCATTGCAAGCCAGTAGCGTCGGATGTTGTTAAAGCGGGGAAGCGAGAGGGATTTTTGTGCGCGACGAAGCGCGGCAGGAACCCAAGTGCAAAGGCTGGCGGAGTGCGGTGGATTCGCTGCTCGGCTCGCGCTGGGTCTGGGGATCGCCCTTGTTCGCGCTGGCAGTCGCCGCGCTGTCGTATGTGCGCGCTAGCGACCCGACGACCAACGATTTCGAACGGTTCGCAGACCTCAGGCTCACATTTGCGTTTTTTGGCGTCTTCCTTCTGTGGGTCGGATGGTACGCGAGGCTCGTCTTTTACGCTCCTTGCCGGGCCATCGGCACAGCGCGTGAGTTCTGGTGCGTGTTTGTGGGTACCGGGATTCCGCTACTGGTTTCGTTTCCTGTTGGTTCGCGGGACGTCTTCGCGTACGCCTTTTACGGTCGGATGTGGGCCGAATACGGCCTCGAGCCGGCCGTAACCCCCCCTGTGGAACTGCAGCACGACGCCTGGTTCCCCCTGCTGCAGGCGTGGTGGAAAGAAGGAGCGGCCGGGTACGGCCCTTTGTTTCTGCTGCAAACGCGGGTCATTGGCTTGCTCAGCGACGATTCGTGGTGGCTTGCAGTGGTACTCTTCAAGCTGACGAACTTCCTTTTACTCTCTTTCGCGTTAGCGCTTGAGCTGAAGCGGGACGGAGGTCGCAGCCGGGGATACGAAGCTGAGTTCCACAAGGGCGGAGCACCCACGCGAATGGAAGCTGTCTTGCTCGCGTTGAATCCGCTGCTGCTGTTCGAAAGCTTGAGTTCGGCTCACAACGATTGCGCAATGGCCATTGTACTTCTGGCTGCGCTACGGCAATGGCAGCGGCATCGGCCGGCGTGCGCCGCGGTGCTGTGGGGGTGCTCGTTCTGGTACAAGTGGTACAGTTTAGCGGTTCTTCCTGTTTGGCTGTTTTGGTGGTGGCGTCGCCGTGGTGCGGCAAAGTTTTTCCTGGAACTAGGCAGGAGTGTTCTCGTTTTCTTGCTCCTTTCCGTTGTGTTGCTTCTCCCCTTCGGGTCTGCTGCGTGGGAGGTCCTGCGAAAGCCGATCGCAATCGAAGTCGGAATTCGCCTCATGCCAACAGAGTTTCCGCCGACGTTGTGGATCCTCTTTGCGTTTTTCTTGGCGAGTGGTGTCTTGCCGGTACAACTTGGACGGGTTCTGTTCGATGTGACCCGCTATGCGGTGCTCTTGGTGGGGCTGGCGGTGTTGCTTTGGCGGCGCCGTGCGACGCCAAAGCAGGCCGAGCTGTGCGAGCGAGACCTGTACATTAGTTTACTGCTCTTCTTTTCCTTCGTTGTTACGGTGCTATGGCCTTGGCACCTGCTCGCTCCCTTGCTGATGGCCCTGGTGATCAGGCAGCCTGGGGAGCGTGCGCTTGCTGTGGTTTTGACTGCTCTCGGGATGCTGAGTTACTTCCTCACGTTCTCTGTAGCGACGCTGGCGTTGGGGTTGACTGCCATGGTCTGGTGGCTGGGTGAGCGCCGTAGGAGTCAACGAGCGGCTGCCTGATGAGTAGAGTCGTTTCTTCACCAAGCAGGTCTTGTTAGGAAGGTGCCGTGACTTCGCAGGCTTGGCGTAAGGCAGCCCGCACTGTCTCCCTGGTCCTGTTGTCGCTCTCTGTTTCATTCGGTGCGTGCGGTGGGGATGGGGAGCAGCCGTTACCGGCGGAGCCTCCGCTGCCCCCCGGTGCGGTCGCGATCGGCGGTGAGCATCGTCTCGTCTTGAATCAGGAGTCGGGAACGATCGTGCTCGAGCGGCGAGGGGTGCCCCTGGTTTCCTTGCCGCTACAAGGCTGGCAACTGGGCTGCGTGTCCGTTGTGGAGGAACAATACAACTACGACCCTTTCCCGTTGTACCGCCCAAACGGTGTCTATCAGCCGCCAGCAGGGTTGCATTGGGTGACTCCGCGGGCATTTTCGATCCGTGATCGCACTGCAAATGCATTGTTGCTGGAGCTTGAATACCCACAAGGTGAGCGAGCTTCGCTGGTGATTCGTCTTGCCGCCATGGGGCGGTTCGAAGCGCATTGGCGGCCGGTGGGCGACTCAATCGCTTACTTTCGTTTGCGGATTCCGGTCAGCGAAGCAGAGGCATTTTACGGGCTGGGCGAGTACTACGACGACGTGAACCATCGCGGCAAGCTGCGTGCGATGCAGATCGAACTCGATCCGGAGATTGAGAGCCGGTACAACGAAGCCCACGTCCCGATCCCTCTACTGCTCAGCACTGCTGGTTGGGGTGTGTTTGTGGAGTCGGATTTTCCAGCGGTGTTCGATGTCGCCCATACAGACCCCGCGGTGGTGGAAACCACGTGGGGGACGGGGGTGGCGAGTCGCGAGGGCTTGCGCGTGCACTGGTTGTTGGCTGAGCATGCGCTGGATTTGACGCGCCACTATTATGAAATCACTGGGGCTTTCCGCTTGCCGCCGCCGTGGGTGTACGGGCCGCTGGTGTGGCGAAACGAGAACCGGGATCAAGAGCAACTTGAGGCTGACCTGCGCGCCATGCGGCGCTTGGATTTGGCTGCCTCTGGAGTGTGGATTGACCGGCCATATGCGACTGCCGTGAACTCTTTCGACTTCGATCCTGAAAAATTCCCGGAACCGGAGCGGATGTTCCGGTTGGCAAAAGCTCTCGGGTACCGGATGGCATTGTGGCACAGTCCGTACCTTGACCGGTCGCATCCGGCCACTGCTGCTTTGCGCGCGGAGGCCCGCGCAGAGAACTTCTTTCCTCCGAGGTTTGGCCTTCTTTTGAACGATTGGGGTGAACCGATCGACTTCACGAACCCGGAGGCAGTGCGCTGGTGGCAGCGCCTCTTGCAGTCCTACGTGCAACTGGGCGTGCATGGTTTCAAGCTCGATTACGGTGAGGACGTTGTCACCGGCGTCTCCGCGCGTCGGAATCGCTGGCAGTTTTTCGATGGCTCTGACGACCGGACCATGCACTCGCGCTACCAGTGGTTCTACCACAGTGCGTACGCCGGCGTGCTTCCGGCAGAGGGAGGTTTGTTGCTGGTGCGGCACGCAGTATTCGGAGACCAGCGACACGGCGTGGTTGTGTGGCCGGGAGATTTGGACGCGAACTTCGCTCGTCACCGGGAACGGGTCGAGACCGATGGTTCAGCGTATGTCGCGGTCGGCGGCTTACCCGCTGCGCTCGTGGCAGGTCTAAATCTGGGCTCCTCAGGTTTCCCGCTGTATGGCTCCGATACGGGCGGTTACCGCCACGGTCCCCCGGACAAGGAGTTATTTACTCGCTGGTTTCAACAAACTGCTCTATCCACGGTCATGCAAATTGGCACCGGCACTAGTGAGGTGGCTTGGGAGCCGACTCCGGCGAACGGCTTCGATGCGGAAATGCTGGACTGGTACCGCGATTATACGCGGCTCCATTTGCGCCTGTTTCCCTACATTTGGACTTACCTGCACGCACTCACTTCCAACGGTCGCCCGGTGTTGCGTCCGTTTGGCTTGGCCTATCCAGAGTTGGGGGCTCACCCGTGGGATCAGTACTTCGTAGGCGACGATTTGTTGGTGGCGCCGGTGGTCGAGCGAGGGGCACGGGAGCGCGACGTTCTTGTTCCACCCGGGCGCTGGCTCGACTGGTGGGACGGAACCGCATACGTGGGACCCGCAACGCAGCGTGTTCCTGCCCCGCTTCCCCGGTTGCCTTTGTTCGTGCGCGAAGGCGCTGTGATCCCTTTGTTACGGCCTACGATTGACACGTTGAGTCCGGCTGAGGACAGCGCTGCTGTTGACTCCCTCGCTGGTAACCCGGGAGTTCTTTACTCCCGCATCGTGCCAGGTACATCGAGCGGGTTTGCTTTGTTTGATGGGACGTATCTGGCACAATCTACCACGACGGGGACAAATGGCCAGTTAACGATCGAGCTGGAATATCGCCCCGGGGCCTGGTTCCGGTCGGGAGCCATGTTCGAGATCTTTGGATTTTCGCGGGACGCTCACATTGTGGCGGCGCATGGAAAGGCGCCCTTGCCCGCCTTTTCCTCAACCGCAGCGTTAGAGGCCGCGGCGCGCGGATTCACCAACTGCCAGGGCATGTGGATCAAGCTCGCGCCCAGCGACAGTAAGCTGAGAGTTGAAATCGAGCTTTCTGCCTCCTCAGGGGAAGGGGCTTCTCGGTAGCCAGGCCAATCGGAAGATGCCCACCCAGGGGATTCGCGGCAAGGCCGAGAGCGGGCAAGGGAAGCGGGGAGTGAGGGAGGGCTGCCAGGCGCAGCAACAATACCGCGCTACTTGTTAGACTGTGGAGGTGCGGGCGCGGCCGCCGCATCCCCGACCGTTACCTGTGTCCGTAAGGTGGCGAGTAGCTTGTCTCCGATGCCACTCACGTTTTTCAGTTCGTCGACTGTCCGGAACGGGCCATGCTTTTCCCGATGCTCGATGATCGCGCGCGCTTTCGCCTCGCCGATCCCCTTGATGGCCATCAGTTCAGCCATGCTGGCGGTGTTGACATTGACCGGTGGTCGTTCTGCTGCCCAAACAGCGACCCCGGAAAGCAGCAAAGTACTTAGTAGGAAAACCCGAAGCCAACGTCCGTAGTGTTTCATACTGTTGTGACCTCCTTGCTCGGAAAACTAGCCAGCTCGCACCTGGCAGCCCTACTCCTTGATAAAAAATAATGCGAAAGTTAGGCTTTGTCAATCTGTTGTAAAGCCTACATTACCAGGCGTAGGCTTCGGGTGCAGGTCCTCCCGGACCGGGCCAGATTCGGTCGAGTTCATGGAGAGTTTCAGAATCCAGACGCAGAGCAAGTGCTTGCAGAGATTCCGTGAGTTGCTCCATTGTGCGCGGGCCAATGATCGGCGAGGTGACGCCCGGTTGGTGGAGAAGCCAGGCGAGTCCGACCACACTCGGGCTTTGGCCGAGTTCCCGACACAGTGCTTCGTACGCCTCGAGCTGCGTTCGATACTTCTCCACCGCGCTTCGGATTCGCTCCTGCGCCCGTCGTCCGGACGCCTCTTTGCCCAGCACCCCTCCGAGCAGCCCGCCGGCCAGTGGACTCCAGGGCAGAACCGCAATGCCTAGAGCCTGGCAGGCTGGCAGCACTTCCAGCTCGATGGTCCGCTGCGTTAAATTGTAAAGACTTTGCTCGCTGACCAAGCCGAGTAAATTCCGCTGGTTTGCCACCGCGTTGCACTGGACAATGTGCCAGGCGGCAAAATTGCTGCTGCCTACGTATAAGATTTTCCCGGCGCGGAGAAGCGTCTCCATTGCCTCCCATACTTCCTCCCACGGGGCTTCGCGGTCCACGTGGTGCATCTGATACAAATCAATGTAGTCGGTTTGCAGCCGACGCAGGCTCCCCTCGCACGCGCGGACAATGTGGCGAGCCGACAAGCCACGATCGTTCGGCCCCTCCCCCATGCGTCCAAAAACCTTGGTGGCGAGAATCACCCGTTCCCGCCGCCCCCCTCCTTGTGCGAACCAGCGGCCGACGATTTGCTCTGTCACACCTTCTCCGGTTTTCCACCCGTAGACATTGGCCGTATCGAAGAATTGGATGCCCGCGTCGAGAGCGCGATCCATCATTGCGAAGCTATCCGCTTCGCTGGTGAGCGGTCCAAAGTTCATTGTTCCCAGACAAAGACGGCTGACCTTGAGCGCGGTGCGCCCGAGTCGAACATACTCCATACGTTTCTCCTCCTTGTTTGCGTGGAATGACATCGTCTCTTTTATCCCCACTTGCGACTTCGTGCGAACGATCGGGATACCGACGTCCGGAAGCCAGGAGGAGAACGAGTCCCTGGGTGGATCTGCGAAAGCGTTTCAGAGCTGCGCGCCATGTCCGAATTGCGCAACTTTTCGCTCGATGCCACGTTTTTACCGATGCCATGAACGCCGGGAGAAGTCGTTTCACGCAGGTCGTCGCATTATCTGTTGCCATGTGCGCTTTGGCCTCACTGGTCGCTGCCAGCGACCCGCCCACATACACCCCGGTCAGAGTGCGAATGGCAGAAGGGCAAGTCTCGTTCTGGAGACCAGCGATTGGCGACTGGCAGGATGCGGTGGCGAATCTGCCCCTTGCTGCGGGAGACGTGCTTGCCACCGGATCTCATAGCCGTGCGGAACTGCAGCTTTCTGCTCGGAGTTTCCTGCGCCTAGGAGCGGATTCTGAACTGCTGGTCGAAGAGCAAGGCGAATCCATCCTGCGCTTGCGCTTGCACCATGGGACGATCGCGCTCGACATACGCGATACGCGCCTTGCGCGGACGGTGGAAATTACCTCCCAGTCCGTCGTAGGGGAAATCCGGCAAGGCGGATTCTACCGCATTGACGCGAAGGAGGACGGAACGCGGTGGATTGCCCGCCGGGGCGGCCGGATCGAGTTGGCAATCGGGGCGGAAACGCGTTCTCTGGGGCCCGACATGCAGCTTGTTGCGGCCAGCGACAGTCGTCTTCCTGTAGTGAGCGCGGCTCCGCCCCTTGGGGAATGGGATGGGTGGAATCTCGAACGAACCGACGAGTTGCTGGCCTCCCGAGCGCGGGCGCCGGTGTGGAGTGACGACCTTTATGGGCTTGCGGAACTCGGCGCCTACGGCGAGTGGCGCACCGTACCGACCTACGGGTGGGTTTGGATTCCCCGCGTTCCTCGCGGCTGGGTCCCGTACAGCACCGGCCGTTGGGTTTGGGATCCGTTTTATGGTTGGACATGGGTAGACTTGGCCCCTTGGGGGTGGGCACCATTTCACTACGGCCGCTGGGTGGTCGTTTCCTCTACCTGGGCATGGGTGCCCGGGCCCGTACTTGTGCGCCCGCTTTACGCGCCTGCATTGGTGGTATTCTTCTCAGGTTCGGGGTTTCACTTCCGCTTAGGCTGGGGTGCCGCCGCGGTCACATGGGTGCCGCTGGGCTGGGGGGAGCCGTGCTACCCATGGTGGGGTCCCACCTGGTTCATTGGGAAGCCTTGGTGGGGAGGTTGGCACGGGCCAAGACGCCCCGGCCCGTGGTTCGATCATCCCGGGAAGGACAGAGATCCGGGTTGGACCAACGCCTTCGAGCACGCTCGCAACCGTCGAGCGCTGGTGGCGGTGGCAAGAGAGCGTTTCGGTCGCGAACCGGTCGAGCGCGCGCGATTGCAAGAGGTGAGGCTCGAGCGGCCTTTTGGCGCCGGGGAGCTACCCCGACGTCCCGCTCCTCAAAGCGACTCGCGCGAGCGCCATCTGGCACCCCCAGGCGCGCCGGCCTTGCCTCGCCCCGCGCGCGAGAGAGACCCGAGGTTCACGAAGACCGACCAAGCGAGGCCACGACGTCCCTCTGTTGCGTTCCCTCGACAAGAGGGGCCGGATGCGACGCCCCCTGCGAGCAGTAGCGATGAGAACCGCGCAGAGCGCCGCTCAGCCGAGCGTTGGCTACGTGATGGTGATGCGGTTCGCTTGCGGTCCGCACAAAACGTCGAGCTGCAAACGAGGAGCGGGCGCGACGCACCCCATAGGCCTGGCAGTTCGTGGGGGCCGTTTGCTCCCCGGGTGCGCGAGGCAAGTCCGGCGCCGACGCGTCCATTGGTTCGCCCTTTTGGGCGAGAAGAGTCATTAGTTGAGGACTCCTCGAGGGGAGGCGCTAGGGAACGTCCTCGCCCGCGGGGGAACCTCGGAGACGGGGGCCCGGTGTTCGAGCAGCCGCGAAACCTCATGGCTGCGCCCTCGCAGCCAGCTCCTTCTTTTCGGGTGCCGCGCCGTCCAGAAACGGCTCTGCCAGGGAGCTTCGGCAGCGCGCCGGTGTGGTCAGGCGGAAATCGCTTGCGCGACGATGTCGGGCGAGAATTTCCGCGGGATCGTGCGTGGGGAGGTACCGCGACCTTCGAGTCAAAACCGCGCAGGTTGGGTGGCTCGCGGTTCGGTGATTCCACCGAGGCTGGTGACAGCCGCGATCGGCGCACGCTCGGCGCTGGGCCGCGAAGGCCTTCTCATCGCTGATGGCGACGGATCGACGGGGGTCAAGGCTGTGTGAGTTCCTCAGCGAGCAGAGAGAGAAAACGCTGGATCCGCGCAGCATTGGCCCCAAGGTCGCCGCGTCCGTCCCGCGACTTCGAGCGCATATGGATCGCCGTTTGACCCTGGGGAGTCGTGCGGATCTCCACAACGAAGTCGTCACGGAAGCGAAATACGCGCGTTGTGGCTACACCTTCGAAGGCAAGCCGGTCGCGGTCCACTCGCGTTACCTCCCAGGTAGGCATTGCACGTGCTAGCGCCTTCTCGAATGCGACAGTCGGTTGTGCGTTGGTCAAGAGCGGCCGAACCTGTGGGTAGGCGCGAGATTGTTCCTGTGCAAACGCCTCTCCGGGGTAAGACAGATCCCTCCCCCGATTCGCGGCCAACGTTCCGGCGTGAACAAACCGCGGAGGGTCGGCAAAATCCGTAGTGATATCGTTGATTCGCGGGTAGCCCCGGCTTTGCACGAGAGCGAATGCGATCAATGCTGCGACTGGGGTCCCGATGAACAAGGCGGGCCAGTCGAAACGACCCCGCCGCAATGCCCCCACGAGCAAGGTGGCGGCAAATGCCAACAAGCACAGCAGTAGCCCCAGCCCGAAGAGTGCAAACCCCCGCAGCGGGGGCAGCCACTCGAGGTGCGCGAGCGTTGGCCCCGAGGCAAGCAGCCCGGTACCCGCGGCGAGAAGCATGCGGCAAGTGCGGCACGAGTTTGCGGAAACCATCATTTCTGACACGAATTAGGCTCATACGTACAAGACGGGCCAGGGTCAAACTCTGCCATCCGGAGTTTTGGGACGCTTGGTCGCGCTTCGCGCGGTAAAGCTGCGGGCGACGCTAGTTTTGTTCGCTTTGTCAGCACCGGCTTCCGGGGATGGAGCTTAGATCGTGAGCCGAGTGTCACCTGTTCTCGGACCGGCTCGGCCAGCAAAAAAGTTCCATTGCTTGGCTTGTTGCCCAGGGTTAAGGATGAAATCACTGCCACTGATCCCAGGTGCGGGGTGGTGGAATCCGGAGGCGGGAAAAGAAGGCACAGGAACCTTCGCTCGGTGGCCGGAACCGATGAACCGACAACACAAGCACCAGGTGGAAAAAGCAGCGGTTGCAGCGCGCCTTCGGCGCATGGGTTTTGATGTTCAAGAAGTGCCCCGCAACGGCAAGTACGATCTGCTGGTGGACGGGCATGTGCGAGTGGCGTTGCGTGTGGCCTTTCCTGGCAGATACGCGCACACGGTGACGGTGAACGGACGGCGATACGCGTACGACTACAAAAGTTGGAACTTTAACTTCCACCGTCACGGGCGCTGGGACAAACGGTACTGCGACATTTTCGTTTGCATTGCCAAGCATCGCCGTGCGGAGGACGAGGTGTTTATCATCCCCGCCGAGGAAATTTCTGGTCCTACCTTTAGTCTGCACGGGGCGAGCAAGCCGTATCGGGGCCGGTATGCGCAATACCGAAACCGGTGGAGCTTGTTTTCCTCCTTCCCGCGTCGCGGGGAAGACTCCGGATCGAACCCGCAGGTCGCCGAAGTCGCCTGACGCCGAACTTCACCATGACCATGCTTCGCGTCGTGCCTGAGCGAACTAGCGGGTGAGCGTTCCGCCCACGTTTCCCGATTCTGCGAGTGGGCATTTCCCGATCGGGGGCCGGATGTGTTCCCGCCCAGCGGGCGGAATCGCCGCCGCCCAGGGTGACGCATAAGCACCTGGCTCCATTCGAATCTTCCGTTCGCCACGATCGTTCCGTTTCCGCGAGTCTGGTTGCGAGCAGAGCGCGGGGTGGTGCCGGAGCGCGGTGGGGGAGAAGTTCGTGTTCCGCATGCGGATGATTGGGTGGCCCGTTGAACCGCGACGGGCCACGCTGGGGGCGTCGGCCGCCCGGGCGTCGAGCGGCGAGCTCCTCGGGCATGACGTTCTCTGCCGACAACAGCAAAAAGTTTTCCTTGCAACCTGCCTTGTCATATGGCTTAATGAGTGGCCGTGGGGTGGGGCGCGGGACGCAAAAGGAACGCTGTGTCGGACGCGTTGGAGTTTTGAAAACAGCGAAACGGAGGGACGACGGATGAAACGCTGCTTGATACGTACCGCTGGATTCCGATCGCCTTTTTGCGGGGTGGTCGTTTCCGTGTTGATTGGTACCCTCGTCATTCCACTCCTTGCTTTAGGAGATGATGGCGGGCTCCCATGGCCCTCTCGTTGGAATTCTGTCGGTGCTTGCGCCGAAGAGGAGGAAGAGGAGCCGGTAGGGGACAAGTCACCGAGGCGGGTAGATTTGGTCGGCGGCGCGGGGCAAGCAGCCGCGTTTTGGGCCGTAGAGCAGGGCTACGTCTTCTTCCGAGAGCGTGTCGTGCAGGAACCGTCCGGGCCTGGGGGTTTTGCGCAGTTTGTTTGGGCGGTGCTCCTGCAAACTCCGGAGGGTGATCCTCAGCAGTACCAGTGGTTGATTTCTCTCAATGGCAAGCGAGACAAGGTCGAGCTGTGGCAAAATACACGGGGAACACCTATCAGCTTCGATCCAATCTTCCGGGACCCCGCTGAGGTCCGGGTGGCCTCGCTACCCGCCACGCAATACGCGCGCCTCGTTCCGGCGGGCACTGCGTTCGGTGGCCAGGACAACTTTTTCGTGGATTGGGCTTTTCCGATTCTATGCCGAGGGGAGAGCTCGGGAGATAGTTCGGGTTCCGGTGCATGCTTGGAGTCGCTCGGTGTCGATCCGCACACTGCCGCGTTTTGGTTTGTCACCAGTGCCAATGCCAACAATTTCAATAAGGATTGGTTGAATTGCCCGTTCTCCCCCGGCACTGAACTGGCCATTACGAAGTCCGTGGCACCGTCGGTGATTCCGGCAGGAACGGGGAGTGCCGTCGAGTACACGGTTACGGTTCGAAACGGGGGTGTGCGGCGGGCGAACGGCATTCAAGTTTGGGATTCGGACCTTCCGGGTTGGATTACTCCGAACAGTGTCTCTTCTTCGGCAGGAAGTGCCAACTTGGCGGCGGGTGGGTTCGAGGCGTCCCTGGCCTCTTTAGAGCCAGGGGCATCTCTGACGATTCGCTTGCTGGCGACCGCTTCCCCTCTGGCCGCGTCGAGCTTCGTCAACCGTGCTTCGGCGTTTGCCGTCAATGCAGCCCAGGTGGACGCGACGGCGCAACTCGAGGCGATCGCCGAAACGTTGACCCCTTCTCCGATTGCGACGCCGACCCCTACCGGACAGAGTGGATCGGTATCCCCGACCGCGGTAACAACCGCGATCCAACTTCCGACCCGGACGCCCACGGCAACCGCGACGATACCATCCTCGCCCTCCGCTACACCCACTGCATCCTCTACGAACACGCAGACCTCCACTGCTACCCAAACGAGTACGCCCACGCCGACGGCTACGCGCACCTCGACTCCGCTGCCGAGCGCCACCCCAACTCCGACAACCTTGTGCGGCAACGGAGACTTGGATCCGGGTGAGAGCTGTGACGATGGGAACAACGTTGACGGAGACTGTTGTACAGGTGACTGCCGGGCCGAACCGCCCGGTGCCACGTGTGACGACGGCTTGGCTTGCACCGTCGGAGACGTATGCGACGGCTTTGGTGTGTGCCGTTCCGAACCATCCACCGGGCAGTACGCCATCTTACGGTGGTCGAGCGCCGAACCGCTGGGCAGCTTCACGACCGTCTTAGGCCAACGATCTCTGGTTTTGGGTCACGTTTGCACAGATATCGTGCGGGCAAACGGCAGCGCGCGCGTGCTCGGAGACTTGGTGGGACTGATGACAAGCGGCAACGCGATCGTTTTCGGGAAGCGAACACAAGTAACAGGGGCGGTGGTCACCGGAGGCGGGTTTGTAGCCGGACTCGATAAGGCTCTGGTGGGGGAATTCAAAGGCGCAGACTCCCAAGGCGAAACTCCTGAAATGGTGCAGTGTGCAGACGCTCGCCAGCAAACCGCTGCGCTGCGTGGTGAACTTCTGAGTGCTGCCTCGGATCCCCAAAACAGGTTCGGAGCCGTTGTGATCAAGGCGCGTAAGATGCTTCGCTTGCCGGTCTCGGGAACGTTCGGTGCCGGTTCTGTGGTGCTGGATTTCGATGACCTCAAGATTTCTTCGAGTGGGAAACTCATCTTGGCTGCGGGACCAGAAACAGAGGAAATCGTTCTGCGCATTGCGAACCGCTTCCGGGCGGCTCGCCGGGCGAAGATCGAGCTGGAAGGGCTGCAAGCGAATCAGGTGGTCCTTTTGGTTCAGGGCCCGGTCACGATCGGTGGGAGTGCCATCGTGCGCGGCACGTTGATCGGCTCCGACCGCATTGTCATGCGCCGCCGCGCACTTTTGGAAGGAGCGTTGTTTGGCCGCACGCTCTTGCTGAGTGGGAGTGCCCGAGTGCAGCGGGCGCCGTGGGTCGGCTGGTGTCGGTGATCTGATCCTGGCCAGGGCGCACTGGCGCCGGCTGCATCGTGGCGAGGTGGAAGCTACAGACCCTCGGAGGGGTGGGTTTCGATTCGTCCAGACCTGGCTGTGCTCGACGAACCTTCCGAGGGGCCTAGTAGAGAAACCTGCGTCGTCGCTCCTTGACTTTGGCGTCGGGAAGGCGGACGAGGCGGGCCTTGTTCCACGCTCGTGCCCGGAGGCATCGAGTGAGCCGGATCAGTGGGAGCAGTACTTAACGCCGTGAATGCAGGCGGTAATACACGAGCGGTACGACCCCGAGCGTAAAGAGTGTGGAGGCGCTGATCCCAAAGATGAAGCTCCAGGCCAGTCCGGAAAAGATGGGATCGAGAGTGATGACAATCGAGCCGAACATCGCTGCTCCCGCCGTGAGAAAAATCGGCCGCAGGCGTGTAGCCCCTGCTTCGATGATGGTTTCGGCCAGAGGCTTTTCCGGTGCTTGCGCCTGGATGTGCTGGATAAAGTCGATCAAAATGATCGAGTTACGCACCACGATACCAGCGAGCGCAATCATGCCGATCATCCCCGTAGCGGTGAAAAAAATCGGGTTGGGGTAATCGCCCACCGGGCTAGTGAACAGCAGGTTCAGGAGCCAAAAGCCGGGCATGATCCCGATGAGGGTCAGAGGGATGGCGATCATAATGACCAGAGGGAGGACCAGTGACTGGGTTTGCGCCACAAGCAGGACGTAAATCATGATCAGTGCGGCGCCAAAGGCGAGCCCTAAGTCACGGAAAACGTCCACCGTGATTTTCCACTCGCCTTCGCCGGCGAGTTCTACATGATACCCTGGAGGTAGCGGCGAGCCGGCAAGCCATTTGTGGAGATCGAGCACGGCTTCAACGGGACTTCTGCCAGCCATTTCGCCGATCACGTACTGCAGTCTTCGTAAGTTCTTGTGAAAGATCGTTGCCTCCCCGTGGCTCTCCTGGACTTCGACCAACTCGCCCAACGGAATCAGTGCCCCCGTCTGAGTCCGCACAGGGAGGGATCGCAACTCTACAAGCGACGTTCGCTGCGGCCGAGGTACGCGGAGTTCAACGAGGAGGGGGACGCGTTCGTTCTCTTCTTGGACTCGCCCGACGGGTACCCCGCGCACCGCGCCCTCGAGCGTGCGAGCAATCTGCTCGACGCTTACTCCGGTGAGCGCGGCTTTTTCTCGCAGCACGTGCAGCACGATCTTTTCGTGATGCGCTTCCGCGAAATCGTCCACGTCAACCACACCGGTTGTGCGCTCCATGACGGCACGGACCTGCTTTGCCACAGCTGTCAGCTCCGCGTTACTCGCGTCGAGAGGGCCGTACACCTCGGCAACCAGCGTCGCGATTACCGGGGGGCCCGGCGGCACTTCGACGATCTTGACGTTCGCGCCATACTGCCGCGCGATACGCTCCACCTGGGGGCGAATGCGCAGCGCGATCTCGTGTGATTGTTGCTGGCGTTCCTCCTTCGGAAGAAGAGAAATGCGTATGTCTGCGAGGTGACTCCCCAGCCTGAGATAATAGTGCCGCACCATGCCGTTGAAGTCCATTGGCGAGGGAACCCCAACGTAGGTGGTATACTCAGTCACTTCGGGAACGGTTGCCAAATAGGCGCCCAGAGCACGGGCGACCGCATCTGTGGTCTCGAGGGTAGAACCGCGCGGCATGTCAATCACCAGCGCAAGTTCGTTTTTGTTGTCGAAAGGCAGCATCTTCAGTGGCACGAGCCGCGTTGTCGCCAGCAACGCCGACGCTAGGAAGGCAACCGCAACGGCGCTTAGAAACCAGGTGCCTTTTCGGGGCTCGGTGAGGAGTGGGAGCAGCAGCCTGCGATACCACCGGTACGTGCGCGTTGTGGTGATCTCGAAGGGGGCCTCGTGGCCTTTGCCATATTCAGTTTTCAAAAGATGGTAACTGGCCCACGGCGTTACGGTGAAAGCGACCACCAAGGAGATCAGCATCGCGACGGGTACGTTAAACGCCATCGGCGCCATGTACGGCCCCATCATGCCGGTGATGAAAAACATCGGGAGAAAGGACACGATGACGGTGAACGTGGCGAGGATCACCGGCGGACGGACCTCATCCACCGCAGTCAGCGTCGCCTGGAAGGGTGGTTCGCGGCGGAGTTGAAAGTGGCGGTATATGTTCTCGACGTCAACGATCGGGTCGTCGACGAGCAGTCCCAGCGAGAGGATCAGGGCAAAAAGGGTGACGCGGTTGATCGTGTATCCGAAAATCCAGTCGAGCACGAGAGTGAGCGCGAGCGTCATGGGCACGGCGAGCGCCACGATCAGCGACTCTTTCGGCCCCAGTGCGATGGCCAGTAGGACCAGGATCGTTGCCACCGCGATGAAGAGGTGTTTGACCAACTCGTTGACTTTGTGATCGGCAGTCTCGCCGTAGTTGCGCGTTACGGTGACAACAACGTCGTCGGGCAATAAGATCCCACGCTGAGATTTGACCGCTTCGATAAGCTGCTCCGCAACTCGGACCGCGTTGGTTCCCTTGCGCTTTGCGACCGCGATGGTCACCGCATCGCACTCAAAGCCCCCCTCTCCTTGGCACCAAGACTCCCTTGGTTGCTCCATCAGATGGCTGGGAAGCCACAGGTGGTGGGCGTTCTCAAAAGCCGGCCCAAAGCCGATGCGAGTGTACGACTCGATTTCGGCGGGCCCATCGACCACCCGCGCAACGTTGCGCAACAGGATCGGCCGTCCGTCCGTGGCGCTCAGCACGGTGTTCTCCACCTCCGCGCGGGAGCGGAAGAACGGTCCCACCTCCAAGAGCACGTCGCGATTGCCGCGCTCGAAGCGACCGGCGTGCACGTTCATGTTTGCAGCTTGAAGGCCCCTCACCACCTCGAGCAGGGTCAGCCCATGTGCCGCCAGCCGCGCTGGCTCGACGAAAACCGACAACCGCCGCGGCTCGCCTCCGACGACGGCACTGCGCCCCGTGTCCGGCACCCGAGTGAGTTTGTCGAGCAGTTCGTCGGCTAGGCGGCGAAGTTGTGCACTGTCGTAGCGGTTGCCCGGCGACCACAAGGTGAAGAGCACAATCGGCACGTCGTCGATTTCGACCGGCTTGACGATCCAGCTCGTCACACCTGGAGGCATCGCGTCCTGGTTGGACATGAGCTTGTTCCACACCTTCACCAAGCTGCGTTCGCGGTCCTCGCCGACGTAAAAGCGAACTGTGGCGATTGCCTCTCCCGGACGAGACATCGAGTACACGTACTCGACCCCATCGATCTCCCACAGCTTCGATTCCAAGGGGGTCGAGACGAGCTTCTCTACCTCTTCCGCCGTGGCCCCACGGAAGCGGACGAAGACATCCGCAAAAGGAACCACGATTTGTGGTTCCTCTTCGCGAGGGGTTACCAGAAGCGCCATGCCTCCGGCCAGCAAGGATGCGAGAAAGAACAGCGGAGAGAGATGGCCGCTAAGGAATTTCTCGACAATCCGAGCGGTCAGCTTCCTGCGCGCAGACCCATCAGCCTTCATGCTGTTCACCGTTTCGTCGGAGAGGAAGGTACACTTCGGTCCCGGGCTCGAGGCCGGAGAGTACCTCGAGCCAATCACCGTACTGCTTCCCTGTCCGCACCAGACGCAGTACCGCTCTTGAATTTTCCCGTACGTAGACCATCTCGAGCTGACCGCGGCGAACGACAGCGCCGGCCGGAACGAGGGTTGCGATGCGCGTACCTACTGGCACCTCGAGCGTGCCGTACGCACCTGGAAGCAGCTTGGCCTCCTGGGGAAGCGACAGCTTGATCAGAATCGTTCGCGTGCTCGGCTCTGCCCGCGGGGCAATTTCTTCGATCTGCCCGTCTAACTGGAGCGGTGGGTTGTGAATGCGAATGGTGAGCTTGTCGGCCACCCGTAACCTTGCCCCAGCGCCCTCGGCAACGTGTGCTTCGAAGCGAAGAGCGCTGGGGTCGTGCACAATGACAAGCGGTCGGCCTGGTGTGGCGAGGTCCCCGGGGTCCACGAATCGGGCGGCAACGACTCCCGAAAACGGTGCGAGCACCTGCGTGTCGGCAAGCACGGATTCAGCCTCGGCAAGGGCTTGCCGGGCACGGCCTCTGGCTGCCTCCGCGGCACGCGCGCGTGCCTCGGCAGCATCGCGCTCCTGCTTGGTTGCCGCTTCGCGCTCGAATAACGCGCGAATGCGCCGGAGCTCTATGTGTGCGTGCTGTGCTTCGGCCTCGGCCGCGGCGAGGGCTGCCCGCGCCTGGTCCGCCCTGGCGCGGATCTCGCGGTCGTCGAGGCGAACGAGGACTTGTCCGCGCTCGACTGGGTCCCCCAACTGTACGCCAACGTCTTCGACTCTCGCGATCACCTTGGCGGCTACGTGGCCAACGAGGCGCGAACTCACCGCACCAGGCCAAGAGACGGTTTCTACGACTGGCCGCTGTTCGACTTTGCTGACTGTACCCTCGATAACCCAGGCCGGTGCAGGCACAGAGCCAGGTTTGACTTTGTGGAAGTCCAGCGTCCCCGAGAGGTACAACAGGATTCCTATGAGGCTCGCGACCGCCGCCAATGTGGCCAGCGAGCGAGGAGACCAAAGCGAGATTGCGGTTCGTTCGCTCATGGGTGCTTACCCTCCTCTGCCCACTCTCCCATCGCTTTGCGCAGCGCCACCTCAGCGCGGCGGGCGTCGAAGCGGGCAGTCACGAACCGGGCACGGGCCTCCGTGCGGGCGGCTTCAGCTTCGAGGTATCTTGTGACCGTAACCACACCTTCCCGGTATTGCTCGTTGACGAGTCGCAACGCTTCCTCGGCGGCATCCAAGGCTACCCGTGAGACTTGCTCGCGTTCTTGCGTTTCTCGCCAGTCCAGATACGAGCGGTGGAGTTCGAGCTCGATAGCGAGTCGTGCCTTCTCGAGGTTCTCGCGAGCCTCTGCGAGCTTTTCTTGTGCGGCCCGAACTCGAGCAGTGGTTCGGAAGCCATTGAATAGGTCCCACTCCGCAGTTGCGCCGAAGAACCAGTTGTAGCGGCTTCGCGAAAGGTCGAGGTTGGTTGCATTTTGGCCGTAGGATCCCACTAAATCCACCCTGGGTAGAAGTGCAGCCTGCTCGGCGCGGAGCTCCGCTTCCCGGGCTGCAACCATCTCGCGGGCTGTACGCAACTCCGGGCGCATGGTTGCAGCGCGCGCCAGCGCCTCATCGAAGGTCACATCCAGAGATTGTGTTGCGGGCGCGGGGGGGATTACCTCCAGTGGTGCGCCGGCCGGAAAGGCCAGGATCGTGCGCAAGCTTGCCCGTGCCAGCTCCGTTGCATTGAGGGCTCGCAGTTTTGCCTCCTGAGCCGCGGCCAGGCGCGCTTCCAATGACAACACATCGGAGCGGAGTGCAACGCCTTCCGCACTGCGGCTTCGTGTCAGCCTTAAGGTGCTCTCGATGGCGGTCGCCGAGGCGTTGGCCGTTTCCACATGTTCAGGGGCGGACAGCAACGCCAAATAGGCCGCGGCTGCCATGTCTACCAAGGCATTCCGGGTCGCGGCAGCTTCTCCTTGCGACGCATACAGTAGGTGCCGAGCAGCACGAGCGCGGAAGTAATCTTGCCCCCCGCGAAAGAGGGGTAGCGTTGCGTTGATTTCGGGGCGGACGTCGTCGGTGGGACCAGGCCGGTTGATGTTTTGCCCAAACGCGAACCGCCGCTGAGCGACAATCATGGCGAATGCCTGCGCGGGGTTGTCCGTGCGGCTGTACTGCAGGCGAAGGCCAAGGTGCGGGTAAAAGGCGGCAAATGCCTCCTCGAGCCGCGCTTGCGCCTCGTCGATCCTGTGGGTCGCCGCGCGAAGGTCTGGGTTGCGCTGCAGGGCGAGGGCAATCACGGTCGCAAGATCGTAGGGCTCCTCCCCCCGTGCAAAAGTCGGCAAAGCGAGCGCCAGGCAGCAAACCAGCCACCGCAGAAGACGAGCAAATTGCATGGAGCGGCTCATTTGGTTCCGAGTTTGCGCAGGACCTTCTCAGCCGGGCAAAACCCCGTGAAGGCGGACTGAATGAGGTTGAGCGAAACAAAAGCGGCGAGCAGAAACCAAGCTGGGTGCACGAAGTAGCCCAACGCCAGACTGACTCCTACGAGAGTACCGGCGAGTAGTCGCACGCCTCGTTCCGTTGTCATGTCATCCTCCTTTGCTTTTTGCTCCGTCTCGTTAGAGCCGGTGAGCGGAAAAAAGGTTTCACTCCAGTTCCCCCATTCTTCTCCCAAAGGCAGTTCGCTTTTGCGCGGACCGGCGCTGGGAAGCAAGGAACGGTACGTCCCGCTTTCGGTCAGAGCAGGGCCAAAACCAATCCGCACAGGGAGGCATCGTGGGCGGGCGTGCGCCTTAGGTCGCGAGGCGGGCCGGCCACGGCTCCCCCGAAAAACAGCGATTGCGCCTGCCGGTTCATTGGCGTAGAACAGCGGGCGCGGGCAATGCAGTGATGGGAAGACCCGTTTGCAAAGTGTTGGGTTGGTTGGTGGGAAGTTGGGCGTTGGCCTTTTGGGCCGGGCTTGCCCTTGCCGCCTCAGGTCCGCCCGTTCAGCGCGTTCCTGCAGCCTTGCTGATGTTCCCGTACATTGAATCCGGTGGAGGGCGGGAGACTCGGATTGAACTAACCAACCTCAGCGGCTTCCCGATTCAGTTGGACTGTTTTTACGTGAGCGCCGAGAGCACGACCTGCACGGAGATTGGTTTTGTTTTGGCACTCACCCCGTATCAGCCGTTCACTTGGCTTGCCAGCGAAGGCATGAGTAACGTGGTGAACGGGACGGCAGCGCCGCCCTTCGGAGGTACCGGGGAACTCAAGTGCGCGGTGGTGCCGCCGGAACCTGACCAGGCCTTGTACAACGTGGTTCAGGGTCGCGCGACGGTGTACGCGGACAATGGCGAGACGGTTTCGTACACTGCGTACGGTTTTCAGCGTTTTACGGGCGGGGAGTACGATGGGGTCCTGCGGCTCGATGGCCAGCAGTACGCACAGTGCCCGGACCGCCTCCAGTTCTTGGTACTCACCGACACTCCAGCCGGGCGCAGCGAGCTGATCTTACTACCCTGTTCGCAGGACTTGTTGCTGCAGTCCTTCGCGTCGGTTACGGCCCAACTGCTGATTACCAATGAGTACGGGCAGACTCTGTCCAGTTCTTACAGCGTGGGTTGCTTTTCCAGGCGCTTTTTAGGGGACATTGCGGATTTCCTGAACCGCGCCACAGCGGGTACCGACACCGCTCGCATCACCGTGCGCGGGGTGCGTGAACCTCTGATTGGGTTGGTCATTGACGCAGTTCCTTCTGGAGCGTCCTTCGGTTTGGCGGGCAACGAGCCGTTTTTCCAAGGAGGTCGGTCGGCCACCATTACCGTGCCGCGTACCCAGTAAATCATGACCGATTTTTTGCGCACGCTCGGGGCTTTTCTGTTCGCCTGGTTCAACCTGCTGATCCAGGGAAACCCCTCGTTGCCGACGCCACGGCCAACGGGAACGCCGACCATCATCGTTCGCTCGACGCCGACGCTTTCGCCTTCACGCGAACCGACACGCTCGCCGACGCTCTTCGTTCCCTCACCGAGTCCCACCCGACCTGATGCGACCCGGTTCCCATCGCCCACCGCGACCGCGAGTTTATCGCCGAGGCCTCGTCCTTCCTTCGCGCCGACTGCCACGAGCCGCCCGCTGACGGCGACTCCCTCGCCGCGGCCGACTTTCACTGCCACTCCGACGCGAACAGAAAGTGCAACCAGAAGCGCGACTCCCACAAGGAGCCTCACGGCGACCCGAACACCCTCTCGCACCTCGAGCCCTACTTCTTCGGCCACGGAAACTCGTACCACCACGCCAACACGAACAGCCTCGCAGACCCGCACCCCGTCGGGGACTGCGACTTCGAGTGCGACCGCTACGAGGACGCCAACCGCCTCTCCAACGCGGACGATCACCGCCACGCGGACACCGACCTCGACTCGACTCCCGACTGCGACGCCCCAGCCGAGTGCCACATTTACAGCTTCGCCCTCCCCGCGGCCGACGCTTCCGAGAGGGGAGCAAGACCCCCTCGGCGTGGTTGCCGCGGGCAATCCGCCTGCCCAAAAGCTTCCGGCGGCGGTGTTGATTTTCCCGTTGGTGCGCGCCACCGCAACGAGCGATACGCGCATCGAGATTGCGAATGCGTCCGGTAACGCCACGGTCGCGCGTTGTTTTTACGTGACCGCGGATACCTGCAATGAGATCGGTTTTTACGCTTCGTTGCGTGCCTCTGGTGTGGCGATGCAAAGTGGTGGACCGCTTTCTTGGTTGGTCAGTTCCGGACTTTCTGGTAACGGCGAGCGCATCGCGCCGCCGTTTTCGGGCGACGGTGAACTCAAGTGCTTCGTGAGCGACAATCAGTTGGTCGGTCGAGCGCTGGTGATGGACGCCACCGGGGAACGCATTGGATACTCCGCCATTGCTTTCCGCAGGTTGGGGGCAGCGAGCATGACCCAGATTTCGCTGGACGGGGTGCAGTACGAAGCGTGCCCGGACCGTTTGCATTTCAATGTCCTCTCCCAAACCATAACTTCGAACAGCGAGTTGATTCTGGTGCCGTGCACGCAGAATCTGGAGGTTCAGACGTCTGTCACAACCGTGGTTCAGTACGCCGTGGTGAATGAATTCGAGCAAGTGTTCTCAGGGTCGAGTAACTTGCGCTGCATGGACCGCAGGAGATTCTCTACGATTGCCGCGCTCCGCAAATCCAGTATCGGGACAGACACTGCGCACTTGGTGGTCCGCGGGGTGGATGTTCCCGTCATTGGTTTGGTGATCGATCGTTTTGTTGTTCCCGGTTCCGGGGCAACTTCAGTGTCTAGTAACGAGCCGTACCTGGAGGGATCGCGCGCCGCGACGATCCAATTGCCCGAGCCAGATTTCCCGTGAACGGGCGCCTGTTCCATGGGGCTTGAGGAATTCGATCGCTTTGCCTTCGAATTCGGAGGCACCTCGCGCCTTGTGTACCGGGCTGGGCACGGTCCGGCGGTGGTCGTCATGCACGAGATCCCGGGTATCACTCCACAGGTCCTGCGCTTTGTGTGCGCCGTCCGTGACGCCGGTTTCACCGTGTACGTGCCGCACCTGTTCGGTGTGGCGGGGAAGCCGTTTTCTCTACCGTACGCAGCGTTTGAGCTCGCTCGGGTCTGTGTAAGCCGGGAGTTTTGGGTGCTGGCTCGCAATCGAGCCAGTCCAATCACCACTTGGTTGCGCGCGTTGTGTCGCCAGGCTCATCGCGAGTGCGGTGGCCCCGGCGTTGGTGCCCTGGGTATGTGTTTGACAGGCAACTTCGCCTTGGCGCTGATGGTTGATCCAGCGGTGCAGGCACCAGTCCTGAGCCAGCCCTCGCTTCCGTTCCCGATCAGCAAGAGCCACCGTGCCGCCTTGCATCTCGCGCCGCAGCAATTGGAGGTGGTGAAGGAGCGGGCAAAGTTAGGATGCCCCGTGTTGGGCTTGCGCTTTACCCATGATCCCCTCTGCCCGGGCGAAAGATTTGCGCGCCTTCGTCAAGAGTTGGGAGAGGCCTTCGAAGCCATCGAGATTGATTCTTCGCCCGGCAATCCCCATGGAATCCCACGTCGTGCCCATTCGGTTCTGACCTTGGACTTCGTAGATGAGGCCGGACACCCGACCCGGACTGCCCTGGAGAGAGTGCTATCGTTTTTTACAGAACGGCTGCGAAGCTGAGAAGCCTCGGTCGTTGGACGACTGGCACGATTCCGTACGCGCATGCAGGAGTAGTGTCACCACTTTTCATACTGCACGGCTCGACGATCGTATCCGGCCTGCCGCAAAAGATCGCGAATCCGGTAAACATCCGGGCCGACCCCACACACAAAAAAGCGGGCGCTAGGGTCTCGCTCGCCTTCCACATAGCGTCCCTCGATGTAACGCACGGCATCCACGGAGAACAACGCCTCGTATTCGAAGTTGCGTTGCGTGCGCACGGCGCGCACGAATTCGTCGCGATAGAGCTGATGCGCGAGCTCGGGCACAAAGTGGTGCAAGCGCAACAAATGGCCTTGGGTCGTGCTCCAGGCTCGGTGTAGCATGGGTCGAATGGCGGCAATGCCCGTTCCCAAGGCAACAAAAATGCAAGCAGCCTTGAGTGCGTGGCGCAAGACAAAGCTGCCCCACGGGCCAGTGAAACGGAGCCGCGCTCCAGGCCTCAACGAAAACAGGTAGTGAGAACCAACTCCTCCGGGAACCAAGTCCAGGACAATCTCCAACGGGCCTGGTTGTTCAGGTGGCGAGGCGATTGTGTACGGGCGCACGATTTCGCCGTTCACAGGAAGAAGAAAGGAGAGGAACTGTCCGGGGGCGTAATCGAACGAGGAGGGGCGCTCGAAGGAAAGGAGCCGGGTGTTTGGAGCCACATCGGAGGCACCTAGTAGCTCGACTTCGTAAACCGTCCTGGGGTCTGCGCTCATCTCGGTGTTGCGATTCAGCAAAGCCGTGCGGCGGACCCCGGTCAAGGATACCCGTGGGATGCCACCGTGCGGTCTGGGCGCGTTTCCGAGGGTGCAAAGCGTTGCCACCGGGCTGAGCCAGGGGCCATTGCATAGCTTGCTTGCGGCAGCCGCGTGCCCGGTTAGGCTCTGCCGGTTGCCGAGGGCCGTGTGAGGTGGCTGCTGCGAGGTCGCTGCGGTGCTTGCTCCAATGGGCAGCCGTGAGTAAAGCCTCGTGGTACGTTGAGCGGAGATCGGCCATGGCGGAAACGGTTCGGCTTGGGAAAAACGGGGAGGTCGTCCTGCCGCGCCGGATCCGTGCTGCCTTGAGCCTGCAACCAGGGGACGAATTGGAAATCGCTCTGGAAGGGGAAGTCGTCTTGCTGCGCCGCAAGGCCGGCAGCTTTCGCTCGTACCTGGAGCGCCTTACTCGTACTCGCCCGCCCACACGCTGAGCAGCGCTTGCTCGCAGCCCCACCGCAAAGCTGCTAGCGACCTTTTGATGCCGAAACTCAGGGTGATTTACGAGCGCGGTGACCCCGATCTCGAGATCGAGTTCGATCGCTCGCGCGCGCCGTTCCAGCACGATGGCAAGCCTGGCTCCATCCTCGACGTGATCTTGGGTCATGGAGGCCAGCTAGAGCACGCGTGCGGAGGAAACTGCGCCTGTACGACGTGTCACGTGATCGTGAAGCAGGGGTACGATCAGCTCTCCGAGCCTTCGGAGGAAGAGCTGGACCTTTTGGACAAGGCTCCCGGACTCACTCCGACCTCACGCCTCGGTTGCCAAGCCGTGATCGGAAGCGAGTGCGAGATTGTCGTCATTGTCCCGAAATACACCGTAAATGTGGCTTGAGCTGCCCGCGATTCCCAAGCCTGGGAGCCGCTTCGTGTGCCACGCTCGCGACGCCGGTAGGGACCGTTGGAGGAACGGGCACCGGGGCATGCCTTTGTGAGAGGCACGCTTTTGGAATACGCATTGGGCAATGTTGCCGGCAGATTTTCGCAGCGGCCTTGCGGGAACGGGAGGGATCGATTTCCGACGAACCCCGTTTACGGTGATTTGGGAGGTCACCCGCGCTTGCGACTTGCGTTGCGTGCACTGCCGAGCCGACGCACAGAGACAACGCGACCCGCGTGAACTCAGCACGGCAGAGGGGCAGTCCCTCCTCGAGCAAGTCCGCGATCTCGGGTCTCCCGTGTTTGTGTTCACGGGCGGTGATCCACTGCGGCGGCCGGACCTACTCGACCTCATTCGGTTCGCCAGTCAGATTGGTGTGCGGGCGGCCGTAACACCGAGTGGCACGCCGTTGTTGACTCCCGAGGTTGTGCGCCAGTTCGCGCGAGCCGGTGTGCAGCGGATGGCGTTGAGCGTGGACGGACCGGACGCTGTGTCTCACGATGGATTCCGCCAGCAACCCGGCTCTTTTGAAATTACCGTGCGTGCCTTGCGGGCGGCTCGCGAGTGTGGCCTTCCCGCGCAGATCAATACCACGGTCACTCGCCACAACTGGAGGCGACTCGCAGAGATTGCCGACCTCGTGGGCGAACTGGGAGCGGTCACCTGGAGTGCATTCTTCCTGGTCACCACAGGTCGAGCCCGAATGCGGGATCAACTGGAAGCCGAGGAGTTCGAGTGGGTATTCTCCCAGTTGTACGAGATCGCGCAGCGGGTCCCATTTGTGGTTCGTACCACGGCCGCTCCGCATTACCGGCGGTATCTCGTCCAGCGGCGAACGGAGGCGAAGCGCGCTGGTTCCTCGCCTGCGGCAAGCGAAGCTTTTGATCCGTTGCGTGCTCCGCAGGGGGTGACCGACGGCAATGGCCTCGTTTTTATCTCTCACACGGGGGACGTATTTCCGAGCGGTTTTCTTCCGCTTCGCGCTGGGAATCTCCGCCAACAGTCGTTGGCCGAGATCTACCGGGAGGCGCCGCTTTTCCGGGCTTTACGCGATACGAGCCAGTTTCGTGGGAAATGTGGGCAGTGCGAGTTCGTCCACCTCTGTGGAGGCTCGCGTGCGCGGGCGTACGCCGAAACCGGTGACTATTTGGCTGCCGAGCCACGGTGCAGTTACGTGCCTCGGTCATGGGCACGAACGGCGCCGACCGAAGCACCCGCTGGGTAAGTCAGGTTCGCGCTGGATCCGGCTTGTCCGCATCGATGCCCCATTCCCGCTGAGCCTCTTCGAGCACATCCGGGCTGAGTTCTCCTCGGCGTGCCAGAACGTAAAGGGCAGCGAGCGCGATGCATTCGGCGTCAACCTCGAAGAAGCGGCGCAAGGGCTTTCGTTCGTCGCTTCTGCCAAAGCCGTCCGTGCCGAGGGCGAACAGCCCCGCTGGCACAAAGGGAGCAAGAGCGTCTCCGAGAACTTTCATATAGTCACTGGCGGTGATCACAGGGTAAGGTTCCTCTTCGAGCAACTGCTCCAGGTAACTCTTACGGGGAGCGGCGCTCGGGTGGAGGAAATTCCAGCGCCGGACTGCGAGGGCGTCGCGCCGCAGCTCGGTCCAGCTCGTCACGCTCCAGACGTGGGCAGCTACCTGATGCTCCGCGAGGAGCTCTTGGGCGTGCAGCGCCTCGCGGACGATGGCTCCACTCGCAAATAGGTGCACCTGGGGCCAGTTGCCGAGCGGGTCGGCAGGTTGCAACTTATAACAACCGCGCACAATTCCCTCGCGCACGTCGCCGGGCATCGGTGGTTGGACGTACAGTTCGTTGGTGACCGTCAGGTAATAGAAGCAGTCCTCTCGTTCTTCGAACATGCGCCGCAGCCCGTCTTCGATGATCACTGCGATCTCGTACGCAAATGCCGGATCGTAAGCGCGGACCGTGGGAACCGTACTAGCAAGCACGTGGCTGTGCCCGTCTTGGTGTTGGAGCCCCTCGCCGGCGAGGGTTGTGCGGCCTGAGGTGGCACCGATCAGAAAGCCCTTGCCGCGTGCATCTGCGTTCTGCCAAATCAGGTCGCCCACACGCTGAAAACCAAACATGGAATAGAAGAAGAAAAAGGGAATCGTAGGTACTTGGTGGGTCGAGTACGCCGTTCCCGCCGCCATAAAGGAGGCCATGGCCCCAGCTTCCGTGATGCCTTCCTCGAGCAGTTGCCCATCGCTGGCTTCGCGATAATAGGCGACCACGTTGGAATCGACTGGCTCGTAGAGTTGACCCTTCGGAGAGTAAATTCCGAACTTGCGGAATAGAGCGTCCATTCCAAACGTTCGCGCTTCATCGGCGACAATGGGAACGATCCATTTGCCAAGCTCGGGGTCGCTCATGAGCTGGCGGAGCATGCGCACGAGCACCATTGTCGTCGCCACTTCCCGATTCCCAGACCCCTGATAGTACTCCTCGAATAAGCTCCGTGGCGGAGCGGGCACGGAAACGATGTGCGGGCGACGCTGAGGGAGGAAACCTCCGAGGGCGCGCCGCCGTTCCAGCAGGTACTCGATTTCCTCGCTATCCTCCAGGGGTTTGTAGAAAGGAGTTTCGCTGAGTTCGGCGTCGCTGATGGGAATCCCGAGCCGATCGCGGAAGGAGCGCAGTTCGCGCTCATTGAGTTTTTTCTGCTGGTGGGTCACGTTGCGCCCTTCACCTGCTTCTCCCAAGCCGTAACCCTTGATGGTTTTGGCCAGGATCACCGTCGGCTGCCCCCGGTGTTCGATGGCAGCCTTGTAGGCCGCGTAGATTTTTTCGGGATCGTGTCCGCCACGACGGAGTTTGCGCAAGCGCGCATCGGTGAGGTCGGCCACCAGTGCCAGTAACTCCGGGTGGACGCCAAAGAAGTGCTGCCGGATATAAGCGCCCGATTCGACCGTGTACTTTTGGTATTGGCCATCCACAACTTCGTTCATGCGCTGGACGAGGAGGCCCTTTTTGTCGCGCGCGAGGAGCGGGTCCCAATCGCTTCCCCAAATGACCTTGATGACATTCCATCCGGCCCCGCGAAACAGAGCTTCGAGTTCTTGGATGATCTTGCCGTTGCCGCGGACTGGCCCATCCAGGCGCTGGAGATTGCAGTTCACCACCCAAATGAGGTTGTCCAGCTCTTCACGTGCGGCGAGCGTGAGTGCTCCCACTGCTTCCGGCTCGTCCATTTCCCCGTCACCAAGGAAGGCCCAGACCCGGCCACCGTCATGTTCAATCAGCCCCCGTGCCCGCAGGTAGCGGTTGAAGCGAGCCTGATAAATCGAGGCAATCGGGGAGAGGCCCATCGAGACCGTCGGGAACTGCCAAAAATCCGGCATCAGCCATGGGTGCGGATAAGAGGATAAACCACCGCCAGGGGCCAGCTCGCGGCGGAAATTGAGTAGTTGTTGCTCTGAGATCCGCCCCTCCAGATAGCCACGTGCATAAATGCCCGGAGAAGCATGCCCTTGAAAGAACACTTGGTCGCCGGGGTAGTGCTCGGTAGGGGCACGCAAGAAGTGATGGAACGCGACCTCGAACAGCGTGGCGGCCGATGCGTACGTTGAAATGTGGCCTCCGATCCCTGGGTAGTGCTTGTTCGCATGCACCACCATGGCCATCGCGTTCCAGCGGATGATGTTCCGGATTCGCCGTTCGATCTCGAGGTCACCCGGATACGGTGGTTGTGCTTCCGCCGGGATGGTGTTCACGTATGGGGTGTTCCACGGCGAAGGCAGGCGTACTGCCGGTCGCGAGACGTCCATGGCCTTCATTGTATCCGCGCGGTCGGGTGCCTGCTACCGGAATGTGGCCGGCCTTCGGTGTGCTCAGGCAGCGGCCCCCGCACGGGCGTTCCGGATTGCTTGGCACATAGTGGCGAACAGAGATGGGGCCTGGATGGGTTTGACAACGTACCCATCCACTCCAGCCGCAAGGCAGCGTTCTCGGTCTTCCTGCCAGGCTTGGGCTGTCACGACAACGATCGGCAGGTAACGGCCGGTCCTACACAGGCGCTGTCCCTTGGCCTCAGCCTCGCGGACTTGTCTTGCCACCTCGAGCCCGTCCACGCCCTCGAGCTTCAAGTCCAGGACGAGAATGTCAGCGGCTTGCTGCTTGAGCTCCCTGATCACGCGGTTCCCGTCGGAGACTACCTGGACAGAACAGTGCAACCGTTCGAGGAGCCGCCGGAAGAGAAGTTGGTTGACCGGGTGATCTTCCGCGACGAGCACATTGCATCCGACCAGAACCTGAGTGGTCTCTCCGGATGCTTGCGGCAATGTCGTGGCCTCGATGAGTTCTTCCTTGGGCGCTTCTAGGGGGACCACCACGTGGAAGGTCGTGCCTCGGCCGGGCTCGCTTTCCGCCCAAATATGACCTCGAAGTAGACGGACGAGAGCGTTGCAGATGGCGAGACCAAGCCCGGTGCCGGGAGCTGCATGGTGCCCAGAACTGCTTTGTTCGAATGGTAAGAAAATCCGCTGCAAGTCTGCAGCTTCGATTCCCGGCCCTGTGTCTCGCACTGCAAAGTGGACGACGGCTGTACCACCGTGGTTCGACGCATTCGAGACTGCTCTCGCTTGCAGCTCCACCTCCCCTTGCTGGGTGAACTTGACGGCATTGCCCACCAGGTTGACCAAGATCTGCCGGAGTCGAGTGGGGTCGGACTTGACCGTTTTCGGTAGGCTCGGGTCAATGGAGAGGGATAAGCGCAGGTGTTTCCTTTGCGCTTGCAGCAGGAAGAGCTGATAGACCTGCTGGAGCAGCGGGCGGAGCCGGAATTCGCATTCGTGCAATTCGAGCTTGCCAGCTTCGATACGCGACAAATCGAGGATGTCCGTCAGGAGCGCGAGTAACGCTTCTCCGGAACTCAACGCTAGCTCAACGTACTCCCGCTGGCGTGCATCCAAGCGAGTGTCTCGGAGAAGCTCGATCATCCCGAGCACGCCAGTGAGAGGCGTGCGGATCTCATGGCTCATGTTGGCGAGGAAGGCGCTTTTCGCAGCGGTGGCTTTCTCTGCCGCTTCTTTGGCTTGGCGTAGTTCGCTTTCCAAGCGACGCCGTTCCGTGACGTCTTCGATGAGCGAGACGAAATGCACCGGAGCGCCACTCGAATCCCGGACCAGTCCGACCAGCAGCCTCGCAAACACGATGGATCCGTCGGGGCGTAGATAGCGCTTGTCCATCTCGTAGGTGTCCCGCTCGCCCTGAAGACACTGGGACACAAGCTCGAGGCCCCTCTCGAGATCTTCAGGATGGGTAATCGACTGGAAATCGGTTGCCAGCAATTCGTCGGTGCTGTAGCCGAGCATGTTGCACAAAGCTGGATTCACGCGCAGAAAGCGGCCACTTGGTGCGACGAGGGCGATGCCGATCGGCGCTCGTTCGAACGCGCTGCGAAAGCGTTCCTCGCTGAGGCGAAGGGCTTCTTGTTGTTGCCGTTGCTCGGTGATGTCACGCGCCACAGCTTGAAAACCGACCCGCCGGTTGCCCTCCACCAGCAACTGCACATTTTGCGCAAGCCACCGAACTTCTCCTGAGGAGCTTACCACCGGTACCTCACGGTAGGTGACCGGGATTCGCTCGCGGAATTGCTGCAAGTAGAAGCTAGCAACTTCCTCACGGGCCTCTGGGCACACAAAATCAAGGTAAGGGCGCCCGTAGTACTGTCGCGCTTGTTCGCTGAAAATCCTGGCGGCGGCTTTGTTTGCGTAAACGATCCGGCCATGTTCGTCTGCCCGGTACATCAGGTCGACCGAGTTCTCCACCAAGTTCGCGTAACGCTTTTCGCTCCCTTGCCACTGGCGTTCCCGCTCGATGGCGTCTCGATGCGCCCTAGCCACATCGGCGGCAACGTATAGCGACGGCAGGAGTGCGGCGAATGAGAAAAAGGCGGCAGCAAGCGTGTCTCGGTTTGCTTCATGCGGGGCGTGAAGAGCATTCCAAACGAGCCACGGTAACATTGTCAGGATGGTGATGAGCTGCGCGCGCCAGCCCCAGGGGAGTAAGGCTGCCAGCGCCATGGCGAACGTGGGGTAAAACAGGAGCGCTGTTAACGATTCCCCGTAAAGAGCGCTTTGCCAGGCCACGCTCGCATACAAGACGGCTCCGAATGCAAGACCCACAGCAGTGGAATGACCCCGGAAGAACTGATGGCGGAGTACCCGGAATTCGATCATCAGGACGCCGACCTGGAGAGCCTTGATCATCAGGTGCAAGCCGAGCTGTGCTGGGCGTATCCACGCGTCGAGTAGGGTAAGAGAGAGAAAAAACAGGCAGGCGATCGGTACGCCCGCGCGAATTCGCGCCGCAACGCGTTCGGCCAAGATGCGCCTGGTCTCTCTCAGATATGGCTCCTTTGCGTGACTTTGCACCGTCAACACGCGAGCGAAGCAAGTTCCGGGCCGACACCTTGCCGTTGTGATCGTCACGGATGGGTTGCACACAGGCCGAGCGGGAGAGTGACGATTCAAAGGCACTCCGGTTCATACGGGTGATGCAATCAACAACGGTAGCAGTGTGGGAGGCGAAGACAGGGTCAGGCCTTGCTGTTTGATACCTCGGCCCTTTTCGCCAACGACTACGCTAGGCCGTAGCCGCCGTCTACGTGCAGACAAGTGCCGGTGATGTAGCTGCTCGCGTCGGAGGCGAGGAAAATGGCGGCCCCCTCCAGCTCGGTGAGTTCCCCCAGGCGTTGCATGGGTAGCTCGCGGATAAAACGTTGGCCCCGCTCGGTAGAGAAAAATTCGCGGTTCATGTCGGTAAGGAAGTAGCCGGGGCAAATGGCGTTGACCTGCACGTTGAAGCGGACCCATTCGAGGGCCAGGACACGCGTGAATTGCACCAAAGCCGCCTTGCTCGCGCTGTATAGGGACATATACCGGGCCGGACGGGTGGCAAGAACAGAGGCTACATTGAGGACCTTGCCCTTGCGGCGCTCGATCATGTGCGGCCCAAGGTGCTTGCAGCACAGCATCGGGCCGAGGACATTGACGCTCATCACTTGCTGCCACTCTTGCGGATTGAGTTCCAGGAGCGGTCGGCTTGTTCCGACTCCAGCGTTGTTGACCAGGATGTCCACGTGTCCCATAGCCGCGAGCGTCTCCTGGACCAAACGGCGAACCTCGTCCTCGCGAGTGACGTCTGCGGTAATCGCGGCAGCGCGGCGGCCCAGGGCTTGGATTCCTTGCGCCACGGCGTTCAACTCACTGGAGGAACGGCTGCAGACGGCGACATCTGCTCCCGCGCGTGCCAGCGCAAGGGCGATGGTTTTGCCGATCCCGCGGCTTGCACCGGTGACCAAGGCGACTCGCCCGCTCAAGTCGAAGCAGTTCATGGTCATACAGGGCCGCTCTATACGGGCGAGCCACCCCGCCCGCAACCACGCACTTCGCTAGGACTTCGTTTCACCACGTTTCGCCAGCAGCGCGTTTCGCCAGGACACCCATCGCATGAAAGTACTTTGAAAGGACACCCATCGCTTTGCTCTCTTTGAAAGGACACCCATCGCAAGCACTAGGCCCGCTCCATGTGGGGAGACCCATCGCAAGGGAGGCCCATGTGAGGACACCCATCGAAAGGGGAAGTCTTAGGGAGTACAACCAGCACTAGCAGCTTCAGAAACGACTACTTAGTTGTCCGGGACGCCCCAAAGGGAGAGCTCGCCGCATCCATCCATGCCGGGAGGGGGCAGTTCAATTGGGCCCAGTCCAACCTACTGGGCGCCGGGACGGAGTTTAGGAACACCCCGTGAAAATCTTGCGGGAGGTGTCGTGCCTCGAGATGCAGCAAGACCAGTAGAGCGCACTCAGTTCACGCTGCACAAGCCGATACGTGCTCGCTCATTGGGCGTGCGCCAAGCGGCGACGTCATGGGCACCCGACGGGTCGATCCGCGTCTGCCCGCTTGGTGCCTGTTGGCGACGTGCGATGTATCGCCGGACACGATGGCGCGCGAGATGTGCGGGAAATTGCGTGCAGACAGATTTTCAGGTTTTGTGTGCGATTGAGCCCGCCCCTGTCAGCAATAGTGACACGGGCGTCTCGCACCTGCGGGGATCCGGTTTTCGCAGGCCGCACGAGGCAGGGTTTCGCGGCTGAACCCAGCTAAAGAGTGCCGCCTTTGCCCGGGCTTCCTTATGAAACGGGCTAGTCTGACGGAAGCGCGGCGTGGGAGGAGTTCGTACGGAGGACGTTGAGGGCGCTGGGGATGGCAACCGTCTTGATCCGCCGGCGGGTTCGAGCGCGAAGTGCGGCGTTGCGAGGTGGGTCCGTCGGGCTCCGCGCAGCCAATATTTTTGCTAGTTTTTTTATTTGGTCGGCCTTGCCAGCCAGGTCGAACCTCTGCAACCGAGCCGCTTCTAGCGCACCACGTGCCGCTCTGGAGTCCGGCTCACTCCTGGCCTTCTTCGCCTCCGTTGACCGCTGCGTGCATCTGGAACATGAATTCCCGCAGCGTGTAGAGTGCGCGGGAAGGCCACTCGCCTCCCTCCAGGAGTGCCGCCAGCGACATCAGCATAGCAACGCGGATCAAGGGCTCGGCACGGTCGTCTTGCCAGACATCGAACGGCAAGGTTGTCAACACATCTACCTGGAAGAAATGGTCCCTGTCGCGAATGCACATGCGTTGCATCGCCCTCCTCCCTTCAAGGAAGAATGCCCGCGGACTCATCAACTTTGATGCCACCACCTAGTTGGCAGCCTGCTCGTGGCCTCCCCCTGCGGTTCTACCCAGGGACAGCTCTTATTGAGCGCTGCTCTGACTCACAGTGAATCAAGGCGTGGCCGCGAGTCGTGCTGACTTTGTGGCTTCTGTTTGTACGCGTAACGCCCGCCTTATGGCCGGGGCAACTGCGGATGGCGAAACCCACTCAACCAATCGCACGCGAGTCGCTTGGGTCCCCGCACCGCCAGTGATCGAGCCCGGGGCGGCTTGTTTCATGCTGAGACCCAATAGTGTTGCTCACAAGACCTGCGGAGGTAGCTGGGTGTCCGCGAACGAGTCTCCAACGCCCCTACGTCGTGTCTCCGCAAGCTTCAGCTCGTGGCGGAGTGCCGAGCGGGTAAACTGGTCGCCACCGCTGGCAGCACGTGCAGCTACTCAACTTGATCTGCGCAGCAGCCCGTGCACTGCTGCTGCGACTTGGGGCATTCTGCGTCTGGGCGGTCCGTTCAGAGCATTCGCAGAACGCAATTTCGGTCCGAGGGTGCCCAGCGTGGGCCCGGGGGCGACGCTGGGGCAATCACTGCCCTTTGTCGGGCTGGAACCGGCAAGGTGTCGCGTCAGCCGAAACAATCAGAGCTGGGGTGGGAGTGGTGCATCGAGCACGAGCGCTGTCTAAAAGGTCCGCTCGAAGCCTAACGCGACACCATGGGCTTCGCCGTGCAAGCGGCAGTGCCAGGAACGCGCGTTCGGGATGACGACTGGGCAGGGGACAAGGTTCACGACGCCGCTAGCGGGGCGGATTAGCGTCAGAGCATCAGGTGGTACCCCCCGTTTGTCCGCTACCACGTTCCGATTCTCGTGGTTCCCCCGATCGTTTACCGCCCGGTGTTACCAGCATCTTACGAGGACACCCATGATCTCAAAAGGTCATCTGAGAAGCATCCGAGAAGGACACCCATCGGGAGGAGATGCTTTTGAACCCCCCTGCAGGCCCTCCTTCCTCCCACAGTCCGCCCGCGGCATAATAAAAAGCTGGGCGTCTCAACCAGGGATACGCATTGGGAGCGGCACTTTCTTAAAAGGACAACCACCGCGGGGGGCGCCTTTAAAGTCCTCGCTGGTTCCCACTTCCTGCACCCGTGCGGCTTCGCCATAATGGCAAGCTAGGCACTCGTGGGAACTGAAGGGGCTCGGCCCTCTTGCAAGCCGCTGGCTCCGCTTTCGGCCCCTGCCGCCCGGCCTTCCTTCACCCCTCCTTTTCTTCCCTGAACGCTGGAACAGCGTACCGACATGGGCTCTCTTCAGCTCCACGGTGACAAATGGCGCGGCAGGGCAGGTTTCCCCCCGTCTTTGGAACGCGAGACCGGTAACCATAGTCAAAGGACATCGTTGGCCGGCGGGAGAAGGCCACGACGAGCAAAGGTTTCGATCGAGGCCCTGTTGCCTCAGTGTTTGCTGCCTCGGCTGGGATCATTAGGGCTTTCGCGGGGGCATCCCTTGTACAGGGATTAGGGATTCGCACCGACTACGGGAGGGGAGGTGACCCTAGGATGGGGGCTCGTTGTCGCCAGATCCAAACACTTCGAGATCGCGCGACGATTCGTCCGTCCTTTCCAAGAACGCACTGAATCAGGCCCTTGGCACCAGCGTTACCGTCCGCAAGAGACTCAGCGGGGTCCGGCCAGGTGAGAATCTCCAAAGTTTCCCCCACGCTTGCCTCGGAGACGTATTCGATGTCCAACACCTGAGGCCGAAGAGCTCGACCTTGTTCCAGCATTTTCCTCACGCTCCAACCGTATCTGTCCTCGAACCACTGGAGGGCCGCGTCTTCCAGAAAGTTCGCGTATTCGGCGTTGTTCACGTGACCGACATGGTCGAGGTGGCTTGGAAGGACATCTCGTTCCATCCGGTGGGGATCGCCGTCGCCGTGGGTAGGTGGCGACGGAATCCGCGCAAAGCAGGCAGGCTCAGCGTTCCCTGCAAGCGCATGTGCCAGATCGGACGGTATGCGGGCTGGGCGCCACGAGGATAGGTCGCAATACACCCAGTCTGTGACCCCCTCCGCGACGAGCAATCCCCGCGACTCGACACGGTACTCTCGTAGGGAACGAGCACGGCGAACATCAGCAACGCGTGTGGTCACTTGTAGTTCAGTTGTTCCGCCGGCAGGGCGGAAGCGAGCAACTAAGGTGCGGCGTACGAGCCATACTTTTCCTTCGTGGGCGTAGCGCTCGGCATCGTAACCCGCTGCAGCCGAGGCCTCCACGGCGGCCCTTTCGAGCATTCCCAAGAAAGCGGACAGTTTCTGCTCTCCGACGAAGTCAACTTCTGCATGCGAAACGTGATGGGTCAACTGGTATGTGAACATCGTGCTTGCCGTTCGTGCATTTTGCCCAAATGTTCGCGGCCGACTCTCTTAGCAGGAGGGGTGGACATATCGACGGGTGCTTCTTTTTGGTTTGGGAGAGAGGGCGGGTGCGATGGCTTTTGGTTGACGGGTCCCCTGGGGTGGAGCAACGTTCTTTCTGCACGACCCAGAGGCGCAACGCCGTGATTAAACGGACCCGCATCAGTGCCGTCGGCTTCACATTTGCAAGAGGGAAGTGGGCCTACGAGGGAGCGTGGCCCGCGGGCCGGCAGTGCGACTGGGAACTCTCACCGGTCGCTCCGATTTTCACGGGGATTTTTTGGGTGGCCTGTCTGGTCTCCTGTCTGGTCCTGGTCCCGTCAGGTCCGTTTGTTGCGTGCCCCATCTTTGCGCCGACATCACGAACCATCACCTTCGATGAAGATGAAACGTACAGGTGCCCGATTTTCGCTCGTCCTTCTTTAAGCGAGAGAGAGGCTGAGGGAGCGGCGTCATCTCGTTGCTGCGCTAGCAGTGTGTCGGAGTATGCGCAGCCAAACCCTCGTACAAGCAGTGATCCCCAGGCAAATCGCTTTCGGGCGAGGAGATTTCCTTGTCATGCGTTTATACGAACTTAAAAACCCTGGCTAGGTTTTTCTCCGACAGACTCGTAGGATCGTTCTCCAGAAAGTGGAGGCCGCAATCGCGAGAGTCTTCACGTGCGAGTGTGGGAAGCAATTTTTCACCGCGAGCGCTGATTCGCGGGTCGGCACTCTGTAGGCGCCAAACCGGTTAAGTGTGCGAAGCCGTCAGGCGGCGCTTCGATAGAGCACACGAGCTGCCTCGCGGCCTCGGATCTTGCGCAACCCACGAGCCCGGCCAATGGCCAGAATTGCCTGCTCGTGACCGGCCATCGTCAAGAACGATCGGGAAAAGGTCCGTATCGCAGTCAGGAAACCTGCTTCGGTGAGGCCGAACCTCTGTAGAGCCTGGGATGCCCTGCCGGTACACCAGTTGACATCGCTGACCGGGAATCGCATCGCTTCTGCTGCGCCGTGGAGTAAGGCGATGTAATCGCCTCTTTCGATTGGCAGCCGTGGAAATCCGGTTACGGAAGGGCCTGACTCGTCTGCGAATGGCATCAGCCATCCTGTGTGAGACGCACCCGCAACGTCTGCATCATGGCTGGTTTGCGCACTACCGGCCTTCTCTCTCCCATAATCGGTCGAACGCAGACGGTGATAGATCGAAGTGAAACGATCGCCTTCTAGTTCCGACGTCACACCAGCCCGAATGGGATTCAAATCCACGTAACTCATGCATGTGAGAAGAGCGCCCTCATCAACAAGCGCTTGGGCGCGGAAACGACCCTCCCAGAAGCGGGCGGTGCAACCGTCTCCCCGGTTCGCCCGTCGGGCAATCGCTTCATTGAGGCAGCGCATGAACCAACTTAGGTCGCTGAGGCGGCGCCGCCAGATTTCGATTTGCGCTTCTCGGTCTAGCCCAGTCACCCGCTGGAGTCGCTTGCGGCTTCTAGGGAATAGTTCGCTCCAGCGATCCAGCACTTCCTCGGCGTCCCATGAAGCGCTCCGCGCTTGGTCGATGAAAACGACCAAGTGAAAGTGATTGCTCATCACGGCGGAGCCGCAAACCTGGATGGCAAAAATCTCCGATAGAGTTCGGATGCGTTCAGTGAGCCAGCTCTTGCGATGGTCGCAATTTTGGCCGGTTGCGCGGTCCTTCCCTCAGAGGAAAGCACGTCGCACGCATCGACTGATTACGTGATAGTAGGGAGTCACGCTAGTATCAACAATCAGTTTACGTGGCATGGTCATAGCCTAGGAATATACTTATTATTGAATCAGGTCAACGATGTCCGATTGAACCTGCAACAGTGCATGGGTCGGTACGGACCGCGAACCACCCCACTTCGGCTGGAGACGGCGCTCCGTGTCCGCATCCAGGGCATTCTTTGCTCCCGAACGGGGCTGAGTTCCTCCCTGGGCGTTTTTTTTAGATGGGAGGTCGCTCGTGGTTCGTAAGCGCAGAGGACAACTGCGAACACTGGTTCGCAACCCAGCCTCGCTTCAGGCCTGGGACGCGTACCGGCTACTCGGGCCGGTTCGCAGTTTGCGCCAGTTCGCCGATCTCATCAGGCTGCAGCACACGGTTCAAGATGCGAATATCAGCCATCTCGGCCGCTGCTGGGACACCTGAGGGAAGTTTGGAGCCAATGTAAACTTTCGGCTCCTCCCCAAAATTAGGGGCAAATTCGTGGGCTGCTTGCGAAACAAGCTTCCCGTTCACGTACAAGCGAAGCTGGCCTTGGGACCATACGCCGGTGACTTGGTGCCACTCACCCGGCTTCCAGTCGTCCAATGGCGCGCCTGCCCCTCGTTCGATTCCTTGGTCGTCGATAAACTCGAAGCGTAGAAAATTCACGTTTTTCGTGACACGGACGCCCCGCTCTCCTAACTGAACAAAGACGGCGTCGTTTTGGTCATCTGCTTGCCAGTCCGGCTTGACCCAAAGTGCGACCGTACCGGCCTCACCGCTAATCCTACCCACGTCGGTTAGTTCTACCTGAGTCTCAGTGAAAAACCTCCGGTCTTTACCTCCCTCGAATACGACCTCGGGCGGTACCTCGCCCTGGGCCGAGATCTCACTGCTCACCTCCAGGGCTTGACGCTGAACATTGGGATCCGGTTTGAGCTGTGCAACTTTCTGATCCTTTGCTTCGCTTGGGGATCCAACCTCGAACTCGCTTTCTTCTCCAAGGTGTCCGCCGACACCCTCCCGCACCCTTGGCCGGAGCGCCTCACCCGTGGATCGAACCTCTGCACCCATGCCCCTCACACTTGCGGCGCTTCCTTCCGCGCTGCTCTCTCCGGGACGAGGACCACTTGGGTGCCGGTCCCTAGGTTGAGCCAAGAGCGGCCCTTTCTCCTGGTCCCGCGCTTCCCGACTTGCCCCCTTGGTGTCTGCGCCCAACTGACGCGACTCGTCTTGGGTTGTCGAACCCCCAAAGAGGCGCAAGAGGCCAATGCCGACGACAATTCCGAGAAGCCCAAGCGCAACGATGACAGCCTTCCGCATACTTTGGGCATGCTGAACGTCCCTAGCGACACTGTCAACACCATCGCTGTGGTGGTTGATCTATTGCGCTTGCGGCCCAGCCTTTCTTTCAGGGGCAGACAGCAGGACACCCACGATAAGCAGCCGGAGAATACCAGGACACCCAGTGAGAACGGGGGGAACAACAGCACACACAACGAACGGTGACCAGAAGCAGTGAACAAGGCCGAGTAAGGACTGAACCCCCATCTTCCCATGCGAACGACGGTTGAGACCAAGGTGTGGGCGCACAAAAACACGACGAAACCAAGGGTCGGTTAGAGGTGCGCGCGGGGGACAACCGTTTGGCTGGGAGCAAGCGGTGCTGCGGTCTTCGCCCCTGACATCTCGGCTCGCCTCCTGAACAAATGTGGCGCACCTTGGGCGTGTCGAGACCAGTTGGAACAGGCGCAAACCCAGTTGCCCGGCAGGCGATGCGCGCGGCCGGACCGGTTCGGTGGCAGGTGCGCAGCGCCTTCGCCGCTGGACGATATGCCAAGCCTGAGCACGGGACCGGAGCAAAGTGGACCACTCGCACGGCAGAAACAGGAGAACTCCCGAGAGAAGACACGCAGGCCCAACCTCTGCTTGCACCGGCGAGGCCTGCCGGTCGTGTGCTTGGTTCCGCCCCAGTACTTGAGACTGGGAGCCTAGAGTAACGGGTCAGGCCCTCCGTAAGCATATCCACTGAAGCCGCTGCTCTCCGGTTCAAGGTTTCCGGTCCTCTCAGGAAAGTCGACGGGCAAAGTGGGTGTTCTGCTGTCAGAATCAGAGTGTGCGTCCTTCTATGCAAGCTCAAAGTGGGTGTCCTGCTGTCATGCCTGTCCGCACCTTTGTCACGTCCTTGTCGTCCTCCCTCAGGGTGCACGGGCCGGGTCGGGAGCTTTGTATCGGTTCCGTCAAAGTGGGTGTCCTTCTATCGGTTGAAGTGGGTGTCCTTGTGTGTTTTGGGCGGTGCGGGGTTGAGCACTGCAGTGCAGGAGGGGCATGGAGGCTGTCGAGCCGTTCGGCGAGTTCGAAGTTGGAGCCGCCCCCTGCCGTGCGCCCAGGCGCTCAAGGTGGCCTCTCAGTCGCGGAAGTTCATGAATTGTAGCGGTAGCCCAAAGTCGCGCTCGCGCAGCATTTGGATTACCGCCTGCAACTCGTCCTTTTTCTTGCCGCTGACTCGGACCTGGTCGCCTTGAATTTGCGCCTGGACTTTGAGCTTCGTGTCCTTGATGGCTTTCACGATCTCCTTGGCGCGCTCGGGGTCAATACCCTGTTGCACCCGGATCTGCTGCTTGGCGCGCCCGCCACTGGCGGGCTCAATGCGCCCGTACGACAACGCCTTGAGTGATACTCCGCGCCGTACCAGCTTGGACTGAAGGATGTCCACGACAGCTTTCACTTTATTTTCCGTATCGGAAATGATCGTGATCGCATCCTTGTCATCGAGAATTTCGGTCTGGGTCCCTTTGAAATCAAAGCGCTGAGCCACTTCCTTCCGAGTTTGGTTCAGCGCGTTGTCTACTTCTTGCCAGTTGACTTGGGAAACGATGTCAAACGACGGCATGACTCGCTTTTACTCCTGTGCGCCAGGTGCGTCGAGCACATCAACGCCGGGCGGAGGGTCGAAACGAAAGGTTTCCGCGGACACGCCGACATTGCGCCGCGCGTTCGCCAACCTCAGCCGGCTGAGGTTGCCAAGGGCATCTTCGACTTCAGCACCCACGATATCGAAGGTTTGTGCATCCACGAGGAGGCGCAGCGTTCCCACCTCTGCCGCCCCCTTGTTCTTCGGAACGAGCACCAAAACAAGTGTGTCTCCCTGCGGATTCCCGAGCTGTGCCTCAAAATCGTCTTTGATCCGCCCGACCCCGGTAAGAAACGAGATCGGCGTGCTCGACCGAAAGGCGTGAGCGAACGGCATGCGAATCACCTGCTGGTCTTCGGGCCGATAGATCCACAGCGTGGTTCCGTCTGCGACGATGACCTCTTCGGTGGAGTTGCGCATCTCCCACCGCATCTTGCCCGGCTTTTGAAACAGGACCGTGCCGCGCGCACGCACCGTCCTGCCTAGCTTTGCCATGGTGGTCTCTTGCTCCACCTCGGCTACCAAATCGCGGGTGGCGTCGTAACGCCGCTGTACCTGTTCCACCACTTCGGCGACCCGACCCGTCGGGCCTTGGGCTACGACCTGCCACACAAACGCATAAACGCTGGCAAGTGCGATCATCCAGGTTCGGCACGGATTGGGCCGCACCTGCATCCGGAACCTCAAGACGTGGGCCATACTGGCAGAGCAATCAATCGCTCGGCGGAGGCGGCACGAGGACTTCGCGGGGGCGGCCATTCTCACTTCGGCTCACAACCCCTTCTCGTTCCATGCGCTCGACCAAACGCGCCGCCCGGTTGTAACCGATGCGCAAGCAACGCTGCACATACGAGATAGAGGCCACCCGTTTTTCCGTAACAAGGCGCACGGCGCGATCGTAAAGTTCGTCGTCCTCACCCTCCAGCTCGAAGTCGTGTTCTAGATCCTCGTCTCTGCTGCCTTGGAGCAGAGCCAAATCGTACGTGGGAGGCCCCTGCTGTTTGATGAATTGCGTGAATCTGCCGATCTCGGCCTCGCTCACGTAGGCGCCATGAACCCGAATCGGTTTCGATAGTCCCGGGGCCCAATACAACATGTCTCCGTCGCCGAGCAGGTCCTCCGCGCCAGACTGATCCAGAATGGTCTGCGAGTCGGCTCGCGCTGCTGTTTTCAAAGCCAGGCGTGCCGGGAAGTTTGCCTTGATTCGACCCGTGATCACATCCACCGACGGCCGCTGCGTTGCCAGCACTAGGTGGATACCACACGCCCTCGCTTTTTGCGCCAGCCGTACCGTGGGCTCCTCGACCTGCCGGTTTGCAGAGAGGATCAGGTCCCCGAATTCGTCAATGACGACGACGATCTTGGGCAGCGGATAGTGGTGGGACTCAGCCCCGCCGTCCTCGGCGTCTGCCTCAGCGTTCGGCGTGGGTGCCAGCAACTCGAGTACCGGCTGGTCCCCGTCCTCAACGATCCGCACCTGCGACAAGCCGCGACCTTCTTCCGCAAGCAGCCGGTTGTATTGCTCGATGCTTCGCACGCCCTTCTCGCGCATCAGCTGGTAGCGGCGATCCATTTCGCGGCACAAGTTGTTCAGAACGGCGATCGCCTGCTTCACATCGGTGATCACCGGTACGAGCTGATGCGGGAGGTCCTCGTACAGCGAAAGCTCGAGCATCTTCGGGTCGATCATCACGAAGCGGACCTCCGCTGGCGTGGCGCGGCTCAAAATACTCATGATGATCGCGTTCAAGCACACCGATTTCCCGGAGCCCGTTGTTCCCGCAATGAGCAAGTGGGGCATTTGAGCGATGTCCGCGACTACGGGCGAGCCGGCAGTATCCTTCCCTAACGCAATCGTCAGTGTCGAACGCGACTCCTGGAACTCGTCGGCCTCCAAAATCTCGCGCAAGAAAATGCATTGTTTAGTATGGTTCGGGACCTCGATCCCGATCGCTTCCGTGCCCGGGAGCGGGTTTACGATGCGCAGCGCGGAGCCGCGAAGTGCAAGAGAGAGATCATTGCGAAGCTCCACGATCCGCTTGACGCGGACGTGAGGTGCCGGCTGGATCTCGAACGTCGTGACCACGGGTCCTGGGTGCACTCCGATCACTTTGGCCTCTACACCGCACAAACTCAGCTTCGACTCCAAGATCTGCGCACGGCGCAGCAGCTGAGCCTCGCTCACCATTCGGGGGGCTTGGGTGGGGCGGTCGAGCAAGCTCAGGGGCGGCACCGTGTACTCACCGCCTTGGCGCAAAGGCAAGGGCACTTGTTCCCCGACGCGTGTTGCGGGACCTCGTAAGCCCGGCCGCTTGCTCGGAGGATTGGGTGGCGTTTCCTGCTGGGTGCCAGTGGGAACGGAACGCACACTCAGAGTCGTGTGCCGCGCTTGCCAATTCGAGCGCAAACTCTGCAAGGTAGTGCCCGCCGCACGCCCCGTGCGCTGGCGAGCGGCCCTCAAGAACGCGCGGACCGACGCACCTGAAATGGCAGAAAGAGCCAATAACGTCCCCGTTACACAAACGACAACCCCGCCGAGTAGACCGCACCATTCCAACAGCAGATGACCGAGAAACCCGCCGAGCCACCCGCCGCGAAGCGAAGAACCAACTGGATCGAACAACCCAAAAAACGCCGCACTCGACGTGAGAAGCAACCCACCTCCGAGTAGGCCGGCAGTGGGTATGCGCTCCAGCCCCGAACGCCAAATCGCCACCCCGGCGACTGCGAGCAGGAGCGGAAACACATATGCCGAAAAGCCGAACGCGCCAACCAGAATTTGGGCGAGCGTTTTGCCCATCAATCCTCCCACCTGGTACGCGGTCCCACTCTGATGCGCGATGAAAGTCGCCATCAAGAAGAGCGCGAACATCAGGAGGATCAAGCCGACCACCTCGTCGAGGCGCGAGTGGTTTTGGTCCTCGCGGTCAATCCGCTGCGTTAGAACAATCACCTGCTGCGCCATGGCCTCACCTACATCTCCAAGACGTACGGTACGATGACCGGCCGCCGCTCCAGAGTGCGAGCAAAGAAGCGGCGGAGGGTCTTGCGAACTTCTTCTTGCACTTCGAGCGCGTCCCGCCGCGACTCTTCTGGCATTCCCTCGAGAACCTCCACCACCAGCCGCCGCGCTTGATCCAGGTATTCCTCTGTCCCTTGCTCAGGGATGAAACCGCGTGAGATCAAATCTGGCCCGGCGACCAAAGCGCCGTTCTGTTGGTCAATGGCAAGCACGGCGAGCACGAGTCCGTCGGAGGACAAATGCCGACGGTCGCGCAGCACGACATCCACCACGTCGCCCACGCCTCGTCCATCCACGAACACGCGGCCCACTTTTACCGGAGGGCCCAGCCGCGCCCCATCACGGTCGATCTCCAGCGTGTTGCCGTTCTCGAGCAAAAAAGCGTGCTCCTCAGGCACGCCTACTTCAACCGCCAAACGCCGGTGCGCTGCGAGATGCCGATATTCGCCGTGGATGGGGACGAAATAGCGCGGGCGAACTAGCCGTAGGAGCAATTTCAGCTCCTCTTGGCTGGCGTGCCCAGAGACGTGCACGTCCGCATTGTGCGCATGGAACGCTTCCGCGCCGCGCCTCAACACATGATTGATCAGATTGCTGACTTGCCGCTCGTTTCCAGGAATCACGCGCGAAGACAGGATGACCGTGTCACCTCGGCCCATACTCACACTGGGCTGCCCACCCTCCGCAATGCGGATCAGCGCGGACATCGCCTCCCCCTGACTCCCCGTGGTCAAAAGTGTCTGCTGCCCGGGCTCGAGACCTTGCAGATCGCTGACATCTACGAAGACCGATGGTGGGTACTGTAGGTAACCTAGTTGGGTCGCCACCTTGATACTGTTCAGCATACTGCGGCCGATGACCGCCACTTTCCGCCCGTACGCTACGGAAAGATCGATCACCTGAGCCAAACGGTGCACGTGCGAAGCGAACGTCGAAAAGAAAATTTTCCCCGGCGTGGAGCGGAAGATTCGTTCGAGCGGTTCGCGGATCGATCTTTCGGACGGAGTGATTCCGGGCCGTTCGGCGTTGGTCGAATCAGACAGCAAGAGGAGCACGCCTTCGTCGCCCAATTGCGCAAAACGCGCCAAATCCGGCGGTCGGCCATCGACCGGAGTGTGATCGATTTTGAAGTCCCCGCTGTGCACGACGATCCCGAGAGGGGTGCGGATCGCTAAGCCCACCGAATCCACGAGAGAATGCGTCACGTGGATGGCTTCGATCGCGAAGGGGCCCATTTGCCAGCGGGCTCCGGGACGGAATACTTCGAGCCGAGTCCCAATCCCGTGCTCGCGTAAGCGCTCACGGACGAGCCCGTGCGTCATCGGGGTGGTGTGTACCGGTACCGAATGGTCACGCAGAGCAAAGGGAAGCGCCCCTTGGTGGTCTTCATGACCGTGCGTGAACACGAACCCGAGAAACCGATCACCGAGGTCTTGCAAATAGGAGAGGTCCGGGATGACAAGGTCAATGCCCAGCATCGTAGGGTCCGGAAACATGACCCCGCAATCAATGGCAATCGCGTAGCCGTCGTACTCGATCACCATACAGTTGAGGCCAATCTCGCCTAACCCTCCGAGCGGGACGATCCGAAGTGTGCCGCGACCACTACTCGTCATTGCAATCAAGACTGCTCGAATTCTCCGTGCTCGGAAAACGTGCCGGTGCACTCGCTCTCGAGTTGAACCTGCTCCGCTCTGCGCTGCCACGCTGCTGGAGAGCAAGAGCGAAATGATCTTAACCCGATCGAGAGAGCAGGGCAAACGGAATTTTTGCCGCGCATCCGCTGTCAGTAGCGCAGCATCGGTACGGTTCCCGCTGGCAGACTGATGGACTTGGCTTCGAGAAATGCGGCTAGCCCTTCCGGACCGAGTTCCCGCCCCAACCCGCTAGCTTTGTAGCCGCCAAAAGGAGCACAGAATTCCAACGCGAAGCCGTTCACCGTATAGGTGCCCGTGCGCACTTGTCGGGCGATTTCAAGCCCGCGCTCGAGATCTCGTGTCCATACGGTGCCGGACAGCCCATATTCCGAATCGTTGGCGATTGAGACTGCTTCGGCCTCAGTGCTGTACGGGATCACGACCACTACAGGACCAAAAATCTCTTCCCGGGCAATCCGCATTGTGTTGTTTACCCTCGCAAAGACCGTCGGCTCGACGTACCAGCCGCAAGCAAGGTGGCGCGGGCGGCCGCCACCACAGACGAGTTGGGCTCCTTCTTCGAGGCCGATCTGAATGTATCCCTCGACGCGATCCCGCTGGCGGGCTGACACCAGGGGGCCGACGATCGTGGCTGGATCCGTAGGATCGCCTACAGCAGCCGCGCGAAAGGCTGCTTCCAGCGCACCCACAAATTCAGCGTAACGCCGCTGCGGTACCAGCACCCGGCTCTGCGCCACACACGCTTGCCCGTTGTTCATTAAGATTGCCGGTACGAGGCCGGCAATCGTTGCCTCGAGTTCCGCATCCTCGAGTACAATCGCTGCCGATTTACCACCCAATTCGAGCGTCACCCGTTTAAGCCGCTCGCCGCAGAGCGCGGCGATCCGCCTCCCAGCCGCCGTGCTTCCTGTGAAGGCGACCTTGTCCACGCCGGGGTGGCACACCAGTGCTTCTCCGACCTCGCGGCCACCGAGCACCACGTTCACCACACCCGGCGGAAACTCGGCCCGTTCGATGAGCTCCGCCAGCACCAGGGCATCGAGTGGCGTTTCCGGCGCTGGCTTGAGGACGACGGTCGCTCCCGCTGCCAAAGCGGGCGCAAGCTTGAGCATGGTGGTGAATAGCGGCACGTTCCAGGGCACGATGCAAGCCGCCACTCCTACGGCTTCGCGCCGCACCAGCACCGGCCCTAGGAACCCGTCGCGGGTTTCTTCAAAGGGATACGCACGCGCCAAGCCAACATAGTACTCGAGTACCATGTTCGCGGCTAACGTTTGCCCGAGCTGAGAAAAAGTAATGGGAGAACCCATCTCGCGCGTAATGAGTTCCGCCAGCCCGTGCGCGTGTTCTTGGAGGAGGCGTAAAAGCCGCTCCATCACGGCTGCTCGTTCGCTCGCCGCCATGCGCGGCCACGGACCGGTGTCGAATGCCTGTCGCGCGGCGGCGACCGCCCGCTCTACGTCGGCCGCCTCTGCACTGGCCACCGTGGCGAGTGGCTCCTCGGTAAAGGGGCAGATCACCGTGATGCGCTCTGTTGACGAGGGCCGTACCCATTGCCCTCCAATGAAAAGCCGGTCGAGATACTGCGGAAACACGAAAGCCTCCTTCTCTTGCTTTCCCGCGTTATTCCCCAAGAGCAGCAAGGGTTCGTTCCAAGGTGATCGAGGCTAGATTGTGGACATCCATGTCGGACTCTTGCGGGAACACCTCATAGTGTTTGAGCTGGGTGATCACACGCGCCATGATCGCTGTGAATTTGTAGAGGGCAAGAACCTCGTAGTATTCGATCCGGTCTGCACGTAGCCCGGTCGCGCGCTCCCATGCCGCGATGCTTTCCTCGCGTCCACCCAGACCGGCGAGCGGTTGCACGCCGAGACCTTCGCTAAAACAGCGATCCAAAGCGAGAAACCAGGCGAGGTCCTGCTGTGGGTCTCCGATGCGCGCCATCTCCCAGTCGAGTAGCGCAACGCATTCGGTGTGGCGGAACAACTGATTGCCGATGCGGGCGTCTCCCCAACATAGCCCGACTTGCTCGCGCTCTGGCTCGTTTTTTCTCAACCACTGTTCGGTGCGGGCGAGCAGCGGATAACGCTCCGCTTGCAATCCCCAAGCGATGAATTGCCGGTATTCCTCGAGTTGTTCCTCGAGATAAGTCCGTGCATTCGGAGCGGTAGGGAAAATCGTGCCTAAGAGCGGCGCCACGTCGAGGGTGTGCACCGCCGCCATGGCTTGCAAACCGCTCATCCACAGTTGGCGGCGCTCCTCGGGGCGAAACTCGTGCAACCAACCGACGACGTGGTACGGCGGGTTGTCGGAGGGCACGCGCCCATCCACGTACCCCATGACGAAGAACGGGCTCCCCAACACCTCGCGCGCGCCCTCGTACCAGTAGACCTTTGGCACGCGGATAGAACCTTGCTCGCTTAGCCAGCGCAGCAAGCGGAACTGCCTCTCCATGTCGTAACGCGGAAACACCGTCACCCCTTGCGGCTCGAGCCTTGCCACCATCGGTTGCCGGTGGAGGGTGCCGTCTTCCTCCCACTCGCAGTCGAATAAGAGCGTGTCGCTAGAGAATCCGGTTTCGCTCGGGCCGCGCAGACCTTCGACGCGAAGCGAAGCGACCCTGGTCGAGTATTTGCCCGCTAGCCACCGCTCCAATCCCCGCTTGAGTTGTGCAAAATCTCGCCGAGGCGCAGGCATGGAACAACGCCTCACACGTTCTGCTTGCTCATAGCCCCCGAGAAGGCGTCGTGGAGACTGTAGCGCCGGAAGGGACCCCAGAACCCGAACTCATGCAAGCCATAGCCAACGTCGCCTCGGTTGGTCTCGAACCGCGCAACCTGATCCACGATGGCGTATTGGCCAAGGGAGGCGATCTCGGACACGGGCTTGACGAAGCCTTCAACTTTGAGCGGCCCCTGATACATGCCGTGCCGCCAATCCGGATCGAGTCCATACCCGGTGCCGACAGCAATGTATGCGTCGAGCAACGGCGTCACGCGCACGCGAAGCTCCCCACCCGGGGCCTGCGGGAAGCGCAACACGGAGCGTGCAATACGCCGGGTTCCCGGCTCGAGTTCATGCTCGTGCTCCGGTCGCCCCAAATGCTCGGGCTCCCGATTCGCATCTGGCCAAATCCGAACCGCTTCTTCCAGCATGCGAACCCCTTCGTCAGTCTCGTTCACGATGTAGAGCAGGGAAAACCCGGGGAACTGCATCGGCGCGTAGTTCCAAAGGCCACTGAGCAGGAGTTCCCCTTCCCGAATTCCGGGTGGTTCAGGCTCTCCCACCGGTCGCACTCCCCAGGAACGATCCCGTGTGCCCCACCAGCGGTCCGCAGTGACGGAGAACTCTTCCTCGCCCACGCGTAGCCACCCAGACCAATAGCCGGTCTGCGCAAAACGCTGGGTGTCGAACAGCACCCGACCGTGGCGGCGCACGTACTGGCGAGGCTCCAAGTATGCCGGCACGGCCGCGTTCCACTCGAGGTCAAAGGCCAGCGAATAATCGCCTGGGTCGAGACGGACACGGAGTCGCCGGAGGCCCTCCACCACCTGGATCGAGAATGGGCCCACTGTGGTATCTACCCGGTCGCCCAGGATGCGTGAGGCACGCACGACGTGGTGCTGTCCGGCACGGGTGGCGCAGGCAAATGCGTCTTGGACCGCTAAGTTCGGGTATTGCCCCATGCCGAAAATGAGAAACACGGTGTCGTCGCAGGCATGCAGGTTGAAGTAGTAGCGGTCGTAAAAATTCCGGTCGCTCGTACCGACGTGGCGGATCACCTCGGCAATTTGATGCAAGGGGTAATCATCCATCGCGGACAGCATGGCTCCCAACCTCGCGTTGCCGAAACCACAGGCGGAGGCTCTGTGCAAGTGCGTTTCTCGCTGTGCCCGCCAGCGCCGCGTTCTCGGCGCGGCTGCTCAACCCTTGCTCGGCGAGGCAGAGGCAGAGCTTGGAAGCCGAGCCTCGAGGCCGCTCATGACTGCTCGTGCTGCACCGATGGCGGTAGCAAACTCCGCAAGCGGCGGTATGACGAACTGCTGCCCGAAGAGGCTACGCGTCCTCTGCACACGCTCGACAAAAGGGCCGACTCGCAGGAGCTTGCCGGTCAGCACGATAGTTTCCATCCTGGTGGCGCGCGCCGCTAAGACGCTGATTGCTACGACCACTTCGGCGATCATGTTGACGAGCGCCTTGGCTTTGTCTTCGGGCCGCGGGTCCCCGTCCAATTTGCCGAAGTTACTGGCAGTGGCGTCCGCTGGGAGGAAACCAACAGGACCGCCGGCGATGTCCCCCACCGTCAGGTCTACGTGCGAAAGCTCGCCGCGCGCGGCGAGCCGCTCGATGGTTTCAATCCGCGAGACCTGCAGCAAGTGCTTGGAGAGGCCGAGTAAGGTCCCACCGCCGACCCCCGTTCCCCCGACATGAGAAATCCGCGTCCCATCCACTGCTACCAAAGCGGTGCCGGTGCCGAGGGAAACGACTAGCGCCCGCTCGAGCCCTGCTTGGGTCGTGCCCCCGACACCGATGGCGGTAAATTCTGGCACTACCCGCACGGGAATCCCGAGCAGGTGCGAGCCGAGGTGGCGCGCGCCGCCTCCAGTAGCAGCGAGGGTTTCGATCTGGTTGAGGCTGAGTCCGAGATCCGCAGTCAAACGAGCCAGCGCCCCGGCCGCTGCAGCGAGCGGATGATTGGCCTCCACCGTGACTACGTGCAGCTCCGGGCCGATCGCGACCGCGTCGGTGGTCGAACCGCCGATGTCAATTCCGATGACCATGACCTCTGTGCCGACCCTTTCTGGTCACGCTTCCCCGGTTGCGTCGAGATCCTTGCGCAACACCAGCACTCGTTTCTTTCTCGCCGGGTCGTAGCCCTTCCATTTAGCGGGCGGGACCTGTGCCGGAGTTACCACTCGAAATCCCTCTCGCTCAAAAAAAGCGCGTGCCTGGGGGGCCACCGTGCATGCAAAGAGGTACTCGAGTCCCAGGGCTCGTGCGTCTGCCGTCACCCGAGCGAGCAACTTCCGCCCGATGCCCTCGCCCTTGAAACGAGTGATCGTGTAGAGAGCAACCACTTCCCCGGCTCGCTCCGGAGCGTACCGTTCGGTTTCGAGCGAGCAAAAACCAGCGAGATGGCCACCGCCAATGGTTGCCCCGTAACCATGTACGAGAATTCGCGCCAATTCGGGTAAGGAGCGGGGCTTCAGGACCCCCTCGCGTTCCCCGCGGCGCAATAGGCGCTCCACCTCCGCAAAGTCGTCGATGCTTAACCGCTTTACCGCGCAGTAATCGCTCAGCGTAAATAGCGTGCCCGAACCGAGGTAGGTGAACAGTTCGCGCTCCAACCCGCTCAGATCACAGACGTTCACGGAGGCGGCGCCGCCGCTGAGAGCACGATGCGCAGAGGCAAAAATCGCCCGCCGTTCGCCGAGCCCGGCCCACTCCGCTTGCCCGGCGGCCATGAGGGTTTCGAGCAACGCGCCATCCATGAAAGACAAGACCTCTCCGCTGCGATCGCGGATTCCACCCGCCGCGTCCACAATCACCCACTTGTGAACCCGCAGGCGCGCAGCCAACTCCTCGGCGAGAAGCACGAGCTGCTCTGTCTCGCCCACGGGAAAGAGCACGATCGAAAACGGCCGCTGGCGCAGCCGGAGCCAAACCCCAATCAGGAATTCCGTGGCAAGGGGCGCCGCAGCGGGGGCAAGTTGAACATTCCCGCTCTCCGCTGCTCGGTCCTGCAGACCAGGTAAGTACTCCTCTCCCTCTGTTGTTTGCGGCCAGCGTGCGCGTAACTCCTGCACCACCAGCGGCACCCTGTCCCGCTCAACCCCGAGGCAAAGGATCACGCGCGTTCCATTGGTGATGAGTTCGTCTACCACCCGCTGGAGCTCGAACCAACGGGTTTTTTCTTCCACCTCGCACCAGGAAAGTGAAAGTAGGAGGGTGCGGTTGCGGAACTCGTCGAGGTAAAATTGTTTTTCCTCCCCAAAGCCCCCCGGATCATTGCTGTGGAGCACAGCGCGACGCTGCATGGCCTCGCAGTTATCACAAGCGCCTACGTTGGTCGCAAGTTCACCCGCGTCTCGCGCCTGCAAGAGATTTCCGTGGTCGTGGACGGCACGCCAACGCCAGCGGCTCGCCCCAACTCCGCCGTCCGGCGCCCCATGCAAACGACTCCCGTGAGCTCCGGGCAGGTGGCTCAACGGTGCCTCAGACTAAGCGTTCGATTCTCAAGGCTGCGAAAGCGGAGGCGACCCCGCTCCGAAAGGGCAGATATGTACTGGGTGACTTGTGAATCTTTGTGCAGAGCAAAGCCGCGGTGCAGAAGTTGCTTGGGGCTATGCCTTTTCAGAACCGCCCGAGCTTGGAGCGAAGGTGAAGAAAAGACGGAGTCCCTCCCGAACCCCCCGCGATGCGCCCTTGCCGCGAGGAAGCAGTGCGACCCTGTTCGCAGCGTGGAGCGCACTGGAAGAAGCGTACCTCTTGGTGGACGCCAGCGGCCGTATCGTGCTCGTCAGCGGTGGGGCGCGGCGCTGGGTGCCCTCGGCGGACCGTGGGGTTAAGCTTGCTCAGGCAGGATGCGAGCGTGCCCCCTGGTTGGAAGCGAGGGGCGAGGAAGACCTTACCTGGGAGGGAACCATCCTCTGGCGTTTTCCCGATGGAGCGATCCGAGAGGTGGCGGCTCGGGCCCGGGGAGTCCGTGTGGGGCGTAGCTTGGGTTGGCTGATCGGCTTGAGCGACTCGAACGAAAACCGGGACAGTGGGCACGATCGGGAGCTCGTCGAGTGCCGCGAGCGCTTCGCCACCTTCATGCGCCATTTGCCGGGGGTGGCGTATATGAAGGACTTGGATGGCCGCTACGTGTTCGTGAGCGAGAGCTTCGAGCGCCACTTCGGTCATCCACCCGAGTTTTACCTCGGCCGTTTGGACAGAGACGTGTGGCCAGCGGAGGTGATCGAGGAACTGCGACAAAGCGACCGGCTGGTGGCTGAGAGCGGCAAGGTGGTGCAAACCACGGAGCGGGTTTCACAAGCGGACGGAGTGCATTACTGGCTGACCACCAAGTTCCCGATCTTCGACGAGCACGGCCGGGTTCGGCTGGTCGGGGGTGTAGCCGTGGACGTCACTGAGGAGAGACGCGCTGTTGAGCACTTGCGCGAACTCACGCGTGTCTCCCAGCAACGCGAGCGCCTTGCCGACGTGGGTGCGATCACCGCGCAGATCCTGCACGACCTGGCCAATCCCGTTGCCGGCCTTTCCATGCAGGTGCAGTTACTGATTCGCCGCGCGAGCCGCGATCCGCATCAGCCGGTGGCAAACCTATGGCCAGCTGCACGCCAGATTCTGGCTGAGGCGCAACGACTGGATGCGCTCTTACGCGAGTTCAAGGACTTCACGCGCGAGCAGCGACTCGAATTGCAGCTCCTCGATCTGCGTGCCTTCCTCAGCGACTGTGTGACGCACTGGCGCCCTTTGGCGCGGGCAAGAGAAGTGGCGTTACATGCAGAGCTGGGCGAGTCGCTGCCTCCGGTACGCGCCGATGGCGACAAGTTGCGGCGCGTGCTCGATAATCTCATCCGCAACTCGCTCGAAGCCATTGATCGTGGACCCGGGCAAATTTGGCTGCGGTCCGCTCACACCCTGCCCGAATGGGTACGTATTTCCGTGCTCGATGACGGGCCTGGGATTCCACATTCGGTGGAGCCGTTTCGCCTTTTCGAGACGACCAAACCGTATGGCACCGGTCTCGGTTTGCCGATCGCTCAACAGATCGTGCAGGCTCATGGCGGTAAAATTTGGTTTGAGCGGCTCGATCCACGCGGCGCCGCGTTTCACCTGGAATTGCTTTGCGCTGGACCTCCGCTCGACTGGGGTGGCCGGGGCACGGTGGCGTAAAGCCGTTGACCGTCTCTTGCCCGCTGCCTCGCTTGAGCCCTCAACTGAGTTCCAGCATGCGACGCAACGACCGTTCCGCCGCGGCGCGTGTCTCTTCGTCCAGCACGACCTCGTAGCGCGTGTGCTCGAGCGCCTGCAGGGTGGCATCGAGGGTGATCATCTTCATGAACTGGCAGAGTTTACAAGCTTTGTAGAATTTCTTTTCGGGTACCTCGAGCAACAATCGGTCCGAGAGCCCGCACTCGGTCACCACCACGAACTCGGTTGCCTCGCTGCGCCGGGCATAGTCTACCATCCCGCTTGTACTGAGAACCGCGTCGGCCAGAGCAATCACGTCCGCTCGGCATTCAGGGTGCACCAAAACCCGTGCCGCCGGCAGGGCTTCTTTGATGCGCTGGATATGTTCGGGGGTAATTTGGTGGTGGACGTAACAGTCGCCGTCCCAGGTCACGATGGTCTTGTGCGTGTTCCGCTGCACGTACTCGCCGAGGTGGCGATCGGGAATGAACAAGATGTGCTCGGTAGGTAGAGCGTTGACGATTTTGACGGCGTTGGACGATGTGCAGCACACGTCCACCACGGCTTTGACCGCAGCCGTAGTGTTTACGTACGCAACCACCGCCAGGTCGGGATAAATGGAGCGCAGTTCCTCACGGCGCTCCACCACTTCCTCGGCAGTCACGCTATCTGCAAGGGAACAGCCGGCCCGCAGGTCGGGTAGAAGAACGGTTTTTGTCGGATTGAGAATCTTGGCTGTCTCGGCCATGAAGTGGACGCCGCAAAACACGATCACCTCGGCATCCACGCTGGCAGCTTTCCGGGCCAACTCGAGGGAGTCACCGACGAAGTCTGCCACTTCGAAAATTTCGGGTCGCTGGTAGTTGTGCGCCAGTACGATGGCATTGCGGCGGCGCTTCCACTCGCGGATTTGCAAAATGGTCCGCGTAAGATGGCGGCACGTTTCAGCGTCGTATTCTTGCGGCATACCGAGCGCGGCAAAACGCTGGCGCAAGGCTTCGGCTGTGAGCTCCTGCGAAGGGTTCATGGTCAGTTGGCTTCTACACCTTGCACGAGGCTGTCGGTGGTTCAACCGCGCTGAACGAGCGGTTTAGAAGAAAGCAGCTCGTGCAAAATTTTTCGCGCGGGAAATGGGCGAGAACGCCGCCGAGCCGCCGGTAGTGAGCACACCACGACCGTTTCGTACGTCCACCATGGGAAGAGGTGCGAAAGGAACGATTCTATCCGGCACAGCCAGGCTAAAGCCCGGCGGCGTTCGAGCTGGGAACCCGCACGTCGCAGCAGGGCGTACGGCCACCGCCAAGGATGCCGTTGCAGCCAGGCGTAACGTTCGGTTGCTCGCACGTCGTCTTCGGCAGCGAGCGGGTAGAATGGGCGGGCGAAGTAACTGAGACTACCGCACAAGCGGGCGCTGGTTCCAAAGACCCATTGCATCTCGCGGCGGGAGAGAAGACTCAGGTGTCCGTGCGGGGTTTGATTCGAGTCTTTTTTCTCTCCCCGGCGTGCGTGCGGCAGACCCAAGATTACTAGGCAGCGCGCCACGCGGCACAGTTCGGCAAAGGCCGGCTCGACCCGTGGCAGGTGTTCGAGAGTGTTCAAGCTTACGGCAACATCCACGCTTTGGTCCGCAAAGGGCAAGTGTACCGCCTCCCCGCAGACGACGGGCAGGTTGATTCTGGCCGCACGCCGGCAGGCAGCCACGGCGAGGTCGAGTCCGATCACCTCTGCTCCAAAAACGCGCTGGATCATGCCCGCTAGGAAGCCCTCACCGGTGCCTACGTCGAGACAAGTTCGAAACTCGTAACGGGCTAGATGCTGGAGCACGAAGAAGACGTGGGCGTAGGTCCCGAGGAAGCGCGCGCAAGGTTCGAAGCCGTGCACCGGTGAGTGCGGGCGGTACTCGCCAAAGCCGGGCGGCGGGCCAGTGTAGATTTGTTCGAGCCACTGACGAGTACGGCGAGTGTATTCGTCCATTGCGCGCGCCTTGCCGGCTATCGCGAGCGCAACCGGTGTTTCAAGGGCCCACGCGAATCATCAGCGCCGCGGGGGGACCGAGAGTTCCCGAGGTGTCCGCCACGCGCACAGTGACGAGGGTGTCGCCAGGCGGAAAGAGCATGGGAACGTCTACAAACCCGCAGAACTGCACTGTGGAATCTGAGCGCGCGAAGTCGAAGCCCCCGTCCGGCTTGAGAATGCAGGCGTCGTTGCGATTGCGACCGCGGGGTTGACCAGCACCGTCGAGGAAGCGGCACCCAATGTCGTTCATGGCGGCCACGACTTCTGGGGCGTCAGTGAATTGGGGTGGGTCGATGCCGGGCACGCCGCCAGCGTTCGGAGGCAGGCGGTCGCACACCGCGCTGGAGCCGTCGCCGAGAGCACGGGAGACGAGCATTTGCAACGCAGGCCGCCCGCCTTCGCGAAACGTCTCGGTTCCCACCGGCCGCCCGTTACTCCCTGGCTTCGCTTCAATGACGAGAGAAAAACCTGCGCCTGCCGGGCGCTGATAGAGTGGAATCCCCGCCGCCGTTGTGCCGCTCGCGGAAGTGAGCGTGTCGTCCGCCCGTGTGAGCCCGAAAAAGGTGATCTGCGGCCCATCAGCAGCGCCCGCCACAGCCGTGCTCGTGGCAGTGCTCGTCGGAAGGGCTGTCCGCGTTGGTGTTCTCGTCGAGGTGCGAGTGGCACTGGCGGTTGAGGGGATAGGGGTGAAAGTCGGTGCGAGGGTACGCGTGCGCGACGGAGTCAGGGTTGGCGTCGGCGACGGCACTGTGGTGGCCAGAGTGGGTGCGGTGCTGCGCGTCGGGGACGGCGTGACCGTCGGCGCAGGTCGCGTGGCCGTTCGTGTCGGCGTCGCCGAGGCTATGCGGGGTGCCGTCCGGGTTGCACTGGCGGTTGGCGATGTTTCGCTCCCTGCCGTACGCGTTCCGCTTGGGCTCGAAGGCGCAGGAGAGGTGGGCGGAACCGGGGCAGTGAACGTGCGCGTAGGTGCAATCGTCACCGTCCGCGTGGGCGTCGGGGACGCGGGTATGGTGCGGCTTGCTGTCGGAGATGCGGGCCGCGTAGGGCTGGGCGACAGGGTGGGCGGTTGGGAGCCCACTTGCACGACGATGGACTCGATCGGTCCCAGGTTGCCAGAGAGATCGCGCAAACGCACTGCCACAATGGTCTCACCCGGAAGAAAAGCCAGGCTGCGCGAAATGGTGGCGCAATATTGGATTTGCGAGCCGTGCCCTGCAAAGGCGGCCCTTCCGAACGGATCGAGTGTGCAACTTCCTTGTCCAGAAAGGGTAAAGTTGCAGCCGAGGTCGTTGATCGCGCTGGAGACTCGGATGCCGGGAGCAAAATCCGGTGGGTCGATCCCCGGGACTCCGCCATTGCAAACTTCGGGACTTCCATCTCCGAGGGGGCGGTGCACGAGCACCTGCAAGTCTGGCCGCTGCTCCGGCCGGCGAGGGTCGAAAGCGAAGACGGTCGAGCCTGGGCGGTTTCCATTGCGCCCGGGACGGCCCTCGACGACGAGCTGGAAGCCTGAGCCGACCGGACGCCAAAACACTGCCCGGCCTCCTACAAATCCAGTCGGGACCAGGGCTTGGCCGTCTGGAGTGGCGAGCCCGAGGTACGAGACCACCGGCCCCTCCGCAGGGGGAGCAAAAATGCGGAGCACGGCGGTGAAGTCAGCGCTGCTCCAACGGCCGTCCTGGTTGGCATCGGCTCCCCCGCACTCCGGTACGGGCTCGCGTTCGAAGAGCACCGCCGTGAGAGCTGCGAGGTCGGCCGCGCCGACCGTGCCATCACAGTCGGCATCTCCGACCAGGGGCTGCGCGTGACTCGAGGCGACAAACCCGCCGGTGATCGCGGCAAACAGTACCCATGCAAGCGTCGCCCTTCGTCCCCGACCGTAAGCCACACCCAGCCGCATGTGCGGGCCGCAGTGTACTGTGGTGAGAACAACGGGAGCAATATGCTTCTTCGTTTTCCGCTTGTGGGCCGGGTACGCGAGCGTGGAAGCGGCAGTGCTGCACGACCGCACAGCGCTGCACGGCAGGACGAGAATGCGGGCAAGGCCGGTGGCGTGTTGGCTGAGTGGGGGCCGCCAGAGGGGAGAGCCCCGTCTTGCTTCGCGGCGGCACTCTCGTAACATGCCAAACGCGACGGGGTAGCGAGCGGCTGCCCTGTCCTAGTTTTTTCTTGGAGGAGAAGCGTGAGCCAATATAGAAGCATGTCTGAAGAAGAACTGCGCGAGCGGGTGCGCCGTCTGAAAGCCGAGGTGCACCCAGACCAAACCGACATGTTCACCTTTCGCGGGGCCCAGTATGATCATGGCTTGGCATGGGTGCATTTTCCGGAGGGCTACGGCGGATTGGGCATCAACCCGAAGATGCAGGCCATCGTGAACGATGAGCTGAGGAAGGATGTACGCACCGTTTACGATGACCTGATGATCAATCCAATCGGCATCGGGATGGGCGCGCCGACGCTCATGACTTATGGTTCCGAGGAACTCAAACGCGCCCTTTTGCGCAAGTGCTTCACCGGGGAAGAAATTTGGTGCCAGTTGTTCAGCGAGCCGGGGGCCGGTTCCGACGTGGCCGGGCTGGCCACCCGTGCGGTGCGTGACGGGGACGACTGGGTGGTCAACGGCCAGAAGGTGTGGACCACGCTTGCCCACGTTGCCAAGTGGGGCCTGCTCGTTGCCCGAACGAACCCGGACGTGCCGAAACATGAGGGTCTGTCCTACTTCCTGCTTGATATGCACTCACCTGGGGTCGAAGTGCGACCTCTTTACCAGATCACGGGCGAGGCAGAATTCAATGAGGTGTTCCTCAACGATGTGCGCATCCCCCACCGCTACATGCTCGGGCAAGAAGGTCAGGGTTGGCAGGTGGCGATCACCACACTGATGAATGAGCGTACCGCCCTGGGCGGCGGCGCTGGGCAACGCGGTGGCGGGCCGATTGCCGTGCTGTTGCAGCTTTGGAGTGCCCGCGCTGCGGGCAGCCACTCGCCCGGCGAAGAGGCAGTTTTGCGCGACCGAATCGCCCGTTTGTACATCGAATCCGAACTCCTGCGCCTGACGAGCTTGCGCGCCCGCGCCATGATGCGGGCCGGGAACCCTGGTCCGGAAGGTTCTGTCGGCAAGCTGGCGCAGGCCGAGCTGTACAAGAAGATCTGGGAGTGCGCGATGGACGTTCTTGGGGACAACGCGCTTGTGTACGAGCCGGGTTACGAGCTGCGGCGCCCGGCGGCGGAGGAGCGGCGCGACAAGGTCTTGCTCGCGAAGTACCAGTTCCTGCGTTCGCGCGCCAATTCGATCGAAGGGGGCACTTCCGAGATCATGCGCAACATTTTGGGCGAGCGGGTGCTTGGTTTGCCGGGCGAGCCACGAAGCGACAAGGGGATTCCGTGGAAAGACATTCCGCGGGGTGGCTGATTGCCCGACCGCAGATTCCGAACGATTCGAGGAGATTGGACGATGGACTTTGCTTTTACACCCGAACATGAGGAACTCCGGCAAACGATTCGCCGGTTTTTGCAAGACCGTTCGCCGGAAGCGGTTGTGCGCCGTACCATGGTGACGGAACAAGGATACGAGCGAGACACATGGCAAGCGATGGCCGAGCAGTTGGGACTGCCCGGCTTGCTGGTGCCCGACCACCTTGGTGGCACGGGTTTAGGCGCAGTGGAGCTGGCTATTGCCTTCGAAGAAATGGGTCGAGCCTTGCTCTGCGCGCCGATGCTTTCCACGGCTGTTTTGGCTGTGTCGGCGTTGCGAGAAGCTGCGCGCACCGAGGTCCAAGAAGAACTCTTGCCTGCGCTGGCCACCGGCCAGAAAACGGCCGCCCTCGCTTGGGCCGAGCCTGGCAACGTGTGGGAGCCGCAACAAATCCGCATGAAGGCAGCGCGCGCCGGGAAAGGTTGGACGCTGAGCGGCGAGAAGGTCGCTGTGATCGATGGACACACGGCGGATGAACTCCTCGTGGTCGCCAGAGCAGGGAAGGCGCTTTCTCTGTTCCGGGTTGCTGGGGAGGCCGATGGCGTGCAGCGAGCACTTTTGCCGACGTTGGATCTGACCCGCAAACTCGCTCGCGTCACCTTCACAAAGGCTCGTGCCGAGCAGATCGCCGCGAGCGAAGACGTCAGCGAGGCGTTGGCCCGGGTCTTTTACTTGGCGTTGATTGCCCTGGCGGCGGAACAGACGGGTGGGGCCCAATACTGCTTGGAGATGTCTACGCAACACGCCAAGACTCGCTGGCAATTTGGCCGCCCCATCGGCTCTTTCCAGGCGATCAAACATCGCTGTGCGGACATGCTCGTGGCCGTAGAGTTCGCCAAATCGGCGGCGTACCATGCCGCTTTCCGTGCCGCCGAGCAGGACGCCGCAGAACTGCCAGTAGCGGCCCGCATGGCTAAGGCGTACTGCTCGGAAGCGTTCTTTCAAGTCGCCAACGACACGATCCAAGTCCACGGCGGCATGGGCTTTACCTGGGAACATCCGGCACACTTGTACTTCAAGCGGGCGAAGAGCAGCGCTTTGCTGTTCGGGGATCCGATCCACCACCGTGAGCGCTTGGCGGCGCTGATCGGAGTCTGAGGGTCTGTTAAACGCGCCGCGCTCAGAAGCGACCCAGCTCGAGCGCGGCGCGTACTAGGCCTGCGAGACCGAGCAACGCCAGGAGCCCGATGGCAACGATCCGGTAGCGCCGCGCCTCGGGCCGCCGCGTGAACAGGTGCTCACCCAGGGCGACACCGGCCCAAGCCGGCACCAGCCAAGTCACACCGTGCAGCACCGTGGTGCGGTGAAATAAGCCGGCCGCGTGCGCGGCGAACAGAGAGAACACGTCGACAACCGAGAAAAAGGCGATCAGGGATGCACGCGAGACCTCGGGTGCGAGCGCCGAGCCGAGATAGTACACAATGACCGGCGGCCCGCCGATCGCCGCACTGGAGTTGAGTAGGCCGGCGAGTGCTCCGGTTGCAAAAGTGACGATGGAACCCGGACGGCGCTTGAGCGTCCAACCACGGGCGAGCATCCACGCGGCTCCGCACACGATCGCGGAGACCCACAGCCGCATCACGGCGGCCGGGGCGAGAGCGAGGAGCGAGGCTCCGGGCAAAGTGCCCAGCGCTGCCCCCAACACGAGCCGGCGGAACGATTGCCAATGGATGTGGCGCCAGGCCTTGGGAAGCAACTGCAAGGAAGCGACGAGTTCCAGGACGAGGACCGCCGGTACCACGTCTGCCGGCGAACGCAGCAACGACAATCCGGTGACCGCCACCATGGCAAAGCCGAAGCCGCTGAAACCGCGCACCGCTCCGGCAACGAATAGGACGAGCCAGTCGGCAGCGATCTGAACGGGAGCCAGCTCCATGTCGGTGACTCGGCGCCGGGTTCGAACCGAGGCCAAGGGAAAGAAAAAAAAGAGGCGCGCCCACTTCCTGCAGGCGCGCCTGCTGACCACTGACGAACGCCGCTTATTGCGTGGGCAAGAGATACGTAAGGCCGATGCCAGTGGTGACAAATTCGACGTTGTTGGTCGGGTTGACCCTTTGGTCGAGCGTGTTGTAGCGGGCCCACACGCCGACGCTGGCGAGTTCATTGAGCTGCAAATTCAGGCCGCCACCGGTCGAGAATCCCCAAGAGGTGCGGCTGATCGGCGTGTCGCCGGAAAGCCCGGAGAACACGCCCACTTGAAAGGTCCCGTACGCCTCGATGTCCATCCCGTTCCAGGAGATTGGTTGCGCAAGCCGCGGCCCGCCGTGGAAAGCGAAGGCCCAAGTTGCGTCTTTGTCGCGAATGCCGGGACGGTTGTCGTTGGGGAAGCCGATGACCTGAGTTTGCGCCATGAGCCCCAGGTAGTCGTTCCACATGTAGGCCACGTACGGGCTGAAGGTCCCGCCGGTGTCGAGCCGATCCGTGCTCTTGTCGGTGGGGATTGCAGCGCCAAGGTCCAAGCCGGCGGACACCTTGCCTTGTGCGTGCACCGTTGGCACCAGCCCTAGGGCGGTTGCCAGCGTGGCCATACTGATCCAGCGTCCGAAGTTTCTCATCGTAGCCACCTCCTCTTACTTCTTGTGTCGCGCCTGTACGTCGGGCCGCCTGAGCGGCGACCTCGGCGCGGCCGAGTACATAACAACTTTTTTGCAGAAGACCAGGGTTCTGAGCGATGCAGCGGGGTAGGTCTTCGTACCGTACCTTTCGCATCCTGAGGTACGAGTTTCGCGGCTGGCGATCTTGCTCCCCGCGATCTGGAACTGCGCCGCTCGGGATTGCCGCACCGCGGGCCTTTCGAACCGGTGGCGCTAGGTCGAGCGTACCGTTGCCACGCCTCGAGCGAAACGCCCCCGTGGAAAGCGGGGGCGACCCCCGGCCCGGGTGGAGGCATCGGCTGGGCACGAATGTCCGCCCCTCCGGAGCGGTGTTGCCCATCGTGTCAGTGGCCCGGCTCAGCGCCGGCATCTTCTCTGCCAAGACGCAGCGCTGTCGTCGAGCCGGGAAAAGGCATCGGGCAGAAACACTGGGACGGCTGGGGAGGCCAGGTCCTACGGCGACGGCAAGGAGGTTTTGCGCTGGCCGCCTGAGTTTCCGGTCCCCCAGCGAACGTACGCCCGGACCGGCGCAATCTCATTCCAGGAACAGTGCCTTGAGGTACTCGCGATTCAACCGGGCAATGAAACGGACACTGATTTGCTTTGGGCAGACGGCTTCGCATTCGAAAGTGTTGGTACAGCCGCCGAAGCCTTCGCGGTCCATTTGCGCCACCATACTGCGCACGCGGCGGTACCGCTCTGGCTGGCCCTGCGGGAGCAGGGAGAGGTGCGACACCTTGGCTGCCACGAACAGCATGGCAGAGGCGTTTTTGCACGCCGCCACACAGGCGCCGCAACCAATGCAGGCCGCCGCGTCCATTGCCAGTTCCTGTGCGGGTTTTGGCACCGGGATGCTGTTGGCGTCCGGCGCTCCGCCGGTGTTCACCGAGATGAAACCACCTGCCTGCATGATGCGATCGAACGCACTGCGGTCGACAATCAAGTCGCGGATGATGGGAAACGGCTTGGCCCGAAAAGGCTCCACGGTGATCGTGTCGCCATCACGGAAGTGGCGCATGTACAACTGGCAGGAGGCTTTGCCCCGCCCCGGCCCGTGCGGGATCCCGTTGATCGTGAGCGAACAGGTACCACAGATGCCTTCGCGGCAGTCGCTCTCGAACGCCACCGGTTCTTCCCCTCGTTCGACGAGCTCGCGGTTGAGCGCATCGAGCATCTCGAGGAAGGACATGTCGGGCACCACGTTATCTTTTTGGTAGGTCACGAAGGTGCCCGGCGAGTGCGCGTCTTTTTGGCGCCAAATACGCAGGGTGACCCGCATTACTTGTAACTCCTTGTGGCAAGCTGGACGAATTCGAAGCGCAGCGGCTCGATATGCCGCTCTGGTTTTTGCCCCGCGCCCCGGTACTCCCACGCGGCGACGTGGCAGAAGCGCTCGTCGTCCCGTTTTGCTTCACCATCCTCGGTTTGAAACTCCTCGCGGAAGTGGCCGCCGCACGACTCCCGCCGCTCGAGGGCATCCAGGCACATCAGTTCCGCGAATTCGAGGAAATCCGCAACCCGGCCCGCCCGTTCCAGCGCCAAGTTGATTTCCTCGGCTCCGCCGGTCACCCGTGCCTCGCGCCAAAAGCGCTCGCGGATGCGAGGGATTTGCTCGAGTGCGTGCTTGAGGCTTGCCTCGCTGCGGCTCATCCCACAGTTGTCCCACAGCAGTTTGCCGAGTTCGCGGTGAAACACGTCCACTGGGTGTTTACCTGGGATGTCGAGCAGACGGCGGACGCCGTCGCGCACGTCTTTCTCCACTTGCCGGAACGCGGCGCTCTCGGGGTCGGGCTTGGGTCGTTTGGCGCGCGCAAGGTAGTCTCCGATGGTGTAGGGTAGGATGAAGTACCCGTCAGCAAGACCCTGCATGAGCGCGCTGGCGCCGAGCCGGTTCGCGCCGTGATCGGAAAAGTTCGCCTCGCCGATCACAAACAGGCCAGGCAAATTGCTCATGAGGTGGTAGTCCACCCACAGCCCACCCATGGTGTAGTGGACTGCCGGGTAAATGCGCATCGGCACTTGGTAGGGGTCCTCATCGGTAATTTCGCGGTACATGTCGAAGAGGTTGCCGTAACGCTCGCGTACCACGTCCACACCGAGCCGGCGAATGGCGTCGCGAAAGTCTAGGTACACTCCCAGGCCGCCCGGGCCCACGCCGCGGCCCTCGTCGCACACTCGCTTCGCGGCGCGTGAAGCGATATCGCGCGGTGCGAGGTTCCCATAACTGGGGTACATGCGCTCGAGGAAGTAGTCGCGCTCCTCGTCAGGGATCTCGTTTGGCGGTCGCTTGTCCCCCGGTTTTTTCGGAACCCAAACCCGGCCATCGTTGCGCAACGACTCCGACATGAGGGTGAGCTTGCTCTGGTGGTCGCCACTCACCGGAATGCAGGTCGGGTGAATCTGGGTGAAGCACGGATTGGCGAAGAATGCGCCGCGCTTGTACGCACGAAAGGTGGCGGTCACATTGGAGTTCACCGCATTGGTGGACAGGTAGAACACGTTGCCGTAACCGCCGGTGGCCAGCACCACGGCGTCGCCAGCGTGGCGCTGGATCTCGCCGGTGACCAAGTTGCGCGTGATGATACCCTTGGCGTGCCCGTCCACGACCACCAAGTCCAGCATCTCGGTGCGCGGATACATCTTGACTTGCCCGAGCCCAATTTGCCGGCAAAGCGCCGAGTAAGCGCCGAGCAGCAACTGCTGACCTGTTTGGCCGCGCGCATAGAAGGTGCGCGACACTTGCGCTCCGCCAAAAGAGCGGTTCGCCAGTAGCCCCCCATACTCCCGTGCAAAGGGCACTCCCTGCGCCACGCATTGGTCAATGATATTCACCGACACCTGCGCCAGCCGGTACACGTTGGCTTCGCGCGAGCGGAAATCTCCGCCCTTGATCGTGTCGTAGAACAACCTCCACACGCTGTCGCCGTCGTTTTGGTAATTCTTGGCCGCGTTGATCCCCCCTTGTGCTGCGATGCTGTGCGCGCGCCGGGGGCTGTCGTGAAAGCAGAATGCCGAGACCTGGTAGCCCAGCTCGGCCAGGGAAGCTGCCGCCGAGGCGCCGGCGAGACCAGTGCCGACCACGAGGATGTGAAATTTGCGCTTATTGGCTGGGTTCACCAGCGCTAACTCGTTGCGCAAGCGGTCCCACTTTTGTTCTAGCGGCCCAGGAGGAACGCGTCCGTCCAATTCCATCGTCACGGCCCTCCCACCGGGTACGGAATCCAGCCGGCCAGCACCGCGAGGGGGATGGAGACGTTCCCGATAAAAACGACCCACGCGACCGCCGGACCAATCCCGCGCACAAAAGCATTCACTTTGGGATGGTTGATTCCGAACGTTTGGAAGATGCTCGACACTCCGTGCTGCAGGTGAAGCAGCAAGGGGATCATCGCCAGGATGTAAAAGAAAGAGACCAGTGGCTGGCGAAAGCCCATCACGACCATTCCGTAAACGTCGTGCCGGCCTTTGCTGTCGTGTAGCGCAAAGTGTTCGGGATGAGTGAGGCCGAAGGTAAAGTGGGCGAGGTGGTACAGGATGAAGGCAGTTAAGATTAAACCTCCCATGAACATGGTGCGTGCCGCGTAGGTGGTCACCTGCGGGCTCCACAGCTCGTACGGCTGCGGCCGTGCCGCTCGATTGAGGCGCGTTAGCCGCACTGCCGAGGCAATGTGCAACGCCACCGCGGCAAGCAGCACGAACCGCGCTCCCCACAGCAGTACCGGCACGTGGCGCAGGGATTCGGCGTAGGAGTTCAGTGCCTCCGGTCCCAAGTAAATCTGCAAGTTGCCGAGCATATGCACAACCACGAAGGCGGCGAGAATTACACCCGTGGCCCCCATGATAACCTTGGTGCCAACGGTGGAGCGAAACACTGTCAGAGGTCCACTCATCTCGGCTCGATCACAACGAGGGTACCTACCAAACGAAAACCCTCGATCAATCACAAGGAAGCATCAATCTTTTCATGCCCTCGATAAGAAACGCTGACGGGCTCGACTTCACGCTTCCGGGTGGCGCACGAGAAGGAAGCTGTTCATCCCGCCGTAGCCGTAACTACTGATCAGGACGTGCTCGAGCGTGGCCGGGCGGGGAGTGAGCGGCACATAATCGAGGTCGCACCCTTCTGCCGGCTCTTTCAAGTGGTGCGTTGGCGGGATGATTTGATGGCGCAGGGCGAGGCAGGCCACCGCCGTTTGAAACGCCCCAGAGGCGCCAAAGGGGTGCCCGAGAATGGCCTTGATCGAACTCACCGGGATCCGCGCGGCCCACTCGCCAAAGGCCGCCTTGGCAACGGCGGTTTCTTTGCGGTCGAACAGCGGTGAGGCGTTGGCGTGCGCGCAAAGCCAGGAAACGTGCTTTGCCTCGAGCCCCTGGTTTGCGAGCAGCGCGCGTATGGTCGCACCGGCAGTCGCGCCGCTGGCCTCGCTCCGGAACAAGCCTTGGGCATCGCAAGAACTTGCCCCACCGAGCACTTCAGCGTAGATGTGCGCCCCACGCGCCCGCGCGTGCTCGCGCTCCTCGAGCACCAGGAAGCAAGCTCCTTCGCTCAGCACCATGCCATTGTGGCGGCGATCGAACGGCCGGCAGGCGCGCGGTGGGTCGCTGTCGTCACGCGCGAGCTCCATCGTCCGACCCATGCTGGCGAATACCGTCAGCGCCAGTGGGCTTTCTGTGCCGCCAGCGAGCACAAGATCTACGTCGCCGCTGGCGATGAGCATGCGCCCTAACGCCAGTGCCTGGGTGCTCGCAGTGCAGCCCGAGGTAATTGCTGTCGTGTAACCGCGCGCGCCGGCGGCCGCTGCCAGTTCCCCGGCGCTCGCCAAAGGGAGGGAGCTGTTGGCCACGAAGGGATTCACTCGTCTTGCCCCCCGTTCGTAAAGAATGCCGAACTGTTGCTCCGTGTTTTTGAGTCCCGCAATGGCGGATCCCACGAGGAGAGCAATCCGTTCCGGCGCTACCCCAGCGGGTTCTTGGTGACGTTTGAGCAGCGACAGCGCAGCGACTCCGAGCTGCGTGGCGTGGCTTGCTGTCCGTAGCAGCGCGGGGTCAATAAGTGCCGCGACGACAGCGTCGTCAATTTCGCCCGCCACCGAGCAAGCGTAACCGGCAGGGTCGAAACGGGTGATCCGCCGGACTCCGGAGCGCCCTTCGAGTACGGCTTGCCAGAGTGTGTCCGGGTCGTTGCCGCAGGGAGACACAAGGCCGATGCCAGTGATCACCACGCGCCGTTGCATGATTCTTTTGTGCAGGCTGCTCAGAGCCGTAAGTGTCCTGCGACCAGGTCCTTCATGAGTTCGGAGACACCACCGCCAATCGTAAACATGCGCACATCCCGATACGCGCGCGCTACCCAATGGTCTTCCAAATAGCCTTCGGCTCCGTGCAGTTGCGCGCACTGCTCGACCACTTTTTGCACGGTTTCCATAACCAAAAATTTGATCATGCAAATTTCTTTGCTTTCGACCTGCCCGTCGCGGAACGACTCCGCCACCGAGTGCACGAAGCGACGGCAGCACTCCACTTGGGCCGCCATCTCGGCGATGCGATGGCGAACCGCTTGCAACTTCCCGAGCGGTTGCTCGTAGAGCTGGCGGTTCTGTACCCTGCGGATGGTCTCTTCGAGGATGAGCCTGGCGAGGGAAATGGCGCTCGCCGAAGTGACCAGCCGCTCCCGCTGCAGCCCGTTCATGAGATAAACCAAGCCGAGGTGTGGCCTACCGATGGTAAGAGTTTTGGGTACCCGGCAATCGTTAAAGCGTAGCCAACCGGTAGGCGAAGAACGCATGCCCATGGTGCGCAGCGTCTCCACGACTTCGAAGCCGGGGGTATCTGTCGGCACGAGGACCAAAGCGAAGCCGGCAGTGCCTCTTCCGGACGGGCCCGTGCGCACCAAGGTGAGCACGTAATCGGCAATGGGGCCGTTGGTGATGAATTTCTTTTCTCCCGAGATCACCCAGAAGTCGCCTTCGTCACGGGCGGTGCACTGAACGGAGCGAACCAAATCGGTCCCGCCAGTTGGTTCCGTGGCGGCGAGTGCCGCCACTTTCTCCCCCGAAAGAAGCGCTGGAAGAAACCTGCGACGGTGCTCCTCGGTTCCCTGGTGCACCAGAAATGGGATGACGAAGTGGGCTTGCGCTGCGAAACTCAGCGGTAAGCCCATCATCCGCGAGCGCGGGAGTTCCTCGACCAGCACGATTTCATAAGCAAAGTCCAAGCCCTGCCCGCCGTACTGCGGCGGGATGGATAACCCCAGCCAGCCGTGTCGTCCGAAGATCTGGAACACGTCTTTGGTGAGGGCGCCCCACTGTTCCCACTCGTGGGCCCGCGGTGCGAGTTCGCGCTCGATCACTGCGCGAACTTCGCGACGGAAGGCCTCATGCGCGGCTGTGAAAAGACTCACGGTGACCCTCCTGAGGTGGTTGCCGCTACGGCCCGCTCGTAGATGTAGTCCACGATGTCACCAAAGCGGTTGCGTTCGATCATTTCGAGCGCATCGAGTTCGGTACCGAACTCGTCTTCGAGGGCCACGACCAACTCGACGAGTTGCACCGACTCGATCACGATGGCGGTATCGAACGATGCATCCTCGTTGATGTCCTCCAACGGCACTTTCGCGATCTCGTGCAGGAGTTGTTTGGCGCGCTCGGCAACGTAGTCGCGTGAAAAGGGAAGCGAGTGGGTCAACGTTGGCGTCTCCTCCGTCGAAAACGTTTTCGTCAATCAGCAAAAAGCACTTGACTTGCAAGCATTAACTCGCTGAAAGGAGCTTGGTCAATCGAGTCATGCCCGAGCCGCGTTCCGACCCGCAAACCCGTGCCGGCGTCGCCCGCCAGCGTGGCCTGGTGGTGAAAGTGGCGGATGCCCGCGAACGCGAAGTCGCGCTAGCGCGGCGCGCGGAGATTTACACGCGCGAACTCGGTTACCACGGGCTCGACGAGTACGACAAAATCGCCATCCACTTGGTGGCCATTGACGATCAGCACGGTATCGTAGGGGCAGTGCGGCTGCTCGGACCGAAACCGCTGCCGTTGGAAGTTGCTTCGTTTCTTCCATCGCAAGTTTTGGCGAATCTTGAGGGAAGAATAGGGCAAATCGGCGGACTGTGGGTCACAAGAGAGGGGCGCCGGGTGATCCACACCACTGTGTCGCTAGCCCTGCTGGATTTTTCCTTGTCGGTGGCCGCTCGCCTGCGTCTCACCGCCTTGGTGCTACGCACTGTCCCCAGCCTGCAAGATTACTATCGCATGGTCCGCTTTCGCTCCCTGGGCCGCGGCATCTTCCCCGATCCGCATTGGGGAGAAGTGGCAGTCATGGTCCGCGGCATCCCCGAGAGTTGCGGCAGCGAGGCAACCGGGAGCGTTGCCGCTTGAGGGAGGCGCCACTCATGGAACGGTTGGCTTCCCATTTCTTTACCGCGAGTTTCCCGCTGTTTGGGACTCTTGCTGCACTGGTCCTAGGCTCCGTCGTGGCAGTTTTTCGGCGCGATGTTGTGGGCCGCAGCTTTGTTCTCCTTTGCGGCTTACTTGCGGTTTGGAACTTCTACTTCTTTTTGTCCTATTCGCTGCCCTGCACTGCGGACGCGTTGGCGATTCTGACGCCGTTACGGGTGGGTCCTATTTTGCTCCCCGTCGCCATCTTCAACTTGGCGGTGGTGGTTGGAGGGCAGCGAGGCAGGAGGACTGAATCCCTCCTGGGACTAACGACCGCCGTTGCTCTGGTGGTAATCGGGAGCAATGCCCTCGGACAGGCAGTCGTCGGGCTGCGCGAGTTCTCATTCGGGTGTTACTCGGCGCCCGGCCCCCTTTATCACCTTTACACTCTGGAAGTCGCTGTCTGCTTCATGGCTGCTAGTGCCCTCTGGCTCAACGACCTTCGTCACGCGCAGAACCCTGAACAACGCACGGTTGCCAAGTTCTGGTTTCTTGGTGCTGCAGTCGCCCTGCCCTTGGGACTGACCCATTTGCTTCCTGCCTATGGCATCCCCATGTATCCGCTAGGCAACTTGGGCAGTGCGGTGTGGGTGGCGCTGATTGCGTACGCCATCCTCCGGCACCGGCTGCTCGACATTGACGCCATCCTTTCGCGCGGGCTGGCGATCGTTCTGAGTGGACTTGCTGTGGCTTTGCCCGCCCTGTTGGTGGTGGTGCTCGTGCAGCGCGTCTCCTTCAACGAGGTGCACGCGGATTTCACGGGGGTGGTGATCGTGTTGTTGTTGCTGGCCTCGGCTGGAGTGCATTGGGTACACGGCCAGGCCCTCAAGGCAGCGGAGAAGAGGGCCGCGGAGCGCAAGGTGGAGCAGCGGGTGACGTTGGACGTCATTGCGCGTTTGGCCCTGCAGCACCAGAGCCGTGACCGTTTGTTCGAGGCCGCTGCGAGCGCCATCCAACTGGTCTTCGACCCGCCCACCATCGTCATCGGTTACCGCCCCAACCGTAAGGAGCGGGTGGACCTGAGCTTGAAGCGGGGTGTGCCGCCCGCCGAGCCGTATGTGGCAGCCGACTCACCCCTGCTGACTTGGCTCGAGAAGTGCGAGACCTCGCTTTTGCCGGCGGAACTCGAAGAGATTGGAGATGCTAGTGCCCTCGCTGCCGCGCAGATCATGCGCAGGAACCAATGGGCGGTGTGCGTTCCCTTCAAGACCAGCCGTTCCGTCCTTGGCTTTCTCGCCGCGGGTCTGAAGAACGGGATTGACTTTTACTCAGCTAGCGAACTCGAGGCTCTGGAACGCGTGGGGTGCGAACTCACTCTGGCCCTTGATAACTTGCACATGCGCGACGAAGTCGGCATCGCCCAGGAAGCCGTGTTTCGCTCCGAGCGGCTGAGCTCGCTCGGCACCATGGTCGCGGCGGTGGTACACGAAGTCCGCAACCCGCTGGTGTCTCTTAGTACCTTTGTGCAACTGGTGGAGGACCGGGTCGGCGATCGGCAGTTCTTTCAGTCGGCGATGCCAGTGGTGAAGGCAGAACTCGACCGTGTCGGCAAAATGCTGGAGACCTTGCTCAGCTATACCCACGTGAACAAAGCTGTGCTCGGGCCGGTTTACTTCGACGTGATCTTCGAGCGCGTGCGGCTGTTGCTCGAGCCGCACGCCAAACGCTTCGGTGTGAAACTGTTTGTGGATCATCGCACCGATGGGCCGGTGGTGCGTGGCGACGAAGATCGCTTGATGCAAGTGGTCTTCAACCTGGTCATGAACGCCGTCGAAGCGAGCCCGCCCGGAGGTACGGTGAAGGTGGAGTGGGATCGCATCTTTCGCGGCGGCGAGTACTACGGCGCAGTGCGGGTAACGGATCAGGGCCCCGGAATTCCGGCTGCCGATCGCAGCCATATTTTTCTGCCGTTTTTCACCACCAAGGCAAATGGCAGTGGCCTCGGGCTCTCCGTGTCGTTGCAAATCGTGGAAGAGCACCACGGCTTTCTCGAGGTCAGCGATAACCCGGGAGGGGGCGCGGTGTTTACGATGGGCATCCCGGTGTATCTGGAGACGCGCAAAAGTCTCGAGCTGCGTGATCCGCTCTCCGAGCCAGGAGTGATTGGCGGGAGCAGCAAAGCGACCGCGCCCCAGCAGGCCGCGGAAGGCAACCCGGCAGTGGGCGACGCGATTCCGCTGCTTGCTGAGCGTGGCCATCCCCCCGAAGTGGTTGAGTTCGACAAACCTCGCGAAGACCACTGAGCCGCCGCGCTGGGCCCGGCTGCACCGATCCCGACTCGCTTTTGCCGGTGGACCGCGCTGAGCACGAGCAGGCCGTGGCACGGTTGACGCTCGGCCTGCAATGCGGTTCACTACGAGCCATGCCGCGCGCACGCGCCAACGGGATCGAAATCGAATACGAAGAGTTCGGGTCGCCACAGAGCCCCGCCATGCTGCTGATCATGGGGCTGGGCGCGCAAATGATTTTGTGGCGAGACGATTTTTGCCGTCTCCTCGTGGAGCGGGGTTTCCGCGTGGTCCGCTTCGACAATCGCGACGTTGGCCGCTCCACCTGGCTCGATCACTTGGGAGTCCCGAACATCATGCAGGCGATGGCAGCGGCCGTGAGCGGGCAGCCCTTCGATGCCCCATATCGGCTGAGCGACATGGCGGCCGACGCCGCCGGGCTGCTCGATGCACTGGGCATTGCCAAGGCCCATGTGGTCGGTGCCTCGATGGGCGGTATGATTGCGCAAACCCTGGCCATCGAACATCCCGAACGCGTGGCCAGCCTGACCTCGATCATGTCGAGCACGGGCGAGCCGGGCCTCCCGCCGCCAGAGCCGCAAGCCATGAGCGTGCTGCTGGCCCCGCAACCGAACACTCTTGAAGCGGCCATCGAGCGCGGGGTGCAGGTGTTTCGCACCATCGGTAGCCCAAAGTATTTCGACGAGCAGGAAGTGCGCGAACTTGCCGGGAAGGCATTCGACCGCGGCTTCAACCCGGCTGGTGTGATGCGCCAGCTGGCCGCGATTCTGGCCTCGGGAAGCCGCAAGGAAGCCTTGGCAAACGTGCGTGTGCCGGCGCTGGTGATCCACGGTCGGATCGATCCGCTCGTGCCCTTTGCCGCAGGGGAGGCCACCGCGCGCGCCATCCCGGGAGCTGAGTTGCTGGCTTTCGAAGACATGGGTCATGACATGCCGCGTCCCTTGTGGCCTTCCATGATCAGGGCGATCGAAGCCACTGCGCGCCGTGCCCGGCTGTGAGAGCCGCTGTCCCGCTGCTGCTCTGCGCCGCGTTATCGGCCTGTGCCTCCCCTGCCGGAGAGCGCTTGCGTTTGGCAACGACGACCAGCGTGGAAAACTCGGGTTTGCTGGGGCATCTCGTGCCGCTCTTCGAACGAGCGAGTGGGATTCGGGTGGAGGTCATCCCCACCGGCAGCGGAAAGGCACTCAAGCTGGCAGAAAACGGCGATGCCGACTGCGTGTTGTCGCACGCCCCTGGCCTCGAACGAGCATTCCTGGACCGGCAAGCCGTCATCGAACCCGCCCCCATCATGTACAACGAATTCGTGCTGGTGGGTCCGCCGGAAGACCCGGCTCGCGTGCGCGAGGCCACTTCGCTCGCCCAGGCGTTGCGCCTGATTGCGGCGGCGCAAGGCTTCTTTTTTTCTCGCGGTGACGACTCCGGCACGCACGAAATGGAACGAACGCTGTGGCAGGAAGCCGGAATTGCGCCGAGCGGCCGCTGGTATTTCCAGACCGGCCAGGGGATGGGCGCCACGCTCCGCATTGCCTACGAGCGGCGAGGGTACACGTTGTCGGACACTGCCACCTTCGCCCAGTTCGCAGGTCGCGGGGACCTGCAAGTTTTGGCGAGGGACACCCCGCCGCGTCGCAACGTTTACTCGGTCATGGCGACCAATCCGCAACGTTATCCGAGCGCTCGATACGCGCAGGCACGTAAGCTCATCGCCTGGCTCGCTTCGGCGGATGGCCAGCGCGCGATTGCATCCTTCCGGCCGAAAGGAGAGGAACTGTTTCACCCACTGTCTCTGAGCGCGCCTCCCCTGGGGTCTTGCACCCCCGAATTGGGCCGGGGCTGCGTTCCCGCTCCGTGAGTGGAGAACATCAGCCAGCGCGCGGGGGAACTTGTTGCTCGAGAAGCCGCGTGCTTGCCTGTTGCGCTGGCGAACATGTCCCTGCTGGAAGCATTCCTCACTGCGATTCGCTTGCTCGTGGGATTCGATCCGCAGGTGTGGGGCGCGGCTTGGATGACCCTGTACGTCTCGGTGGTGGCAACGGTCTGTGCGATGAGTTTCGGCGTTCCGGTTGGATTTCTGCTGGCGCGCCGAAAAGGGGGCGGGCAACAGGTCCTTGCGGTGTTCCTGAGAACCCTGACTGCCCTCCCCACTGTGGTGGTCGGGCTCGTGGTGTATGCCTTGCTGTCACGCAGCGGCCCGCTTGGTTTCTTGGGTTTGCTCTACACGCCAGCGGCCATGATTGTGGGCGAGACTCTGCTGGTGACACCACTTGTGGCGGCGTTGACCTTCGGCTTGGTCCGCAGCGCGGATCCGCGCATCGAGGAGACGGCGCTCACCTTGGGAGCCACGCCCCTGCGCGCCGCCTGGATGCTGGTGCACGAACTCCGAACTGGGTTCGCGATGGTGCTTGCGACCGCCTTTGGGCGTTTGGTGTCGGAGTTGGGGGTCGCCCTCATGGTCGGAGGCAACATCTTGGGTGCCACCCGCACCCTGACCACGGCGATTGCCCTGGAAACAGGCAAAGGCGAGTTTGCGCTGGCCTTAGCACTCGGGATCGTCCTCTTGGCCGTAGCGCTCCTGGTGAACTTGGCGGTCTCCTGGTCCACCGCCTCGGCGCGACTCCCATGACAGCCAACTCCCAACTCGCCTACTTGGTTCGCGGGCTCGAAT
>JBBILD010000015.1:0-91574 GCA_037445065.1 Myxococcales bacterium
GCCAACGAACACTCCCACACCGACCGCAACTCCGACGAACACGCCGACACCGACACCTACCAACACGCCGACCGAAACCCCCACGGTGACACCAACCTCGACGCCGACTCGTACTGTATCGCCAACCCGTACGCCGCCGCCGATTCCAGTGATCCCGTCGCCGTCGAGTTCGAGCGGCCTGGCGATGGTCTTTGCCCTTGGCGCCGGGATTCTTTGGATGTTGGCGCGCCGAGCCCGATCTGTACGTTGACTCGAACAGCAAAACTCTGCATGAGGGTGGAGAGGAGAGAGGGGTCGAGCGGATGACGGTGCAGAGTTGGATGGCGCGGATCGTAGAGAGGCGAAAGTGGTGGTGGACTGCGTCGGGAGAGCGATGCAGCGTAGCGGCCCTCTTGTTGCTCGCGACCTGCTCGCTGGTTCAGGCGCAAACGCCGCGGGTTGTGAGCCTGGTTCCGTCCTTTAGCGCGATCAACGTCAGCGGATCGGTGACTTTGGACTTGCGAATTGACGACCCATCCTCAATCACGGGCTATACCTTCGGTATCACATACCCAGCCGCGCTACTCGGCGTCACGAGCGTGACCACTGGAACCGGGTGCTTCAGCGTGCCGAACTTCTCGGTCGACGGCTCGATTTGTTTGACGTTGGCTTGCACCACGCCGCTTACCGGAAGCAACATCACGTTGTTTCAGATTACATTCGTTGGCGAGGCGAACGGACTGGCTCCGGTGTCCTTTGCGGGTACAAGCTGCGGAGGTCCGTCAACGCCGGCTTGCTCACTCGAGGCCGGAGCCGCCTCGGTTCCGTGTACGACCAGTGGAGCGAGCATCCAGGTGGGACCCACTCCCACACCGACGCAGTCCCCAACGCTCACACCCAGCCCCTCGGTAACGCCGACGAACACAACCAGTCCCAGTCCCACGTTTACGCCTACGGGGACTCCGACAGGCTCGCCCACCAACACCGTTCCAGCGACGAACACCCCCACCGTGTCCCCCTCGCCGAGCGCGACCCCGTCACCAACGGCGACGGCCTCACCGACCTCCTCGCCCACGTCGAGCCCGACGCGTAGTGCAACGCTGTCGCCGACCGCGTCCTTCACAGCGACGCCGAGCCCCACTTCTACCTTGACGCCAACTCTGACGGTGACGCGAACGCCCACAGTCACCAGAACTCCCACGGACACTCCCGTGCGCACACCACCGCCAATTCCTGTGATTCCAAGTCCTGCCAGCGGCGCGGGTCTCGCGCTGGCAAGCGGGCTGGTCGCGGCCATGCTGTGGTTGTTGCGGCGCACTCGCTGAACAAACCGAGCGGACTGGCTCTGGGCTGAGTCGGGGCGGGTTGGGCCTTAGGCTACTGGCATCTACAGTCCGACGGAGGAAAAGGCGGCAGGCAACGCGCCGATCAGTTCGCGTGGCGTGGTTGCCTCCACCAACAAGGTACAAAAAGGCGCGTACGCACCAATCACGCTGTCTCCCGTGTTCCACCTTTGCTGCGGCTCGGGGTTGATCCACACCACTGCGTGGCACTGCCCTGCAATCCGCGCAAATGTTTCGCGTTCGGGCGGGCGCCAGTTGTTGCGAGCATCGCCGAGTATAAACAGCACTGTGTTGGCGGAAAACCGGAAGGGGTGGCCGGACAAGCTGCGTAGGAGCTTGCCGTAGTCGGAGCGTGCCCCCAAATCGAGTTTTCCGCTTGGGTACACGGTGCCGTTCGTGAAGTCGATCTCCACCGGAGTATCTACAAACCCGTAGAACTCGGAACGGCGAAACAGCGGGCGCAGGGCGTAAACGAAGGTGAGAAAAAAATGGCTTGCTGTTGCCACTGAGTGCGAAAGGTCGCAAAGCACGACAAGATCGGCGTGCCTCGGCCTGCGCTTCTGCCAAGCGATCCGGCACATGATACCGCCTTGCGCTAGCGACCAGCGGAAGGTCCGGCGGTAGTCCACTCGTCCGCGGTGCGCTGCTGCATACCGGCACCGTAGCCGGCGGGCAAACGCACGCGCGAGCCATTCGAGTTCCGACTGCAGCTCGCGCACGTCCTGGACGTCAATGGTCGGGAACGGCCGGTCCAGTACGGTGCGGATCGAGTGCTGCTTCAGGCCGGGTGATTGTCCTTGTGGGGCTTCTCCCTCGTTGCTCGGGCCCGACTCCTCGGCTTCCCGGCACTGATCGCTCCCACGTAGGTGGTGGATGGAGGGCAAAGCGCGGTCTTCAGCTTTGCTGCGGCCGAGCAAACTGTTGCCCGGTTGGGGCCCACCTCTGCCACTGGAGTCGCGGGGCGAATCGTGGCGCCGGCGTTTCCTAAGCTCCTTGGGAGCGGCCGGAAAATAAAGTTCGAACAAGCGCTCGAAAACCGGCAAATCGCCTTTCCGTTTGACAAGTGAAGTGGCCAGCGCGGCGCGCAAGACGTGCCGTTCGATGCCAAGCAGCGAAATGGCACGAGCTGCGTCGAGCGTTTCTGCTGGACTCGCTTGGATGCCGTGTGCCCGCAGCTCCTGGAAAAATCGGAACAACCGGCGCTTCATGTTTCAGGAGCGTGCAACCTTGTGGCTCTGTGAGAGCAATGAGGGGAACTTCCCGCTCACCGTGTCGAGGTCCTCATCGTTCTTGAGCAAAACGCCGAGGGTTTGGCGCGTGCGCGGATCCTGGAGCTCGCGGATCCCAAGAGCGAGAAGCGACCGTGCCCAGTCAATCGCTTCGGCCACGCTTGGGTGCTTGCGCAACTGCAACTTGCGCAGGGTGTGGACGAAACGCGCGACATGCTCGCGCAAGGCCTCGTCCAAATCAGGCACTCGTACGCGCAGGATGTTGCGTTCGAGTTCAACGGTGGGGAAGTCCAGGTAGAGGTAAAAGCACCGCCGCCGTAACGCTTCGGAAAGCTCGCGCGCGCGATTCGAGGTGAGGACCACGAGTGGACGCTGGTGCGCCCTGATCACACCGTACTCGGGGATGCTGACCTGAAACTCTCCGAGAAACTCGAGCAAAAACGCCTCGAATTCTTCATCGGCCTTGTCCACCTCGTCAATGAGGAGCACCGTACGCCGGGATGCGGTCAGCGCGCGCAGCAGAGGCCGCTCGAGCAGGTAAGCGGGAGAGAAAATTTGCTCCTCCACTTCCTCCCAGGCCGCGCCACGCAAACGGTCGCTTTGCAGTCGCAGGATCTGTTTGTGGTAGTTCCACTCATAGAGTGCGTGCGTGGAATCGAGACCCTCGTAACACTGCAGGCGAATGAGTTCGTAGCCCAGTGCCTGACTCAAGGAAACAGCGAGCTGGGTTTTTCCCGCACCCGCCGGACCCTCGACCAATAGAGGTTTGTTCAACCGCAGGGCAAGAAAAGTCGAAACTTCGAGCTGGGGCGCGCACAAGTAGCCGACAGACTCGAGCTTGTCGCGCAACTGTTCGGGGCGCTCGATCATAGCCTGCGAAAAAAGGGCGGAGCCGCTCTTCTTTAGGCGTGGGCGACGAGCGCAGGAGGCCCCTCAACGCCATCGGCCTTGTTCGGCCGCCCCTTTTCTAAGATCCGGCGCAAGTGCTGCACGCTGATCGACTTCACGATGCCGGCCTTGACCAACGCTGCGCGCAGCGTCCGCAAGGACCATTGCTCCCGCTCCAAACCGAACTGGCGAGGCGAGGTTTCGGCGACTTGCAAGATCGCTTTCCGTACTTCCGTCGTAAACACGCTGGGGCCGTGTCCTCGCCGCTGCGTTTGTAAGCCCAGCACCCCATGCTGGCGAAACCGCCGTACCCAGCGGCGCACAGCGAGGCGGCCAACGCCGAATCCGGCCGCGACCTCCGCTTCGGAGAGCCCACTGGCGCGAGCAAGAACGATCCGCGCCCGCTTGGCGGCCTCAGGCTTGCCCTCTTGCGCGAGCTGTTCCAAGCCGGCCCGCGCCTGCGGTGTGAGCGTCAAGCTCGCTGCCTGGCTGCGTTGCCAGAGCTCTGGCGGCAGCGGCACACCCTGGAGCAGTTGCCGTAGCCCCTCGACACTGATTTGCCCGACGATTCCGCGGCGCAGCACGTGCGCTTGCAGCCGGCGCAAAGACCAGTGCTCGAATGCCTCTCCCACGTCGCGCGGTGAGTGCACCGCGATCCGTACGATCGCATCACGCACTGCTGCATCGAGGCGCCGCTTGCGGGCCTTTCCCGCAGAGGCGTGCGCCAGCCCTGCCAGGCGCCGTCGCTCGAAGCGCCGCACCCAGCGACGCACGGTTGCGCGGTCGGCCCCGAGCTGTCGCGCAATTTGCGAAAACGGCCGTCCTTCTGCACGCAGAAGGATCATGCGCGCTCGACGCGAGTGCGACCCGCTACCTTCAGCCGCAATCCACTCCAGTTCGGCCCGTTCCTCGGCAGTCAAAGCGAAGCGGCTCCCGCGATTGGCCTTCGCCCGGCCTTGCGCTGGTTCTGCTTCCCGTACCAAACGGTTCCCTGGCTTGGTCATGGCCGCCGCATACGCTCTAAGTGCCGAGAGCATATACACTTTTTTGGCCACCAGCGCAAGCAAAACAAAGTTTTTCTCTTACGCCTCGTCCCAGAAGAACAGCGCGAACGAAATCGAGTCCCCCTTGGCTAAGGACACCTCGGGTGCCGCGATCACTCGGGGGGGCTGGGGCGGTTTTTCCGGCATGCTGGCTCTTTTACGAGGTTTCGTATCGCTCCGTACGATTGTCTGCATGGTCCCTTGTCTCCTCTACGCCTAACGGATGCAAGGCTGCTGCCAGCGCAGGCTGGCTTGTGAGATCCGACGGGAATTTACCGCCGGGGCGGGCAAAGGGTCGCCAAGAATACGTTTTTTCGGAATGATGTACGGATTTTTGGACATTCGCTCGAACCCCGGGAGTGACAGAGTCACGCGCCTGGCGGTCCGCGGCGTGCGAGGCGGAGCGCGACTGGCCTTCAGCAGGAACTGCTGGCGAGGAAAGGCACGAGCTTGGTGACACCATTGGGAGGGTTGGTGTTTGCAACCTCTTTCTGGTCGCGCAACGCCGTCACTTTCCTGCTCACCCGCTCTTACAGCGACAACCCGGAGCTGAAGGGACAAAGCCGTCGAGGCAGAGACTGTTTTGGACGGCACACCCACCCCAACGGTGGACACCCACGCGGAGGGGCAGGTGGGATCACGGTGATGAGGAGCTGGGATGGAAACCGTCGACATCCGGAGACCCGAAGACCGTGGACACCCACTCAAGAGAGACGGGAAGGAGACGGGTGGACACTCACTATGAGAGGCGAGCGCTGTCGGGGGAGGCGTGAACGGGGAAGGGCACGCCCGGCGGGGCAGATCGTGAGGGCAGCGACGCGTATGGGCGGACGCAATGGGTGGACGGAAGGAGGACGGAAGGACACCCACTTTGTGGAGAAGGGAAGGACGGAAGGACTCCTACTTTGCGGTGGTGGCGCGTGCCTCCCGAGACTGTTTGTCCCGACCGAGTGTGTGGCGCCCCTTGTGGCTGCCCATGGTACATCCCCCCATGGTACATCCATGGACACCCACGTCGTTGTGGTGCGCTTAGGGCGGGCACCCACTCTGTTGTGGTGCGATCAGGGCAAGGTCCGTCCACCATCGTGTTGCGCATCGTCGCGTCCCCCGGGGGTTGGGGTTGGCGGGCTCTTGTAGCCATTCGCGCAGGGGGACCGAATGCTGGTGTCCAGGGAACGTAGGCAGGCAAAACGCCTGCCCTACGAGTGTGGCTAGGCCGTCGTTTTTAGGAAGGGCAAGCGTACCGACCGCACCGACTGGGTTGCGAGCAGGCTGCCCCCGTCGTCTTCACCGAACTGCGGTTGCGCGCCCACAGTGACACCGGCACCGGTCGGGGTGTGATGGACCGGCTGCCGGCCGGTGTCGCTTGTGCGTGGGCAATGGGGACGAGCAGCGTAGGTGCTCTTAGCGGCGACCCCCTTCGGTCTCTCGCAGCAGCCGATCGACGATGTTTGTTGTGCGCTCCGCCGCGCGCTCCGCTGCTTGGCTTCGCTCCACCGCTTGCTCCGCGGCAATCGCCGCACGCTCGGCCGCAGCCTCCACTCGCGCGGCGAGCTCTTCCAGACTCGGTCGCCTGTCCTGTGCTGCCGGGGGCGGGCTGATCTCAGTTTCCGTGACCGCAGGTGGTGGGGGAGGGGCAGGGGCAGCCGGCGCCGCCAGTCGAGATTCAATCTCCACGCGCTTACTTACCGGGATTCCTCCCTGGAACTTCACGATGCCCAGGTTGGGATACGCCTCCTCCAGCGTGTGGGCACGACCGAAGTCGAGTTCCAGATTCGGCCGCAGATAAAAGATGCGCACCTCGTACGCATCCCACGGCCACTCAGGCCGGATCTCTTGAATCTCCGCGTAGTCGGGGTCGCCATGTTCCGCGAGAGCGCGCGCCAGCGCATCGTTTTTGGCCGCCTCTCTGCGCAGCCTCGCTTTGTCGATCGCGTACGGCTCTCCGATTTCAGTAATGTACGGCCGTCGTGCAGGTACCTCGCGCCGCACATCTGCCGTGCTTGCCATAGCCGCAAACGCCCACCCAGCCGCTAGCAACGTCCATAGTCCCGAGCGCCTCATTCCTCCGAACACCTCCTGTACCAAGCGAGGCTACGGCCAAGCGCCCCCGCGGTCAAGGAGAAAGTACACGGCCACAACGACAACCCCGTCTTGCGTCGGCATGCCCATGCAGAGTAGGGAAGCGGCGCCGCATGTTCCGCGCGTGCGGCAGTAAGGAGAGCGCAGTCATGGCGTACATACCTGCCGAGGAACTCACTTACCAACGCCTTCGCAATTTGGACTTCCAACGCACGCTCTGTCTCCAGTCGGTAAGCGCCCTCGAAGTCCATGGCCCGCACTTGCCGTTAGGAATGGACCTGTTCATGGCCCGTTGGATGGCAGAAGAAAGTGGGCGGCGCTTTGCGGAACGGCATCCCGACTGGACAGTCGTGCAAATGCCGCACTTGCCCGTGGGCACCGACGAGCTTCCCGCAGCAGGTTCTATGAACGTGCGGCCTCGCGCGTTGTACCGGTTGCTGTGGGACCATGCCCGCTCGCTCGTCCGTGCCGGTTACCGCTTCATCGTGCTGACCAACGGCCACGGTGGGCCGCGGCATGCAGCGGCCATTGAGTACGTGTGCCAGAAGGCGAGCAAGCGATACGGCGTACAAATGTTTTCGCCCGCAATTGCGGCTTTGCACCGCATCATTACGGGACAGCGATTCGATCGTGTCGAGGAAATCTTGGGCCGGCCGCTGAGCGAGACGGAGAAGGCCGGACTCGTCGGCGGCGAACACGCTGGCGGCTGGGAAACGTCCTTTGCACTGGCCGCCCTGCCGGCGGTGGTGGAGACCCAGTGGAAGGAACTCGGTTTGTTGCGGCCGCCCCGGCTCCGCCCCTTGCAAAGGCTCGCCGAGTCTTTGAGCGCCGCGTTGGAGAAGCGGGGCAGAGACGCAGCCAAGACCCGCGAACTGCTGGGTTCATTGGCCAGCAGCCTCGGCTGGTTGTGTAACGCGAGATACGGATATGGTGGCCCGCTGGTGACGTACAGCGGCAACCCGTCGGTGGCATCGGCTGAGCTGGGGCGCGCGTTCCGCGAGGTGATGGTGGAGGAGTGCTTGGCCGAGATCGAGGCGGTGACCAGCGGGAAGAAAGACGCGCTTGCCGTGCGCAGTATTGCTTCGGACCATGCGCTCATTCAGCCAAGCTTTGCTCCGCGCGTGCTCGCGGTTACCGCGGTGGTGATCGCGCTCCTGTGGTGGTGGTGAAACGAGGAGGAACTCATGATTTTCGGCGTGCACACCGGACCCCAGAACTGCACGTACACGGAGTTACGGGCGCTCTGGCAGTTGGCTGATCGGCGCGGATTCCACTGGATCTCGGTGTGGGATCATTTTTACCCCGCCATGATCGTGGCGGAAGACGCAAAGGGTCCGTGCCTCGAAGCGGTGACCACCATGACCGCGCTCGCCAAGGACACGGAAAACGTGCGCGTTGGTTGCTTGGTCTTTTGTATGGCGTACCGTCAACCCGCCGTGCTGGCCAACGCGATGGCCACACTCGATCACATCAGTGGCGGGCGGGTGGAAATTGGTTTGGGTGCAGGGTGGAGCCAGATCGAATTCGAAGCCTATGGGATTCCCTTCTTGCCGATTCGCGACCGCCTCGATCAACTGGAGGAAGGCATCCAGGTCATCCGCAGCTTGCTCGAACAGCCGATCAGTTCGTTTGAAGGGAAACACTACCGCCTGCAAAACGCTCTGTGCGAACCCAAGCCGATGCAGCAGAGGATGCGGTTGTGGGTTGGGGGCATGGGTGAGAAACGGCTGCTGCGCATCACCGCTCAGTACGCGGATGGTTGGAACACTCCGTTTGTCAGCCCGGAGATTTACGCCCAAAAGAACCGTGTTCTCAGCGACTGGTGCGAGCGGCTAGGGCGGGACCCCGCAAGTGTGACCCGCTCTGTGAATCTGGGACTGGTCCTGGCGCGAACAGAAGGCGAGCTGCGGCGCAAGCGCGAGGCGCTCGCCCAGCAGTTCGGTGCCGCGCTCTCTTTCTTGGAACCTGGGATTCTGATCGGGACCCCAGCGCAAGTGATCGCGCGGATCGAACAGTACCGCAACGCTGGGGCGCAGTGGATCAACCTCGCCTTGCGCGCGCCGTTCGATCCAGATGCCGTGGAACTGTTCGCGAGCGAGGTAATGCCGGCTTTTTCCGACCCACGTCCTCACTGATGCCGCGGCAGCCGAATCGGTAGTGGCCGTGCAAGAGCTCGCGAAAGCACGACCGCAGGGCGGCCAGGGCGAGAGGGCAGAGACCTCGGGGGTAATGCCCGCCACCAGAGGCGCAGTAAGGGGGGAGTGCCGGAAGAGGGTGGCGGCGCGTGAGACGGCAGTGGTTCGCCAACGACTAGCGTTGGTACGCAGCGGTGTTCGAACGTGCCGTATACCCTGGTTCCAGGCCGGGCGTGGTTGTCCCAAGTTCCAGACCCGACGAGCCAACCAGGGCGGGCTGTGCGTTAGATCGGTGGGTGGCGATGAAGGCGCTCGCGCGGACAGGGCTGGGTTTGCTTGCTGCGCGTTGCCCGCCGAGTCCGTGGTTAGGCATCCGCAAGGGCCGCCCCCAGCCACGGTCGTCGTGCCTCCCCTGCGTCCACCATTGCTGCGCCTACGTTGCCGACCGTCTCGGTGGGTGACGGAAAGTCGATGCAGTCTTCGATGCGAGGACAGTCGGGGCTCTGCTCGAAGGACGTTGCCAGACCGGTGGTGTTAGGATCGTCCTCGCGCTCTGGGAGGCAGGTAAGACCGCACAAGGTGCAGGCTCGGGCTTGTGCGGCAGGCGGAAAAGGATGGTTACGGACGGGCGTGGAAGGGCCTCATCCCCACAAGCTTACGCTCGCGTTGGCAAGTTCGGCTTCCTCCTGCGCTCTTTCGGTGCCCGCCTTGCGCGGGGGTGATCGGCGACGGGCGCGTTGGTGGAATGGCGAAGCTTGATTCGCGCCGTACCTGGACGAGAATCAGGTTGTGAGTCGGCGAGATCGTTTCGCTCCGCGCTCAGGGACGGAACTCGAGCGGTCAGGTGAGTCGGCACGAGGAAGGGGAGTTATGAATGCTGACCAGAGAGCGGGCAAAACCGCAGGGTCTCTACCCCGCGGAGGAGGTCAACCTAGCCCCCGGTATCGGGCCAGCTTTTATCCCATGCGTCTGGGGTTGCTGTGCGTAGGGCAGAACTTCATGCCGATTGCTTGGTGGACGCCCGTTTCAAAGCACCCGTTTCGGTTTTTATTGGCGGTGGACCGCAAAAACTACTCCTTGAAACTCTTGCGCGAGAACGGGGAAGCAGCCTTGTGCTTTTTGCCCTGGGAGGAACGGACGTGGGTGGTGCAGGCTGGTTACCTGACCGGTCGGCGGTGCAGCAAAGCGGAGCGTCTGGGCGTGCGCTTACGCCCGGCCCACGCATTAGAGTTTACGTTCGTCCCAGAACATGCCACCGCGGTGTACGAGATGCGGGTAGAGGAGCTACTCAGTGACGGCGACCATGCTCTCTTCTTCGGAAACGTGCTGCACGCGGAGGGATGCCCAGGAGGGAAGATGTCGCCAATTTTGTTTATGGGTTTCCGGGACTTTGCCACGTTGGGCCGGACCTGGCGTTGGCCGGGTTGACGACCTGGTACCCCGGAAAGAGACTTAGGGACCGCCCCGTCCGGGAAAAGAAGAACTGCGTTGCTCCGCTTCGCGCGCGATCGCGCGCACAAGGTCGCTGAAAATCACGCGGTGAAATGGGTAGAGGAACCACCAGTATCCCAATCCAAGGAGTCCGCGCGGCTCGAAGTATGCCGTTTGGACGAGTTGGCTCACGCCTTCATCTTTCGGCAGCACCTGCCACTCCAGCCGCGCGCGACCTGGAAGCCGCATTGCGGCCCGTAGCCGCAGAAGTGCCGGCGGCTGCACAGCCGCCACCCGCCAGAAATCCACCGCTTCTCCAGGCAGGAGTTCGGTGGGATGCCGCCGGCCACGGCGCAGGCCCGGCCCTCCGACGAGCCGATCGAGCAGGCCGCGGATCACCCACGCTGCATTCCACACTAACCAACCTCGCTCCCCGCCCAATTGCGAGAACACTTGGAAAACGGCTTCGGTATTTGCCCGCACCTCGACTGCCCGCACCTCACGGATGACCCCCCTCCGTGTCTCCGAGTTCGAAGCTCCTGCCGACGAGAGCTGCGGACCAACGGGTTTCGACTGCTCCCAGTGCGGTTCGCTCCACCGCGACCCGCACTGCGTCTCGGTATGACATAGGCTGGACTTCAGGGAAAATCCGCTGCGCTATGCTCGTGTCGGCGATGAGCGGCGTGAGGATTCCTTCGACGAGTGCCAAGCGCCAGACGGTAGGGGATAGGAGCGACCAAGCCCACCCAAGGGGCCGCTAGCCGGGGGGCAACACAGGCACCGGGAGTACGAGACGCTCTAGCCCGCGCATCCGGGCGTACTCTTCCATCATGCCTTTAACGGCAGGCTTGTGCTCGCCACTTCGGCCGCTCGGTGGGCAGATGCCTCCGTTACTTGATCGCCTGCGGATTGACCGGCGAACCGACGGCGCCGGTAATCGGAAGCGGTGGGGCCACAAAGAGAAATTCGTACACACCGTCCTCCGCGCAATCGGTAGCAAGCGCCTCCAGGTCGAAAATCTCACCAACCAGCATCCCCATGTGCACGATTGCAACGCAGTGGAGCGGCTGAAAGCAATCCGGCGTCTCATTGGGTAGCACTTCCGTACCCCAGGTGTCGGTGGCGTATCCCGCGACCTCGGTGCGGGCAAGCCACTCGGCGCAGCGCAAGCTCAACCCTGGAGCGGGACCGCCCGCGTACTGTCCCCAGCTTCCCTGTTGGCGGACTTGTGCGATCTGCCCGGTCCGCACCAGCACGATGTCCCCCCGCTCGATGCGCACCGACTGCCGCTCTGCTGCCGCATCGAGGTCTTCGGGATAAATCGCTTCTCCCGCTTCGAGATACGGCTGGCCTTTCAGGCGCGGAATGTCGAGGAGGACTCCGCGCGTAACGATGTGCTGGCGCAGTCGGTCGATCGAATTGGCCCGCGCGCCACTGCTCGTTACCCACTCTGGCCCGCGACCGTTGTACATCTTGCCATCGAAAAAAATGTGCGCGAGCGCATCCCATTGGGTGGCGCACTGCAACGGCATGGTCACCGCATCGTCGCAGTAGCGCAGCCCAGGAATGAAATCCTGCGCCCCCGAGGCAATGTCGCCTCCGTCTTGCAGCATGTAATGCAAGGGGTTCACACGCCCTGCAAAACCAGTTTGTGGTCCTTGCGCATCGAACGGAATCGCCAGCGAGAACACCTTGCCGCGGCGCACCAGGCGTGCTGCGGCGACGATTTTCTCCGGCGTGATGTAATTGACTGTTCCGAGTTCGTCGTTTGCCCCCCATTTGCCCCAGTTCGAGAACTGCGTTGCGAGGCGGCGAACATCCTCGATCGTGAACGTGTGTTGACTCGTCATACGTTTTCTCCTCACTCACCGGTGCAGAAAGACCGGGCAGCTCGCATTCCGCAACACGTACTCGGTGGTGCTCCCCAGCACAAGCTCGATGATGCGGCTGTGCCCGTACGCGCCGATGAACAGCAGATCGTGCCGGTGTTCGCGCAAGAAATTGGCAATGCGCTCGGGGGCATTACCGGTCTGCTGGAACTCGAAGCGCAGGGAGACCCCGTACGGTCGGAGGTACGCCTCGGCTTCTGCCAGGATTTTGCGCCCCTGCTCTTCGTCGCGGTTCACCGTAAGCACGGTCAGCGGTAGCTTGAGAGTCGCGCAAAACTCTGCCGCCGACTGCATCGCGCCGGAAGCCCGCTGGCTGCCGTCGTAGGCGAGCAAAGGATTGGCGATTTCCCGAAACGGTAAGGGGCAGACGAATACCGGCTTGGGGGAACGCCGGGTGACGTTTTCGGCGGTGCTGCCGAGGAGCCCGGTAACGAACTTCTCGTTGACCCCGCGATGGCCGATGACCACTAGGTCGGCGGTCTTGGCATTCTCCGCGATCTCGTTGGGCACGATGCCCATGGTGAGGCGGGTGTCGTGGCGCACCCCGGCAGTGGTGGCTTGCGCGCGGAACTCCTCCAGGATGCCCCGCCCGCGTTCGTGCAGCACCTCGCGCATTTTCGAGGAAAAGTCGAGGTACGGTTCGAAGCCGAGCGAGCCAGAGATGTCGTGGAAAAACGATCCCTCGATCGACACGATGTCCACTACATGCAGTCCCACCACCACGGCGTCGAGCTTCTCTGCCAGCCAAATCCCGTAGCGGGCCGCGGTGCGAGAATGCTCCGAGCCATCGAGGCCGACAAGGATGGTTTTGATCATGGCTTGCTCCTACCACTGGCTTGGCGCGCCCGACAAGCGCGGCGCGGCGGTTGAGAGCGGCGCGGCGCGGCGGTTGAGAGCGGCGCTGCACCGCGGTAGATTGCGTTCCGTCATGGTGCTGGCAAAGGGCACGCTCCGGAAGGCCCAGATTCGCGACTTGCTCGAAGAACTCAAGGCAGTGGCAGAGCGCTGCGGTTATTGGGTGCGCGAAGAAAAGCTGCTGCGCGATGTCGGCTACCGAGTGCGCAGCGGCGGCTGTCGCCTGCGCGAGCGCCGGCTCATTTTGCTTGACCGTGAAGCGCCGGTTCAGGCGCAGCTCGATGCGCTGGTGGAAATCCTCGCCGCAGAGTCGGTGCCAGAGGGCGAACTAAGCCCGCAAGCCGCTCGGCTGCTCGCCCAGGCCCGGCGACCGCCGCTACGCGCCGCGGGTGCAAGATCATGAAGCGCAAGCCCGCCGCCTCGCTGCCGGCTGCGGCTCCCGAGTCGGTCGCCGAACGCTTCCGGGTCTTCCGCGAACACCTGCACCGGCTCGGACTCAAATGGACCGCGCAGCGCGACGACATCGCGCAGGTGTTTTTTGCGAGCAAGCGCCACATCAGCGTCGAGGAGCTGTACCACGCCGTCAAGCGCGTCAACCCGCGCATTGGGTACGCCACCGTTTACCGAACCATGAAGTTGCTCACCGAGTGCGGCCTGGCCATCGAGAGCCACTTCCTCAACGGGGAGGCTCGCTACGAGAGCACCGAAGGCCACCACCACGACCACCTGATCTGCACCGAGTGTGGCACGATCGTGGAATTCGAAGAAGAGCGCATCGAAGCGCTGCAGCGCGAGGTGGCGAAGCGTGCCGGCTTTTTGTTTACTGGTCACCGCATGGAGCTCTATGGGGTATGCGCCGCGTGCCAAAAGACCGCCCCCACTGAGCGCAGGCGAGGCGAGGAGAAAGGACTCCGCGAAGATGAACGAGCTCACTCCTCAGCAGGTACAAGCGCTCATCCAGCAGGGCGAGCGGCTCGTGCTGCTGGACGTGCGCGAGCCTGAGGAGGTGGCGGTCGTCCGCCTCCCCGGCTCGCTCCATATCCCCATGGGCGAGGTGTTCTCGCGCCTGCACGAACTCGACCGCGGCGCGCACATCGTGGTGTACTGCCACCACGGGATCCGCAGCGCGGCAATTGCCGCGCTCTTGCAGGAGCACGGGTTCGAGCATGTGTCGAACCTGGCTGGCGGCATTGACGCGTGGTCCCAAGCTGTTGATCCGAGCTTGCCACGCTACTGAGAACCCACACATCCACGCGAGCATCACAGCGAGGTCGGCCGTGCCTTCGCAGCCGCCGCGGGGCGTACGCTTAGCGCCCGCGGGATGTAACCTGGAAGGGGGACTGCCCGGATGCTCCTACACTGGGAGCCCGGTGCTGTGCGGGAGACCTAGCATGAGATTGAGGTTCTGAATCGCGACTCCGGCAGCTCCCTTGCCGAGGTTGTCGAGCACCGCTGCCAGCAGCAGGTGGCCTGAAGGGTGCGGAACGATGTGCAGCTCGATCCGATTCGTGTCGTTACATGCGAGCGGGCTCAGCGTGCGCTCGTCAATCGCGCTTGCCGGTTCGTACGCGGTCACCCGTATGAAGGGCTGATCGCGGTAGCGAGCCGCAAAAATCTCGGCGGCGGCGTGTGCGGGTACGCGCAGCCAGCGCTCGTGCACGAGGATTTGGACGCGCATCCCGCAGCGAAACGGCCCGACCGCGGGCACGAAGTACGGCTCGGTGGTGAGCCCGGAGTACCGCATCATTTCCGGGATGTGCTTGTGCACTCGGTGCAGCGCATAGGGTGCTTCGTACGGAAGTTGGATGAGTGGGTCGGCTGGGTCCTCCCAGCGCTCGATCAAGGCGCGGCCGCCTCCGGAGTATCCGGACAGGGCATGGCACACGAGCGGCTGATCAGCGGCGAGGACCGCGCCTTCCACCAGCGGCCGAACGAGCAAAACGAAGGCCGACGCGTAACATCCCGGGTTCGCGACCCTGCTCGCGGAGCGGATGCGCTCCTCCTGTTCCGCGCTGAGTTCTGGAAGCCCGTACACCCAGGCGGGATCCACTCGATGCGCAGTGCTCGCATCGATCACTCGCGTACCCGCCTCTTCTGCCCACTGAGCCGCCTCTCTTGCCGCTTCGTCCGGTAAGCACAACACGACCACGTCTGCCTCGGCGATGGCAGCCTTGCGGGCCAGCGCGTCCTTGCGCCGCTGGTGGGGTAGGACAATCAGTTCGAGGTCGCCGCGCCACTGCAGCCAGTCGCGAATCCGCAGGCCGGTGGTGCCTTCTTGGCCATCAACGTAAACTTTGGGCGGCATGCTCCGGTTCGGATAAACGAGGGCTCCTCTTCCCTCAACTCGGCGGCGCCGCTGGTGGCCGATACCCAGGAGGAGGGAGCTGAGCCGCCACGGTTGCGAGCGCCCGATCCAGGATGGAGACGATTTGCTCGAGGTCCTTCCGACCCGCCACCAGCGGGGGGCATAAAGCCAGCACGTCCCCACTGGCGCGCACGATGAGGCCGCGCTGGAGGCATGCCTCGCGTACCCGTATGCCCACCTGCCAGCCTGTAGGGAAAGGCTTTTTGGTGACGCGCTCTGCCACCAGTTCGATTGCCGCCATGAGCCCGATCGAACGCACGTCGCCAACGATCTCGTGCTGGAACAAGTTGCGGAGCTGCTCCGCAAAAAACCCTTCGAGTCGGCGCGCCCGGCTCAGCAAGCGTCTCCTGCGCATGAGGCTCAGGTTCGCGAGCGCCGCAGCGCACACCGCTGGGTGTCCAGAGTAAGTGAAACCGTGATGGAGCGAGAACTCCGGACCGGCATCCACAAAAGTCCGGTGGATTTCTTCCTTCATCAGCACTCCGCCGAGCGGCAAGTAGCCGCTAGTGATGCCCTTGGCAAAGGAAATCATGTCGGGAATCACTTTCCAGCGCTGGATGCCGAACGGATAGCCGAGCCGCCCGAAGCCAGTGATGACTTCATCATAGACCAGGAGGATGCCGTAGCGATCGCAAATCTCGCGAATGCGGGCGTGGTAGTCGGCAGGGGGCACGATGACACCGCCCACGCCTTGCACCGGCTCGGCGAGAAACGCACCGATCCGGTCGGCTCCCTCCCGCTTGAGCAGTGCTTCCAGTTCATCAGCGCAAGCCAGGCGGCATTGTGGGTAGTGCAAGGAGAGGTCGCAGCGGTAACAGTGCGGCCGGGCGATGCGCAGCACGCCGTCGAGGAGCGGCTCGTAGTGTTGGTGGAAGTAAGGAAGGCCGGTGAGACTTGCTGCTCCAGTCGAAGACCCATGATACGCGCGGTTGAGCGTAACGATACGGTATTTCTCTGGCTTCCCCTTGAGGCGCCAGTAGAGGCGCACCAAACGAATCACCGACTCGTTGGCCTCCGATCCGCCAGAGGTGAACATCACCCGGGTGAGCCCGCGCGGCGCGAGTTGCACGATGCGGCGCGCGAGTTCCTCTGCCGGGCGGGAAGAGAACCCGAGCAGCGTAGGGGCGTAGGCCAGGTTGCGCATTTGCCGGTGCACAGCCCGCGCAATGCGGGCTTCGCCGTGCCCGATGGCCACGTTCCACAGCGACGACATCCCATCGATGTAGCGCCGCCCGTTGCGGTCCCAGACGTAAATCCCGCGCCCGCGAACCAGTTGTAAAGTGCCGCGCTCAGCGGTGAGCGCGGGCGACGTGAAGCCGTGTACTAAGTGGCGTGCGGCGCCGGGGGTCGCAGAATTTTTCATTGCCTGACTCCTGTTGCTGCCTTGTGGATTTCGGTTCCTGCGCGTGCCGGTCGAGACCGCAGGCCCGTGTCTCTCTTCGCCGGCTCCTCCCCGCGCATCCGCACCCCCAGGCTGGCTTTACGGGAGCTGCGCTGAACTGCGGCACGCGCCCCTTATACCCATTTCCCCGGAAAGATACGAGGGCTGCCGGGCGCTGGACGCGATTTTTTTGCGTAGCTCGGGGGACTGCGGTTCTTGCCAACACATAGGCACCGATCGTAAAAGGGCTTCCACGTTCATGCGGCGCAGGCGCACACAGCGACGAGTCGGTCTCGCGGTCCTTCTCGCCATGCTGGCGACCTGGGCCGTTTACCCGAATTCGAGGCTGCTGGTGCACCGCCATCCGGGGGGGACGCACGCACACCTGCACCTCGATCTTGCCAACCCTCGAGCCGCACACGGGGATGCGGAGGGCCAAGCGCTACCGTTTGCCAGCAACGGCGAAGAAGTCGAGCAGTTCACGGCCCCGGGGCAGCGCACCACTGCGGCCTCGGGACCGGCCTGGAGAACTCCTCTCTCGGACTCGCTCGACACGCACGCACACGTGTTCCACGCGGCCGTCCTCGAAGCCGCGAATGCGGTGGGGTGGCAGGGCCTGTGGCTGGGTCATCGTAACCCCTTGCTGTGGACCGCCGAACAGGCTGGCTGCGAGCCAGACTCGGCAATTGCCAATCCGCGCGCTCCGCCACCGCTCGCTCCTGCTGAGTCCATCTAGACGGACAACGCGGTTGGCGGCCGAGCACCGACACCGACGCCACCGCGTGAGAGAGTGCTGGGAGTGAACCCAGGTGGGGTAAGTGTGCACGCCTGGGGAGATATGCAGAGGAAAAGCCGGATGCGGATCTGGAGAGAGTATGTATGGACCAGTATTGCGCTGCTGCTGGGAGCGGCGGCTTTTGCGAGCACAGCGCAGGAACCGATTGCTGAAACAGAGGCGGTCGGCACGGACTCGGTGCCGGTGCGCCAGGAGTCGCGTCAGCGGCGCTCAGCGCCACGGCGCCTAGAGTTGGGGGAGGTTCTGGTCGAAGCGCGCAAGCCGCTGAGTTCGGCCTCGTCGGAGGAAATCCGAGCACGGGATTTCACCATGCGCCCGCACGGGACGTTACAAGAGATCCTAAACAACGTGCCCGGGCTTGTCGTGGCTCAGCACCAGGGTGGTGGAAAAGCTCCGCAGTGGCTGGTGCGCGGGTTCGATGGGGACCACGGCAGCGACTTCGCGGTGTTTGTAGATGACATGCCCGTGAACCTCGTCTCCCACGCCCATGGTCAGGGATACGCGGATGTCAATTTTGTCATCCCAGAGACCATCCAACGCTTGCAGTTGTTCAAGGGACCGTATTTCCCGGAATTCGGAGATTTCGCCAACGCGGGCGCGCTGAAGATCGTGCTCAAAGACGACTTCCCCGAGCCCTTTGCGCTCGCGGAGGGAGGCTCGTTTTCGACGCAGAGGTACGTTCTCGGTGCGTCACCGCGGCTGGGGCTCTGGACGTCCCTGCTCGCCGCGCAGGCGTACTTTTCCAATGGCCCGTTCCGCGACCCGCAAAACTACGCCCGGTACAATGTCTTGGCCAAGGTGGTGCGGAACTGGGACGGAGGCACACGCCTCAGCCTCGCCGGCGGGGTGTATCAGGGCGATTGGGACGCTTCAGGACAAATCCCGCTGCGCGCCGTGCAGCGCGGTGCGATCGCCTTGCTGCCTGTAGAATTGGTGCCGCGCCCGCCGCAGCGGCCGTTTGACCGCTGGGACGCGATTGACCCGAGCGAAGGTGGGCGCACGGACCGCGAGTGGCTGCAGCTCCGTTGGGAAGCCATCCCTTCGCCAGAGCAACAGTGGTACGCGACTGCCTGGGCGCAACGCTACAAGCTGGCGTTGTTCTCGAACTTCACCTTTTTCAAAGAAACCGGCTTGCGCTTCGTCGCGCGTGGACGCGAAGTAGCGGACGTTGCCGGGGCGGCCTTCGACCCACTTGCGGCCTACCTGCCAGGCGACGGAATCGAACAGAATGACAGCCGTGTGCTGTACGGTGGGAAACTGCAGTATACGCGGTACGGATTCTTGCCGACGTCCGCTTTGGCTGCAGTCGAGGATGTGCCAGTGCGGACACGGGTGGCCGTGGAGACCAGGCACGACCACATCCGCTTACAGTTGCATCGGCAAGTGCGCCGCCATCGTTTCTTCCCGGTCAACGCCGTAGCGGTGGAGGAGCGCTCGCTGTCTGGGTTTGCAGACCAGCAGTGGTTCGTTGGCAAATGGGCCCGTCTCGAGGCCGGCCTGCGCGGAGACGTGTTCTTTTTCGACGTGCGCGACCGCTTGCCAGCGGGTGTGGGGATTCTTGACCCTCTTACCCAAGCTTGCATCGGGCAGACCGACCCGAACTTTTGTGCCGTGCCGATCCGCGGCAACACTGTGGACTCGATCGTGAGCCCCAAAGCCAACCTGATCTTGAGCCCCTTCGACTCTACGGAGGTGTACCTCAACTTCGGCACCGGTTTTCATTCGAACGACGCTCGGAACGCGATTCTGGCGGAAAACTTCCCGCAACTCGCTGGCAACCTGCAGTCGCCGCTGACCCGCTCCCTGGGCTACGAAATCGGTGCTCGCACTCGCCAGTTCGAAACGCTCGACTTGGGTGCGGCCCTGTGGTTGCTGGATTTGGATAGCGAACTCGTGTTCGTCGGCGACGCTGGCAACCAGCAGACCGGGGCAGGTGGTAGCTTCGAGCCTTCCGCTGCTACGAGGCGCTGGGGTGTAGACTTCGAAGCACGCTGGGCAGCGCGCGACTGGCTGTTCCTGGATTACGACCTCAGCTACGCCGATCCGCGCTTTCGTGCCAGTGGCGAGGCCATTCCGCTCGCCCCCACCTTGCTGATGAACGGTGGCGTGACCGTGGAGCCGCTAGCAGGCTTCGCTGCTGCCTTGCGCGTGCGCTACTTGGGCGATCGCCCCGCAATTGAGGACCGCAGCCTCACCGCACGCGGGTACACGCTTCTCGACTTCCTCGCCCGCTACCGGTGGCGTAACGTCGAGGCGTCCGTCGCCTTCCTCAACTTGCTCGACCGCGATTGGCGCGAGGCCCAATTTGCGGACACCTCCTGCCTCATTGGCGAACTCCAAGACCCCGACCGCAACCCAGGCACTCCGTGCTCGACTCGCCCCGGGCTTCAGGGTACACGCGACGACCCGCCCCCAGACATCCACTTCACGCCTGGCAATCCGTTCAATGTGCGCGGTGGAATCACCGTGTACTTTTGAAGTGCCTGGTTTGCCTCTCCTGAGACGCAGCCGAGCATCGCACCGTGAAAGTGCGGAGCAGCGAGCGATGCGCGGCTAAGGGCACGTGGGACCGAGTACATCGTGCGAGCGACCCTAGTGATCGCCGCGGGACGAGTCCCATCCGTGAATTGCAAACCACGAACGATATGCCGGGCCCGGCGCGTGGCTGCCGTCGCCCGCGCCGCAAAGCGGCAACCCGCTGGCTCTCTCGCTCGCGCACCATCACCGTGCTGCCGGACGTGCGTGCGATTCCCGCCCCGGAAAGCGCCGAACGCCTTGCGCCCGAGAGTCTGCTGTTGCTGCGCAGCGCCTACTGCGGAACTACCTTCTTTGGACACCCACGCTGTGGTCGTCACCGTCGGTGCGAGGATACCCGGCTTGCCGTGGCTGGTCCGGTTTCATGGGACATTTGCTGCCAGGGGCCGCAACACCGCGCCCCAGTGAGCGTAGGGGCGGCCTTTGTGGCCGCCTCTGGTTTTGCTGTTACGTCGTTTCGATCGAGCATGCGGTGATACTGGCGCTGCCGTAGCTAGGGGATTGTGGTCCCGCCACCACGCTCTCGCGTCACATCCATGTTGTGGAGGTCCCGTGGGCACCTCGTGTTTGGCGCCTGCGGGGAGCATGCGGGCCGCGCGCCGACGTTCCTGGCTGAAACGCCTACCATAGCAACCCTGGGTTGCTCCGATCGTGTGTGTGGAAACCGCGTTGGTGGAGGAGGACGGGCGGCCGGCGGTGCAGTCTTGAGAACTCCAGCGGAAACTGAAGGTACAGCTCGCTTTCTCGACCAGTACTTTCCTTGTGCATTGCTAGCCAGCCCTGCCCTCTGTTAGCGCTTCTTCGACCATGAGCGACACACAAAACGCGCCCGTGCCGCGATTGTTAGGGACGAGCCCCATTGAGTTCTTCTCGCGCCACTTCGGGCTCGAGGAGCCGGTCTTGATCCAAGGTCTGGGCACTGCGCTTGCGCGGAAGGCAGATTACGCGGACCTGTATTTCGAATTTCGCGCCGTCGAGGCCATGAGCCTCGAAGACGGGGCAGTCAAATCGGCATCTCGGCACGTAACGCACGGAGTTGGCGCGCGGGTCATAGCCGGCGAAAAAACCGGATACGCTTATTCCGACGACGTGAGCATCGAGAGTCTACAGTTGACTGCTCGCACGGCGCGCGCCATCGCCCAAGAGGGTGGTGCGGCACCCACGCTCGCGGTGCACGTGCCGCCCCTAACACACGATCTCTACCCGGTGGCCCATCCGCCGATCGAAATCGAGGCCGAGCGCAAGGCCCGCTTGCTCGAAGAGATCGATACCGAAGCGCGCCGTTTCGACCCTCGCATCCGCAACGTTATCGCCAGCATTGCAGTGGAGCACAAGCTGGTGCTGATTTTCACGGCCGAAGGGCGGCTGGTCGGCGATGTGCAGCCGCTGGTGCGCCTGCAGGTGACTTGTATTGCTGAGGAGCAGGGTAACCGCCAGCAAGGCAGTTATGGCGGGGGCGGACGGGTCGGCTTCGAGTTTCTGTTGGAAGACCAACGCTACCTGCGTTTTACGCGCAAAGCTGCCGAACAAGCCGTCCGGAACCTGTCTGCCGCAGAGGCCCCGGCGGGTGAGATGACCGTCGTGCTGGGTCCTGGCTGGCCAGGCATTTTGTTGCACGAGGCCATTGGCCACGGGCTCGAGGGCGACTTTAACCGCAAGCAGGTCTCTGCGTTTTCCGGACTTCTCGGACAGCAGGTTGCTTCACCGCTGTGTACGGTCGTTGACGACGGTACACTGCCGTTTCGCCGCGGCTCGCTAAATGTAGACGACGAGGGCACGCCAACTGGCCGCACCGTTGTGATCGAGAAAGGCATCCTGTGCAGTTATTTGCAGGACCGGCTCAATGCCCGCCTCATGCGCATGCCGCTTACCGGCAATGGACGGCGAGAATCGTTCGCTCACATCCCCTTGCCGCGCATGACCAACACCTTCCTGCTGCCCGGAGAAGACGATCCCGACGAGATCATCCATTCGGTCGACCGCGGCCTTTACGCCGTGTACTTTGGCGGTGGGCAGGTGGATATCACCAGTGGCAAATTCGTCTTTTCCGCCAGCGAGGCGTACTTGATCGAAGGAGGCAAGATCACCCGCCCAGTGCGCGGAGCCACCTTGATCGGCCACGGTCCCGAGGTGCTGAAGCGCATTTCCCGCGTGGGGCACGACCTGCAGCTCGACGAAGGCATCGGCACCTGCGGGAAGGAAGGCCAGTCGGTCCCGGTGGGCGTGGGTCTGCCCACGGTACGGATTGACGGCCTGACCGTGGGAGGCACGCGCGTATGAACGGCAGAGCGGGAAGCACACCAGCGTTGGCCGATGTGGCGGAGCGTTTGCTCACCTCCGCTCGGCGCTGCGGGGCGACCGACGCGGACGTCGTGGTCGTGGAGGGTTCGCAGCTTGAAGTGGCCGTGCGCCAGGGAAACGCCGAGAGAGTGAAACAGGCGCGGCAGAAGCACGTGGGCTTGCGCGTCTTTGTTGGTCGGCGCAGCGCCGTTGGCTCGAGCGCCGATTTTACTGCGGACCAACTGGAGGAACTCGCCGACCGTACGGTTCAGCTCGCCCGTACGTGTGCGGAGGACGAAGCAGCCGGCTTGCCCGCCCCGCACGTACTTGCTCGCGAGGTGCCCGACCTGGCACTGTTCGATCCGGGGCTGCTCGAGGTAGACGCAAGCCGCGCTCTAGAATGGGCAGGGCGCGCGGAACGAGCCGCTCTTCAAGCTGATCCACGCGTTCGCAACTCCGAAGGGGGGGAGTGCTCGATCCACACTGGGGAAGTGTACTATGCCTCTACTGCCGGTTTCGCTGGCGGGTACCGTGACTCGAGTGTGTCGCTGGTGGTCATCCCGGTAGCTGAGCAAGATGGCGCCATGGAGCGCGACTTCTGGTACGCTGCCAGCCGCCACCTGACCGACCTTCCGGCGCCAGAGGAAATCGGAGCCAAGGCGGCAGCGCGCGCTGTGCGCCGGCTCGGCGCGCGGCGCGTAGCCACTTGCGAAGTTCCCGTGGTATTGGACCCGGAGACCGCCTCGAGCCTTCTTCGTCACTTGGCGAGCGCGGTATCCGGATCTGCGATTTACCGGGGTATGTCCTTTCTGGCGGGGCGGCTGGGCGAACGCATTGCTCCCTCGTTTGTGCGCGTGACCGATCATGGCCGCCTGCCGCGTGCGCTCGGGTCAAAACCGTTCGACGCCGAAGGCCTGCCGACCCGCCGTACGGCGGTGGTAGAGGAGGGTGTGCTGCGATCGTACTTGCTCGATTCGTACTCGGCCCGCCGCTTGGGACTCGAGAGCACCGGGAACGCGAGCCGCTCTGCCGCCACGGCTCCCGCACCCGCGCCCACGAACTTCTTTCTCGAGCCTGGGGAACTGTCACCCGAACAGATTATCGGCTCGCTGACGCGCGGCTTTTATGTGACCGAACTCATTGGATTTGGTGTCAACCTCACCTCCGGTGATTACTCGCGCGGCGCGGTCGGCTTTTGGATCGAGAGGGGGGAACTGGCCTACCCGGTGCACGAGGTGACCATCGCGGGTCGCTTGCAAGAAATGTTGCTTGCCATCGAAGCGGTGGGCAATGACCTGGAGTTCCGCCGCTCGGTGGTTGCGCCCACACTTTTGATCGGCAAGATGACTGTGGCAGGAACTTGAGCGGAGAGCCGCAGGGTGCAGCGCGCACGCCGCGTTCGGGTTGTTGGGTGGATGCGTCGGGTCGGGCTAGCGGGTGGGCTAGTTGGCATGAGTTTGGTGGGCGGTTGCGGTTGGTTTGCTTCCCGCACGGGAATCGAAGCGCGTCTTGGCGCACGGGAAGAGGGGATCGCCTCGTGGTACGGGCCAGGGTTCCATGGCCGCTTGACGGCCGCCGGCGAGGTGTTCGACCAATTCGAACTCACCGCCGCGCACCCCTCGCTGCCGCTTGGCACGCGTGTGCTGGTCACCAACTTGCAAAACGGGCGCTCCGTGGAAGTTCGCATCAACGACCGCGGTCCATTCGCACGCGACCGCGTGATTGACCTTTCCTACGCTGCCGCCCGCGCCCTCGGCATGATCGGCCCGGGTACAGTGCCTGTCCGCCTCGAAGTGGTGGGTTGGAGCGCGGCGCGCAGCTCTGGGGGGCGCTACGTGCTGCAACTCGGCACCTTTCGTGACCGGCGTGAAGCCGAGCGCCTCGTGCGAGAACTCTCTCACCTCTCTGCCCGCGGCTACGTCGTTCCCATGCGCGTCGGCAATACGACGTATTACCGCGTGCGCGTGGCCGTGGCTGGCAACCACGCCACCGCCCGCCGCCAGGCCCAAGCCTTGGCCCGGAAGGGAGTTGCGCCGGTGGTTCTGGTGGAGCGGGAATGACCGTACGCGAGGCACGCTCCAACGTTTCTCGAGCGGTCCTCTTGGAAGCCGCCATCCTCCTGGCGGTGACCCTGAGCGTTGCCCTCTCCCTGCGCTTCTCTGCTGCCTGGCTCCTGGTTCCCTTGGCCTGGCTCGTCTGGTGTCGCCGCAATTTAGAGGAGTTCGGCCTCAAAACGAGCGGGTTCGGTTCGGTGCGCTTCCACCTGTTTCAATTTACCGGAGTTTTCGCTCCCTACCTCCTTGGGCACTTCGCGTATGGCCGCCTTTGGCAAGGGAGGGTGTTTACCCTCGCGTTCCCGGCAGAGTTCCTGGCGCAAATTCCGGAACAAATCCTGGGCATCGGTCTCGCTGAGGAGTTTTTCTTCCGCGCCTACTTGCAGACGCAGCTCGATCGCTTCTTCGGTCATCGTTGGTCGCTGCTAGGCGCTCGCCTGGGCTACGGCTGGCTGGCGAGCGCCACAATCTTTGCGCTCTGCCACATTTTTTACGGCGGGCCGGCCCGGTTGGTCACCTTTTTCCCAGCCTTGTGGTACGGGTGGTTATGGGCTCGCACCGGAAATGTGTTCGTCCCCGCTTTCTACCACGGCACCAGTAACCTTCTTATGATGATCATGTTGACGAGCTTCCGTCCGACGTGAAACTTGTGACGCTCGGTGCCGCGCTGCGGCACTTTGCCTGCTTTTGGCACGTTGCGGGACGTATTTCGGCACCGGGCGTTGCAAAAGTGGCACGCGGCGAAGACGTTCTTTGCGCAAACGGCAACGCACCCGGCGAAGCCTCCGAATTGCCATATCGCTTACCTTCTTCGCTCTCTGGCCCAGCCCTTGCAGAGCGTTAGCGTCGCTGCCCAGGAGTCGAACGATGCCGATGGACATCACCCAGCTTTTGACCTTTGCTCATCGAGAGGGAGCTTCGGACGTGCATCTGTCTTCCGGCGAGCCCCCCATGGTGCGGCTGCACGGAGACATGAAACGCATCGAGCACCCGCCGCTCACAGCCGAGGAAGTCCATGCCATGGTGTTCGACATCATGACGGACTCCATCCGCAAGCAATTCCAGGAAACCAACGACGTGGACTTTTCGTTCGAGCTGGGGGACGTGGCCCGCTTCCGGGTCAACGTGTTCCGGACTCGCAAGGGCGAGGCGGCCGTGTTCCGCACCATCCCGACCAAAGTGATGACCATTGACGAACTCGGCCTGCCGCCCGTGATCAAGGAAATCTGCCAAAAGGAAAAAGGCCTGGTGCTGGTCACCGGCCCTACTGGTTCGGGGAAGTCCACCACGCTGGCGGCCATGATTGATTACATCAACGAGACCTACGAGGGTCACATCCTTACCATCGAGGACCCGATCGAGTTTGTGCACAAGTCCAAAAAGTGCCTGGTCAACCAGCGTGAGGTGGGTCCGCATACGATGTCTTTCAACGCCGCCTTGCGTGGAGCCTTGCGCGAAGACCCAGACGTGATCCTGGTGGGCGAGATGCGTGACCTCGAGACGATCTCTCTGGCTTTGACGGCAGCGGAGACCGGTCACCTGGTGTTTGCCACCGTGCACACCTCGAGCGCACCGAAAACCGTGGACCGCATCATTGACGTCTTTCCCGCTGCCCAGCAAGGGCAGATTCGCGCCATGTTCGCCGAATCGATTCAAGCGATTATTACCCAAACGCTCGTGAAGAAGCGGGCCGGGGGGCGCATCGCCGCGCTCGAAATTCTCATTGGCACGCCCGCGGTACGCAACTTGATTCGCGAAAACAAGATCCACCAGTTGCCCTCGGTGCTGCAAACGGGTCAGGCTTGGGGCATGCAGACGCTGGATATGGCCTTGCTCGACTTGGTGGCGCGCGGGCTGGTGACCAAAGAAGAGGCGCAGTCGCGCACCCTCACGCCGAATCTCTTCGGTCCGGACACGGTAGGCAAGGGCGACGGCCGGCCCTCGCCGAGTACGCTGCGCACGTCACGTCCGTTCGGAGCGCGGTGAAGGGAGCCCAGCGGGAGGAAGCGAGCCCATGCCGGATATCCGCGAATTGCTGAGCGAGATGGTCGAGCGGAACGCTTCCGACCTTTATCTCACCGTGGACAGCCCTCCCATGTTTCGAGCGGAGGGGGTAAACCAGCCCTACGGCAACACCCCGCTCAGCGCGCGCGAAGTGGAGTTGTTGGCCCAAGCGCTCATGACCGATCGTCAGCGCGCCCAGTTCGATGAGAAACTGGAAATGAATCTGGCCATTGCCTCCGAGCGCTTGGGGCGCTTTCGGGTCAACCTTTACCGCCAGCGCGGTGCGATCGGCGTGGTGATCCGGCAAATCAAAACCCGCATCCCCACGCTCGATGAACTCGGTCTCCCGCCGGTGCTCAAGGCAATCGCGCTCAGCAGGCGCGGCTTGGTGTTGGTCACCGGCGCCACAGGCTCGGGAAAGTCCACCACCCTGGCCGCCATGATTGACTACCGGAACGAGAACTCCACCGGCCATATCCTGACGATCGAAGACCCAATCGAGTTCATCCACAGCCATAAGAAGTGCATTGTGAGCCAGCGCGAGGTCGGCTTCGACACCGTTTCCTTTAACGAGGCGCTACGCAACACCCTGCGGCAAGCACCGGACGTGATCTTGATCGGCGAGGTGCGCGATCAGGAAACCATGGAGGCGGCGATCACGTTCTCCGAGACCGGCCACTTGTGCCTTGCCACCTTGCACTCCAACAACGCGAACCAGGCGATCGAGCGGGTCATGAACTTCTTTCCTGCTTCCCGCCATCCGGAGATCTTCTTACAGTTGTCGCTCAACCTGCGCGGCATCATCTCGCAGCGGTTGGTACCGGGGGTGGATGGCAAGCGCGTGGCGGCGCTCGAGATCCTGATTGACACTCCTTACGTGAAGGAACTCATCAAACGCGGTGAGATTGACAAGCTCAAGGAAGCGATGGAGGCCAGCACGCAGGAGGGGGGGCAGACGTTCGACCAAGCCCTGTACGATCTATACGCTGCCGGCCGCATCAGTGAGGAGCAGGCGCTTGCCAACGCCGATAGCGCCAACAACTTGCGCATTCGCATCAAGCAGTTGGAGATTGCGCGCCGCCACCCCGTGCAGCGCAAGACCGCTACCTTCGCGGATACCTCGGGGATCCGCATCGAAGGCATGCCACCAGGTGCTCCGGTGCGGAAATGGTGACGCGTTCGACAAACTAAGAAGGGGGGCCACCGCCCGCGCCAAGGCGGTGGGTGGGCCGGGAAGAGAGCCTCTGGATCGAAGGAGCGGCGAGGCTCTCTCCCGGGCCACTCGAAGGTTCATCGAGCGTTACGCCCGAGCACTTGCAAGACCCAAGCGAGATATGGCGGTGAACCTTCTTGTACGGGAAGCGCGAGGACCTCGGGAACTTGATACGAGTGGTGATGCTCGACAAAGTCGCGCAGCGCTGCGAAGTGGGCGCGGCTGGTTTTGGCAATCAGCAGCCACTCCTCGGAGCGTTCCGTTTTTCCTTCCCATTCGTAAATCGAACGAATGGGTCCGGCCACGTTCACGCAGGCGGCAAGCCGCTGCTCGACAAGCTGGGAAGCGAGCCGTTCCGCTTCCTCGCGGTTGGGTGCGGTCACCAACACCACAACGACCTCTGCGCTCATGCGCTAGCCTCCGTTTCTTCGTGCCGCCGCTTCCAAGCGACCACCAAGGCACGGTAATCAATGACCGGTTCGTGCAGCGGGTGGGGCAGCACGACGCGCGGCGCTTGCCGCTTGCCCGTCACCCGCTCGCGCAGCCAGCCGATCAAGCGCTCGGGTAGTGGGCGCCGACTAGCCACGAGCAGGCCGGCACGAGCGAGACAGCGTTCGATCTCCGCCCGTACGGCCTGATGCAAGTGACCGCGCCGCTCGATGTCGGCGAGCGAGTTGCAGAGCCGGCGGGGCTGGTAGGCGGCCTCTTCGAGCAGCGCCTTGGCAACCGCCTCCACTCCGGCCAGGTCGAGATGGCCATCTTGGTACAAGCAGCACGCAGTCTGGAAGTAATTGAACGTGGGAACCATGCGCGCGCCAAACGGTTGGAAGAGCGCAGGCGGGGTGCGGCGTTCGAGATTGATGTAAATCCGCTCGACCGCGTCTGCCTTCGGGACCGCGGCGGCGAGTTCCACAGCCGTCTCGATCAGCTCCGGATCCACGCCGATTGCCGAGAGGATCTCCGGCAGCTCTTCGCTGCGCACGCGCCCGCCCAGGATGTCCGCGTACAGCGAGTAAATGACGGGATCGGACTCCCAGTCGTCGCCGAACAAGATTTCCTGCGCTTCAACCGGTTCTTGCGGGCGTTGGCGCAAAAGTTGCGTGAGCTTGTACCCGACTTGCTCGCGCAAATTGCGGAAGCGGCCGCGCATGATGTTTTGCAACTGGTTCTTAAAAGTGATGCCGTCGTACTCGATTCCATCGAGGGCGAGCTTTTCCTTGATTGCGCGCGCAATTTGCGGCGGGCTGGCGGAGATAAAGTACACACGCACCGGGCGCTTTTGCTCCTGCGCTACGCGCCGCAAGTGGCGAATGAGCGGCACCACGCCCGGTACCGCCACCTTGTCCTCCGGTTTCTCGAAGGGGATGGTGACCAGGCCGCGCAGGGTGTGGAAGTCGCTTTTCAGGTAGGTCTTGTCCAAGTCCCAGCGCAGCACCAGTGGATGGTGCGACAAAAGAGCTTTTCCTCTCGCCACAGCTTACTGCTCCACCAGCGCTCGGATCTCGCGTACCACGTCATCGCGCACCCCTTTGGCTGCTACCTTGACCGCATTGGCAATGGCGCCTGCACTGGAGCGGCCGTGCGCTTTGATGGCGAGATGTTCAAAGCCAAGGATCGGCGCGCCACCGTACTTGGTGTAATCGGTGAGTTCGCGCAGGCGCGCGATCCCACTCTCCATTACCCGAAGGCCGAGTTTATACCGCCAGCTCTCGCGCGCGGCTCCGCCAGCCATTTCGGCAAGCAACTCCGCGAGACCCTCGAGCAACTTGAGTACGATGTTCCCGACGAAGCCTTCGCACACGATTACGTCGGCCTTGCCTTTGACCAGCTCGTGTCCCTCCACGTTGCCTGTGAAGTTGATGCCAGGCAAGTGCTGCAAGCGGAGGAATGCTTCCACCAGCGTGTCGCCCCCTTTGTTTTCTTCGCTGCCCATGTTCAGCAGCGCCACTCGGGGGCTCGGCACTTTGGAAATGCGCTTGGCGTACGCACTGCCCATCAGCGCAAATTGCACGAGTTCGGTTGCACCGCAGCGCACGGTGGCCCCGACGTCGAGTAAGAGGGCGAAGCGGTCTTGCCCCGGGTACTCTGTCTGCCGCGGGTATACCGAGGCCAGGGCCGCACGGCGGATTCCAGGCAAGGTGCGAAAGAAGCGCGCACAGGCGAGCACCGCCGCTCCCGTGTTTCCAGCAGTGACCAACGCATCCGCCTCGCCTTTGGCTACCAACTCCGCGGCCACACACACAGACGCCCTCGATTTGTTGCGGATGGCGGCGTGCGGCTCCTCCGCCATGCCGATCGCCTCCGGCGCATGGTGGATTTGCAGCGTCTCTGGCCGGTACTCCTGGCGTTCGAGCAGCGGCTGGATTTGCTTTTGATCCCCTACAAGCACGAGTTCGATCTCGGTCTCGCGGGAAATTTGCGCCGCGGCCTTTACCGCCTCGAACGGCGCAAAGTCGCCTCCCATGGCATCCAGCGCGATCGTCGGCATGGCAACCTCCTTTAGCAAAAGCGCAAGGGCCACCGGCCTCCTCTTGAAGAACCGGTGCACAAGGGCCCGCACCCCGATCCTGCTCGTCGCGAGGGCGAAAGGGCGAACCGCAAATCGCGCGCGGCATGATTCTCTGGTCAACCCCCAAGCGGGATTTGCAAACGGCCCCAAACATCGGAGCGGTTGCGGGGGCGGTTGCGGGGAGAGCTGTACATTTGACCCTCATCGAAGGTGATGGTTGGCGATGTTCGGGAACGCTTAGGGAGTAGAAGCTCGCTTTGCCGGGGCACCCACCTTGACGAGCCGGCGGACGTACGCGCGGCGGTGCATGGTTCCGTTGCCGGGGACCATATCGCCAGAGCCCTGAAGAGCGGGGTTCTCGGGACGTGTCGGGAGGACGTTCTGGGATACCCACTGTGCGATCACGTCCGCGCGGCGGGCCGGGCTGCTGCCCGCGGTCAGAACAGCGAGCGACCAGAAGCGAGCGACGATTCATCAGCGGCAAAGGGCGGATGGTGGGTTTCGAGCGGATACGAAGGCTGCCAGTGCGCCCTAGCGTTCCCGCCACCACGCGACCACCTCGCATCCATGTGCTCCGTGGGACACCCGATGTTTCCCCTGGCACGAGGGATGGCAGATTGTGGTCGTGTGGCCGACCACTGCCCCTGATCCAGTCGAGGGCACGCATGTGGTTTTCCGGCTCCGGATCGGGGTGATGTCCCGGTGCTCCGGGTGGATTCGCCTGATGGCAAGGATGCTCCGCAGGACCTCGGATGGAGAATCTTCTGATGGCGATGCCGGAGCGCTGCGGGTGCGTCGAGCAGACTGGACAGTGGGACAGAAGCGAGTCAGGGTATCGCGTCGCTAAGGCGGATCGCTGGCCACTTGTCCGCGAGCCTTCCCTGCCAGCGGAACGGGAAGCGCACGCCCTGGGTCCCCGAGACTGCGGCTTCCGCGCAGGGCGGTAAGGATGCAGCCGCCTTGCAGAACGCGTGAACCAGCGGTTCATCGAGGCGCAGTTCGAGCTGTAAATCCACCTCGGCCGGGGCAACAGTCCAGCGGCCGCTGCCAGTCAAGGCAAAGCCCGGGCCTGTGGCCGAACCGTGCTGCAATCGTACGCCGCCGTCTTCGAGTTCCCAGCTAGCCTCGGCGCGGCGCACGTAGGAACGGGCGCGGACAAGGAGTTCGGGGAAGGCGTAGCGGAGTTCGTCCGGCAAGGCCGGCACTTGCGGATCGCGTGCGCGCAAAGCAGTGAGGAGGAGCCCGTAAAGCACATTCGTCTGGCCGACGCGCAGTTCTTCCACCGACAAGGTGCCGTTCCCTTGCGCCTCATCGAGGGGAAAGCTGCCACGCTCTCCCTGGCGAAGGGGAGCGACCGGAATCCGCAGGTTGCCGCGAAGGGACACTCTGCCGGTGACCAGCCCGCGGAAGTCGAGAAAGAAGTCGTTCACGAGTGGGGCAAGCTGGGCGTGTTCGAGGGCGAAGGCCAATTCCGCGACGCCATGCGGCTCCGCGGCCGCTTCAGGGGGCCGATGTGCCACGCGCACCGACAAGTTTGCGCCAGCGATGCGGCCAGAACCGGAGGCAGAGCGAAGCATGCCGTTGCGGAGGAATTCCAGCTCGAGCGGAGCGAGTTCCAGCAAGACGTCTTCTCCCAACAAAGCGGCTCCCCGGACGGTGAGAAGGAACTGGCCGCTTGTCAGCTCATCCCAGGTCGCGCTGAGATCGAAGCGCCGCTCTTGCTCGCCGTGTACCCCGGTCGCACGGAAGCGCAGGCTCGCAGGAGGTCGCTGTTCCCACTCGGTGCGAGAGAGTCGCACGAGCCGCTGGGGGGCGGCGCCTGGGGGAACCCGGGTGAGGGCGGCTCCCTCGATGGACCCCGCTGTGAGCCATGCGGGAAGTGCCCCATGATGCGCGAAAGCGAAGGCGAGTGCCTGGCCAGCCCAGGTCCAAACGCGCGCCGCGTCGTCTTCTACGTCGGAGTGGGGTTGCCACTCGACGTGCAGGTCGTTCAGCGTGGCCCGCAAGGACGCCTGGTGGCGGCGCAGGGAAGCCCAGGGATCGAGGGATAGCCGCGCCGCGGCCAGGTGGATCCCCATCCGTCCCGTACCATTCGGGAAGTCGGTGGCTAACCGTTCGATGCGCAGGTGTGGCCAGGGAAAGGCAACGAGAGCCAGCTCCGCGGTCACGCCGTGCGCGTGCAGCCAGGCACGAAGATCCGCGGCAGTGGCACGCAGCCAATGCATCGTGGCGACAGCGGTTGCACTGGCTGCCAGAGCCAGCAGCACGGCGGCGAGCAGGGTAAGCTTGCGCATTGCCGGAAATTGGGGCTTCATGCTGGCGAAGGCGCCGGTGCCGTGCAAGGGATCGCGGCCCGACCCAACACAGGCAGGAGGCCAACCAGCGATGAAGTACGAGCACATCGAAGTCACGCGAGAAGGATGGATTGTGACCCTGAAGCTCAATCGTCCCGAGACCCGCAATTCCATGACCCCGGCGATGGGCGATGAGATTGCGCACGCGGTAAGCGAACTCAAAAAAGACGCGGCCGTGCGGGTGGTCGTTGTACGCGGCGCAGGAAAAGCCTTTAGTTCGGGCGGCGATCTGGGGATGCTGGCTCGTGACACTGGGCTAGTAGCTGGGGGCGAGGGGCCAACGATGGCCGGCTCGCCACGCGACTTTTACACCCGCTTCCTGTCCATCACGGAACTTCCCGTGCCAACGATTGCCGCAATCAATGGTCACGCCATCGGGGCAGGCCTGTGCTTGGCTTTGGCCTGCGACCTCCGGATCGCAGTGCGCAGCGCCAAAATGGGGCTCACCTTTACCCGCTTGGGAATCCATCCGGGCATGGGTGCCACGTACTTTCTCCCGCGCTTGGTCGGCACCTCGCGCGCCTGCGACTTACTGTTTACCGGGCGCGTGTTTGGCGCGGAGGAAGCGGAGCGGCTCGGGATTGTCAACCGCGTGGCTCATGAGGACGAGTTCGAGGCTGCCACGCGTGCTTGGGCGCAGGAAATTGCATCTGCGGGCCCAATTGCAGTACGGTTGGTGAAACGAGCGATTTATCGGGGGGTCCACCATTCGTTAGCGGAGATGTTAGACTTCGAGTCGTTGCAGCAAAGCTGGACCTTTACCACGGAAGATGCCCGCGAGGGCCTGCGGGCGATGATGGAAAAACGGCAGCCCCAGTTCACGGGCAAGTAGGAGGCACGCGTGGCAAGAGGAGAGGCGGGCAAGAAGAGGGCGTTGGTCACCGGAGCATCGGCCGGGATCGGCCAGGCATTCGCGCGGCGGCTTGCGCGTGATGGCTATGACCTCATTTTGGTGGCGCGCGATCAAGCGCGGCTGCAGGAACTCGCTCGCGAATTGGAAAGCGGGCGCGGGATCACGGCTGAGGTGCTGGTGGCGGACCTGACCAAACCCGAACCGCGCAAGCGGGTAGAGCAGCGCATTGCCGAATCGCACTTGAGTTTGCTGGTGAACAACGCTGGCTTCGGTACCGTAGGCCCCTTCTACCGCCTGGACCCAGATCGGGAAGAAGAGGAGATTCGGCTCAATGTGATCGCGCTCGTGCGCCTGGCTCGCGCAGCGCTGCCGGGAATGCTGGAACGGAACCACGGCGCGATCATCAATGTGTCTTCGGTAGCGGCATTTCAGCCAACACCGTTCAACGCCACCTATGGAGCGACCAAGGCATTCGTGAACAGCTTTACTGAAGCACTGGCGGAGGAGATCCGCGGGAGCCAGGTGCGACTCCAGGCGCTGTGCCCCGGGTTTACCCGCACTGAGTTCCAAAAGCGTGCGGGGATTCGCGAGGTGCGGGTGCCTTCCTTCGCATGGATGACCCCAGAGGAGGTGGTAGACGCCTCGCTCGCTGCACTGCAAAGGGGGCAGCTGATTTGCGTGCCGGGGTGGTCGTACAAAGCGCTCACGCACGTGACCGGGTGGGCACCCCGCGCTTTGGTGCGGCGGATCAGCGGTGCGTTGGGGCGGTCGTTCGGTCAGGAGTGAGCCGCGGCAACACGAAGCCGAGCGACCCTCCTCTCGCTGTGGGGGCAGGGGCGAGAGGAGGGTTGAAGGCGAAACGCCTTCTCGCTCGGACAACTGGCCACAAACTCATCAGGCTCGTGCAGAGGAGTGGCGGCAGAATCACACGGCCCGCGCGCGGCAAGATACAAGCAGGGCCACCTTCTTACCGGTTGTACGGTTGTAGTCGACCCTCTCATTCGGCTGCCGCTCTGTTCAGTTTCCTCCACCACCACTCCCGCGACCTCACACCGGCGCCGGCACCTGGTTACCTTTACCGAGCGCACACTTGCGCTCGGAGAAACCAGCGGCGGACCGCCTTCACTGCGCCGCTTGTACCCCTGCCGCCACCCGAACGCAAGCGCGGGGAGCAACGAGCGTGGCATTTCGAGAACAGATGGCGAATAGTTTGGTTGCCGAACGGGTCTCGACTCAAAGTGAAGCTGGGTCCTCCGTGGCGGGAACCAGCTTAGTATAACGCAAGTAGCGTGGACGATGTGGCGATGCGCGGTGTCGTAGGACTCAAGCATGAGCGGAAAGAGGATTTGGCTGGCGAGCGAAGGCGGGTATTTTGGCGAGTGGGCAACCGACGCTTTTGGCCTCCCCTGTTTTGACGTGCGGGTGCAAACCGGTCGGGGCGAGCTGGTTTTGCCCGACCGCGATGCGCGCCGGATGTGGCATCAGGTGGGAAACGACCGGGTAACGGCGATCGCGCACGTGGGCGGGTGGACCAATGTGTACTTTGCTGACCGTGGCTTTGCGCGCTGGGGAGGCGCCCGCCCCGAGCGACGGGAGCAGCTTGGAGGCATGTGGCGGTGTGTGTCGGGTTCGAACCGCTGGGATTGTCTCTCTCCGACCTCCGAGGTGCAAACGCGATGGGGGATGGGCTACGCGGAGTGGAACGTGCGTGCTGGTCCCTTCGAGGTCCGGCGGCAGGTTTGGGCACCGTTTGGTGACCTGCCCGCCGTGTGTGTGGATGTCGAGGTCGGTGCTTTGGCGAGCGGAAGCTACGAAGAACGCTGGCCGCTCCATTGGTATCCGCTCTTCCTCGGCTTGCTCATGAGCCGCTGGACACCACCTCCGCCCCATCACAACGCCAGCAAGCGATGGTTGTGGCGGGCTATGTTCGCGGCTTCGAGTGCGATGCGCTGGGGGACGGAGCGCCTGCGCCAGGCGCTCGCCCGGCGGCTCGAGGTGCGTGTCCTGCCTTTGGACGAACTCAGCGCGCCAGGGCTAATGGCAGTATTCCTCTACCGTGGCCCCTTTCGGCCGCGTTCGCCAGAGGCGCCTTCGTTTTTGGATGGTTTCCCCAAGTCCCTCTTCCTTCTTGTGTTGTCCGGGCGAGCCCGTCTGAGCAACGCTGCTGCACCCCCAGCGTTCGTGGCCGAGGCGACTCTCGAAAAAGGCCACACGGACCGCTTTCGTTTTGCCCTTGGTTGTGGGGAGAGGGCGGCGATCGGTGAACTCGTAGCCGAGCTCGGCAAGGCGAGCTTGGAGAGCACGGCTGCACGTTGGAAAGAGCAGCTTCAGGTCGTGCTGCCGGAAGCCCCTTGGCTCGCGCGCGAACTCGAGTGGCACGGATACTATTTGCGCAGCGCCCAAGTGCGAGACGACTACTTTGAGGCCACCGTGCTGCCACAGGGCTCCGCCTACGGTTTTGTGCACGGCTTGCACGGAGCGATCCGCGATTCTGCCATTGCCACAGTGCCGCTGATCTTTCTCCACCCTGCTAGTGCTCGGGACAACTTGCGGCTCATGATGCGCATGACCGCCCCGGACGGCAGCATGTTCTACGGCTACACCGGATACGGGAAGTGCGTCTCCGTGGGAGTGCACAAGGCGCCTACGGATCTGCCGCTGTTTTTCTTGTGGGCGCTGAGCGAGTACGTGTGGGCCACCGGAGATCATGCCTTCCTGGAAGAATTGGTGCCGTTCTATCCAAAGCACCTGCAGGCCGTCTCGACCGTCCGCGAGCGGGTGCGGCTGGCGTGGCGTTACGTGCGCGATCGCGTGGGTTGTGGCGAGCACGGGATGCTCCGTGTCGGCAGTGGCGACTGGAGCGACCCGATCTCGATGATGGTACGAAACCGCTTCGCGTTCCGAAGGCGCGGCGAGTCTGGGTTCAACACCGCGATGGCCTTGTATGTGCTGCCGCGCGCCGCAGACTTACTAACGCCGACAGATCCGCAGGAAGCGGAAGAAATCCGCGCCTTTGTGGAGAGACTGCGCGCGGCCATGGAACGCGCGTGGACGGGACGCTGGTTCCTGCGCGGTTGGGATGGTCAAGGCCGCCCGCTCGGCGAAGAACATTTGTTCCTGGATGCGAACGTGTGGGCGCTGATTGCGAAGGTGGGCGATGCGCGGCAGCGCTCGCTGCTAGTTGCCCACATTCACGAGAAGCTGGACGAACCCTCGCCCATCGGAGCGTGGATTCTGGACCGGCCCCACCCTGTGCGCGGCGGGGCGCTCCCCGAGGGGTGGGATTGCAACGGCGGGGTTTGGGCAGCAATCAACGGGCTTCTCACGTGGGCGTACGCGTTGCACGATGTGGAGTTGGCCTGGCGCAGCTTGCAAAAGCAGTCGCTCGCTTGCCACGCCCGCACGTACCCTCACGTTTGGTACGGCATCTGGAGCGGCCCGGATGCATACAATGCGGACTACGCCCACCGGCCCGGAGAAACCTTTGTGCATCCGGCCACACCGATGGCGGAGTTCCCGGTGATGAACTCCAATGCGCACGCGGCTCCCTTGCTCGCCCTCTTGCGCCTTGTCGGGATCGAGACCGGGCCGGACGGGATTCGCATTCAGCCGCGTCTGGTCGGTCGCGGAGCCTGGTCTTTGCGCACGCCGCTGCTGCAAGTGGAGTGGGATGGCTCTGAACTGCGAACCTTTACCGCGTCCATTGCTGGGCTTGCCGTGCACCCTCCGGAACGAGGGGCGTAGCGGAGCGGCACCTGCGGGACGCGTGAAGCGAGTTGCGAGAAAGGCGGAAGGTCTTCAACGAGACTTCCTCAGCGGGTGGGAAAAAGGACCGTACACGGCCTCCGCCTATCGAACCACGACACGTCTTTGCTGGGCAGCCACGTTCGACGGATGAGGCTGGTCTGCCGGAACGGGTCTGTGTCGGCGACTGACTCCAAGCAGCGTTTGCACGGATTGGGGTCCAGGTCAGCCGCGGTTGGGGCAAGAAACCCACCGCTGCCTTAGCTGCAACGTGTGTGCGCACGCACTCGCGCCTATCGTTTTCAGGCCCGGTGGGCACTTGCCATTGTTCCTAGTGAGAGGCTTTGAGGACACTCGAGAACTCGGGCTCGGAAACTTACGCTTTTGACTCCGGTGGATTGGAGGGAGACCCGGCGGGCTCACCTCCGGTTCCGCTGATTGATGCGCAACGGGGTCTTAAGTTGAGTGCCCTGGGAACTTCACTGCCGAGGCGCGTTCCTCTCGCTTGTGCCGGCGACTTCGGGGGCAAAGCTGTGACGGGGTGGAGCGGGGAGCCTGGCGCGATCGCAACGATGGCAACAAGAACGTGTGACAGACGGGGTGCGTTGCGAGTAGGGAGGTTTCACAGAGTGTATCGTCCGCGAGATCCCCGTGGGTTCGAGATCCATTTCGTGGACTTGAGGATTCGCAAGCCTGCATTGTGCGAGACATCGGGATAAGGGAGGCGCAGTCCTGGTGCAGGCAACCATTCTCGTAGGGTGCGCGCTTGCGAGAGGAGAAAGGCACCATGGACTGCAAGTGGATCTGGGTCGTGATCGGCCTGCTTTTCGTGGGCCCGGTGTGCGTGCAGGCCGCGGCAGCACAGCGCCCCGCGGTTGCGCTTGGGGTAGAGAAGGTCTCTTTGGTCGGCAGCCGCCGTGCGTCAGGACAAACTACGCGGATCGCCAACCGCTCGCCGTCTTCTGCAGAGGCCAGTGCGGGCAAGGCCGGGGAGGCGCGCTTTAGCGAGCCGCCGGTCCCATTGCAGGCAGCCATCTCGAAGCGGCTCGGGCAGGAGCGAAGCGGCTACGCCGCCCAGCAGCAACGCACCGTGGCAGGGCTTCTCCCGCGGGTGCGCTTTGCCAATGTGGCACACGGGCTGAGAGCGGCGCACGACGGGCAGAGGTTGCTGGTGGAAGCGGGAGAGAGCTGTGCGTGGGGGCTTTCCAGGCCGCGGCTGGGTTGCCGTGCGGTTGGGGCGGAAGAGACGCGTTGGCAGAGAGTCGGGAGAGCTACAACGCAGCGGCTCGAGGTGAACCAGGTCGAGTGGGAGCGGTGTGCCGGCAGGGCGCGGGTCCGGGAAGCGGGTGCGGAACGGCCCCGCGGAATTGCAGCAAAGGTTTACGCTGGAGGGGGCGCCCGAGGGCTGCAGAGCGGGGGCGGAAGAAGTGGTGGTGGAGCTGGCTGTTCCTGGGACAGGTAAGAGCCTGGCGGTGGGGGTGGAAGCGAGTAAGCGCGCTGTGGTGGTGAAGAGAAGGGGCGAGGAGCGGGTCGTGCTGCGCTTCGGGGGGCTGTTTGCGTACAAAGGAAAAGGGAGGGAACTCCGAGCGTGGATGGAGGCCCGGGAGGGAAGCCGCCTGCGGCTAACCGTGGAGATGGCAGGGGCGGAGTATCCGGTGCTGATCCCCTTTTGCAGCAGGCCAAGCTAACTGCCTCGGACGGCGCAGCAGGTGGCTGGTTCCGTACCTCCGCTGCCATTTCCGGGGACACGGTGGTGGTAGGGGTGCTGGGGCACGACATTTCCGTGGACAGCCACTTCGTGTGGCTCCAGGTCCCCCGCGCGCACTCTCGGGGTCTCGTGGGCGGGTACGGGCGGCTGCGCGCCCATGACAACGGATTGGTGCACGGCGGTGCGACGGCTTGTATGGCCGAGCGCGACTCGCCAGTCGGCCTTTGCGACCCCCGTGGGGGGAATCCACCTTACGGACCAACGAACCTCCCAGGCCCGGGTTCCCTGCCGGCCGGGTGGGAAGAGAAGCAGCGCTAGCCCCTGCTTCTAGGCGAAGAAGGGGCGGCCGCGAGACTCACGCAGGGGGGCGGCGGTGGCCTTCGTACATCCGCAAGGCGAAGGTACCGGCCGGGTGCGCGCGGAGTTCCGTTACGACAGCACGGGTCGTTTCAGGGAGGTCATCCGGCCCAGGGAGCTTGGCTCCATACTGCACAGGGAAGAGTACGATGGCGCACATACTGGCGAAGGTCAGGTCGGCCGCGGTGAAGTGCTCACCCGCGAGGAAAGGGCGGCCGTCGGAAAGCCGCTGCGCGACCTCTGCAAACACTTGGCGGATCCTCGCCTCGCTGAGGCGGATCTCGGCAGGGTGGATTCGGAAGTGCCGCTCTACGACGCGGCGCGCGAGCCGGTAGCCAGCGCGGAGGGCCAGCGCCTCGTACCACGGTGCCCCCTGGTTGTTGAAGCGGAGCAAAAGGCGTGGGTGCGGCAGCAGCCAAGCGTATGCGACCCACCGAGTGTCGATGCCGAGGACCTGGGTGAACAACGGTTCGAGCGCCACGACGCCCTCCCGTTCTTTGGGCTCATCGGGGTAGAGCCGCCGATGTATTGGGGCAGCCGAGTCGGCCCAGCGGACAATCGCGTGCGAGTCGGGAAAAGTCCCGGCATCGGTTTTGAGTACCGGTACCGTTGTGCCACCTCCGGCTCGTCGCACGGCTCGGCGGTGGAAGATCTGGAGGTGGCGTTCCTCGCGGTACCGGACGCCTGCCCAGTCCAATGCCCAGCGCGCCCGCTCGCAGTAATGGCTGAGAGGAATCGTGTAAAGAATTGGCGGGGATGATGGCGCCATTCGCCCCCACCATTACGCCGGATCGTGGACGGCGGCAACAGCTTTACCTTTACCGGGGCCACGGACGCACGCCGTGAATTCACCCGTGCACAGGAGCGAGCCAGCCTGCGAGAAACGCTGGCCTTTTCCTCGGCATCGTTCGGGTGCCGAGTCTTTTTGCGCCTCTTCCGGGGGCGGTGTGGTGCAGCGACTCGCGCGTATCTTAGAAACTGGCACCGGCGGGCTGCGGCCAACAGGCATCGTTGCCGCTTGCAGAGCAAGGGTGCGTCCGGCGTTGGGATGCCCCTGACCGCAGACGCTCGAGGCGGATGTGCCGCAGGATTGCACCGCGCTCCAGACGGTTGCTGAGCTGAACACGGGTGCGAAGCTGGGCGCCAGCGCCGTGCCCGCTCGCGCCTTTGGTGCCGCAAGGTCTGGCTGCCTCGGGTCCGGTTGGTCAGCTTCTGGAGGTCTCCTCCGTGCGGGAACACGCGCTGGAAAGCTGCTCTGTCTTGCCCGAAGGCGAGGTTGCACAGTAATGTGAGCCCGATGCAGCCGTCAAGCAGGCCTTCCGAATCAGTGGTTTCCATGTTGAACCAAGCCTCGGAGGGCCGTTTGCCCGCTTTGTTCGGAATGCGCGTGACTGCCGCCGAGCCGGGGCGTGTAGAGGCGCGAATAGACCTCCAGCCCCACCATCTGGCTCCGAACGGCTACTTGCATGCCGCCACCGTCATTGCCCTCGCCGACACGTGCTGCGGCTACGGAGCCTCCATCTCGCGTCCCCAGGGGGCCACCGGGTTCACGACGATCGAGCTGAAAACAAACTTCATCGGTACTGTCCGTGAAGGCGCCATCGAGTGCACGGCGCGGCTAGTTCACGGCGGCCGGACCACACAGGTGTGGGACGCCGAGGTGCGCGACGCAGCCGTGGGTCGAACGATTGCCCTCTTTCGCTGTACGCAGTTGCTTCTTTACCCGGCTCCCTGAGGCGCCGCCTTGCGTGTGCTTACTGACGCCCAGCCTGAGTAGAGTCTCGCTCAGCGGCGCACGTATGGGAAGTGTTGGTGTGCAAGGGCTCTCAGGACGATCCTTTAGGCGGCCAGGGTCAGCAGAGAAGCAGCCTGTGGCCAGCAGGAGCACCGCGGCTGGAGCTCGCGGTGCGCCCCTCCGCACGACGCGAGTGTGGAGAGAACGGCCGGATCGCGGTGGACGCGCTCGCGCCGGCGGATAGAGGTCCGCGAAGCACGGGTCGGGCTCATGTGGGTGTTGGTAGAGCCGAGGACGTTCCCGACACCGCTAGCGGTGAACGGCTCGTCTAGCGTTCCGGATTCGGGGTTGGGGAATCGAGGGGGCGGTTCGGGTGACGGACTCGTCTGCGTACGGAGCGCCGATCGGTATACCCCGGTTACAGCTCCTGCGGCCCAAGGTGCACGGTCGCGAACCGACTCTTGCGTCTCACGCGGCGAAAACGCAGTTTCTGCCCTCTTCGAACGGGAGAGAGGCTAGGAACGAACGGATCTGCCAGCGTGCCGGTGCACCCGCGACGGATACCACAAGCGGGTACTCGGTAAAGCGATGCAGGTGCTCGGGAGGAATGAACCAGCAGGGGGGAGGCGCATGCCGAAGCCGCCCGGGGTGAATCTCCACGATCGCGCGCGCTTCTTTTCCGCAAGCTTGCAAGGCTCGGCGCAGAGCGCGGCCGGTCTTCCCGTATCCCCACAACACGTACTCAGAATGGCTGCGCAAGAACCCGCGCGCGAGAAAGTGCGCTTTGCAACGCACGATCGCGCCTTGGCTATAACGGGGATGGCAATGGCGGGTTTGCCCAGGGTGGAGGCGCCACAGGCACAAGCGGCGGGGCACGCTGCCGATTTGGTACCCGGTGCCGAGCAAGCGCAACACGAGGTCGTAATCCTCCGGCCACGGGCAAGTGCGGTAGCCAAGGCGGTGCAACACTGGCGCTCGGGCGAACAAGGCGGGGTGTGCGATCGGGCACTCGATAAAGGCCTCGCGGGCGATGTCCGCTGGGGAGAGAAGGCCATTCAGCCAGAGTTCGTATGCGCGGTAGCCGTTACCGAGTGCGCGGCGTGGAAAGAGGCGAACTTGGCATCCGACCGCGGCCAAGTCGGGCTCGCTGGCAAGCATCTCCGCCTGTAAGCGCAAGCGCTCGCGGTGGGCGAGGTCGTCGGCGTCGAGCCGTGCCACGTACTCGCCGCGGCATTGCCTAAGGCCGAATTGCAGCGCCGCGGGGAGACCTTGTGCTTGCCGTGCGAAGACGCGCAGGCGGGTTTCGCTCCGCGCCCAGTAGCGGGCAACTTCGAGCGAGCCGTCGCTGGAGCCGTCGTCTACGGGCACGCATTCCCAGTCGCGCAGGGATTGACGTCTGAGGCTTTCCAGCGTGGCTGGCAGGGTGCGCGCGGCGTTGCGCACGGGCAGTAGGACGGACACCAAAGGTCGGGGCGGTGCACTGAGGATGACCACGCGCGTTCCGTATCATCGTGGGCCAGCCGGGCAAGCCGGGCATCCTGGCGGAAGCCCACGCGCTCGCGCCTGCGTACAGGCTCGGTCGCTGCACGAAGGCGAGCAGCTTGGAAACCGCATGCAGCGCGTTTTGCTCGGCACCCGCCCATGATAGACGCAAACGGATGACAGATGAACCGCTGGTGGTGCGGCGCGATCCGCGTCCCTTTGGCCGTTCCGCTCTGCGAGTGTTCCCACTCGCCTATGGGTGTTGGCGGTGGAAGCGGGGCGATCTGCGCCGGGCGCGTGACTGCGTGTTGGCAGCGGTAGAGGGCGGAATCGAGCTGTTCGACCTCGCCGACGTTTACGGGGGTGATGGCGCGGTCGAGGAGCTGTTCGGCAAAGTGCTCCGGGAAATTCCCGACCTGCGGCCGCGTATCTACATCGCGACCAAGGGAGGCATGGTTCCGGGAGAGCGCTTCGATACCAGCCCGGGCTACCTTGCGCGCGCTGTGGAAGGATCGCTCCGCCGGCTCCAGTGCGAACGGATTGATCTCTACCTGCTGCACCGGCACGATTTCCTGACCCATCCGGAAGAGACGGCGCGCGCCTTGGAGCGACTGTGCACCGAAGGGAAGGTCTGCGCAGTTGGAGTGTCGAACCACACACCGGCGCAATTCGATACGCTCCAGCGGTTTCTTGCGCGGCCTCTCGCAGTCCATCAGCGCGAGTGGAGCTGCGTTTGGCCGGCACCCCTGGAAGATGGCACACTGGAGCAGTGTTTGCTCCAGCAGGTCGGGTTCCTGGCGTGGGGCCCACTGGCTGGGGGAAAATTGCTCCTCTCCGATGCCGACATCGCGCGCCAGAGGGAGGCCGACCGATTGCGTGCCGTGATCGCTGTACTCGATAGGATCGCTGAAGAGCAACAGGTGGTGCGGGCAGCCGCAGCGCTGGCGTTTTTGATGGTGCATCCGGCGCAAGCAGTGCCCATCATCGGTACCACCCGCCCGGAGCGGATTCGCGAAATCAGCCGAGACGTGTTTCGCACGCAGCTCAGCCGCGCGGCCTGGTATGCGATCTTGCAGGCTGGGATGCGGCGCAAGTTGGTGTAAGCAGCAGAGGCCAGGGTTAAAGCACAGCCAACGTTGCGAATGCGCCGATCACATGCTGCGGCTGAATCGCGGTCAAGCACTCGTAGTGACCGAAGCGACAGGTACGGGCGAGGCAAGGGCTACATGGTGGTGGTTCGTACAACACCTGAGTGCGCGCCCCTTGCGGCGCGGTGCGCGTCGGGTTGGTGGAGCCAAAGATGGTCACGGTCGGCACGCCGAGCGCGGCGGCCAGGTGAGAAGCACCTGAGTCGTTGCCTGCGTACGCGCACAGCAGGCTCAGAAGGGCCTGGAGTTCCCCGACCGAAGTTTCTCCCGCGAGTACGGTGGCCTGACCTTGTGGCAGCGCCTGCAGGAGTCTCTCGCATAAGCCGCGCTCCGCGCTCGTGCCGAGGAACACGATGCGCTTTCCCTTGGCTGTCAGGTGGTTCGCGAGTTCCCGCCAGTGTGCTTCGGGCCATTGCTTGGCTGGACCGTATGCGGCTCCGGGCGCGAGGCCAACGACGGACTCGCTGCTGCCGAGACGCTCTTCGAGCACCGCACGCATGCGACGGACGTGCGCTGGGTGGGGAGAGAGCGGCGGCGGCGACGTGGGGGTAGGCGCCGCCACGGTACGTTGCACCAATTCGAGCCAGGCGTGCCGCTGGTGGCGGGTGGGATCGTTGGTCGCAACCGGGACTGCCCGTGTGAGCAGCCAGGACCTCCCTTGAGCGCGTACCCCAGCACGCTGACGCACGCCGCCCAGGTACATCCACAAGGCGGCGGAGAAGCTACGCGGGAAGGCAACGCCCAGATCGAAGCGGCGTACGCGCAGCGTGTACACGATCTCCCAAAGATCACGCAGGGCGCGGCTCCCGCCCCGCGGTGCAATGTATGGTAGCACCTCGTCCACCCAAGCGACCCCATCGAAGAACGAGGCCAATGGCGAATGAACGAGGACCGATAAACGCGCCTGCGGGTAGGCACAGCGCACGGCCCACAGGGCTGGCAGGCTCATGACCAGGTCGCCGAGCCAATTGACCTCTTTGACGAGAATGCGGCGGGGAGCTGGCAGGATTGGCACGGCGGTATGAGAATCAGTTCACGACGTGAATGGAATGACCGGACAAAAAAGCGCGCACGTTGCGCACTGTTTCCTGCATCAAGCGGCGGCGAGCGGCGAGGCTCGCCCAGGCGATGTGCGGGGTAATAATGCAGTTGCGCGCGTTGCGCAGGGGGTTGTCCGGGTGCATGGGCTCGGCACTGAGTACGTCCAGCCCCGCCCCCGCAATCCATTCCTCGCGCAGCGCTTGGGCCAGTGCTGTTTCATCCACCAGCCGGCCTCGGGCGGTGTTGATGAGAAAGGCAGTGGGCTTCATTCGGCGCAGAATCGAGGTGTTGACCATCCATTCGGTCTCGGCCGTGAGAGGGCAGTGCAGGCTCACCACGTCAGCCGCGGCGAAGAGTTCCGTGAGAGAAACGAAGCGCGCGCGGGCCAGCTCATTTTCTGCGGGGCGCTTGCGGCTGGTAACCAGCACCTCCATCCCGAAAGCGCGGCTCAGTTCCGCTACGCGGCGGCCAATGCGTCCAAAGCCCACGATGCCCATACGCAGACCCGCGAGCTCGAGGGGCGCGCGGTACCAGAAGGAAAAATCAGGACTGCGAATCCAGGCGCCCGCGTGCACGGCGGCATCGTGCTCTTTGAGATGTTGGGTCAGACAGAGCAGGAGCGCGAAGACGTGCTGCGCCACCGAATCGGTGGCGTACTCGGGCACGTTGGAAACCGGAATGCCGCGAGCGCGTGCCGCACGCGTATCGACCAGATCGTAGCCGGTGGCCAATACGGAGATGAACTTGAGCCGCGGCAATTGTGACAATGCGGAAGCGGGGAGGGGGGTTTTGTTGGTCAGCAGGATGTCGGCGTCGCGGGCACGTTCGAGCAGCGCTTCAGCCGGGGTACGGTCGTAGACCGCGAGATTGCCGAGCGCGGCGAGCGCATCCCAGGGATTGTCGCCCGGGTTTACGGTGTATCCGTCGAGCACCACGATTTGGGTCATCGCTGTGCCTTTTCGTGCAACGATTCCGCAATGAGAAGGGCGAGGCCGGTGCCGCGGTTACACTCGCTCCAAGGCTTGCGCGAGGTCGGCGATGAGGTCGTCGGCGTCTTCGATTCCGACCGAGTACCGCACCAAATTGTCCTTGATCCCGATTTGCAACCGTTCCTCGGTAGTGAGTTCGTAGAAGCTCATGAGGGCTGGTTGCTCGATCAGGCTTTCCACCCCGCCCAGCGACGGTGCGATGCGCGGAATCCGGCAGGCATCCACCAGGCGTGAAGCGGCGTGGAGGTCGCCCTTGACTTCGAAGGAGACCACGCCCCCAAAGCCTTTCATCTGGCGGCGCGCGATCTCGTGCTCCGGATGGGAAGGGAGGCTGGGGTAGTAGACTCGCTCCACTTTGGGGTGGCGGTCGAGAAATTCCGCAATCCGCGCAGCGTTCTCGTTCTGCCGCTGCACGCGCAACGCGAGCGTTTTTAGGCCCCGGATCAGCAAGTAGGCTGCAAAGGGGTCGGCCACAGCTCCGGTGATTCCCTGCAAGTCGCGAATTCCCGAGATGAGTTCCTCGGAGCCCAACACGACGCCAGCGAGCAAGTCATTGTGCCCGCCCAAGTACTTGGTGGCGGAGTGGATGACTAAATCGATGCCGAAGTCCATGGGCCGCTGGTTGATCGGAGTGGCGAACGTCGAGTCAATAATGGTTTTGACCCGATGGCGCCGGCCGATGTCCGCCACACGCTCCAGATCCAAGATGCGGTTGTACGGGTTGGTAGGAGATTCACTGAAGATGAGCCGGGTGGTGTGTCGCACCGCCTCTTCCATGCGTACGTAGTCGCCGGCGGGAACCGTGGACACCTCTACCCCGTAGCGGCGCAACACCTGATGCAAGAACTGGCGGGTGCGCCGGTACGCGTCATCGGTAACGACGACGTGCGCGCCTTTGGAAAGCATGGCGAAGAGCGTCGTCGTGATGGCTGCCATGCCGCTCGAAAAGAGCAGTGCGTCTTCGGCTCCTTCGAGTGCGGCGAGTTTGCGTTCCGCCACACGCTGGGTCGGATTGCCGTAACGACCGTATTCTTCACGTTGGATTCGCCCTTCGAAGTGATCGGCGATTTCCGCTGAATTCGCGAAGGTGTACGTAGCCGTTTGCACGATCGGCTCGGTCATGGCATTGGCCAGCTTGTGCTTGGCTTCGCCGCTGTGAACGGCTTGTGTGCTCGGGCCAGGGGATTTTGGTTCGTTCACCTCAGGCCTCCATCAGTCGGACTTTGTCAGCGAAGCGGCGAATCGCGTCTACGACTTTGCGCACATCCGCTGCGATCTCGAGCGGGTGGTTGGCGTACTTGGGTTTGATCTCGGGGATTTGCCCGAGGTGATAGGCAGTTTTTTGCTCGGAAAACTTGAGGCCGTGGGCGGTCGAGATGACCACCACTCGCTGGTTGCTACGGATGACTTTCCGCTCCACCAGCTTGCGGAACACGGCCAGGGCTACGCCCGTATGGGGGCAGTTGAACATTCCCGTGCGGTCCGCCAGTGCCGCTTCATCGGCAAGTTCGCTTTCCGTCGCTTGCTCGACGACTCCATCGAACTGTTTCAGCACGCGGATGGCGCGCTTGTAACTGACCGGGTTTCCGATCTGGATGGCGCTTGCCAGTGTTTTCTTTGCCTGCACAGGTTCGAAGGTTTCGAAGTTTTTGAGGTAAGAAAGATAGAGCGGGTTCGCATTGGCCGCTTGCGCCACAGCGATGCGCGGCAGCTTTTGGATGAGGCCCAGCTCCTTCATCATCAAGAATCCCTTGCCTAGGGCGCTGACGTTGCCCAGGTTACCCCCCGGAATCACCACCCAGTCCGGGACCTCCCAGTCGAACTGCTGCACGAGTTCGATGGCAACGGTTTTTTGCCCCTCTAGGCGAAGGCTGTTCATCGAGTTCGCGAGATAGACCGTTTTTTCCTTGGTGATTTCTTGCACCAAGGCCATGCAACCATCGAAGTCGGTGTCCAGGCTCAGGACGAGTGCACCGTTGGCAATCGGTTGGACGAGCTGGGCGGGAGAGACCTTGTTGCGTGGCAGCAACACTACAGCCGGAATCCCGGCAGCGGCACAATAATTGGCAAGAGCGGCAGAGGTGTCACCGGTCGAGGCGCAGGCGATGGCAGCGATTTGCTGGCCTTCCGCGATCATTTGTTTGACGACGGAAACGAGCACGGTCATGCCCAGGTCCTTGAAGGAGCCAGTGTGCGAGTTGCCGCATTGTTTGACCCAGAGGTCCTCGACGCCGAGCATCTTCCCGTAGCGTTCTGCCCACAACAGGTTCGTCCCACCTTCGTAGGTGGAGACGATGTTCTCATTGTCCAGGAAGGGAACGACCCACTCTTTCTTGCCCCAGACCCCAGAGCCATACGGGAACTCATTCCGGCGGTAGCGTTCGTCGAACAGCTTCATCCACGCGGCGGGCGAGCGACGGCGCAGCGCTTCGATGTCGTGCTGGACATCCAAGAGATCCCCGCAGGTCGGGCAGCGGTAGATGATCTCGAACAGGCTGAAGCGTGTGGGGCAACCATTGATGCACTCGAACCATGCACTGTACTCGCTCATCGTACTTGTCTCCCGTGACTTGAGCTGGCGCCGCTGCAACCTCGGGATTCGATCGCGCCTAGGCGCAACCCCATGCGATGGCGGAGCGGAAACTACTTGTCAACCGGCGTGACAGTGTGATGGATTGGGCTTTCAGTTTGACTTTCCCTGCGCTTCGCCCTACGAGGGCGGCTGCACATTGTGGGCGCGTTCGGATTCCAAGGTTGACTAACGTAAGCGGAAGGGGAAAGAAGGCCCGGGACGGGAAGACAATGAGAGCTCGCAACTTACTCGTGAAAATCGTGCTCGTGGGGTTGGTATGGGTTGCTGTGCAAGCAGGGGCGCAGACGACGAGCGATCTGGCCTGTTCGGGAGGGCCGCGGGACGGCCAATCCTGTCAGGGTGACGACGATTGTTTTGTTTCCTGCCCGACTTCGTTTGGTGCCTGCGTGGTTGTCCAAGGCGTGTGTGACGGCGGAGACTTCGACGGGTTTCCCTGCGATTGCCCCGGGGGGCGTTGCGTGGGAACAGGTGCGAGCGGTACCTGTCAGGGAGGAGCATTCGCGGGAGACTCTTGCCGCACGGCGGACGGCGAAGGGAACTGTGGAACGGGTAGCTCGTGCGTCGGCACGCAAAGGGTGTGCGTGGCCGGGAATTTCCGCGGTTTTGGTTGCTTGCGCAACACCCATTGCGAGGGCGCGAGCTGCGCCTCGACCGGGCGTTTTTGTGACGGCGGCGATTTTTCCGACTTTTCGTGTGCCGTTTCCGCAGATTGCAACTTGCCCACGCCGCAGACCACCCCAGGAGTGTGCCGTACGCCGGATTTCGGCTGCGCCGCGGTGACTCCCACGTTTACGCCGAGCCCGCGTTTTACCGCAACGTATACGCCAGTCACGCCGACGCTGCCGCGTTCACCGACCGCATCGGCGACGCCGAGAGCAGACACGCCCACCGCAACGGCGCGGGTTGGTACGCCCACGAGCATACCCCCGAGAAGTCCCGCTACCAGAACTCCGACCGCGGGCGCTGGCACGCCCACGCCCACCATTCCCAACAGCACCGTCCTGATAGCGCCCGCTTCCCGTGGCTCAGAGGTGCTGATGGTGGATCGTCCCGAGAGCGTGCCGCTGACCGGTACCATCACCCGCATTGGCAATCAGCGGGTGTGTACGCAGTTCATTCGGCGGGCCGGTTCGAACGAGATAGCGATCAATCCCGCGGTGAGCGAGGATGTACCGGCCGGGACGGTAGTGGTGTTCGGACCCTGCGGGGTGCGCCGAGAGTTCGTGCAAGAAAGCTGTGCTGTGGCTCCTGGGACGGGTAAGCCGTGGGGTTGGCTTGGTGGGGTAGGCGTGGTGTGGTTTGTGCGGCGCCTGCGGCGGACGAGGCGGAAACCGACCGTTTAGGCGAGGCTGTTGCAGCGGCGGAGCGACGGAGGAAAAGTCGGCGCCGCTGCGCGCTTCCACTGGATCAGCTTTCGTGGCCCAAAAGCGGCCCGCGCACCCACGTCGAACCGTGTTCCTCCGAACGATGCGTTCCGGTGGCCCGGAGAGAGTTTCCTGCCCCAAGCTGAGCGTGTGGACTGCGGACGCCGGCTGGTCGTTTGGGCTTGGTTGAAGTATCCGTACGTGTTTTGCTGGCCGCCCCATGGGTGCTTTTGGTGGCAGCCGTGGCGCACTCTGGTGTGCACAAATCTCTGCGCCTCCCTGGGGGAATGTTACTCCCCTCCTCTGGTTCAGCACGGCGCCTGTGTTGGCGTTGTAGGGTCCAAGCGCGGGGGAGTACCGGCTACCGACGGTGAAAGCCCCGCGACCAACGCGAGGAGCAGTTCACGGTGCTGGGTGGAACTCTGGGCGTGGGGTGGGTTGGGGAAGTTGGCCACCCACCGCCCGCTCGACATCGAAGCGAGCAAGGTGCAAGGATTGCAGGGTTTCCACGTAGTCTTTTTGGATTTCCAGCCATTCGATTCTCTGATTCAGGAGGTCGGTTGTACCAGCTTCGTCGCGGCGCAGCAGGCGTTCTTGAAGGCGGACGTTTTCTTCGGCCAGGGGAAGCAACGTGGTTTGGAATAAGTGCACCTCTCGCTGGGCAAGTTCGTAAGCGCGACCTGCTTCTCGCACTTCCCGCTCTACCTGCCGGCGAAGATCTTCCAGCTGAGCCGCCAGACGGACCCGCTGTGCCGTTGCCTCTTGGAGGTCAGGTTCTTTGGTTTGGAACAAGGGCAGGGAAACGCCCACGTCTCCGCCACCAAAGTCGTTATTTTCGAAGCGGGAGTAGGATCCCGAAACGGTAATATTGGGGATTCGCTCTCTGCGCGTGACCTCGATTTGCGCTTCCGCAGCCGCGAGGGCGTGTTCGAAGGCTTGCAAATCAGCGCGGTTCCCTTGCGCGGCGCGGACCAGTTCCGTGATCGCGGGGAGTTCGAAGGACACGGGGTCCAGGTTCCCCACCAATTCCAGTTCGCCGCTCGGCTCGATATCCAGGAGACGCCGCAACGCATCCACTTGGCTCGCGAGTTCTCGTTCTGCCGCCCAAAGCTCGCGCTCGTAGCGGGTTGTTTGCAGACGTAAGGTGTTTGCCTCGATCCGCTCGGGAAGGGTTGCCTGGCGGGGCTGTGCAATCTTTGCCAGGTTTTTTGCGAGGTCTACTTGCTCCGATAGAAGGCGAGCCCGCTCCCGTTGGGCAATGGCACGCACGAAGGTGGACTTGACCTCGGCCACAAGCGCGACTTGTTTCTGCTGCAGATTCGCGTGCTCCTGCTCCAGGTTGTGTGTAGCCGCTCGCATGCGAGGCTTACGCTGTCCGGCCACCTCGATCTCTTGCGAGAGGAAAGCGAAGTAGTTCGGGCGCCCTCCGGTTTCGGCGCGCCGAGATGCGCCGACACTCAGGAAGGGGTTGCTCGGCAGGAGAGCCGAAGAGCGGCGCACAGCCGCGGCAGCGACTTCGAGTTCTTGAGCCGAGGCGCGAAGATCCAGGTTGAACTGGATCGCGCGTTGCACGGCTTCTTCCATGGTCAGCCGCAGTGGTTCTGCCATAGCCCCGACCGGGGTTATGGCCACGAGGAAAACGATTCCAGTGGCGAAGAGAGACCAGGGACTCGACATAGCGGCGCCTTGTTAAACGAGACTCGAGGCCAGGGAAAGACAGAAAAAAGGGCACGCGGTGAATTCACCGCGTGCCCTTCGAGATACAAACGAGATCGTTGGCTTCTACTTATGCGGCTTATGGGGCTTGTGCGGCTTGTGGGGACGCAGCACCGTGGGCGGGCGAACCGCCTTCTCGGGCCGCTCGGGTTGGACGTGCGGCTTGTGCGGTTTGTGCGGCTTGTGCGGGCGCTGCACTGTGGTCGGATGCTGTGGCCTTTCCGGCCGCTCTGGCTGCACGTGTGGCTTATGCGGCTTGTGTGGCTTGTGTTGCGCGAGTGCTCCTTGCGCGACAGGCAGGGCCATGAAGGCGGCAGCTCCTAGCGCAGCCACAAAGCCTCGAGTTACCCTCCACAGTTTTTCCGGCATGACTCCCTCCCCGTTTTTCTGAACCTTTCTCACCCGACCGTTATCTGAAATCACGCAGCAGGCTGTTACCTGAATCGTGTACCCGTTGTCAAGAAGGTTTCGCAAGATTTTTTATTTTTCTGGCCCGTCGCCATCGGCCCCGGGTTCCTCGACCCAAATCAGGTGCGCCCCGCAGTGTAGGCAGAGAGCGTCGAGGTACGTAACGCCGTTCACGCTCCCGAGGGGGAAGCGCTGCCGGTGCTTGCGCCCCGCGACGTCCTCACAGCGGTGGGTGACAAGCCGCCCCTTACCACGGACCGCAACCCGGGTCGCTGGGCCAGGGTTGATCGGGCTGAAGGTTACGACGAACGCCACGGTTCCTCCTCGAGAAGTTGTGCCAAAATCGCGCGTGTGGCGGGAGACTGATTGAGCGTATAAAAATGGATGCCTGGCGCCCCGTGCTGCAAAAGGCCCCGGCATTGCTGCAGCGCGTGCTCGATTCCCACTTGCCGCACCGCGTTAGGATCCCCGTCGGCAGCGCGCAAACGGTGGTGCAATGGCGCCGGGATTGTGGCGCCACACATTTGCGTGAAGCGCTCGATTTGGGAGAGGTTGGTGACCGGCATGATCCCGGGAATAATCGGCACAGTGATGCCGCGGCGGCGGGCCCTGGAGACGAACGAGTAGAAGAACTCGTTGTCAAAGAAGAGTTGCGAGATGAGAAAGTCCACCCCGGCGGCAACTTTCTCGCTCAGGTGATCCAGGTCTGTTTCGAGGTCGGGGGCCTCGATGTGGCCCTCTGGGTAGCAGGCTCCTCCCAGGCAAAAATCGAAACTCTCAGAGCGAATGAACTGCACGAGTTCGCGGGCATAACGGAAGCCATCCGGAGGCGGCTCGAAACGCGGTTGGTCGCGTGGGGGATCACCGCGCAAAGCGAGCACGTTTTCGATGCCGCTTGCCTGCAGGCGCTCCAAAATCGAGCGCAGTTGTGCGCGGCTGCTGCCGACACAGGTGAGGTGAGCCATGGCCTCGAGACCGAGGTCGTGCTTGATGCGGGTGACGAGTTCGACCGTTTTCTCGCGCGTGCTTCCGCCCGCACCGTAGGTGACCGAGACGAAGCTCGGGCGCAACGGGCGCAGTTGCTCGATGGTGGCGAACAGCGCCTCCTCGCCCGCGGCGGTCTTGGGGGGAAAAAACTCGAACGAGAACACTGGCGTTTGCTGGTTGCTGAGGAGGTCCCGAATGCGCATGGAAGGCGAGTCAAACTAGTCAAAACCGAGGGCTCCAGGCAATCTCACCGCGTTCTAGAGAGGTCGAAACTCCACCGGGCTTGACGGAAAGGGCCCAAATTCGCCATGGGAAACGTTCGTTCCGAAGACTAGACTGATCGCAAAAGACATATTGGCTCCCGTCCCGACGAGGGGAGCTGCGATTTTTGCTGAACGTTTGTGGAATCCGGTGGAGATGACCAGCGGCGGCGCGAGGACGAGGAGAACTCCAGCCAAGATGGAGCGGGAGACCTACGCGCTGCAGGAGGCCGTGCGGTTCTCGCAAGAACCGTACTCTGCGTGGCTCGCGCGGTGGACCGCAGCCGCCCCCAAGGGCGGGGCGCGGAACTGCGCGCGGTTGGTTGGCAGGCAGGGACTCGGGGCGTGCCGTTGTGCGAGAAAGAATTGCAGCTCCCGAGCGGGAGAGCCGAGGAAGATTCATGGCCAAAGTGATGTTGATCAACGTGACGCACGCGGAGGAAAGCCGCGTTGCGATCGTCGCGGACGGAACTTTGGTTTCGTTCGAAATCGAGTCGTTCAACCGCGAACACCTCAAAGGCAACATTTATAAGGGCGTGGTGCAGCGGGTCCATCCCGCGCTGGAGGCGGCCTTTGTTGATATCGGGGCAGAGCGCGACGCGTTCCTACCTCTCGACGAAATTTGCTTCCGCAATCTGCCTCATCCGGTACGGGCCAGCGGGAATGGGGAGCGCCGGCGGCCGCGGATCCAGGACGTCGTCAAGCCCGGAGATGAGCTGCTTGTACAAATCGTCAAGGAGCAGTTTGGGAGCAAGCCGCCGACCCTGACCACGTTTTTCTCTCTGCCAGGCCGTTTCTTGGTGTTGCTGCCCGGTTCTGACGAAGCAGGCATCTCGCGCCGCATCGAGGGAGCGGACCGCGTACGCGTGCGGGAACTGGTCGAGAAACTCCAGCCGCCGGAAGGGTTCGGAATCATCGTTCGTACGGTCGTTGGCTTCGACCCTGGGCTGGCCGACTTGCAGCGTGACTTGACGTACTTGCTCCGGCTTTGGGAACGCATCCAACAGGTAGCCCAAAGTAAGCGTGCCCCCGCGCTGGTGTACCGCGAACACGATCTAGTGCTGCGTAACATCCGCGATTACTTCACGCCGGACATCGACGAAATCTATGTGGACAACGAGGAGGTGTTCGAAAGGGCGCGGCAATTTCTGCGCGACGTGCTGCCGGAAAAGGAACACGCTCTCCGGTTGTACCAGGGCGACAAGCCGATTTTCTCGCAGTTCAACATCGAGTCGCAGATCGAGTCGATCTACAAGCGGCGCGTGCCGCTTAAGTCCGGCGGCTACATCGTGATTGACGGCACCGAGGCACTGACGGCCATTGACGTAAACTCCGGGCGGGCCACGCGCGGTGCCAACCAGGAAGAGACAGCCTTTCGCACCAACCTCGAGGCGGCGGTGGAAATTGCGCGCCAGTTGCGGTTGCGCGACGTGGGTGGCCTGATCGTGATTGACTTTATCGACATGCGCAACCCGCAGCATATCAGCGAGGTCGAAAAGGCCCTGCGGACCGCGATGTTCGAAGACAAGGCTCGCCACGAAGTGGGTCGCATTTCGCACTTTGGCTTGCTGGAAGTTTCGCGCCAGCGGCTCCGCCCCGCGGCGACCGCAACGACCTACGTCACTTGCCGGATGTGCGACGGCTACGGGCTCGTCCGCACCACCGAGTCGGCAGCGCTGGTGGCGTTGCGGAAGGCGCATAACCGAGTGGCACAGGGAGATGTGGGGAGCCTCAAAGTTTCTCTGCCGACCGACGTGGCGATGTATCTTTTGAACCAGAAGCGGGAGGATTTGGCGCAGCTTGAGCGCCGGTATGGGGTGAAGATCTTGGTGCAAACGCGTGAGGACCTCATGCCGCACCAATGCGAGATCGAAGTGAAGGCGCGCACAGAGACCGCGGCTTCGGAGGTCACCCCGCTTCTGCGCTTGGGCGGAGTGGCGGCACCGGCAGCGGCTGTTTCCCCGGCGAAGGGCGAAGCTGCAGTAGAACAGGAAGTGACGAACGCCGCGTCACCCCCAGAGTCCGAGCCTGCTACTAGCGGTGCCGAGAACGTAGCAGCCGGGAGCGGGCAAGAGGCGCCGGAACGAACGGCGCGCAAGCGGCGACGGCGCGGCCGGCGACGCGGCCGCGGGCGGCTGGCGGCCGAATCGCTGCAGGTAATGGTCCAAACGCTCGCGGCGCATGTGCCTGGATTGGCTGAACGCGGGAGCAGTGGAGCGCCGGATGCGTTTCCCTGCGAGGCGGAACGGACGGTCTCGACGGATGCCAGCGTGCTGATCCACGCGGCCCAATCCCCAGTTACGAGTGGCGCGGCTGTCCAAGAGGAGAGTTTCGTGCCAATGACGGTGTCCGTGGTGTCTGGGGCGGGAGCGACTCCGCATTCGGAGGCGATCGTGATCGAATCCTCGCCACAGGCCGCAGCGGAGCGACGAACGGAATCCGATACCGGCTTTGCGCGCGCAGGCGGCGAGACTGGTGTGTCGCTCGAGCCGGGGTTTTCCGATCAGCGAGCAGAGGAAGCCGGTGGGGCGCCGGGACCGAGCGAACCGGAGCACGGTGTACGAGCAAGTGAGGAGCCCGCGGGTGGTGAGGAGGCAGGGGCACAGGCGGGAGAGGTTGTCAGCGCACCCGCCCGTGAGGCAGGAGAGAAGGTCCCGGCACGTTCTCGACGGGCTCGAGCGGGTAGGGGTGGCGTGAGAGGCACTGGGGAAGAGAAACCCGCCAAGTCCCAAGGCGCTGCCCGCAAGCAACAAGGTGGGGGCGGGTCTCGTCAGACGCGGACCAAAGCGTCTGCTGAGCAAAAGAAGAAGAAAGCCACTGCGACGAGGCGCTCGCGTGCAACTGCGGCGAAGAAGCGCTCCTCGAAAACGGCGCGCTCCGGAGCACCGGATGGCGGGCTTCCGGATTCCGAATCGTAACGCGTCTTCCGCCGATGATCTGCCCCCTGAGCTGGGCAGGGCCTCTCAGGGTCTACCCAGCCCAGGCAGTGGGCCCTGTTCAGAACGTGGGGCCGTTATTGTGGCAGAGAAAGCCGTCTCGCGGCTTTGGCTGGCAAACGATTTGTTCGTCAATCCCGTCGTCGCCGATGCTTAGGCACATTTGGAACACGACGCTGAAGTATCCAGGGGGAAACTGCGGGGTGTTGTACTGGAATTGGAAAATGTAGCCGGGACCGACTTCTTTTGGGCGCACACGGACCCAACCCTCCGGTGCTTCCGCGATCCAGCCGGCTCCGTCCCTCCGAAAGACCAAATCCGTCATGCGAGCCACCACGATACCGTCCTTGTCCGTCAGCGAGAACGATCCGATTTCGGTGTCGGGATCAATGCCGTTTGAACGCCGATCGAGGCGAAACTCACCCGGTTTATTCGTGATGATCGGGATCGAGGCCGGATAGTTGTAGTACACTTGGCCAATCTTGTTGCCGGTTCTGCATGCCGGGGGCTGCGGGCAGGTTACGGGCACACCCGGACAACCCTGAGCCCCGATGACGGCGGTTGGGGTGGCTGTTGCGGTTGCGGTGGGAACTCCGCCGGGAGCACCGGTACTGAAGGTTGGGGTCGGGGTCGCGGGTGGGAGGATGGTTTGCCGCGGGCCCGGTGGCCGGGTGGGACGTGGAATTCGCGTTGGGCGTGGCTTCGGCGTCGGCCGAGGAGGCCGCACTACGCGCCGGGTCGGTTGCGACTGTGCCTCCGTGCTTTCCGCACGGACTAGGATGAACCCTGGCGCGAGAACGAGAAGCGCGCCCGGAAGCAGTTTGCTCCAATTTCTGAACCTGCCTCGCATTGCGTCCCTCCTGCTGGAAGTTGCTGCTGGATACACGGTTACCCGGCGCAACACAAGACGAAAAGCTCTCGCTTCGCCGGTTGATGTATTGGAAAAAGTGCTTGCGGTTCGCGGGGAGTTTCTGTGCGGTGGAGGCTGGGGCTGGCATACGGAATCGAACGATGGACTCCGAACCCACGCGCGCCTGCTCCGGTAGTGGGTTCCTGGTCCGCAGTGTTCTCGCCACCTAGCAATGGCGTCAGCGAGAACGCGCGCGACGGGAAGCGGTAGGCTGGGTTGTGGATGGCCCCCGCCACGCCAGTCCTCGCAGAGGCAGCGCACCTGTGCGCTTTTGAGGTATGAAAAAGGAGCTGTGGCGCGCTGTTCGACTCGGGACGCTGCTTCTCAACTGGAGCGGAAGAGCAACTTGCAGCCGGCCACGCGGGGACGAGGGCAAATAGGACGCTCCACTTGCGGGCTCGGAAAGCGGCCAGCCACTCACCTGGGGCCGTGCAAAGAGTCGAGAGGAATGCCCAAACTTCGAAGCCTTCACCATCCAACAAGTTGCATGTTGCTGAATGTTGTCGGAGACGTGCGGCGTCTGGACGCAGCACGATCCTGGCAGCGATTCCGAGCAGGGAGGAGGGCGGCATCGGGAGTCGGGAGTGGCCCCGAGGCTGTGTGCAACACCGTGGAACCTGGCTCGCTCCCGAGGTCGGCGAACGGTCAGGCTGTGCGGCCGAGAGAGCTGCAGGAGAACGTTCGCTAGACAAGCCCCGCTTCGCGGTTTGAAGCGGGGAGCCGCGTCGAACGTTGCCGGCTTTGGTCTCTGTGCTGTGCTTTCTATGGCGGTGCCGGAGGCCAATGCAGCCGCTTCGCAGGATGTTGAGGTAACGAGCGGTGCCGCAGGGGCGGAAAGCAGAGACATCATGGAATCCGTTCGACTTGTGTACTTTCCCGCGGCCTCTCTCTGCAGAGACACCAAACGAGGGCTCGCAGATTTTTCTATTTGTGCTGTCAAGGAAAGTCCGTTGACAAACTTTGCTAACGGGCGGCATAATCCGGCTTGCTTTGGCAGGCGAAGGGGGCTGCCGGGCAGGAGGTCGACACGTGATGCCACGGACGCTAATCGCTCGGGGTCATTGTACAGTCAGAAAGCCCGTGGAACGCTCTTGGCTTGTGGTGGTGGGGGCAATGATTCTTTGGCTCGTCGCCGCCCCCGGTCCGGTGGAGGCGTTCAACTGTGGCGGGCGGCAATTTCAGTTCATCACGGTTTCGCCGTCCTCGGACATTGTGTCGGCTCAGGCAACATACACGGTGAGCGGGCAAGTGCCTTCGCTGGACGGGTGCGACATTGGAACCGGTACGAACTTCAGCATTGTTTTTCCCGGTACCACGGATACAGCCACGGTCACGAGTGGCACGGTCAACGGAGTTCCGATCGCGGTTTGGGGCACGCGCTCCGGTCCAAACCTGACGTTCCGTAGTCCCGTGGTGATCCCGAACAACGCGACTTTCACCATTGTCTTGAACGTTGTCACGAACGACTCGACCCCAGGCAGCAAAACCCTAACGATGTCGGCGAGCCCGGTGCAAAATGGCAGCATCGGTGCGACCACATCCAGCCCGTATACTCTGTCCGTTCCGACTCCCACGTTTACCCCGACATCTACTCACACACCGACCGTGACCAACACGCCCACGGAAACACCAACTCTCACTCGGACTCCGACTCATTCAGTCACACCAACGGTTACGCACACGCCCACCCGCACCCCCACTCCGACGCAGACCCCGACGCCGGGGTTCTGCACCTTGCCTTTGGCGGAAAACAACTGCGTACCCGGAGGGGGCCCGCGGGCTACGGACTGTTTTCTCGAGTGGCTCCCAACTCCCGTGCCGAAGCGCGCCCGGAACGGCCTGCCCACGCGAAAGCTCGTTTGTTACGAGGGCGACCGGCGTTGCGACGCAGACTCGGATCTCGACAACGGCTCCTGCCAGGTGCGGATGCGGCTTTGCATCAACAATGCGGACCCGCGGCTTTCGACGTGTGTGCCGAGCGACGTGGACACAGCGGAAGTACGCGGCCCCAACCCGGCTCGCCTACGTGATCAAGCGGACACGAACAACCTGAACACTCTCGAGTTTCACCTAGGGATGGGAGGTCTGGGCCTCAATGTTTGGCGGCCCAATGCCCAAGTGTTCGTGGGCGCGGCGAACTCGGAAGCGAACGCCTGCACCGGCCTCATGACGATGGAAGTACCGTTGCACCGCCGCAGTGGAGGAGGCTTGTCGGCGGGGCGCAAACGGTTTCGGCTCAAGGTGACAGCGTCGAGTGGAAAGGTGGATCGGGACTCGTTCACCGTCGAATGTCGCCCGAGCACCTGCGGCGATGGGCGGGTGCAAGGGGACCACGAATCCTGCGACGATGGCAACCGCATCAACGGCGACGGCTGCGATCAAGGCTGCCAGATTGAAGTGCCTGCCTCTCCAACCCCGACCCATACGGCAACGGAGAGTCCCACGCCTTCACCTTCACCCGAACCGACGAACACCGCGACCGCCTCTCCCACTGCAGCGGGGCCTACGGCTACCGCGACCGATACTCCCACAGTGACTCCCACACCAACGATTACCAATACTCCCGGCCCGCAGGTGTGCGGCAACGGCGTGGTGGAGGGCGACGAGGAGTGCGACGACGGCGGCATTTGCGTGGGTGGGGACAACGCCGGAACCGCCTGCACCGGTGAGGATCAGTGCATCGGCAACGGAGTGTGTATTTCCGGCACTCGCATCGGCGTGGCATGTGCATCGGATGCAGATTGCCCGGGTAGCGAGTGCGTACACTGCCGCACCTTCGGGGGCGATGGCTGCGCTGCGAACTGCACCTTCGAGCGTCAAGTGCAGGCGCCGCTAGGCGTGGGCACCGGAGCACGCTTGTTCAACGAAACGTTCGCTGTCAACCCACTCAACCTGAACATCACCGGCCGCCAAACCATCACCTACGGCAAGGAGCGCAACGGCCAGATTCCCATCGTGATCCGCGCCGAGGATAGCCAGCTCGATCAAATTTCGGTTTCGGTGCTCGCTTGCGCGTGCGTGCGCACAGTGGAGGCCAAGACTTGCGGTGGCACGCTGTTCGAAGCGGATGGAGTCACGCTGGCGGTGAACTGTTCGTTGGAAGATAACTGCGCTGCGCTGGGTAAGCCGCCGTGTGCACCCCTGCACGGTCCTGGTAACGCCGCCTCGGGAATGATCTTCTGCGACGGCCTCGCCGACGGTGCCAACATGTTCTGGCAGCAGGATGCAGGCGGAACGCCCCCACCGCCCCCGCCGACCCCGCCTCCCGGCTCTGGTCCGCCGGAGATCACCTTCTTCGATCCAGGGCCGGCCGGCTCTGCGATCCTCCTCACCACGGTGCGCATTGGGAACGTGAGCGGTGCGTGTCCGATTGTGCCAGTGACGCCGCCGCCTTCGCCTACACCGAACGTGTATGGTCCGGACGGCTTGTTCTGCACCGACGACGATCCGGAGTCCTCGCGCGGCAATCCCAACACGATTCCGCTCCTCACCGGCAACGTGGCGGTGCAGATCAACAACCATTACCATTCGGTCCGCCGGAGGCCGGAGTTCATCCCTGCCACGCCTCCGGCCACCACTGCGGGTATCCCGTTCGACTGTGCAGCGCTGCTCTCCGAAAACCCGACGGTATTCGGGTCTGGGATTGCCGGCGGGTTCACGGCGTTGAACCAGCCGGTGTTGGGCGACTTGGTGGTGGTGAACCAGTTCCTGTACGTGGTTACGCCGACGCCGAGCAACACCCCGCTGCCGACGTTTACCCGTACACCCACTCGTACCCCCACGCGCACCCCCAGAAGATAAGTTCTAGGCCGGGAACAAGACCGCGCCGCGCCAGACCAGGCGCGGCGCGGTCCGCGGCCGGAGGCGGGCACGCCTGTGCTGCGGGGCCCTGTAGAGCCCCGGCTTGCCCCCAGTGCGTAGTTCCTCACCGCGAATCGTGCCAGCGCGAGGCAGGGTTGAGAGGACGGGAGCACTCCGGGTGATGACCCGGGGGTAAGCGTTGCTTTCGCTGGGTTGGTGGAACTGGCGCTTCGGTGGTCCCGACAGACGTTTGCACCCGCACCGGGCTTACCTTTCAACGAAGAGGGTGCTTCGCGGTTTGCCCCCCACCGGGGCGCCGGATCAGTACTGGAGACCAGTAATCTCGCGGCCCACAGCACGACTCAGTTGTGCCACAGCCACGTTGAAGTCGTGCACAGCGCGGAAATAGTCCGTGGATGCTTCCGTGTACGAGCCGAGGCCTTTGAAAAGTTCCTCGGCTTCCCCGATCCCGAGGTCGAAATTGCTGACCGTCAACACGAGCAGTGCTCGGCCCGCCCTGCGGCCCTCTTCCGCGGCTTTCATTGCTTCGCGCGCTTGCTCCACCTCACCGTAAGCTTTGCGGATCTCGAGCTGGAGCCCGCTCAATGCAGCACGTTGTTGCGCTTCGAGGCGGGCGAGTTCTGCGCGCGCTTGCTCGACTTTGGCGTTCGTGTTCCAGAAGTCGAGTTCCCATTGCAGGCCCAGAATGCCGACCGGACGGGCGAAGTTGAAATCTTCTTGCGCAAAGGGGTTCCGCTGGGTCGTGCGGTTCGGAGCGATGCCGTATTGGAAGCCAGTGCTCAGAAACACGGTCGGAAGGAGGTGCGCCTTTTCGAACTCTACTTTGGCAGACTGCGCAGCGATTCCCCGTGCCAGTTGTTGGGTTTCCGGGCGCTGGCGCAGTCCCTCCTGTAGATATTCTCCCAGCGGACCGAGTTCGATCTGCACGGGCTGGAGCCTGCGGTCCGCAAGCCGAATGGGGCTGCGCACGTCGAGACCGATAGCACGCGCTAGGGCGCTCCGCGCGAGACCTGCCGAGGCACGCACCTCCGCCACGCCCTTGGCCAGCTTCGCTCTCCCGGTTTGGAGCTTGAGCAGGTCAATCTCAGTGACGCTGGTAGATCCTGCGGCAAGCCGCTCTTTCACCTTGGAAACGGCTTTATCCATGTTGTCCAACATCTCGTCGAGCACGGCGCTGAGCTGGTCTGCCAGCAGCACCCCGTAGTACAGTCGCTTTACATTCAACACCACCTCTGCTCTGCGCGACTCGCCCTGGGCGCGTTGGGCTTCGAGCCCGTTTTGGGCAGCTTCGAGCGCTGCCGCAAGCTTCCCGAACGTCCAAAGCGGGATGTTGAACATCACCTCGAGCTGGGTAAACGGACCCAAGTTCCGCAGCACAGACTGCCGGTTCTGCTTCGGTGGGTCGAGGATGTCGCCTTTTGCTTCGGGGACGAAGCCGAGAACTTGCTTGTACTCCGCCTCGCCCCAGCGACCCGCGCTAGCTTGTGCAAGCTGGGCACGGGCGGCCGCAATCTCGGCAGCCGCCATCTGGAGATCCGGATCATGCGCGAGCGCGGCGCGCACGCAGGTCGCGAGGTCGTACTCCGGTTCCCCACTGTCGGCGAGGCACAGGGTGGCAGCAAACAGAATCGCGCTAGCGAATCCGAGGAAACGCGCCGGGCGCCGACATTGGGTGCGGCTGCCCGCTTCTCCAGTGCGCAAATCCGCATTGCGTGCGGAATTTGCATAGAGCAGCGAAGCGCATGTGTGATTGCGTTCCTTCATACGCAAGCCCTTTTTTCCCTGCAGCGAATCTGCTTCAAACACGCTCCGCTCGTGGAAACAATGGGAAGTGCGATGAGTACCCAGGCTGTGCCTGCCACGCGCGAACTCCCAGTCGCCGTGGGGGCGGGTCCCGAGCCAGTGCCTGGTGGGCGCCCGGAGGTGGCCCTCTCGGTGCGCGGCCTGCGCAAGGTGTATGGGAAGACAGTCGCTGTGCACGAGCTTTCGTTCGAAATCAGCACCGGTGAGGTGTTCGGACTGCTCGGCCCCAACGGCGCTGGGAAAACCACCACGATTTCCATGATCGCCTCGCAGCTTCGCCCGACAAGCGGTGACGCCCTGGTGTTCGGTCACTCCGTCTTACGCCAAACCCGTAGGGTGCGGGAACTCATCGGACTCGTACCCCAAGAGGTGTCCGTGTACCCGCAACTGACCGCGCGCGAGAACCTCAAATTTTTCGGCCGCATGTACGGGGTCACGGGAGCCCAGCTCGAGCGCAAGGTGGACGAATTGCTCGAATTGGTCGGCCTCGACCAGCGCTCGGCCGAGGCGGTAAGCCAGTTTTCCGGAGGGATGAAGCGGCGCCTGAACCTTGCCGTGAGTCTGGTGCACAGCCCTCGCTTGCTCCTGCTCGACGAGCCGACGGTGGGCGTCGACCCGCATTCGCGCGAGAAGATTTTCACCATTGTGCGCGAATTGCGCGATCGCGGAATCGCGATTTTGTACACCACCCATTACATGGAGGAGGCCGAGCGCCTCTGCGACCGCTTGGCCATTATGGACGAAGGCAAGATCATCGCCCTCGGCCCCTTGGTGGACCTACTGGCAGAAGCCGGGTGCTCTGAAGTCGTGCAGATTCGCGGCTTGCCACCGCGTGCGGACCTGAGTGCGCTACAAACCCTGCCCGGTGTCTGCCGGGTCGAGGTGCACGTGGGTGAGACACGCCTATTCGTGAATCGCGCTGCGCGCTTACTCGGACCGCTGCATCAGTTTCTCGGCCGCTTCGGCGATCAGGTCATGGTCGAGATTGCTCCCTTGAGTCTCGAGAATCTGTTTCTCCAACTGACTGGAAAGGAGCTGAGAGATTGATGCGCCGGATCATCCCGTATGCCGCCGGGTTGGGGCTGTGGGTGCTGTGCGTGCTGCCGTGCGCAAGCCATGCGGAAACGCCCTTAGAGCGTACCCGCCAAGTGCTCCAAGAAGCACGGCGCATTGTGGATAGTGACAAAGCTCACAACGAGAAACTTGCCGATCTTTCCCTCTTACTGCGCGACTTCCTCGACACGGACACGATGGGAAAACAGGCTCTCGATCGGCACTGGGAACGGTTTACGCCTGAACAGCGGCGGGAGTTTTTGCAGCTTTTCCGCGAGTTGTTCCAGCGCACGTACGTGCAGAAACTCCTGCTGTTCGAGAAGCCTGACTTTGCATACGTCGGCGAGCAGGTGAACGGCGAGCGCGCGCACGTGGACACGAAAATCATCACACCGCGTGACGAGTTTTTGGTTGCTTACGACCTGGTGCTCGCTGGCTCGTCGTGGAAGGCAGTGGACATCAAGATCGAGGACCTGAGCCTAACAGTGAATTTTCGTCGCCAGCTGGATCGCCTGCTGCAAAAGGAAAGCCCCGCGGAGCTGCTCGCACGCATGCGCAAGCGCTACGGGCCTGGGGGCCAGGGAAACGAGGAAGACCTGTGAAGCTCTTGCGCGTGATGCTCAAAGACCTGCGCTTGATCGTGCGCGACCGCTCCGCGTTGGTTTCGCTCTTGGTCGTGCCGATCATCATTATTCTCGTGGTGGCAGAGACACAGTCCGAAATCGGCACCCAGAGCATCTTGTTTCCAATTGTTAATGAAGATCAGGGTCCGGTGGCCAATGCGCTGATTAAGGTGTTTCGTGAGCACTTGGATGTGCAAGTGGTGGATCGGGCGACGGCGGAGCGGCTGGTGGCGGTGGAAAACAAGGCACCGGCGATGCTGGTTCTGCCAGCGGGCTTGAGTAAGCGCTATCTGACGAACAAGCCGAGCAAAATCGAGCTGCTCACCGATCCAGCTCAGTGGGCGGAACTGCAGGCAATCAAGGTGGTGTTCCTGCTTGCCGATCGAGAGGCGGCTACCCTGGGCGATCCGTTTAGCGAGGAGCTGCTCACGCTCGAAGAACGGTCGCTGACTGGGAAGCGCCTCAAGTTCACCTCTCTCGAGCAAAACATCCCAGGTTTCAGTGTGATGTTCGTGCTGTTGAGCTTGATCTTCAGTGTGGCCTTTGGCTTGCGCGACGAAGAGGTGTGGGGAACCACGCGCCGACTGGCCGTGGCACCGGTGTCGCCGTTGACGATCTTGGGCGGTAAGTTGGCCGCGCGCTTGCTGGTCGGCACAGCGCAACTACTGATCTTGCTGCTTTTCGGCCATCTCGTGTACGGGCTCAGCTTGGGTCGCTCGCCCGTGGCGATGTTCGTGGTGGCTGCGTCCATCGTCTTTTCCATGGCCTGCTTCAGCATGATTGTGGCTGCCATGGCGCGCACCCGGGAGCAAATTATTCCCGTGGGCTTGTCAGCCGTCTTCATTCTCGCTGCGCTGGGCGGCTGCTGGTGGCCGTTTTATGAGCAGCCGAAATGGATGCAGTGGATCGCACATGGACTCATGACTACGTGGTCCATGTTCGCCATCCACGATGTGATGCTGCGTGACCGCACCCTGCTCGAAGTGGCGCCCAAGCTCGGCATCTTGCTGGCTTACGGCGGTGTTTCCTTTTGGATCGGCATGCGGCTGTTTCGCTACAGCGAGCTGTGAAGGGATGGAAGTCGTGATGAGCCATGCGCGAGTCGGCACCACGCGAGCAGGACGTTGGCGCAGCGGGCGCGCCTACGGCACCTGGCTCGGGCTGTTTCTTGTGGTGTGCTGGTGTTGTGGTGCGGCAGGGGCCGTGACCCTGGTAGTCCAGGGAGGAGAGGTGAGTCCAGGAGACACCCCGGACGTATGTGTGGCGGTGCCGGACAACGACGGCACCGTGGCGGGATTGCAGTTGGACTTGGTCTGGGACAGTTCTTGCCTGACGGTAGACACGGCTTTCGGGAAAGAAGGCGCGTGCGTGGTCAGCCCGGGTGTGCAAAAGACGTTACACAGCAATGTGCGCTCGCCTGGCTCTTTGCGGATATTACTGCTGAGCTTGAGTGACACGAGCACGATTCCCGCTGGGGTGACACAACTGTTTTGCTGCCAGTTTCGGGTTTCGCCTGCTGCTTCCGGGCGTACGTGCGCGGTCTCGCTGAGCGGTGCGATTGCATCAGATCCGAACGGCAATCGTCTCGGAAACTTACGCACGGTGCCGGGGGCGATTGTGGTAGGGCGGCCTTCTGCTGAGGAGATGGGCGGAGGAGCCCCTGGGGCTCCTTCCCGCCCGGTGGTGGTACCGCCTGTGGTCGAGGGTGGTCCCGTTCCAGCTCCTGCACCAGCAGATGTGCGCGGTTCGCAGCCCGCTGCACCTGCAGCCGCTCCCTTGGCCCCGGTCGTACCGGCTCGGCCCCCTGGTGCGGCGCCGGGCCAGGCACCGGTGCAGGAAGCGGAAATGCCACCGCGGCAGGACGCGTCAGGGACGGAAGAAGCGCCGGCTGCGAGGGAAGTTCCGGCGGCGGATCAGTCCCCGGCTGCAAGCCCGGCCGCCTCTGCCGCCCGCTCTCCGGTGGCGGATCGCACGCCGAGCCCGGAGCCCAAGCAAACACCGAGTCCGGGAAGTGTGCCGACAACCGTGGTGCCAGAGCGAACAGGGACTGTGGCTCCCGAGACGAAAGTGCCAGGCACCCCAACTCTGCAGCGAACGCCGGTGACTCCCGGCCCTGGTGGGAGTGGGGGACAACAGCAGCAACGCCGATGACTGGGCTGCGGATGCCTGCTCAGAGGGAAGCTGGCCATTTGCCCGAACCCAGCCCCGTTAGGGGACGGCGGGCGCGAGTCGCGAATCCAAGCAGCAAGAAGGAGAAGGGAGGACACGCGGATGAACTACGGCGTCATGATCTTTCCCACCGACTATTCGATCCGGCCGGACGAGCTGGCTCGGGAAGCGGAGGCGCGTGGGTTTGAGTCGCTGTTCGTGCCGGAGCACACCCACATCCCAGCGAGCCGCAAGACACCCTATCCCGCCGGAGGTGAGTTGCCGAAAGAGTACTGGCATACGCACGATCCCTTTGTGGCTTTGGCCATGTGCGCGGCGGTGACTTCGCGCCTCAAGATTGCCACCGGCATCTGTCTGCTGATCGAGCGCGACACGATTATCACGGCAAAGGAAGTGGCAAGCTTGGACTTTTTGTCGGGCGGGCGCTTCATCTTTGGCATTGGTGGGGGGTGGAACGTGGAGGAAATGGCGAACCATGGAACCGACTTCCGTACCCGGTGGAAGAAACTGCGCGAGCAGGTGGCCGCGCTCAAGAAAATCTGGAGCGAGGACGCGCCCGAGTTTCACGGGGAATTCGTGAATTTCGACCCGATTTGGTCGTATCCGAAGTCGCTCCAGAAACCGCATCCGCCCATCTTGCTGGGCGGGCACTCCCGCCAAGTGCTCGAGCGCGTAGTCGAGTACTGCGACGGGTGGCTGCCGCTCGGTGCGCGCGGCGAAGCGATCATCCCGCACATTGCTCGGCTGCGCCAACTTGCGGAAGAACGAGGGCGCGATCCCAAGAGTGTATCTGTGAGCGTGTATTGGGCTCCGGCCGATCGGGCCATCATCGAAAAATACCGCGACGCCGGCGTCGAGCGCGTGATCTTTGGCTTGCCGTCGGCCGAGCGCGACATGGTGTTGCCGCTGCTCGACCGATACACCGAGCTGATGGACGGAAAGCCAGCGTGAAGGCGAGCGCGGCGCCCCCGGTTTTTGGGTAGCTGCATCTCAGCCGTGGCCTGCTCGAGTCACCTTGGAGCTGGGTTCGCCCCCGCACACGGGTGCTCAGGTGAATCGAGTCCGCGGGAAGACAGAGACCTCGCCTCGAAGCTGCTCGTCGTCGCTTCCTCAGCGTTCCCGAACCAGATCTCGTGTCGCTGTGGCGGTTGGCTGCCCGCCGGGAGAGGCCCTCGTTGTGCAGGTGGCGGGCACAGTGCCCACGGCGAATGAGCGGGTGATCCAGACCCACTCCCCTCCGTTCTCCCTGCTGTTGCACGAACGTAGCTGCCGCCCGTTGGAACGGAACTGTGATGGGTGATTCGAGGACCGCAGGGTGCGCTGCTCGTGGAGACACCCTGGTCCGGTGAGGCGTATCGCGCCGCCTACCCCTGCGGCTTCGCTTCCGCGCTTCCGAGGACACCCACTGCAAGCCGGCGAAACGCCACCCCCAGGGGTAGGGGCAGCCCTTGTGGCCATCCGTGGTGGGATTTGTGCGGCCGCGGTTTCTTCGGAGCACGGGCAGGCACAAGGCCTCCCCTACAACACATCGCACCACCCGTGCCTGCGCAGACACTGGCGTTGCGACCACCGGTCGTCCCAGCGTTTCGAACCCGTTTCGCACCCGTTTCGAGGACACCCACATTTCGAGGCACCTGCCCGGTTCGTGGAACACTTGCTGCCGTGGGCACAACGGTAAATTCAGGATATGTAGGGGTGGCCCCTGTGGCCGCCCGTGGCGCAATTCGGCGTGCGTGGTCCGATCGCGCGCGCCGCGCCCACAACTGATGCGGTGACTGGCCCGCGGTGCGGCATCCGGTTGGATTCGGAACACGGGCAGACACAAGGCCTGCCCCTACATTCCCCTGGCAACGGCGTGCGACCAGAGCGCCACCGATGCCCCCTGCGCGCTGTAGGGGCGGCGCTAGTGGCCGCACGTGGCGCGAACGGTAAGCGGCGACCTTTGAGCAACGAATGCTCTGAACCTCCACCGCGAAGGAGCGGTTCCACGCACATCCAACGCACGCCGGCAGGGTGGCGCAGCGGTTTAGAGGAGAATTGTGGAGTTGAGCCCACAACAACGGGCACAGTGCCAACCCCGAAGGGGTGGTTGTGGACACCAGCGGCGTCGCACGGGAAGCGTTCTGCCTACGGCACCGCGATCGTAACTGCCCAATGCCGCTGAGTATTCGCAGCTTCCGCCAACGCTCGGGGCTCCTCGGCTGAGCACGCTGCCTAATACGGTGGGCGGCCGCTTTACGCCGCCTGCTCCAGCGTGCCAGCCCGAACGGCGGCCGGCGCCCCATGACGGAGATGCTCGGCAGAGGAATCGCGGGTTTTTTGGCAGGCGGGTCGCTCGGGGAAAAATGTAACGGCGGGCCTTGACCCTGTACCTAGGTGCAGGCGCTAAGCTCTTTTCCACGACGAAGGAAAGGAGGAACCAATGGATGGAAAGTGAAATCCGCACGATCGGCCAATTGGCACGAGACGCGGGCGTGCGAGTGGAAACGGTCCGTTACTACGAGCGGCGCGGGCTACTCCCGCGCGCGCGGCGAAGTCCCGCTGGCTACCGGCTGTTCGACGACGAGGCACTACGCCGGATCCGTTTTGTGAAGCGAGCACAAGCGTTAGGTTTTTCGCTGCGTGAGGTGCGGGAACTGTTGTCTCTGCGTACGGCCAAGCGGGTTGACTGCGATGCGGTGCGCGAGCGGGCTGCGCGCAAGATCGCCGACGTGGAAGAGAAGATCCGCGCTCTGCACGCCATTCGCAAAGTGTTGTTGCAACTGGTCGAGGAGTGCGAGAGCCGGCGGACCAGCGATCGCGACTGCCCGATTCTCGGCAGCCTGGACTGGATGGAGGAACACTGATGTCTTGGCGGGATCACGTGGGTTGGCTTGGAGCCGCGCTTGGCGGCTCCTTAGTTGGGCTCTGCTGTTTAGGGCCTTTGGTTGCACTGGTGTTCGGGGTGGGGGTGGGCGCTCTCTCTGCCTTTACTGTGCTCGACCCCTATCGGCCGTGGTTTTTGCTGGCTGCGCTCGGTTTCTGGGGTTGGGGTTTTTACCGGCTGTACGTGGTGTCAGCCCGGAATGAGGTATGTGACGAGGCCTGCGAACGGCCCTCCAGGCTTGCGCGCGGAGCGCTCTGGGTGTCGCTTGCATTCCTCGTTGTCGCTTGGGGCTACCCGTTCGTGCTGGTGCATCTGTTTCGCTGAGAACCGGCGTCGCTTTGCGGCGAATCGAGGAACGGAGACGACGCGTAAACGCGTCCAAAGGAGAACATACGATGAAAAGATCTGTGTTGGTGTTCGTTCTACTGGGCTCCCTGCTGGGAGCGGCGAGGGCGGAAGATGTTAAGCGCACGCTGGTCGTTCCTGACATGCATTGCGCGCTTTGCTTGCCAACGGTGGAGAAGGCTCTACGCGCAGTGCCTGGTGTGCGCCAAGTGCAAGTGGCCTTGTCGGAACGGCGGGTCACGGTGCTGGCCGACGAAGCAGTGGAGCCAGTGCGCCTGGTGGAGGCCCTAAGCAAGGTCGGCTACCGGGCGCAGCTCGAGGAGGGGACGCGATGAGGGGTGCGGAACCGTTCGATCTAGTGATTGTCGGCGGCGGTGCGGCAGCATTTTCTGCCGCCATCCGTGCCACCGAACTCGGGGCACGTGTGTTGATGGCGAACGACGGCTTGCCCCTCGGTGGCACCTGCGTGAACGTCGGCTGCGTGCCGAGCAAGTTCCTACTTGCTGCGGTGGAGGAATTTTGGCGCTTGCGGATTGAAAAGCCTCCTTGGCTTGCTGGCGCTGCAACCTTGGACTTCGAGCGGCTGATGCAGGAGAAGGACGAGCTGGTGACGTCCCTGCGGCAGCGCAACTACTGGGACGTCTTGCAGGCATTGGGAGCCGTCACCCTTGTGCAGGAACGCGCCCGCTTGGTGTCGGCGCAGGAGATCGAGGCTGGCGGCAAGCGTTACCGCGGTCAGCGCATGGTCATTGCCACCGGAGCGCGGCCGCGCTTGCCATCGCTTCCCGGGCTCGAAGCCGCGCAGCCGTGGACGAACCGCAGTGCGCTCGCCCAGCGCAGCGTGCCACGTGCGCTGGTCGTGCTCGGAGCGGGCCCCCTGGGCCTCGAGTTTGCCCAGATATTCCACCGCGCTGGGGCGCGCGTGCGCGTGCTCGAGGTGGCCTCCCAAATTCTGCCCGGGCACGACCCCGAGCTTGCCGAGGAGTTGGCCTGCTCTCTCCAGGAAGAGGGCATCGAGATCCGTACCGGCTGTACTGTCCAGCGCGTAGAGGGCCATCCTGGAGCACTGCGGCTGTTCGACGAGCGAGGAGTTTGCACCGAAACGGAACGGATCTTAGCTGCCACTGGCATCCAGCCCAATACGGATGGCCTAGGTCTGGCAGAGGTCGGCGTAGAAACCGATGCCCGTGGGTTTATCGTGACCGACCGTATTCAGGCTACCTCGGTACCGGGAATTTACGCGGCGGGAGACGTCACTGGCGTCATGCCACTCGAGACCGTGGCAGCCAAACAAGGGTTTCTTGCTGCCGAGCACGCGCTTACCGGGAGCGGCCCCGCGTTGAACCCCGAGCTTGTGCCGCAAGTGGTGTTTACCGATCCACAGTTTGCGTCGGTGGGGCTCAGCGAGGCGCGGCTCATGGACGAGATCGGCCGCTGCAGTTGCCGGACCCTACCCCTGAGTGCAGTTCCGAAGGCGCATGTAACCGGTGACACACGCGGCAGCGTGAAACTCGTGGTCGAGCCTTCCACCGGGCGCATCCGCGGAGCGCAAGCCGTTGGCCGCCAGGCAGGGGAGATGATCCACGTGCCACTCTTGGCCATGAAGGCGGGGTGGACGGTGCGCGAACTCATTGACACCGTTCACGCCTTTCCTACGTACGCGGAAGCGTGGAAGATTTGCGCGCAGACGTTCTTTCGCGCATCCACGACCATGAGCTGCTGCGTGGTTTGAGCGAAGGGCGCACAAGGCCCGCGGGTTGGGCAGCATCCGGGCGCTGGAAAGGATTGTGTCCGCGATGGTAACAGTGCGCCCATGCTGCGGGCGGCGACCCTCGGAGAATTGTTACGTGCGGCGGCACAGGGACCCGATGCCTGTGCCTTTCGCTACCGCGACGAGGAGGTCAGTTATCGCGACTGGGACCGATTCGCCGACCAGTTAGCGGCCCGCTTATGGGCGGAAGATGTGCGCCCACGTGACGTCGTGGCGCTCCTGCTTCCCTCGACGCCGTTTTACTTGGTCGCGTATTTGGCTGCGGCGCGCATCGGGGCGGTAACCGCGGGCATCAACCCGCGCTACCGCCGCAAGGAGATTGTACCCATCTTGGCGCGCGCGGGGGCTAGGCTGCTGCTTGCCGTGCGCCGTGGTGTGGGCGGGGTGGATTACGAATCCATCGTTGCCGAGGCGCGCTCCGAGCTGCCCGCCTTGCGCCAGGTGCTGTGGGTGGACGAGAGTGAGTTGCGAACCAGTACACGCGCTAGCGTGGAGCGGCTTGCCGCCGGTTGCATTCCTGCTCCCACGGTGGCCATCCTCCCAGAGCAGCCGGTGGCCATCGTCTTTACCAGCGGCACTACCGGTACGCCAAAAGGGGCTTGGTACGCGCACCAAAGCCTAATGGCTCTGGCGGACATCGAAACCCGCCGATACGACAGGGGCGAAATTCCGTTTCGCAAACACCTTGCCGCCGGCATCTCCTTCGCCCACTTGGGCACGATGGCACGCATCGCCGTGCAGATCGGCCACCGAGCCATGTCCATCGTGCACGACCAGTTCGATGTGGACGCTGTGTTGCGAACCATCGAGCAAGAGCGGCTTGTGCACTTGGGGGCGTTCCCGACCCAGATGATCGCCCTCCTCGACCGCGCGCGAGAGCTCGGTGCGGATCTCTCGAGCTTGCACAGCGTGCTGCTCGGGGGCGCTCCGGTAGCCCCGGAGCTGATCCTGCGTGTGCAACGGGAAATCGGCGCGGTGGTGAGCGTGCGGTACTCATCCACCGAGGTCGGCATCGCCACTGCGTCGCTGCCCGATGATCCGCCCGAAGTGCTGTGTTCGACGGTTGGGAAACCGACACCGGGGGTCGAGTTGCAGGTCGTGGATGGAGAAAACCGACCGCTTGCCGCAGGAGAGGTGGGTGAGGTGGTGGTGCGCTCTCCGGCAACGATGCGGGGCTACTGGGGCGATCCAGAAGCCACTGCGCGCACGATCGATGGGGACGGTTGGGTGCATACTGGCGATCTCGGGTTCCTCGACCAGGCTGGATACCTGCACCTCTGCGGGCGGCAGAGCGAGATGTACATCCGGGGTGGTTTCAACGTATACCCCATCGAAGTGGAACACCGGCTGCACCAGCATCCCAAAGTGGCACAGGTGGCAGTGCTCGGAGTGCCACACGAAAGGTATGGCGAGGTCGGCTGGGCATTCGTGGTGCCGCGCAACCCGAGCGACCCGCCCAGCTTGGAGGAACTGCGCGCATTCGTCGGCGCGGAGTTGGCAAGCTTCAAGCGCCCGGATGGTCTCACGGTGCTCGAACAAATGCCGCTCACAGCAATGTTCAAGCCGGACAAGCGCGCCTTGCGCGCGCTGTACGACTCTGCGGCGGGCCGCGCGCACGAACGACGCGGTGTCCGCTGAGATTCAAGTGCGAAACGCCGGAATCACGTAGCGGCCAAACAGCTCGATCGAGCGCAGGACTTGCGTGGGGGAAATCGCGTACGGGTTCATGAGGCACAAGATCTGATCGATCCCTGCCTCTTGATAACGGCGCAGCACCTCGACGCAGCGTGCGGGGTCGCCCACGATAATGGCACCCATTTCGTTGAGCGCGTCAAAGGTCACGCCTTCGAGGTCGAGCGCGCCGAGCGCTTGCGCGTACTCGTAGGTGGCGATGGTCCCCTGGCCCTGCCACTCCGCCAGCGCCGAAATGAGGCGGATGCTCTTGCGGAAGTACCAGAGCACCGAGCGCTCCGCGTTGCGCCGCGCCTCCGCATTGGTGTCCGCGCAGTGCACCATTGTGAACGCCGCGGCACGCGGATTGGTGAAATGGCCGATCGGTTGCGCCTGTTGCAATCCCTCGCGATAGAGGCGGATCCGCTGCGCGAGTTCGTCGGGCGGCACGCCGATGGTGAAGGAAAGCAGGCCGAGGCCCAGTTTTCCGGCGAGCATGTGCCCCTCGGGGCTACTGGTGGCCATCCACAAAGGCGGGTGCGGGCGCTGCAGCGGCTTGGGCAGCACGCGACGGGGTGGGATCCGAAAATGCTCTCCCTCCCAGGAAAACACATCTTGGGTCCACGCTCCGACCACGATGCGCAAGGCCTCTTCCCACAGGCTGCGCGTCTGCCGAGGCTCGATCCCGAAGCCCTCGAGTTCCTCCCGCGTGGCGGAACGGCCGGTACCGAACTCCAGGCGGCCGTTGCACAAGAGATCCAACGTGGCGGCCATCTCTGCAGCGCGAATCGGGTGGTTGTACGGAAACGGGAGTAAGCGCACGCCGTGACAGATTTTGATTCGGGAGGTGCGCGCAGCCACGTACCCGTACAGCACTTCGGGAGCGGAGCAGTGGGAAAACTCGCTCAGAAAGTGATGCTCGACGGTCCAGAAATGGGTGAAGCCCATCTGTTCGGCGAGTTCGACCTCCCGCACCACTTGCCGGTAGGCGTCGAGTTCGCTCACCGGCCCCCACGGTTGGGGCACCGGAACCTCGTAAAACATCCCGAACTCGAAGCTCATGACGCACCCGAACCCTGCCGTCCGGCCAGGAAGTTTTCTACGTAGCGTGCGATAATGTCGGTCTCGATATTCACCAGGTCTCCGACTCGCTTGCGCAGCAAGTTGGTGTGCGCCTGCGTATACTGCACGAGGGAGACCGCGAAGGAGTCGGCTGTTTTTTCGATGATCGTCAGGCTTGCGCCATCTACCGCTACTGGGCCTTTTACCACCATATAGCGGAGGAGTTCCGGAGGGGTGCGAAAACGTACGATCACCGCTGCCTCCTCCGGTACGAGGGAAGCCACCTCAGCCACACCCTCGACCACGCCCCGCACGATGTGGCCGCTCAAGCGGTCGGTAGGACGGAGCGAGCGCTCCAGGTTCACCGCATCACCCACCCGCAACGAGCCAAGATTGGAGCGACGGAGCGTCTCCGGCATCACATCGGCAGAAAACACATCGCCCGCGAGATCGCACACGGTGAGATCAACGCCATTGACCGCGATCGAGTCACCCAACTTCGCGTCGCTGGTGACCAATGGGGCTCGGATCGAGATGCGGCTCCCATGTTGTTCGCTGACCTCGCCTACTTCTTCGATGATGCCGGTAAACATCGTTTCGTCTCGCCTGGCACTGAAACCAAAATCGCGTCTCAGCGACAAGAGGAGGCGAACACCCGCGCCCGCGCGTGGAGGGGTTTTGCGCTCATGGGAATCTGAGGGACATCGGTTCCAAGAAATGAGAAGCAGATTCTGCCGTAGGCAACTCTGGCCGCGCGCAGAGTCCGGAACGAGTGTTGCTTTGCCAGGCGGCGCATGAGGATGGGTGTGTGCCGAGGCCGTTTTGCTAGGGCCGAACGGGTTATGGCAGTGGCGGCGCCAGTGCTTGCGCTGCTCGCGTTCTCTCTTGCCTTGGGGGGCCCAGCGCTCGGGGAACAACGGGGACGCGAACTATTTGTGCTCTGCGCGACTTGTCATGGGGAACGCGGTGAGGGCAACGCGCGGCGTGGTGCACCGGCTATCGCTGGTTTGCCCCAGTGGTACCTCGAGGCTCAGCTCCGAAAATTCCTTTCCGGCCAGCGTGGCTACCACCCACAAGACAACGCCGGCTTGCAAATGAGGCCAATGGCGCAGGCCGTACGCCGTAGCGAGGATTTGCAAGCGGTAGCCGCATACGTAGCGAGTCTCCCGCGGACCAGCCCGTCTGCCACCCTCGATGGGCAAGCAGCGCAAGGCCAGGGGCTATATGCGACTTGTGTGGCTTGCCATGGGGCGGATGGAAAGGGAAACGAAGCGCTCAAAGCACCTCCCCTGGTTGGACAGAACGATTGGTACATTGTGGCGCAGCTCAAGAAATTCAAAGATGGCCTGCGGGGCACCGACGCGGGAGATGTGACCGGCCAGCAGATGCGCGCCATGGCGAACGTTTTGGGGGATGAAAAGGCCATGCGTGACGTCGCGGCTTATCTTCGCAGCTTGGCGCAGTGAACGGAGGAGTCATGACGGAAGAGGCTTGGGACGATTCGCTGGCGCGCTGGGAAGGCGCGATCCGTAAAGGCTTTTGGGTGACGATGCTGGCTTGTTTCTTGTTCGCGCTTGCCGCCTGGCTGCTCGTGCGGTGAGGAGGGGAGGACGCTCATGCTGGAGTGGCTGGTCCCACAAGCTTCCACGTCGGCGCGCGACGTAGACTGGCTGTTCACCGTGATCCTGCTCACCGTGGGCTTCTGGTTCGTGGTGGCCCAATCGGTGCTGTTCACGTTCATCTTCCGCTTTCGTCGGCGTCCAGGGGTTCCCGCTCGCTACATCACGGGTGAAACGCCAGCGGAAAAACACTGGATCAGCCGCCCACACTTGTTGGTGATCCTGTGTGACGTTTTTCTGATCGCGAGCGCGTTGTGGGTGTGGAAAACCATCAAGCAGGACCAGCCTCCCGCTGACGAGCGGGTGCGGATCGTGGCCCAGCAATGGGCGTGGGTGTTCGTCCACCCGGGGCTCGATGGCAAGCTCGACACCGCGGACGACGTGACCACAGTGAACGAACTGCACGTGAAAACCGACACCACGTACCAGTTCGAACTTACCTCCAAGGACGTTGTGCACAGCTTCTCTGTCCCCGCGTTTCGGCTCAAGCAAGACGCCGTGCCAGGACGGCTGGTGACGGGCTGGTTCCGCCCGATTCGGCCGGGAGCATACGATATCCAATGCGCGGAGATTTGCGGCATTGGGCACGCTTTGATGCCTGCGCGCCTCATTGCCGAAACGCGCGAACAGCACGTTGCCTGGCTCGCGCAGCACGCGCCACGTGCTGCGGGATCAGCGGTCCTGGGGCTTCAGGAACGGGCCGCCGCTACGCAGGGTTGAAGGGAAGATGGTCGGAGTGGTGGAGGGAAGCGGGCAAGCCGAAAAGCTCCCCAGCTTGCAGGGGCAGCAGCGCTGCACGCGAGTCGGGGAGGCGTCGCGGGTGCAGCGAGAGATTGCAGGCGGCGCCCCCGGTGTGGCGGGACGCGATGCCGTGGCTCGCCCCTTATGGAAGCGAGGTGGGGCGCGCGGAAGCGGGAACGAGCGCACCCGGGATGCCGGCCGGTCGCGCCACATTGAGAGTGGAAGAGTTCTGACCGACGAACGTTGGAGGTTGCGGAGAGCATGGCGAGCGAGACGACGGGCAAACAACAGAGTTTCTGGAGTCGTTATGTGTTTTCCACCGATCACAAAGTGATCGGCCTGCAGTACCTGTTTACCGGGATGTTCATGGCCTTGGTGGGCGGGTTTTTGGCGTACGTGTTCCGGATGCAGCTCGCCTTTCCGGGCATGAGTGTGCCGCTCTACGGCGTGGTGACTCCGAACGAGTACAATGCGCTGGTCACCAACCACGGCACGATCATGATCTTTTGGGTGGCGATGCCAGTGCTGATTGCCGGCCTCGGCAACTACTTGATCCCCTTGATGATTGGGTGCGACGACATGGTCTTCCCGCGGCTCAACCGCCTCTCCTACCAGATTTTCTTTTTGAGCACGGTGGTCATCTTGGTATCTTTGTTCGTTCCGGGCGGAGGCTTTGGCGGCGCATGGACCGCCTACCCACCTCTTTCAGCTAGCGCCCAGTACAACCACACGCCCTACGGTGCGCCTCTGTGGTTGATTGCGGTTGCGCTCGAGTTCGTGGCCTTCCTGCTAGGTGGAATCAACTTCATCACCACGGTGATGAACGCTCGCGCACCCGGTATGACACCATGGCGCATCCCCATCTTTGTCTGGATGGTGGTCATTGCCTCGGTGGTGTTCATGGCCTCGGTGGGACCTCTCGTTGCGGGCGCGGTCATGCTGCTGTTCGACCAGTTACTGGGAACCCATTTTTACGACCCGAAGGCAGGAGGCGACCCGCTGCTGTGGCAGCATTTGTTCTGGTTTTTCGGTCACCCGGAAGTCTACGTCGTGTTGCTGCCCGCACTGGGGGTGGTGGCTGAGGTGATCACGGTGTTCGCGCGTAAGAAGCTCTTTGCGTACAAAACGATCCTATACACGAGCTTTGCCACCGGCATCATCAGCTTTTTCGTGTGGGCGCACCACCAGTTCGTAGCGGGAATTGACCCGCGAATGGCGCATTTGTTCACGATCACCACGCTCATTATTTCGATTCCGATCGCGGAGATGACCTTTGCCTTCATCGCCACGCTGTACGGTGGCTCGATCGAGCTGCGCACGCCGATGCTGTGGGCGCTCGCGTTTATTGCCGAGTTCTTGATTGGTGGAGTGACGGGGATTTTCCTCGGCGCCAACGCAACGGACATTTACTTGCACGACTCGTACTTCGTAGTCGCCCACTTCCATTACACGTTCTTTCCGATCGCCATCATCGCCGCCTTTGCCGCGCTCACGTACTGGTTCCCGAAAATGTTCGGCCGCCACATGAACGAGACCCTGGGTAAGATCCACTTCTGGGGGACGATCATCCCGTTCAATCTGATCTTCATCCCGTTGTTCGTGCTGGGCGCGGCGGGCCAGCACCGGCGCATTTACAGTTACGAGCACTTCAGTCAGCTCTTCACCCCTGGTTTGCAGAGCCTGCGCGTGCTGGCGACCAGCGCGTTGGTGGTGATGTTGCTTGTCCAATTGGTGTTCCTCTACAACTTTTTCCGCAGCGTCTGGCGCGGTGAGAAGGCGGAAGAAAACCCGTGGAAGGCAAACACGCTCGAGTGGCTAGCCCCCTCGCCTCCGCCGCACGGAAACTTTGCCACCATGCCATCCGTGTACCGTGGGCCGTACGAGTATAGCGTCCCAGGCCGACCGCTCGATTTCTGGCCACAATACGCAGCGGATTGAGGGTGAAGAGATGGCAAGCGCGCACGAAGTCCAAGTTCCTCTGGCTACCCGCCGTAGTGCCACCGGCATTCCCACTGGGCGGCTCGCAGTGTGGTGGGTGCTGGCCTCCGAGATCGTCATTTTTGGCGGCTTACTGGCGAGCTACATCATGCTGCGTTTGCACCACCCACATTGGCACGAGGAAGCGGCGCACACGAATGTGTGGGCAGGGGGGTTCAACACGTTCGTGCTGCTGACCTCGAGCCTGTTCGCGGTGCTCGGGCACCAAGCCGCTGAGGAGGAAGACGGGCCGCGGGCGGCGCGCTTCCTGCGGCTCACCGTGGGCGGGGGGCTCGTGTTCCTCATCGTCAAAGCCTTCGAGTGGACGAACGAGATCCAGCACGGCTTTACGATCTATCGAGATCTGTTCTGGACGTACTACTACACCGCTACCGGCTTGCATGGCTTGCACGTGTTGGTGGGGATGATCGTGCTGTGGATTGTGGCGCGCGATGCCGCGTGCGGCAAACACCTGCACCGCGTCGAGCTGATCGGGATTTACTGGCACTTTGTGGATGCGGTGTGGATCTTCCTGTTCCCACTCTTTTACATCGCGAGGTAATCATGAGCACCGAAGAACGTTCCGCACCGAGAGAGCACACGCCGCATCCGAACTACCTGGCCGTCTACGGTGTGTTGCTGTCGTTGTTCGCGATCAGTGTTGCCGGTCCGCTGTGGGGTATGTGGTGGCTCACGCTGATCACCGCTTTTGGTGTGGCGGTGGTGAAGGCCACGATGGTGGCGGCCTACTTCATGCACCTCAATGTGGAGCGCCGCTACATCTGGTACGTGTTGCTGATCATGCTGGGGTTCATGCTGGTGCTCTTCGCTGGCGTAGCGCCGGATGTGCTTGCGCGCAGCGGACAGAACTGGCAACACCTGCGCGCAGTGCAGGACGCACATGGCGCAGCTCGACACTGATGCCCCAGCGACGGATCGGCAAGTAGTTTCCTCGGTGCCCGAGGTACGCATGCCGAATGCTGTCCTGGGCACCGTGTTGTTCATCGCCACCGAAGTCATGTTCTTTGCTGGCCTGATCAGTGCCTTTCTCGTCGTGAAGGCGCGGTACCTGAGCGGCTGGCCTCCACCGGGTCAGCCGCGCTTGCCGGTGGAGGTGACGTTCGCGAACACGCTCGTCCTTCTGGCCAGCGGATTCGTATTGTTGCATGCAGGACGCTTGGCGGAGGCTTCTGCCTCCTTTCCGCGCGCGCTGCGCCTCGGGCGTGTGGCGGCACTGCTGGGGGCCGTGTTCGTGCTTGTACAAGGAGTGGAATGGATCCGCTTGCTGCGGTACGGACTCACGATGCGCAGCGGCCCGTACGGCTCCTTCTTTTACCTGATTGTAGGCACGCACGCGCTGCACGCGGTTGCTGCGATTGCCGCGTTGCTGGCGGTGACGAGGCCGGTGGCGGCCAACCCGACCCGATCGTTAGCTCCGGCACGCTTCCGTGCCGCGCGCTATTTCTGGTACTTCGTCGTTCTGGTGTGGCCCGTGCTGTATGTGTTGGTGTATTTGAGCTGAGGAGCCAGCACAGATGAACAATCCGAAGCGTTCCGGCGTGAAGCACGGCGTAGGGTGCGCAAAGTCACCGGGCTGGCTGTCAGTCGTTGCGGCTGCGTTCTTGGCCAGCACACGTCCGCTGGCTGCCTGCCCGGTTTGCTTTGTCGCGGAGCAGCGAACCCTGAACGCTTATTTTGGTACCGCCGCTTTGCTCTCCGTGTTGCCTTTCTTGTTGTTCGGGATGATCGGCTTGCTGTACTGGCGGGAGCGGAGGCTGGCACGGCGCCGGGAAGTGGATCTCGTTGCGTCCGCTGGTTCGGGCAGCGGGTCCGCCACGATTCCTGCAGGAAGAAATCCTGTGCAGAACCGTGGGTAGTCCCGTCGGCCAACGCGCGACGCGAGGGTAGCCTTGGGTGGTTTCGCAGATGCGCGTTTGGCGGCTGGATTCGGACGCGCAATGGTACTCCGCGGCCGCGGTGCGGAAAACCGAAGTTTCGGAACAGAAGCGCCTTGCGCCTACCGCTGGAGCCGCCTCAGTCGCCAAGCCCACAGCGGTGTGCCAGTTGTGCTTGCTTGCAGACACCGTGATTCGTGGGCAAGCGCGCAGCCGGGCCGGCCTCCGGCCAAAGAGCCTGGCTGTTTCGCTTACGCGTCGGGAGTCGGTAGCTCGCGGTGCAGAGGGCAAGGCTCGGTGGGGGCGAGCCCGAGGTAGAAAGCTTCGATGAGAGTTTCCGGGCACTGAGGCGTGGCTAGCCCGCCCGAGGAGGGATCGATCGGGACCAACTGCACCTGCGGCGGAGGCTCGAACGCGAGCGCAGGTTGACCGGCGGTCGCTTCCTTCATGAAATCCACCCAGATGGGCAGGGCAGCCTGCGCGCCGGCGAGGCCGACCGGCTGATTGTCATCGAACCCGACCCAAACGACGGCCAGCAGGTTCGGCGTGTAGCCGGCAAACCAGGCGTCGCGGTAATCGTTGGTCGTTCCCGTTTTCCCCGCAGCAGGAAGGCGAAATCCCAGCGATCGGGCTGCCCGCGCCGTACCGCGGTCGAGCACACCAGCCAGCATGTGGGTGATGAGGAACGACGTGTCGGCGGGCAAAACCGCCTCCACTTCTACCTGGCGCCGCTCGAGAGGCACGCCGCTGCGATCGAGTACCCGGCGCACGGCCAGCGGCTCGGCACGCACGCCGCCATTTGCGAAGGCGGCAAACACGCGCCCGATCTCGAACGGGGTCACTTCTGCCGCACCAAGCACGAGCGAGGGAACACCCGGTAGGGGTGACTCGATGCCCAAGGCCCGTGCCAGTTCGACGATCGGACCGAGGCCGGTTTGGTAGGCGAGGCGAGCCGTGGCGGCATTGAGCGACTGTTCGAGAGCTTCGCGGACCGTCACCGAGCCCAGGTAGCGGTTGCCGTAATTGACCGGGCTCCACAGCCGCCCGTCGAAAGGCCAGTCGAAAGGTTCGTCCATAACGGTGGTGGTGGCCTGCACGGGGGAGGGGTGCTGGCGGGTGCTCTCCAAAGCGGCCGCGTATACGATCGGTTTGAACAGCGAGCCCGGCTGACGTCGGGCCTGCGTGCAGCGGTTGAACTGGGAGACGCGGTAGTCGCGGCCCCCCACCATGGCGCGCACAAAGCCCGTTTGGGGCTCCACCGCGAACAGGCAGGCTTGCAGCCGCTCTTCCTCCTGGGGGCGTCTGAGGCGCGGGTAACGCTGTTCGAGTTGCTCGAGGCCGCGCTCGACAGCTCGCTCCGCCAGGCGCTGCAGGTGCGGGTCGAGAGTGGTGTAAATCCGCAACCCCTCGCTGGCCAACAGTTCCGCCGGATACAATTCCGCCAATTGTTTGCGGACGAAGTCAGCGAGAAACGGAGCGTCTTTCCCGCGCGGTTGCGGGGGCAAAACCACCAGCGGTTCTGCCACCGCCCGCTCGAAGACCTCGCGGTCAATGTGCCCTGCTTGCATCATGCGTTCGAGTACGAAGTCACGCCGCTTGCGCGCTCGCTCCGGATTGCGGAACGGTGAGTAGTACCCTGGCCCGCGAATCAGGCCTGCGAGCATGGCCATTTCCCCCAGGCTGAGCTGGTCGGGGGTCTTGCCGAAGTAGAACTGTGCGGCCTCGTACACGCCGTGGATTGCCTGCGCGCCGCGCTGACCCAAGTAGATTTCGTTCAGGTAGCTTTCGAGAATTTCCTGCTTCGAGAAGCGGCGCTCGACGATGATGGCCATGGCCGCTTCGTGCAGTTTGCGCCGCAGGCTGCGCTCGTCGTTGAGGAAAAAGTTTTTCATGAGCTGCTGGGTCAGCGTGCTGCCGCCTTGCACGACGCGGCCCGTGCGCAAGTTCACGTAAATCGCACGCAGGATGCCGTACCAGTCGATGCCGTGGTGCTCGAAGAACCGCTGGTCTTCAGTGTCGAGAATGGCGCGGACAAGCAGCGGGGGGACGTCATCGAGCGTGACCAGTTTGCGGTCTTCCCATTCCCCTTCGTACACGCCGGTAAGCAGCGCCGGGTCCAGTTCCAAAGTGGGAAGGGAAGCCCCCGTACTCAGTTCGACGATCTCTTCGATCGTGTTGCCGGCGAGTCGAATCTCCACGAGCTGGCCTTTTTCCTCAGCGGCGCTGGTGGGGCGCACAAACACGCGCCAGCGGTCGCCCGCGATCTCGTACGTGCCTGCCCGTTCCGGAACTCCTTGGGTCTGCTGGTAGCCGAGTTCGGCGAGTCGCTCCGCCAGCGCTGCGGCGCGCAGATCGAGCCCAGGGTAAAGCAAATAGGTGTCGCTGAAGATCTTCGATGCGAACCGCCAACGATGCGTGCGAAAGCGCTCGCTCACTTCCGCATCCCAGCGGCGGATCGTATGCCAGGCAACCGCGCCGGCAACCGTGGTGGCGGTAGCAACGATCGCGAGCAGGGAGAGCAACAAACGTCGCCACATCGCCCAAACACAAAAGGCCGAGGCAAGCCGGTGCGGCAGCCTCGGCCTGGGTCTCGAGTTCGATGCCTCTAGGTTTCCCGCTTGACGGCGATGAAGATGGTGTTGTCCCCGCGCCGTACCAGCAGCAGAACGCTCTTCTTTTTGGCCGTCGCCTGCAGGGCTTTGCGGAACGAGGCGAGGTCTTTCACCGGCTCTCGGTTCACCTCCAGGATGACGTCGCCACGGCGAAGTCCAGCTTCGTCGGCCGGGCTGCCCGGCGTCACGCGTGAGACCACCACGCCTTTGAGGTCTCGGCTGAGGCCGAGGCTTTCCGCAATCTCGGGAGTGAGCGCCTGCGCGCTAATGCCAATGTCCTCTTCTGCGGAACTTTGGCGCTGCGGTTCCTCGACTTCCTCGTCTTTGAGTTCCCCAACTTGGATGGTGAGCGTGGTGGTTGAACCACCCCGCCATACCTTCACCTTCACTTCTTTGCCCACGGGCGTGCGCGCCACCAGCAGCGGAAGTTCCGTGGAGTCTTTGACGGTATGGCCATCGAACTCCATGATGACATCCCCGACCTTGACACCGCCGCGGGCGGCGGGGCTGTTGTCCTCGACGCTCGCCACCAAGGCCCCTTCCGCCTTGGGCAAGTTGAGGGATTCGGCGATCTCCGGCGTGACTTTCTGGATCATCACGCCGAGCCAGCCACGGGTCACTTTGCCCTTGGCTTCCAGTTCGGGCAGCAACTCCTTGGCAAGGTTGATCGGAATGGCAAACCCAATTCCGATGTTGCCACCCGTGCGGCTGAAAATCGCGGTGTTGATCCCGACCACTTCGCCGCGCAGGTTGATGAGCGGACCGCCTGAGTTGCCGGGATTGATGGCGGCGTCCGTTTGGATGAACTGATCGTAACTGCCGGTTCCAAGGTAGCGCCCCTTGGCAGAAACGATTCCAGCGGTAACCGTGTGCTCCAAGCCGAAGGGGTTCCCGATCGCCATCACCCATTCGCCCACTTTGAGCTGGTCCGAGTCCCCTAGGGTGACCACCGACAGATTCGGCGCCTCGTCAATTTTAATGACGGCAATGTCGGTCTTCGGATCGCGCCCGATCAGCCGAGCCTTGAACTCGCGTTCGTCGGCTAGGCGGACCGTGATTTGATCCGCTTTCTCCACCACGTGGTTGTTGGTCAGAATGTACCCGTCTTGGTTGATAAAAAACCCTGAGCCCAGGCTGCGCTGCCGTTGCGGGCGGCGGAAAAAACGCTCGAACGGCTCCATGAACTCCGGCGGTAACGGCCCAAACGGGCCCGGAAAGCCAGGCATTTCCTGCACAGCGGCAGTGGAAGAGGTGGCGATGTTTACGACCGCGGGACTCAGCCGTTCCGCGAGCTCTGCGAAATCGGGCAGACAGGGGGTCGCCGCGGCGCCGGGCTCGGCGCTGTGAAACACCGGCGCCCGACTGCCGGACGCGGTCGGGGTCGGAGTCGGACTCTCGCCCCAAAAGCTGATTGCGAGTGCCGTGCCCGAAGCCAGCACGAAAAGCATCGCTGCAAGGACGCGTCCGGCGCTAGCGGCGCGAACGCGGCAAACTCTTCTCTGCATTCCTGTCGGTCCTTTCGAAGCTCGATCTCGATCGCGATTGGTGAGAGACCGTCGCCAGCCTCGATTCACTGGCGGGCCTTCTCCGCGTAACGCAAGCGAAGGTCGAAGAGTAGGCGGCGCAAAAGCTCGGCCTCATCTGCATCCAGATTTCCGCGTGTTTTTTGCTCCAACATACCCAAGATGTCGATCGTTTGTTGGGCCGAGACCAGATCCGTGCGTACCTCGCGGCTCAACGGATCGGGAATTTCCCCGAGCTGTACGAGCGCTTGCGTTCCTAAGCTGATGACGAACGTCGAGAAGGAGATTTCCGGCTCCGGCGGTGGAGCGCTCATGCGGAACTGCTCGGAGGCTGTCTGCCCGCCGCCTCGCTCCGCGTGCTGCTCCTCCGCGCCCGAGCGGGGTTCCCCGCTGCTTGTAAAGCGCCGGCGATCCTCGACTTTGAATCCGCGCTCCTCCGCCTGTGGATCGCGTTCCTGCGACACGGTTCTCGCTCTCCCCGAGACGCAGACTTTACGCACGCCAGGCGCCCGAACGCAAGCGCCGGATCCGCTCCTCGATCGGCGGGTGGGTGCTGAACAGGCGCGCAAACGCCTCCCCCGAGAGCGGGTTCACGATGAACATGTGGGCGGTTTGCGGGCTTGCCTCCAGTGGGAGCCGCAATGAGGCAGCGTGTAGCTTCTCGAGAGCGCGGGCCAGTGGCTCTCCTGTACCGAGGATCCGCGCCGCGGTGGCGTCCGCCTCGAACTCGCGCGAACGCGAAATGGCGAACTGGATCAGCATGGCAGCAATGGGCGCCAAAATGGAAAGCGCCAGCAACATAACGAGCCCACCCGCATGCTCGCGGTCTTCCGAACGGCTGCCTCCGAAAATGGCGCCCCACCGCAGCATATCGGCCAGCATCATCAGCGCACCCGCTAGGGTGGCCGCGATCGAGCTGATCAGGATGTCCCGATTGCGCACGTGGCTGAGCTCGTGTGCAAGCACGCCTTCGAGTTCCTCCAGTGTCATCAACCGCAGGATCCCATCCGTGACTGCGACCGCCGCGTTTTGCGGGTTGCGGCCGGTGGCGAAGGCGTTCGCCGCCGGCGAAGGGATCACGTAAAGCTTCGGCATGGGAATCCCCGCCTTCATGGCGAGGTTGTGCACCATGCCGTAGAGCTCCGGATAGTCCTTCTCCTGGATGGGGCGCGCGCCGTACATCGCGAGCACGATCTTGTCGGAAAACCAGTACGCGCCGAAGTTCATCAGCACTGCAAACACGAATGCGATCACCATCCCGTGCGAGCCGCCCAGAAACTGCCCGAGCCACAGGAATAACCCCGTCAAGAGACCCAGCAGTAGCGTGGTCTTGATTGTGTTCGACATCGTTTGTTCCTCCTTCCCGATCCTGCCGCGCCCTACTCGACGCTCGAGGTCGGCGCGGCATTCACCAATGTTTGCACGCCCTTCTGCGAACGCAAGCCGCGACTCCGCGCCGTGACTCAGCCGCATCGCTAGTGCGGCGAGAATCTCCGTGGGCGCAAGTGCCTCCATCCTGCGACGGGTCAGCGGCGAGCGGCCAGAGACGAGCGGCGATTTTGGGATGGCGACTGGGTGTGGTGTGCTGATTGGTGGGGTAAGCCGACGTACACCGCGATCGAGGGCACAACCCAGGCTCCGGGACGGTTAGGGTGGTCCTTGTGGGGGTAGGCGGTGTCAGGGGACGCTATTGCGAACGTACACGCGGCGTCTGCGGCGTGGTAGGCTTAGTCGCGGTGGCGCGTGGCCCGATTGGGGCATTGGGTTCGATCTGGAACACGGGCAGGCACGAGGCCTGCCTCCACGTTTCCTTGTCAACGTTGTGCAGCCCCAGCCGCACCGATGCCCCCGGCCGCGATGTCGGGGCGGCCCTCGTGGCGGCCCCGGTGCCCTCCCCACGCTGCCGCCTAGGAGCGTTCCGTGATCGACGCTCCGTGGACCCCACGTTGCGGGCATACCCCGCGCGGATCCCTCCGTAGCCCCGATCCCATTGCTGTGTAGGGGTGGCCCTTATGGCCGCCCGTGGTGCGATTGGGCATTGGTGGCTTCTCCACGCACGGGCAGGCACAGGGCCTGCCGCTACAACGCCTTCGCGGCGGAAGGTTACCGCACGCCCCAGAGCGGCCGTCCCGGCGAATTGTCCGCGCCGCCCGTGTTCCCACCGCCACCCTGTTGCCTCACGTCCACGTTGTCCCCACCACCCCGGCAACGCTGAAAGCGTTGCGGCAATACAGCCTCGGGTTGGCGCGCAGCGCCTATCCCCAGGAAACCGCGGGCGGCCCCGAAATTCCGCGCCACAACGCTGTAGGAGTTGCGGCGTGCGGCCTGTGATCTCCGATGTGCTCGCGCAACCCTGAGACTTACAATGGGCTGCGGTGCATGACGCGTGGCAGGCCGTGCAACCCGTAGTCGCGTGCGCGCTTTTCCCTCGCCGTGCTAAGCGCCTGGGGCCATGCCAGCCAAGGGGCTCGCGGTCTCGGCCGAGGACGTTTTTGCTGCAGCGGAGCGCATCGCGCCGTTCGTGAACGCGACGCCGGTTCTCCGCTCGCGAACTCTCGATCAACTCACGGGCGCACGCTTGTTCTTCAAGTGCGAGAACTTCCAGCGCACGGGCTCGTTCAAGTTCCGAGGCGCCTGCAATGCAGTCCTGTCGCTGGATTCGGAGAGTGCAGCCCGCGGTGTGCTCACCCATTCCTCGGGAAACCACGGAGCCGCGCTTGCGCTGGCCGCCCAAATCCGCGGCGTTCCAGTGCACTTGGTGGTACCCGATGGAGCAAACCCGGCGAAGCTGGCGGCGGTGGAGCGGTACGGGGCACGCATCGTGCGGTGCGCGGCAAGCATGGAGGCACGCGCCCGCGTGGCCGCCGAGTTGGCTGCGGCCACTGGGGCGGTGCTGGTGCACCCGTACGACGACCCGCGTGTGATTGCCGGGCAGGGCACGGTCGCGCTGGAGCTGTTGCGCGAAGTTGGTCCGCTCGACTACTTGGTGGCGCCTGTGGGGGGAGGCGGGCTGCTCAGTGGATCAGCCGTGCTGGCCAAGCACATGCAGCCTTCGTTACAGCTGATCGGCGCGGAGCCTGCAGGGGCCGACGATGCAGCTCGTTCGCTTGCGGCTGGCGTGCTCCTCGCCCGGCCGCAACCGGAGACGATTTGCGACGGATTGCGTGCCAGCCTTGGGTCGCTGCCCTTCGCCGTGTTGCGCGCCACGCAAACCAGCGTGGTGACGGTGGACGACACACACACCTGCGCAGCGATGCGCTGGATTTACGAGGTCTTGAAGGTGGTGGTGGAGCCATCTGCCGCGATCGCATTGGCCGCCGCACTGCAGCGGCGCTTCGAGTTTCCTCGCGCGGCGCGCATCGGTGTCCTCCTTTCTGGCGGCAACGCCGATCTCGACGCACTGCCCTGGATGTTGCCGAAGCCAGCCGCTCCGGATCGAGCTCTAGCGGGACCGACCAGCGCACCGCTGCCCGGGGAGAGGCGAAGAGCGAGAGGCGACGAGTAGGTGTCGGCAAGAAGCGGGATTCGGATCCCGAGGGTGGCAAAAAACAACAGGGGTCAGCTGTTATCCCCGAACGGGCAGCCGTGGCCCGCACGACGCACGAGGCAAATCCGCTGAGAGGTTGCACGCGTGTCCGGAGCGCGCGAGAAGCGCCGTGTCATCACCCAGCCTGAGACCTCGCTGCTTTCGGCGCCGTGCCCCGAGAATGGGGTGTCGTTTCCCCCGAAGTGGCGGACGCTGGTCGGCCACGGCCACGGTATGGTTGGGCCGGAGCGGCCAGTGGCAGCGGCCTGGCGCCTTGCTTGCCAGGCGTGACGAGCGTACAAGCGCGCGCGGCATGCGCGAGCTGATCGACATGTGGTCGCATACCCGCATGGTGGTGCTGACGGCGATGACCGCCTCGCTCTACGCCGCGATTCTCATTCCCTTCAAAGTCTTGCCCATCATCCCCGGGGTCACGGAATTGCGCCCGGCCAATGCAGTGCCCGTGGTGTGCTCGTTTCTCTTCGGGCCAGCGGGTGCCTGGGGCGCAGCCATCGGCAACGTGATCGGAGACTTCTTTGGCGGGTTTGGCCCCGGGGACTTTTTCGGGTTCTGGGGCAATTTGCTGTACGGCTTCGTTCCCTACCGGATGTGGGAAATTCTCACCCAGCGCTCGCCACTGCCGCGAGACGCTTTCGGTTGGGGCTTGTGGTTCGTGGTGGTTACCAGTGCGAGTGCCGCTTGTGCGGTGGTGATTGGCTGGGGACTCAACCTCCTCGGTTTCGTTCCCTTCCGCGTGCTTGCCAACGTGGTGTGGTTGAACAACACGCTGGCGACGGTTTTGATCGCTCCCTTTTTGCTCGCCGCGATTTACCCGCGTGCGGAGCGGGCACGCCTGACGTATCGCCACGTTCTCGTGGCTCGCCGAGCTGCCGCCGGCGTGCGCGCGTATGTGGGGCTCGCCGTGCTGCTCGGCGGTGTCGCGTGGGCAATGGTGTGGGGGAACTGGATTTCTGCTGGTGGTGCACCGCTGGCGATTCTGGCCAGACTGCCGGACACCGGTACGGGGGCGGTACCAGTTGGGGTGGGGCTGATCCCGCCATTGCTCTTGATCGTCTTGGGGTTGTTCTTGCTGTGACCGCGCAGGACTCGCGAGCCCTGGCTGCCTGCCTGCGAGGGGTGTCGTTCTGTTACCTGCAAGCGGGCGAGCCCGCGTTGCGCAGCGTGGATCTCGCTGTCCCGCGCGGCTCGATGACCGTCATTTGTGGCGCCAACGGCGCCGGCAAGAGCACGCTGGCGCGCCTGCTCGATCGGAGCATTCCGTCTTTTTACCCCGGCGAACTGAGTGGCGAGGTCTGGCTCCTCGGCGAGCGGTGCCGCGAGCAGACCATGGCCTCCTTTGCAGGCCGCATTGGCTTTGTGGCGCAGGACTTCGAAGCGCAGCTCTTCTCGACGAGCGTGGTCGCCGAGCTTGCCTTTGGGCTCGAGCAACTCGGCGTGCCGCCGGCGGAAATGAACCGGCGCATTTCGACCGCCCTTGCCGCGGTCGGACTCGAAGGGTTTGAGGAGCGCGACCCAGCCTCGCTTTCCGGGGGTGAAAAACAGCGCCTGGCGATCGCGGCTTTGCTTGCCCTGGAGCCGGAGCTGTTGGTGCTGGACGAACCTACCACCGACCTCGACCCGCAAGGTAAAGAAGAAGTGCTCGAAGTTCTGTGGAGCTTGCGCGCACGCGGCCAGACCCTGGTGGTGGTCGAGCACGAGCCCCGCGCTCTCGAGATGGCGGATCAAGTGGTGCTGCTGCGCGCGGGGGAAGTGGCAGCGTGTGGTGCGCCTGGTGAGGTGTTGCGGCAGGTAGAACTCCTGGAGAACAACGCCGTGCGCCCACCGGATCTGGTCCGGCTTGCTGCCGCGGTTGGTTGGGAGACGGCACCCACCAGTGTGCAGGAAGCATACGAACGCCTGGGTGCGCCGCGTCTCTCACAAGGCCGAGCCGGCTCACAAGATGCCGCTTCCACGGGCGCAGCGAACTGCTTACTCGCCGCACGAGAAATCACCTATCGGTATCCGGAGGCTCCTGCTCCGGCGTTGCACGAAGTGTCGTTCCGCGTCTCGCCCGCGGAGCGGGTTGCCATTCTCGGACAAAACGGCTCGGGCAAAACCACCTTAGCTAGGATCCTGACGGGCTTGCTTCAGCCGGCGCAAGGGAGCGTGGAATTGGAGGGCCGGCCACTCGCCGCGTGGAGCTTGACGGAACGGGCGGCACGGGTGGGTTACGTGTTTCAAAACCCGGATGAGCAGATCTTCACCGCGCGAGTCGCGGACGAAGTGGCTTTCGGACCGCGCCAGCTCGGACTCGCCGAGGGTGAAGTGAGGGAGCGGGTGCAGGAAGCGCTGGCACTAGTGGGGCTTGGCGAGCGTGCCAATGCCGACCCTTTTTGGCTGGGCAAAAACGAGCGACAGCGACTGGCGGTTGCCTCCGTGCTGGCCATGCACCCGAAGGTGGTCATTCTCGATGAGCCGACCACCGGGCTTGACCAGCACGAGCAACGCGACCTCTTGCAACTGATCGAGCGCTTGCGGGTACGCGGCATGGCCGTGGTGATGATCACGCACAACCCGTGGCTGGTGATCGAAGGAGCGGAGCGCTGCGTGTTGCTAGCAGGTGGCACCGTGATTTTCGATGGTAGCTTGCCAGAGCTGGTGCAGGCTCCAGAGCTCTGGCGGCGGGCGCGTTTTCGTGTACCAGCGGCGGTCGAACTCGCGGCACGGTGCGGCCTTTGGGTGCGCTCCGTGGAGGAGCTCGCCCGGGCTGTGGCGGGGAGGGCAGGGCGATGCGCCTGAGTTTGTACTTGGTGCGCGATACTCCCGTGCATGCCTTGCACCCTGTCGCCAAGGTGTGGGCGCTGTTGGCACTGCTAGTGGCCGCGTTCGTGACCTCCTCTGCAGGCCGCGGTTTGCTGTTGTGGCTGATCGTGGCTGGCTTGCTGGCTTGGGGCCGCGCCGGAGCCAACGTGTATCGCTTGCGCTGGCTGTTCGTGCTCGTGTTCGCGATGACCTGGCTCGTGTGGTCGCTCTTCCTACGCACCGAGGGAGCCTGGGTCGAGATCGGCCCCCTGCATCCGAGCTGGCAAAGCGTGCAAATGGGTCTCGGCATGGCCATGCGCATCACGAGTTTTTTTGCCCTTGGGCTACTGTTTTTGAGCACCACTCGCATCGAAGAGTTTGCTTGCGCCTTGCGTCGCTGCGGGGTGCCTCCGAAGGTGGCTTTCGTGTTTACCTTGGCGTTTCGCCTCGTTCCGCTGTTTGTGGAGGCCGCGCTTACCGTGCTTGACGCACAACGCTGTCGCGGGCTCGATCTCTCCCAGGGGCCGTGGCACCAGCGCGCGCGACGCTACGCGATGGTGATCGTGCCGATCTTCATCGGGGCTTTGCGCCGGGCCGACGGCATGGCCATCGCCCTCGAGGCACGCGGTTTCCAGCGCGCCGGGACCCGTACGAGTTACCTGCGTTTCCGCTGGACCCACCGTGACTCTGTCGCCTCGGTGTGCGCGACCTTACTCGCCGTCGCTTGGCTGGCCCTGTAGCTCGTCTGCCACCACGAAACTCGTCGGCCTGGCAAGAAGCCGCGTTCCCCCCCCACCCCGCTGTCGCCAAACGTCCACGCCGCCGCCACCAGGGATGTAGGGGCGGCCCTTGTGAAAGCGAGCGGCGAGCAGGGGGCGGTGGGGCAGGCGAATTGCGAATGGCGAATGGTGAATGGCAGAGGGTGAATGGTGAATGGCGAATGGGCGTGGCGCACGGACAACGTGGTGCAATGTCCCGCCGCCCATGCGGCATCACGTCGGATTCGAAACGCGGGCAGGCACAAGGCCTGCCCGTGCGTTGCAAACCGCTGCGTCGGGCAAAAACACGCACGCCGGGGCGGCCGTGATGGTCGTCCCG
>JBBILD010000016.1:0-91295 GCA_037445065.1 Myxococcales bacterium
GTGTCGGTTGGGGTCCATGTGGGAGTCAGGGTGGGAGAGGGGGTCGGCGTCAGAGTGGGCGTCAAACTCGGCGTCGGGCTGTAGGTGGGGGTATGCGTGGGAGTGAGCGAGGGTGTGTGCGTGGGGGTGCTGGTTGGAGTTGGAGACGGTGTGGGTGTGAAGGTGCGGGTACGAGTGCGCGTCGGGGTAGGGCTCTCGGTGGGAGTGACGCTGGGCGAGGGAGTCTGAGTGAGCGTGGGGGTGAGGGTTGGTGTGGCCGTGCCAGGGATCACCGTGACCGCGTAGCTGAGCGAGCCAGTACGCGGCGGTTGCGCGAGCGAACGCACCTCGGCGGCGATTTGCACTGTGCCGAGAGGGGCATCGGCCCACGCCCCGCGTACGCGAAAGCCGCGCACACCGAAGCGCGGCGGATTGGAGCAGGGGCGCTCCCCACTGTCGTCGCACGTCTCGAGGGAAAGAGGAACAGCGAAGGAACGGCCTCCTTGGCTTGCGACGAGGCGAACACTGGAGGCGTCCACGCCCCACACCGCGTCGGCCGCCAGCACGTCGAAGCGCAAGGGGGCCGCGCGCACTGCGCCCGCCGGTGGTTCGAGCGGCAACACAAAGGGGAGAGAGCGGACCTGCAAGGTTCCCGAGCCCGTTCGCTGCCCGGGTAGAATCTCTGCCTCGGAGGAGTCACTCGCGTAGGAGGGCGCTGCCGGGCGCTCGACATCGCAACTGCGGCCGAGGTCGCTCGGATCGGTAGCACAGCGGGGAAAAACTCCGCCGGGCGAAGGGGCAAAATCCACCGGAAAGCCGGCGAGCGTGAGTGTGGCTCTTCCTGGCGGCAGCCCGGCAATGCCGAGCACGCGGTTCCCGCTCCCTGGCTCGATCGGGACCTCTTCCGGGCGCACCGCCAGGCAGCAGGTTTGCCCCGAGGCATCGCGAACCACCACCCGCACGGTGCGAACCGCGGCGGGAAGGCGCGCAGAGAAACTCCCTCCTGGCTGCTCCCACACGGCTTGCACCGCGAGGCGGCCTACCGGCCCCGGGGTTCCTGGCGTCACTGGTGGGGTTCCGCCTGTGCCGCCATTCCCGCCGAGGCAGCCGGCCAAAACGAGCAGGGCGAGCAGTGGAGTCGTCGAACTCAGGATGCGGTGCGAGAGCAGCGGAGGAACGGATCGTGTGTGTTGCACCCTTACCCCCTTCTACCTGTTGCCCGAGCCCATGACCCACCGCGACAGTGCCGCCTTTAGAACGGCCAGCTTGTCAAGTAAAGCGAAATTTACGGCCCGCCCTTCCCGCACGGGCGCGAAACGCTGGAGCTTCTCGTCCGCTTCCGCGCGCAAAGCAAAACCACCGCTTGGTCGTTGTCTGCTGCTTCCGGATTCGAGGCCGTGGGTCCGGTTCTTTCTGCGGGCGACGGATGCAACCTCTCCCGCATTCCGGGTCTCGAGGCCCCATCGAGCCGCGCGCTGCCAGTGGTCTGGGCGGCAGGATTCGCATCGAGGAGCGCGGGTGACCGAGGCGGCAAGGCCATCGTGGCGGGCACGGAGTCGGCGTCCGGTGCGCGGGAACCCGCGGCAGGAGATCACCGGATGCGGCGTCTTTAGGGAAGCGGCGGGCCGCACGGGAAACTACTCGTTGCGATGAGGACCATAAGAATTCCTTGTTAGCCATTAAGGCGAATTCGCACTGGCCCTTATTGCATCGCGGATCGCCCCCAAACTAGAAGGGCGCACGCCGGATGTCGCAGATCTTCCACAGGAGCACGAACGCACTGTCGCGCGCCACGATCTTTGGCGCCGTCTTTTTTTTGGGCGTGGCTGGTTACGGGCTCATGCTGCTCAACCGGTCTGGGTACGTGACCGGCGCTAGGGTGGCGCACGAGCAGCCGGTGCCGTTTAGCCACAAGCATCACGCCAACGAGCTGGGGATTGACTGCCGGTACTGCCACAGTTCGGTCGAGGTGTCGGCCAGCGCGGGCATCCCGCCGACCAAGACCTGCATGAACTGCCATGCACAAATCTGGGCTGACAGCCCTACGCTGGAGCCGGTTCGCTCGAGCTTCAAGACCGATCAATCGATCCCCTGGATCAAAGTGCATGATTTACCTGACTTCGTTTATTTCGATCACAGCATTCACGTTGCTAAGGGCATTGGCTGTGCGTCGTGCCATGGGCAGGTGGATCAGATGAACCTGACCTGGCAGGAAAACTCCTTGCAAATGGAGTGGTGCTTGAACTGCCACCGCCACCCGGAGCAGTTCGTGCGGCCGCGCGAGCGCGTCTTCGATATGACCTATCGCGTTTCCGCCCAGCAGCAACGGGCCTTGGGGCAAAAGCTCGTGAAAGAGCACGACATTCACAAGGAACAACTCAGCAACTGCTCGATTTGTCACCGGTGAGACCAGCATGAACGACCACGATTCACTGGCGCACGAACGTCCGCAAAAGGGCAGTGTGCCGCCCGCCGAGGGCAACGGACACGAAGCCCCCTACGACTGGGAGTCGCTGCGCGCCAAACTGTCCGCGGCAACCGGCCGCAAGTACTGGCGTAGCCTAGATGAGCTGGCCGACAGCGAGGGCTTCCGTGCCTTCTTGGAGGCTGAGTTTCCGCGCGAGGCCTCGCTCCTCGACGCGGTCGGGCGACGTCAGTTCTTGCAGCTCATGGGTGCGTCGCTCGGGCTGGCAGGTCTCAGTGCGTGCACGAAGCAGCCACTCGAGCGCATTTATCCGTACGTCAAGCCGCCGGAAGAAGTGATTCCCGGGAAACCCTTGTTCTTTGCGACCACCTTGCCGCTGGCCGGGATCGGGCGCGGCGTGCTGGTGGAGAGCCACAGCGGCCGGCCCACCAAAGTGGAAGGCAACCCGGACCATCCGGCGAGCCTCGGCGCCACGGACATTTACGCGCAAGCCGATATCCTCACTTTGTACGATCCAGATCGCTCGCAAACCCCGCGCTTTGCCGGCGTGATTCGCCCGTGGGCAGCGTTCGTTGCCGCGGCGCAGGCGAGTTACGAGCAGCAAAAGGCGAAGCGGGGCGCGGGCCTGCGTATCCTCAGCGAGAGCGTAACCTCACCGAGCCTCGTAGCCATGCTCGAAGCCTTGCTGCGCGAGATGCCGGAGGCGCGCTGGCACCGCTACCAGCCTGTCAACCGCGATGCCGTGCATGCTGGTACCCGCCTGGCCTTCGGGGAAGTGCTCGATCCTGTCTACCGCTTGGAACGGGCGCAGGTGGTGGTGAGCATCGAGGCGGACTTGCTGGGGCCGAACCCAACCGGTGTCCGCTACGCACGCGAGTACGCGCGCACCCGCCGGGTAGATGACGGCAACGCCAAGATGAGTCGCTGGTACGCGGTAGAGGCGGTGCCCTCGCTCACCGGTGCTGTAGCCGACCACCGCCTTGCCTTGCGTCCGAGCGAAATCGAGGGGTTCGTGCGTGCCTTGGCAGCCGCGCTCGGGCTGCCGGTCGCCCCGCCTGCTGGGGCGCAAAAATACGCGGCGTGGGTGCAGGCGCTCGCCAAGGACCTCAAGGCCAACCGCGGGCGAAGTTTGGTCGCGCTCGGCGAAACCCTCTCCCCGCAAGCACAGGCGCTCGCTTGGGCAATCAACGAGTCGCTCGGAAACCTCGGACAAACGGTCGAGCTGATCGAGCCGCTGGAGGCGCGGGCCGAAGAATCGCACCTGGATTCCTTGCGCGCGCTGGTGGCGGATATGCAAGCCGGAAGGGTCGAGGTGTTGCTGGTCCTTGGCGCCAATCCGGTGTACACGGCCCCCGCCGATCTGGCGTTTGCGCAGGCGCTGGAGAAGGTGCCACTGCGCATCCATTGGGGACTGTACCAAGATGAAACCGCGCAGCTCTGCCACTGGCATGTACCCGCCGCACACGTCCTCGAGTCCTGGGGGGACCTGCGCGCGTACGACGGTACGGTTTCCCTCATCCAACCGCTGATCGCTCCGCTGTACGAAGGCAAGACCGCGCACGAGCTGCTGGCGGCCTTTAGTGACAAGCCCTCGCGCACGGCGTACGACATGGTGCGCGACTACTGGAAGGGAGTGTGGGGCGAAGCCGGCTTCGAAGAGCGCTGGCGGCGGGCATTGCACGACGGAGTGGTGGCTGGCTCGGCGGCAGAAGGGAAGTCGGTCAGGGTTGGCCCGCAAGCCACGCAGGGGCTGGCACCGTTGGCTCCAGCCCAAGGGTTGGAACTCGTGGTGCGACCCGATCCCACCGTGTACGACGGGCGGTACGCCAATAACGGCTGGCTGCAGGAACTGCCCAAACCACTCACCAAGCTCACCTGGGATAATGCCGCGTACCTCGCTCCGTCTACCGCCGAGCGGCTCGGCTTGCACAACGGCGACGTGGTCGAGATTCGCGTCGAAGATCGGGTGACGCGGGCCCCGGTGTGGATTCAGCCTGGGCAAGCTGCGGAAACCGTTGCGGTGCACCTGGGCTACGGCCGTACCCAGGCTGGGCGCGTCGGCAGCAACGTCGGCTTCAACGCCTATACGCTATGCTCGAGCCGGGCGTTCTGGAACGCCACCGGGGTCGAGTTACGCAAGGTGGGCAAGGGGTACCGCTTTGCGTGCACGCAGGACCACTTTAGCCTTGAGGGCCGCGACATCGTGCGCAAGGGTACGCTCGAGCAGTACCGCCACGACCCCAGCTTGGCCCCGCACGGGCATGGTGAGGGCGAGCACGGGGAACTCCCTTCGATGTACCCGCCCTACCCGTACGAAGGGTATGCGTGGGCAATGTCCATTGACCTCAACGCTTGCATTGGCTGTGGTGCGTGCACGATTGCGTGCGTGGCGGAAAACAACATCGCGGTGGTGGGTAAGGACCAAGTGGCGCGCGGGCGCGAGATGCATTGGATCCGGGTGGACCGGTACTACGAAGGCGATTGGGAAGCGCCCGAGTTCGTACACCAGCCCATCCCTTGCCAGCAGTGCGAGAACGCGCCGTGCGAACTGGTCTGCCCGGTCAATGCCACTGTGCATACCGCCGAGGGGCTCAACGACATGGTGTACAACCGCTGCGTGGGCACCAAGTACTGCTCGAACAACTGCCCGTACAAAGTGCGGCGGTTCAATTTTTACCTGTACCAAGATTGGAATTCCGAGAGCTTGAAGGCGTTGCGCAACCCAGATGTCACGGTGCGCAGCCGCGGTGTGATGGAAAAGTGCACGTACTGCGTGCAGCGCATTAACGAAGCGCGCATTACCGCCAAGCGCGAGGGGCGTCAGATCCGCGATGGCGAAATCCTCACCGCTTGCCAGCAAGTTTGCCCGACCGAAGCCATCGTTTTCGGGAACATGAACGACCCCAACAGCCGCGTTGCGCGCCTGCGTTCTTTGCCTCGCAAGTACCAGTTGCTCGCCGAACTCAACACGCGGCCCCGCACGACGTATTTGGCGGCGGTACGCAATCCGAATCCGGAGTTGATGCCAGGAAAGGGTCACGCATGAGCGCGCCTGCACGAGACTTGGGGCCGATAATCGGGCCCGGGCATACCTTCGAGACAGTCACCGACAAGATCGCCGCGGTGGTGCTTTCGGAGACGCGCCGCGGCTGGATGTTGGGCTTTGGGGTGTCGTTCGTTCTGCTCACCATCTTTCTGCAGTGCGTGGCGGTGTTGTTGGTGCGCGGCATCGGGATCTGGGGCATCAACATCCCGGTCGGGTGGGGCTTCGACATTATCAACTTCGTCTGGTGGATCGGCATCGGCCACGCGGGCACCCTGATCTCGGCGATTCTCTTGCTGTTCCGGCAGACCTGGCGCACCTCGATCAACCGCTTTGCCGAGGCGATGACTTTGTTTGCCGTGGCCTGCGCGGGCTTGTACCCAGTGCTCCACCTCGGGCGGCCGTGGTTGTTTTACTGGCTCCTCCCCTACCCCAACACCATGGCGCTGTGGCCGAACTTCCGCAGCCCACTGATGTGGGACGTGTTTGCGGTGTCCACCTACGCCACGGTGTCGGCGTTGTTCTGGTTCGTGGGCCTCATTCCCGACCTCGCCACCCTGCGCGATCGTTCCCCGAGCCGGGCAGGACGCATCATTTACGGCATTCTGGCCATGGGTTGGCGCGGCTCGGCCAAACACTGGAACCGGTACGAGACCGCTTACTTGCTGCTCGCAGGACTTTCCACGCCGCTGGTGGTTTCGGTGCACAGCGTGGTGTCCTTCGACTTCGCCGTCGGCATCATCCCCGGCTGGCACGCGACGATCTTCCCGCCCTACTTCGTGGCGGGTGCGATTTACGCTGGGTTTGCGATGGTGCTCACCCTCACCATCCCACTGCGCAAGTACTACGGCCTCGAAGACTTCATCACCATGCGCCACATCAACTACATGGCGCGGGTCATGCTCGCCACCGGACTGGTAGTGGCCTACGGCTACCTGATGGAGGTCTTCATGGCCTGGTACAGCGGCAACGAGTTCGAGGCGTTCATGGTGAAAAACCGCCTCACTGGGCCGTACGCAACTTTGTACTTCGCCCTCATCCTGACCAACGTGATCATCCCTCAGCTCCTCTGGTTCCACCGGGTGCGCACCAACATTCCACTGCTGTTCTGCGTGGCGATGTCCATCAACATCGGCATGTGGCTGGAGCGCTACGTCATTATTGTTGTGAGCCTGCACCGCGACTTCCTGCCGTCGTCCTGGGGAATGTACGCGGGAACGGTGTTCGACTACGGCACGTTTTTTGGCACCATTGGTTTGTTCCTCACCTTGATGTTCCTGTTCATCCGCTTGCTGCCCATGATCTCGATCTTCGAGATGCGCACCCTGCTGCCAGAGGCAAAGGTGAAGGAGGGGCACGCATGACCGTGGTTCCGCAAATCCACGGCGTCATGGCCGAGTTTTCCGATGTGAATGCACTGCTCGCAGCCATCAAAAGGCTGCGCCAAATGGGGTACCGGGAGATGGATGCCTACACTCCCTTCCCGGTGGAAGAGGTGTGGGAAGCGCTCGGCATTCACAAAAACCTGGTGTCGAAGTTGGTTTTTTGTGGCGGGCTTGCCGGGGCGCTGTTCGGCTTTGCCTTGCAGTACTGGACCGCTGCGATCGATTACCCAATCAACGTGGGCGGGCGCCCGCTACTGAGCCTGCCTGCCTTCGTGCCCATTATCTTCGAGTGCACGGTGCTGTTCGCGGCCCTCACCGCGGTGTTGGGCATGCTCGCTCTGAACGGCTTGCCCCAGCCCTACCACCCGGTGTTCAATGTTCCGCGCTTTGCGCTCGCTTCGCGCGACCGGTTTTTCCTGTGCGTGGAGGCTACCGATCCGCTGTTCGATCGCGAGGGAACACGCCGCGTGCTCGAGTCGCTGAACCCTCTGTCCGTCGCCGAGGTGCAACCGTGAAGGTAGGCGTGTTTTCTCGAGCTGTAACGGTGCTGGCGGCGGTGGCGGCGCTCGGCAGTGCCGCCTGCCGGCAGGACATGCACGACCAGCCCAAGTTCAAGGGCTTTCGCCCGACGACGTTGTTTGCGGACGGCCGATCCGTGCGGCCCCTGGTGCTGGGTACGGTGGCGCGCGGCCACTTAAAGGACGACGAACTCCTGTACACCGGTAAGGTCGCGGGGCAGTTCAGCAACGAGTTCCCGTTTCCAGTCAACCGTGCCGTGCTGGAGCGCGGCCAGGAACGCTACAAGATTTACTGCTCGCCGTGCCACGACCGGGTCGGGACCGGGCAAGGCATGATCGTCCAGCGCGGCTACAAACAGCCGCCGAGTTTCCATCAGGACCGGCTTCGCCAGCAGCCGCCCGGGTACTTTTACCACGTGATCAGCAACGGCTTCGGGGTGATGCCGGACTACGCCGCGCAAATCCCGGTGCGAGACCGTTGGTCCATCGTCGCTTACATCCGCGCCTTGCAACTCAGCCAGCACGCGTCGGTGCAGGACCTCACCGCCGCGGAGCGCAACCGGCTCGACCAACCTGCCAAGACTTCGACCTCTACAGGTGGCTCCCATGACTGATGCCCGCTTCGACCGCAATCGGTTTTTGTTGCCAGCCGAGCACATCCTCTATCGGGCGCGCCCGCTAGTTCTGGCGGCAGGGGTGGCGTTCTTGGCGCTGTCGCTGCTCGGCGCACTGGCCAGCCCGACGCAGTTCTTCCGCTCCTACCTGTACGGCTTCTTGTTTTGGTTCGGCATTGCCATGGGCTCGATGGCGCTGCTCATGATCTACCACGTTACCGGCGGCGGCTGGGGAGCGGTGATTCGGCGAAGCTTGGAGTCGGCGGTACGCACGGTGCCGCTCCTTGCTCTGCTGTTCGTTCCGGTGGTGCTCGGCGTGCCTGCGCTCTACGAATGGGCAGATGCAGCCAAGGTGGCGCATGACCCGCTCCTGCAGCACAAGAGCGTGTACTTGAACGTCCCCTTCTTTGTGGCCCGCGCAGTCTTCTACTTCGTGGTGTGGAGCGTGTTTGCGACTTTCTTGTGGCGCTGGTCGGATGCGCAAGAAGGCGGCGACGAGGCAGCCATCGGCCGGCTGGAAAATTTGAGCCGGGGCGGGCTCGTTGCCGTGGGCCTCACCTTTACCTTTGCGGCAGTGGACTGGGCCATGTCGCTCGAACCGCACTGGTACTCGACCTTGTACGGGGTCTTGCTCATGGGTGGCTGCTTGCTTAGTGCGATGGCTTTCATGATCCAGGTGACCGCGTTGCTAGCCACCCGCGGTCCGCTCGGTGAAGTGGTGAAGCCGCTGCAGTTCCACGACCTTGGTAAGCTCATGTTTGCGTTCGTGATGCTGTGGGCGTATTTCTCCTTGTCGCAACTGCTCATCATGTGGTCGGGAAACCTACCCGAGGAAACTCCCTGGTATCTCAAGCGCATGAGCGGTGGCTGGCAGTACGCAGGCTTGCTCCTGATCCTGTTCCACTTTGCGCTGCCGTTCGTGTTGCTGCTCTCGCGCGAGATCAAGCGTAACGCGCGCACGGTGGCGCGGGTGGCTGCCTTCATTTTGTGCGTGCGCGCGGTGGAGGTCTTCTGGCTGATCCAACCGGCGTTCTCCCCGGAGCGATTGCACGTGCATTGGCTCGACGTGACGGCCTTGCTGGGCGTCGGCGGGGTTTGGCTGTGGGCCTTTACCGGCGGCCTACGCAATCGCCCGCTGATTGTGTGGAACGACCCGTCCTTACCTGCTGCGGGAGGACACGCATGAGCCACGCCCCGTCGCATTCTCACGCTCACGCACCCCACGGGCACAAGCCTGGGGGATATGAGACCCGCGACTTGCCCGCGCGGCCGGTGGTGGTTGCCACCGTTGTGAGCGCGGTGGTGGTGGCCCTGGTGTTCGTTGCCATGTACGTGCTGACTGGAGCGCTGGACTCCTACGTGCGCCGTACCGCCCCGCCAGCAAACCCGCTCGCTGCTGCTGCACCCAAGGAGCCTCCGGCGCCGCGCTTGCAACCGGCGCCGGCGAAGGACCTAGCGGACCTGCGCGCCTGGGAAAACGGTTTGCTGCACGGGTACGCGTGGGTGGACAAGAACAACGGTGTCGTCCGCATTCCCATTGAACGCGCGATCGAAATCGTTGCCGAGCGCGGCTTGCCGGCGCGCGGCGAAGGAGTGAATCGGTGAGGAAGCCGACCAGCATCGCGCTCCTCCTCGTTTTGGCAGTAGGCCGCGGGGAGGCACTGCCGCAAAAGCAACCCGTGCCTGCGGGCGAGAACCCTGCCGCGAACGCGGTGTTGGAAAAGGTGGATTTCGAGCAGTTCCTCGGCCGCCAGATTCCCCTCGACCTGCGCTTTCGCGATGAGCAAGGGGCGGAGGTCACTCTGGGCCAGTACTTCCAAGATCGCCCGGTGATTCTCAGTCTCACGTATTACGAATGCCCCATGCTGTGCTCGATTGTGTTGAATGGGCTGACCAGCGCCTTGCGTGCGTTGCCGTTCGACTTGGGCAAGGAGTTCGTGGCGGTAAATGTCTCCTTCAACCCGCGCGAGACCCCGGAGGAGGCGAGCACGAAGAAGGCCAAGTACTTGGCTGAGTACCGCCGGCCGGGAGCGGAGGCAGGCTGGCACTTCTTGACGGGTGAGGAGGACTCGATCCGCCGCCTCACCGAAGCGGTGGGCTTTCGTTACGCGTGGGACGAACGTAGCCAGCAGTACGCGCACGCTGCCGGCATCGTCTTGCTGACCCCGCAAGGAAAGATCGCGCGGTATTTTTACGGAGTGGAGTTCGCACCGCGGGATTTGCGCTTCGGGCTGATCGAAGCCTCGCAAGGGAAAATCGGCAGTCCGGTGGACAAACTCCTGCTGTTTTGTTTCCACTATGACCCTGCCACGGGGACGTACAGCGCTTGGGTGCTGAACGCGATCCGCGCGGGAGGCGTGCTGACCTTGCTCGGCCTGGGCTTGTTCCTGCTGGTCAGCTCGCGCGGCCGGCGGCCCGGCAAACCGTTGCCGCCGCCGGTGGCAGGCTCTGGGATGGTTTCGAGAACTTGAGTGGAGTGAAGAACCAGCATGGCCTCGAACTTTGCTCTTTTCCCTGAGCGCGCCTCGACTGTCGCTGGCGAGGTCGACGCCCTGTACTTGTTCCTGGTCGCGGTGAGCGGCTTTTTCGCAGTTGCCATTGCGCTGCTGGTGGTGTTTTTCGCGGTCAAGTACCGGCGCCGTAGCGAGGCGGAACGCCCGCCTGCGATCCACGGTTCGCTCGCCCTCGAAGTGGCCTGGACCGTGATCCCCTTTGCTCTGGCCATGGTGATGTTTTTCTGGGGTGCCAAGGTGTACATTACGCTTGCCGTGCCGCCGCCAAACGCGATGGAAGTGTTCGTGGTCGGCAAGCAGTGGATGTGGAAGCTCCAGCATCTCGAAGGAAAACGCGAGATCAACGAACTGCACGTGCCGGTGGGCCAGCCGATCAAACTGACCCTGACCTCGGAGGATGTGATTCACAGCTTCTTTGTGCCCGCTTTCCGGATCAAACAGGACGCGATCCCCGGTCGTTACACCACCGCCTGGTTCGAAGCCACGAAGCCTGGGGTGTACCATTTGTTTTGTGCCGAATACTGCGGCACCGAACACGCTAAGATGATCGGGCGCGTGGTGGTGATGGACCCGGCGGAGTATCAGGCCTGGCTCAGTGGCGCAGCAACGACCGCCGTTGCCGCAGCCCCGGCTGACGCGGCGCAGGACCCGCAAGCAGCCCTGGCGGCCGCGGGCGCCGAATTGTTCCAGAAGCTGGGGTGCGTGAGCTGCCACCGCGCACAAGCAGGTGCGTTGGGGCCGTCGCTTGCCAACCTCTTCGGGCACGAGGTGACGCTGCAAGACGGAAGCAAGGTGGTGGCCGACCAAGAGTACATTCGCGAATCGATCTTGAACCCGCAGGCAAAGCTGGTTGCTGGCTACCAGCCGATCATGCCGACCTTCAAAGGCTTGGTGAGCGAGGAAGGCTTGATGCAGCTTCTCGCGTACATCAAGACCGGAAAGGCAGGAACCGAAACCCAGTGAGGGTAGAGCCTTCGTAGCCCGCGCGGGGACCAGAGGTGGAAGAACCATGAACGGCGCAGAAACTCGTCGCAACTACCTGAACGCGGAGTACGGCCTCGGGTCGTGGCTGTTCACGCTCGACCACAAGCGCATCGCCATCCTGTATTTGATCACGGTTAGCGTGATGTTCGCCATTGGCGGCTTGTTTGCGGCCGCGGTGCGCCTGGAGCTCCTCACCCCGCAACCTGACCTGCTGGCTGCCGACAGCTACAACAAGATGTTTTCCATGCACGGGATCATCATGGTCTTCTTTTTCTTGTTGCCGGCGATCCCGGGCGTGCTCGGGAATTTCCTCATTCCTTTGATGATCGGCGCGCGCGATGTGGCCTTTCCGCGCCTCAACCTGCTGAGCTGGTACCTCAACGTGACCGGCGGCTTGTTCACTTTGTATGCGGTGATCTCGGGCGGCGTAGACACCGGCTGGACCTTCTACACGCCGTTCAGCACTTCCGCATCCAACACGAACGTTACGCCGGCGGCGCTGGGCATTTTTATCAACGGCTTTTCGGGCATTCTCACGGGCCTCAACTTCATGGTCACCATCCACCGCATGCGCGCGCCTGGGATGACCTGGTTTCGCTTGCCCCTGTTCATTTGGGCGATGTACGCTACCAGCTTCATCCAAGTGTTGGGTACGCCGGTGCTTGCCATCACCTTAGTGCTGGTAGCTTTGGAACGTGCCTTTCACTTCGGGATCTTCGACCCCAACTACGGTGGCGATCCGATTCTCTTCCAGCACTTGTTCTGGTTTTACTCGCACCCGGCGGTTTACATCATGATCTTACCGGCCATGGGCGTGATCAGCGAGCTGATCACCTGCTTCTCGCGCAAGAGCATTTTCGGGTACACCTTCGTGGCTATGTCGTCGGTGGCCATTGCCGTGCTGGGTTTTTTGGTATGGGCACACCACATGTTTGTCACCGGCATGTCCGTGTACGCCGCCATGGTCTTCTCGTTCATCACGTTCCTGGTGGCCATCCCGTCGGCGGTGAAGGTGTTCAACTGGACCGCAACCTTGTACAAAGGTTCGGTATCTTACTCGGCACCGATGATTTACGCCCTGGGCTTTATCGGCCTGTTCACGATCGGTGGGCTCACAGGATTGTTCCTCGGCACTTTGGGTGTGGATGTGCACGTCACCGACACGTACTTTGTGGTGGCTCACTTCCATTACGTGATGGTGGGCGGCACCATCATGGCCTACCTCGGCGGCCTGCACTTTTGGTGGCCGAAGATCACGGGCCGGCTGTACAACGAGTTTTGGGCGCGTATTTCTGCCGCCATCGTCTTCATTGGGTTCAACCTGACCTTCTTCCCGCAGTTTTTGCTGGGCTACCTGGGAATGCCGCGCCGCTATCACGTCTACGTTGATGAGTTTCAGGTGCTCAACGTGCTCAGCACCGCGGGCGCCTCGATCTTGGGCGTGGGCTACTTGCTGCCGATGATTTACCTGGCGTGGTCCATGCGTTACGGCGAGCTCGCCCCAGCGAATCCGTGGGGTGCGACCGGCTTGGAGTGGGAGACACCTTCTCCCCCGCCGACCGAAAACTTCGAGACCCAACCGGTGGTGACGCGCCCGGCCTACGCGTACGACTTGGAGGAGGTGGGAGTTGGCTAACAGCACTGCTGCCGCCTTGGAGCACGGGCACAGCCACGCGCACCAGTTCGAGGACGCGGAGCAGCAGTACAGCGCCGCGTCGCTCGGCATGTGGCTGTTCTTAGTGCAGGAAGTGATGTTTTTCGGTGGCCTCTTCCTGGCCTACGCCGTGTACCGCTCTTGGTACCCAGAGGCGTTTGCGCACGGTAGCCATCACCTCGACATCAGGTTGGGGGCGATCAACACCGCGGTGTTGATCGCCAGCAGCCTGACCATGGCGCTCGCTGTGCACGCCGCGCAAACGGGACACCGTGCCCGCTTGTTGTTGTTTTTGTTCCTCACCCTCTTATTGGGTTCCACCTTCCTGGGCGTGAAAGTGGTGGAGTACAGCCACAAGTGGCACGAGGGGTTAGTGCCTGGGCTGCAGTGGCACCTCGACGCGCCCGATGCGCGGCAGCAGTACATCTTCTTTTCGCTCTACTTTGCCATGACCGGCATGCACGCCCTGCACATGATCGTGGGCGCCATCGGCTTGATCGTGCTGCTGATCTTTGCTGCCCAAGGCAAGTACAGCGCCGAGTACAATACGCCCGTCGAAATGTTCGGCCTGTACTGGCACTTCGTGGACATCGTGTGGATTTTCCTCTTCCCCCTGCTCTACCTGTTCGCGCTTCATTGATCGAGGAGCTTCGCCATGGCCAGTCATGTGGTACCGACCCGCGTGTACATCGGGGTGTTTTTGAGCCTGATGGTACTGACCGCGATTACCGTTGCCGCCGCCTTCGTGAACCTCGGGACGCTCAACAACGTGGTTGCATTGGCAATCGCGTGCTCGAAAGCAGCCCTGGTGATCCTGTTTTTCATGCACGTGCGTTACAGCGACCATTTGGTGAAACTGTCCGTTCTGGTCGCGGTGTTGTTTCTGGTGATCTTACTGGTGTTCACCATTTTGGACCCCCTCACCCGCGACTGGGTTCGCCCGCTCCACTACATTTCTTGAACGCGAACGTCGGCCGCGGATCGGAGGGGCGGCCCCTGTGGCCGTTGCCGGTGCATGGGGAGCAGCGAGTATCGAGCGGTAGGCGGAGAACTGCGAATCGCCAACGGCGAGCGATCCGTTTGAGCGGCACCTGCCACCCGCGGCACTGCGCAACCTCCGAGAAGGTGTAGCGGCGCCCCTTGGGGGCGCCTGTGGTGCCGGCGGCAATGCGTTGCGATCGTCCCCATCGCGGCATCCACGTCGCGGCAGCGACAACGCGCTCCCGGCAGTGCCTTGCCGCCGGCACACGGCGTCCTGACCTCCACGCTGTTACCACCGCGAGCAACGCTGAAAGCTTTGCTCCAACACAGCCTGGGGTTGGCGCTGCGCGCCAACCCCAGCAACCGGAGCGTTCCCCCCATCACGCAGCGCAACCCAGTAGGGGTTGCGCTGCGCCGGGCGTGCGCCACGGCACCCGGGTGCGCCAGCGCAACCCTGTAAGGGTGGGGCCTGTAACGACTCAGACCGTGCGCTTCCATTTGCATCGGCGCTGCCATCGCCGGCAAGGCGGAAGGCACTGCGCAACCCGAACTTGCGCCGCCGCGGCGCATCCGGGCTCCGGCGATGCCAACCGCAGCGCTCGCGACGGATTCGTTGCAAAAAGCTGACGCTCTTACGAGCCGAGCAGTGCTGCCAGGCGGCGGTGTTCGGGACAGGGAAGGGGGCAAGCCGAGCGCGCGGCCGGGAGCTTGCGCTGGAAATCGTCCCAGTGCGCGAGCGCACGGGTCACGGTGTCGGGAAGCAAGGTACCGTCTTGCCACGCCTGTTGCAGAGCCTGACGAACGCCCACGGCAGCTTCGGCGGTTTGGCACACGAGCAACCCATCGGCGCCGGCTTCGAGCGCCTGCGCTGCCGCCACACCCAGAGCGGCTTTCTCGGCAATGGCTGCCATTTCCAGATCGTCGCTGAGCACAAGCCCGCCAAAGCCGAGCTGCTCGCGCAGCACCCGCTGCAGGATGGCAGCGGAAAGTGTGGCCGGGCGGGCCGCATCCCAAGCCGGGTACACGACATGGGCGGTCATGAGCGCCGGGATTCCCGCTTGTACCGCGGCACGAAAGGGAACCAGTTCTCGCTCGGCCAGGGTTGCGCGCGAGGCGGTCACGCGCGGTAAGGCGACGTGGGAGTCGGCATCGGTATCGCCGTGGCCTGGGAAGTGTTTCGCGCACGGCAGAACGCCCCCACGAAGAAAGCCGCGCGCCAGCGCACAGCCGAGCCGCGCTACGCGCTGCGGATCGGACGAAAGGGCACGGTCGCCGATCACCGGGTTGTGGGGACACGAGGCAACGTCGAGCACCGGGGCGTAGACCACGTCGAACCCGACCGCGGAAAGCTCCCGGCCCATCGCCTCGCCCACCGCTTGCGCGAGTGCCTCGTCACCGCTCGCCCCGAGAACAGCCATGGGGGGGAAGCGTGTGAACGGTTCGCCGAGGCGAACCACTCGGCCTCCCTCGTGGTCAATGCTGACCAGAGGGTGCCATGGGAGCGCGTGCAAGGCTTCGATCAGGCGGGCCAGGTCCTCCACACGAGCGGGCAGGTTGCGGCGGAACAAAATGACCGCCCCTGGTTGCACCGCGTGCAAGTACTCTGCGGTCGCCGCGTCCAGCTCGGGGCCAGGGATGCCCACCACGAGCAGGCGCCCGAGGGGCGGGCTCTGCGGGGCGCTCTGCGATGGCTGCGCTGCGGTCAAACCTTCACCCAAATCGCGCCGTCTTCGACTTTGACCTCGAAGCGCTCTACCGAGCGTTCACTGTCTTCCAGGCACTCGCCGGTGGTGATGTCGTAAGCCCAGCCGTGCAGGGGGCAAAAGACCGTGTGTCCGTCCACCTCGCCCTCTGCTAGCGGCCCTCCTTGATGCCGGCAGGCGTTATCGATGGCGTAAAACTTCCCGTCGCGGGCATGAAACAGGGCGATGACGCGGCCGCGCACCTCCACTGCCATGCCCCCACCGGCGGGGATTTCCTCGGCCGATGCGACTCGCACGAATTCGCTCATGACGACCTCTCTGTTGCGTGTGCGCTGTTCTGTAGAAAAGCGGTTGCGCGGAGAAAAGGCGCACGACAAATCCCTCCGGACCATCCGTCGGACAATCGTCAGAGGGAAGCGGGTCGGCCGCTCACCGGCAGGCGGAGCCGCGAAACGCGGCGACGCCGGATCCCGTTGCCGTAAAGCATCCCGCCGGAGCCAGCGCGCCGCCTTTTCCCAGCGAACCCGCCCTCAAATGAAGTCCGCCAGGCCTGCGAGCTGTTGCACCCACTCATCGGGAATCAAGCTCACCGTGCCTCCGAACTGCTTCACGTACAGCATGATCTTGGCGGTCTCCTCGATCATCATGGCGCGCACTGCCGCTTTGCGCAGGGTTTTGTCCACGGTCATGAGGCCATGGTTTTGGAGGATGCAGCCGCGGCTCTTCTTGAGCGCTTCGTGAACCGCGTCGGCGAGTTCTTTGGATCCCGGCATGTACCAAGGCACTAGCGGCGTGTCGCGCAGGAAAATCGCGTCGGTATTGATCGGAGGAAACACCTGATTCGTGATTCCGAACGCGGTGGCCACCGGCGCGTGCGTATGCACCGCACCCGTGGTCCCGGGCCGTGCCTCGTACGCTCCCCAGTGCATCTGCCACTCCACGGAGGGGATGCGCTCGCCTTCCACCACCGAGCCGTCGCGGCGGATACGCACGAGGTCCGCCGTGGTCAGCCCGCCCTTGTACATTTGGCTGGGAGTGATCCAGATCGTTTCTTCGTCAGCCGCACGCGCGCTGACGTTTCCCCCGGTCGCAGTCAAAAGCCCGTGCTGAAAGAGTTCATTGGTGATCTGGATGATTTGTTCTTTTGCCTCGGCGTCGGTCCACATTTCGTTCATCCTCCTGCCCGACTTGTCTTCCCCTTGCTGGGCCGAAAATCAACCGTCTCGCCGGGTTGGCTCGGCGAAGAACCACGTGATCCAGTGAGCCGCCGAGGGCCGCTCACCTACGGTAGTGTCGTCGCCAGTGGCACTGGGCCCGCTGGCGGCTCCGCACTCGCGAATGGGCAAATGACCTTAACGGCGGCAACGCGGGCTGCCCCGTCATGCGGCCGCGCGGCCCGTCGGGGCGCAGCGATACCGGCCAGTTGCGATGCGCAATTCGCTAGTTTGCGTGCTGGGCTCGCTGCGGGCGGTTCGTTGTCTGCAGCGCGCGCCGCCTTGCGGGAAGCTCTCGTCACAAGGCAAGATCGTACGGTCGTGACCCCCTTGGATGCTCTCATCGTGCTGGCGTTCGTTGCGTACTGCGTCGCACAAGGGTTTCGGCATCGCGCGATCGCCGGGCAGAGTCTCGAGCAGTACTTTCTGGCTGGGCGCAGCTTACCGGGCTGGAAGGCAGGGATCTCGATGGCTGCCACCCAGTTTGCGGCGGATACGCCGCTGGTGGTCACGGGGCTGATTGCCAGCGCCGGCATCTTTGGTTTGTGGCGGCTCTGGATTTACGCGCCGGCCTTTCTCCTGCTCGGCTTCGTGTTGGGTCCGAGTTGGCGCAAAGCGGGGGTCCTGACCGACGCGGAACTCAGCGAGGCGCGCTACGGCGGGCGCGCTGCCGCAGTACTGCGCGTGGTGAAGGCGGTGTACTTCGGAACCGTGTGGAACTGCGTGGTCCTGGCCATGGTCTTGCTCGGTGCCACCCGTATCGCCGAGCCGTTCCTGACGTGGAACACCTGGTTGCCGGCCGCCTGGTTCGACCCGCTTCTGCACGTGGTGAAGGCGGTAGGCGTGCCGCTGACCATCGTTGCAGGCGACCCGGCGCAGTGGCCTGCCGATGTTTGGACGCGTTCGGCCAACAATCTCCTCTCGATTGCTGTGCTCGTTGCGGTCACTGCCTTTTATTCCATGACCGGTGGTTTGCGCAGCGTGGTGGCTACCGACCTCGTTCAGTTCGCCATCATGATGGCGGGCACGTTCGCGTACGCATGGTGCTTGCTCGCGCATGTCGGTGGCTGGAACGCCCTGCCCGAGCACCTGGTGGCCTTGTTTGCACGCGGCTCGGCCGGGCCACTGTCTTCTGCCGATCACTTGCTCTCGTTCACACCCAGCCACGAAATCCCGCTTGCGTTCCTGACCGTGCTCGCTCTGCAGTGGCTGGCGCAAATGAACTCCGACGGAACCGGCTATCTAGCGCAGCGCACCATGGCGTGCCGCTCCGACCGCGATGCCAAACAGGCGGCGCTGTGCTTTACCGTGGCCCAGATTCTCTTTCGTAGCCTTCTCTGGTTGCCGATCGGCGTTGGGTTGCTGGTGCTGTTCCCGCCGCAGAACTCGCCGGCCACAGAAGCCGTGTATGTGGCGGAGCGGGAGTTTACCTACGTGCTCGGCATGCGCGAGGTGTTGCCGGCTGGAATCAAAGGCTTGGTGCTCACCGCCATGTTGGCGGCGCTCGCTTCCACCGTAGACACGCACCTCAACTGGGGTGCTTCGTACTGGAGCAACGATCTGTACAAGCGCGGCATTTGCCAGGGATGGCTCGGCAAGGAGCCCTCTCCCCGCTCCTTGGTGCAGGTGGCGCGGCTGTCGAACGGTATCCTTCTGCTGCTCGCATTGGGCGTGATGATCCACTTGGGTTCGATTCAAGAAGCCTGGTTGCGCAGTCTCCTCTTGGGCGCGGGCATGGGAGGGCTGCTGGTGCTGCGCTGGCTGTGGTGGCGCTGGAACGCGTGGGGAGAGCTGTGCGGGCTGCTGGGGTCGGTCCTCTTGGTGGCGCTCTCGGAGATTGCACGACTCGATTCGGCAACCGCCTTCTTGCTCGTTTTCGTAGGCGCCACGCTGAGCGGTGTGGCGGGCACCCTGCTGTCGGCGCCTGAAGAGCAGTGGCGCCTCGTAGCCTTTTACCGCCGCGCTCGTCCTCCCGGCTTTTGGGCCCCTGTGGCATGTGCCGCAGGTTGCCCTGATGACGGTGTTCGCCGCCTGGCCGTCGGCCTAGCGGCGGTGGCCGTTGCCTCGTTTTCGCTGTTCTCGGTTTTGGTGAGCGTGGGCTCTTGGGTGGTTGGCAGTCCAGCGCCGAGTTGGTGGCCAGGCAGCCGCACGCAGTGGCTGCTCGCCTTATTCGGTGCCGGCGTGCTGCTGGTGCCGCTGTGGTGGCGCTTGGCCTTCCCGGCTGCCGACAAGGAAGAGTGAAGTGGCGGATCGCTGCCGCGATCGCGTCGAGTCCGGCGCCGCCCACTGTGCCCTTGGCCGGGTGGGGCCGCGGGCCAGAATTGCGGTCCAGCCCACCCGAGGGCACCTGGTATGCTCGGCTCCTTTGCTATCGTTGGAGCCGATGCGGCGGAGTGCTTCGTGCTGGTGGTTTGTTTTGTTGGCCGGCCTGATGCTGGGAACCATGGGTTGCGGTGGCCTGGGCTGGAGCACCTGGCTCGATCCGCAGACCTGGCTGCTGCGCTGGCAAGACGAACCCGCCAAGCTCGCCCGCTTCGGCGCGGCCTGGACGGCATGGGAACGGGGCGAAGTGGGAGCGGCCGAGCGCGAGTTCCTCCGCCTGGCGCTCGCCATGCCGGAACTTGCAGACCACGCGTTGTACCTTGCTGCCGAAGCAGCTGCGCGCTCCGGCCGCGCGCAAAAGCAGCGGGCACGGCTGGCGGCGCTGGCGCGCCGTTTTCCGCAGAGTGTGTGGTTCCCTCGCGCCGCCCTCGGACTTGCCCGGGCCGCGCTCGAGGCTCGGCGGCCCGAGGAGGCTTGGCACTGGACGTTGCGCGCGTTGAGCGGCCCCAATGCGAGCGAGGTAGAGCGGGAGGCACGCCTGATCCTCGCTCGCGTGGATGAGCAGCAAGGGCGCCGCAGCGAGGCGGCTGCGGCCTACCGCGAGCTGTGGCGCACCGCCCGCGGGAGCGCCGTTGGTCGCGAGGCCAAACAAGCTCTGCTTGCCTTACGTGCGAGCGAACCCGCACTTCGACCGAGCGCAGCCATGCTCGTGGAAGAAGCACGGTGGGCGCTCGAGGAGCGCGACCTCGAACTGGCCGAGCGCAGTGCCGAGGAGGCTTTGCGCAGCGGCAGTCCCGATGATGCCGCTGCGGCAGCGATGGTGCTCGGCGAAGTTGCCTACCGGGCGGGCAGACGCGAGCAGGCTTGGCGCACGTTTTGGGGTGTGGCGCAAAGAAGCCCGCAGTCGCCGTGGGCACCGCGGGCACTGTTTCGGTTGGCCTTCCTGTTGTGGAATGCCGACCGCGACACGGCTGCAGAACGAGTGTTCGCGGAACTCGCCAAACGCTACCCAGGGAGCGACGAGGCAGCCAAAGGTTTCTTGGCGCGCGCGCGCATGGCGCTGCAGAAAGGTAACAGCGAACAAGCGCTGGCGTTGCTCGCGCGCTTGGACGCGTTTGTGGTGCCGGCCGATCTCGAGCGCGAAGTGGCTTGGTGGAAAGCTTGGGCGTACTGGTTGCGAGCGGACTGCCAAGCCGCGGCCCGTGCCTTTGCGGCTTTGGGTGACAACGATGCCGCTGGCAGGTATTGGCGGGCGCGGGCAGAGGAGGCGTGCGGCAACGAGCGCCGTGCCCAGGAGCTGTATACGCGCGTGGAGGAGTCCGACCCTGGGTATTATGGCTTGCTCGCGGCCCGGCGGCGGCGCGGCCTCGGCTCCCTTCCCCTCCGTGCTGCCACGCATTTCCTCGCCGCGCCCATGAGCCCGCCTCCGCCCGCGCTCGAAGGGGGCGATTTTTTCCACCAGCGCCGCTGGCAGCTTTTGTTGGCGGCCGGTGTGCGCGAGCTCGCCAAGCCCGAACTTGCCGCCTTCTTGCCTTCGGTCCCGGTGCACACCACGGCGCAGCGCATCGCCGTTCTGGAGGCGCTGCAGGCCACGGCGGCGTACCGGGAAGCGGTCGCACAGGCGCGATCGTGGGTGGACCTCGAAGAAGGCGTTCGCAGCCGGGCTCTCTACCCCCTCGCGTACTGGGATGCGGTAAGCGCGGCGGCACGCGAGTTCGACCTCGATCCGCTCCTTCTGCTCGCAGTGATGCGGCAGGAAAGCCTGTTCGATCCCAAAGCAGAGTCGGCGGCCGGTGCCCGTGGTCTGATGCAAGTCATGCCAGCGACCGCACAGCAGGCAGCCGCTGCTTTGGGGATCGGGCTGACCAGCGAGCAGCTCTCCGATCCCACTGTCAACGTGCGCTTGGGAGCGCGCCACTTGCGGCAGTTGCTCGACCGCTACCAGAACGATCTCGTGCGCGCGCTGGCAGCGTACAACGGTGGCGAACGCGCGGCCGATCGCTGGTCGGCCCAAGCGGCAGGGAGGGACCCAGACGAGTTCGTCGAGCGTATCACATACCGCGAAACGCGCGAGTACGTAAAGCGAGTGCTCGCGCACTACCGCAACTACGCCCGCCTTTATTCCTCATCGTCTTCGATTGTGGCTTCCTGTTCCTCCAGCCCTGCCCCGCGTGCCCGGACGAGCGGCTCCAGCGATACGTACGCGCGCATGAACTGCAGCTCCTTGCGGTGCTGAGGGGCGAGGCGGCGCAACTTGCGCATGCCCATGGGGGTGATCTTGACCAGCACCCGCCGCGGATCCTCCGGGTCGGTTTCGCGCATCACCAGACCCTCTTGCTCCGCACGGTCAATCAGCTCCACCGCGCTGTGGTGGCGCACTTGCAGCAACTGCGCGATCCGGAAGATCGGCAAACCTTGCTCTTTCTCCAAACCCGCCACGCACAGCAGAAGTTGGTGCTGCTGCGGCGTGAGTCCGACCTTGCGGGCAGCCAACTCGCTGGCCCGCAACAGCTTGCGCAGCATGGTGCGAAAGCGAGCCAGGTTGCGAATGTCGGAAAGAAACGAGGTGGGCACAGCCAAACCTGCCTACCCTCGGCGAGCCTGCGAGGCAACCGTTGCAGAGCGCGAGTGGCGGGCAGCGAGCGGGTAAGCGGCGAATGGCGAATGGCGAGTCGTCAGCGGCGGATGATCTGTTTGTGCGGCATCCGTTAGCGGCGGCACGGCGGTACCTGCGAGGAACTGTAGGGGGCGGCCCTTGTGGCCGCCCGTGCTGATGGCGGCACGGTGCTTCGATCGTGCGCATCGCAGGAGCGGCAATGCGCTGCTGCCGTTGCGTTTTTGCAGGCGCACCGCGTCCGAACATCCTCGCGGCCCCCGCCGCGGGCAACGCTGAAAGCGTTGCTCCAAGTGCAGCCTTGGGTTGGCGCGCAGCACCAACCCAAGGAACGGCTTCAAGAAGAAGCCAGCGGCGCCAACGATCCGTCCAGCGCCTTTGCGTACACCTCGATGGGGTGCAGCACCGGGATAGGTCCGCCCGCGCGGCGCAGAGCCGCGCCGATCTGCAAGGCGCACCCGGGGTTGGCAACCGCTACCAAGTCTGGCTTCTGGTCGCGAATGGCGGCCGCCTTGCGTGCGCCCAGCTCGCTGGCGAGCTGGGGCTCGAGCAGGTTGAAAGCACCGGCGCTGCCGCAGCACGCATCACTTTCCGCGATCTCCGCGATCTCCACTCCCGCAATCCTCCGCAACAAGTTGCGCGGGGCGTGCCGAATTCCTTGGCCATGCGCCAGGTGGCAGGCGTCCTGATAAGCCACGCGCAGGTGCCGCGGCACGGTGGGAGGGGCGAGGTCGAGGCTGGCGACGAACTCGGTTGCGTCTTGCACCCGCGCTGCAAAGCGGCGCGCAACCCCTTCCTGAGCTGTGCCCGCGAACAAGCGGCCGTAATCTTTGAGGGCCGCGCCGCAGCCAGCCGCCGCCACCAGAATGGGTCCGTCGAACGATGCAAAGGCGGCTAGATTGCGCTCTGCGAGGCGAGCGGCCAGAGCCGGCTCCCCGAGGTGCAGCGCCAGCGCCCCGCAGCAACCTTGCCCCTGCGGCACGTGCACGCTGTAGCCGTGGCGCGTGAGGAGGCGGACCAACGCTGCGTGGGTGTCGCCGAACATGGCGTGCGCAACACAGCCGGTGAGCAACGCCACGCTGCCGCGTTCCGTGCCGGCTGCCGGGATGCGGCAAGCTAGGCGTGTGCGGCTCCAACGTTCGGGCAGCAGTGCGGCCCACCGGAAACGAGCGCGCAGCCACGCTCCGAGCCCGACTCGCTGCAGCATCCTGGCCGGCCACAACGCCGCAGCGAGCCGCCGTGGGTACGGGAAGAGGGCAAGCAGCAACTGGCGCCGACACCGCTCGAGCGCCGGGCGCTGGTAGTGCTTTTCGATCGCCGCCCGCATGTGCTCGATCAACTCGCGGTAGCGGACACCGGAGGGGCACGCGGTCTCGCAGGCGAGACAACCCAAACAACGGTCGAAGTGTTCTACCACCCCGGCGTTCAGCTCCAGTTCGTTGTCCTCGAGCGAGCGCATGAGGTAAATGCGGCCGCGCGGCGAGTCGGCCTCGTTTCCACCCAGCACGTAAGTCGGGCACGCAGGCAGGCACAAGCCGCAGTGGACGCACTCGAGCAGGCGTTCGAAGGGGACGAACCGGTTAGTTCCCACCGAGCGTCACTCCTGGCAAGCGCTGCGTGCCCAGTAAAGCGTGCGGGTCGAGTACGCGCTTGATTCCCTGCATGAGTTCCCGCACACCAGCCTCGAGCGGTGGCGCGGGTAGCAGGACCTTTGCTCGATCGAGTGCAGGGTGCCAGACATCTAACCACACCTTTCCGTGGGTCCCGCCGAGCCGACGCTGGAGCCGCTGCATCCAGGACCATGGAGGAAGAGGGTTACTGCTGGGAAAGCGTGCGAACACCGTCCCGCTACGCACCCACACAGCGAGTAGACCCTGCCAGCGCACGGTTACGGTTGCCAATTCGGCGAGGAGATCGGGCAGGGACGAGGGAAGGAGCGAGGCGCGCGCTCCGCAACGTTGCTGGGCGGTGGCCAAGGGGAAGTCGCGCACTCCCTCCCAGACTTTGGGAAGTTCTGCTGGCGGCACGCGCGTGAGCGGCACCCCGGAGAGCAAGCCGCGGAGTTCCTCTTCCTGCACTTGAATGTCCTCTGCGTGCCCCCAAAAACCGACGAACAGCACCGGCTCAGGGATCCGCTTGGGGGCGGGCAGCACGGGCCAGGTCATCACCGCCAGTAAGTCGGGCTGGAGACCGCTTTCCTCGATGGTGGCAGCGAGAGTGAGAAGTTCTTGCCAAGAACCGCTCGCGCACCGGTACACGACCCGCTTGGGCGGACGCGGACGTACTTTGAACGTGGCCTCTACGACCACCCCTAGAGTCCCCCAAGAACCCGTAAGCAACTTCATAAGGTCATAGCCAGCCACGTTTTTGACCACTTGGCCACCGGCCCGAACCAGTTTGCCGTCTCCGTTGACAAAGCGAATGCCGAGGAGCGCGTCGCGCACCCGCCCGAAGCTGGCGCGCAGCGGCCCCTCGGCAGCGCTGGCGATGAGACCGCCGATCGTGGTCTCCGCGGGCAAGGCGGGCTCCAGCCCGAGCCACTGTCCGTGCGCAGCGAGCACCGCTTCGAGTTCTGCCACCGAGCAGCCAGCTCGTACGGTGACGGTGAGGTCGGCTGGCTCGTAGCGCACCACCTGCGACATACGGCGCATGTCTATAGCCAAGTGGTAGCGGACCGGCGGCGGGCAGAGGTGCTGGCGCGCGCCCAAGCCCCAGACCACGGTGTGCGCATCCACCGACACGGCAAATTGAATCGCGCCGGAGACATCTTGCATTTTGGAGGGAAAGGCCACGGCTTGCGGAACCTTCCCGAAAATCGCGTACCGCTCGCACACTTCGCTCGCGGTCTCGATGAACCGCGGAGCGTGCAAGAACCGCTGGTCCGGGTTCATCGTCGTCCTTCCCGCGTCGGTTCCGCGGCGCACCGCCGTGCAGACGAGGCACCGCTGCCCGCTTTTCGCGTGCTCAGGATGCAGGGCGGCTGGGGTTTTCGGCTGAGGAGCACCTGCATCGCTCGTTCCTTCTTGCACCGAGGCCGTATGCGTGGCCCCATACTCCCTTGGGCCGAGAACGGCAAGGCGCAACGCACTCGCTCTCGGCACGCGCCCTCGAGCCCCCGTTTGGACCCCTGTGGCGGCTCGCGGTCAGGATGGGAACGGGGACCGGCATCACGCTGCGGGCGGCGACAAGGGCCGCCCCTCAACCGCGCTCGACCAGGGTTGCCATAAGAAGCGCGTTTGGCGCCTCGGCCGCACCGTTGGGGCCTTGATCGGGCGACGCACGGTGCGTGTTCCCTTCAGGGTGAACCTTGCGCCTGCTCGCGTTGCCAGCGACCACGAACGCGCGCACTTCACAGCAGGGGTCGCGGGGGCTGGCCATCTAGCGTGCGCGACCATGCGTACTCGCTGCCCTTCGCACCGCCTGGCATTGGCATGAGCGGAGGGGGGCTTTCGGTTGTTCTGCCAGTATGGCGAATGAAAACGGGACTCGGGAACGACGGCTAGGAAGAGGGAGCGAACGAATGTTGCCAATAGAGGCCAGTCCTATGGGATGGGCGCCGCAAGGAGCCGCACGACTTGCGAGGGCTTTGGCCCGAGCCGCACTGCTCTCGCTGGTGGCAGTGGTGCTGTGTGCCGGGTGTGGGGATGATGGAGAAGAGAGCAGCCCGGAGCCTCTGCAAGCCCGACTGCTCGGAACGCGGCTCGTCGCCCGCAGCCGCGAGACCGGCAGTGATGCGATCGCCAATCCGCATCTGAGCCCTGGGCGTACGTTTTCGGTGGCGGCCTACGAAGTCCCACAGCTCTTGTGCGTGCGTACGGACAGCACGGACTATTTGCACATCCCCGAAGCAACCAGCGCTCCGGGACTGCCAGCGGTATTCTTGGCCGTACCGCCAGCCACGCCCGACTCACCCATTCTCATGTTGTTCCATGGGAATGGGCTCGATTTCATCGAGGCGCTGGCTTCGCTTTTTGCCCATGCGGCACCGCGCACTGCAGAGCAAATCCTACGCGACCAGCCCGGGTTCGTGGGCTTTATCGAGATTCTCAATCGCAACGGCGCCTGGCGCGGGGTGGAAGGCGAATTCAGCGGCCCGGTTGCAGCGGAAGCGCTGGAACGTGGCTGGGGGATTGTCGCCCCAGGCAACTGCTGGGGCGACGGCGGCTATCACCGCGGCGAGGTCGTGGACTATTACATGCGCGCTCCGCGTTACGGGCGAGTCATGGATGACTTTGTTTGGGACTGGTATCGGCGTACCTTTCGCCATGATGCTCGCCGCGAGTACTCCTTTGGCTGTAGCGGCGGTGGCCAGCGCACCGCGCAGTTGTTCCTGCAAAGGCCGGGGGCGGTGGTGGCGGCTGGGATTGATAGCCCGGCCGATTACTTGCTGGGCTTCCGTGACGACCCACCCTCGCTGTTCTCCTTGTTACAAGGGATCCCGCAGTACCGCACCGTGCTCGACGATTTTTACCTTCGCCACTACGGCTCATTCGAGCAGGCTGCCGAGCAGAGCTTAGGGACCCAGCTTGCCGCTCGTGGCATCAATACGCCGATCTACTTCACGTATTCGGCACGCGACCCGCTGGTCACTCCTGCTGTCTCCGGTCCCCTCGCCCGCGCTCTCGCGGCACGGCTCCCTGAGGATCGGCAGGTGGTGCTGGACACCCAAGAGCCCGTCCATTGCCAGATCAACAACCGGCAGCGAGCGGCCGCTGTCCTCGACTGGCTCGCCCAGTGGCAGCGCGGAGAGTGAAACGGTGCGATCCGCCTAAGGACACCTCTTTCCACAGGGACGAATCGAACCCCGGCCTGCACATGCCTCAGCTTCGCGCAGCAAGCAAGCCGTCAGTCCCGGACAGAGAACGGCGGGGTTTTCCTTCTTCGGGTGTTAGGCCAAAGCCGAGATCCGGGTGGGCGCTCAACCCAACCCGGCACGCTCGCAGTTCTGGCAGGAAGAGCCACCTTCGGCTGTCCGTCGGTTGCGCTGTGGGTTAAGGGGGGGCGGCGCTGGTTCGTGGGGTCGGTGTCAACCTCAGCACGTATCGGAGCAACGCCTGCAGCGTTGCTCGCGCTAGGGGCAGGGTGGATGTGTCGTCGCAGCGTGGCAGGGGAAGCAAGATGTGGCCAACGGCCCGTCGCAGGTTCGTGCCGCGGTCGGGTTGTATGGGCAGGCCTTGTGCCTGACCGTGTGCCAAATCGAGGGGAATTCCCCAATCGCGGCCCGGGTTCGGCCCGACACGGCAGGTATGTTTTCGCCGACACTTCTGCACGATCGAAACGCCGCGTCGGTGGCGCCACGGGCGGCCACAAGGGCCGCCCCTACACACCTTCTCGCACGTGGCGCCGTGCCGCAAGTAACCGGTGCGGTTCAAACGAACATTCGCAACTCGCCATCCGCCGCTTGCCGCGCGCTGCTGGCCGGAAAGCACTTCCCTTGTTGTCGCTAGGTCGGATCGGTACCTAAGCCTGAATCATGTCTGGCGGCCAGGCGGCAGCAGCAGATCACGTTGTCTTCGAGCACGTCAACATGAGTTTTGGCGCTCGGCGTGTGCTGGTGGATTTTTGTTGTTCCTTCCCGCGCGGCAAGATCAGCGTCGTGCTCGGCGGTAGCGGGGCCGGCAAGACCACCATCCTGCGTTTGATCGGGGGGCTCATCCAGCCGCAAAGCGGCAGAATTTGGGTCGCGGGTGTGGAGATCAGCCGCCTGTCCGAGCGCGAACTCTACCGGGTGCGCGAGAAGCTCGGCATGATGTTTCAAGGCGGAGCGCTTCTCAACTCGCTCACCGTGTTCGACAACCTGGCCTTCCCGTTGCGCGAACACGCCCGTCTGGGCGAGGCGGAGATTGCCGAACGCGTGCACGCCACGCTGCAAGCGGTGGGGTTGCGCGACGTGGACGCGCTTTTGCCGGCGGAGTTGTCAGGCGGCATGGTCAAGCGCGTGTCGCTCGCGCGCGCCATCCTCATGAATCCGGAAATCCTGTTGTGTGACGAGCCGTTCTCTGGTCTGGACCCAATTTCCGTCAAGCGCATCGAGGCACTTTTGCGGCGCATCAACCGCGAGCGGGCCATCACGATGGTGGTCTCCTCGCACCACATTCCCTCCACCATGCGCATGGCGGATCGGGTGGCGCTGCTCTTCGACCACAGCGTGGTGGTCGGCACGCCGCTCGAGCTGGCGGGGAGCGCCGACCCACAAATCGCCGAGTTTTTCAACGAAGAGGTGCGGGAGGATGCGGTCGCCGAGCCGCGCCACATCCCTACCGCGCGATGGTGAGGGCGCTGCGATGCGGCGGGTGATCGAGGACATTGGCTTTGCGGCAGCCCGCTTCGTGGCCGAACTCGGGCGCATGGCGCTGTTTGCGGGCGACGTACTGCGCGCCGCCTTCACTCCGCCACCGCGGGTGGGAGCGTTTGTGAGCGAGTTGTTCCAGATCGGGGTGCTCTCGTTGCTCATCATTTGTGTATGCGGGGCCGCGGTGGGCATGGTGCTCGGGCTGCAGGGCTACAACACGCTGGTTCGCTTCGGTGCGGAGGAATCCCTGGGTGCGGTGGTGGGGCTCAGCTTGATTCGTGAACTCGGCCCGGTGTTGACCGCGCTGCTTGCCACCGGCCGTGCCGGCTCCGCGACCACAGCCGAAATCGGCACCATGGTGGCGACCGAGCAGCTCGATGGCTTGCGCATGATGGCGATCGACCCGGTGCATTTGGTGGTGGTGCCGAAGACGCTCGCCATGATCGCCGCCATGCCCCTGCTCTCCGCGTTGTTCATCGTGTGCGGGCTTGCGGGAGGCTACTTCGTAGGAGTGGTTCTGATGGGAGTGGATCCAGGCAATTACGTGTCCAGTTTGCAAAACGCGGTGGACTTCCGCGAAGACGTGCTCGGGAGTCTTCTCAAAGCGGCCGTGTTCGGCGTGCTGGTAGGGCTCATTTCCACCTACCGCGGCTACACTTGCGCACCGAGTTCGGCCGGGGTGAGCGCTGCGACCACGTCCACCGTGGTGACCGGCTCGGTTTCGGTGTTGTTATTCGATTATGTCATCACCGCCTTGTGGGGGGTGTGAGTCGCCATGAATCGCTCTCCAAGTCGAGATCTCGCGGTCGGACTCTTCGTGCTCGCTGGCCTGGCGGCCCTCGCTTACTTGTCCGTCAACGTAGGCGGCTTGACCTGGCGCAACGAAGGAGGCCTGGTCGTGGATGCATACTTCGATGAAATCGGCGGGCTCAAACCGCGCGCGCCGGTGGTGATCGCCGGGGTCAAAGTGGGACAAGTGGTCGAGATCCGTTTGGCCGAGGACTACCGGGCGCGCGTGCGCATGGACCTCAAGCGCGACCTGAAACTGCCGGTGGACACCACGGCCTCGATTATGACCGCAGGTCTGCTGGGAGATCAGTACATCTCCCTGCAAGTGGGCGGTGAGGATCGGTTCCTCACCAATGGCGGCGTGATCACCATGACCGAGTCCGCCATCAGTCTAGAGCGGCTCATCGGGAAGTTCATTTACAGTAACGAGCGCGGGGGAAGCGGCGACGAGAAGAACCGGAGCACGGAATGAGAGAAACGCTGGTAGGGAAGTGGTGGCTCGGGGTGGTGTTGAGCGTCCTTGTGGCGACGCCCAGTTCGTCCGTCCGGGCTGAAGAGCCGGACCCTTGGGTGCGCTGGAACCGAGCTGTGTTTGCTTTCAACGATGCGCTCGACGTCTACCTGCTCGAGCCGGTGGCGAAAGCGTGGGACCGGGTCTTGCCCGATCGCGTCCAGCAGTCCATCGCCAATGTGTTCACAAACGCGTACACGCCGCTTGTTGCTGCGAACAACCTGTTGCAGGGCAAGCCGCACGAAAGCGCGGTGGATGTTGCCCGCTTCATGGTGAATTCCACTTTTGGCCTGGTCGGGCTGTTCGACCTGGCGTCCGACTGGGGCTTGGAAAAACACGATGAAGACTTTGGGCAGACGCTGGCCGTATGGGGTGTGCCGCCTGGGCCGTATTTGGTGCTTCCGTTCCTGGGTCCCTCCTCGCCGCGCGATGCGCTGGGTTATGGAGTGGACTCGCTTGCCACCGTTTACTGGTTTTTCACTGACATTCGCTTCACCATCGGGCCGCAAGCGGTTTCTGTGGTCAACGGCCGAGCGCAAGTGCTCGACGCAGTGCGCGAGTTGAAAGCGGCCTCGGTGGACTATTACGCTGCCGTGCGCAACGCGTACTGGCAGCGGCGCAAGGCGCAGATTTCCGACACGCGCGAAGCGAGCGTGGACCAAAGTTTGTACCAAATCGAGGACGAAGATGAGTAAGCAACGGAGAGCGTGGTGCGTAGCAGCCTCGTTGCTCTTGCTCGTGGCTGGCGGTGGTCTGCCGGCCGCAGCAGGGGCAGCGGAGAATCCACGGCAAGTAATCGAGCGCACCACGGACGCGGTGATTGCAGTGCTCGCGAACTCCTCGCTTGCGGCGGACGAGAAGCGCAAGCGGATCGAGGACATCGCCGCGCAGCGCTTCGACTTTGCCACCGTCTCCAAGCTCGTGCTGGCACGCAACTGGCGGCGCCTCACGCCCGAGCAGCAGGCGCAGTTCACGGAGGAGTTCCGCAAGCACTTGTCGCTCACTTACGGACGCAATGTCGAGCAGTACAACAACGAGCGCGCCGAGGTGACCGGCGAGCGCCAGGAGCCGGACGGAGATTGGACCGTGAAAACCCGCATCCTGCGCCCGCAAGGCGAGCCCATTTTGGTAGACTACCGCCTGCGCAAGTTCGGCGAGGAGTGGCGCGTTATTGACGTCATTATCGAAGGTACGAGCCTGGTGGCCAACTTCCGCGCCCAGTTCCAGGATATCGTGAGCCGCGATGGCCCGCAAAAGCTCATCCAGGTGCTGCAAGAAAAGAACGCGCGCGGCGAGCCGCTGAAAACTTCGTGAGTCCCGCGCCGCTGTTTTGGCCCTGGGCGAGTCGCCACCGCGACCGAGCCAGATCGTCACCCACGGCGGGCCAGCCTCGCGCGGCAAGCCTCAGCCGAGCAGTATCGGCCCGAGCAGCAGCAGCACCGCTACGATGGCGGCAACACCGATGAGGTCGAGCAGCAAGCCGTGGCGAATCATGGTTGTGAGCGGCACTCGTCCCGACCCGTACACGATCGCGTTGGTGGGGGTCGAGACCGGCAACATGAAGCCCAGCGACGCCCCTAGGGTCGCGCCCAGCGCCGGCAGCACCGGGGCCGCACCCGCCGAAGAGGCAAACGCAATCACCACCGGCACGATCATGTTGGCCGAGGCGGTGTTGCTAGTGGTCTCGGAGAGCAGCGTGGCGCAGGCGGTGGACACCGCCAGCATGCTGGCCGCGGAATCGATCCCGAGTCGCGCGGTGAGCGCCTTGCCGAGAGCTTCAGCCAGTCCAGTTTGGAAGGCCATGGTGCCGAGTGCGAGCCCGCCGCCGTACAAGAACACGATCCACCAGTCGATCTGCACCGCGTCCTCCCAACGCAACGTAAAGCGGTAGCGCCGCCAGTCGATCGGCAGCACGAACAACAAGCCGGCGCCGAACAGGGCGGCCACCCCTTCGGGAAAGGTGGCCGTGAGCCAGCGATACCACGGGTGCTGCTGCCCACCGCAAAGGGCCACCAGGCCGGGTGCCACCCACAACGCGACGGTAAAGGCGAAGGCCAGCACGGTGTTGCGCTGCCCCGCGGTCCACGGCCCGAGCCGCTTCCGTTCCTCTTCCAGGTGTTCTGCCACCCGGTCGAGAAGCGGCTTCATTTCGCCCAAGCCGCGACGCAAGTCCCACACCGCCCACCCCCACAGCAGCAGCACGATGGGGATGCCCAGTGCCATCCAAGTAAAGAAGGGAACCTCCGCCCCGGCCGAGCGGCGCAAAAAACCAAGGCCGATCAGGTTCGGCGGGGTACCCACCGGTGTGGCCAGCCCGCCAATGGAGGCGCCGAACGCACAGGAGAGAAGGAAGACTGCCGCGAAGCGCGCCACCGCCGCGTTGCGCGGTTGTTCCCGTTCGAGGACGTGCAAGATGGAGAGGCCGATCGGATACATCATCGCCACCGTGGCGGTGTTGCTGATCCACATCGAGGTGAGGGTGGCAGCGCCCGCATAGGCGGCGAGGAGGCGGCCCGGCCGTGACCCGACGATCCGCCAGCGCAGAATCGCCAGTGCGACCCGCCGGTCTACACCGTGGACGAAGATCGCGCGCGCCAGGATGAAGGTGCCGATGAACAAGAAAATGAGTGGATCGGCAAAGGGCGCGAAGGCTTGCTGCGCAGGGGCCACGCCCAGGCTCACCGCGGCGGCAACCCCGAGAAACGCGGTCATGGCCATGGGGATGACTTCAGTGACCCACATCACGCCCACCGCCGCCAGGATCGCAGCCAGGCGTTGCGCCTCGGGAGAGAGTGGCAGCTCGGCCCACCACACCGCGACAAGGGCCAGCGGCGCAAGGAGCATCCCGGCACGCTGCCGGTATCGGTCAAAGCGGCTCGGAACGGACAGCTCTCCTGCACTCGCGGATGAATCGTTCACGGAGCGCGCTTGATCAAAGCGCGCGTGCGGAAACAAGAGGGACGCCGTGTTTGCCTCGTCAGCCTTGCCCGATCTCGCTAAGGTGCCGCACGAGGAAACAGTATGCCGACACCGCAAGAACTACTCGAGGCGCTTAAGAGCGTGAAGTATCCGGGCCTAGGGCGCGACATCGTGAGCTTCGGCTTCGTGCGCGACATCGAGGTTGGCTCGATGGCCGTGAAGGTCGTGCTCGCCCCGACCACGGCGGACCCAGCCGTCCTCGCTGAATTGCAGAAGCGGGTGCAAGCGCGCTTGCAGGAGTTCCCCGCGCTACCACCGGTGGAAGTGGAGATTGTGCGTCCCGAACCCGTTCGTCGCCGCGCAGTGGTTTCGACGGGGGCGATCCCCGGGGTGCAATCCATTTTGGCGGTGGCTAGTGGCAAGGGAGGTGTGGGCAAGTCGGCAGTGGCGGTGCATCTCGCGTACGCTTTTTCTACGCTCGGCAAGCGTGTGGGTCTCCTGGATGCCGACATTTACGGGCCGAGCGTGCCGCAAATGCTCGCCCTCAGCGAGTCGCCGCGCATCACCGGGGCGCGCCGTATCCTGCCGCTCGAGCGGAGCGGCGTGAAGGTGATGTCCATGGGGCTGCTCATCGATCCGGGCCAGCCGGTCATCTGGCGCGGCCCCATGATCAGCAAAGTGTTGGGGCAATTCTTTCGCGACGTGGAGTGGGGCGAACTGGACGTGCTGGTGCTCGATTTGCCCCCTGGTACCGGGGACGCCCAACTGACCATCACCCAGGAGCTGTTGCTCACCGGCGGTGTGATCGTCACGACCCCCCATCCTCTCGCCTTGGAGGATGTGCGCCGCGGGGTGGCGATGTTCCGGCAAGTGCACGCCCCTGTACTCGGCGTGATCGAGAACATGAGCTACTTCGTGTGTTCTGGTTGCGGCGAGCGCAGTGAGCCGTTTGCCCATGGCGGCGGGCAGCACCTCGCCGAGGAACTCGGCCTGCCCTTTCTCGGCGCAATCCCCCTCGCGCCGGCACTCATGCAGGCCGGAGAGATCGGCGAGCCGCTCATCTTGAGCGATCCGCAGCACCCAGTGAGCCAGACCTTCTTGGGCATGGCACAGCACCTGTGGGAAGAGATCGCCGCCCACCCTGCTACTCTCCCCGTGGTGGAGTGAAGCCGGCCCGCCCCGAAAGCTCCAGCGTGCGAATTCGTAGGGCGGCCCTTGTGGTCGCAGGAAGAGCACCGCGAGCCGCCAGCAGCGAGCGGTAAGCGGCGAATGGTGAGTTGCGAATGTTCGTTCGAACCGCACCGGTTACCCGCGGCACGGCGCCACGTGCGAGACGGTGTAGGGGCGGCCCTTGTGGCCGCCCGTGGCGCCACCGATACGGCGTGTCGGTCGTGCACACGCGATGCCGAAAACATGCCTGCCGTGTCCGCCCGAACCCGGGCCGCGACTGACGCATTGGGTTCGATTTGGCACACGGTCAGGCGCAAGGCCTCGCCATACAACCTGAACGTGGCACGAACCTGCGACCGGCCGTTGACCACATTTTGCTTCCCCTGCCACGCTGCCACGACACATCCACTCTGCCCCCAATGCGAGCAACGCTGAAGGCGTTGCTCCAATACAGCCCGGGGTTGGTGCCGGGCGCCACCCCCAAAAGCCGCAGCGCAACCCGGAAAGGGTTACGCTGTCCGGACCACGTACACTGGGATGCCCTAATGCATGCCTGCAACCCGAAACGGGCTGCGCCAGCGGCGACCTGCAATGGGCGACGGAACCTGCACCGGCTGTCCCCACCACCATGCAATGCGGAAAGCGGCGCGGAGCACAGCCTGACCTCGACGCACAGCGTGTCGGACACGGGGGTCGCCTGGGGTCGCAAGGGAGGCGACGCAGTGGCGTTTGGGAGGTGCAAACGCGGGCGCTCAGCAGCGCCCGCCCGCGCCTCTCAACGCTTCGCCCATCCAGCCCCGCCGCCCACGGCCCGCGTTTGCGTCTCCCTTCATGGCGAGTTTTTGCTGGAAAGGCAAGGCCAGGGTGCCCTTCGCGACCGTGGCGGGATCGGTCGCAGGGCGCGAAGAAATGGAACGGCGCGCGGGTGGGCAGCGGCTCGAGTGCGAACGGTTGCCCCGGCCCTTGATGCTTCCGTGTGCTGCCCGCAGGCCGCGCGCCGCCCTTGTGCTGCTCAACGGGGCACGAGAAACCAGAGCCTTCCCCGGTGGCGCAGGTTGCTCGCTTGCGCCTCGGCCAACTCTCCGCTTCCGCAGTACAGGTCAACGCGCCCACTCCCGCTCACTGTGGTGCCGCTATCTTGCAGGAAGACCAAGCGCCGGTACGCCTTACCGCGTCCGCCCGCTTCTGCATCCGGCTGCATTTCGAGAAATGCCACCGTCCCGTGCGGGTACACTGCCGGATCCGCGGCAAGCGAACGCCCCGCGGTGAGCGGGACTTGGCAGCTTCCCATCGGCCCGGCCACCACCCCGCGGAAGAACACGTACTGCGGATTCAAAGCAAACAAGTCGCGCTGCTCTTCGGGATGGGCACGCAAATAGTCTTTAAGATCCCGCAGGGACACCGCGCCTGGCGGAAGCTTGCCCTGCTCGCTGAGCACCTTGCCCAGGGACACGTACGGGTGCCCGTTGGAACTGGCGTAACTGATTTGCAAGCGCACGCCGTCTTCGAGTTCGAGCAGGGCCGAGCCTTGCACGTGCAGAAAGTAGGCCTCCACAGGATCCTCGAGCCAGGCGAGTTCGTAGCCGCGTCCGCCCAGCGCCCCGGCTTCGATCTCGCTGCGCGTGAAGTACGGAACGAGTTTCCCGTCCTTCACCCGCCCTTGCAAAACGCGCGGCGGGCAAGTGGGGCACCATTCCCGCAGATCCACATCCACGAGATCGTCGGGCGGACGGTACACCGGATAGCGGAAACGCTCGTTGCGCTTGCGGCTGGCGCGCAGCTCTGGCTGATAGTAGCCAGCCACCACCAGCGAATCGCCCGCAGCAGGCGCGCGCAAAGCGACGGCCTCGCACAAGGCTAAAGGCTGCTGTGCGTGTTCTTTGACGAGTTGCGTCACGCGTACCAGCTCGCGCACCGAAAGCTCGCGCCCGCCGACGGTGACGCGCCGCTCGAGCGGCAGGCGGGAGAGATACTCGAGATTGCGCTCCGCAGCTTGGAGCAGGGTGTCGGGTGTGGCGTCGTCTTGCAGGAGGCGCCGGCACTCGCCGGGATCGGCAATCTCCTGGCCAGCGCTGCCGCGCTCCGCCGGCGGGGGCACCGGGGCCACCCGCTCCGTGCCTTGCTCGGCCGCACAACCGGCGAGGGCAAGCGCGACGGTCCAAGCGAGGATCGTGACCGGTGCGATGCGTGCGCGCATGGCTCCGGACTTCACGCGCCTGCCCCGCCTTCGGCAGCGAGTCGGCGTGCAGCGGCGGCCACACCCGCTCCCGCTTCCACCCGCCTGCCGCACTGCGGCAATACGTGTTCGAGGGCGACGAGCAAGCGCAGCACGTTGCCCGCGGTACTCGACTCGCCCATGAGGCCGATCCTCCACACCCGTCCCTTGAACGGGCCCAACCCCGCCCCCACCTCGATGCCGTGCTGTTCGAGCAGCAACTGCCGCACCCGTGCTTCCTCCACTCCCTCAGGCACCGCCACTGCATGCAAGGTCCACAAGTGGTGTCCGGGCTCAGAGGCGAGGTGAAGGCCGAGGGCTTCGAGCCCGGCTACCAGTGCGCGGTGGTGCCTCTCGTGCCGGCGCCAGCGCGCTTCCAAACCTTCTTCTTCGATGAGGCGCAAGGCCTCCAGGAGCGCGTAGTTCATCGAGATGGGGGCGGTGTGGTGGTAGACTCGCTCGCTGCCCCAGTACCGGGCGAGCAACGACACATCGAGATACCACGAGCGCACCGGAGTGCGCCGTCTTTCGATGGCCTCGAGCGCCCGCGGGGAGAGGGCCAGTGGCGCCAGCCCGGGCGGCGCACTCAAGCATTTTTGCGTGCCGGAGTAACAAGCATCGATCTGCCAGCGGTCCACGTACACGGGATGGCCAGCCAGCGAGGTAACCGTATCCACCACCAAGAGCGCTCCACATTCGTGCGCCAGGCGTGAGATGTCTTCCAATGGTTGCAGCACCCCGGTGGAGGTCTCCGCATGCACCACCGCTACCAGCTTCGGTCGCCGGCACTGGGCTAAAGCCTTGCCCACCTGGGTGGGATCTACGGTACGTCCCCACGGCGCCTCGACCACGTGCACCTCGGCGCCGCAGCGGCGGGCAATTTCGGCCATGCGCTGGCCGAACAGGCCGTGCACGCACACCACCGCTTGGTCGCCCTCCTCGAGCAGATTGACGAGCGCTGCTTCCATCCCCGCGCTCCCGGTGCCGGAGATAGGAATCGTGAAGGCGTTCTCGGTTTGAAACAGCCAGCGCAACAGGCGCTTGATCTCTTCCATGATGGCGAGAAAGGCCGGGTCGAGATGGCCCACCAGCGGCGAGGCCAGTGCCTGCAGCACACGCGGGTGCACCATGCTCGGCCCCGGGCCGAGCAACAAACGATCGGGGGGTGGAAGCAAACGGACTTGACTCATGCGATCCTCGGAGGTTGCCTCGATAGTCAATTGGCCAGCTTGGCTCCAGGCGCGGCCTCGGCGGGACGGTGTTGCGTGGACAAGTGCCGCGCCGCTGGCGTATGGAACCATTCGTGAAGCTGGCAAGAAGCAGCGAAGGGGCGGTCGCGGCAGGATGCGAACGTGCGGTGTATCTGGTCGAGGCCGCCTCGTGGCTCGAGCGCCGCGTCTTGCGCCGGTACCTCGAGCGGCAAGGGGCAGCGACCAGCGAGGTCCTGTGGCTGCCCTCGCCGCGCAGGCAGCGCAAGTTCGTCCCCGACTCCCGCTTCGAGGCAGCGTTGAGCGCGAGCGATAACCCCAGGTTCGTGCCGGTGCGCTTGATTTGGCATCCACCGCGCCGGGGCGGCGTGCGGGAAGCGCGGCTGCGCGATTTGCTGACCTTTGGCGACCCGCGCGACCCGGGGTGGTTGCGCCAGCTCTGGGTCTTTTCCCGCCATCCCGATCGCTGGGAGGTGCTGGCCGGCGAACCAGCACGCTTGTCGGAACTGCGCGAGCGCTGGCAGCAGCAAGCACGGCTCGACGCGCAGCATACGCACGGACTGGCAGAATTTGTGGCCCGGCAAGCGGCACTCGCGTTGGAGCGCGCCGAACGTCGCCAGCGCGGCGCCCGCTATAAAGTGCCGCGTTTCGTGCACGAGGAGATCCTGGCGCGCCCCGCCTTTCGTGCCAGTATGGCGCACGTGGCACGCCAACTCGGCGTGGGTGAAGAAGAGGTGATGCGGCGCGCGACCAAGAACCTGCGCGAGATCGCTGCCACCCACAGTCCGTACGTCATAGACCTGGTCGCCAACCTCGTACGCTTGCTCTACCGCCAGGGCTACACGCAACTGGTGTACGAGCGCAGCGAGATGGCGCGGGTGGCGGAGCTTTTGCAGCGCTATCCGGTTTGCTTCCTGCCCTCGCACAAGTCGAATCTCGACCATTTGGTGTTGCAGTATGCCTTGCACGAAAACGGCCTGCCGCCCAACCATACCGCCGGCGGCGACAACATGAATTTTTTCCCGGTGGGGCCGCTGATGCGCCGCTCGGGCGTGTTTTTCATCCGCCGCTCCTTCAAAGACGATGCGCTCTACAAAATCGTCCTGCGCCATTACCTCGACTACCTGATCGAGAAGCGCTTCTCGCTCGAGTGGTACATCGAAGGCGGTCGCTCGCGCTCGGGCAAGTTGCTTCCGCCGCGCTACGGGCTGCTGTCCTACGTGATTGACGCGTATCGCCGCGGCAAGAGTGAAGATGTGGTCCTACTGCCAGTCTCGATTACCTACGACCAAATCCAAGACATTAGCGAGTACGTGCAAGAGCACCGCGGCGCCGCCAAGGAGCGCGAGAGTTTGCGCTGGCTCATGCGCGTGCTCGGGCGCTTACGGCGCCGCTACGGCAGCATTCACATCCGCTTTGGCGAGCCTCTCTTTTTGAGCCAAGCGCTCGCCCGCGGCCAGGAAGGGAGCGGTACGGCGAGCGAGGAGCCCGACCTGGCGGTACGCAAGATCGCCTTCGAGGTGTGCGTGCGCATGAATCGCTCGACCCCGATCACCCCCGTGTCGCTGCTCACCATGGCCTTGCTCAGCGTGGCCGATCGGGCGTTGAGCTTGCGCGAGATCTGTGCCTTGCTGGCCGACTTGTGCGGGCTGGTCGAGCGGCGCGGGCTACCGGTCACCGCTCGCCTCGACGCCGGTGACGAAGCGAGTGTGGCGGCGGTGCTCGCGGCGCTCGAGGAAAGCGGGGTCGCCTCGCGCTTTGCCGAGGGCCCGCAGCCCGTCTACGCCATCGTGCCGGAGCAAGCGCTCGTGGCTGCCTACTACCGCAACACCGTGGTGCACTTCTTTGTCGCGCAAGCACTGGCCGAACTCGCCTTGCTGGCCGTGGCCGAAGCGCGCGAGCGAGCGCCGGCCAGCGGCGGCGAGGCGGGCGACGCGCTGGCCCTTTTCTGGCAAGAGCTGTTGCGCCTGCGCGATTTGTTCAAGTTCGAGTTTTTCTTTCCCGAAAAGGACCAGTTCCGCCGCGAAGTCGGGCGCGAGCTGGCCTTGCACGACCCGGATTGGGAGGCGCGCGTGCAGGTGGGGGAAGAGGGGGCGCGCCAGGTGCTCGCGCGGATTCGCCCGTACGTCGCACCCGGGGCACTACGCGCCTTCGCGGAAGCGTACCGCGTGGTCGCGCACGCGCTGCTCTTGCTTCCGGTGGCAGAGGGTGTGGAGGAAAAGCGGTTTCTGGCCCGTTGCATGGGGCTCGCTCGCCAGTATCACTTGCAGCGTCGCGTGCGCAGCAGCGAGTCGCTCTCGCAGGTGTTGATGCGCTCGGGGCTCGAACTTGCGCGCAACCAGGGGCTTCTGGGTGAGGAATGCACGCGGGAGAAGCGCCAGCGGTTTGCGGATGAGTGGGACGCTTTGGTGCGCCGGCTCGATGCCATCGAAGCGCTCGCCAGTGCCCGCTTTGCCACCGAGGTGCAAAACCGATGAGCCAAGTACCGCCCCTGGCGATTGCCGCGCAGAGCTGCGAACCGCGCAGCAGCCGGCCGCAGAGAACGCCACACCAGGGTGCTGCCGGATGCGGGCGCGGCTCGAGGAGGAGGTGAGAAGATGTTGTCGCACGCGTTGCGCGAGCGCTTGCGCGCGATTGTCGGCGAGAGTGGGTTCTTGGACCGTATCGAAGATCTGCACGTGTACGAGTGCGACGGCTTCACGCTCGCCCGTTCCGCCCCCGAGCTGGTGCTCTTGCCGGAGACGCGCGAGCAACTGGTCGAGGTCGTCCGCCTGCTGCGCGAGGACTGCGTGCCCTTCGTACCGCGCGGGGCAGGTACCGGGCTCAGTGGCGGCTGCGTGCCGCTGGAGGCACCGGTGATGATCGGCACCAGCCGGCTCAAGCGCATCCTCGCTGTGGACAGCCGCAACCGCCGCGTTTGGGTCGAGGCCGGGGTGGTGAACCTGGCGGTGAGCCAGCAGGTTCGGGAATTCGGTTTGTTTTACGCCCCCGATCCCTCCAGCCAGGCAGCCTGCTCGATCGGCGGCAACATCGCGGAGAATTCGGGCGGGCCGCACACGCTCAAGTACGGGGTGACAACCAACCACGTGCTCGGCGTGGAACTGGTGCTGCCCGACGGTGAGGTAGTGGAATTGGGTGGATGGGTGGAAGACGTGCCCGGCTATGATCTGACCGGCTTCGTGGTCGGCTCCGAGGGAACGTGCGGCATCGTGACCAGCGCGGTGCTGCGCTTGTTGCGTCAGCCGGCAAGCTACCTCACGCTGCTCGTTTCCTTTCCGACCGTGGCCGCGGCTACCGAAGCGGTCTCCGCCATCATTGCCGCCGGGGTCATCCCCGCTGCGTTGGAAATGATGGACGGGCTCATCGTGCAGGCGGTGGAAGACGCCTTTGCCGCTGGCTTGCCGCGTGCCGCGGGCGCCGTATTGCTGATCGAGTTGGACGGCTTGCCCTCCGCACTGCGGCGCGACGGACAGGAGGTCGAGAAATTGTGCCGGCAGGCGGGGGCGCTGGAAGTGCGGCGCGCACAGGATGCGGCCGAGCGTGAGGGGTTGTGGAAATGCCGCAAGCGAGCCTTCGGTGCCGTGGGCCGCTTGGCCCCCAACTATTGCACCCAGGACGGTGTGGTGCCGCGTACCCGCCTGCCGGACATTTTGGCGCGCATTGCGGCCATTGGCGAAACCTACCGGTTGCGCATCGGCAATGTGTTCCACGCCGGCGACGGCAACATCCACCCGATTCTTCTTTACGACGAGCGCGACGAAGACGAGGTGCGCCGGGTCATCGAGGCCGGCAACGAAATCCTGGCGGCATGCGTCGAGTTGGGTGGCAGCATCACCGGCGAGCACGGCATCGGCGTGGAAAAAATGGGGCAACTGCCGCTCCTCTTCTCGAGCGAAGACTTGATGGTCATGCGCCAACTGCGCCTGGTGTTCGACCCTGAGGAGCGCTGCAACCCCGGAAAATTCGTACCGGCGCCCGGCAGTTGCGTGGAGCTTCGCCGGCCACGCCGACAAGTGCCGTTGTAACCGGGGAGTTGCCTGGGTCGCGCTGGCACGCAGGGCGGAAGCCGCCGCTGCCGGGGCACGAGATGATGCAGAGGTTGGCAGGGCACGCGGGTTTGGTAGAGTCGGGCGACCCGCAAGTGCGGATCCCGAGCAGAGAAAGGCACGCGTATGGATGTGGAAATTCAAGCCCAGCACACGGAAGTGCACCCCCGTTGGCGCGACGTGATCGAACGCGGCGCGGCGAAGGTACGCGAGCTGTGCCAGGACGTGCTCCGCTTGCACGTCACCCTCGTGCACAGCCCGCACCATTTGCGCGGGGCGGAGGAGGTGCGTTTGGTGGCGCACGTGCCCGGGGAAACGCTGACAGCGCACAAGCGCGCCGCCGACATGGGTGAGGCGTTGCACGCGGCCTTCAAAGCGCTCGAGCAAGAGCTGCGCTCGTTTGTCGAGCGGCGGCGCGAGCGCCACCGCCAGCCGAAACGCACCTGAGCGCGCCGTGGCTGCCAGCAACGCTCGCTCGCACCCGCTCGCGCCAGGCAAGCTACCGCGCCGTGCGCTCGAAGCGCTGCTTCGCTACCGCGGAGCTGCCGACGCGCGCGTGCTGGTTGGCCCCGGCTTTGGGCGCGACGCAGCAGTGGTGGATCTGGGCGAGCGGGTGCTGGTGCTCAAAAGCGATCCGGTAACGTTTACCGCCCAGGAAGTGGGCTGGTACGCGGTACACGTGAACGCCAACGACTTGGCAGTGCTCGGTTGCGCTCCCGCTTGGTTCCAAGCGACGCTCTTGCTGCCGGTGGGGGCGACGGCGGCGCTGGCGCGCTCGATTGCGCGCGACATCCACGCCGCGGCGCGCCAGCTCGGGATTGCGGTGACCGGCGGCCATACCGAGGTTACGCCGGCAGTGACGCAACCGGTGGTGGCCGGCGACCTCCAGGGCGTGGCGCGGCGCCGCGAGCTGGTACTCCCCGGTCGGGCGCGCCCGGGTGACCTCTTGCTGATCACCAAAACTGCCGGCCTCGAAGGCACCTCCATTCTGGCCCGCTCGTTTCCGCGCCGCGCCTTGCGTTTGCTCGGCCAGCGCAAGGCCGCCCGTGCGGCGCGCTTTCACCGCAACCCGGGGATCTCGGTGGTGCGCGAGGCACTGCTCGCGGCGCGGCTCGGCGTTACGGCCATGCACGACCCTACCGAAGGCGGCGTGCGCGCTGGCCTGGTGGAGCTAGCAGCGGCCTCGGGAGTGGCCCTGGCGGTGGATCTCGACCGCATCCCAGTTGCCGGCGAGACGGTACTGCTTTGCCGCCACTTTGCCCTCGATCCGCTGGCACTGATCAGCTCAGGTGCCTTGCTCGCCACGGTGCCGCCCCGGCATTGGCCGGCCCTGCAACAAGCGTGGGCGGAGAGCAGCATTGCCAGCGCCTGCATCGGTGTGGTCAAAGCTGGCAGCGGAATCGAAGCGAGGCTCTGGGGCAAACGCGTGCGCTGGCAGTGGTCGGAGCAAGACGAACTGGCCCGCTTGTTCGGCCAGCGAGGCTACCGCCGGCGAAGCGGACGTGTTATGCGCTAGCGCTCACCCGTCCGGGAGGAGAGCATGCCTGAGACCATTGTCTGTGAGCACTGCGGCTTGCCCGTAGAAAAGAAACAAGCAGAGATCGTAGTGGTGGACGACTGGCCACATTACTTTTGCTCGGAGCAGTGCAAGATCGAGTGGGGCGAGCTCGGTGAGGCCGAGGAAGAGGAGCTTTGAGGGCGGCAAGTGATGCAGCAAAAACCAGCCTTGAGCTTGGCCGCGATGCGCGGCAAACGCCGCGCTGCGCTCGAGGTGGCGCAGGAGATCGAGCGGCGCGGTTTTGCAGGCATTTACTGCCCCAGTTTCGGCGACAACCTCGGGCTCTGCGAAGCCCTGTGCTTCGTGACCCGCGAGATCCCGTTCGGTACCGCGATCGCCAACATTTACACGCGCCACCCGTACGAGGCAGCACTCACCGCCACCCTCATTCATGAGCTCAGCGGCGGCCGCTTCCGCTACGGGATCGGAGTCAGCCATGGCCCGGTGCTGCAGCGCCTCGGTGTGCAAACGGGAAAACCGCTGGCGGACGTGCGCCGCTTCGTGCAGGAGTTGCGAAAAGGCGCAGAGCGGTGGGGCGATTTGCCGCCCATCGTGCTGGCTTCGTTGCGCCGGCCGATGGTGGAGTTGGCGGCAGAGATCGCCTCGGGTGCGGTGTGGGCCAATGCGTGCCGGTCGCACATGCCGAAGTCGCTGGGCTTCTTGGGTGAGCGGGCGCGCGAGGAGTCGTTCTTCATCGGTAACATGATCCCCACTTGCATCAGCGACGACCGCGCCGCCGCCGCCGCAGTGAACCGCAAAACGCTGCTCTCGTACGTGATGCTCCCCAACTACCAGCGCTACTGGATCGAAGCTGGATATGAGGACGAGATGCGCGCTATTCAGCAGGCCATCGCGCGGCGCGAAATCGAGCGGCTGCCGAGCCTCATGAGCGACCGCTGGCTGGCCGACTGCACCCTCTTTGGCTCCGCACACGAGGTGCGCGAAGGTGTGGAGGCATGGTTCGCAGCCGGAGTGAAAACCCCGATTCTGGTGCCTTCGTCCACACAAGGCGGGCAATTGGAGGCCATCGCCGAAGTCCTGCGCGCCTTCGAGTGACCACGCGCGCGGTGAGAATGGCGAGCCGCGAACAGCGACCGGCGAGCCGTCGGTGGCCAATGGTGAATGGTGCGTTCCGAGGACAGCCACCTTGTGCGGCCGGCGCGGGCTAATGGGGCCACCTCTGGTCAGGGGTCCGACCCCGCGCTTCCCATTCGTATGGGCGGCGGTTGTGATTGCCCGCGGTGCCGTTTGTCCGGTCGTGGGCACCGGCCGCTCCGGCGCGCGTGCTGGCGTGCGGAGGAGCGACTAGAGCTGGGCAAAAAAGTCGTTTCCCTTGTCGTCCACGACAATGAAGGCGGGGAAGTTTTCGACCTCGATGCGCCAGATCGCTTCCATGCCGAGTTCGGGATACTCGAGCAGTTCCACCTTCTTGATGTTCTCTTGCGCCAGCACAGCGGCTGGGCCACCGATGCTGCCGAGGTAGAAGCCGCCGTACTTCTTGCAGGCTTCGGTGACCAAGCGCGAGCGGTTTCCCTTTGCCAAGGTGACGTAACTCCCACCGTGCTCCATGAACAGCGGCAGGTAGGAATCCATGCGTCCCGCAGTCGTGGGGCCAAAAGAGCCGGAAGGATAGCCGGGCGGCGTTTTTGCTGGGCCAGCGTAGTAAATGGGATGGTCCTTGAAGTACTGCGGCAGCCCCTCCCCGCGTTCGATTCGCTCCTTGAGTTTGGCGTGGGCGATGTCGCGCGCCACCACCATCGGTCCGCTGAGCGAGAGGCGGGTTTTGATCGGGTAGCGGGAAAGCTCGCGCCGGATCTCGTCCATCGGCCGCCGCAGGTCGATGGCGACCACCTCGCCGGTCAGTTGGCGCTCGTCTACCTCGGGCAAGTAGCGTGCGGGATCGGTTTCGAGCTGTTCGAGGAAAACCCCATCTGCAGTGATTTTGGCCTTGGCCTGGCGATCGGCGGAGCACGAAACGCCGATTCCGATCGGGCAACTCGCTCCGTGGCGCGGTAAGCGAATCACGCGCACATCGTGGCAGAAGTACTTGCCGCCGAACTGGGCGCCGATGTGGGTTTCCTGGGCAATGCGCAGCACCTCCTCCTCGAGTTCCGGATCGCGAATCGCATGGCCGCGTTCGTTGCCGCGCACGGGCAAACCATCGAGGTAGCGGCAAGTGGCGAGCTTCACCGTCTTGAGGGTCATCTCCGCCGAGAGGCCCCCGACCACAATGGCCAGGTGGTAAGGAGGGCAGGCTGCTGTGCCGAGGGTGCGGATTTTCTCGCGCACGAACTCGAGGAAGGCTTTGCGGTTCAGCACGGCCTTGGTTTCTTGGTAGAGAAACGTCTTGTTGGCCGAGCCGCCTCCCTTGGCGATGAAGAGAAACTCGTAACGGTCGCCGGCGACGCTGGCGATTTCGATTTGCGCGGGCAGGTTGGTCTTGGTGTTGACCTCCTCGAACATGCTGAGCGGGGCGAGCTGGGAGTAGCGGAGGTAGTCGTGCGTGTAGGTGTCGAAGACGCCGCGGGCGAGCGCCAGCTCGTCCTCGCCGTGCAGGGTCCACACCCGCTGCCCCTTTTTCGCGAAGACAATGGCCGTGCCCGTGTCTTGGCAGGAAGGTAAGACCATGCCGGCAGAAACGCACGCGTTGCGGAGTAGGTTCCAAGCCACAAAGCGGTCGTTCGCGGACGCCTCGGGGTCGTCCAGGATCTTGCGCAACTGCGCGAGATGGCTGGGGCGAAAGAGATGCGCAATGTCGCGCATGGCGGTGGCAGCGAGCTGGCGTAAGCCCTCAGCTTCCACCAGCAGCACGCGCTCACCGCGGAAGTGGTCGAGCGCCACGAAGTCGCCCTCGAGTTTGCGGTACGGCGTGTCGTCCGGTGCAAGCGGAAACAGCTCTTGGAACGGAAACTCTTGCATGCCCCTTCCTTATCAAGGCAGCGCCGGGCGTGCATGCCGCTTCGCGCTGGTGCTTGACCGGGCGCCCCCCGGATTTCAACCTGAGGCGCATGGCCCAAGGTAAGGCAAAGATGGCTGTAGTCCTTTCCGGAGGCGGGGCACGAGGTGCCTACGAAGCTGGGGTACTCTCCTACCTGTACCAGGAGCTGCCGCAGCACTTGGGGCGCGCACCGCACTTCGACATTGTCACGGGGACGAGCGTAGGCGCCCTGCACGCCACGTTTCTGGCGGCGCACCAGGACGACCCGGGTGCGCTGCAACGCTTGCGCGAGGTGTGGTTTTCGCTCTCGGTGGAGAGGATTTTCGGACCGCGCGGGGTGACCGACGTTTTTCGCCTGCCGCTGCGGCTTTTGGGCCTCGGTTCTCCCCCGCCGCCGCTTCCCGCCAAGGCTTCGGGTGTCAGCGAGCGGCTGCCGGGGCTGTTCGACACTAGCTGGCTCGAGGAACTCGTCGTGCAAAACATCGACTGGCAGCGCTTGCGCGCCCGCCTGGATAGCGGCGAAGTAGACGCGCTGGCGTTGGCAGCCACGGAAATCGCCACTGGCCGCTCGGTCGTGTTCGTGGATCGGGGCATGCGCCAGCCCCCGGCGTGGGCACGCGACCCCTTTGTGATTGCCCGCCCGACAAAGATCACTCCCGCCCATACGCTGGCCTCGGCAGCGATCCCGCTCGTTTTTCCGGCCCTGCGCATCGAGCGCGCGTATTACTGCGATGGCGGCTTGCGCCTGAACACCCCTCTCGCTCCCGCCTTGCGCTTGGGTGCCGACCGTGTATTGGTGGTGAGCCTGCGCTACGCGCGCCCGCCCGAGGAGGAAGACCGCATCGCGCGCCGCCGGGAAGCCTCGTACCAGTCGCTAGCGTACCTGGCTGGAAAGGCCCTAAACGCGCTCCTGCTCGACCGGGTCGAGGACGACGTCGAGCGAATGCGCACCTTGAACACGCTCTTGCGCACCGTGGTGGATTGTTGCGGCGAGGAGTTTTTAAAGCGCATCAACGAGGCAATTGCGCGCGAGCGAGGCGCGGCTTACCGGGTGGTGGAGCCCTTGTTGCTGCGCCCCTCGCGCGATCTGGGCGAGCTTGCCGGTGAGTGCTTGCAGCACCGCAGGCCGGGGCGCGGCTTGCGCGATTGGCTGGGGCAAAACGTGGTTCGTTGGACAGCGCGCGGCACCGTCAGCGAGGCGGACTTGCTCTCGTACCTGTACTTCGATCGCTGCTACGCCTCGCACTTGTTCGAACTCGGCCGCAAAGACGCAGAGCGAATGCAGCCCGAACTCGCGCGCTTTTTCTCCTAATCGGGCAAGCCCAAGGCCGCGCTCATCACGCGGTACAACTCGGTTTGCGCATGCGTGCCGGCAAGCCGTTGCGCAAACGGACCGCTGGCGAGAATCGGTACCTGGCTTCCCGTGTGGGTCTGCGCGCCGCCTACGATTTGTGTGGGGTAGGACACGGTCAGGAGCGCTCCCTCGCGGGTCACCAGTGTACTGAGTAACCCGGGCGGGCGCGCGCGCTCGCCAGGAAAGGGAACGATTTGCGTTGCGTGGGCGTGATCCGCGGTGAGGATCACCAGGGTTCCCGGGTTGGCGGCGGCGTAGCGCAGAACCACAGCCACCGTGTCGTCCAGCTCGAGCGTTTCTCCGATTTGCTCGCACGGCTCGGCAGCATGTGCGCTTTTATCAATGTTCGCCCCTTCCACTTGCAAGAAAAACGGTGTGCCGCGCTCGGCCGCCCACCGGTGCAACAACGCGAGCGCGACCTCGGTCATCTGCGGCAGCGAGGGCTGCTCGGCCGGGCGCTGGCCGGGTACACAGCGCTGCGGGCCGCTGCCCGGGAAGGGGCGGGCCGGCTCTCCGTCCCACTGGGGAGAGAAGTCGCTCTCCGCAAAAAGGCCGATGACGTGGCGAGCGTTCCGGTCGAGGCTGCCGAGTTCGGCAGCCTCGCGCAGGAGGGTGTCGCCGTGCTCCTGCACGACTTCGAGCAACGTCTGGCGGCGCCAGGGGCCGGCCTCGATGCGCTGCTCGAACTTTTTCCGGCCGCCGCCCATGAGCACGTCGAGGCGGCGCTCGACTGCCTGTTCGGCAATCGAGCCTGGCCCGCCGTTTTCCCGCCGCGCACGCGGGCAGAAGCGGAGGTCGGCTGGTCCCTGGCAAAGGCGGAGTTCCACATGGGCAAACAGCGCCGCAGGTGTCGCATCGGTTACGTCGGAGGTGGTGACCACCCCAACCGGCATGCCGGCTTCCTGGGCCCGTTCCAGCACGGTGGGAAGCGGCTCACTGCTTCCGGCTGTGGTGGACAAGCGGCCGTTACTGGTCCGCTTTCCAGTCGCCCAAGCCGTGGCGCTGGCCGCCGAATCCACCACGTAATCGGGCAGGTGGGGAAAGGCTTCTTGCACACTGGCGGTGAGCGACCAGCCGCGCACGGGCAAGGAGTCGAGATGCAAGCGGCCACTGGCACCGTAAGCGAAATTGCGGGCCGCCGTGATCTCTTGGTCGCCCATTCCGTCACCCACGAGCAAGATCACGGCATGGGCGCGCTCTTCTTGCGCACTGGGGCCGGCGGGTCGCGGCGCACACGCGCTCAGCAGGAGCGGGACGAGCACGGCCACGGTGCCGGAGGCGCGAATGCGGCGGTTGCTCATAGCGGCGGCATCTCTTCGGTGTGGCGATCCCAGGCGATGTCGCGCACGACCCCGGTGAAGTCGAAAATCACCAGTACGCGGTCGCGGTTTTCGAAGCGCCGGGTGTAGGTGAACCAAGTGGTTCCGGTGATCGGATCGCGCAATTGGAAGGACGCGTAATTCCAGCGCTGGTAGGTGTAGACGAAGGCGTCGCCGTTGGTCTGGTGGAAGATCTGCGTGGGTGGGCCGAGTTCGCGCAGCACGTCGGAACGCGTCGAGGTGCCGGGCACGATGCGCTCGACCTCGCCCTTGAGCGGCGTGCCCGTGTACGAGCGGGCAATCGTGCAGCCGCAAAGCCCCAGCCATGCGGCGGCAAGCAGACAGCGAAGCGGCGCCCGCATACGCTCAGGGCCGCCCCCGGCGGCTGAGAAACCCGAAGCGCGGCAGCTCTGCAGTGCCTTTGCGGTAGGCGAAGTCTTCCACCCGCCCGTCGCCATCGAAGAAGATGACCAGCATGTCGCTCTTTTGGTCGAATTCTGCGTAGTTGAAGAGCAGCAGGACGAGCGCCATGGCGTTGGCGCGCGAGTACGTGTAGCGGAACCAACGGGCGGTCACGATTCGCTCCTCCGGCGGTTTGTCGCCGCGCCGGCTGAGAAGCGCGTCGAAGGGGATCCCGATAGCCGTCAGTTCCCGCGCTTCGATTTCTTGCGGGGGGCCGAACAGTTCCAGCACTTGTGCCTTCGTGGTCACTCCCCGCTCGAGGCGGGCGATCTTGGCTTCGTCGAGCGGGTGGTCGCGGTAGACCCGCCCCATCACGCAGCCAGTACAAATTAGGGGAGCGATCAAGGTTCGAACCAGAGCTGCCCACTTACCTCTCGTCAAAAGCCGGGCATGGCGTTGCATCTCTTCCTTCCCTTCTCCCACGGGGTGTTCACAGCCGATAGCCGCGCGGGCCACTGGCCACGAGGATGGCGTCTTCGTAACGCAGTGCCTGCTGGTCGTCGATTTCGATCCGCTGCAAGGTGACTTGGAACTGCTCGAGCGGGCAGAAGAGGAGCACGGCCAGGTGCGCCTGGTTGGCGCCCAGGGCCACGGCTGGCTCGAAGCGCTCCGGGGGCTGGCGAACCGTCCACTCGGGCGTGCTGGTGAGCGCTTGGAAGCGTGCCTCCGAGGCGACCAACTGGGAGTGGGCCCAGCGCATGCTTCCCCACAGTTCTTGCAGGACCAGCCAGTAGTCGAACACGCCGGCGGCGGTGCGCGGAAACGACCAGTGCCGGTACAGCAGGGCCACGTCTTGCGTGGGCGCAGCCCGCTCGCGCGCGTCGCGCGAGTCCGGCGCCGGGACCCATTCGAGCCAAGCGTGAGGGCGCAGGTCTGCGAAACTCTTTTCGGCCACATACGGGCGCACGCGCAGGTCGCGCCCTTGCTGGCCAAAGAAGCGGTAGCGCACCACCTTGCCCTCGCGTAGGCGGACCTCCGGGAAGCGCGCGAGCACCTCGCCCGCGTGTTCCTCGAACCACCGTTCCCAGTACGAAAGGCGAACTCCGTCCGGCGGGCCCCCCAAGCGGGCTTGGGTCGCCGCACGTGCCGCCTGCAAGCGCTCCATCCGCTCTGCGACGTGCGTTTCCGGGAGAAACTCGACCATGCCGTCTAGCTTGCCAAAGCGAGAGCCCGAGGCAATGCGGCTCGGCGCGGCCCAGGCAGCCGGGCAACGAGAGGGAGGAGGCGGTCCTTCGGTCCAGAAAATTTGTTGCCGCGGGGTTGACCCAGTCTCGCAACCCTTGTATCACGCCAGTCGCGACATGGCCGAATCTCTGGAGACAGGGAGCGGGGGAACCAAGGAATTGGGGTGAATCTCGAGCGCGGCGCGGCGGCGCTCGGACGGGAAACTCTTTGATCCCGAACCCGGCAGCTAACCTCGTAGGCCTTCAAGGAGAGGCACCGAAAGCGGTGTAAAAACCGCGGTCGGCGCAAGCCGGTTGTGCGGTGGGATGCGGCCTCTCCCAGGATGTCGCGGAAAGGAGAGGACGACGATGCACCACGCACAGCGGCTGTGGCTGATTGCGATCGCCATCGTGGTTTGCGTCGCCCCGGTAGAGGCCGCCAAGCGCGCCCGCGGCAAAGCCGCAACTCGGCAAAAGGCAGCGGTGGTCGAGCAAAAGCGCGTGGTTCAGCCTGGGGAAACCCTCACCCGCATCCTGGCCGACTACGGGCAAGGCGGCGCCGAAGCGCTGCGCTGGGACGAGGCGATGCGCCGGGCGGCGGGCGAGTTTGCCTTGAGCCCGGGGCACCTTTTGCGCCTTGCGTTTCGCGGCGGGCGCCTCGAGCGCGTGAGCTACGAGGTGGATGACTGCGTGCGCGTGGTGGTGAACCGGCGCGGCAATGCGCTGCAAGGGAAAACCGAGCCCCTGCAAGCCCGGGTGCGGCTGGTGGCAGCAGAAGGACTGGTGACCAAGAACTTCTTCCAGGCGGCACGCCAGGCAGGGATTCCCGACAAAGTCGTGTCGCAAATGGCAGACGTGCTGGGTGGCGAGTTCGATTTGCGCCGGGTGCGGCCGGGGGACCGCTTCCGCGTGCTGTACGAGCACCGCACCACGGTGGAAGGCCGTACTTTGCCGCCTGGCAAGCTCCTAGCGGCAGAGGTGCGCAGCGGCACGCGGGTGGCGCAAGCCTTTTTTTACAACGACGGCGGCCAGGGAGTATATGTGGATGGGCAGGGCCGCACACTTACGCAAGGGTTTTTGCGCTACCCGGTGGAGTTCGCCCGCATTTCCTCCCACTTCTCGAAGCGGCGGTTTCATCCGCTACTCCAGGTGGCGCGCCCGCACTATGGGGTGGACTTTGCCGCGCCAGCCGGTACCCCGGTACGGGCTGCCGGTGACGGCGTGGTGACGTTCGCGGGGTGGGACGGCGAATATGGCAACCGCATCGAACTGCGCCACGAGAACGGCTGGACCACCGAGTACGCACACCTGCAGAGGATCGCGCCCACAGTGCGGGTGGGAGCGCGGGTCAGGCAAACGCAAGTCATCGGGTGGGTGGGGCAGACGGGCCTGGCAACCGGGCCGCATCTGCACTTTGGCTTGTTCCGCAACGGCCAGTACCAGGACCCCCTGACGGCCAAAGTCGAACTGCGGCGCGAGGTGCAGGACCCGAAGCGCTTCGCACTCGCCAAGCAGGCTTTGCTGCGGCAAATCTCCGCCTTGGTGCGCCCAGCCGCTCCGCTCGAGCCGGTTTTGGTGGCTGCCTTGCCGCAGCCGCAGCGCCCGGCCCCGGTGACCATCACTCGCTGAGGGGAAGCTGCCCGCCGCGTTCGTGCGCGAGGTTCGGTAGCCGCGGCGGCACCGGCTTTGCGCTGCTTGGACGGCGAACGCGCAGCAGCGCCTCAGCCTGCGGCGGAGTGTGCCCAACGGATCAAAGGATGTCGCGGGGAGCGTACGCGCGAGCCTGCGGGAAGCGCGCGAGCCACGCTTCAGCGGCAGCGACGAAGCGGTCGGTCTGCGCATGCGCTTCACCGAGCAACCCGTGCGCGTGCGCGAGCACGCGCTGGACCGTGGCCGAGTCGAGCCCGAGTTCGGGTGTGGCCGCTAGGCGAGCGGTGAAGTGCGCCGCAGCATCCTCGCCCCGCTGCAAGGCTTCGGCCGCTGCTTGCGCGGCGCGCTGCAGCGCCTTGTGGGCTTGTTCGCGGCCTGCACCACGCTTGACGGCTTCCATGAGCAGCGTGGTGGTGGCGAGAAACGGGGCGTAGCGGCGCCATTCGGACTCGATCATGCCCGGGAAAACCGTGAAGTGAGCCACCACCCAGTGAAAGGTTTCCAAAATCCCATCACTGGCCAGCATCATCCCCGGCAAGGCCACGCGCCGAGTCGCGGAGCACGACACGTCCCCTTCGTTCCACTGGTCGCCGGCGAGAGCCGCAAGCATGTTCCAGTGCCCGCGCAAGACCGCGAACAGCGCGTTGATCCGCTCGCAACTCCGTGCGTTTTTCTTGTGTGGCATCGCGGAAGAACCGACTTGCCCTTCCGAGAAGCCTTCGCTTGCCAGTTCAAGACCGGCCATCAGGCGCAGCGTGCGCGCGAAGTTGCTCGGGGCACTGGCGAGTTGCACGAGCACGCTGGCGGCAGCGAGGTCGAGGCTGCGCGGGTAAACCTGGCCAGGCGCGTCGAGGCGGCGGGAAAAGCCGAGGAAGCGCGCCACTTCGGCTTCGAGGGCGTGGACCTTGTCGTGGTCGCCCGCGAACAGAGTGAGCAGATCGAGCTGCGTGCCCACCGGTCCTTTGAGGCCGCGCAGCGGGTAGTGCTCGATGAACCAACAGAGGTGCTCGAGGGCCAGACAGAGTTCTTCGCCGAACATCGCCAGACGGCGCCCGAGGGTGGTGGGCTGCGCCGCTACGTTGTGGGTGCGCGCCGGGAGCACAAGATCGCGCAGCTCGCGGGCGCGCTCAGCCAAGCGGGCGAGGCAGGCTACCGCCTTGTCGCGCAGCAGCAAAAGAGAGCGCAGGATCTGCAACTGCTCCACGTTCTCCGTGAGATCGCGACTGGTCATCCCTTTGTGGATGTGCTCGTAGCCAGCCAGCGCGCAAAACTCCTCGATACGCGCCTTGACGTCGTGCTTGGTGACATGTTCTCGCGTACGGATGCGGGCGAGGTCTACGTTGTTTTTCACCCGTTCGTAAGCGGCAATGGCTTCGTCCGGGATGTCGAGCCCGAGCTGGCGCTGGGCTTTAAGCACCGCGATCCAAAGCTCACGCTCGAGCCGCACCTTGCCGGCCGCAGACCAAATTTCCGCCATCTCCGGGCTCGCGTAACGCTCGGCAAGGACGTCGAGAACGATTCCCTGATTCGGCTGCCCTTCTTCCATTACGGGGCGCTTCTAGCCCGCCCCAACTGCGGATTCCAACGCAACGCCCCCCGGCGTAGACGGCGAGCCGCGAGCAGCGAGCGGTAAACGGTAAATGGCGAATGGCGAAGGATCCCCCTTCGCCGCACATGGCGGATGGATTTCGTGCAGGGCCGTTCCCTGCGGGGCGAGAGGCCTGATTTGCGCAGCGGCGAACGGCGAAATGGGTCGGTGCGGTCCCCACGCCGAATCTGATTCGATGTAGGGGCGGCCCTTGTGGCCGCCCGTGGCGCTGCGGGCAAGGCATTGCCATCGTGTGCGCGGTGGTGGCGACGTGGCTGCCGTGCCGCGGGTCTCGGCGCGGCGCGATCGGCGCATTCGATTCGGAACACGGGCAGGCACAAGGCCTGCCCTTACAACGTGTTTGCGGCGAGCTGCTCCCGCATGGGCACGGATGCCCCCTGCGGCATGTAGGGGCGGCCCTTTTGGCCGCCCGTGGCGCCGCGGGCAGGGCGTCTCGATCATCCACGCGGTCACATCTCGATCGCGGTGCCGGCGACCCGCGGTTCCACCGCCGCGCTGCTGCCGAACATCCACGTTGCCTCCACCACCACTCAAAGCTGAAGGCGTTGCACGGTGGAAAGGGATTGCATCCTATAAGGGCCTTCGTGTCATTGCCGGTGCGATACCGGGCGTGCCACGCAGCGGCGCGGCTCAGCTCCCCCACCACCGCGCGCGCCAGCGCCGCCACCAGGATGCTGGGGTCGGCGAGGGTGCTGGGATGCCTTGCATTGCCGTGGGCGAGGCAGCGCCTGCGTTTCGTTGCGTCGCTGCGCCTCTCGTGGCGGGCACGGCAGTGGTCGGCAACGGGGTTGGGGGACCCACTCGAGGAGGCGTCGCGGTAGTTTCTCCCGTAGGGGTACGCTGCGGGGTGCCCGTGGGGCTCCGTGCGGGCGTTGTGGGTGCTGTGGTTGTCGGCGCGAGCGCCTGTGCCTCCGAATCCGCCGGCGACTCAGGTGCGGCGGACGGCTCGCTTGTGTTCTCCACGCTTGCCGGGGCGGTGCTGGCACTGGAGGGTCCGGGAGTCGGCGAGCGTGTTACCGGTAGCGTGGGGAGCGGGAGCGTGGGGGTATCGAGACGCTCGAGCGAGCGGACAGAAAGCGGCACACTCTCTGCCGGTGCGCGGCGCGCTGCGGCCCACGGTGGTGTCCAGCGCGGCGCCGCCGCGGCGGGGTCCGGTTCCACCTTGAGCTCGAAAATCAGCACGCCGTCGGGCCGTCCGTCCGGGGTGAGGGTTTCGGTGCCGACCCGGTCGATGTCGGTGAAGTCTCGCGGGCGCCACTGCTTGGGCTCACCACTCGAAGGAAAGAAGAATGCCGCGGTGAGGCGGGCGAGGAGCTGGCCATCGCGAAACTCGAGACTCTGCGGGTTGTCCACGACGTCGAGCGCGAGGGAAAGCGTGCTCGGGGAGGGATTCGCCCGGTGGTGAGTGAACCCGTATCGCCACGGGATCCAGGCACTGATGCCCGGGTTGATGTTGTCCCCATTGAAGTAGAGGTTGAGCACCACAGCGGCTGGGAATTCCCCCGGCAGGTACTGCCAGAACAGGTGCGATACGTGGGCTGAGACGAGCGGGGCAGGCCAAAGGTCGACGGTCAGCGTCCCGTCCGCTGCTTGCGGAAAGGGAATGCCTCGGGTTTGGGGCGGTGGCCAGCGGGTAAACCCGAGTGCACGCCCGCCGAGACCAGAAGCGGTGTGCCACACAGGCCCCACCGGCTGCCCCTCGCCGTCGGCTGAGTACAACAGCACGCCAGTGAGTTGCAGTGCATGCCCGCATGCGGGTGAAAGCGCAGCGAGGACCAGCATCGCAAGGCCCGCTGAACGCAACGCAAGACTCCGTCCGGCTCGGCCCAAGCCCGGCGCCCCTCTGCGCACTGCCAGCGCTCGTGACTCGTCTGCGCGGGCGCCGACGCGGTGCGCCCTGCGGACCAGCCGCTGCAGCTTGCCAGGGGAGAGAGGCACAGTCGCCGTTTAGCACATCGTAGCCCAGCCCGACGGGAGGCGTTCGCGAGGTGTTCCCGGACACCTACGGCGTGGCCGCGGACAGCGAGCAGTGGATTGCGAATGGCGAATGGGGGATGGTCCCTCCTTCACCGGACATGACGCTCGGCTTTCGTGGTTCCATGCAAGGCCCGACGGTCGCTTTGGGTAGCGGCGAACGGACAAACGGCCGGCGCTGTCCCCCCGCTGAATTTAGTTCGATGCGGGGGCGGCCCTTGTGGGTGCCCGTGCTTTGATTCGAGCATCCGTGGCCCGCAACGCGGGCTCGCCGCTTTACTGAGCCAGGGCTGAACCGTGCACCGGTTTCGGCTCGCTTGGTGGAGGCCGCATCGCCGCCGTCGTGCTGCGGCCTGGTGGGAAGGATCCTGTGCTTGAACCCAGCTCCGTACCCAGGCAGAGCAAAGGGCGGTCTGGAGATCTAGCTGCATCCGTTCAACGCGTTGTTCACTCCCTGGATGGTCTCGTTGATGGTGACTTCCCCATCGTGGCTCGAGTCGAAAACCGGGCACTCATTCAAAGACTTGTTGCGGAACGCGATGTTCACGCCTTGGATCCGTTCGTCCACGGTAACCTCTCCATCCTCGTTGCAGTCGCCCGTGCAGGCCGTGCGGCCGGCAGCAGTCGCGGTGGGAGTGGGTTTCGGGCGGCGCGTGACAGGAGTCGGTGTGAGGGTCGGCGCCGGGCCGGGATACGGACCGCGTCGGTAGATGACGCCGGCTGCCGCGTCGGGTCGGACCAGTTCTTGGGGGCCGCTCGGTGTGATGCGATCGGCGGCCAGCGCCCGCCTCACGAGCGAAGTGCCGATGACCGTCTCGGGGTCGCTCACCATGTGCAGCACCGCAGAATCGTCACCGTTGTAGACTGGCAAGCCCGGGGTATCGCCCGTTAGCGCCACCTCGGCGGTGCGGCCGTCGGTCAGGTTGGCGGCGACCACCCGATTCTCCCCCTGCGCGAAAACATCGAGCAGGAGGAAGTTGTCACTGGTGTTGCTGAGCGAGGGGGTTCCCAACGTCGAGGCCGGGAACCGGCGGCACCACGACCAAGGTGCGCCGCAAGAGCAGGTCGTATGCGTAGACACTCCACAAACCCAAATCCTCACCGCCGGCAACGGGGACCACGTTGTAGGCGTAGTAAATAAGAAACCGCCCGTCCGCGGCGAAGTCCATCCCGTCGGCAAATTTCAAGGGTCCGATTTGCTGTCTATCGATCGAGGGAGCCGCGAGCGGAACCTTCTCCGCGGTCTCGCTGCGCAGGTCAACGAGCGTGATCACGTGCTCTGGTTGCCCTCGTGCATCGAGCAGGACGAACCCGAACTTGCTCGAGTCCGGCGCCATGGCCACCGAGTGCACCAGACCGGCGCAGCCCAGGCACTCTTCTGCGCTTTCGAACTCGGCTTCGGTAAGGATCAAGCACAGCTCGTTGCGCGCGAAGGCGAACGCCGCGATTTGGCCGTCTCCCGACACTGCGGGGCGCTTCGGCGCCACCGGGACCGCGCTCAGTTGCACCCTGGGTGGGGATCACCGAGGCCAGCCTCGCGGCGGCCGAGGAAGAACTCGTCTTGCCCTGCGTCGTAAAACACGAACCGCAGCGCATCGGGCCCGGGGACGGGTGGAAACGGCGGCGGCGGGGGTGTGGTCTCGCCGTCGAAAATCTCCACTGCATCGAACGCCTCGGCGGTGCGTTGGGCTTGGGTGGAGGCCGGGCTACAGAGGTCGGTGGCCGCGAGACGTGCGTCCACGAACTGCGAGTTGCGCAGGAGATACCTGGTCAGGGCACGGTAAAAGATCCGCTTGGCGTCGCGAATCCCGATCGAGTTGGGAAAGCCGGCCGCGAGCAGGTAGTAGGCGTGGTTGATGAGGCAGCTATTGCCGTGGACACCGCCGTTGTCTTCCCCGGTGCGAACGAACTCGCTCATCCGCTGCGGGTGCGGGACTCCCGGGAGGTACTCCACCGCCCTGCAATTGGCGTAGTTTTGCAGCGGGCGCTCGAGAAGCCGTACCCCCTTGTGCCAGTCCGGCCCGCCAAAGGTGAAAAACTCGACGTTCTCGCCGAAGATATCCGACATCGCCTCGTTCAACGCTCCGGGTTGATCCTGGTAGACGAGACCTGCGGTTTTCTCGGTGACCCCGTGAGTCATCTCATGGGCGATCACGTCGAGGCTGGCAGCAAAAGGTACCGCATCGCCGAAGAGCCGAACCCGTTGGTCCAAAATGCGTTGAACACATTGCGCCCGAAGCGAACGACGCCGACCAGATTCCCACCTTGCCCATCGATCGAATTCCGATCGTGGCGCTGCACGTAGTACTCATAGGTTTGCGAGAGCCCGAAAGCCGCGCTTACGCCGTCGGCCAACCACGGTCCGGTGGCCCGGTTCGCCGTGATGGAAAAAAGTTCCGGAATGGTCTCCGGTTGGTCGGTCGGTGGCTGGTTGCGCGCGCCTTGGATCAAGATGGCGCCACGGGTGCGATTCAGAGCGGGCGGATCGGATGTCGGATCGAACATGGGCTTGCTCGTATCCACCAGAAAAAACGTTCCGCCTTCTGCTCACACGTTGAGGTCGCGCGTTGTTCCGAAGAGGTCCTGGCCGGAACCAGCACGATTTTCTTGCTTGACCTTGTTGAACGCCTCCAGCACGCTGCCGTCGCCCGCATCCACGATCACCCGCCACTGACCGATGAGCGAAACCCTGAGTTCGTGGCTCCAGGCCAGCCGCGGCGGACCTTCGAGCGGCGCGTGCACGATGAGTTCAGGTGTGCTGGCGGGGCAGGAACGCCGCCCGGCACGGTCCGGCGGGCAGCGGCAATGGCTTCTTCGGCGGGAATCGCGGGCTGGACCTCCAGTTTCGCTGGCGTCCGAACGTAGGCACCGTTGACAAGCACCACGTTGCCTTCAGGATCGAGGCGGACAACGAGTTCCGATGGCCATACGGTAAGCCCCCGGTAGCGCTGCGCGAAACGAAGATGCCGTTGCCCGAGAAGATCCTGTTCGTCCCCCTCCAGCACCAATTCCGCGTCTGGATCCTCGATTCCGAGTAGCTCCCGGTTATGGCGCAAGAAGCTGCGCGCGGTCTCTTGAGCGCGCAGCGCGGCTGTGTGACCGGATGCGCGCGGCTCGAGTACGCGGCCGGCGATCCACATCGGAGTCTGCGAGCTTTGCCGGATGCGCACCTCCAAACTCGAGCCCGCGCGGGATTCCAAAGCCGCAATCGCCGAGCGCAACAGCGTGCTGCGCTTGCTGGCCGGCCGCTGCCGTTCGACCCGAGCGATCGCCGCGCGTAGCTTTGCGGGGAGGTCGCTTTTCGCGCCCGGTTCGTTGAGCGTGGCCTGGATGCTGGCCGTACATGCAACCGGGGCCGCAGCGAGTGGGTAGGCACGTAGGGTGCCGGCAAGAATCTGCCCCCGGAGCGCAGTGGACAGGCTCAGCCAAACCAGCAAAGCGACGACCGAGCTTCTTCCCTTCCCAAGCATTTCGCTCTCCTTTCTGGTCCACCAGGACCGCCCGGCTCACCTTCCCCGAGGTAATTTGTCTGGTCTCTCCAGCGCGGTCGGCACGATCGAGGTCTTGCGTAGCACCTCGCCGCTTTGCACAGCGACCGTGACGAGCCAGCGTTCTGCAAGCCCGTGGCGCACGGTCACTGCCCAGGCCAGGCGCGGCGGGCCCTCGGCTGCCACGACCACGAGCCGCGCCGGGTAATCGGCGCAGCGCTCCGTCCCCGTGGCTGCGCCTCCGGTACGCTGCGCCCTTGCTGCGCAGGGAGCGCCGGTGCGAGGGAGGGATCAGCAGGGGTCGGGAGGTTGCACCCGTGCACGAGGGTCAGGTGATGGCCGTGGTCGGAGTGGACGATCCGTCCGGCCGAGTCTACCGGAACCCCGCGCCAGCTCTGCTCGAGGCGCACCTGCGTTCGCCCATGCTCGTCGTGCACCACCCGATGGACAGTGAACTGCTCACGCGGATTGGTCATGCGAAAGAGCCTTCGTTGCGGCTGCAAGAAGGCCACGGCAATCTCCTCGCCCTCCTCGCTGCAGGGCGCGAAACTCGGGCTCCAGCTCGGGCCGGGCGAAGAGATTCGCTGCGAGCAACCAGATCACCGCCGCCGGTGCGGCGTCGCCTCGGAGCTTCACGTCCACTGGCAGCTCGGCTGCGGGCAAGCGCGGCGTGGGGGCTTTTATGGGCTCGCAGTCGGCGAAGACAATTACGGCGAACGTCACGCCAAAAGCGCGCCTAACGCCCGATCACTCCTTGTCAGTCCGGCCGCGGTGGCACCCCGCCCGTACCAGCCCCGCTGGGGGGCGCCCCGCTGGGACGGGCCTCTTGCCGTCATTTCTCCGCCGGCCGTGCATCGGGGCCGCGGCGGCGAACCGGCACGAAGGGGTCTTAGAGGTCCGCAAGGGACATTTCGGAGCGCACTCGCGGGCGCCTGTGCAGCGCTGCCGAACCAGCGAGCCGGCGCCGGTCTCGCTTTGCTCCTTGGCGGCGAGCCGTTCCATCCCTTGGCTGCGCCGGAAGTCGGCGTTCGTTGCACCGGCGCTTGCGCGGCGCGTGTGGAATCGGGAAGGCTGCGCCAGTCCCCAGAACTCCGGCAAGTGCTCTATTTGTTTTTGGCCACCGTCGGCCGCTGCGATACCGTTGTTTCAACTCACCCCGAGGCGCTCGATGCAAAAGGTTTTCGCGGCGACTTGCTCCTTGCCAGGCGCGGGTCGGCTGGCGAGCGCGCCCTCGGTTCGTGTGTGCGCCCTGCTTCGATGCCTCGGTCGGCTGCCGAGAGCGTGGTTCGGTGGAGCGGGCCCTGCCGAGCTTTGAGACGCGTTGCGTGCGGTGCCGGCTAAGCGGTTTGTGGGCACGCATCCAGCCAGTCAGCCAGAGCTTTACGCCCGGCTGCCATCGCCCGTGTTCCTACCTCTCGTGCCGTGCTGCGCAGCGTCCCCGGCTCGATTCCTGCCTGGGCGAGTTCGACTGCGTGCCCAATGAGCCAGCTCTCGAAGCGGGTGGCATCCCACTCCGGGTGGAACTGCACGGCCAAGATCGCGTTGCCGAACGTGAACGCTTGCTCGCGGCACAGTTCCGTGGAAGCGAGGCGGCGCGCTCCGGCTGGCAGGGTGTACGTGTCTCCATGCCAGTGCAGCACAGGGGCGCGCTCGAGCGCAGCGAGTGGGGACGCAAGCCCCTCCGCAGTCAGGTGCAACGGCGAAAAACCGATTTCCTTGCACCCCATTGGAAACACGCGTCCACCGAGGGTGCGGGCCAGCAACTGCGCTCCTAGGCAAATGCCGAGAGTGGGAAGGTTTCTTGCCGCCCGCTGCTCGAGCACGCGCAGCTCTTCCCTGAGAAAGGGGTAGCGGCCCTCCTCGTACGCGCCGATCGGCCCGCCGAGCACGATGAGCAGATCGGTTTCCGCTCCCGCAAGCCCGGCAAACGAATCGGTGCCCGCCTCGCGGTAACGGAACTCGTAGCCGCGCTCCCGCAGCAGGGGCGCGAGCAACCCGAGGTCTTCGAACAGTACGTGCCGAATGGCGACCGCGATTTTGGCTGTACGCATGTCGTAGCCCTCGCCCGGCTCGTTTGTGGCGCGGATGCCGCCGTTTCCGCAAGTGCCCACTCGACCGAAAGTGGGGGCACAGCGAACCGGCTCTTTGGCGGAGGCTGAGGTGTTGGCGCGACCCGGGGGCGTACAATTCCGGGCGGGGGGCAAGCCCGATCGCGGGTTCCCGGTTCGCACGGAACCGTGCGAGCCGCTGGAAGAAGCGGGCATCGTCGTTCTGCCGGTGCTCGCCTACGCTCCCTTACGCGCAGTGCGGCACGGCCGCGAGCGGCAGCGCACCGCGAGGACCCAACGGGGTTTTGCGCCGCTCTGTGCCCCCGGAAAAGCTGGCGGGGAGATTCGAACTCCCGACCTACTGATTACGAATCAGTTGCTCTGCCGACTGAGCTACGCCAGCACCGCATGCCACCGCAGAGCTTCCCCGGATAACGAAACGCGGTGCGGCCGTCTAGCCCGCAGCCGCTGCGCGTTGCGACGTGCTCGGGCGGCCCTCGTTGTCTGGCGTGAGCCGTTCCCCTGCCTTGCACAGTGGGGACAGCGCGCACCTTGCGCGGCCGCGCGGTGGTGGGCACGGCAGGCCACCGCCCTGCGTTGCCCATGCACGCGCACACGATCGAAGCACCGTGCCGGCTGCACCACGGGCGGCCACAAGGGCCGCTTCTACATCGCGAAGGGGGCACGCGTGCCTGTCTGGTGGCACGGTGCCGCGAACACAGGTTGTAGGGGCAGGCCTTGTGCCTGCCGTGTTGCGCATCGAACCGTATGCGCAAATCGGGCCGCGTGCGCCCTGGCGTCCTCGTGGTTCGCAGCGCGTTCGCTAACCCTCTTCCGCGGCGGGCTCGAAGTACGGGAGCCAAATCTCAGGGCTTTCCTGTCGAAACACCACCCGCACGGGCAGGCCGATGCGAATCGCGCCCGGACTGACGTTGAGCAGGCGGCTCAAGAGCTTGGGTCCCTCGGCCAGGCGCACTTGCACGACCGCGTACGGAACCTGGTCGCGAAAGGCGGGATGGTAGACCTGGTGCATGACCACGTAACTCCACACCTCGCCGCGTCCCGACCCTTCCTCCCAGCGGCTTTCCCGCGACCAGCAGCGCGCGCACAGGGGACGCGGCGGAAAGCGGTACTGGCCGCACCCAACGCAGCGTTGCAGCATGAGGCGGCCGTGCCGGGCTCCGCTGAAAAACGGTTCCCACTCGGGTGTGATCGCTGGCAGGGGTTTGGCAATGGCACTCACGGCGTTACCTCTCGCGGCCCAAGATCAAGGTGGAATGGGTGGAGAGCACGCCACCGTTGCCGCTCACCAGCGCAAAACGTGCTCCCAGGACCTGCCGCTCGCCGCCTTCGCCGCGCAGTTGGATCACGGCTTCGGAAAGTGGCGTCATGCCCCACATGTAAAACGACGAGAGCTGCCCGCCTCCGGTATTCACCGGCAACCTGCCACCCGGTGCGGTGTGGCCGGCCGCTATGAACGGCCCTGCTTCTCCTTTGCTGGTAAATCCGTAGTCCTCGAGCGTGATAAGGACCGTAAACGTATAGCAATCGTAGAGCTCGACCACGTCCAGGTCTTCGAGTTCGAGACCCGCCATAGCCAGCGCCGGCTCCTTGCACAAAGCTGCACCGGAAACCAGCGTCTCGCTTACGTCGCCTCCCGGGTGCCCCTGTGCCATCCCGAGGATGTACACCGGGGGGCGCGGCAGATCCCGCGCCCGCTCGGCGCTGGTGACCACCACGGCCAGTCCGCCGTTCGAGACGAGACAACAGTCGTAGAGGTGAAACGGCTCCACCACCCAGCGGGAGCGGTGGTAGTCTTCGAGGGTGAGCGGCTGGCCGAACATTTGTGCCTGCGGGTTGCGATTCGCCCAAGCCCGCTGTGCCACGGCCACCGCACCCAGATGGTCTTGCGTGAGGCCGTACACGTGCATGTAGCGGCGCGCCAGCAGCGCGTACTGGGCGTTGACACCGAAGAAGCCATACGCGGCATCGAAGCCGCGCGCAAAGGCGTAGGCCGAGGCCGAGGAAGCCGAGCGTTCTTTTTCAGGCCGCGGCGGCTTGAGCGGTGCATCGGAAAACACGCACACCACCACCGAACACAGGCCCGCCGCTACCGCCTGCACAGCGTGCTGCACCATCGCTCCTGCCGTGGCACCACCCAAGTTCATGGTCGCCTGCAGGCGGAGGTTGCGCAGCCCGAGCGCTTGCTGCAGTTGGAACGAGCCCATGCTCGCCTCGCCCCAACTGAGGCCTGGATTGAGCAGCAGCCCGTCCACCTCCTCTCGCCCGAGCCCGCAGTCCGCCAGGGCAAGTTGCACGGCTTCGGCGGCAAAGCCCACGTGATTGGTGTGGAACACCTTGCCCTGGGCGGTGATTCCCAAACCGACAATCGCCGCTGCACCGCGCAACTGCCTCTCGACGCGCATCGTCCCCTGCCTGGCACGGTTGCGAGGTTAAAGAAAGGGCCCGCAAAGCCCCTTGTCGGTTCTTCCCGCTTGTGGTGGGATACGGTTGTTTTGCCCGCAGGAGGGACGGCATGCCGCAGGTGGACGTCGGAGACGGGATCGCACTGTACTACGAACTCTACGATTTTACCGAGCCTTGGAAAGCAGGGCCGCCACCGATTCTCTTCTTGCACGGCTTGGGGGGCGACCGGCGCATGTGGAATGACCAAGTGCCGGTCTTTAGCGGCCAGTACCCAACGCTAGTGGTGGATCTGCGCGGCCACGGCCGCTCGACCCGCCCCGCTGCCGACTTCACTGTGGCCGACATGGCTCGCGACGTTTTGCGCCTCACCCGCACGGTGGGCATTGAGCGCGCGCATGTGGTGGGCCTGTCCATGGGCGGAGTGGTGGCGCAACAGCTCGCGCTCGATTTCCCGCCGGTGATCGCCTCGCTCGTCCTTTGCGACACGTTTAGCGCCATCCCTGCCGAACTCGCCCCTATGGCTCGCGAGGCGCTGGCGTTCATCGAGACGCACGACATGAGCGAGGTGGCGCGCACACGGATCAGCTTGGCGTTTTCCGATCACGCGGACCCGGCCATGCGCGAGTACTGGATTGAGCAAGTGGCGAAGAACGATAAAGAGACCTACCTGCGCGCTGCACGGGCGACGTTTGCCTTCTCGAGCCAGGGGCGGCTCGCCGCGTTGCGGGTGCCGGCCCTGGTGGTGGTCGGCGAGGAGGATCGGGTGACGCCGCCAGCGCTGGCGCACGAGTTGGCACAACGGATCGCGGGCGCCAAGCTTGCCACCATCCCGCGCGCTGGCCACATTAGCAACGCGGAAAACCCCGAGGCGTTCAACCGAACACTCGCCGAGTTTCTGGCCGCGGCTTCGCCGCGCTGGTGAGGGGCGGTCGGCGCTGCGCTGCCCGCGATGCCTCACCACAAGAGGCGAAGCGCCAACAGGACTGGCACGCCACCGTAGTAGGCGAGCTGGCAGCAGCGCTCGGCGATCTGCCGGCACACCGCCGCCGGCAGCGAGGCCAGAGTGGCGACATAGGCAACCGCTTCGACCACACTGCGCCAGAGCCCGGCATACAAGATCAAGTAGGCAACGACCGTGAGGTAGTACTCGAGCCACGTGCGCAGGTAAGCCAGCGGCCCGCGCAAGAAATACTCTCCCCAAAAGCCCCCGTAGGCGATGTTTTGGTGCAGGGAAAAGGCGACCAGAGCCGGGCCGAGTGCAAAGGCGGCAAACTTGCCGAGGTAGTGGTGCCAACGCCACGAGGAGAGCCGAGAGCGCGCCAGCGCAAACGCCAGCGCGCGCGCTCGCAAGGGCGAGAGTTCCGGCACGAGCCAGCGGCGGGTGAGCCCTTCGTCAGGCGATTCGAGCCGCTCGCGCAACCTGCGCCCCGAGCGCAGGCGCAGGGTGCAGCCGCAAGCGGGCAGCGGCACCAACCAGGGCTCCAAGCCGGCGATTGCCGCCGCCGGTACTTGCACCTCGCGGCGGGCAAAACGCAACACCAGGCCCTCCTGGCTGGCCTCGATGCGCACCTGGAAGCGGCGGCGCAGCAGCCACTCCACCACGAACGGGAGGGCGACGAAAACTGCGAACTGGCGGGCGAGAAGCGGTGGGGTGACGGGCGGATCGGTGGCCAGCAGCACGTGAAGGGAAACCAGCCACACCCCGGCGAAGCGGGCCACGAGGCAGGTGGCCAGGGCAAGTCGGGCCCAGGCGGGGTAAGCAAACCCGCTGTGCACAAGCGGCGCGCTTCGGTCGCTCTCCAACCTCTCCGTGCTCGCAGCCACGGTGGGGGGCGGTTGCGCTAAATGCGGCGGAACAACCGCTCGAGTTCCGCCCGCGGCCAGCGCAAGAACGCCGGCCGGCCATGCGGGCAGTTGCCAGGGAAATCTGCTTCGTCCATCGCCTGCAACAGGGCAGTGAACTGTTCGTGGCTGAGTTGCTGCCCGACCCGCACCGCACTGTGGCAAGCAAGCCGCGAGAGGACGCGGTCGAGCGCCTCCTGTACCGCACGCGTGGTCTCGAGTTCGAGGAGTTCCTCCGCCAAATCGCGCACCAGGATGGCCGGGTCGGTCTCGGCCAGCATCGCCGGTACCGTGCGCACGAGCACGGCTGAGTCTCCGAACGACTCGAGTTCGAAACCGAGCGCTTCGACCTCGGCCGCCCGCTCCTCGAGACGGGCGCGGGCGGCAGCGCCCACTTCCACGACGCTCGCCGTGAGCAAGTGCTGGCGCGGCAGGCTGCCGCTGGCGTAGGAGCGGCGCAGCCGCTCGAACACCACCCGCTCGTGCGCAGCGTGCTGGTCGATCAAGAAGAGTTCATCGCGCCCTTCGCACACCCAGTAGCCCTCGAACACCTGCCCGATCACGCGCAGCGCCGCAAAGCGCGCCCCACGCTGGACAGCCCGTGGCAGCGTCCCATCCCCGAGCTGCGGGCGCGCCGCACTCCGCCACGGCGGGTGTAGAACCCAGGTCGGCACCGCCTCTGTAGAGCGAACCGGGGTGACCGACAGGGGAGGCAGTTGCGCTGGCGCGGGCTCGGCCTCTGCCTCCGGGTACGCAAGGGTGCGAGCGCGCAGCGCCTCTTGCACGGCGCGCATCAGAAGATCGTGCACGGCACCAGCGCGACGAAAGCGCACCTCGGTCTTGGCGGGGTGGACATTGACGTCCACCTCGCTGGGCTCGACTTCCACGAACACCACGGCAGCAGGGTACCGCCCGTGCATGAGCAGCGTGCTGTAGCCAGCAGTCAGAGCGTGCACCAAAAACTTGTCGCGCACTGTGCGGCCGTTGACGTAGGTGAATACCTGGCGCGGCGATGGAAGAGTGAGGTGCGGATCGGTGAGGAACCCCCACACCCGTCCCCAGCCGCGCGCTTCGGCCGCAAAGGGCACCATCAAGGCGGCGCGGTCGCGCCCGAACACTTGCGCCAGACGCTCCTCTGCTTTGCTGCTCGCCGGGAAGTCGAGCAGGGTGCGGTTGCCGTGCTTGAGGACAAAAGAAACCCGCGGGTAGGCCAGCGCAAAGCGCGTCACCGTTTCGCTCACGTGACCGACTTCGGTCGCGGGTGCCTTCAAAAATTTCCGCCGGGCGGGAACGTTGCCGAACAGGTCGGTGACCTCCACGCGCGTGCCCGGCGGAGCGCCGACACTCCTCACTTCCACCACCTCGCCGCCCCGCACCACGACGCGGCTCCCTGCGAGTTCCTCGCGCCGCCGGCTGACGAGCGTCGTGGTGGACACCGCACCGATACTGGCCAGAGCCTCGCCGCGAAAACCGAGGGTGGTGATGTGCTGCAGGTCCTCGACGCGGCGGATCTTGCTGGTGGCGTGGCGGCGAAAGGCACAGCGCGCGTCTTCCTCGCTCATGCCTTCGCCGTCATCACTCACGGCAATCAGCCCCAAGCCCGCATCTTCGAGTTCGATGCGGATGTGCACGGCGCCGGCATCGAGGGAATTTTCCACCAGCTCTTTGACCACCGAGGCCGGCCGCTCCACCACCTCCCCAGCGGCGATTTGTTGCACCACCTCGGCTGGTAGCACCTGCACGCGCCGCGCCTGTCCGGCCGGCAGTGCGGAACGCTCTCTCACCCAAAACTCTGGCTCGCTCATCTGGTGCGGTACGTTGACCCTGCGGTTGCTCGTTACACGACCCACTCTGGCTGCTCGCGCAGCAGCCCTCCCCCTTCCGCGGCCACATCCTCGAGTCCTTTACGCCCAAGCATGGCGAGGAGCAAGCGCCGGTACTCGTCCGCCACCGGTTGCCGGAACGGATCGAGGCCGTAGAGTGCCGCCAGATACAACACCACCATTTGCCACAGGTAGAGCAGTTGGCCCACGGTAAACGGGTTCACTTGCGGCACACGCAAGCGTACGAACGGGCGCCGGTGCTGGCGCAACAGCAGGCCCAGTGCGTGCGCCCGCTCGGCCATTACTTCGCCGAGGCTTTTCCCTCCCAAGTAGGCAAGCGCTTCCAAGTCTGCGTAAGCTGCGGCCAGCGGCAGCTCCCGCCCGTGATCCTCGACGGTGAGCAGCACGCTCAGCACCGCACCAGCGCCACCCGCCGCCAGTTGCGCTGCCAAGGCGCAGTCCCAACCAGGCCGCGCCACCGGTAGCCAGGGAACGACCACGGGTGCCCCTCCCGGAGTCTCCTCACGCCGCACCGCCTCCACCCACAGCTCACCCGCCCAGGCAGCGAGCCCCGCAAGGCGGGTAGAGAACGGCAGACAGAAAAGGCCGCTCACCCGATGCTGCCGCTCGAGTACGAAGCTCACCGCAGCGAGCAGCGCGGCTGGGTTTCGCCACGGGTCTTTCCCCGCGCAGCGCTGCTCCATCCACTGCGCACCGGCCAGCACCTCATCGATGCGCACGCCCAAGACCGCGGCGGGAAACAAGGCCGCCGCCGTCAACACGGCAAAGCGATCGGCCACACCTGCGGGCAGCGCCAGCGAGCGAAACCCCTCGTCATGCACGATTTGCCGCAAGGCGCCTTGGTCGGCATCGGTGGTGACGACCAAGCGCTCGGTGTAGTCCACCCCCCCCAACTCGCGCAGCAGCAAATCGCGCAGGAGGAGAAACTGGGCGAGGGTTTCCGGCGTCTCGCCCGATTTGCTCACCAAGTGGAAAACGGTGCGCTGCAGGTCGAAGCGCTCGAGGCACAGGCTCAGCGAGTGAGGATCCACGTGATCCAGGAACTGGAGCCGGGCTCCGTCTGGGCAAAGAGCCTCGAGTAGCGCGCGGCTCGCGAGCGCCGTACCCCCGGCACCGACCACCACCAGCGTTTCGCAACCCTCGCGCACCCGGTCTGCCAACGCGCGCACCGCCTGCCAGGCCTGCCGGTCCTCGATGCTGCTCAGGCAGGGAAGCTCGCCGGCTTGGCGGCGGCGCTGCAAGAGCTCGGTGAGGCCAGCCAGTTGGCTAGCCACGGCCTCGAGTTCGCGCCGCTCGAGCAGCCACGCCTCGTGCGTTTGTGCCACCGCCCCGCTCAAGTCCACCCGCACGCTCATGGCCTCGCGTGCAGAGCGCCGCCGATAATCTGGCATGGGTCGAAACGGTAACACCGGGGGAAAGAGCTTGGCAAGCAACGCCTCGACCGGTGTGAACCGCGCAGCTCGCCGATCCCTAGCTGCAGGGGTTTGGCTTCTGGCAGGTGGCGTGGCAGCGTGGCTCGGAGATCACGGGTCTCCTGGAGATGCGCGCTCCGCCCTGAGGATCAACTGCGCGGCGCCTCGCCATCGGAGCGTGGTGGCTGCTGTATGGCGGTGACGATCTGGGAGAGCATGGCGCTCAAGGTTGGGCCGCCACCGTGCGCGGGATGGTACGCGGACGTTTCGCTTCCCGGTGGGAAGAGGGGTCGGGGAAGCCATGCCCGCTCTTTTGCCTCCTGTTCTGGCAGCGAAAGGACCGCCGACATCGGTTGCGCCTCTGCGCATGGAGCTGTCGCCATCCGAGCAACGACAAGGCCCGGCTTACTTCGCAGTAAGACGCCCCAGTCATCCGGGAAACAAGCGGCTCATCTACCGGGAGCGGACGCTTTGCGAGTCGCCGTAGCCTTGCGCCCGACGGGGCGGCCTCAGCTCGAGCTTACAACCGGGCGCGGACGAGGCAGCTCTTCTCCGCAAGCTTCCGCTTTTACGTTGCCACCGGGGAGGAGCCGAGTTTCGGTGGCAAGCACGCGGGCAAAGCGCGGGCTTTGGTGTTCGATCTGGGCAAGCTCCTCGCGCCTATAGACCAGTACCTCGCAGCCGATCCCCGTACCGGCAAAAAAGCGGGCCGAGTCGGCACTGCGGTCGAGAAACGGTTTGGATGCTCTGCGCACGATGACGACGATGTCGGCTTCGCTGCCTGGGCTTGCCTCGCCGCGGCCGAGCGAGCCGAACAAGAGTACCTCTCCCACCTCTTCGTTGGCCTTCACGAGTTCTTGCGCCCGCCGCCCGAGTTCTCGGAGAAGAGCTGCTGCGTGAACACGGAAGACGCGTTCGTTACCTCCGCCATCCGATTCTTCGACAAGAAGGGCCTCCGCATTGGCAATGGCACGCTCGGCCTCCGCTTGCCGTCACGCGCCCCGTGCGCGGGTTGCCATGCGTGCTCGGTTCGCCGAGGCTACTGTAGCGTGCCCGCGCTCCGTACTGACCCTCCATCTTCGCGGGCACGCGGGAAAGCAACCCTCGGTCAATGCGGCGCCGCCGCGAGTTCAGATGGCGCCCCTGGTCCGGACCTGGGTCGCGAGTCCGAAACACGCGCCGCAGTCCTGGCGCCGTTTTCCCGCTGATGCCACGGGCCCAAGGGGCGGAGAACACGCGGCTGTTCCTCGGTGCAGCCGCCAGGGGCCTTGCGTACACGGAAACAAACCACCAAGGGAAGGGGACCATGAAGCGCTCGCGGTCGCAATCCAAAGTGCTCCCGCGCCAACGCTTGCTCGCCAAGGTGCGGGCGTTGCGCCGGCAGGGGGCGCGGATCGTGTTCACGAACGGCTGCTTCGACTTGCTGCACCTGGGGCACGTCCGGTATTTGGAGGCGGCGCGGCAGCTCGGGGACGTGCTGGTGGTGGGGATCAACAGCGACGCTTCGGTGCGTCGCCTCAAAGGCCCCACCCGGCCCTTGGTCGGCGAGCGAGAGCGCGCACAAGTGCTGGCCGCGCTGGCGGCAGTGGATTGGGTAACCGTGTTTTCCGAGGATACACCTTATGAACTCATCGCTGCCCTCAAACCCGACGTCCTGGTCAAGGGCGGCGACTGGCGTGTGCGCGACATCGTAGGCGCCGACGTTGTGCGCGCGCACGGCGGGCGCGTTCTTTCCCTGCCCTACTTGCGTGGCCACTCCACCACGCGGCTCGTGCAACGCATCTGCCAGCTTGCCTCAAAGGAAAACGGCCATTCCCACCTGCATGGCAAAGCCCATGTCCCCCGCTAGCCGTACCTGCCCTTGCATGAAGGCCGCTTGCGGATCGAGCTTGCCGGCTTGGATTTGCGCCATGCTCTCGGCCGGCAACTGAATGGTGACGCGCGCCTCGTTGGGCTTCGCCCCACCGCCGAACACCACCCAGCAGCTCCACTCGCCCCCGCCGGGGACGTCCGTCAACACGAAACGAATGGCGCCGCGCAGGGGCCGCAACCGCTCCAGGCGGCTTTTCCCTAAGGGCCGCCGCGCATCCACGGTAAACAGTGCGGGCAGGCCTGCGGTGAATTTGGCCCAGTCCTCCGCGCTTTGCACGATGCGCAGGATGGGCTCTTGTGCCGGCTCGGAGGCGATGGTCATTTCGCCACCCGCGATGTTCGCGTAGCAAACCGCCGGAGGCGTTCCCTCCACTTCCCAGGCAATGGTTGCCTCGGCCGCGTAGAGGTCCTCGAGTTGGCGATGGATTTCGGCCAGTCGCTGTTCGATCTGCGTGCGCTGCTCGGCGAAGCGGGGCGCGATGCGCTCGGCCAAGAACTGCTCGAGTCGCGGTGAGCGCGTGTTGTTCGGCATGGTGCGAATCCTCCCTTTACACAAAGCCGCGCCGGCGCTAGGCAGTCGCCCTTATCGTGAGGAGCGGATCATGGCGCGAAGCTGCGATATTTGTGGCAAGCATCGTTCGGTGGGCAACAACGTGAGTCATGCCAACAACAGGACCAAACGGGTATGGCGCCCGAATCTGCAACGAGTTCGCGCCAGTGTCAACGGCGGCGTGCGGCGGCTCAGGGTGTGCACCCGCTGCATTCGCTCCGGCAAAGTGCAAAAGGCCCCCGTACGCCAGTTCGCATCTTGAGGCCTCGGGGACAGTCCCCTGGGGTGAGCCACGGACGGCGATCGGTAAGCGGTAAATCGCGAATGGCGCACGGTCCCGCCGTCGCCGGACTTTGCGGGTGGACGCCGCGCAGGATCGTTCGCTGTGCGGTGTCCCGGTGCTATTGGCGCAGCGGCGAATGTCCGCTGCCGTTTTCTCAGCGGAATTTGGCTCGACGTAAAGGCTTCCCTTGTGGCCGCGGACGGCGAGTGGCCAGCAGCGAGCGGCGAACGGTTCGGGAGGGAGCTTGGTGGTAGGGGTGACGCTTGTACTCCACGCGGCACGCCGTTCTGCGGATGGCCAGCAGGTGGGCCACGATGCCTCACCCGGTACGGGCAATGGGGCCCTTGCGGCCGCTTGCTGGTGCTGCCGCCATGGCGTTTCGGCTATGTCGGAACCCGCACCGCACGACGGTACTCGTGCGCTTCGCGTCCCCACCGCCACGGCACCGCGAAATCTCCACGCTGCCCCCCACCACCACACTCCACGCTGAACGCGCGAGCCACTCCAGCTTGGGGTTGACGCGCAGCGCGAATTCCAGGAACCGGCGTGCTCCTAGTTCCGCAGGGCAACCCTGTAGGGGTTGCGCCAGGAACGATTCGCTAGCCGTGCCGCCCGAGGACTCCCCTCGCCGCACCGAAGCCAAGACGAACAGGGCTGCGTACACAGAAGCGGCCGAAGGGGTAGCGAGGGATGGCCTTCCACGGACACGTGCCATCCCCGCTCAGCGGGCGTGGTGGGCGGTGGCTTCCCTGGGCCGCCACGCAATCTTGCGCTCGCCGGAGAATCTGGGGCAGGTTGCGGAAGTTGCCCGTGGCGGCCGGAAGCGGCTGCCGACGGTGTCCTCACAGGCACAAACCTACGCCGGTGCCCTCGGCGCGGGCTCGGTGCTCACCGCGTGCTGGTTGCATCGCGGGGCTTGGCGCGCCGGAGTAGGGCCGAGGTCGCGATCCCCCGGTGAGGGCGCAGACAAGGGCAGCCAGCCTTCTTGGGGGGACTGGAAGACGAGCTGGCCAGGGCCGGGCGCCTCAGAACTCGGTGCGGCCGCCGAGGGGATGGGGAGCACCGTCGCGCACGAAGACCAGAATTTTGTCCAGCGGCACTGCAAAGCGCACGTGCGCAGGGCCCGTGTAGACGAGACCTTGGTCCCAGAAGTCGCGCCAGCGGCCGCGCGGGAAATACACGGTGCGCTCGCGCTCCCCGTTGCGCCACACCGGTGCCACCAAGAGATCGGGGCCGAAGAAGTACTGGTCCCAGCGGTCTTGCAGTTCCGGATCGTTTCGGTCCCAAAACGGCATCGGGCGCACGATCGGCATGCCGCGGGCTGCCTCGCGCGCGCTGGCCACGATGTAGTCCACCAGTGCGTGGCGCAGGCGCGTGTAGCGGCGGTAAATCTCGATCATCTCCTGGTCGTAGCGGGGCTCGGTGGGCATGTCCCACGGGGCGTGCGGTCCTTCCCCGCCGATCTCCATGATCCCAGAGAAGGTACTGAACTGGATCCAGCGTGCGAACACGTCGCGGTCCTTGAACTGGTAGTAGCCACCCGTATCCGAGCCCCAGATGGGGAAGCCCAAGAAGGCGGCGCGCTGCTGCGAAATGATCGCGCTGCGTAGCCCTAGGTCCGTTCCCGGGCCGAGGCCGAAGTTTTCGCTGCCCGCGGTGTCCCCTCCCCAGATGATCGAATCGGCTTGCGAGCCGGTGTACCCGGAGCGGGTGATGAGCACGAACTCGCCGTCAGGCCATGTCTGCTCGAGCGCTTCGCGATGCATGCGGGTTTGCAAGATCACGTAGTCGTTGTGCACTTCGCGGCCGTTGCGGCCATCGGCCCAAATGTCGGTGGCGGCGGATGGGATGTGCTCCTCGCCGCGGTCGAGTTTGATCCCGTGGATCCCCTCGTTGCGCAGAAAAGCGGCAAGGCGCGCAGCGAACCAGCGGCGGGCTTCCGGATGGGTGACATCGAGAATGAAACTGCGCCCGCGCAAGTCGTCGCAAAAGGGCGGGCCGGTGCGGCTCATCGGTGCAATAAAGCCCAGGCGCTGCGCCTCGAAACCGTTGTCTCCCGGCTCGCTGCCGCACACCCAGGCCCCGCTCCACATCACCAGCCGGTAGCCGCGGCGGCGCAGGGCGTCGAGCATGAAGCGGACGTTGGGCAAACGCTCTTCGTCCCAAGCAAAGCGGGCAAAGCCAAAGTTGCCTTGCAGCACGGGGCGGTCGAGCAGGTACACGCCAGCGGGGATGCCGAGCTGCTCGTACATCTTCACGTCTTCCGCCACGTGGGCGTTGATGGGCACCCCGTCGAGCTCGTCTGCCGCAAAGGGTAGCTCCCCGCGCCAGCGCCAGTGCAGGAAGGCCCAGCGTGGTGGCACCAGCGGCCGCCCGGTGAGCTGGGTGTATTCGTCGAGGATGGCCGGGAAGTCCGGCCCGTAGAAGAGGTAGAAAAGCAAGCGCTGGTTTTCCGGGCGCGTGCCGGTCTCGAACGCGAACGAGACCACCTCTGGGTCGGAGGCCGCCACGTCGTACACCCCGGGCATGGTGCCGGCGACGCTGAGGCCGTAACCGCGCGAGCTCTGGTAAAAGGGCGCATAGACGGCGATCGTCGGGCGCACGAACATTTCGACTCGTTCGCCACGGCGGTCGAGCGAGCCGACCTCGCGCGGGCGGATGTCTTCCTCGGGAATGTCGACCAGGCCGGGAAGCAGCGGGGGCGAGTCGCGCGGGCGCTCGGTGAGCCCGTAAATGCGCTCGTCGCGCGGACTCACCCAGCGGCTGCCGACCTGCGTTGCCGCGGCTGCTTCGGCGGGCACGAACGCGACCTGCACGGTGCGCGGCGAGAGGAAACGAAGCTCGAGGCCGGTACTGCTGCCGTCTGTGGTGGCTAGGGTGAAGGACGCGCCCTCGGCTTGCGCCTCGGCACGTGCGACGCGCTGTGCGCAGCTCTCTTCCCCCGCCCGCTCGAAAAAGAGGCCGCAGGGCACGCTCGTGCGCGTGAGTTCCTGTCCACTGCGGGCGGCGCGAAACACGAGGGCAAACGGCTGGCGTTGCACTTCCACCTGCACTTGCTCGGACTCGAGCACGACTCTCTGCGCGTCGTGCCGGACGCGCACGGTTCCGCTCGCACTCGCGGGCTCGCCATCGCTACCGCAGCCGAGGACAGCACAAATCCAAGCAGCGGAAACGAGCGCGAAAGACCATCTCTTCCTCATCGCACACTCTGACTACGGTGAGAGCCACGCCGAGGCAACGCCCCAAACCAGGGTGGAGCACGGAAATCTACAGAAGAGCCATTCGCGACCTTGCCGCGGCTGGGTGCGAGACTTCTCTCCCGCCCTTGCCATGGGAGGGCTTTGCCGGGCGGCGAATACCCTGCTGGCCGGCAGTCGGTTGCGCTCCAGCAAAGTTGTCCGAACGCGAAGAAGGCAGTGCGACCTTCGCGCGCTGTTTGCCTACAAGAGCGAGCGCCGCTCAGTCGTCGAGCAATCCGGCGATTTCTTTGACCGTGTCCGACAGGTAGCGAGCTTGGTAGCGAAAGCGCTTCTTGTACTCGGGGTGCCTAGCAAACCACTCCCGCGGCGACATGCCGCCCTTTTCTCGATTGCAGCGCGCACGCCAGTACTCGGTTCGAGACTTGTTGTCCAGCACTCGGCGCCGTACCCCGTACTGGCGCCAGAAACCGATCGGCACCACATGGTCCACCGTGAGCGGACCCTCGCTGCCACAGTACACGCATCGCTGCGTTCCCCGCTTGGCCATGGCCTCGCTGCGCAGAGCGAATCACGGCATAGGAGCCGGAGTCAATCGGCAGCCAAGGAAAAAACGAGCGGGTGCTTTTCGAGCCTGCGCATGGCGCTTGCGCCCACAAACCGTTGCAAGGGGCCAGTGCGCCCCTGTCCCGGCCGCGACGGGAAGCTGAGCCCTGGTACGGCACAGAGTCGCACCGATGCGCAAGCAAGGCTTGCGGGCACGACCCGCTTACCATCGTAGGGCTGCCCGCTTGTTCTTCCGTGCCTCGCGGCGCAAGCCACGCTCTTTGCGTGGGACGAGAACACCCGCGCGCTTCACAAGGTCTGCCCGAGGCTGAGGGATCCGCCCAAAAGGAGGAACCAGCGCCGCGCACAGCGGCGCCGAGGGAACGCGCAGCGAGCTCCGCGCGATCTGGTTCCGAGCGATGCTCGCCGGGGCATTCGGCTTGCGTCGTGCCCCCCTCGTGTGCGGCGAGGCGAGCCGCATCCATTGCTTCCTGCGCTAGGCGTCCGTTCATTATATAGCGACCATGGCGCGGGACATTGTTTGCACAGTTGGAACCTCTCTCCTCACCAATCGGGACGAGCGGCCGTGGGCAGGCTGGAATCCGCGGACCCCGGATCCCCTGCCGTCCACGGAGGAAGTACTGAGCTGGCTCGCGCGCGCCGATCTGACCAAAGCGAGCGCGGAAACCAACACGCTGCGCGCCCTCGAACTGAGCGAGGAGGACCGTCTCGACCTCCTGTACTCGGAGACCGACGAGGGCCGTTTTTGCGCCGAAGTCCTGAGCCAGTTTTACCGCCCTCGCTGCCGCGGCGTGGAACTGTGGCAAATCGGCCACCTCGGTTACGGAGCGGCCTCGTTCACCACAGGCCTCAAGTCGCTGATCGATTGCGCGATCCGCCTCGTGCGCGACGCACGCGAACGTGGGTACCAGCCGCTGTTTTGCGCAACCGGCGGGTTCAAGGCGGAAATCGCCTTTCTCAACTTGCTCGGCGCCTTGCTCGAGATCGAAGTGGTCTACATCCACGAGTTGCACCGGGAACTCGTACGCCTGCCGCGCCTGCCACTGGCATGGGACGCCGATTTCGTGGCCCGGCACGAGGCCTTCTTCCGTTGGATCGACGAGCAGCCGCGCAGGAGCGCGAAAGTGGAAGCGCGCTTGCGCGCGTGCCCCGAGTTGCGCTGGCTGGTAGAAGACGGCGGCGACGGCTGCACGTACCTCTCTGCCGCCGGCGACTTGCTGTTCAAGGCCGCACGCGCCAAAGCCGCCGCACAACCCGCAGCCACCTGGCCTCCTCCCGATCCACGCCCTCCCGTAGAGAAAAACCAGGTTTCCTCCCTGGGCCACCACCGGCCGAGCGGCTGGGAGCGGTTCGTGGAGCGCTTGTGCGCGATCGATTGTGTGACGGCCGTGCGCTTCGATGCGCGCGCCGGAACTGGTGGGCGCGTACGCGTGCTCGATGCGGCGAAGGGGATGATCGGTGTGCGCTTTGGAAACCCGGGTAACGAGCTGTGCTTGAGCGTCGAGACCACCGCGCGGGGGGAAGCTCAGACCGAACTGGTGGCGAGTTACTTGGAAAAGTTGCGTTGAGGCAGCAAGGCCATTGCATCGCGCCGGGCGGCCTAGCGGAGCAAGAGTTTTGTTGGCCCGTCTTTGGTGCGGAGGAGGGCCGTCGGAGGGCGCATGACCAGTGGCCACGCGAGGGCAAAGAGGGTTGGATGCCCCTGCCTCGCAACGGAGCACCAGTTCTGGCTCGGCCCGGTTGCTCGTCGGCATCGTGCAACGAACCCTCGCTGCACGTCGGTTCAGGGGCGCTCCCCGAACGCTGGCATCGCAACGCCAGCAACCACCTACGCTTTCCAGCCTCCCGTTCGAACCGAGACCTGAGGCCGGGGTATTTGAACAACCACTCGCGTGACAAGGTCGGCGGGGAGATCAAGGAAGGACGTGTTCTTCTTGGCGAGACAGAAAGAAGCAGCGAGTCCGTGCCGGATGCTAATCCAGGAATTCTGCGACACGTGGCCGCGCGCTCCGTTAGGAGTCTGTCCCCTGCTGTCCGCGCTTCTGGTCGGCTGACCAGCACCGAGCGGCGGGCGCGGAAATGCGCGGCTTTGGGGCGATTGGTTCGCCTCTTTCTCGAGCCATCGCCTAGGGACTCCACAAGGTGTGCTGTTGTAGCGGCCTCGAGACGACGATGCCCATCTCGGCCAAACTGCCCAAGTTCTGCCCGCGGCCAGGAATTGCCTCGCTGTAGGGAATAGGAGATGGGGTACGTTACCCCATAAACGCGTCCCATGGTATCGAGGTCTTGAGCGCACGTGGGGGGCTTGCCTTTGCAACTGGCAGCGACAGCGATGGTGCTGCGGCTTGCCGAGCTCGGGGTTCGCACTGTGCGAGGCGAGGATCGAGCTGCACTGCATGCGTGACTTAACGCGCAGCGGCTTGGCGAGTGCGACGCCAGACGTCGTGCGGATCTTACAACTGCCCTTCCGATTGGAGGCGCAGACGATTTCGGTGGCAGAGCAAATGCGCGCTGCCTGCGAACCGCTCGGACTCCGCCCTCCCTATGCTACGTGTCAGGGCTGCTGCGTGGATTTTTGCCGTAGGCACAGGCCGACCAGGCGCTCGCGGCGCAACGCAGTCGGAGCGCTGGGTAATGCGCAGCATCATGGGCCGAGTGGAGGAAGGGGCGGTAGGATTGGTGAGTCGTGCGTGCGTTGGCGCGACCGAACGCCCACCCGATCTGCCGAGCGCGGACCTCCGACCGCACGGTTGTTGCGTGCGCGGGAAGAGCCGCAGCATCTTGTGCGCGATGTGAGAGCACACATGCAATCGCCGCTCTCCCCCGACATCCTAGCCCTGGGCAGCCTGCTCGAGCGTCAATCCGACCGGTTGCAGGTCAAGCCGCAAGGCCGCACCTGGCTGGCGCATCAGGACAACGCTCGAGCCTCGCCGAGCCAAGGGGTCGTGAGCGCAAGCGACTGAGTTGTGCGGTGGAGCAAAAGGGGGTTGACAGCGCCAAAGCCAAGCGGGCAGGATGACATATGAATCGCTCGCTTTTTCTTTCCCTTTTGCTTTTTTGCTCGGGCGCTCTGCCGCGGGTGGCGCGACCGGCGAGTTTTGGCACGCTTGCGAACTTCGATGTCTTTAATACCACCGGAGAAATGTGCCACGGGTTTGAGATCGAGTTGCACGGGGTGCGTCCTGAAGATGTCCGCCACACCTTTGGTGCTCCGAACCAGCGTTACGGGAACCCCCAAGTGCTGCCCGCCCCCAGCGGGACGCTGGTGCGCTACGCGAGCGCGTGGGACGCCACACGCCAGGCCTTTGCTGAGCGGACCTTGCCTGCGCGTCAGCCCATCGTGCCAACGCAAGGGCACGCTTGTTGGCGTAATGGCCGGGGCGATTACGATACGAGCGGCTGCGAACACTTTGGCGTGGTGCTGGCCGCCAGCCCAACCGGCACCGAGATGTACTGGCTGGTGGCGGATCCGAGCACGCCCGGGTCCCTGCGGCGCGCGGTCAATCCAGTCGGGATTCCACTTCCCACTTGGAACGTGCGCGAACCTGCTGCGGGTCCTCCCGTGGTGGAGGCCGTGGTCGAGGCCGAGCCAGCCGAGGCAAGCGAGCAGTACGGGAGCGCATTGTGGGTAAAAGTGTTCGTAACCGAGCAGGAGCAAGAGACGGAACTCGAGCATTTAGTGAGCGACGACCCGCTCGTTCCGCGCGACGAAGGGCAGACCGAGGTGGAGTGGTCCATTCTCCAGTCGGGCCCTGCGGGCAAGGGCCATAACGAACTGTTGCGAGAAGCCGCGCTTTCTCAGGGCACCAAGAGCGTGATCCGCCGCTATGAGTTTTATGAATACACCGGCGCCTACGACCCGGAGACCCACGAAGTGCAGTGTGGGGGCGATGGGAGCTGCGAGGTTCCCCTCCCCGGGGAGCTAGGTAACTACCTTGGCTCGCAAATGTCGGCTTTCAACGCGGGCTTTCTTCTCGAAACACCCACGCTGACGCCGACAGGAAGTGCGACTCCGACACCGAGCGCGCCCGTCTCACCTACAGCTTCGCCCGAGGCAGGCGCGTGTGTGGGTGACTGTAGCGGGGACGGTGCGGTCACCATTGATGAGGTCATCGTGCTGGTGCGGATTGCCCTGGGGGATGAGCCGCTTGCCACTTGCACGCGGGCAGACATGGATCGCAGCGGCGAAATTACGATAGACGAAATCGTAGGCGCGGTGCGCAGCGCACTGCTTTCCTGCGACCCATTGGGTTGATTCGCCTCACGTCACGAACGCGTGCTCGTTGTGCCAGCGCAACAGTTTTCGATCGGGCCAATCTGAGGAGTCGTTAGGAACGTGAATTTGTGTGCCATGAAGAGGGTAGTACGAACGGCCATTCTCCCACTCCTGGCGTAGGCGCGGGCTGACCTCGAAGAGGTATTTGGGCGTAACGGTGACGTAGCCACGCTCGAAGAGGCGCTGGATGTCGGCGCGAAGCAAAATCCCGTTGCGCCCGCTGAGTTCGCCTCCCGTGGCTTGCGGCCGAATGATGGCCGGCTCGAGGACGGGAAGGGAGTGCTCGCGCGTCACCGCGCAAGCGCGCCTGTACGCGTCGAGCACCAGGGCACGAAAAGCGCCCATCTGGATGGAAACTGGCTGCTGCCAGGGAGTTTCGATGGGCCAATTCGTAGGGGTTTGTTGCCGATGACGCGCCGCTACCTCCTGGCAGGCTCGGCAGATGCGCGAACCTTCGCCTTCGCGCAGCGAAGAGCGTTTTCGGGAGACCCATGAAGATCGCGCGGCCGGCACCGCGGCGGGGATCGGGTTCGGGATGGGTACCAGATTGCGCAACGGGCAGGCACAAGGCGTGCCCCTACGCCAGCGTTTGCGGCGGCCTGCCTCCATTCTGGCACCGGTGCTCCTCGGTGGATTGTAGGGTGACCCTTTTGGCGGGCCGCGGTGGGGTTGGCAGGATGCTGCGGTCGCGAAGGCGATGCCTTGCGGGTAGGCACGCCGCTGCCGTTGAGCATCCGCAGTGGCGGCGAGTGATACCGGCGGCATCGTGGTTTGCGCACCGCGGTGCCGGGTGACTATCACGCCGCCACCACGCGGACGAAGAATGTAGGGGCGGCCCTTGTGGCCGCCCGCTAGTGTGCCTGGCCGCGTTCAGTGTTGCTTGCGGTGTTCCTTGGACACCAACGCGAACGGTCTTGCAGGGATCGCTCGCCACAGCCGTGCCCTCGCCCATCCTTCCGGCTTGTGGGCGAGCGCGTTCTACCCCGGGAACCGGTTCCAAGACTTAGAGCAGCGGTCCGGAACGAATTGTGTTGACTCGCGCCACCCTCCGTTCAAACTAGGAGCTCATGGAGATGCGCGTTGCGAGCGGCATCTTGTTGATGTCGCTGTTTGTTGGCAACCTTGCCGGGGCGGCGAGCGCGCCGGAAGTTCGCTGCGGCGTGCGCAAGTTAGGGGCCGCGGCGCGTGCCTGCCGGGCACTGTTCTTGGCCGAGGCGAGCTTCTTTTCCAACGGCGACGCGGCGCGGCGGGAGGCTCTGTCGGCCACTGCGCGGGCTCGCTTTGTCGAGGCTTGGAACGGGGCCGAGCGGCTCGACCCGAGCGGTACGTGTGCAGCGCTCAGTGCCCCTGGGGATGGGGCGGCGAGTCGGTTGCCGCGAGCGGTGGCCGCAGCGGTGGAAGCCTTGCCCGGGAGCGACGCCTGCCGCGCTAAGTTACTCAGGGCGTTAGCCGGGCAGTGTGCGCGCGCCCTGCGTAGCGAGCAGCCGTTCGTGCGTGGCAGCCAACGGGCGCTGGCAGCACGGGCCCGTGCGGTGGCCGGCATTCGCGCCCGCCTGCAATCCGCGTTTCCGGCGGAGTGTGTGGCCACAACCAGTGCCCAGGAGGCCGCCGAGGCGCTCTTCCGCACGGCGGGGATCGCGATCGGGGATGCCACCACGCGCGGCCTGCGGCCGCTGGGCGAGGAGGCAGGCATCGCGATCGGGGCTGCAATCGAACCGCACGAGGTCGCCTCGGACTCGGCTTATGCCGCGGCACTGGCGCGCGAGATCGGCTCGCTCACTGCCGAGAATGCCATGAAGTGGGGCCCGATCCACCCACAACAAAGCGTGTATGACTTTGCCGCAGCGGATGCCGTGGTAGCGCTGGCCGATGCCGCGGGGCGGCGCTTGCGTGGGCACACGTTGGTGTGGGGGCAGATGCAGTTGCCGCCGTATGTCGAGAACGCGACCAGCGCGGAGGAGTTGCGAGGGTACCTGACGGGTCATATCGCCACGGTTGTGGGCCGCTGGGCTGGCCGCATCGCGCAGTGGGATGTGGTCAACGAGCCGCTGCCGGCGCTGGGCGAGCCGGCAGGGCCGGACGGGCTCGACGACAACGTCTTCCTGCGCTTACTCGGGCCCGGCTATATTGCCGAGGCGCTGACTCTCGCGCGGGCCGCCGACCCGGGTGCCAAACTCTTCCTGAACGAAAACGGAATCGAGGCCCCTGGGCCGCGCCAGGATCGCTTTTTCGCCCTCGTGCAAGATCTCCTCGCCGTTGGCGCTCCACTCGACGGTGTCGGCTTCCAAGCCCACATCGGTCTGATCCCGTGGGGCCAATACCCGGATGGTGCGACCATCGAAGCCTCGCTCCGCCGCTTTGCCGACCTCGGCCTCGATGTGGAACTCACCGAACTCGACTTGAGCTTGTTCTTCCGTGGCGGCGACGTGCCGAGCCGCATCGAATTCCAAGGCGACTACGCGCGCGAGGTGATCGAGGCATGCACGCGGGTGCCACGCTGCACAGGGGTGACCTTCTGGGGCCTCTCGGACCGCTACTCCTGGATCCGCACGTTTCTCGGGATTACGGATTGGCCCTTGCCTTTCGACGAAAATTGGCAGCGAAAGCCCGCTTACTTCGGGGCCCGCGCCGCACTCGCCACCGCCGCCCTGCGCAAGTCGTGAGAGCGCGGGGGGGCGGTGGGTGGCAATGCGAGGACTCCGATCAATCGGTCCTGTGAGTAGGTCGACGGCAACCGAGCGGCTTTTTGTTGGGGTTCTTACCCGACGCGTTGCGGAAAGCGCCCCCTAGTCGGGTTTTACGCCCCCGACGGAAGGCCTTTTTCTCAGGCCACCTCATGCGCGGGCCGAGTGGTTTGAAATGCTGGTATCCGCAAGGACAGCGGTCCGTCGTGACGGAACCGGTGGAAGGTCCTTGTGATCGAGAATCACCCGCCGGATGTTCCTGCGGCGTTCGAGATCTCCCTCGAGGAGCTGGAGGCAGAGATCGAGTTCATCAACAGCGTCGGGGCGCAAGCCTTCCAGTTGCGCGGCTACGAGAGGCGAAAAAGGCCCCACAGTTCGCAGGCGAGATCACCGCCCTTCGAGCCAGAGTGGCGGCGTTGCGCAAGGAGTGGAACGCCTTGCAGGCTGCTACCGCGTCGCAACGGGACGCAGAGAGCTACGCGCAGCGGGAGAATCGGGGCCGGCTGCGGAAGGGGGCGCGGACTCCAGAATCGGCGTAGTCCGTGCCCATCCTGCAAGCGCTCGATGCCATCGGTGGGCGAGGTAACGTCGGCGGGGTGTTGGCGCGGGTCGAGCACCGCATGGAGGGCAGCCTGAGGGGAGTAGATGACAAGCCGCTCGCGAGTGAGCCGCAAATGCCGCGCCGGCGCAGCGCTGGGCAAGGGGCGCGCTACAGCAGGGTGCAAGAAGGACTCCTCAAGCCTGATTCGCCACCGGGTGTGGGGAAGATTTCCGAGGCGGGGCGGCGTTCCTTGGAAGTGTTGCGTCGTCAGGGGCGAACAAACCCTTGACTGCATGAGACGATGCTTTGCAGCCAGCAACCCGAAAGGCGCCTCGACGGCTTTGAGGATTGCACAGCACATTTTGAGATCGGAAAGATGGCCGGCCGCTCGAAAATCGAATGGACGCAGGCGACGTGGAACCCAGTGACCAGCTGCACAAAGGTCAGTGCTGGCTGCAAAAACTGTTACGCCGAGCGCCTGGCGAGGCGGCTCAAGGCGATGGGCAACGCGCGCTACCGCAACGGCTTCGCGGTCACCTTGCACCCTGATCTGATGGATCTCCCGAAGCGGTGGCGGGAGCCGCGGCTCATCTTCGTCAACTCGATGAGCGATCTCTTCCACGAGCAGGTTCCGGCGGAGTTCATTGTGCGCGTCTTTGCGACCATGTGGGCCTGCCCACAGCACACTTTTCAGATTCTCACCAAGCGCAGCGCCCGCTTGCGCGAGCTCGCCCCGGAATTGGATTGGCCGCCTAACGTCTGGATGGGCGTGAGCGTGGAAAACTCCCGAGTGCTCGAGCGCGTGGAGGATTTGCGCCAGGTGCGCGCGCGAGTTCGCTTTCTCTCGTGCGCACCGCTACTCGGCCCCCTCGACGACCTGTCGCTCAGAGGCATCGACTGGGTGATCGTCGGGGGCGAAAGTGGCCCACGGGCGCGGGCGATGAGGCTTGAGTGGGTCGAATCCATTCTGCGCAAGTGCCGCGAGGCAGGCGTACCTTTCTTCTTCAAACAATGGGGCGGTGTCCGGAAGGACTTGACGGGCCGCGAGCTGAACGGCCGCACTTACGATGAGTTGCCGCATCCCTCGCTTGCCGGTTGAGGGAGCCCGACCCTGATCGTGATCGAAGCGGGCTGCTGGAGGCAGGATGGACCTCACTGCCTGCGAGCTAGATCCGGTGTGACACCCTCGGCAGGTAGGCGGCGGAAAAACCGAGCTCGCGCAGCGTAGCCCGCTCTCGTCCGCAGCGGACGCAGTTGCGTCATCGAGAAGCATCCCTCCGCTGTGACCCCAGCCTTGGACATCTCGCCGGAACGGATCGGGCGGAGAACTCGTTCATCGGGGAGATCGCCTGGAAGGCGCTCCACAGCCGCACCATGTTGCTCGTCCTCGATCTCGTAGGGGTAGACCTGCGTGTCCGGCCGGACCGCGAACGCCTGCCTCCCGGCAACTCTGGCGCAAAGGCAAGCGGCACACGCGCAGGTGTGCCCCTACCTCCACGGCATCCGGGAAGACACAAGGCTGCAGCGCTCGCCCTTGGAAAAGGAGAATCCCTTCCACAGGGGGGTAGATGCTGTGCCCGCACGTCGTTCTGGTGGGGGAAAGCCTCCCTGGGCGGGGATACCGAGCCCTGCGTGACGCGGTGCAGGAAGGGCGCGGGGCACCGGTGCGGGCTCGGGCACCAGGCGAGTAGCCTCTAGCGGCGAACGATGAAGCGGCGTGCGAGAGCGGCGAAGGGGTAGAGACCCGAACCGCTCGGCCCCCCAACCAATGGGGCCCGCTCCTCGCGCCACGGGTGGTAGACGAGGCGGTGTGTCGGTCGGCAGTCGGATGCTGGGCAGTGCAGGTCGGAACCGTCGCCACCGGATTTCGCTCTTTTCGCTCCCCCGAGGGTTGTGGCAAGAGGCGGATGGACGTGCTGTTGGCGCGAGGGTGCCAGCCGAAAGGAGAAATGTCGGAGTGACCGGCACGGAACTACTGGATCGGTTCGTTGCGGCCCTGCGCGACGAGGCCAAGGCTCAGCGGGAGAATGGCGGTTCACGCATCGAGGTCGAGGACGGCCACCTCCTCCACGAAGCGTCCGATGGGGGAACGTACCACTTCGACTTGATTGCGGACGTTTTTCTTCCCGATGGCGTCCCTGTCCAAGTGCTGGTGAGTCACAAGCGATACGACGCAGAGGTTCTGCATCGCGAAGGGGATCGAGTCTATCTCGTGGTGCGATGGAAGGAGGGTGAAGAGCGCCCGCCGCGCGAAATTCCCCACGCGCAGCTCCTCGCCGAACCCTGGTTCCTCATTGAAGAACTCGCGCGTCGTATCGAGGAGCTCGTCAAGGCGGACGCCTCTCGCTTGCGAGCCGCTGCCCTGCTCGTGGATCGAATTGCGCCTCGCGCCCCGAGCGAACCGATAGTCCCGCCATACGACCGCACCCACCCGCGCCCGCACGCCGTCGTTCCATCCCACGCACACGCGCCCAGTAGCGCTAACGAACGCCCCAACCTCTTTCAGCGGCAGGCCGTCGAGGCTTGTCTGCGCGAACCCCTTTGGTTCGTGTGGGGCCCGCCTGGCACGGGCAAGACGGCTACGCTCGGCAGGCTGGTGTTCGAACGGCGGGAACGGAACGAAACCGTACTGGTTGCCGCACACGCCAACGTCGCGGTGGACGCAGCGCTGCTCGCTTTCCTGCGTGAACTGGAGGGATCGGCCGGCCCGGTGGACTTCGAGCACCCGCTGGAACCAGCTGTCGTGCGGGTGGGTCCGGCCGCGCTTGCGGAAGCGAGTGAGCGCAAGGTTTGTTCGAGGGACTGGGCTCTCAGCCGGCGGCCGGATCTCGCCGAGCGCCTGCGCGCACTCGAGGCCGAGTTGGCAGCACTCGGGAACAAGAAGGAGAAACGGAGCGCCAAGAAACGGGTGAGGAAGACGAAACGGAGCGCAATTGTCCATGAGTTGAAGGCGGTTCGAGAGGAATTGCGCGCCGAGGAGCGTGCCGTCATCCGCGCGGCGCGGATCGTATTTGCCACGCTGGCCAAGGTGGCCACGGAGCAAGCGCTGTATGGGCGCGTGTTCGAAGCCGTGGTGGTGGACGAGGCCAGCATGGCCTCGCCGCGGCAGGTGGTGCTCGTCGGCTCACTAGCAGCCAGGCATCTCTCTATTTTCGGTGACTTCCGGCAGCTCTCGCCCATCGTCATTTCCGAGAGGCCGGAGACCCGTGCCCTGCTCGGCCGCGACGTCTTCGAATGCGCCGGGGTGGTGCATACCGTTGACGAGGGGAGGGATCCCGAGTCGCTGAGTATGTTGCGAATCCAGTACCGGATGCACCCGCGCATTCGAGAGACCGTTAGCCGCTTCGCCTACCTCGATCTGCTGGTGGACGCGCCGAGTGCAGTCGAAGGCACCGCGCGCCTCGCCGATTTGTCTCCCAGAGCGGGCAGTGCCGTAGTGCTTGTGAATAGTGCCGGCTTGGGGGCGGCTGCCTGGTACGATGCGGAGCAGCGTTCCCGCTGGAGCCCGGGGTCGGCGCTATGGGCGTTTCGCTTTGCCTATGAGCTGCGGGCGGCGGGTGAGGAGGTGGCGCTGCTCACTCCGTACAGGGCGCAAGGGAGGCTGCTCTCCGCATTGGTGCGCGGCTTCGGTTTCCGCGACCGGATCGCCACGGGCACTGTGCACCGCTTCCAGGGTGGCGAGCGGCCGGCGGTGGTGCTCGATTTGGTAGACGCCCACCCGCTTTCGGTTCCGGGAAGGCTTCTCTCCGGCGAGGCTGGCAAACGGCTGATGACGGTCGCTGCGAGCCGCGCGCAAGGAAAGCTCGTCGTCCTGGCGAGCACCAATCTTCTGGCTGGGCCAGGCCCGGCCAGCGATCTGCTCGATCCGTGGCGGGCGGAAGAATGGGTCCCCCCTGCGGAAAACGGGACGCTACGCACAGATGGCGGCGCAGAGTTGGCGTTCTTTGCCGACCTGGATGAGGCCTTCGACTCTCTTCGCCACGATGTGGGCACCGCCAAAGCTCACGCCTACCTTCCGCCTGAGATGCCGGCAACGGTTCTGCCAATGCTCTGCGAGCGCGCCGACGTCCGACCCGCCCCGCGAGGGCAAGCGTTGTGGGTGAACGGGGAGGTTGTGTGGATCTTCGCCGCGCTGCGCTCGGGTCAATGGTGGGCAGCCCGCGTGAAGGATGCGCGCACAGCACAAGCCACGATCTACTTGCTGAGAGGGCCGCGCCGTGCCGCAGAAGCGGAGGCGAATGCGGGCGCTCAAGCTGAGCTGCCCGCGGCCACGGGCCTGCCGCTGTGCCGGAGCTGTGGTGCACCCGTGGACCTCGACACGCAAGGCGACGAGATCGTTGCGCGCTGCCTGCGTTGTGGCCGCTGGAGGCCGGCGCTCCCCGAGGACTTGACCGGCTGGGCCTCCACCCACATGCTCACGTGTCGTTCGTGCGGGGCACCTATGGTCGGGCGGAACGGGAGATGGGGCCTATTCTTCGGCTGCCGTGCGTACCCGAGGTGCCGGGGCATCGTCAACCCCCGCAACGTCCTATAGGATGCGGCACGCTCCTGCGGCGGCCCGCAGTGGCTCCGCGCCTCCGAAGGGAAACACTCTGCAGCGAGGGCTCTTGCCGCCGCCGTTGCCCACCGGTGTGAGCAGGATGTTGGCGGGTAAGAACGAGAAGCGGTACCCACGGCCCAGCCTGATCGCTCCGTGGGGCCCCCGCAGCAGTCGTGCGGGAAGCATTCTGTCTCGCGGTGGCTCGAGCGCAGGTGCACGAGTCTCCCACACGTACAGGTTCTAGTGGCAGGGTGCGAGACAGGTGTGGCCCTGGGGTTGCCAAGCGGTGCGCTTCTGTGCTGATTAGCCGGTGTGGACAAGCAGGAGCGGGGCGTGTGGGGGGACCGGTCCATGGCGCAGGCTCGGCAGGGCAGCAGAAAAACCTTCTGGAGGTCATTGTGGCTGGGAGCAGGGAGCTCGAGGTAGCCGCCGACTTGGCGCGGTTGGTGCAAGCGATCGAGGCAACCGTCGCGCTCGTCGGGGAGGAGGCTGCAAGCGCATCCCAAAGGCAAGCGTTCGAGCGGGCACGGGAGATTTTGCGCATTGCCGAAGAAATCGCCGCGGTGCGCAGGCGGCTGGAGGAGCTGCGCGACCGGTGGAAGGCACTCCCAGATCACTCCCTGCCCGCGAAGCAAGAGCGGCCGGTTTCTAGGGAGGTGGGAACAGGGCTGGAGAGAACCGCAAGGCGGGCGGGAGCGCCTCGGAGCCCCTTGCCCCAGGGGCAAAAGACCCGTCAGCAGGCCTTTTACGTTCCGATCTTAGAAGCCCTGGAGAGCATGGGCGGGCGCGCTACGTCGCGCGAGGTTCTGGCGGAGGTGGAGCGACGGATGGCACCACGGCTTACCCCCGTGGACTACGAGAAAATGAAGACATACCCGCACCCACCGCGCTGGCACAAAACCGCCAACTGGGCTCGCTACGACATGGTCCGCGCAGGGCTGCTCGAATCGAATTCGCCGACCGGAATCTGGGAGATCTCTGCGCGCGGGCGTGAGTACCTGCGCCGGGCGAAATCCTCCCCGGGCGGCGGCGCGTGAGGTTCGTTAGCCGCGCGAGCGCCGACGTGGTTCGTGTCGCCGCGAAGTCCTAGCTTGCAGCCCTTCTGGAGCTGCTCCTGGTTGACTCGGCACCGCCTGTATTCGGGCGCTCAGCGGGGCCCAGACGGCGAAGGTGTCCGCCCGGGCGATGGCGGGACACAAGTAAACGGCACGCCCGCAGGTCAGCGCAGACCGCGAAGACTCTGCATTGGTCAAAAACGATGGTCGCCGACGTTGGGGTCGAGCCCATGGGATGGGCGCCGTTTCGAGGACGGCTGTGGCAACTCCTATGGACGCATCGTCCGCACCGACCCCTCGCGCGACCCAGTCTGGGAATAGATCGCGACCGATCCCCAGCGCTGGCACCTCGGTCAGCAGAACCCGCGGCGCACGGGCGAGGATACGCTGTCGGAGGACATCCTTCTGTCGCGCAAGGCCGCGCGTGATCGCTGGCCACGCGGGTCTGGAAGAGGTGATCTATCGGACGGGTTGGCCTCGCTGGTGCAGCGACGGTCGTGGCGACCGGCCGCTCGCACAATTCCTTTCTGCCTCGCTCACCCGCCGTGACGAACGACGGGGCGTTGGGTGGCAGGAACGGATGCCACAATTCGGAAGAAGGTCGTCGTTCTATTGCGCCCTGTTGTGCTCGCTCGGGCCGTAAACTCGGGAGCGTATCGCTCTAGCCTGTGTGCGCAGGATACCACCTTGTCTTACTTGCACTGGAGCTTGTTGAGAGACGACTTGCCCACGCGGCGCCACAACGCGCTACGGCTCTCTCCGCACCTGCAGGAGGTACGACAGCAGTTCGCTTTTGCTTGGGAAGCCTTGGCTGAGAAGGTCGGGCAGCGCTAGCCTTCCCGGCGCTAAGCGCTGCGGCCGAGGAAACTGGACGCGCACTAGGGGGTTACCAGGGAGAGAAACGCTGAGATGAGAGAGAAGATTCTACGCGAAGGGCAGATTCTCTCCGGCCCCTTGTTCAACGAGCCCATGCGGGTGGAAACCGTGCGGGCAAACGGGCCTGACATCTGGGAGGTCGGCGTGGTCGGCACGCAGTCGGAGCGGTTCCGCAAGGTGACGCTGACTGCACGTGATCTCGAAAGCCTCGCCGTGCTGGAAGCCCGGTACACGTATAATGGCGACGGGCGCCTCCTCCGGCTCGGTTTGCAAGCTTACGCACTGGGAATTGCCTACGAGTTCGATCCGTATTTTGGCTTGTCGATTTCCCGTGTCGATCCCCTGCCACATCAGCTCGAGGCCGTTTACGACTACCTCCTCAAGCTGCCCCGTATTCGGTTCTTGCTGGCGGATGACGCCGGCGCTGGCAAAACGATCATGGCCGGCTTGCTCATTCGTGAACTCGAACTCCGCGGTTTGGCTGAACGCGTTCTGATTGTTTGCCCCGCCAACCTTACCTTCCAATGGCAACGCGAACTCAAGGAGAAGTTCGACGGGAAGTTTCTCGTCCTCAAGGGTGGCGACATTCGGGACCAGTTCGGTGTGAACCAATGGCTGGAGCACAAGCGGATCATCACGTCGCTCGACCTCGCCAAGCGGCATGAAATTCTCCGGGGGTTGCAACAGGTCCATTGGGATCTCGTGATTGTGGATGAGGCGCACCGCATGTCGGCTGCCGACGAAACGCACAAGAGCCTGCGCTACAAGCTGGGCGAGCTTTTGCGCGACACCACCGACCACATGCTCCTGCTTACTGCAACGCCCCACAAAGGCGACCCCGTCAACTTTAGCCTTTTCCTCCAACTTCTCGACGCGGACGCTTACGCGGACGTCCGCTCCATCCGCGCGGCCATGGACCGCCGGCGCGCACCGTTCTACCTGCGCCGGACAAAGGAGGCGATGGTTTACTTCCCGGAGCGCCGTCCAGATGGCAGCTGGGTCGCAGAGAAGATCTTCACGAAACGCATTCCCCACACGGTAGAATTCCAGATCGATGGTGCGGAGTTCGACTTGTACCGAGACGTCACCCGCTTCGTAAAACAGCAGAGCGCTAAGGCCGCGGCGCAAGGGGATGACCCGCGTGCTCGGGCGGTCGGCTTCTTGATGTCCCTCTACCAGCGGCGGCTGGCATCGAGCACGTACGCGATGCGGCGCTCGCTGGAGAACCGTGCCAAGCGCTTGGAGGAGGGCTTGAAGCGTGCCCAGGACCTTGTACGCGCGGCGCCCCTGGACCTTCCCGACCCCGATGAGTTGGAAGAGCTAGAGGAAAGCGAGCGCGAGCACCTCGAAGAAACGCTGGAGGCCATCACCCTTGCGCGCAACGCCCAGCAGGTGCATGAGGAGATCCAGGAGCTCAAGGCGCTGGCTGAACAGGCCCGAAAGGTCGAGGACTCCGGCGCGGAGGCCAAGCTCTCGAAGCTGAAGGAACTCCTGCAGCAGGAAGGCTTTTTCGACCACCCGGAGAAGCGGCTGCTGATCTTCACCGAGTTCAAGGACACCCTCGACTACCTGGTGGAGCGGCTCAAGTTGTGGGGCTTCCACGTCGGGTGGATCCACGGTGGGATGAAGCCGGGTTCTCGTGATGAGCCAGGCACGCGACTCTATGCCGAACAGCAGTTCAAAGAGGGAGCCACGCAAATCCTCGTCGCCACCGAAGCGGCCGGCGAGGGGATTAACCTTCAAGTCTGCAACATCCTTTTTAATTACGACATCCCGTGGAATCCGAACCGCCTTGAGCAGCGCATGGGCCGCATTCACCGATACGGTCAGCGCAAGAACTGTCTGATCTTCAACTTTGTGGCCACCAATACGGTTGAAGGTCGGGTTCTACAGCGGCTTCTGGAGAAGCTGCAGGAGATCCGAGATGCCCTCGATGACGACGCGGTCTTTAACGTGGTCGGCGAGGTCCTCTCGGCCGCCCACGTGGAACGGGTGCTGCGCGATTATTACGCCGGGCGCCTGGGCGACGCCGACCTCGAGGAACGGCTGCTCAAGAATGTGGACGAAAGCGAGTTTCGCCGCATCTGTCAGAATGCCCTCGAAGGATTGGCGGCGAAGAAACTGAACCTCGAGATGCTGATTGAGCGCCGGGCACGAGCCCAGGAGCGGCGCGTGGTGCCTGAGACAATTGCCCGGTTTATCCGCGAGGCGGCCGAGTTCGTGCCCCTTTCCCTCAGGACCTTCCCGCGGCTTCCGCACACATTCGAACCGGGTAGGACCCCGGCGGTGTTGCGCCGTTACGAGAGCGATCCGAGCTGGAGGCTGCCACCGCTGGCAGCCAAGTACCCGCGTTGCTCGACAGACCGGGAGACAGCCGAGACGCACAACCTGGAGTGGGTGACCCCGGGGCACCCATTGTTCGAGGCAATTCGGCGGCACACGTACACGCAGGCGCTCGAGGTCTTCGGGAAGGGGGCCACGTTTTACTCTCTCCAGCACGATGCGCCCGCGCGAATCGATTTCTACCGGGCCCGCGTCGTCGACGGCCTCGGGCAGGTCATCCACGAGCGGCTCTTTGCGGTTGAGGTCTCGAACGACGGGGAGCCGTGCCTCCGCGAGCCTAACCTCCTCGGCAACTTCACTGCGGCGGAGCCCCCCGCGACGCTT
>JBBILD010000017.1:0-79418 GCA_037445065.1 Myxococcales bacterium
ACGGATTTCGATATCTGGCTGACCCGCCAGCAGCCGACCCACTGGGTGGTTTCGACTGGCCGCTGGGACGACCCCACCGACGATTCCTGCCGCCAAGTGGCTTGTAACCCGGCCACTAGTGGTTTGCCGAACGGCCAGGCCGATTGCTGTGACGCGGGGTTCGATCCCGGCCGCATCCCACCGATGGGGCCGAATTTCACTGGCGAACTCAAGTGCGTGGAGGTGGACGCTAGCGGTTTTCCGGTTGGCGGAAACTCTCTCAAGGGTGAGGCCACGTTGGTGGATCGCAGTCCCGCGTTCGATGTTTCGAAGTACAATGCCGTGGGTTTGAAGGGTTTCGACACGAACAACTTAGATGGTGTCCTTTGCCTGGGCGGTGGCGTGAGCGGCTCCTGTCCGAGTGGGGCGGAGTACGAGGCCTGTCCGCAGACATGGATCCTCGACACGCCGGCGATCGGGGCACCGAATCCCGTGCTAGCAAACCTCGAGAGGGAGAGCGAGGCATCCGCCGCACTGACCGTGGTTCCGTGCTCCCAAAACTTCGAGACGCAAGAGCCGGTTTCGGTGGTGCTCCAGTTCGCGATCACGAACGAATTCGAGCAGACCTTCTCGGCTTCCACTACGGTGACTTGCTGGGCAACATACGATTTGGACGAGATCAACCCGATCTTTCAAAGTGCGGCAGTGGGTGGAAATGTACTGCAGACGCGTATCCGAGCTGCCGCTGGTACGCCGCGTGGGATAGCAGCAGTGGTTGAAGAGACAGTGACGGATACGATAAACAGCCTCACGGCGCGGGTGGCCCACAACCCCCACAACAGCTTTGCCGACCAGTCGGGCCAGGATCTGATCGTGATCCCAGCCGATCAGATCCAGAGTCAGTGAGGGTGAGTCATGAGAGCGATGATGCGGCGACGTCCTAGGTTTGGGGAAAGGAGAATCGAGATGCGACAGGTGCGATGGGCAGGTTGGACGGTGGCGCTCGCCGGGGCGCTGGTGCTGAGCGGCGCGGTCCGCGCCGATATCGCCTCAGACAAGCCCGCCGCGGTGCTGGTATACCCGAAGGTCGTAACCGACGCGAGCAGTGGTGTGGACACGACAATTCGAATCGCGAACACGAATACGACGAATCCGATTACGCTGCACTGCTACTACCTCAATGCAAATTCACATTGTTCGGGTGGTCCGAACGATGGTGCAGTCTGTACGAGCAGTCCTTCAGTTTGTACGGGCTTGAGTGTCTGTGTTCCTGGTTGGCAAGAGACCGACTTCCGCGTGGTCTTGACCGCTGGGCAACCGATTGAGTGGACTGCCTCGCAGGGTCTCTCAGATTCGGACCTGCCGATCCCGTTTGGGTCTTGCGTGCGAATGCCGACGCGGCGCTGCGGCTCGGATGCGGACTGCAACCCCTTTCCAGGCGGTGCCTGCACCCAGAGCAACGCTGGTACGCGCGTTCCGCCTGTACCGGAGGACCCATTCGTTGGGGAGTTGCGCTGTATCGCCATCGATCCGGCCACAGGCGAGCCGGTTCCGCGGAACGATCTCAAGGGAGAAGGCCAAGTAGTCACGTCGAGTACTCAAAATCTCGACGTTGCGGGTTACAACGCGATTGGGATCCAGGCCACTGGATCGTCGGACGGAAATCCGAGCCAGCTCACGTTGGGTCCTGGAGCCGAGGGTGAATACAATGGCTGTCCGAATTACCTGATCGTCAATCACTTTTTCGATGACGCTCGGAACCCGGTCCCGCAAACGGGCGCAACGATCACGACCAACTTGGTCCTGGTGCCGTGCTCGGCGGATTACCTGCGCCAGGTTCCTGGGCTGGCGGTAGTACAGTACCTAGTGTTCAATGAGTTCGAGCAGCGCTTTTCCACCAGCCGGGCGGTGCGTTGTTATCAGGACATGCCTCTCAGCCGAATCGATACGCAAAACAGCGCGCGCTCGATCTGGAACGTGAATGTTGCGGGCACCCTTACTGGGCAAACGCGCGTGAACCCGATCGGGGTCAGCGCTTCGAATCCTCCGGGGATCGCCAGTGGCTTGTTAGGAGTGGCTGTGGAAACGCACCGGGGCGCCGGCGCGCTTGTGAAGAGTGCCGCGGTCAACGTGCACATGAGTGGTTCGCGTGAAGCTCCGGATGTGATGATTATCCCGTAAGGCGAGCGTGGCCATCGAAAAAAAAGGCGGGCCGCCCAGGGCGACCCGCCTTTTTTATTTCTGTAAGCGGGGGCAGCGCGAGAGCACGAAGTCGATCACGCGTGTCTCAAAGGCGGCGCTGGCGAAACGGTTGGCTTCCTGAATGCCGGTCGGGCTCGTCACATTGACCTCAGTGAGGTAATCACCGATGACGTCGAGCCCCACAAAGTACAGCCCATCAGCACGGAGCTGGGGAGCCAGCTTGGAAACAATCTCCCGGTCCCGCGGCGTGAGGTCGGCGGGGCACACTGTACCCCCGGCGTGAATGTTGCCGCGGTGGTCGTCCGGCCGGGGGACACGTAGGATCGCAGCGAGGGGTTCGCCATCGAGGAGGAGGATCCGCTTGTCGCCCCGCCGAACCTCCGGGAGGTAGCGCTGCGCCATGAGTAAGCGAGTGCCGCCTGCCGTGCAGAGTTCGAGCAAGGAGTGCAAGTTCCGGTCTTCCTTGCTGGCGAGAAAGACTCCTGTCCCGCCGCAGCAGTCGAGAGGCTTGATAATCATCTGCCCGCCCATCTCGTCGAGGAACGCCCGCAGGCGCGGGATGTCGCAGGCCACGAGGGTGGGCGGGATCAGGTCTGGAAAGCGAAGAGCGTAGAGCTTTTCGTTGGCAGTACGCAGCCCTTCAGGTTCGTTGAGCACGAAGGTTTGGCGCCGGTCTACAAGGTCGAGCAAGTAAGTGGCAAACAAGTAGCTCTGGTCTACCGGTGGATCCTTGCGCATAAAAACCGCGTCGTACCATTCGAGCGGCTCGGTCTGTTTTTCGCCGAGCGAAAACGGGGGCTCGGTGCGCAAAGCGCGGGTGCGCACGGCCTCCGCCCAACAGCGATTGTTGCGCGAAAAAAGCTGCTCGGGCGTGCACGTGTAAACCTGCACGCCGCGCCGCTCGGCCTCGAGCATGAACACGAAGGTCGTGTCCTTGTCCGGAACGATTCGGTGCAACGGGTCCATTACGAACAGGAAACGCACGGGCATGGGTGCAGAGTACGCTTGGCCAACTGGCCGGGCAAGGCGCGGACAGTCACGTCAGGGGTTCGGGGCGCTGTGCCGCAGGTCTCCAAACAGCCACTGGAGTACAGCGGCAGCGGCGATGGCGGCAGTTTCCGCCCGCAGAATCCGCGGGCCAAGCGAGAGACGCTGGAACCTGGCCGCGTCGAGCAATTGGATTTCGGCAGGTGTGAGCCCACCTTCCGGACCAATCACAATACGCACCGAATTCGGTGGTTCTCTGGCAATCGCTGGCTCGATTGCAGCGTCACTATCGGGGGTCAGTACGAACGACACATCCGCATTGCTCGTCGAGGTGAGCAGGCTCCGGACATCCTGGGCCCAGATGAGGTTCGGGACCCTGGCGCGCTGCGCTTGTTTGGCTGATTCTTGCACGATGCGCTGCCAGCGCCGCAAGCGCTGTTCCGATGCCACCCGTACTGAGCGAGCGGCAGCGAAGATGACGAATTCGTGCACGCCGAGTTCCGTGCCTTTTTGCAGCGCGAATTCGAGCCGCGCGGGCTCGATCGACGCCATGCAGAGCGAAATGGCGAGGGCAGACTCGCGAAGTCCGCAGGGTTCGTCGAGCAGCTCGAGTAAAGCTCGATTGCGCTGGATCTGGACGACCCGCGCCCGACGCTGGCGGCCGAGGCCGTCGGTGAGAGAAACCTCCTCGCCGATCCGGATCCGCCGAACCCTCAGGTGGTGGAACTCCTCGCCAGCAAGAACGGCATACGCTCGACCTAGGTCAGAGTTGGGAACGAGAAAGCGGTGCTGCGTCATCCTCGGAAGCAAAAGTGCTGCGCCACCCAGTCTTCTTCGGACCACGTCTCGACGAGTTCCCAGCCATGCTGGGTATAGGCAGTCTCCAATCGCCCGCGGTCGCAGGAAAGGTAGCCTGAAACGATGAGGCTGCTTCCGGCACCGCGCCGCACCGTCGTCAGCAGCGGCGCGAGCTCGCACAGCACGTCTGCGTAGAGGTTGGCGACGGTGAGATCGAACGGAGCCAGTTCTTGCCAGTCCTCGACAATGTAGATCCGCCCTGCGGCACGCGGGTTTCTTTGCACGTTCTCGGCGGCAACGTTGCGCGCCGTCGCGTCTGTGTCTGCAGCAACGACGCGGCGGACACCGAGGAGCGCGAGCGCAATGGCAAGGATCCCTGTGCCGGTGCCGAGGTCCAAGGCGCGCTCTACGGCCACTCGTGGCGCAAGCGCGCGCTCGATCAATGTGAGGCAGCCAAGAGTGGACGGATGCTGTCCGGTGCCAAAAGCCATCCCCGGCTCGATACACACCGCGGTCCGATTTTCTGGCACGGCTGGGGCCCAAGGGGGGTGGATCCACAAACGCTCGCCGACTGGAAACGGTGCGAACGCTGATTTCCAGCTCTCCGACCAGTCTTCTTCCACGACCCGGCCGTGTTCGATGGCGCCCTGGGCGGGAAGCCCCAAGGCTTGCAGGTAGTGAGCAAGTTTCGAAAGTTCTGGCTGGCTTGCGAAATAGGCAGTGAGCACGCAATCCTGGCCGCGTTCTTCCTCCACCAGGCCGGTAGCTCCGAGTTCGAACAGGAAATTGCTGATTGCGTCCAGCAACTCTACAGGGGTTCCCACGCGTACCTCATGCCAGCCGCTGTTCATGGCAAAAGCGTTTGCACAGTAGGCGTGGCTCGGCAACATGTGACTGGAAACGGTGGGAGGAACACGATGAGATGAAGAGATGGTTCCGAATCGCGCACCGCGGAGCGTCGGGGCACGCTCCGGAGCACACGCGTGCGGCCTTCGAGCTGGCGCTGGCGCAGGGGGCTCAGATGGTGGAACTGGACGTCCGGCTGACGGCGGACGGTGAGCTGGTCGTCTTCCACGATGATACGCTCGAGCGCACCACGAACGGTGTGGGCAAGGTATCGGAAAAAACTTGGGCCCAACTCCGCGATTTGGATGCGGGTTCCTGGTTCGGGCGCCAATTCGCTGGGGAGCGCCTGCTCCTCCTGCAGGAGGTTCTCCGGCTACTCGCTGGACGCGTACTCCTCAATGTCGAACTCAAAGAGAATGCGAGCAAAGCTTCGCTCTTGCTGCCCGCGCTCCTCTCCCGGCTGGGCGAGGAAGACGCTGAACAACGAGTTGTGGTCTCGGCGTTCGACTGGGAATTATTGGCGAAGTTGCGCGCGCACGATCCACGGGTGCGCATCGGTATCCTTTGGCACGAGCCGTCCCGCACGAAAGACGTGTGGCGGTTTGCCGAGCAAATCGGTGCGTACTCGGTACACCCGCTTTGGCTGTTGGTGGAACCTGAGCTGATCGCTGCGGCGCACGAACGGGGACTTCAGGTTTTCACGTGGACCGTGAACGACCCGGTACAGGTGCGCTCCCTGGTAGCGCTGGGCGTGGATGGGGTGATCAGTGATTACCCGGACCGCTTGCTGGCGGTCGCGCAGGGTTGATCCGCGCAGGCAGGACGACTAGGGAAGCACCTTCTAGATGCCACCCAATCGCGGGTTGAACTTGCCCGCGCGGGAAGGGGGTGAAGGAGCTTTTGGCTGGAGTCCGATTGAAGGAAAACGAGCCGCTTGAAAGTGCAGTTCGCCGCTTCAAGAAGCAGTGCGAGAAGGCAGGAATCCTGACCGAGTTGCGGAAGCGGGAGCACTATGAGAAGCCGAGCGTGCGGCGCAAGAAAAAAGAATTGGCCGCCAAGAAACGTTACCTCCGGCGAATGGCGCGCAGCGGCTTGCTGTAGCCAGAGGCTACACCAGCAGACGTGTGTTGTGCGGCTAAAGGGTAGGTGCCCATGACCCCTGCCGCCTGGGATATCGCCGTGGTCGCTTTCGTGGCCGCGGCCGCGCTTCGCGGAGGCTGGCGAGGAGGCCTGCGTGAGCTGTGCTCGCTGCTGGGACTGCTCGCCGGAGTGGCTTCCGGTTGGTGGTGGATGTCAGCGGGCTCGGCCGGGACCGGTACGGCAGGGGCATCGCAACTAGCCGGCGAGGCGTTGACCTTTGTCGGAATCGTAGCCGGGCTCTGGGCGCTGGGGGGCTTTTTCGGCTGGTTGCTGGAAACGCTCGTGCACAGCCGCGTGGGGCGCCTGGCGAGTGCCGCTCTTGGCCTCCTCGCTGGAAGCATGAAGGGGGCACTGGTTGCCGGCTTGCTGCTTTTCTTCTTGTACGTGTTCGTGCCGGAGGTCCGGGCGGTTCTCGGGGCGAGTTCCGTTGCGCATGAGGTACTGCGTGCAACGGTGGCCTTGGGCCAGGAACTGATTCGGATTGCTAGTTATTTGGGATGAGGATTGATGGCCGGGCGCATCCCTGACTCGGTTTTGCGGCAGATCGAGCAGCGGGTCTCCCTGGTAGATGTCGTTGGCGATTACCTCACCCTCAAAAAGCAAGGCCGCAATTACGTCGGTCTCTGTCCGTTCCACCACGAAAAGACGCCCTCGTTTTCTGTAAGCCCCGAGAAGGGCCTGTTTTACTGCTTTGGTTGCGGTGCCGGCGGTGGGCTCTTCCAGTTCGTCATGCGGATGGAGAATCTCGACTTCCCCGCGGCGGTCCAACGCCTTGCCCAACGCGCCGGCATTCCGCTCGAATCGTTGCGCCCGAAGAGCGTGCAGGGCTCGCGCGAAAAGGAAATCCTGGCGCTCGCGAGCGAGTTTTTCGTGCGCTGTTTGCGTTCCGAGCGTGCTGGGGGGGAAGGTCGCGAGTATTTGAAGAAGCGGGGGATTCTGGAACCGACCAGGGAGCGGTTCGCCCTCGGTTACTGCCCCCCGGGTGGTGAGTTGCTGGCGTTCCTCCAATCACGCCGAGTTTCTGCAGCCGAGGCAGTGCGGGCCGGTCTCTTGGCTCCGGCCAGCGGAGGCAAAGCGTACCCCCGTTTCGGGCGGCGGGTCGTCTTTCCGATCCGTGACCTGAGCGGAGATGTGGTTGGGTTCGGCGGGCGCGCTGTGTTGGACCAGCAGCAGCCTAAGTACCTCAACTCCCCAGAATCTCTGTTTTTCCGCAAGAGCGAGGTGCTCTATGGTCTGTTCGAGGCGCGGCAGGCAGTGCGGGCGAGCGATCGGGTGGTGGTGGTGGAGGGTTACCTCGATGCGCTGCAGCTCGTACAGGCTGGTGTGGAGAACGTGGTTGCCACAATGGGAACAGCGTGGACCTCTGCCCATGCCCATTTGGTGCGCCGCTTTGTGCCAGAGTGCGTGATTTTGTTCGACGGCGACCAAGCGGGTTATCGCGCTGCGGAACGAGCATTTTGGGTGTGTGTGGAAGCTAGCTTGTGGCCGTTGGGAGGTTTCCTCCCGAGTGGCTTCGATCCGGATTCCTTCGTGCGCGAGCATGGGGCGGAATCGCTCCGTCAGTTGCTCGAGGGCGCTCCCCCGCTTCTCTCTTTTTGCCTACGGCGGTGGGTTCCCCGTTCGAGCCGGGTTGGAGATCGCTTGCGTGCCGCACAGGAGTTGCGCCAGGCGTTGGGTCGAGTGGAGGATCCGGTGTTGTCGGCAGAAATCGCACGGGCAGCGGCACAGGCTTTGGGCGTCCCGGAGGACGCCCTGCGCCGCCAACCAGTACGGCCGCCGCGGCTGGCAAGTCGGGTGGCGACGCCTCCCACGCAGACGGTGGATCCCCTGCGACTCCCCATCGAAGAGCGTACGCTCGTCGAGGCAATGGTGCTCGATCGAGCGGCCGCGCAATGGGTGGCCGCGCAAGGATTGTGGGATTGTTTCCAGAACGGCACGCTGGCCCAGCTAGCGCGCCAGGTGGTGCAACAGTGGGAAGAAGGATCGTCGCTGGAAGAAATCACGCGCAGTCTGCCCGCGCCGTTGCAGGCCGCCATCGCACAGAACCGCATGGGTGCCGGTGCGCTATCGGAAGTAGACGCCCTCAGAGTGGCCCGCGATTGTGCCGAGCGGGTTCGATCTCGCCTGCGCAAGGCGCGTTTGCGCGCGCTGCGCGAACAGCTGCGAGCGGCAGAGCGGGATGGAGACGCAGCCCTGATGGCGCGCCTGCGCGAGGAGATCAGGCAGAGCAGCGGCCCGGAACGGGCTGGGAATTGAACAGTGTGCTTGCAAATCCTCCGCCAGCTTGCGATCAAAAACCGGTTGTGCGCCCCATACGCCCTTGGGCCCATAGCTCAGCCCGGTCAGAGCTGCCGGCTCATAACCGGTTGGTCCCAGGTTCGAATCCTGGTGGGCCCACTGATGCGCGAAAGGCAAGGAAGGATCGGGTGACATGACGGCTTCGTCGGCTTTGGAACAATTGGCCGAGCTCCAAGAGTTGGATCGCGTTCTGCGGGAAAAAGAGCAGGAAGTGGATGCCCTGCGTGCAGAGTTATCGGGATGGGAAGCAAGGTTGGCCGAGCGGCGGCAAGAAGCGGAATCGCTCGCGGCGAGGACCGCGGACGTCGACCGGCGCCGCCGCGAACTCGAGGCCAGGCTGGCAGAGGAAGAAGACAAAATGAAGGAGCGCCGGATGCGCCTAAACCGGATCCGCAATGAGCGCGAGTTGCGGGCTCTGCAGCACGAGATCGAGCTGGCAAAAACAGCCAATCAGCAGATGGAAAACGAAGTCATTCAATTGATGGAAGAGCTCGAGCAGTTGCAGGCAGCCCTGGTCGTTGCCCGCGAACAGCAAGAGGCGCTGGAGCAAGAATTTCAGCAACAAGCGAGTACGCGCGAAGACGCCGTCGTGCGCTTGCGCGCGGAGATGGAAGAAGCGCGCCAGAAGCGCGCTGAGCTAGCAGCCAAGATCGATCCGCAGTTGCTGCAGCGCTACGAGCAAATCCGCGCTCGGCGGGGAGGGCTGGCGGTCGCCGAAGTCCGCGCGGCAATTTGCCTCGGGTGTAACATGAACTTGCCGCCACAATTTTACAACGAGTTGCTGCGCGGCGACGAGATCCGCCTGTGCCCAAACTGCCACCGCATCCTGATCTGGAGGGCGAACGACGCTGGCGCGGGATCGGATTGATCGTTACAAAACACGGGCTGAGAGAGGGCTGGGTGGTCGCTCGGGCAGTAAGGACCCGGGAGGAAAGTCCGGACTCCATAGGGCAGGGTGGCCGCTAACAGCGGCCTCGAGTGATCGAGGGAAAGTGCCACAGAAAAGAGACGGCTGGGAAGATCTTTCTTCCCGGAGTCGGTGAAAACAGTGCGATCGCACTAACGCGCGCGGTGACGCGCGCGTTCGGCAAACCCCACCCGGAGCAAGACCGAGGCGAGGGGCGTGGCCCGCGCATCCCTCCGAAGAGTCGCTCGAGGCGGCTGGCAACAGCCGTCCCAGAGGAATGACCACCACCCGCTGCGAGCGGGGACAGAATCCGGCTTACAGGCCCTCTCTTCGTCTCGCCGCACCCGACCCTGATGGGGGCGCTAGGAAGTCGGTCGTGCCCCGAGCCGCCGCCTTACCGAATCCGTGTTCTCGGGGACGCCTCTTTTGCTGAGCTTCGATCCTCGCGCTTCTCCATTGTGCGGAAGTCCCCCTTTTGCCCAAGTTGCAGTTGACTCGCGTGGACAAAGTGGGATAGAAGGCGCCTGCACATCGGGCTCAAGCGGTTTTAGTGGGATGAAGTGGGATCTATTGGGAAGGTAGCTCCGAAGCATGTTTCGCGGCACGTACGAACACACCATCGATGAGAAGGGTCGAGTAAGTGTTCCGGCGCGCTACCGCGAACTGCTCCAGGCGATGAACGATTCGCGCCTGGTGATCACTAACTTCCAGTTAGACGGGCACCGTTGCTTGGACGTCTACCCGCACAGCACTTGGGTCAAGCTAGAAGAACAGTTGCGCGGTAAGCCCCAGTTCGATCCGAGGGTGCTGAAGTTTATCACATTCTACGTTTCCAGCGCACAAGATTGTGAACTGGACCGGCACGGCCGTATTTTGCTGCCCCCCACGCTGCGGGATTATGCGGGACTCAAACGAGAGGTGGTGTTCGCCTCGGCTATCGACAAGTTCCGCATCTGGGACAAGGAAGCCTGGCAGCGAGTCTTCCAGGCAGCAGGAGACGAGCTCGCCAACAACCCCGCCTTGCTGGAGGAGTTGGGAGTATGACACGCGCTTCCTTGGGTCTCCTCCATCTCGCTCATGCCCCCGCGCGATTTCACACGGCGAGTATGGCCTGGACCGACCTACGGGAACGCAAGGCGCTCATCCGCTGGGGCCTGGTTTTCGCCGTCGGTTTTGCCTTGGTCGGCGCACTGCACGTCTGGCTCCGATTACAGGTCCTCGACACTCGCTATCGTTTGGGTGCAGCCCAGAAAGCATGGGCCCGCCTGGATGCAGAACACGACGCGTTGGTCGCTGAGTTGGCGCGCATCGAAGAGGCGCAGAGCATCGAGGCGATGGCCCTGGCGCGACTTGGGTTGAAGCGCCCGGACTCCGGGCAGGAGGTCCTACTGCCATGAGCGCTTCAGCTTCCCCCCAAGCACGCGCCACTGCCGTCGGCGTTCTCTTTCTCGCGGTCTTGCTCGGGGCTGCCGTGCGTTTGGTCTACCTGAAGGTGCGCTACGGAACGGAACTCGAGCATTACGCACTCAGGCAGAGGTTGTCGAGCGTTCAGGCTCCAAGGGAGCGGGGCCCGATCGTGGACCGCCAGGGACGCATCCTGGCTGCGACCGTGGAGGGCGCCCAAGTTTACCTGCGGCCCGCGCTCTTCCCGATCGAGCACTCCGAGCAGGTGGCTCGCGTGCTTGAAATCCCGGTCGCAACGGTCCGGCAGAAAGCTCAAGCACCCTCCCCCTTCGTGTGGCTCAAGCGGGACGCCACTATGGAGCAGGCCCGCGCCCTCCAGGATCTCGGTGTGAGCGGAGTCGGCTTCGAGCGCACTCGCTTACGGGTCTACCCGAGAAAAGCACTCGCCGGCCAGGTCCTCGGCTCGACGGGCGTGGACCTCCAGCCTCTCGGCGGCGTGGAAGCTTCGTATGACCAGTACCTGCGCGGGCGCGTGCCCACCTGGCGCGTGGAACGCGACGCCCACGGGCAAATCCTTCCGGACCAAGTGGAACGCGGCGATTCGGACCTGTACGGCGCTCGCGTCGAGCTCACGATCGATGCGGATTTCCAGCGCGCTGCCGAAACCGCTTTGGCTGAAGCGGTGAGCGCTACGCGTGCCTTGCAAGGATTGGCCATCGTGCTCGATCCTCATTCGGGGGAAATCCTCGCTCTGGCGCATAACCCGCCGTTCGATCCGAGCGAGCGTGAAGAGGCACGCAACGAGCGAGCCCGCTTGCGCGCGATCACTGATCCTTTTGAGCCCGGCTCCACCTTGAAGTCGTTCATTGCTGCGGTGGGCTTGGAGGCCGGCGTCGTCGGGATAAACGAACGCCTGTACTGCGAAGGAGGCCGCTATCGGGTGGGAAACCGCGTGGTGCGCGATCACGATCCGTATGGTTGGCTTAGCTTTCCCGATGTGCTCCGCCACTCGAGCAACATTTGCACAGCGAAAATCGGCGAGCGACTGGGCTCCGAGCGCGTGCACGCTGCGCTGGTAAGCTTTGGTTTTGGGCGCCGAACCGGAGTAGATCTGCCGGGAGAGCATGCCTATCCGCTGCGGCCGTGGCAGCGCTGGGCGCGAATCCATTTGGTGACGACGAGCTTTGGGCAGGGTGTGGCGGTGACCCCGATACAGCTCGTCACGGCGTACGCGGCTTTGGCCAATGGTGGGCGGCTGCTGCGCCCATACATCGTTCGGCGCGTAGTCGCGGCCGACGGCCGCGTGTTGCTCGAAAACCACCCTCAGCAGGTCGCACAGCCGATTTCTCCAGAGACCGCAGGTGCGATCGGCGAAATCCTCACCGGCGTTGTCGAAGATGGCACCGGGACACGCGCCCGCTTACAGGGGATTCGCGTTGCGGGCAAAACCGGGACGGCGCAGAAAGTGGAGGTGGGTAGCGGCCGGTACTCGCCGCGCGACCGCATCGCGTCGTTTGTCGGGTATTTCCCGGTTGAGGATCCTCGCTTCGTGATTCTCGTTGTCGTGGACACGCCTCGCTCAGCAACGTACGGAGGCCTGGTGGCAGCTCCAGTGTTCCGGCAAATTGGCGAATTTGTGGCCGATCGCGTGGGGCTGCGCACCGCTGTGGCTCCCTTCTCCGTGCCGAGTGGCGAGCTGACCCGCAGTCATCCCTCCCTGCAGTTGGCAAGCTGGGCCGGAGAAGGGGGCCTGAACGGCATGCCGAGTTTTCTCGGCCTGAGCTTGCGCGAAGCGGTGTTACAGGCGCAGCGGGCCGGATGGGCAGTGGAAGTCGAGGGGACCGGCTACGTCGTTTGGCAAGATCCCCCGCCAGGGGCGCTGCGCGCCCCTGGGAAGAGGTTGCGGCTCAGGCTTGCGCCGCCTGGGAGTTGACGAACGCATGTTTGCAGCCGATACACACAGCTTCGCCGAACCTACCTCCTCGATGCTCTGGGAAGTCGCGGAAATCTTAGCCGCTACCGGCGGGCGCAGCAGGTTGCCGGAACGGCTTACATTCCATGAGGTCAACACGGACTCGCGTTCCGTGGGGCCGGGCAGCTTGTTCGTAGCTCTTCAGGGGCAGCGCTTTGATGGCCACGATTTCATTGACGAAGCGTTGCGGCGAGGCGCTGCGGCGGCGTTGTGCGAGCGGCCCGGAATGGATCCGGAACGCTGCATCTTCGTGCAGGATAGCTTGCGGGCGCTGGGCGACTTGGCAGGTTGGACCCGCCGTCGCGAAGGCTGGAAGGTGGTGGGCATTACCGGCTCAGCGGGAAAGACAACAACCAAAGAGTTAACCGCAGCAGTTTGCCGCGCCGGGCTCGGCGATCCCCGTTTGGTGCTCAAGACGAGAGGCAATTGGAACAACCTGGTGGGACTGCCGCTCACCATCCTCGGTGCCAGCGGAGAGGAGCGTGTGGCGGTGTTGGAAATAGGCATGAACCGCCCGGGAGAGATTCGTCGCCTGGCTCAGATTGCGCAGCCAAATATCGGGGTCATCACCAATATCGGCCTGGCCCACGCTGAGGGTGTGGGCGGTAGCATCGCCGGGGTTGCGCGAGCGAAGGGCGAACTGGTCGAAGAGTTGGACGAGGAACGGATCTTTTTGGTGAATTTGGATGACGAGTGGGTATGCCGCATCGCGGCGCGTTGCCGCGCCCGGCAGATTACCTTTGGGAAGGGCGGAGATGTGCAGGCGCACTGGGTACGCGACCTGGGTCCGGAGGGGGTTAAATTCGAGCTGAACGTTTTGGGGGAGCGGGCCGAGGTACACCTGCCCCTGGTGGGAGTTCACAATGTAAGCAACGCCTTGGCTGCAGCCGCAGTCGGGCTTGCCATGGGCTTTCGCGTTGAGGTCATCGCATCCGGTCTGGGTAGTGGTGATGTGGAGTTGGCTGGGAGGATGCAGGTGGAGCGGTTGCGGAATGGAGTGACCGTGATCGATGACGCGTACAACGCGAATCCGTCCAGCGTGGAAGCCGCCCTGAAAGCGCTTCGGCGCTTTTCAGGGCGGCGGCTGGTGGTGTTGGGCGATATGAGGGAGCTGGGCGGCGAGAGCCGGCGTGCTCACCGAGCCATCGGTGAGTGCGCCGCGTCTCTCGGAATTTCCCTCTTGGTGCTGTACGGCCCGATGACGCATGCGGTTGCCGAGGGAGCTTCCGAAGCGGGCCTGCCACGCGAACGGATCGTTGCTTGCGCTTCGCACGAGGAAGTCATTCGCACCGTTGTGCAACACTGGCAAGCCGGCGACACGATCTTGGTAAAAGGATCGCACAGTTTGCATCTGGAAGAGGTGGTACATACCCTACGCGAACTCGGGAATCGCTAACGGATGCTGTACCACTTCCTGTACCCTCTCCATCAAAGCTACTCGGCCTTTAACGTCTTTCGCTACATTACCTTCCGTGCGTTGCTCGCAGCTCTGCTGGCGCTTACGCTTTCGTTTCTGCTGGGACCGTGGCTGATCCGCCGGCTGCGCCAGAATCAGGTCGGCCAAACGATTCGTCCCGATGGCCCGGAGCGGCACTTCGCCAAAGCAGGAACTCCGACGATGGGCGGCACGCTGATCCTGTTCGCGTTACTGACGGCTACCGTGTTTCTGTCCGACTTGACGAATGTCTACGTTTGGCTGGTCGTGCTGATCACCGTTGCCTTCGGTGCCATCGGTTTCGTGGACGACTATCAGAAGCTCCGCCGCGGTTCTGGAAAGGGCCTCAGCGGGCGGCAAAAGCTGGTCGCTCAGTTCTTGGTCGCCTTTCTTGCGGCTGCCTTTTTGGTCCACCGCCCTGGGTTCTCGACCGAGCTGTATGTGCCCTTTTTCAAAAACGTGCACCCCGAGCTGGGGCTCTGGTACGTGCCCTTTGCGGCCTTGCTCATCGTCGGGGCATCCAATGCTGTGAACCTCACCGATGGGCTGGATGGCTTGGCCATCGGGCCGGTGATGACCACGGCCTTTACCTTTGGGGTGTTCGCCTATGTTTGCGGTAGCGCTCGCTTGGCCGAATACCTGCAAATCCCCCACATTCCGGGTACTGCGGAGTTGGCCATTTTTTGCTCGGCCATGATTGCCGCCGGCTTGGGCTTTCTGTGGTTCAACGCCTACCCAGCGAAAATGTTCATGGGGGATGTTGGCTCTCTCCCCCTCGGCGCGGCACTGGCGGCGGTGGCCTTGCTCACCAAGCAAGAACTGGTTTTAGCGATTGCTGGTGGCGTGTTTGTGGCTGAGGCGCTCTCGGTGATTTTCCAAGTGGCGTCCTACAAGCTGCGCCGCAAGCGCATTTTCCGCATGGCTCCCGTCCACCACCATTTTGAGCTGTTAGGCTGGCCGGAGCCACAGATCATTGTGCGATTTTGGATCGTCTCCGTGATTTGTAGCCTGCTCGCCTTGAGCACGTTGAAGCTGCGATGAGGGAACTTGCTGCGCGGAAGGGCGTGTTGGTAGTGGGCGCGGGGAGAACGGGCCAAGCAGTGGTGCGGTTTTTCCAATCCTCCTGCACGCCGGTTTGGCTCACCGATCGCGATCCCTCCCGGCTGGCACCGTGGTCTTCTGAAGATGGGGTTCGCACGGTTTCGGAAGCGGAAGCTGTGGAAGTCGTACCCTCAGTGGATTTTATCGTGCCCAGCCCCGGTGTGCCCCGTGAGCACCCGGTTCTCGAGGCGGCAACGAAACTTTGCATCCCGGTGTGGAGTGAGATGGAACTGGCCAGCCGGTTCTTTCCAAAGCCCGTACTGGCCGTGACCGGTACGAACGGGAAAAGCACGACCACCACCCTCTTGGGCGCAATGCTGCGCGCCTCCGGCGCGCGCACCTTCGTGGGAGGAAACCTCGGCACGCCGTTTTTATGCGCGTGCACGGAACCTTGGGATGCGGCAGTCGTCGAAGTCTCTAGTTTCCAGCTCGAATGGGTGGAAACGTTTCGTCCTCGAGTAGGGGTGTTTCTCAATCTGACCCCAGACCATCTCGATCGCTATCCAAATCTCGACGAGTACGGGCGCACGAAGTTGCGCTTGTTTGCGCGCCAAGCGCCCGACGATTGGGCGGTGTTCCATCGCGACGACCCTTGGGTTGCTAGGGCCTTTGCGCATGCGGCAAGTGGAGCCCAGATCACCTTTGGCTGGGAGGAAGCGGACTACGGGGCCTGGGTCGAGGGTGAGCAGGTTTGGGTTCGTCGGGCGCCGCACGGCGATCCGCTCCGCCTCTCGTTGTCCCGTACGCGGCTCGCCGGAAAGCACAACGTGGAAAACATCATGGCCGCGGCACTGGCAGCGCTCGTGTTTGGGGTACCGCAGGAGGCCGTGCAGCGTGCCATTGATGAGGCGACGCCCTTACCGCATCGGGTCGAATTTGTGCGCGAGTGGGCGGGGGTCCTTTTTTACGACGACTCCAAGGGCACCAATATCGGAGCGACCGCGAAAGCAGTGGCAAGCTTCGACCGGCCCGTAGTGTTGCTGGCCGGGGGGTACGACAAGGGTTCTCGTTTCGACCTCATTGCACCTGTTTTGCAGCGCCACGTCCGGGTCGCTGTGTTTTTCGGCGCCAGCGCCCCAAAGTGGGTCGAGCAGGTTGGAAAGCTCATCCCACACGAAGTGGCCCCGACGTTGCGGGAAGCAGTTCCCGTGGCTGCCCGCTTGGCACGACCCGGTGATGTCGTGCTGCTTTCCCCGGGGTGCGCAAGCTTCGACGAGTTCGACGACTACGCGCACCGGGGCAGATCGTTTCGCGCGTGGGTAGAAGCCTTATGAGGCCAACCACAGTTTCCTGGGATAATCGCTCGCTTTTCCCGAAAGGCGCCGCAGCTCCGTTGCCGAAACCGCGCCAGTGGCCCGACCCGCAGCTCCTGGTCGCGGTGGCCCTGTTGTTGAGCCTCGGCTGGGTGATGGTTTTCAACGCGTCCTATTTCGGGGCTGTCCAGCGCCAGGGCAATGGACTTATCTACATTACGCGCCATTCCATCTACCTGCTCGCGGGCATTGGCCTCGGCTTCCTGGCTGCGCGGGTTCGGCTCGAAGCCTGGAAGAGATCGGCTCGATGGCTGTTTTTGCTTGCGCTCGTACTGTTGTCGCTGGTGCCGTTTATGGGAGAGCTGCGCAATGGTGCACGCCGTTGGATCGACGTGGGGTTTGGCTTCACTTTCCAACCCGCCGAATTCGCCAAGTTGGCGCTAGTGCTGCATCTCGCTCGTTTTTTCGCCCGCCGGCCGGTAGGCGCCAGGCGGCTCGGTGCGGATATCTTCCCCGCGTTGACCTTTACTGGTGTCTGCGCGGCCCTGGTTGTTCAGCAACCCGACCTGGGGACGAGCGCAATTTTGGCTTGCACGGGCCTGGCCATGCTCTTCTTTGCTGGCGCTCCTATCAGTTACTTTGTGGCGTTGCTGGCGCTCGTGACCGCAGCGGGCGTGGGTGCCATTTGGGCGGAGCCGTACCGCATGCGCCGGATACTCTGCCTGCTCGATCCGTGGCTCGACCCTCAGAGAACCTGTTTTCAGTTAGCCCAGTCTTTGGTGGCGTTTGGCGCTGGAGGCTGGACCGGTGTGGGCTTGGGAGAGAGCCGACAAAAGCTCTTTTTCCTACCCGAGGTGCACACCGACTTCATTTTTGCCCTCATTGGCGAAGAACTGGGTGTCCTGGGCGCAAGCTTTGTCCTAGCCCTTTTTGCTTGGATCGGCATTCGGGGGTTGCGACTCGCACGCCGCGAGGGCGACCTGTTTGCCTCGCACTTGGCCTTCGGCCTCACCTTTAGCCTACTGTTCGAAGCTTCGTTCAACGTGCTGGTTGTTCTTGGGGTGCTGCCGACCAAGGGCCTGGTAATGCCATTTTTGAGTTACGGCGGCTCGGCACTCATCGTAGCGCTTGTGCGGGTCGGGATCCTGATGAACATTTCCCGCCGGGCGTCTTGACGATGCGCATGATGATTGCAGGTGGTGGCACAGGTGGTCACTTGTTTCCCGGCCTGGCGGTTGCCGAACGGTGGCAGGTGTCGGGTCGGGGGTCGGTGTGTTTTGTGGGTAGCCGGTTTGGTCTCGAGGCTCGGATCGTACCTGCGCGCGGCTATCCGTTTTACGCCTTGCCGATTTACGGTGCCCGCGGCCGAGGCATGCGCGGGTACGTAGAATTTGCGCTCCAGTTGCCGGTTGCTCTGGCCCAGGCATGGCGGGCGCAACGAGAGTTCCGGCCCGATGTCGTGGTAGGCCTCGGCGGGTACGGCTCGGTTCCGGCTGTACTGATCGCCTGGGTGCGCCGGGTGCCGGTCGTGCTCTTGGAACAAAACGCTCGCCCTGGCTGGGCAAACCGTCTTCTTGCCTGCTTCGCGACGCGTATTTGCACGAGCTTCGCCGCTTCTGCTGCGCACTTTCCTGCGGGCAAGGCCGTGCATACTGGAAACCCAGTGCGGGCGATGCACGGCATGCGGTCTGCGAGTGAACGTGCCGGATTCCGCTTGTTGGTTCTTGGCGGAAGCCAAGGGGCCCGTTCGATCAACCGCGCCGTGGTGGAAGCCGCCGCCGAGTTGATGCATGCGATCCCGAACTTGCACATCGTCCATCAAAGCGGGCCGCTCGACGAAGAATGGGTGCGCGCCTCGTACCAGGAGAAGGGCGTGCGAGCGGAGGTGCATGCCTTTATTGATGACATGGCAGCGGCCTACGCGCGGGCTGACCTCGTGCTGTGCCGAGCCGGGGCGAGCACGCTGGCAGAGCTGGCTGTGGCCGGGAAAGCCGCGGTGCTGGTGCCGTATCCTTACGCAGCCGATGACCACCAGCGCCTCAATGCCGAAACGTGGCAACAGGCCGGGGCGGCAGAAATGATCTTGGACCGCGAACTGACCGCCAGCCGTCTCCTGGAGGTGGTCACGAGACTTGCGCGCAACCCCGAGCTGCGGCAAACGATGTCTACCCGCGCTCGATCGCTAGCGCGCCCGCAAGCCGCGGAAGAAGTTGCGAGGGTTTGTGAGGAGGTCGGCAGGAAACGATGAATCCCCTTTATAAGCGTGCCCGCAAAGCGCATTTGGTCGGAATCGGCGGAGTGGGGATGAGCGGCATCGCGGAAATCCTGCTGCGCTTGGGGTACCGGGTGACAGGGTCCGATCTGCGCCCCACCGAGGTAACCCGCCGGCTCGAACGACTCGGGGCACAAATCCGCTATGGCCACGACGCCAGCGCTGTGCACGAGGACCACGACGTCGTCGTCATCTCTTCTGCGGTTCGTTTCTCGAACCCCGAGGTGGTACGGGCCCGAGAACTCAAAATCCCGGTCATTCCCCGTGCGGAGATGCTTGCGGAACTGATGCGCGCCAAGTGCGGCATCGCTGTGGCTGGCACACACGGGAAGACCACCACCACTTCGTTGATTGCAGCGGTGTTGACCCGTGCCGGCCTCGACCCGACGGTGGTCATTGGCGGGCGCGTGCAGGCCCTCGGAGCCAACGCGCATTTAGGAAACGGCGAGATCATGGTGGCGGAGGCGGACGAGAGCGATGGAACCTTCTTACTGCTGTCTCCCATGCTCTCGGTGGTAACCAATATTGATCCGGAGCACTTGGATTTTTACGGCGACATGGAACGGGTGAAGGCCGCATACTTGGAGTTTGTCAATCGCGTGCCTTTTTTTGGAGCTGCCATCCTGTGCCTGGACGACCCCAATGTGCGGGCTCTGTTGCCGCAGGTCCGCAAGCGCGTGGTGACGTATGGCACGACGGCTGAGGCAGATTATCGGGCCTATTCCTTGCGGGTCGAAAACTTGGAAACGCGTTTCGAAGTGCTGCGTGGAGAGGCGAAACTCGGGGAACTCACCGTTCGCTTGCCCGGCCGCCATCACGCCCTCAATGCGCTTGCAGCGTTGGCAGTGGCGTTCGAACTGGAGGTGCCGTTCTCCACCGTACGCGAGGCACTGGCAGAGTTTGCCGGCATTCACCGCCGGTTCGAGGTTTGCGGCGAGGGGGATGGCGTACTGGTGGTGAGCGACTACGGGCACCACCCGGTCGAGATTCGCGCCACGCTGACTGCGGCCCGCGAGGCGTTGGGCCGCCGTCTCGTGGTAGTGTTCCAGCCGCACCGATACTCCCGCACCCGCGATTTGTTCGCGGACTTCCTCGAAGCGTTCGATACCGCAGACTGTGTCTTTCTCACGGAAATCTACCCGGCCGGCGAACAACAAATCGAAGGCGTTTCAGGGGAATCCTTATTTCGCGCCTTCCAGCGACGCGGGCACATGGACGTGCGCTTTGTTCCGCGCTTGCCGGAGGTGGTGAGTGCGGTGCTCGACGAAGTGCGCCCGGGAGACGCGGTGCTCGTGTTGGGCGCCGGAAACGTCCACGAGGTTGCGGAAGCGTTGGTCGAGCACCTTCAGGCGCGCCAACCGCCTCTGGCCTTGCACTGAGGGGTAGGGGAGTGGATCGCCGCCAAGCGCTTGCGGAACTGGAAGCAGTGTTTGGTTCGCGCCTCAAACGCGACGAGCCCCTGGCACGGCATACTTCGTTTCGCATCGGCGGGCCAGCCACACTCTTTGTCGAAGTAGAGGCTGAACGTGAAATTCCGCTCATCCAGGCGGCAGCGCACGCACTCGAACTGCCGCTCTTTGTCCTCGGGGGCGGGACGAATCTCTTGGTGAGCGATCACGGCGTGCGTGCCGTGGTGGTACGGCTCGGCCGTGGCTTCTCCGGGATCGAATGGCGGCTGGACGGTGAGAGAGTGCGCGTGGTGGCGGGCGCAGCGGTACCATTCAAAAAGCTCGTTACCCTCAGCGTCGAGCGCTCGCTCGAAGGACTCGAATGGGCGGAGGGAATTCCGGGCACGGTGGGCGGCGGACTGTTGATGAACGCCGGTGCGTTCGGTGGGGAGATCGCTGACGTGTTGGTGAGCGTTTCGGGGATCGATGCGAGCGGCGCCACGGTCACCGTGCCGCGAGAGCAGTTGCGTTTCGGTTACCGCTATTTTGATCTTCCGGCCGGCCTGATCGTAACATCGGTCGAGCTGGAGCTGCAGCCTGGAGAGACCGCCGCAATTCGAGCTCGCTGCCTCGCGGCAAAACGCAAGCGAGAGGAGAGACAGCCCAAGGGGCTTCCGAATGCAGGATCGGTGTTCAAAAACCCCCCTGGGCAATTCGCAGGAAGGCTACTCGATGCGGCCGGCCTGCGTGGGTTCCGTTACGGGCAAGCGATGTTTTCGCCGCGGCACGCCAACTTTATCGTGAATCTCGGCGGAGCACGCGCCGTAGACGTACGGGAACTCATGCGAGAAGGCCAGCGCCGGGTGAGAGAGCAGTTCGGAGTCGAGCTGGAGCCGGAAATTCGTCTGGTAGGGGAGTGGCACGAATGAAGCCGAGCGTGCTGTGGCCTCGCAGGCAAAGGCGGCACGTGCCCCCGTTTCCATCCCGACGGGTGCGCTGGTGGCGTTTACAATTGCGGCGCGCCCTCCTCGCCGCCGCGGTGCTCGCAAGCGCCGTAGGGGTGGTGACCTTCGCTCCCCGCTGTGCGTACCACGTGGTCGCGCATCCCTTCTTTGCTGTCCGCTACTTCGAGATCGCGGGGAACGAACGCCTCAAGCAGGAAGAGGTGCTCGATTGGCTGGGTGCGAAGCCAGGCATGAGTGCGTGGTTGGTGGACCCGGTGGTCTGGCGTGCCCGCTTGCTCGCGCACCCGTGGGTGCAAGCGGCGGCAGTGCGGCGCGAACTGCCCCGAAGGGTCCGCATTCAGCTGCGCGAGCGGCGGCCCTTCGCCGTGGTCCGCTGGCGAGACACGCTCGCGTTGGTGGACCGTACAGGCCATTTCTTGGGGCCAGCGGGACCCGCCTTCGCAGCTCATTTGCCGTTGCTCACCTTGCCTGCTTCCGGCGCCTCCCTTCCGCAAGAAGAGCTCCGGCTGGGGCTGCGCTTTCTGCGACTCTGCGCGCGTTTGGGTTGCGCTGCGGAAGTCTCGGAAGTGTTGGCTGGAAAAGATGGCATCACGGTGTATCCGCTGCGCAGCCGCACGGAAGTCGCGCTCGGCCGGGGCTCCTGGCGGGAGAAGCTGCTGCGTGCGAGCCGTGTTTTTGCTGCCTGGGAGGAGGACGCCGATCGCCTCGAGCGGGTGGACGTTTCTTATCGGAGGGTGGTGGTGGTACGGGTGCGCGAGCAACCCAATGGGCAGCGCAAGTCGCCAGCCAGCAGCTCGCGCAAACGGCAGTCGGTATGAAAAAATCCCCTGCGTTTGCTGCTCTCTCCAGCGAAGTGTGATAAGCAAGGACGCGCCATGTTTGCGGTGGACGTTGGGAGTGTGGTTCGAGCATGGGCCGGGGAGCGGAGCTGATTGTCGGCTTGGACGTTGGCACCTCGAAGGTCGCGGCGGTCATCGGCCAGTGCACCCCAGAGGGCTTGGTGGTCCGCGGAGCTGGGTACGCCCCTTCGCAGGGGGCTGTGGATCGCGGTGTGGTGACCGACCTCGATGCCGCTGCGCAGGCGATCCGACAAGCGATCCACGAAGCTGAGCTGCGCGCCGACGTGCAAGTGCATAGCACGCTGGTCACGGTTGGCGGGGACCATATTCGCGGGCTGGAAAGCCACGGCGTGGTGAGCACAACCCGGGGTGAAGTGTCGGAGGCGGATGTGAACCGGGTTCTACGAGCGGCCAGCGCGGTTCCACTTCCCGAAGATTATCAAGTGCTACAGGTGCTGTTGCGCGACTTTGTGGTGGACGACCAGGAGGGAGTGCGGTCGCCGGTCGAAATGAAGGGGCACCGTTTAGAGGCTCGTGTGCACGTCCTCGCGGGGCGCACGGCCGCGATAGAGAACCTCACCCGTGCCGTGCTGCGTGCCGAGATCCGGCCGCTGCGAGTTCTCTGGAGCGGCTGGGCCGCGGCCGAAGCAGTCTTGAGTGAGGAGGAGAAAGAGTTAGGGGTGGCGCTGCTCGACTTGGGAGCCGGTACCACCAATGTTCTTTGTTATCACCGAGGTGCCCTGCGCTTCGCTGCGGCGCTGCGCATCGGCGGCAAGCATGTCACGCAGGACATCGCCGCCGGATTGGAGACTTCGCCCACTTCTGCAGAACGTTTGAAGATCGAGTGGGGTACCGCACTGGCGTCGCTGGTCGGGGACGAGGAAACGATCGAGGTGCCCAGCTTGGCGCAGCGTCCGCCGCGGCGGGTTTTACGCCGGGAACTCTCCCGCGTAATCCAGGCGCGGGTGGAGGAGATCATCGAACTCGCCTGGCGCGAGGTGCGGCGGGCAGGTCTCTTGCCCCAGATCCGCGCTGGCGTGGTGCTCACTGGCGGAGGGGCACTGCTGCCAGGCATCGTGGAGGTGGTACGGAAAGAGACGACCCAGTCGCAGATCCGCATCGGCGACGTGGCCCTGGGCGTTGCTGAAGTGGAAGCAGACGGCGAGGGGATAGTGAGCGATACAGCGTACACCGCTGCCCTGGGTCTACTGCGGGAAGCAGCGGCCCAGCGGGTTCAAGGAAGCGGAGAGATGTCATCGGGGTTTGTGGGCCGCAGCGTCCGTTGGCTCAAGAGCTATTTGGGAGCGCTGTTCGAATGAAGTAAGAGGTCTACTCGTAGACCGACGTTGGGAACCACGAAGTTGCAAAAGTGCTGGTGGGGAGGAGAAGATGACGATGCAGGACGTGGTGGGCTGCGAAACGGCCATTGGTGCGCGGATCAAGGTAGTCGGGGTTGGCGGAGCCGGTGGCAACGCGGTGAATACCATGATCGCGAGCGAGCTACAGGGCGTGGAGCTGTACGCGCTGAATACCGACGTGCAAGCCTTGGCTGCAAATTTGGCCCCGAACAAGCTCCAGCTCGGGCAGCAAATCACGCGCGGCCTGGGTGCGGGCGGCAATCCGGAGATCGGTCGGCGAGCCGCGGAAGATGACATTGATCGCATCCGCGAGGTACTTTCCGGCGCGGATATGGTCTTCCTGACCGCCGGCATGGGCGGTGGTACGGGCACCGGCGCGGCGCCCGTGATCGCCCGGGTGGCAAAGGAAATGGGTGCGCTCACCGTCGCAGTCGTCACAAAACCCTTCGCCTTCGAAGCCAAGCAGCGGATGCGGCAAGCGGAGGAGGGGATACGGCTGCTGAAAGAGGCAGTGGATACCCTGCTCGTGATCCCGAACCAGCGCCTGCTGGCCGTGCTGCCACCTGACACACGGCTGACCGAGGCGTTTCGTAAATGCGACGAGGTGTTGGTCCACGCAGTGCGGGGGATCGCTGATCTCATCACCGTGCATGGGTTGATCAACTTGGACTTTGCCGACGTGTGCACCATCATGCGGGACAGTGGGCTGGCACTGATGGGGTGGGGCGAGGCGGTCGGACCGGACCGCGCCATGCAGGCGGCTCAGCAAGCGGTAGCAAATCCCTTACTCGAGGATGTTTCCATCGACGGAGCGCGGCGCGTGCTGGTCAATATCACGCTCAGCCCCGACCTGAACTTGCACGAAATCGACACCGCGGTGAACTACGTGCGGGATCAGGCGCACCCGGACGTCAATCTGATTTTTGGCGTGGTTCTCGACGAAACAGCACAGGATCGCTTCCGGCTTACTTTGGTCGCCACCGGATTTGCGGATCAAGCCGCCGACCCGGTTCTCACCGGTGAGCGCCAGGAACCCGTGGGCCAGAAGGCGCTTCCCTTGCGCGACTCTGAGGTCGTGCGGCAAGGCCCAGCGATCAGCTCGGGACCGGCGGCAGCGTCGGCGCGTCCAGCGGCATCACTGCGCCGCCGCGTATTCCGAGGCACGATCGTAGATGACGCTTCCGAACCACAGGTACTTTCACCGGGACCCAGCGTGCTTGGCAGCAACGCGACTTCTCCGCAGGCTCCCGAGCCCCCTTATCGTTTGGATTCGACAGAGGAGGACCTCGAGATGCCTGCTTTTCTGCGCCGGAGGGTGAGCTGACCCCGGTTGCGCCGCAGCCCCCTCGGGCTATAGACAGCCGCGCGGGAGGCTGCGGCTTGCGTGTACTCCTGGGCCTTAGAAGAACGCGCTCGTAAGCGCCGAGAGGGCGAACAGTTTCGTTTTGCGCGCAAAGGGGGCGGAAGCCTGCGAGTTTGCCTCGCCTACCCGAATACCTATGCGGTCGCGATGGGGAACCTCGGCTTTCAGGCAGTTTACGAGATCATGGACCGCGAGCCAGGAGTGGTGTGTGAGCGGGCCTTTTTGCCCGATGGCGAGGAGTTCGCCGAGCTGCGGGCCGGCGATTTGCGCAGCTTGGAGTCGAGCACACGGGTGGCGGACTTCGATGTGCTGGCGGTGTCCGTGTCGTTCGAGACGGACTATGCGAATCTATTTGCGTTGCTACGCCTGGCGGGTATCCCGTATTGGTGCAAAGAGCGCGGTCCCCGCCACCCGCTGATCGTGATCGGCGGCGCGGCGGTGTTCTTAAACCCGGAGCCGCTGGCGGAAGTCGCGGACCTGTTCCTGGTGGGAGAGGGCGAAGAGATGATCCCCGAGTTCTTCGCTGTGTTACGCCACGGTTCCCTCGAACGGCGCGAAGAACTGTTGGGGCGGGTTGCCGAACAGGTGCGCGGGGCTTACGTGCCAGCGCACTTCACTCCGGTGTACGACGGGCCCCGGCAAGTGGGCCTGGAATACCGAGGCCCTGCGTCGCCGCGCGTGGAGCGACGTCTGGTGTGGGACTTGGATCGGTATCCCACGACCAGCCGAGTACTGTCGAGCGAGGCGGTCTTTGGTGACATGGTTTTGGTCGAAGCCAGCCGCGGCTGCCAGTGGGGCTGCCGCTTTTGCGCCGCTGGCTACATGTACCGGCCGTTGCGCAACCGCAGCGTTGCTTCCCTGCGGCAAAGCGTGCTGGAGGGCTTGCAGGATCGCTCCACGATCGGGCTAGTCGGTGCCGAGATGGCCAGTGTCCCAGGGGTCGCCGAGCTGGCCTCGCTGGCCGCGGAACGCGGCGGGCGACTGTCTCCCTCTTCCCTCAAAGCAGATTGCGTAACCCCAGATCTCGCCCGTGCTCTTGCCCGAGGGGGGACGCGTAGCGTGACCATTGCCCCAGAGGCTGGCTCCGAGCGCATGCGCCGGGTGATCAACAAAAACTTGAGCGAAACGGATATCTTGCGCGCAGCAGAGTTGCTGGTGGGCGAGGGGGTCCCCGACCTGAAAACATACTTCATGGTTGGCTTGCCCAGCGAAAAAGACGAAGACGTGGATGCCGTTGCGGCCCTAGTGGAAAAACTGCACAACCAGCTCAATGGCCCGCACGGTCGCTACCGCCGCGTGGGGCGGCTCACCGTGTCGGTCAATCCCTTTGTGCCGAAGCCATGGACTCCGTTTCAGTGGGATCCGATGTGCGATGCCGCCCACTTGCGCGCTAAGCACCAGCGACTGCGGCGCGCGTTGTTGCGCTTGCCCAACGTTCGTCTCGACTGGGAGTCGCCCCGAGAAGCGTATTACCAAACGCTCTTGTCGCGCGGTGACCGGCGTCTCGGCCGCTTTTTGGCGGCGGTGGACCAAACCCAGGGAAACTGGTGGTCGGTGATTCGTGCCTGGCAACGGGATGCACGGAGCCTCGGCCTTGACGGCCTGCCGCCTCCCGACCAGTACGTGCACCGCACCTACGACGAGCAGGAGCTGCTGCCGTGGGATTTCATCGACCACAAAATCGCCAAACGGTACTTGCTTGCGGAGCGGCGCAAGGCCTTCCTCGCGATCCAGACCCCGCCGTGCGACACGAGCACCTGCCGCACCTGCGGGGCCTGCCCCACATGATCGTCGGCGTGGGCGTGGACATGATCGAGGTGGAGCGCATCGCCCAAGCGCTCCGCAATCCCAGAACCGGCCAGCGCTTTTGCCAGCGGGTGTTCACGGGAAGAGAGATCGCCTACTGCCAGCGGCGTCGCCGCAGTGCAGAGAGCTTTGCCGCCCGTTTTGCGGCAAAGGAAGCCACCATCAAGGCGCTCGGGCGAGCCTTGCCGTGGCGCGATATCGAAGTCGTGCGCGAGCCTGGCGGGCCACCGCAGCTCGTCTTGTACGGCCGCGCCCGACAACGGGCCGCGGAGCTGGGGGTGGTCCAGCTCCACCTTTCTCTAACCCACACCGCTGCCTGGGCCCTGGCCTGGGTCATCGCCGAACGTTGAAGAAAGGCGGCTCACACCCCCGCGCTGCCGGCGCTGGGTATGGGCAAGCAAGTAGAGGACAACCCACAAGCCCCCGACAAAGCCAATCAAGGTCCACAAGTTCTCGCGGTAGCCGTTGTTGCGAGCAAACAAGCGGCTCAGAACCGCATCCAGTGTGTGAATGAGGAGAACCGTAGGCAGGAGAGATTCCTCGCTGAGTTGAGGGGCAAGGAGCCACACGCCGCTGCCATAACCCAGCACTGTACTCCAGCTCATGGCCGTTCTCCGCGCTGCCGCACGCCTCAGTTGCTACGCCCGCCGGGCCGGCGAGGCAACTAGCGACACAGGTAGAGCGGCCGCCGGCAACGATCGCTTTGGGTGGGTCGCGAAACGTTTTGGAGACCTCTCTACACCCCGCTCCCAAGAGGGGGTAGCGCGACTCCAGAGCCGCTGTCTTTACCGTTTTACCGCACTTTTGCCTGGAGCTCCGAAGGGCACGCTTCATCGGGGAAGAGCCATACCTGCGCGGGAACGAGGGAGCGGGTGCCTAGGGAGCAGCCGTTGGAGCACTGGAGTTTCCATGCCAGGCTCCACGACACCTGCTCGCGCTGCAAGCAAGGGGGGCGCACGGGTAGCCTGCGCTAGTGCCTCAAAAAGCTCTGACGCCGTCGCCAGCGAGAGCGGTGAGAAGGTCGCGCGCCCGCCTGCTTCCTGCGCCGCGTTTCAGAGAAGCGGTCCCGGTTGACCCAAACATGGCCGGCGGGGTAAAGGGGGCGCCTATGTCCACCAAGACACACAAGGAACCAGCCAGCGTACTGGAGTGGCTCAAGGCGCAAAGCGAGTCCACAATCAACCAGGTTCTGGAGGAATTGCTCCGCCGCCCGGCGGTGGCCGATCAAGTGGGGAAGCTCGTGCAGCGGGCGGTGAAAACGAAAGGGCAAATGGACAAGAACGTGGAGGCGGTCTTGCACATGCTCAATCTGCCGAGCCGCTCGGATCTCGACAAGCTGCGCACGAAGCTCGATGCCCTGCACGGAACGCTGGTGAATTTGAACATGAAGCTCGACCGCATCCTGGCTGCGCAAGAACAGCGCAAGAAGCGCCCAGCATCGCACTGAGCCCTCGAAAAAACAAAAGCCTGCGCTTTCTGTCAGCTTGGTGCGCCTTCCCGCACGTTGGGTTTGCCAAGCGCCAAATCGCCCCCGCGCAGTTTCACGGCAGCGCTCTCCCTCCCCTTCTGCAGTCGCACGGTCGGCGCTCGCACCGGCGGCCCCCCTCGGCGTTGCCATCGCCGGCCGCTTGGTTGCACTCCATTCTCCAATTGGAGTTCGGCTTTCTGCGGTGCGCGTGAATCCTCACGCCCGATCGCCAGCGAGTCGCAGCAGGGTTCGGATATCCGGCTGTCGGGGCGTGCCTGCGAGGTTGCGCTTGCGAAGTGGGGCTCGCGGTCGCCAGGCCCGGAAAAGAGGCAGGGTGGCGTCGCACACGCGGTGGATGAGAGAGCGCTGGAAGCGGTCGTTGCTCCTCATTGCGGTCTGGGGAAGCGAAGTGGAGCCGTTTGTCGGCCATGGCGCTCGACGTGCACCCAACCCGTGCGTGCACGCAGCTCTCCACGTTGCTTGTCTGTGGCGTACGCCGGCGGCCGACCTCAGGAGACAACCCACGAACGCGAAGCCTAGGTGCAGCCTGGTTTTGTCCCCGCGAGCTGGGAGGCGATGTGACGAAGATCGCGCACTGAACCTGGTGGGCGGGCCAGCGCAGGGGTGTAGGCGAGCAAGGGTAGGTGGGTATCGTTGCAAAGCGCGCGCAGGGAGCGCGCTTGCTGGCGGCCTAATGCTCGCAGACGCTCGTAGTTGGCCCACAGCTTGTCGAACAAGGGGTCAGCCTTGTTTTCGGTGTCCTCGCTTTCGTCGAATCCCAGCACCTGGTTGGCAATCACACCGCTCGGCTCGCAACCGAGTTCGCGCAGTTCTTGGCAGAACAGGTACGTGCTGCGCATGGTTTGCGGGTGGGGAGTGGTGACCAGCACAAAGGCGGTATCGCGGGAACGCACCAATTCCTGGGTTTCGCGGGCGCGGCGGGCAAAGCCGTCGAGCATGTGCTCGAAGCCGGAAACGAAGTCGGCCAAGTCCCGCAGCAGGGGAAGTCCAGTGAGCCGCTCGAGTGCCTTGATGAGCACTTGCAAGGATACCTTGGCGGCTGCAGAGCGGGCCTCGTCGAGGAGCACGGTGGGCGCCTTGAGGATTTTTACCGCCCTCGAGGCCAGCAGGGTAAGAAGCCGATTCGGTGCCGCCAGCAGATCCGCCACATGGGCACTCGGCGGCGTGTCGAGCACGATGGTGTCGTAGCGGCCCGTGGACACGAGTTCGTGGAGCTTCTCCATCGCCATGTATTCACTCGAGCCCGCCAGTTCGTTGGAGAGCTCTTGGTAAATCCGATTGTGGAAGATTCGCGCAGCCGCTTCCGGGGTCGCCGCGAAGCGTTCGACCAGGGTATCGAACATGCGCTTGGTGTCCAGCATGAGCGCGTCCATGCTGAGTCCAGCACCGAGAGCCACTGAGTGGACGCGATGATCCATCGCTTGCAAACCCAACGCGGTTTTGAGGCGGCGCGCTGGATCCACGGTGAGCACCGCCGCCCGCTTGCCTCGCTCAGCCGCCGCGACCGCCAGCGCCGCCGCAATCGTGGTCTTGCCGACCCCGCCGCAACCGAGGCACAAGACGATTTTGTGCTCGAGGATGGCGCCGATTCCGACCGGTGAGAGTGTGCTTTGGACGAAACTATCGCGGGATGGCATGGGAACCGGATTCGATCGTGGCTGGCGTTCCCAAGTCGAGCAACGGCTCGAGTGCCAGCGCGAGCGGTCGCAACGCTGTCTCCTTTGTGGGAGGACGTTCCAGCTCCGGGAGCAGAACAGGTTTCCGCCCGATTTGCCGCCGCAAGCGGCGGATCAGTACCTCAGCGAGCCCACGGCGTTCGATCACGTACCGCGCCGCCGCGTACACTGGCCCTCTATCCCCTCGCCGGAGGATGCGCTCGCGCTCTTCCGCCTGAAAGGGGCACGACGGGGTTCGGTTCACCACCGGTGGCGCCACGGGCAGGAACAGTTCGCCCTCGAGCACTCGGTACGCTTCTGCGGTCTCCTCGATCCCTAGCTCCTCTGGCAAGGTCACCACAACGATCCGCGTCCGCTGCGGGTCGGAGAGCAGCGCCTGAATGCCGAGCAAGCTGCGATGGAGCGGGCCCCCGGGCACCAAGTTCAACAGTTGTCGCGGCGCCCGCAGCAGATGCAGCATGTGGCCGGTGGCCGGGCCGTCCACGATCACTCGGTGGTATCGCTCTCGGCGCCGCCAGAAGCCCGGATCTACCCACATGGCGATCCGCTCGAGCAGCAAGAACTCGCTGACCCCCGGGGCCGCGGCGCCGAGAGCACGAAAGGCCGAGCTGGCGAGCAGCCGCTGTGCAAGCCAAGGCAACGGGAGGATGCGCGACACGTATCCCTCCAGGAGCAGGCTTGGGTCTACTCGTACGCCAAACAAATGATCGCGCACCATGTGCGGCTGAGACGCAAAGCGTTCCTGCCCGAACAGGCGCGCGAGGCTTCCATCGGCGACGCTTTCCACCAGCAGCGTTCGCTCCTTGTAACGGGCAAAGATTGAGCCGAGGGCGGCTGCCACGGTCGTTTTGCCAGCCCCGCCCTTGCCCGTGATCAGGAAGAGTTTTGCATCCCTCATGCCCGCGGTTTCCATGCATAGCGAGCCCTTCCCGGTGCGACAACGCAGCTGGTGTGCATCTCATTTGCAAAGTGTGCGCAAACACGGCAAAGCTCGCGCCCGAGGAGGTGGTGTCTCATGGCGAGGTTCGTTGTGGCAATCGATCAGGGGACGACCGGTACGACGGTACTTGTGTTCGATCTGCAAGGGCGAGTGCGCGGGCGCGGGTACTCGGAATTCCGCCAGTATTACCCGCGCCCAGGGTGGGTAGAGCACGACGCGGAGGAAATTTGGCAGGTAACGCAACGCGTGCTGCGCGCCGCTTTGCGCGCCGCCAAGGCGCGCCCGCACGAGGTGGCCGCCGTGGGCATCACGAACCAGAGGGAGACCGTGGTGCTGTGGGATCGGGTGAGCGGCCGGCCCGTGCACCGCGCCATCGTTTGGCAAGACCGGCGCACGGCCGAGCGCTGCGCCCAATTACGCAGCCAAGGGCTCGAGGAAATGGTGCGCAACCGCACCGGGTTGGTGTTGGACCCGTACTTTTCCGCCACCAAAATCGAATGGCTGCTCGAACATCTCCCCCGCGCCCGTTCTCGGGCACAGCGCTTGGCGTTTGGCACGATTGATAGCTGGCTCATTTGGAAACTGAGCGGAGGCCAAGCGCATGTCACCGACTTTACCAATGCCTCGCGTACTTTGTTGTTCGACATTCACCGGCGGCAGTGGGACCCAGAACTGCTGCAGCTCTTTCATGTCCCATCCGAGATTCTGCCGCAGCCCGTACCGTCGACCGGCGTCGCGGCTGTCACTTCCCGCCAGACCTTCGGTGCCGAAGTGCCCATCGCGGGGATCGCCGGCGATCAGCAGGCGGCGTTGTTCGGCCAAGCTTGCGTGCGCCCGGGGATGGTGAAAAACACGTACGGCACCGGTTGCTTCCTGCTCATGCATACCGGCACCACTGCGGTGCCTTCCCAGCGAGGCCTGCTGACCACCGTCGCGTGCGATGCTGCAGGCATGCCGGCCTACGCGTTGGAGGGATCGGTCTTCATTGCGGGCGCCGCCATCCAATGGTTGCGCGATGCGCTTGGGGTGATTCGCAACGCGGCGGAAAGCGAGCGGCTCGCTCGCTCGGTCCGCTCGTCCCTAGGCGTGTACTTCGTGCCGGCCTTCGTGGGATTGGGTGCCCCGTACTGGGACCCAAACGCGCGTGGCGCGATTGTGGGCCTGACACGCGGCAGCGAACGAGCCCACATTGTCCGCGCTGCACTCGAGTCGCTTGCCTACCAAACGCGCGACGTGGTGGACACCATGGTTGCCGAGTCCGGGCAAGCGCTCGCCTCTTTGCGGGTGGACGGTGGGGCCGCGGCCAACGATTTCTTGATGCAGTTCCAGGCCGACATGCTCGGGGTGACGGTCGACCGCCCGGCGCTGGTGGAAACAACTGCCCAAGGAGCCGCCTTCCTAGCCGGTTGCGGAGTCGGTTTGTGGAAGCCGGCACAGCTCGAACGGCTGCGCCGGCGCGAGCGCGTGTTCCGGCCGCGCATGGCGCCAGAACAACGGGAGATCCTCTACCAGGGTTGGCGGCGTGCCGTGGCAGCGGTGCGCTCGCTGGCCGATTGAACCTTTCGCGCCCGGCGCCCCTACTCGACACAACGCCCGCACCTAGGTTTAAGCCGAGGCCGGAGAGAGGTATGCGCGACGACACCGTCGACGTCTTGATCATCGGCGCCGGAGCATCGGGGGCGGCCATTGCTTGGAGTTTGGCCGAAACGCGCATGAACATCCTCTGCTTGGAGCAGGGAGACTGGGTGCCGCACGACTCCTACCCGGGCTTGGGGTTGGATTGGGAGGCGCGCCAGTTGACCGACTTTCACTTTAGCCCCAACGTGCGCCGGCGGCCGGAGGACTACCCGGTCAATGACGGAGACTCGCCGATCCAAGTGTCCATGTTCAACGCTGTGGGTGGCAGCACGATCCTCTACGCAGCCCATTTTCCGCGCTTCCGGCCGGAGGATTTCGAAGTGCGCACGCGCGATGGCGTGGCAGACGACTGGCCACTGGATTACCGCACACTCGAGCCCTGGTACGATGTAAACGCGGAGATGATGGGCGTCTCCGGCGCGCCTGGGGACCCGGCGTATCCGCCCAAAAAGCTGCCGTTGCCGCCTGTGCCACTGGGGAAGCTCGGGAGAACACTGGCCCGCGGGTTCGAACGCCTGGGCTGGCACTGGTGGCCCTCGGACAGCGCAATCATTACGCGCGACTACAACGGCCGTGCCGCGTGCGTGAATGCGGGCACGTGCTTGCTCGGCTGCCCGCAAGGGGCAAAGGGAAGCGTAGATGTCACATACTGGCCCGAGGCGTTGCGCCGAGGGGTGCGCTTGCGCACGCGCTGCCGCGTGCGGGAGATTACCCTCGGAGCGGACGGCCTGGCAAACGGAGTGATTTACTACGATGCCGAGGGCAAGGAGCAGCGGCAGCGAGCCCATATGATCGTGCTTGCTTGCAACGGCATCGGCACACCGCGCCTTTTGCTCAATTCGAAAAGCTCTCGTTTTCCCGAAGGGCTCGCCAATCGCAGCGGCTTGGTGGGCAAAAACCTCATGTTTCACCCGTACGCCATGGTCATGGGCGTGTTCGACGAGCCACTCGAAGCATACAAGGGGCCCACCGGATGTTGCATCATGAGCCAGCAGTTCTACGGCACGGATCCTTCTCGCGGCTTTGTGCGCGGCTACTCGTTCGAGATTCTGCGCGGTTTTGGGCCTGCGTCCACCGCACTCTGGGGCGTGCAGCACGGCCTCGTGCCCTGGGGGCCGCATCACCACCGTGCCTTTGCGGAACTCTTCGATCACGTCGCCGGGATGGTGGTCATTTGCGAAGACCTACCCGAGGAACAGAATTGCGTGAGCTTGGACGAACGTCTCACCGATGCACACGGGATTCCGGCCCCCAAGATTTCTTACCGGCTCAGCGAGAACAGTCGGGCCATGCTCGCACACGCGGTGGAGCGAGCGCGCGAGGTGCTGGAGGCCGCCGGGGCAAAGAAAACCGTGGTTCAGTCGCCACTGCCATTTGCCGGTTGGCACCTCATGGGCACTTGCCGCATGGGGCGGGACCCGCGTACTTCAGTGGTCAATGAGTGGGGCCGCTGTCACGACGTACGGAATCTCTTCATTGTGGACGGCAGCATTTTTGTGACAGCCGCTGCAGTGAACCCCACCAACACAATCCAAGCCCTGGCCCTGTACATCGGTGACCAAATCAAGCAGCGCCTGGCAAATTTGTTCGACTGAGAGGACTCGCGACGGGATGGTACGCGTGGAAAACCGAGACGAGGAGCAACGCCTCCTGGAAGAACTGCGCGTGGTGCTGGAGGCATTGATCCCAGGCAGCGACGATGGACGCATGCCGAGTGCCGCGGCGCTAGGACTGGAAGCGGCGGTGTGGGAGCGGCTGAGCCTCGAGAGCGCGCTCGCAGAAATGGTTCGAGATGGGCTGCGTGCACTGGATGCTGCCAGCCGCGCCCGCTACGGCTGTTCCTTCGCTGAGGCCAGTAGCGAGGCTCGTTCGGCCCTGCTTGCGGAACAGGGCTTCGTCCTGCCGCTGTTCTTGCACGCGCTGGCCGCTTACTACTCCCAGCCCGCCGTGTTGTCGGCCCTCGGCTTACCGCCGCGCCCGCCTCACCCGCAGGGGTACCGCATCGAGGATCAGGACTGACCGCTCGGCTTTCATCCCATTTGGCCTCTTGGTTGCTCGCCTTGGGTTGGGTTGCTAGGGTCATATGCCCCTGCATGGAGGGCCACAACACATGAAGGACGGGATTCACCCACAGTACGGACCTGCGAAGATCGTGTGCGCTTGTGGAAACGTCATCGAAACGCGTTCCACGAAGCCCCTGATCCATGTGGAAATTTGTTCCAATTGCCATCCCTTCTTCACGGGCAAGCAGAAGTTGGTGGACACTGCTGGACGGGTCGAGCGGTACAAGAAGCGCTACAACTTGAACCAAGAAGCCTAGGCGACTTCGCGTCGCCTCGACGGATCGAAAAGGGCCCGGGACGCTTTCCCCGCGCCCTTTTCTTTTGTTTCGGGGCAAGGCGCAAAGCGCGTTGCAGACAGGATGCTGGAAAAACTCGAGGACGTCGAACGTCGCTATCACGAGTTAGAACAGTCGCTGCTCGAACCAGAGGTTCTGAGCAATCCGAAGGAGTACGCCCGCCTTTCCAAAGAGCACACAAACCTGCAACCCCTGGTTACCCTGTATCAGGAGTGGAAGTGGGTGCGCGACGACCTCGAGGGGCACAAAGAGCTTCTCGAGGCAGGTGACGAGGAGTTGCGCGAGCTTGCGAAGGCGGAGCTCCCTGCGCTGAAACAGCGCTTGCAGGAGATCGAACAAGAGTTGCGCAAGCTTTTGCTGCCGCGCGACCCGAACGATGAGCGCAACGTTGTGCTCGAGATCCGCGCCGCCACGGGCGGCGACGAAGCCACTCTGTTCGCCGCGGACTTGTTCCGCATGTACAGCCGTTTCGCGCAACGCAAGGGCTGGCGGGTGGAGGTGCTGAGTTCGAGCCCGAGCGACATCGGCGGATTCAAAGAAGTCATCGCCTTGATCGAAGGAAAAGGAGCGTACAGCCAGCTCAAATACGAAGGGGGTGTGCACCGCGTACAGCGCGTGCCGGTGACGGAAGCCTCCGGGCGGATCCATACCTCCACTGTGACGGTGGCGGTGCTGCCCGAGGCGGAGGAAGTCGAGGTGGAGATCGACGAAGCCAAAGACCTACGGATCGATGTGTTCCGCTCGTCCGGGCCGGGGGGGCAGAGCGTGAACACCACCGACTCGGCAGTGCGCATCACGCACTTGCCCACCGGGCTCGTGGTAGCCTGCCAGGACGAGAAGTCCCAACACAAGAACAAAGCGAAAGCCCTAAAGATCTTGCGGGCTCGCTTGCTGGAGCGGGCGCGCGCAGAGCAGCAGGCCGAAGTGGCGGAAAGCCGGCGCAGCATGGTCGGCACTGGCGAGCGCTCGGAGCGAATCCGTACCTACAATTTCCCGCAGGCGCGGGTTACCGACCACCGAATTAACCTGACGCTGTACGCCCTGGACCGTGTGTTGAACGGGGAACTCGAGCCGATCATTGATGCTTTGGTAACGCATTACCAAGCCGAGGCACTGAGGGCGGCAAGCTGAAAGATGATCTCTACGCAACTGCAAGACTCCGCCGAAGTGCCCGTCATCGTGACCCCGCGCGCCTGGGTGTTGCGAGCCGTACCGCGTCTTGCGAGCGCGGGCACAGATTCGCCCCGCTTAGTCGCGGAAGCCCTCCTGCAGGCCGCATTGGGCGTGGACCGCGCTGGCTTGTACGCGATGTGGACTTCGCCGCTGCCCGCACACGCGCTGGGCTCCCTCCGGTCCTTGCTTGAGCGCGCGTGCAAGCGCGAGCCGCTTGCGTACATCACCGGCGAAAAAGAGTTCTGGGGTCGCTCCTTTCGCGTGGATCCTTCCGTCCTGGTGCCGCGCCCCGAAACCGAGTTGGTCGTCGAGTGGGCCCTACGCTTGTTTCCAGAGGGGCGCCGCGGTGCTGCGCTGACCGTGCTCGATGCGGGCACCGGCAGCGGCTGCCTAGCCGTGACGCTAGCCGCGGAGTGGCCGGGGGCGCGTGTGATTGCGACTGATCGGTCGGCCCGTGCCCTGGCGGTCGCCAGAGAAAACGCGTTGCGCTGGGGCGTGCAGGACCGCGTTCACATCGCGTGCGCGCACTGGCTAGAGGCTCTGGGAGGGGGCCGATTTGCCCTGATCGTGTCGAATCCGCCGTACTTGAACCGCGCCGAGCTGCAAGAGGCCGCGCCGGAGCTGGGCTACGAGCCGAAGCTGGCGTTGGACGGTGGCGAGGATGGACTGACCGCCATCCGTGCCGTGATCGCAGGAGCGGCACGCTGCCTGGCACCGCGGGGCTGGCTCTTGCTGGAAATGGGCTGCCTGCAACGTTCAGCGGTGGGAGCGTTGGCCCGGCAGGCCGGGGCACGAGAAATTGCGGTGGAAGAGGATCTCTCAGGCTTGCCCCGTTTATTGCGGGCTCGGTGGTGAGGCGATGGATCGAATCGTGGTCGAAGGTGGATACCGGCTGGCGGGAGAGGTTGCCATAGAGGGTGCCAAAAACGCTGCCCTGCCACTCCTGTTTGCATCGTTGCTCACGCGCGAGCCCTGCTGTTTGCGCAATGTGCCCGACGTGGTGGATGTGCGCACCGCATTGCGCTTGCTGCAAGACCTGGGAGCACGGGTGCAACGGCAGGGAGACACCGTGTGGGTAGAGGCGCGCGAACTGACCTCGATCGAGGCCCCCTACGATTTGGTGAAAACCATGCGTGCCTCCTTCCTCGTGCTCGGCCCACTCCTGGCTCGTTGCGGCGAGGCGCGGGTCTCGACTCCCGGTGGCTGCGCGATCGGCGCGCGCCCGGTGAATCTGCACTTGGAAGGTCTACAACGACTGGGTGCGGAAGTGCAGATCGTGCATGGCTACGCCGAGGCACGCGCTGGCCGTTTACGCGGGAGTACGATTTATCTCGACACGCCCTCAGTGGGCGCCACCGAGCACTTGATGATGGTGGCCAGCGTGGCCGAGGGTACCACCCGCATCGAGAACGCCGCGCGCGAACCGGAGGTGGCGGATTTGGCCGGTGCACTCAATGCGATGGGCGCCCGCATTACGGGGGCCGGGGAAGATGTCATCACGATCGACGGAGTGCCGGAACTGCACGGTGCTGACTACACCGTCCTCCCCGACCGCATCGAAGCGGGCACCTTCCTGATTGCGGGAGCCATGACCGCAGGCGCGGTGTTTGCGCGCGGAGCCCGACCAGAACACTTGCACGCGCTGATTCTCAAGTTGCGCGAGGCTGGTGTGGATGTAGAGGAAGACACGGCTGGGGTGCACGTGAGGGCGAACCGACGCTTGCGCTCGGTGGACATCAAGACCATGCCGTACCCAGGTTTCCCCACCGACCTGCAAGCGCAGTTCATGGCCGCCATGACCCTCGCGGACGGACGTGCCGTGATCACGGAGACGATTTTCGAGAATCGCTTCCTGCACGCTGTGGAACTGAGCCGCTTGGGAGCGGAGATCCGGGTAACCGGGAACACGGCGGTGGTCCGTGGGGTGGAGAAGCTCACGGGTGCGCCGGTGATGGCCACCGACTTGCGCGCTAGCGTCTCGCTCGTGCTCGCCGGCTTGGCGGCGGAGGGAACTACGGAGGTCTCCCGCGTCTACCACCTAGACCGCGGCTACGCTCGGCTCGAGCAGAAACTGGCGCAGCTCGGCGCGCGCATCGAGCGCCGCACGGACAAGAAAGGATAAATCCATGCTGGTGCCCATTCTGACCACGACCGAGGAGGGGTTTCGCGCCTCGTTCGACGCTTTGCGCGCGCGCGCGCAAAGCGATCGCCGAGTGGAAGCGCAGGCGCGGCGGATTGTCGAACAGGTCCGTCGGGGTGGTGACCGAGCCTTGTTCTCCCTCATTCGCCGCTTCGATGGGGTTTCGCTCTCACGCAAGGACTTGTGCATCGAACAGCCGGCACTGGCCGCGGCGCTCGCCTCGCTCCCCCGAGCCCAGCGGCGTGCCCTCGAGCTTGCCGCTCGCCGCATCGAAGCGTTTCACCGTAAGCAACGGGACGCATCCTGGTCGTTTCGCGACTCGCTAGGCTTTACCCTTGGGCAAAAACTCATCCCGCTCGAGCGGGTAGGGATCTATGTGCCGGGTGGGCACGCGGCGTATCCCTCCTCGGTCTTGATGAACGCGATCCCGGCGCGGGTGGCTGGGGTACGGGAAGTCGTGATGGCGACGCCAAGTGGCAGTAGTGGGCCGAGTACGGCCGTGCTCGCGGCGGCGGCATTGGCAGGAGTGGATCGGGTGTACCGCATGGGTGGCGCACACGCGATTGCCGCTTTGGCGTGCGGCACGGAGTCGGTGCCAAAGGTGGACAAGATCAGCGGGCCAGGCAACGCCTGGGTGCAGGCCGCCAAGCGCCTTGTGTTCGGCATCGTCGGTATCGAAGGGGTTGCTGGCCCGAGCGAAGTTTTGGTGATCGCCGACGATAGCGCCGATCCCGCCTTCGTTGCCGCAGATTTACTCGCGCAAGCAGAGCACGGTAGCGGAGACGAAACGGCCCTTTTGCTCACCGACTGCCGCGCGCATGCGATTGCGGTGCAGGCCGAAATCGCACGCCAGCTCCGTGACCTCCCGCGCCGCAGGGCGATTGCGCGCGTGCTCCGCCGCGGCGCGGCGCTGATCGTGGTCCGCGACTTGGACGAAGCTGTGCTCCTGGCAAATGAGGTTGCCCCCGAACACCTGGAACTGATGGTGCGAAAGCCACGTCGCTACCTTCCGCAACTCCGTAACGCTGGCGCGATCTTCGTCGGGCCGTTCGCCCCGGCCCCGCTGGGCGATTACGTGGCGGGGCCGAACCACGTCCTACCCACAGGTGGCACCGCGCGCTTCTTCTCGCCCCTCGGCGTGTATGACTTCGTCAAGCGTACCACGATTGTAGAAGCGAGCGAACGCGCTCTGGCGAAGGTGGCATCGGCAATCTCGACTCTGGCCGAAATGGAAGGCTATGAAGCCCATGCCGCGGCGGTGCGCCTGCGCTTGGGCGGCGCTGCGTTGACGCCCGGCAAGCGAGCGAAGCGATGACAAAGAACAAGAAAGCGAACTCGGTCGGGAGTGGAACTGTCCGCCGCATTGCTTCAGTGCGCCGGCAAACCAAGGAAACCGAGATTCTCTTGCGGCTCGAACTCGATGGCAGCGGACAGGCGCAAGTGCAGACCGGCATTGGCTTTTTGGACCACATGCTCGACACTCTCGCGCGGCACGGCTTTCTGGACCTCGAACTTACCGCCAAAGGTGATTTGCACGTGGATCAGCACCACACGGTGGAGGACGTGGGTCTGGCCCTGGGCCAAGCGCTCAAACAAGCACTCGGCAGCAAGCGAGGGATTCGCCGCTTTGGGAGCGCAGCGTGCCCATTGGACGAAGCCCTCGTGCAAGCGGTGGTAGACCTCAGCGGGCGGCCGTACTTGCACTACGGCCTCAACATTCGCGCTGCTCGCGTTGGTACCTTCGACACCGAGCTCGTGCATGACTTCATGCTCGCCTTGGTCAACGAGGCAGGCATGAACCTGCACCTCTTGCAGAACTCCGGTCGAAATGCCCACCACATTATCGAGGCCGCCTTCAAAGCGTTGGCGCGAGCGCTCGACGAGGCCAAGCAGCTCGACCCCCGTGTGATCGGTGTTCCCTCCACGAAAGGCAGTTTATGATCGCCGTCATTGATTACGGCATGGGGAACCTGCGTTCCGTAGCTAAAGCCTTGGAACGGGTCGGGGCGCAGGTGGAGGTGACCTCCGACCCGAGTCGGATCCGCGCCGCCAGCGGCGTCGTGCTCCCCGGGGTGGGAGCGTTTGGCGCTTGTATGCAGAACCTGCAGGAGCGGGGATTGGAGCCCGTTGTGCGCGAGGTGATCGAGCGCGGCACGCCGTTTTTCGGCATTTGCTTGGGCATGCAGCTCCTGTTCGAAGAAAGCGAAGAGTTCGGCAGGGTGCGCGGGCTCGGCGTGCTGCGCGGACGAGTGGTGCGGTTTCCAGAGCGCAAGGACTTGCTCGTTCCGCACATGGGGTGGAATCAGATTCGGGTGTGCGCGGACGCACCTCATCTGCGCGGGATCAGCACGGGGGCATACGTGTATTTCGTCCATTCGTATTACGCGCTTCCTGCGGACGCGAAGGTGGTAGCCACCACCACCGACTATGGTGGTGAATTCGCCTCCGCCGTGTGGTCGGGCAACGTCTTCGCTACCCAGTACCACCCAGAAAAGAGTCAGCGTGTGGGTCTGCAACTGTTGCGCAATTTTGTCGAGCGGGTTGCAGGAGCACATTGAGAGTTTTGGGTCATGGCAAAGATGCGCGTGCTGCCTGCGATTGATTTGAAAGAGGGGAAATGTGTTCGCTTGTTGCGGGGCGAGTGGGAACAGGAAACGGTGTACGGGAGCGATCCCGTTGCGATGGCCCAGCATTGGGTCCAATTGGGGGCAGAGTACTTGCACGTGGTGGATTTGGACGCGGCGGTGCGTGGGAGCGACGGGAATGCCGCCATCATCGAACGACTGTGCCGGGAGCTTCCCGTGCCGTTGGAAGTAGGGGGTGGAGTCCGGTCCATCTCCCGAGCCGAACACTTGTTGGAGTTGGGAGCGGCGCGGGTCATCTTTGGGACAGCGGCGTTGTCCGACCCTGAAACGGTGCGGGAAGCGTGCCGCCGCTTTCCCGGGCGTATCGCGGTAGGCATTGATGCGCGAGGCGGCCGGGTCGCCGTGCAAGGTTGGGTGGAGACCTCGGAGCGAACCGCCACAGAACTCGCCCGTGAGGTCGAAGAATGGGGTGCCTGCCGGATCATTTTTACGGACATCGAACGGGACGGAACACTGAGCGGGGTGAACGTCACCACGACCTGCGCACTGGCCCGGGAGGTCCGCTTGCCGGTGACCGCTTCTGGCGGTGTCGGTTCGCTCGCGGATATTCGGCGGCTGTACGCGGAGGGCCCGGAGAATCTCGATGAGGTCATCGTCGGGCGCGCCTTATACGCTGGAGCGGTGTCGCTTCCCGAGGCCGTCCGGGTCGCCCGCGGAGAGAGTTGAGAAAAGCGCCATGCTGGCGAAACGGATTATTCCTTGCCTGGATGTGAAGGACGGGCGCGTGGTCAAGGGCGTCAACTTCGTTGGCTTGCGGGACGCCGGAGATCCAGTGGAAATCGCCCAACGCTACGAGGAAGAAGAGGCAGACGAACTGGTCTTTCTCGATATCACCGCCTCGCACGAGCGGCGGCGGATTTTGCTCGACGTCGTTCGGCGGACCGCGGAAACCGTCTTCATGCCACTCACGGTCGGGGGTGGGGTGCGAACCCTCCAGGATGTGCGCGACCTGCTGAATGCGGGCGCGGACAAGGTCTCCATCAACACGGCGGCAGTGGAGAATGCCGATTTCGTTGCACTGGCCGCCGAGAAGTTCGGCAGTCAGTGCGTGGTGGTAGCCATTGATGCCAAGCGAGTTCCCGGATCCGAGCCTCCTCGTTGGGAGGTGTACACGCACGGCGGGCGGACCCCCACAGGGATCGATGCGGTCCGCTGGGCCGTGCAGATGGCCGCAGCCGGGGCTGGCGAAATTCTGCTCACCAGCATGGATCGGGATGGGACTCGCGATGGCTACGATCTCGAGTTGACCGCCGCCGTTGCCAATCACGTGCACGTTCCCGTGGTGGCTTCCGGGGGCGCGGGGAACTTGCATCACATTTATGAGGGCTTGGTCCTGGGTCGAGCCTCGGCTGCACTGGCAGCTTCGATTTTTCACTTCCGCGAGTACACGATTCGCCAGTGCAAAGAGTACCTCGCAGAGCGAGGGGTGCCTGTGCGACGGTGAAGGCGTGCACTGGGCGGTTTGCACGCAGGGCAAGGAGGGCGACAGCGCAGCGAAGGCGAGAAGACGAGCGAGAGACGGCCTCCGCAGCGGCCGTCGGATCCTGCGCCCGGTTCTCTTCGACCGAGTGCGCGGCCTCGTGGTATACGGGAGCGCGCTGACCCGCGCCTAAGTATCCGGACCGTCAGACTTCAACTTTCTGGTTGCCGTCAACGGGCCGAAGCCATCCGACAAGCGGAACTTGGCTCGGAACCGGAAACCCTGGAAACAAACCCGCGATCTGGCCCACTGCTCGGGCGCTCGGCAAGTGCAGACTGAGCCGCCGATGGAGTGCTTTGCTCGAGGTTCGGCGTTTTGCTGCAGACGGTTTGCCGCAAGTGGGTCGCCTTTGGTTGGGCGCCGTGCGCTTGGCACGGGAAGCGGAGCGCAAGCTCTCCGTTCGCGTGTACCGAAGCACTGGAACCGCGCGGCAACGGAGACACAATCGGGCCGGCGTGGGCACGTCCGCGCCGCGCCCGCAAACCCGACTGATGCGGCCCCAATGCAAAGAAGTAGCCGCGGCCGGAAGGGAACTGGCTCTTTGCCCGATTAGCAGCCGTCGGAAGCTGGCATTGGCGGCGGCTGGCTACTGCAAGCGCAAGCGCGCGCACGCGTTCCGCTGGTTGGCTCCAGGGCACCGCTCTGACCCGCCGGCCGCTGGCGGCCGAGGGCGGTCCAAAGGTGTTCTCGTACGGCTGCGAAAGGTCGTTGGAACAGCAGATTGAACTCGAGCATCGGGCCGACCACGCAGCGAGTGCAAGGTGTGCGGCGATCCCAGGCCTTGGCCCAGTCGTCTGCAAGCAAATCCACGCCGGTCACTTTGCCCTTGGTATACGCACAGGGGTACGCACGCCCCTGCGGATCGATGTAAAGGAAGCCTCTCCCTGCCGCACAGCGCTGAGTCGGATCGAAAACGGCGGAGATCGAAAAATCCGGCCACCGACTCACGACCTCCAAATACGCGAGCGAACTCGCGATCGGGCGCCCGCGCCGTTTCTGTTCGATCAGAGCCCGCCAAAAGCTCTGCCAGCGCTGGTGCGGGACGGTCGGATCCGATTTGCCGCGCACGAGTTCAGTCTCCACGCAGCGCGGTTGGAAGTGCACACGAAAGCCGCCTTTGTCTGCTTGGGTGAGTAGGTATTCGGCCTCGGTCAGGTTGTGCTCGGTGACCACACAGATCGCTACCACCGGGACGCCGCGGCGAACCAGCTCACGTGCTGCCTTGATGACCTGTTCGGCGCGCCCGTCGCCGCGCGCACGAGCGTGCGCGCTCGGCGTACCGTCGAGACTCGTGTACACGAGGTTCGCCTCGGCCAGACTCTCCCCGCGGCGTTCGAATAAGCTCAGATTCGAGTTCACGCTCACCCAAAAGCCGAAGCGGCGAGCGAGTTGCAAAACGGTAGGAAAGTCCTGGCGAACAAGCGGCTCCCCTCCTGCTAATCCGAGTCGTCGCACTCCCATGTTCCGCAGCCGGGAAAACAGTTTCTCGATCTGTTCGATCGGGAGATCATGCGGATCGAGAAACGGACTGTTGCAATAACTGCAGCGCAAATTGCACCGGTTGGTCACCGCGAAAGTGGCGGAGAAAGCCCGCGGTGCTCCGTCAATGTGAAACGCGAGCAGGCTGCGCAAATAGGCCGCGCCAAGGGCAAGTGGTTCAACCAATCGCATCGAATTCCCTCAGCAGCGCAAGCCACAAGACGGCAAAGTAGGCTTTGGTCAGCAGCCAGCCGGTTTGCGGGTTGGAGCAAACGAAGTGAGGGAGCAAGGGAAGAAAAGCGGACGCGGCGACTGCCCAATGCGCACCGAAAAACGATTTCGACACAAGTGCGAGCAGGGTGCAACAGGCAGCGAGCAAAAGCGGCACCGCCTGGGGCGCTGCGGCGGCTGAGGTGCGAACCCCGTTGCGGGCATCCACCACCCGGTCGCTCGCCGTCTGGTAAACGTGGCAAACCGCGGTCATCAGTCCCACCACCGCCAGCAGAGGCCAGGGCGGCCTCACAATTGCGGCGTATGTGGCGCCCCAAAGCCCGCACCAAACGACGTCCAGCAACGGCACTGCCTTGAGCGAAAACGAATACAATGCGTTGACTGCCAGCACCGCGGCCACCGCGAACGCTGAGGGCAACCCGCCCCCCACCCAAGCAAGAAGCAGCGAGCCACTCGAGAGCAACAGAAGCACGAGTGCCACCTGCTTGCGGTAGGCGAGATGCGCTTCCACCAGCCAGCGGTTTTTCCGCGGGTTGTTGGTGTCGCCTGCCGCGTCCCACGAGTCGTTGAAGCCATAGAGTGCGGTCAGCACCAACAGCGACGCCAGCACCAGCGCAGTGGCTTCTCCAAGATGCGGTTCGCCAATGGCAAGCCACGACACGTTCACCGCTAGCAGGGCCCCTTCCAGGCGACGCAAACGGTCCACTAGCGAACCGAACACGGCTGTGAACCCGTAAGCAACACGGACCCGACCCGCACGGAGCGGGTTCGCGCGCGCGCGAGCCACCGTCGGGCCGACCAACGACGCCATCGTCAGGCATCGTACTGCCGTGATGATCAGGGAATCAATAGCGTTGCCGTTGCTCTGGGTGTCCACACAAATGTGGTTTTCGTCCTTAGGAGCCTGTCAGACAAAAACCGAGTCTGAGTTTCGTGCGCTCGTATGAGCGCATTACACCGAAGTCTTGTCGCCCAGAAGCGATTTGCCTGCGGATAACTGCTTGTATGAGGGTTGGCTGCGCATACTCGGACAGGCTCTTAGGCTCTTCGCTCGAAGCATTGTGATCTAGAGAAGAGGCTGCGCCCGGGAATTGACCGAAACGGCTAATGCCAGTTACGGGTGGGGATGGAGGAAGATTGTAGATTGTCCGCAGCCGAGTTACCCAGCCAAGCCATCGAACGAGTGTCTGCGCTCGAGCCGGAACACTTCGCCCGCGCTTACGTGCGGCTCCGCAAGCCGGTCATCCTCTGTGGCTTGACCGCTGAGTGGGCGCCCCCTGAATTCTGGCTCTTCGACTCCTTTGTCCGCCGCTACGCCACGTTGACGGTGATCGCCGTTCGCTTGGCGCAAGGAGTCATCCTCGAGCATGCCCGGCAGGGAGTAATGTTTGAAAAGGTTTCCTTGGGGGCTCTGGTGTCCCAACTTCCACGCGAGGCGCACGGTAACTACGTGTCAGCACCCGTCGAGAGCCTACCCGTTGGTCTCCAGAACCGCTTCTCTATCCCGCGCTACTGCCGTCATGCTTCGTATTCGCGAGGAAAGCTGTGGGTGGGCCGCGCTGGAACAGTGACTCCTTTGCACTGGGACGTGGGCCATAACCTGCACGCGCAGTTGAGCGGGCGCAAGCGCTGGACGCTTTTTCCTTCGGGGGCACGGGCTTCGCTCTACCCACGCGGGTTTTGCTCGGGGATGCCGAATTTCGCGCGCGTAGATCCGGAACGCCCGGATTTCGACCGCTTCCCACGACTGCGCGCAGCGTGCCCCTACCGAGCCGTGTTAGAGCCCGGGGACACACTGTTCATTCCATGCGGCTGGTGGCATCACACGCGGCTTCTGGAGGACTCTGTGTCCATCAATTTTTGGTGGGGAGGCCGGGCCGTGGCGGGGGCCGCATGGGTCTCGGCGCTGTTCAAACGACTGCGCGGAATTGCCGCCGGCGAGTGGGACTGAGGAACCTCGCCGCAACCGACGAGCCGCCAGCGTCCGCCCTCAAGGCGCGGCTCCCACCGAGCAGTGCTCAGGTTTGCGGCCCACACGCGCCCGAGGGCTGCGGGGTCGCGCAGTTCGAAGAGCGTGACCCCAGGAACCTGCGCGCACAGCGAGCGCGAAACGGCCAAATCGTGCTCGAGACCTGGACTCCAAAACACGAGATCTTTGCCATCGCGGAGGAATTGCTGCACGGGGAACGCGGACCCTTGCCAGCGCCAGTACCCAACAGGTCGGCGCCCTGCATATGCGGTCATCGGCCCGACATACAGCCAGCGAACGTCCGAGTGAAACGCCACAGGATAGTCGAGGAATACGGCTCGCTCTGCTTCCTCGGGAGCGAGGCTCTCGAGGGCGATCCCGGTCGCCGAGGCAGACAAGATGTACGGGTTGACTCGGTGCACCAGCCAGTGGCCGCTCAGGGCAGAGAGAAGCGCGGCCACGAGCGCCGCCGGCAATCGGAGCGTTGGCATGAGATGGTCCAACACGTTTGCCAGGCCGGCCGCTGCGATCAGAGCCACCGGGATGGCGAGCGCGACTGAGTGCACGACATCTACTCGGTCCACAGGGGAAACGAACGAAGGAACGAGGCTGGCTACGAACAGCCCGAGCATGGTGCGCGCGTTTGGGTTCCGCCGTAGAGAGTGGATGCTTGTGGCCAAACCGAAGGCGAAAAGCAGGGAGGTAAGAGGGTCGAAAATCGTGTCGCCCCAAATGCGGATGTGCAGGCGCGAATGCGCGAACGGCGCGAGCAACGCCCCGATCGCAATATCCGCGGCACGGCGGATGTCCACAGTGCGCCCCTCTTCCATGAGCAGGACGGAGGCTTGTCCGAGAAGCGCCAGGTCCAAGTACGCAGCCTTGCCGTGGAAGCTGAGGTAATGCCTGGCTTCGGCAAAAGAGAACACATGGGAAAACGCGGGCAGCACGGCTGCGAACAAGCCCACGGCACCCGCCACCCAGGCTCCGTGCAGAGCGCTCCAGGTGGAGCGCAAACGGGCGAGGAAATGTAGGCCGACCGCTGCCACAATTGGAATCATGCTGGGGTACAGCGCTGCCAATCCGGCCAAGGGACCGGTAGCGGCCAGCGCCGCCGGGGATGCGGTACGCGCGAAGCTTCGCCACGCTAGCAACAGCGCGACGGTCATGACCGGACCAAAGACGAACGGTGCGGCACTGACTGCCATCAAATGCGTAAACGGGGAAAAAAGGAAACTGGCTGCGGCGAAGGCCGCGGGCAGGGGACCCAAAAACGAAGCGGTGATTGCCGCTAGGCTGAGCCCTGCCACAGCAAGCCAGAGCACCTGATGCAGTTGCAGACTCGACAAACTGGGCTCGCCGAGGCCAAGAGCCCAAAAGGGAGGTCCTTGAAAAAGAAACGGCAGGGCCGCCAAATTGGAAAGCTCGGTATCGTAACGTTCCGCCAGCAAGTTCCCGCGGCGCGCAGCGAAGAGCAGGGCGTCGACGAAGGCCCGCCACTGGTCGACCGCCCGGCTCGCTTCCAGGCCGCCAACTTCCCCAGCCAGAGACCAAGCTACCCAGACGGCAACCACTGCCAGGGGCGCCCCCAGCGCCGCGTCTGGACAGCGCCGGGTCGTGGCTCCGGTGGCGACGATCGGGACGCTGCGTAGGAATAGTGCAGGCAGGAACAGTGCGACGACAAAAAGCAAGGAACCGGCAGTTCCTGTGTAGTTGAGCCATGGAGCAGCGAATAGCAACGCGAGGGCAGCGGCCAGTGCCGCGCGAAGTCGGTAGGCCGGAATCCTTGCTTCAGCTCGGGGCTGCGTAAGGATCGGCGATGCGAGGCGAGCGCAGGTAGCGGCGAACCAGCATGCCGCTACCGCCAAGGCGAGAAGCCGCACACCCACCCACCATTCCGGGACCCCGGGAAACAGGCGCGACCAGAAGCCGGCCTCCGCCCTCCATTCTGGCATCTGACCCGCTGGCGGCATGAACAGCGGCAGCGCGTAGCACCCTGACAGCAGCGCGATCCCAGTCGCGTGTAGCCACCGGCGCGGCGCGGGGCAGGCGGGTCCCGTTCCGTTTCTCTGCCAGCTCTTTAGAGCCCCACGGCCCGCTGACACTGCCTCAGTCTCTCGGGCGCACGATTTCCACCGTGGTGTGGACTCGCCCAGCGATCGCCGCGGATACACTGCCGAGCAAGAACCGCTCGACGAAGTTGAGCCCGCGGGCGCCAACAAACACGCAGTCCACAGCGGCGCGCTCTGCCTCCTCCAACAAGCGGTGCTTGGGGTCGCCCTCCAGTAAAGCAGACGATGCACGCAAGCCTGCCCGCTCGATGCGGGCGGCTGCATCGTCCAGCATGCGGCGGAAGACAGCCTGCGCCTCCATATCCCCCGTTTGTACCCACCGCCGGAGCGGAGACTCTGTAGACCCGAGGTCGCTCAGCATCCGTGGTTCCATCACCGTGACCACGTGCACAGCAGTTTCCTCGGGCCAGCGCCGGGTGAGCAGGGCATCGAAGGCTGCGCAGGCGCCCGGCGAGCCGTCGAAGCCGAGGAGAAGCCGCAACTCAGTTCGCGCAGGGTCGGGGCGGTGGCGCGCGATCCGCACCGAGCACGGAGCCTCGGTGGCGACTTTTTGCGAGACACTACCGAGGAGGATCCGGCCCACAGCCGAACGCCCGTGCGACCCGACCACGAGTAGATCCGCAGCCCATTCCTTGGCGGCTTTGATCAGCCCCCAAGCGGGCGAGTCAGCCCTTGCCTCGCATTCGACCGTCCAACTCGGAAATTGCTCCGCGAGGAAGTCGCGCCCTTGTTCGGCAACCCGTAGTGCTTCTTGGAACGCTTGGCGGGCCAGGGCCCTGCCCTTGGCTACCGGCAATGGCAGTGCTTGCTCCTCTTGTGGAGTCAGCGAAGGCAGCCAAACATCAGCCACACAAACCACCTTGGCTTGTGTGCCGGGTGGAAGCCCTGCCAACGCAAGCCCATCGAGCGCCTCGCGCGCACAGGCAGTGCCGTCGTAACCAATCACCAGCTTCATAGTTGACCACCTCGTTTCTCCCAGGATTGAACACGGCGCAAGGCGTCTCAGCGGGCGGCTGTTTTCGAGCGGGCTTGCGCGTGTTGCGGTCCTTCTGCTTCCCGCTTGGGGAAGGCAAGCGAGGCCAGCACAGCCGTGGCCAAAATGGCCCCAACCACGCCGAGCGAAACTCCGATGGGGATCTTGTAGAATTCGGAGACCAGCATCTTGCACCCAACGAAGGTCAGGACAATCGCCAGCCCGACCTGCAGGAAACGAAACATGTCCATCACTCCGGCCAGCAAGAAATAGAGAGCGCGCAGGCCGAGGATGGCGAACACGTTCGAGGTGTAGACAATGAAGGGATCGCGAGTCACAGCAAAAATGGCCGGAATCGAGTCGAGCGCGAAGACCAGGTCGGTTGTCTCCACGACCACCAGCACGAGCAGCAAGGGCGTGGCCCAGACGCGCCCCTCGAGACGGACAAAAAAGGACTGGCCATGATACTGGCTGGTGACCGGAACGATCCGGCGGACCACGCGCAGAATGGGATTTTTCTCAGGCTCCACCTCTTTCTCGGTAGAAAACAGCAGGCGGATGCCTGTGATCACCAAGAAACCCCCGAAGACGTAAATCATCCAGTGAAAACGGTTGAGTAGGGCGACCCCGGTGGCGATGAACGCGCCGCGCATGATCAGCGCGCCGAGGATCCCCCAATAAAGGACGCGGTGCTGGTAGATGTTCGGCACCGCGAAGTAGCTGAAGATCATGAGGAACACGAACAGGTTGTCCACACTGAGCGACTTTTCGATCAAATACCCGGTCAAGAACTCGAGCGCCCGTTCGTAGCCCCACATCCAGTAGATCAGACCGTTGAAGGCCAGAGCCAGCGCCACCCAAACGATGCTCCACGCTGCCGCTTCGCGCAGCGTAACCGCGTGCGCTCGGCGATGGAAAACGCCGAGGTCGAGCGCCAGCATCGCGACGACGAATAGGTTGAATCCGACCCAAAGTAGCCAGCGATGCTCCATCCCTTTTACGCCTCCTCCGACCGCGCGTCCGGCTTCTTAGCGAGCGAGGGCGAGCACGGCACCTCTGCTGAGCGGGAACCAGACCAGCGTGGGCAGCTCAGAAGCATGCATGCAACGGGCTTTCTGCGCGCGACTTCCAGCGTGAGGTCGTGACGAGCGCAAAGCGAACAACGTGCCGCGCCGAACGGGGCTTGATCGGTGCGCGTTCCGGCCGCGGGTTGTGCTCGTGGCAGCAAACGGTCCACTGCCTCTTCTCTCGCGTTCTTGCCTAGACTCGCGGTGTGGCGGCGCCTTGTTCGACGGGGCCAATTGGGGTTCGCGTGCCGCTCTTCCCATCGGATTGCTCGGCAGCGCCTTAGGCTCCGTTGACGATGCTGCGGCTCAGTCAGGCACCCGGCCCTTGAGGTAGGAACAAGCCCTCGATGATGGGGTCTCCTTGCCGAGAGCGATCGTCAATCACCGAATTCATCATGATTGGGTAGGTACAGACCCGAATGAGTTCGCTCGAAGTCCGCGTCTCTCGCTTGCGTACCATCCCCTGGGCATCGGTGTACTCGTACTGGAAGTCCCACGCCAGCAGCATGACACGGGTGCCGATGCCATTGAGCTTGCGCACGAGTGGCACGTAGTCGCTATCCGAGGTGAGCAGCGCCACCACGTCGAAGCCCTTGTGAATGGCCAGATCGAAGGCTTCGAGGGCAAGCCACACGTCAATGCCTTTTTCCTTCGGCCGCCCCGCTAGCTTCTCGTCGAGGGGCAAGTAGTGTTGAACGATTCCCGCACGCATCAACACCTCATCGAAACGCCGCTCGTCTTCTAGCTTGCCGGCCTGCAGCGCGGCGTCGGTGGAAAAACGGCCGCGGAACCAATGGGCCTCGACGATTTGACACTGCCCCACTTCGCGCTTTTCTCGCTCCGCCACCGCGTGGCGGATGAACTCCTGTACCCCGAGTAAATCGAGTCGCGCCTTTCGCGGGTGCTGGAATTTGTAGTAGCGGCTGACCTCGTCGAAATAGCCCCCGTCAAAAAAAACCGCGACGCGAACCAACCGTCCATCTGTTGAACTGCGCAACATCGTCCTCTCGACCCTTTGCAGTTTGCCGGCCCTTTAGTTGGGCTATCGGCGGGTGCGCAAGACGCCGCCAATTGCCGTCGCTACATCTGGCCCTTGTGCGCGGTAAGAAGCTGCGCCGAATGGGTGGCGCGTGCCTGCCCGACCCACTGGTCGAGCTTCGACCACTGCTCCATGAGCCAGGCCTTCCGCTCCGCTTCCGTCGTTGGGATCTCCGCCGCCGGCACTTTCCAGAGCGTCACCCGCACCGTGTTCCCGAGTAGCCGCCCGTGCCACAGGTCGGCAAAGGTGGCGGCGTCCTCCAAGCCTGAGTGCGCAACAAACACAACGTCGGCCGTTGGCACGCTTGCCAGCAAAGCCAAGGGGCCAGCGGTCTTTGGCGGGAAGACGTGACGGAAGGCGTGCACACGCTCGAGTCCTTCTTGGTTCCCTGCCTGCGCGAGGCGCGCCAGCAAGCGCTCTCGCTTCGCGGCCGTAAAGCGGGTTCCCTCTGGGTAAATGACGACGGCCTCTCCGGCTGCGAGTCCCCTTGCGAGGGCGTGCAAGCGCGCCACCTCGCGCTGCGGTTGATCCGAGCCACGGCGCACAAAGGCGTTGGGCAGTCGGTTGCCCACCACATCCAAACAGGGCTCCCACAGAAGTTCCTGTTTCATGACGTACCGGAACCGCAGGGGGCGAAAACTCTCGATCATCGTGATCGGTAACAGGGTGTCAATAATGCTGGCGTGGCGCATGAACACAATGTGCGGGCCAGGACCGATTTCGGCTTCTTCCACTTGGAAACGCAGGCCGAAGAGCTTGCGGATCCCGAGCATCAGCGTGCGCGCCCAGACGCGTTGCAGCGCATAGTTCCAGCGCAAATACCGTTCGCCGCTAGCGGCCAGGCCGGCCACCCACACGCCGCCGCTAGCGACGAGCCCCAAGGCTTCGCAAGCAAAGTACAAACATACGCCCGTCAGCGCTCGAGAGGTGACGAACAGGCGAGGCCGGCGTAAGAGGTCCGCTGCAAAAGCGGGCAGGATGAGCAAGGTCCACACAAAGGGGCTTGCCGCACCGCAGAGCAGAAAAAGCGGTAGCGTGATCGCTCGGCGCCCCCAGCGTGTTCGCCGTGCCTCTCGCTCGGTGAACTCCTCGCCCGCAGACTCGAAGGGGGAGACGTCGGGTGCAGACCGCACTTTGGCTGCGCGCGGATTTTGACTCGCAAGGCTCATCTCTTTCATCATTCACAAGTACTGGTTCGATTCTAGGCCCTGGGGCTTGTCGTTGGGCCAAGCGGCGATGGTCCTCGCCTTGGCCGTGTCTGGTGCCCGGCCCGCTCGGGTGCGTGCGGCGGAAATCGTCGGGAATGCTCGCAGCGACGCGTAGTCCCTCTTGCCGCCGGGAAAGCTGTGCTCTCGCCGCCACACGCAGAGGCTGGGGCAGCGCTGGTGAGTCGGGACGGGAAGGGTGCCGCGCGCGACAAAAGGTCGCGGGCAATGCGTAGTGGGGAGCGGTCGGACGCACGAGGGACGTCGGAGAGGGGCACGAATGAGTCACCGAGGGCGTGTCCGTACCGCTGCTGCGGGTGGTGCGGAGGCCCCGCAATGGGCGGCGTGGGCAAGAGCCGAGCACCAACTTCTCAGACGCGGCCCACCAAGGCGCGCTGCCGCAAGTAGTGATCGGCGAGAACCAGGCACGCCATTGCTTCCACCATCGGTACAGCCCGGGGCAAAACGCAGGGGTCGTGCCGGCCTTTGCCCTCCACCGTCACTGGGTGCCCTTCGCGGTCCACGGTTTCTTGCGGGCAGGCAATCGTTGCGGTGGGTTTGAAGGCCACCCGAAAGTAAATGTCCTCGCCGTTGCTGATACCACCTTGCACGCCTCCCGAACGGTTGCTGCGCGTGCGGATGCGCCCGCTCGAGTCCGTAAAAAACGGGTCGTTGTGCTCGATGCCGGTAAGCAGAGTGCCGGCAAAGCCGCTGCCGATTTCAAAGCCTTTCGATGCGGGCAACGACAACATGGCCTTGGCGAGGTCGGCCTCCAGGCGGTCGAACACTGGCTCCCCGAGCCCGGGGGGAACGTTGCGGCATACGCATTCAACCACGCCACCGAGCGAATTTCCCTCTCTCCGAGCTGCCTCGATGCGAGCGATCATTTCCTGCGCGGCCGCGGCGTCCGGGCAGCGGACCGGAGTGGATTCCACTTGTTCCAGGGTTACGCTGCTCAACTCGACCTGCGCTTCTACGGTGTGTACCCGCCGCACCCAAGCCAGCACCTCGACACCAGCCACCTCCCGCAAGAACTTGCGCGCAATCGCGCCAGCCGCCACACGGCCGACAGTCTCGCGTGCAGAGGCGCGCCCACCGCCTTGCCAGTTGCGGATTCCATACTTGGCTTCGTAGGTGAAGTCGGCGTGGGAAGGGCGGAAGACGTTCTTCAAGGCCTCATAGGCGGAGGGGCGCGCGTCCGTGTTGCGCACCAAGATCGCGATCGGTGTCCCTAAGGTGCGGCCCTCGAACACCCCGGACAAAATCTCCGCGCGATCCTCCTCCTGCCGCGGTGTGGTAAGCCGGCTCTGACCGGGCCGCCGGCGGTCGAGGTCGTACTGGATCTCTTCCACGCTCAGCGGCAGCCCAGGCGGGCAGCCGTCCACCACCACGCCCACTGCGCCACCGTGCGACTCGCCAAAGGTGGAAATGCGGAAGAGATGTCCGAAGATGGAGCCCATGTGCCGCTCACCTTAGGGCAGGGCCGGCAGCGGCTCAAGAACGCTGGCTTGCTGCCTTCCGGCGATGCGCGAGCTGCAGTTCGCAGCCGCTGTCCGCCCGCCGGTCAGGCGTCTGCCTCGCCGAGTTTTTTGCCACGCAGGGCCCGCTCGCGCGCCCGCTCGACCACCCCAGGGTCTACCGGATCGGCCTTCTGCATCCCCCAGCGCAGCACCCCGGGCAAGACCAGGCGTAGAAAACGAGCCGTCATGAGCATCGGGTTGCGCTGCGGAACGGTGATCTCGAAGCGGCGTCGTTCGATGCATTCGACGATTGCGTCGGCCACCATTTGCGCCGGGTATTTCTTGCCTTGGTAGGAGGGCGGTTCGTCTTCCTTGAGCCAAATTTCGGTGTCAATCGGCCCGGGATGCACCAAGGCGGCGTGGATCCCGGTGCCAGCGAGGTCGTGCCATAGTCCTTCGGTGAACGAACTCATGGCTGCTTTGGATGCGGCGTAGAGCGGTTCCCTGGGTGGGGTAACGCGCGCCGCGAAGGAAGACACGTTCACGATCGTCCCTCCACCCTGGCGCAGCATCACCGGGATGGCCGCAAAGGTCGTCCACACACACGAGAGAAAATTCACCCGCATCACCACCTCGGCCTCGTCCGCGTGCGTGTGGAGCACATGCTTGTGCTTGGAAATGGCGGCGTTGTTCACCAGCACGTCGAGGCGGCCGAGACGGCGTACGGTTTCTTCGATGATTCCTTCGGCAAAGGCTTGCTCGCCTAGATCCCCTGCCAGGTAAAAGGACTCGCGAGTGAAGGAGCGGCAGCGTTCGAGGACTTCCTGCAAGAGCTGCTCTCTGCGCGCCACGAGCACAACTTGCATCCCACGCCGAGCGAGCGTTTGGGCCGTTACCGCGCCGATTCCGGATGAGGCTCCGGTGACGACCGCCACTTTGCCTTCCATGGTTCCCTCCTGTTGCCTTCGAGCTTTGCAGTTGGAGAAGATGCCCCGCGTTTTTCCATCCTCACGGGCGCCAAGGCAACCACACGGACGCCAAGGTTTCGCCCTCCGGGGCCGGATCCAGGCAGAACACAGCTGTTGGGATTTTGCGACCTCGTGCCCAGGGGGGCCGGCGCTTTGCTACGCAGCGGCGCGCTTTAGTGCAGTCCTCGGGAACGGTGTGCCTCTGCAAACAGGAGCCAGCCGATGACCTCTCCCGCCCGCACAGGCAGAGCCTCGGCTCGGGCTGCCGCCACGCGGAGCATCCCATCTGTGCCGACGTGGCTGGCCGCCACACTCTGGCGCCAGGCCCGCGCTAGGCGCATTCGCACAAACGGCGCCGATCCCTCGCGGCCCGACCGAACCAAGAAAAAGTGCGCAATCTGGCCATCCTGGCTGGCCTGTAATGGAACGGCGATTCGCGCCCGTGACCAGCGGCGTGGTCGCCCGGCCTTCACGGCCGACTGCATGGGGCCCCCAGGACAGCGCTCCTCTGGGCAGGTGCCTCCCGGCGGCCCCCAGGAGGCGTTCGCGTCACCGATCGGCAGGGCTTCGAAAAGCAATCCAGAGGCGCCCGTGTTGGGGACGACGAGGTCCAGCCGGCCTCGAATACAGCTACTGTCCGAAACCGACGGGGGCGTGGATGCCGCCCCTGGGTGCGCAGCCGGGAAAAACCACCAATCCGAATCGCAGCGCTCAGCTGCGAGGAGCTGCGGGTCGAGGCCAACGAGGTAGCGCAAAATGTGCACAGCATCGGCCACGCTAAGCGTACCGCTTCCGTTCGTGTCCGCGGCGAGGTGCTGGGCCGGAGAGAGAAGTTCGAGTCTGACGAGGTACCGCAACACCGCAACCGCATCCGCGGTCGTGATCGCTGCACCCACGCCGCCACGGGCCCGCGGTTCGAGCCGCAGGCTTTGTTCCGGTTCAGCGGACAGCTCGAAGCCGCCCGCAGAATCCGTGCTGACGATGGTGCTTCCGTGGGAGTTGGTGGACAACACCTCGACCGCAGGAACACCGAGATCCGACGCCGCGCGCCGCACCGTGCCGGTCAGCAGCACGCTGCCGAGAGTCCGAAGCGGAGTCGGAGAGGGCGTCGCGGTGGGTGAGGCGATTGCTGTTATTGAGGGGGTCGCCTCGTTATTCCCGATCGCGGCTTCGTCGAGCTGCACCAAGAAAAGCCCTTGCTCGATACCGCTCACCGCAACGGTGCCGCTCGGCAAGAATGGGTAGACGCTCCAAGCTCCGTTGAAGCTGGGCAAATCGTCTGCGGGATAGATGTCAAAAAAGGCGATCTCCCGCAGCCCCGCGTTGGCCGTGTCGAACAGTTCCAAGACTCGCAGTCCGGCACGATAGTTGGCCTGGAAGACGAGCCAGTGGCCGCGCCACTCGCGCACGTACTGGTTGTGATCGATGGCAGTGGTGGAATTCATGAACACGCCGCGGACACTCGGAGCCGTGAGATCGGCCACGTCCCACAGGTACGTGCGCGTGTTGGACGGAAGTAGGGTCTCGTCGAACTCATCGTCGAGCAGGAAGTACGCGTGGTCGGGAGTCAGCCAACCTTGATGCGTGTAGCCTCGCGCAACGTAGTCGGTGCGCGAGAGCATGTGCGGCGCAGCCTTATCGGTCATGTCCACGATGGTGAGGGTGTCCTCGTTGGCGCAAAAGCAGATTTCCCGGCCGACAAACTGCACATCCGGCCCGCGGTACAGCACGCAGTGTGCGTCATGCGTGTACCCGTCGGCCGCGAAACATCCAGCGTACCGCGGTGCCAGCGGGTCGCTGAGATCGATTGCATGCAGGCCCCCGCTGCACGTGTTACTGCCGACCGCGTACGCGAACCCCGTCTCCTCGTTGACCACAAGATTGTGCGCGTTGCTGAAGCCCGTATACCAGGCGTCGGCGGCAAAGTTCTGGGGTGGCGAGGTCACTGCCAGCAAATGGTTGAGGTCGAACACTTGCAAGCCATGAAACGGAGCTTCACTGACCACTAGCGCGTAGTGGCCGTACACCTTGATATCTCGCCAAAACGAGCTGCCGCTCGCGGTCGGAAGCTTGCCCACAAAGAGGGGACGACGCGGGTCGGTCACCTCTACAAAGGCCGTACCGTCGGAGCGGCCGAAGAGTACGAATTCGCGGCCGCTCTGGGGTTCGGCCCAGCCCCACAGGTCGTTACCGCTCCCGCTTCCCCCGAGCGCGGCGAGGGGCAGGTAAGACAGCAGGTGCGCGTTGCGGCAGGGGTACACGGCAGCCAGCCCTTGTTCGCAAGGCGTGAACGATAAGGGCTGGGGGAGTACCCCGCTCCGGTCAGGACCATCTGCGCCCGCTTCCCCGTGAGCGAGGGCGGCCTGGGCAACGCAGCCGAGCACAGCGAGGGCACCGAGGATCAGAAGGACGGCGGTTCGATGATGCCGTTGCGTGTGTTGCATAAAACCGAAGGGAGTATGCGCTCGTGGCGCCACTCGGTCTAGCGGTAAATTGGACCAGGCACGCGGAGTTCGATCATCGGCGCTTGTTTCCGGTAACGGTTTCGTCGTATGCAAGGGAAGGTTTTCGGGGAGTTCGCTCGAGCACAACACACGAGGTGGCCCGGGGGGCGCCGCGGGCGTTGCGGCATCTTACCGAGCCGCAGGAAACACACGTGCCCAAGGGAGGAAGGGATGCAACTGCGATGGCTCGCCAGCGCGTGGCTGTGCAGCTTCGCACTTGTGGCGCAAGCTGCCTTCAATCCGCCTGAGCAAGGACCGTTTTCCGAAGTGGATTCCGACACCGTGCACTCGATCGCGGCACCCGCTGGAATGATGGGAATGCTGGTTGCCGCCTTCCCTTGCGGAGCGTTGCTGTTGCCGCTCGACATCGCCGAAGAAATTCGGAACCCGCAATCCGAGTTTAGTTCACGCTTCGGCTATCCCATTTGCATCTACCCGGGTTTGGTCGGCTACCATCTAATCTACTTCGCAGTGGGTTTTCCGATCTTCTTGGGAAAGGTGGTGTTTTGGGATGTACCGCGGCGGTTCTGGTGGTACGGTCCGCCACCGACGGGCAAGCCTGAGGAGCAAAAGCCCCCGCGTAAGCCAGAGAAGTTACCGGCGGGGGCACGCTTGCACGTCAGGCCGCCGGTACAGTTTGCCACCACTCGCTGAGAATTTGTGCCGGAGTTTTGTGCAGGGGAATGGGGAGTACGCGGGGAAGGGCAGAAGCGCAGTCAAGGCCCGGAACGCCGCTGCGCTCGGCGGCGAGCACGAAGGCGGCGACTTCGCAGAAGTGCTGCCGCTGCAGGAAGCGCGCCCAGCGGGCAAGTTCTCGCGCGTAGCTTTCGAGCCCTTGGCGTAATCCATAAAGTGCTTGGGCTGCTGCAAAGTCGAGCCAGGAACCACGGTCGAGTTCGATTAGGATGGCCCGCCCGTCGAAACCGGCAAGCCAACGCTGCGCCACATCGGGCAAAGCCTCTCCGGGGCGTAGGGCAAAGTGGGCGATGGTGAATGCGCGGCCGCCGGGAAGTAAGTGATCGCGCCAGCCGCGGATGATACGCGCTAGCACCCGATCCCCGCGCGTGCCTCCGCTGTGGTAGCTTGGCGCCCGCTGGAAGGGCGAGGGAACAAACGGGGGGTTGGCAACGATCGCGTGAAAGGAGCGGGCGGCAACGGGGCGATACAAGTCACCAAGCCGGAAGGTGAGGTGATCGAGCCCGCAAGCGCGCGCGTTTAGCGACGCGAGTGCGACCGCCCGTGGCGACACATCCACCGCCCATACCTCGCGCGCCGTCCGTGCGGCAAGCAATGCCAACACGCCGGAGCCCGTGCCCAAGTCGAGCACCTGCGTTCGATCCGGGAGGCTCAGGATCTCGGCGAGAAGCAACGAGTCGCTGCTCGGCGGGTAGACCACGCCGCCGCGTGGCAACCGGCTCGGGCTGCAGGTGACTGGGTCGAAGCGGCGGTCCGCCCAAACCAGAAACTCCGCCACCGGTTCGGCACGCAGGGTCGCCTCCACTTGGTTACCTCGAACCCGCAAGAGTCCGCTCGTGCAGGCGCGGTAGAACAGGTCTCGGCCCAGGGCCGCACGCAGCTGGCGCGCGGGCAGACCCGCCTCGAGCCAGAACGCCAGCACTGGTGCCGCAAGGGCATCCTGAGCACGCGCCTCTCGTTCCACGAGGGCAGCGCGGCGCAGGGGGCTGATCTCGTCCGGGTAGTGAAACCCGAGACGGCGTCGCAGTTTCTCTTGAGTGTAGCCGAGCGAGCGGAGCCGTTCGTTGAGTGCAGCGAGCAGGTTCGCAAGCGGTCCGAAGAGCGCGGCGCGAGGGGAAGCACGATTGGATCGCTGCTGCTCCACGTCACCGGATCCCGGCCAGGTAGCGGAGAGTCGTGCGTACCCCGAAGCCAGTGGCGCCGCGGGGGTGGCAGGGGAAGGGTTTGTCTGTGCTTGCAGTGCTGGAGAAGTCAATGTGCGCCCAGGGAATGCGCTCGACAAACTCGCGCAGAAACAGAGCTGCGAGGATCGTTCCCGCTCCACCCTCGCCCACGTTTTTGAGATCGGCCACGTTGCTTTGCAGCTCGCTACGGTAGTCCTCCACCAGCGGTAGCTCCCACAACCGCTCGTTGCTTGCCTCGCCGGCCGCGATCAGGTGTTGGACCAGGTCGCGGTCCGTGCCGAGAATGGCGGCGTAACGCGTTCCGAGCGCCGCGCGCACCGTGCCCGTCAGGGTGGCAAAGTCAATGATCACGTCAGGGCGAGCCGCCGCCGCGTAGGAAAGCGCATCGGCGAGCACTAGGCGTCCCTCCGCATCGGTATTGAGCACTTCCACCGTTTTGCCGTTCCGAGCGCGCAGCACGTCGCCGGGGCGAATGGCGCTTCCGCTCGGCATGTTTTCGGCTGCTGCCACGTAACCGCGGACCTCCACTGGCAGATTGAGTGCGCGAGCCGCAGAGAGCACTGCCAGCACCACTGCTGCCCCGGCCATGTCGCGCTTCATGCTCATCATGGCGTCGGCTCCCTTGAGCGACAGCCCGCCACTATCGAACGTGATTCCCTTCCCCGCGAGGGCGATCTTTGTAGTATTGCGCACCCCCTTGGGCCGGTAGATCAACTCGATAAAACAGGGTGGCTGTGCGCTGCCCTGCCCGACGCCGAGGATGCAATCCATGCGCGCTCGGCGCAGCGCCTCCACACCGAAGATGCGCGCGCTGAGGTCGTGCGCGCGTGCCAGCCGTTTGGCTTCCTGCGCCAGGTACTGGGGTGTGACCACCGCACTCGGGCGGTTGACCAAGTCGCGCGCGTAGCATGCGGCGCCAGCGAGTAGCTCGCCACGCCGCGCTGCGCACTTGAGTTCTCCGTCCCCCTCGCACAGCAGCGTCAGGTGAACGAGCGGTGAAGCCGAACCCACAGGCTTGCCCTTGTATTCCGTGAACTCGTAGGTGGCGAGCAGCACACCCTCTACCAAACGTTCCACCGAGTCCGCAGCCGTTAGCCCGGGAGGCAGAGCAAGGGCGGCGTGCGACGCGCTCGCCTCGCGCGAGCGGATCGCCACCGCGTCGGCGACTTGATACCAGACCGCAGGCGTGTCGGCGCGGCCGAGACCGAGCAAAACAACCAGGCGGCTCGGGAGGCGTCCGTGGGTTTGGAACACAGCGATTTCACCTGCTTCGCCTTTGTACCGCTGGGCCGCAGCTTCTGGGATCAAGGCTCCGTGCAGCTTGCGGTCGAGCTCTGCCACCAGCGCGGTCTTCCAGTCCGTCGTGGTGGCGAAGAACAACACGTCCGCAGCCACGTGTTCTGGGGAGATGGCGCGAAATTCGATTTTCATGGGTTGGGCTTTCGCTCCTTTCTAGCCACTGTGTTTGCGCAGGTATTCGAGCAGCACATCGCGCTCACTGGCGGTCAGAGGTGGAAGGCCGCGGCGCACCATTTCGCCTTGCATCGCCTCTACCTTCATCTTCCACATCTCGAATTTGAGGGACGAGGGGGCATAAAGGCGGTGGCAGGTGTTGCAGCGTTGGGCGTACAACTGAGCTCCAGGGGATTCCGGCTCCGGAAGCGGGGCGTTACAGCCTGCCCCGAGCCACAAAAAACCCGCAATTGCGGCGCGCCACAGCGATCCACCGTGAGCCCTGGCTGCCCTCATCCCCGGTCACAGAAGAAGGCCATTTGCCCAGGGGTTTCTGCCACTCCGACCTCGATGGTGAACGCATCTGGAATGCCGTCGGCGGCTAACTCCCGGCGGATTTCGCCAGCGAGGAAACGGGCCAACTCTTCGGCGGAGGTGTGGACGATTGGTAGCAGGACCACGTCCTGGGCGGGGAAACAAAACTCGTCTTGCTCGAAGCGAACCGACACTTGCTTGCCGTGCTGTTCGATGTGGAGGCAATCGCTTTGCGCCGGCAGCAGGGTTTTCTCGTCGAGCCGCTTGCACACGCGGCGGGCCACCTTCTTCACGATCCCGAAGTCCAGCACATATCCCTGTGGGCCGAGTTCGCCGGCAATCTCGACCGAGACGCGGTAATTGTGGCCGTGCAGGGCCTCGCGAAATCCGGGATACGCGATGAAATGAGCGGCATTGAACTTGAGATAGTCTTTGCTGACGAACACCCGAAATGCACCGCGAGGGGATGTCACGGTCCTAACTCCCTTCATCCGGCGCGCAGCGCGTGCCGGTCCACCCCACACCGTGGTCTGCCATGGGCGCGATTCCTAACGTCGGGCTCATTTCAGTCAAGCAAAGGACCTGGTGCGCCGGGGTTCAGTGGAACGCCGCGGTTACGTCGAAATGCACCCGCTCCTCTTGCTCGCACTCGCGGCACGCCAGGCGTGTCACGCGATAGCGGCGGTTACCGGAGGGACGCGAAAACTCGCCCAGCAAGCGGGTCGGCGCGCCACAGTAGGCGCAGCGGTGGTGTTGCAAGAAACGATCGATTTCGTCGAAGCGCTGCACCACCACGGCGCGTTCGAGGGTGGCACCGGGTCGCTGGCGGCGAGCACGGCGATCGCGCCACGCCCGCCAGCCGACGGAGGTCACAGCAGCGATGATGGCTAAGCTCAGCAAAATGCCGATCATGGCTGTTCGTCGGATGCCCTCCCTTCGAGCACTTTGAGGGCCCGGTCGAGCTGCTCGTGCGCTCCGACGAGGATCAAAATGTCGCCTGCTTGCAGCGGCTCGTCTGGCTCCGGGTTGGTGATCGTCTTGCCGCCGCGCACGATGGCGATCACAGTGGCACCGGTCGTCTTGCGCAAGCGGAGATCGCGCAGCGAGCGGCAACACAAGTGCGAATCGGGGGTGACCAAGAAGGACTCGGTGGTGGTTGCGGCGAGGATGGTGTCCAGTTGGGCGAGAGTTTGGCGGGGTAACTCCAGACCACGCAACATGCGGTACCCTTCGCGCCGGATGAGGTCCACTTGAGCATTGATGATGTTGCGCGGTACCCGTAAGCGGCGCAACACGCGGGCGAAGATCTCCACCGAGGTCTCGAATTCTTCCGGGATGACCTCGGTGGCGCCGAGCTGGCGGAGGCCCTCGATTTCCGCGACGTAACGGGTGCGCACGATGAGCGGCACGTCTGGATTGAGCGCGCGCACCTGGGCCACAATGCGCCGGGTTGCGTGCGCATCGGAAATCGCGACCACGACCACTTGTGCGTGCCTCACGCCACTGGCCTCCAGTACCGCTGGCCGCGTGGCATCGCCGAATCGAACCGCCAAGTCGCGCTCGCGAGCGAGCTGCACGCGACGCGGATCGAGTTCCACGACCACGAACGGAATGCCGGTGGCTTGCAGGACACGGCCCAGGTTTTCGCCGTTGAGCCCGTAACCGATGATCACCACCTGCGGTGACCGCTCGAGCGAAGCCTCCGCCGCGGCTGAGGGAGGGCGTCCGAAGAACCGCTCTCCCCAATGCCACACTCGGGGCATGGCGGTCATGAGAAATGGCAAGGGTACCATGGTGAGCACCGCAAGTCCGCAGAACTGCTCGTACGCGGCAGGTGAGAGGAGCCCAATTTCGAGAGCGACCAGCATGAGCACAAAGCCCAACTCGCTCATCGAGGCAAGTGCCGCACCCACCTGCAGTGCCACCCGCGCGGCCCGATAGAAGGCGTAGACGGCGAGCGCAGCCAGCGTGCCTTTTACGATTAGGATCGCGAGCGCGGCCGCAACGTAACGCACCGGATCGGCAAGCACCCCTGCCACCGGCACCAACATGCCGACAGAGATAAAAAACACGCTGTTCAGGGTGTCCCGGAAGGGAAGCACGTCCGCGAACACCGCATGGCTGTATTCTGATTCGGAAACCACAAGCCCGGCAATGAAGGCGCCGAGAGCCAGGGAGAGGCCGAGCTGAGAGGCAATCCAAGCGGTGCCCAACGCCAACAGCAGGATCGTGCCCGAGAAGACCTCGCGGCTACGAATCTCGACCACCCAAGCGAGCAGCCGTGGAAGCACGAGCCAGGCCGCACCGATCACCAGGGTGAGGGCGAGTACCGCTTGTAAGAGGACGCCCACGCCGGCGGACCAGGAGAGGCTTCCCGCCGTGCCGAGCGAACGCAGGAACAGCACCATGGGGAGGAGCGAGAGATCCTGAACCAGACAGACGCCGAGAGTGATCCGCGCGTGCAACGTGTCCACTTCCTTGCGGTCGCTGAACACTTTGAGGGCGATGGCGGTGCTCGAGTGGACCATAATGAGGCCAGCCAAAAGGCTGGTGGTCGGATTCAGCCCCAGCCCAAGCGCCGCTAGGCTGGCCGCCGCAATGGTGAGCACAAGCTGTCCCGTTGCGGCGAGAATCGCGGTGCGGCCGAGCTGCACGAGCGAGCGCAGGGAAAGCTCCAGGCCCACCACGAACAGCAGCAGGATCAAGCCGAGTTCGGCGATGGCTTGCACGGCCTCCGTGTGATCGATCCAGGCGAGCCCGTGCGGTCCGATCACTGCTCCGGCTACCAGGAAGCCGACCAGGGGAGGCACTTGCCAGCGCTGGAACAGCGCCACAATGGGAAGCGCCGCCGCGAAAACGACCAGTAGGTCGCGCAAAATATACGTTTCGCTCATCGGGAAAAGGCTGGCTCGGGTTTTTTGTCGAAAAGCGGAACCCGCGCAACCGGCCGGTGGCCCGATCACGCCGCGCAGCCGACCGCTTCGCGCAGATGGCGAAAGCCGTCTCGCTCAAGTAAAGCCACCAATTCTTCACAGATGCGCGCGGCCAGCGCCGGACCCTCGAACACGAGGCCGGTGTAGACCTGCAGCAAAGACGCGCCGGCGCGGATTTTTTCGTAGGCGTCTCGAGCGTTGAGGATTCCACCAACCCCGATGATCGGGAGCGTCCCCCGGGTGAACTGGTAGAGCTTGCGCACGACTTCCGTGGCCCGGGTTCGCAGGGGTGCACCGCTCAAACCGCCTTCCAGCGGCGGCGGTTGGGCTAGGGCACGCAAGTCGGTGGTGGTGTTGGTTGCCACCAAGCCGGCGAGCTGCATTTCCTGCCCGAGGGCCGCCACTTCTTCGAGCGCGGCGTCGTCGAGGTCAGGGGCAACCTTGACCAACAGGGGCCGCGGCTCGCTACCGCTGCGCTCGGCCCAGGCGCGGTTTTCTGCTTGCAGCCGGCGCAGCAGAGGTTCGAGTTGTGCTCGCGCTTGCAAGGCGCGCAGCCCAGGCGTGTTCGGCGAGCTCACGTTGACGCAAACGTAATCGGCCCACGGCGCGAGCAGTTGGAACGAGCGGGCATAGTCGTCCGGAGCCGCTTCCAAGGGCACAGCGCGCGACTTTCCGATGTTGATGCCGATCGGCACGCTGGGTGCAAGACGCGAGAAGGCCCGCGCCAGAGTGCGCGCCACCTGCTCCGCGCCCGCGTTGTTGAAGCCCATGCGATTCACGATTGCCTGTTCGGCGGGAAATCGAAACAAGCGCGGAGCTGGGTTCCCCGGCTGTGGCTCCGCTGTCACCGTACCGAGTTCGGCAAAGCCGAAACCGAGTAGCGGCCAGACGTGGGGGGCGCGCGCGTCTTTGTCAAGTCCCGCCGCCACCCCCACTGGGTTCGAAAAACGGAGGCCGAATAGGCGACACTCGAACGCGGGGTGAGAAAAGGGGCGGGGTGCGTAGCGAACCCGGCAGAGCAGTTCCTCGATGGACGCCAGAGCTGCGAGCGTGCAGTCGTGCGCGCTTTCCGCGTCCAGGTGAAAAAGGGCAGGGCGTAAGAGCCGGTAGGCAATTCCTAGGAAGTGGGGAAGAATCGTGTTGCTCGCCGCAAACATTCCGGAGTTTGCTAGCGAGCCTGTGGGTAAAATGCAGCCGGCAGGGAGCGGCCTTCCCCCGCTCCGCGCTGGCTGCACCACGGCCAGAGGCTCTGCCGGTGGCCGACGCTCATCGGCTTGCTGCGCCCCCGTTCCTTCGCGGGCCGCGCAAGCCGGGCAGCGGAGCGCGCAGAACACCCCCTGTCGGTCAGGGCCGCTGCGCCCTCGCAGCGCAGGAGCACTGGTGCCAGCGCAGTCCCCGCACGGTGTCCTACCGCCTCCGCCGGCATCGCAAGTCCCGATGCCTCTTGGCTCGACGCGGTGGTGTCGCGACGCAAGGCCCGCCCGGACCGCGGTCGCGGGTAGGAACCTTCGGATGCCCCAGGTAATGTCGGAGAGTCCGTGGGCGACGCTGGTCAACACACGGAACCCGATCGAGCGGGGGCGACACAGGTAGGCGCTTGTTCTCGCTTTGCGTTCTGGCGGATGCGTTGCAGCACGCGCGCAACGCGGGTAACCAGCGAAGGCGAGGAGGCGACCATGCGTTGCGGTTACTGCGAAGCCCCGCACCAGATCGTGCTGCGGGAACAGCCCAAGCCGGAGCCCGGGCCGGGCGAAGTGGTGTTGCGAGTGCGGAATTGCGGTGTGTGCGGGAGCGACCTGCACTTTTACACAGGCCACTTTCCACCCCCTCCCGTCTGTCCCGGGCACGAGATTAGCGGCGAGGTGGCGGCGGTGGGTAAGGATGTGACGGCGTGGAGAGAGGGCGACGCGGTGGTGGTGGAACCCTTGCTGGTGTGCCGCGAGTGCGGCTTTTGCCGTACGGGCAACTACCAGTTGTGCCCGCAGTTACGCTTGCTCGGCACCATGGCCGACGGCGGCTTTGCCGATTTTCTCCGCGTTCCGGCGTATACCCTGTACGCGGTTCCGCGCGGGTTGGACTTCGCCGTGGCCGCCCTTGCCGAGCCGTTGGCGGTCACGATTCACGGGTTACGGTTGGCACGCCTACGCGCAGGGGACCGCGTGTTGGTGCTCGGAGCCGGCACGATCGGGCTGCTTTCGGTGGCAGCGGCCGCTGCTGGAGGGGCTGGCGAAGTGTGGGTGACGGCTCGTTACCCGCACCAGGCGGAAATGGCCAAACGGCTCGGCGCAAGCCGAGTGTTCTTGGGCGGCGACGGGGAACTCGAGTTGGACGCGGCTGCCCAAGAGCTGCCGCCGGACATCGTGGTCGAAACGGTCGGGGGCACGGCCGACACGCTGTCGCTCGCAGTGCAGTCGGTGCGCCGCGGAGGAGTTGTGGTGGTCTTGGGTGTGTTCAGCCAGCAGCCGGCGCTGAATCCGATCCTGTTGATCGTGAAAGAGGTACGGATCATCGGTTCGATGACCTACGGCCGGACCATGGCGCGCGCCGACTTCGAGATCGCGCTCGCTCTGTTGGCCCGGCAGCCGGAACAGTTCCGGTCTCTGATCACGCACCGCTTCGAGTTGGCAGAGTTGGCTCGAGCGTTCGCTACCGCTGCAGACAAGCGTTCAGGCGCCATCAAAGTGAGTGTGGAAGTGGCAGAACCTCGGTAGGTTCAGCTCGGTTTGCGTGCCGCCAAGAACAGCTGCTTCCCAAAGCACCACTGTAGGGGCGGCAAAGAGAGGTACAGGTGCAACAGCCAGGCGGGCTGGGGCAAGCGGCTCACGGTGGTGAAGGGAAGGAAGCGGGCCTTGAGGGTCACGATTTCCAAGCCTTGCGCCTCCACCGCTTCGCGCAGGCTGCGGTCGCTCAGCGGCACAGAGTGGTCGAAAAAGTCCCAGTACTCGCGGTAGGCGACGCGGATGTTCGGCTGCAAAACCAGCAGCCGGCCGCCTTCGGCAAGCACCCGTGTGCTTTCCTGCAGCACCTGCCACACGGTGTCTTTGTTCGGCAAGTGCTCGAGGAAGTTGCTGCAAAAAACCACGTCCACGGTGCGGTCGCCGATTTGTTGCAAGATGCGCAGGATGTCACCGACGATCACGTGGATCTCCGGATCGGCAAAATTGCGCACGGCTGGGTTCGCATCGATTGCGACCTTGCGCGCGCAGCGAATGTGGCGCAGGAACTCGCAAGCGCCAGCGCCGAGGTCCACGACGGTGTCTTCCGCGCGCACGTAGCGCTGTAACACCCTGCGGCACAGCACCGCCCACAAGCGGCTGCGCTGTGCCGCGCGGGAAGGGGGAAAACGGCGTGCATACAGTGCTTGCGTGTTCATTCTCTGCGCTTCCTATGCGAGCACGCGGGCGATGAGCGTGCTCGCCGGTACTTACGAAGGAACCCGGTACTGGCACAAGAGCGCGGCATCAGAGGAGCTGGATTTCCTCGGCCACGCGGCGCGCCAAGCCGAACATTCCACTGATCGTGCGGTCGGAAGGGTAGAGTTGGGTGGAGTCGGTGAGGAACAGCCCACGCACGGGTGCCCGTAGCGGGGGTACCTTCTGCGAGAAGTTACGCGTGCACACGGCCTGAGCAAAGCGGTCGCGGAAAACGCTGGCAGCCACGACCTGCGCGGGATCGAAGGTGGGCCGAATGCGGCGAAAGCCACGCAAGCACTCTTCCACCAGGCGGTCGTTGGGCCAGCCGTAACGGGTGTCGTCGGGAGGAAGATAAAAGGGCACGTAGACGAGATGGGGCGCGCCGGCGTCCGCTCGAGGGTTGAGATTGGTGTACTCGACAAACCCATTGAAGGAAATCTCTGGGTCATTGACGTTGACCCAAAACGCGTCCGTCAGTGGCTGGCGCAAGCGAAAGAGAACGCAAGCCACGGCCAAATAGCGGATGTTTCGTAAGGGTTCGAGCCAGGCTGCAGGCTCTCCACGGAACAGGCGCAGGAGGACGGGCAGGGGAACGGTGGAGACTACCGCATCGTACGGGTGAAAGACCCCAGCCACCTGGATCCCCCGCACCTGGCCGTGTTCGACGAGCACTGCCTCGACCGTGGCGCGCACGTGCAAGCCGACGTGCCGGGCACGCAGCTCTGCCGTCAGCCGCTCGAGCAACACATCGGTGCCGCCGCGCAAGAAGCCGAGCCGCTCCCGCGCCAGCATGTGGGGGCGAGAACGGGCCAGGCGGTGGATGCGGTGCCACATCCACGCTGCGGTCACTTCGTCAGCGTGCGGCCCGAACTTGATGCGCAAGAGCGGGTCCCAAATCACCTCATAGGCGCGTGCTCCGAAACGAGCGGCGAGCCACTCCCGCGCCGAGTATGCTTCCAGCCGGCGCCAGCCGCTAGAGGAGCGATACAGCGCCACACTGAGGCCGAAGCGCAGACGGTCGAGCAGGGACAGGGGCGCAAAGCGCAGGAGATCCCATGGCGTCCCGAACGGATAGAGGTGGCCCCGATAGAAGAAGCGCATCGAGCCTGGCCGCCACTCGACCTCCTGCGTGAGTCCCAGGCGACCCAGCATATCCAGAAGATCGGTGTCGTCGAGGCAGATGAAATGGTAGTACTTTTCCACCCGCAAGCCGGCGAACTCGACGGTGCCAGCCAGGCCGCCGAGGGTATCAGCTTGCTCGAACACCTCGACTTGGTGGCCCCGCTCGGCGAGGAAAAACGCGGCTCCCAGGCCGCCGACCCCACCGCCGATCACACCGACACGCACGTTGGCTGCCTTTCCCCGTCAAGGTGCTGCGGCCGGCTCCACCCACTGGGTTCCATACCGGCTGTTGCGGAGAATGGCGTCCCTGCGCCGCCGGCCGATGCCGAGGACGTAGTACCAAAGGTCGTAGTAGACCGTGGTGAGCCAGCAGCAGAGACGGAAGAGAGGGGTATCGAAGAACAAGGGGCGCAGCCAGGAACGCTTGCGCAGTACCAGTTCAGCCCACGACACCAGGTTGTGCTGGGCCGGGAGGAAACGCAAATTGAGCGAGGAAACCTGTTCTCCCCGAACCTCGATCCGTTGCAGGTTGCGGGTCCCGAGACCGGCCGCCTCGCATTCGGCAAGATGACCGATGGCCGCAGGATCGAAGCCCATGATGCGCGCAGCGAGGGCGTCGAGGGCGACCGGATCCGGGCTGGCGAGGACGCGGTCCACCACGCGCGGCAGGCCCGACTTGGGACTATTCCCCTCCAGGGCCACGGTGGCGTCCATCACCGCGAACGCCGGGCGCGCTACCTGATTGATGTCGGCCAGCGCGGCGTCGAGCACTAGGTGATACTGGTGGCGGAACATAGGTAAGCAGCCCCACTGGTTTTTGAGGGCACCGGTGATGACGGTCTTGTTGTGGGTTTTCATCACCGGAACGGTGACCAACAGCGCTTCGCGAAGAAGCCGCGGTACTTCGATCTCGGCCAGCACACGAGGGTTGGGCACGGTGACACGAACCAGAGGCTCGTGTGTCATGTTCACCCACTCCATCTCATAGCGTTCGCACAGCGGGCCGAGCCGGCTGTAAGCAAAGGCCTTGTCCACATGTACGACCACTTGGTCCGACTCCACTAGGAACAGTTTGCCGGCCCAGCCGCGGAGCAGGCGAGCGACCCCTTCGATGACCCAGGGAGAAGTCACGGCCCCGGGCAGAAAGAGATCCCAGCCCAAGTTGGGCTTGATCGCGACCGCCACCCCGCGGGGAACGTGGAGGCGCCACTCGGCCCGCTCCATGGCCTCTTCCACTGCGTGGAGCACGGCGGAGCGGGCGTCCCCCTGTGGCTCCACCCGCACCACGCTGACGACCGCCGGTCGCATCGGCGCAAACCTATCTGTGGGAACCCTGCCCAGGCAAGCCGGCGCGTCCGTTGCCTTTGCTTCTTGCTTTGGCCATAAGGCAGCGGACCTCGCACAACGGAGGAGTTTGCTGATGAGCGCGCAGGCACGCAAAGAGGTTTACGAAATCGGCGAAGTACCGCCGCTCGGATACGTCCCCAAGTACATGTATGCGCAAGTCATTCGCGCCGAACGGTTCGGCCCGCCCACCAAGGCCTTCCAGGTCGAGAAGATCCCAGTGCCGGAACTGAAACCCAACGAAGTGCTCGTGTACGTGATGGCTGCCGGGATCAATTTCAATAACGTGTGGGCCGCCCTCGGTGTCCCTATTAACGTGATCGCCGCACGGCAGAAGGCCGGGTACGATTCGAGCGATTTCCACATTGGTGGTAGCGACGCGTCGGGAATCGTGTGGGCGGTCGGAAGCAACGTAAAGAACGTAAAGGTCGGAGATCGGGTCGTCATTCACTGCGGGCAGTGGGATCCGGATTGTCCAGCCGTCCAGCGCGGCGAAGACCCGATGTTCGATCCGTCGTTCAAAATCTGGGGGTACGAGACGAACTGGGGGAGTTTCGCTCAGTTCACCAAGGTGCAAGACCACCAGTGCATGCCCAAGGCCAAGCACTTGACTTGGGAGGAGGCGGCGGCGCCGACCTTGGTGGGTGCGACCGCGTATCGCATGCTGATGGGCTGGCCGCCCCACACCGTACGCCCGAATGACGTGGTGCTCATTTGGGGAGCTTCCGGTGGACTGGGCTGCATGGCCATCCAGATCGTCAAGGCGCAAGGGGGCATCCCGATCGGCGTCGTCGGCGATGACAAGAAAAAAGAATTTTGCATGCGGCTTGGCGCCAAGGGCGTGATCAACCGCAAGAACTTTTCGCACTGGGGCCAAATGCCGCATTGGACCGACACCGAGGCTTACAACAAGTGGGCGGCGGGTTGCCGTGCCTTCGGCAAGGCGATTTGGGACATCCTCGGGGAACGCCGCAACCCGCGCATTGTGTTCGAGCATCCGGGTGAGGACACCGTGCCCACTTCCATCTTCGTGTGCGACACTGGCGGCATGGTGGTGATTTGCGCCGGCACCACCGGCTACAACGCGGTGGTGGACTTGCGTTACCTCTGGATGAGGCAGAAGCGCTTCCAAGGCTCGCATTTTGCGAACGACGAGCAGTCGTACGCCTTCAACCAACTGGTGGTTGACGGCAAGATAGACCCGTGCTTGGCGGAGACCTACACCTTCGACCAGATTCCCTACACCCACCAACTCTTGCACGAAAACAAGGCGCCGGAAGGCAAAATGGTCTGCCTAGTAGGCGCTCCGCGACCCGGTATGAAGGACATCGAGCTGTAAGCTGGCGCCAACCGTAGCGTGCACGAGCCGCCGGCCCTCAGCGGCTAGCATGCGCTTTCGCGGCAGCGGCGACGTGTAGGGCACACACTGCGGCCATGCCCCGCCAAGCGGGGGCGTGCCGATTCCGCCGCGCGGGGGCCGGGTGCGGCCGGCCTGGCGGCCGCCACCCACGCACGGGGCCTGCGGAGGCCGAGGAGCGCGCCGCGCTGGCAAGCCGCTGCCCTTAGCGGAGTGCGGGCGCCTACGCACCGGCAAGCACTTCCACCATCCGTCAAGAGCCGTAGGCGCGGCTGACAAACCAAAACACCCCGAGTGCGAGAACGGCTGCGGAGCTGCTCTCCACCACGGTGCCGTACCAAGAGGGGCTGCGGCGGGCGAGCGCACGCAGGAGCGGCCAAATGGCAAGGACCACTGCCATTTGGCCGAGTTCGACCCCCAAGTTGAACGCACCGAGGGCTAAGGCCAAGCGCTCGCTCGGCATGCCCACTTCCGCAAGCGCGCTCGCAAAGCCAAAGCCGTGGATCAAGCCGAACAAAAAGGCGATGCCCCAGCGCGAGCTGGCGTACGCCGCGCCGCACCGCAAGCTCGTGAAATGGCAGGCAAGGAAGAGCCAGGTGCCGGCGAACACGGTCGCCGGGATCCGCCCGATTCCAGCGAGCGCCGCAGCGGCCCCAGCGGCGAGCAGGATGAGAACCCACCACGGCCCGCTCCAACGCGGGCCGGCACGGAGCCACAAGTTTTCGATGGCGACCAACGCGATGGACAGTCCGATCAGCGCCTCAGTGGATGGGAGATGAGGGCGGACCAGACCCAGGGTTGCCAGCGTCAGGGTGATGCTGTGGGCAGCGGTGAAGCCGGTAATCGCCTTGGCCAAGGGTACGAGGGCGAAGGCGGGCAACACCAAGGCGATCACGAAAGCCAAGTGGTCATAACCGCTCCAGATGTGCTCGATCCCGAGCCACACGTAACCTGCAGCCGAGCTGGGTGGCTGATGCTCGGCGGTGGTTGCTGGGGCGAGCGACCAGGAGCGCTCATGCGCATGGAACACTTTTTCGAGTTCGCGACCGTGCAAAGTGCGCACGCGGGCAAAGTGCAGGTGCGATCCTACGATGTCGAACAGGATATCGCAGCGGATCCGCAAATCTTCCGTGCCCGGGCAGCGCACTTCCCACTCGTACGCCACGCGCCCGGGCCCGGGATGGACCGGCCGTACGGTTGGTAGCGCTTCGCAAGTGCCCGCGGCCGAGTGAAGGGTGAGAGCGGCGGTGAGGTAGCGTGCCGCCTCGGCGTCGCGCTCTGCCGGGGCGAGAACTCCCCAGGGGAAGTGGGTGAGGTCGAGTTCGGCAAGGCGCACCCGCACGCGCGCTCCTTGCTCGGTAAGCTGCCAAAAGGAGTAAGACTGCGTGCGGTCGTGCGCCTCGGCCGGCACTACGAGCAGGCACAGGAACACGCTAGCGGCAAGGAGGACGAAAAGCGGCTTGCGCGAGCGCGGAGCGGACGCTCCGCTTTGCTGCCGTCTGCTCATGGCGCGGCGAGTACCTTTGGGTCCACAACGATCGTGGCCCTTGCGCGTAGCTCGTCGAGGTAGGTGCGGAGGGCTTGTTCGGAGGCACGCCTGCGGAATTCCGCCAGCACCTGCGGCCGGATTCCCTCGAGCGGTGGAGGCGGGTCTGCCACTCGCTCCACGACTTGCAGCACGTGGTAGCCGCGCGTTGAACGTACGGGTGCACTCACCGCACCGACGGGCAGCTCGAGTGCCGTGCGTAACGGGGTCGGCCCGAGGTAGTCCGCCAGTTTGGTTGGCGGCAGCAAATCGTCGGGCAGAGCCGGGAGTTCGGGGTCCCCCAGTTCGCGCTTTACGGCCGCGAAGTCTTCTCCGGCGCGCAGGCGCTCGTAGGCTCGCTGCGCCCGTTGCGCGGCGTTCGTGTTTTCGCTGTCGCTCTCGGCGCGGATCCAAATTTGCCGCACCCGCAGCCGCTCCTGCCCTTGAAACCAAGCTTTTTCCGCCTCGTAAAAACGGCGGAGTTCGGTTTCCGTCGGCTCGGCTTGGTCGCCAGCAGCAGCGGCCGATTCGAGCACCGCACTGACCAGCGCTCGCCGCGCCCGCGGATCGGTGCGCGCCAAGTCGAGTTCGAGCGCGCGCTGCAGGAGCAACGTTTCGTCAATGAGGCGATCGAGAGCAAGCTTGCGATCCTCAGCGGCCAGCGGCGCGCGCCGATCGCGCGCCAGTGCCTCGAGGGTGCGCTCGTATTCCTGCTGCGGAATCCAGTCGCCGTTGACCCGCGCGACCACTCCGGCCGGCAGGCGGGAACGGGGGAGGTCGGTGCGCACCAACCCGGCCAGTGCCAGACTGACCCCCGCCAGGCTGCCGAGCGCAAGGAACCAACTGGCGCGTTGGCTTGGCGATGGCGCGGCCTCCTTCAACTCGCTGGGCGAACGTAAATCGGGCTCGACCACGCGCGTTCCTGATTCGGCCATAGGCAGTCTTCGTCGTACGGAGTGCGGTAGTCACCGTAGCATGGATCCACTTGAACGCATTGGCCTGTTGCGTCGCGCTTGCAGCGCAAACCTCCGGCATTGACCGCCAGCGTGGGCTCCTGGAGCGCGCGTACGTAATACACGATCTCGCGCTTTGCCGTAGGGAATTCCGGATCCTCGAATTCCACTTCGCAGCCGCTCGCCGATGCAGGGCACTCGAAGCGCCGCCATGGGTCCTCGACCAGCTCTGCAATGGGTTCGCCCGGCTCCTCCCGCGGCCGGATTCGCACCACGTGAATTTCCGTGATCCGGTAGCGCTCGTCGCTGGGGTGGTAACATTCCCCCCGGCACAGCCGCTGCAAGCGCTCGGGAGAGAGCGCCGTGAGAGAAACTTGCGGGCAGCCGGGCTTTTGTTTGAAGGCGCCGACCGCGCGCACGCGAAAGCGAGGAGTCTCCGGCAGCTCCACCTCGGCACCCATGGGAGCCGCTCCTCCGGGGGCGTTCAGCAGGTCGAACCAAAGCAAGATGCGAGCGCCGCTGGTGCCGTAGACCTCTCGTCGTTTGAGTGCCTGCCAGATCGAGTCGCGATTCCGTCCTTCCGAGTGTACTGCAACCAAGCCTCCAGTCATGAAAAACGATGCCTGCCGCTCGAACTCGAGCAACTGAAAGGGTTGCAGCCCGGAACGCTGCACATCCAAGGGACGCGATTCGGGGGTGGCTGGTTGGGGCCGTAAGATGCGCTGCCGCCAGCGTGCGTCGCGTGCGCCCGCAGCTTCGGTCATGGCGCGGCGGGCGAATTCCTTGTAGCCGGTACCAGGACGGGCAGAGTGATTGTCGCTGGAAGCGATAAAGCCAAAACGAAAGCGGCGCTTTCCTTCTCGGAAGTTCGTGAGGGCCAAGATGTACTGAGCTGAGCTTCCCGGCCGGTAGTTGAACGCGGGATTGAAGCAGTTCCGGCACTGGCCGCAGTCGAGCCAGTCCGCCACTTCTGCACCGGGCACGGTGAGATGGCCGGCTACTCCTGCCTGCAAGTAGTTTGCGCGGGCTGCGCGCACGCGCCGCTCACATTCCTCCGCGGGGATGTTTCCGCAGCGCTTGCGGATGATCTCTCCTGCCTGCCAGCAGCAGGGCAGATAATCGGCACTGGGTGGGGGGCAGACCGGGTTGCCTTGCGCATCGAAGTCCACGGCCTTCCAAGTGCGGTACTCTTCCGAGTTCCCATGCCCCGAGTAAATTTCGAACAAGATCTGGCGCTGCGGGTCGTGGCGGGCACCTTCGAGCTGTTTGTCCCAGGTGGATCCGGGCGGGGTGTAAAAGCCCCACGTCGTGCCGTGGGGAATGACAATGGATTCGAAGCCCCATTGGGCCAACTTCTCGAAGAGTTCCTCCGGAGTGGGTGCGGCCTCATGACAGTCGTCGGGCAGTTGCCGCGTGTCAATGCCGCGCGGGCAGAAGGGAGTGCGGATGTTTTCGCGGACGAAGCGGCCAAAATCGTAGTACCGGTGGCGATTGGACCAATCCAGCAGCGGAAACAAGATTCGTTGCCGCAGGGGTGGGGGCTGGCGCATGCCGCCGATCAACTGCTCGTCCAGCGCACTGATCGGGCGCTTCGGCACGCGGTCCTCTTCGAGGTCACGAAAGATCACGTTGCGGTGCCCGAAGTGGGTTTCGGGGGTCTGCCCGACTTGACTCCACTCCCAGCCGAGGAACGCAACCACGTCCGGGTTCTTTGGGTCGCCTGCCCGCGCGTTGCACTGGCGGATGCTCTCTTTCGTTTCCTTCCAGTGCTGCGGGCTGAGCATCTCGGCATGATCGTTGATGCTCCAGAAATCGAGTGCCGAGCAGTAGCGGGCAAAATCACAAGCGTCCGCTGGTGGATGCACGCCTTCGCCTTGCAGCATGGGCAGGCTGCGCAAGAAGGCGTCAGCGGAAAAGGTAGTGTGCACGTGCAGGTCGCCCCAGAGGATTTGCTTGCGTGCCTCTGCCGCCGGAGCGAGTTCCGTCAAGGCGCGTGCTTGCCGAGCTGCGCGCTCGGCAATGACTGGCGCAGGCACCGCCGCTCCTTCGATTTGCCCCGGCCCTTGGTGCTCGCCCTGACAGGAGGCAAGCAGGAGGAGTCCGACGGTGGAGCACGTGTACGGCAACCACCGGTTCTGCGTTCCGCTCCGCTCTCGCCAGTTCGTTGTACGTACCTGCGCCATCCTACCTCCTCGTTTCGCCCGTTATTGCCGGTCGCTTACAATGGGCGTTGTTTTCCAAGCAAGTCGGGTTGGACCCACTTCACAGCCAGAAGTGAGACCGTCGGAATCGGTTTCCGCTGCGCCCGCAGCGATTGCCCCCGGGGCAAGCGGGCGATTTCGGGGCGCGTGCAGCAGCGCGCCTCAGTTGCCTGCCAGTCCGCTTCCCGAGAAACTCATACCCTGCGAAAAGAGCACTCCGCTCAGCTCCCGGATGCAGTCGACGCTGGCGCGCTGACTTGCGCGCCGACCGAGGTTGCGCGGGCTCGGGGTGGTGGTCTAACGACGACCGGTGTTCACCCCATCACAGGGAGACACAAGCGGAGAACGGGGGCACACCGGTCGCCACGGAGGGAAACGCTTCGGTGACCGCAGGCGCGTCGGCCAGATGCGTGCTCGCCATTGCCAAAAAGGGCGGTTGCGCTCTGCTTTGCGTGATTCCACTGTCCGCAACGAATGCGTAGGTAAGAAAATTTGTATTGCAAAAGATTGAGTCGTCCTTAATAAATTCGAAATCGAATTCGAGTTGTGGGGCACTTAGAATGACTTTCTCAAGCAGAGCCTTGCCGTTCGCTTGGTGTAGGTGTGTTCGTGCCCATTTGCGCGGGCAGTCGCACACATCCACGCGGCCATGGGGCGACTGGTTTGCGTTGCGGCTGCTTCGTACGCCACTGCTGCTGTGGGCGCTGTTCGCGGTTCTTGCGGCCACTGTGGGCCGGCCGACGGCGGTGTTTGGCGCCGGTTGTTGCGCCTGCACGAGTTGCAACGCGTGCTTTGATAATCCGACCGGGAACGCGCAGTGCCAGGATTTTTGTAATACCACTTGCGGCGGTGGCGGCGGAACGTGGGTCGGGGGCGCAGGGAACACGTGTGCAAACAGTTGCGGCGGATTATTTCTGACCCCTACCCCGACGCGTACCCCCACCGGTACCTTCACCAACACCGCAACGCCCACACTGAGCCCGACGGCATCGGTTACGCCAACGGGAACGGGTACGTTGACGCCGACGGCCACTCCGAGCGTGTCACCCACCCCGAGCGCGACTCCGACGGCGACCCTTTCACCGACTGCCACGGCCTCACCGAGCATGGAGGAGGAGGAGGAGGAGGAGGAGGAGAGAGAGGCGACCCTTTCACCGACTGCCACGGCCTCACCGAGCAGTACCGCGACGAGTACAGCGACTCGCACGCCTTCGGCGACGCCGAGTCAGACGCCGTCTTTCACAGCGACTTCGACCGCGACGAGTACTTCGACTTCGACCCCGAGTGCCACCTCGACGGCCACAGCGAGCGCCACAGCGACGGCCACAGGGACCGAGAGCCCGACCTCGACCGCTTCCCCGAGTGCGACGGCGACCTTCACAGCCACGGCGACAGAAACCGCCGGCTTCTCGCCGACACCGAGCGCTTCCCCTACGGAAACGGCTTCACCCACAGCATCGGCAACGTTGGAGCCGACCTTGACGGCGACGGCTACCATGCCGCTGATTTTCCCCAGTCCCACGCCCACCAGTGGTGGGGGCGGAGGAGTGACGCGCTCGCCTACGCCGACCAAGACGGCGACACCGTCACGTACCGGTACCCCCACTCGCACGTTGCCGCCGACCGCGACGGCCACTGGTACCGCGACCAGTACCAAGACCGCGACGCCTCCACTCTTTGTTACCGCGACGGCTACTGCCACAGTGCCCAGCACGGGTGGGGAAGGCTGCTTGCCAGAATTGCGGAAAGATCACGTCGGAGTTGCGAGCCCCGGCGGCCGCCTGAGTTACCTGCTGCACTGGTCCAACCCCTGCCGCGATGTCATTCCAGGAGTAGTCGTTACGGACGAGTTGCCGGCTGGGGTGACGTTCCTGCGCGCCGCCAGTTCTGCCGCCGTGCGCGAGGAGGGTGGACGGATCGTGATCGAAGTCGGCGACCTGCCTAAGGGGCCTGCCGGATTCGCTACGGTTGATGTGGCCCTTTCTCAGAACCTCACGCCGGGTTCGGTCTTGCGCAATACGGCCGGATTGCGCGACGGATTTGGCAACTCCGTGGAGGCGGAAGACCTCGCTGTGCTCCGCAGCAGTAGTTTCGGTCGCATTTCCTGCGCTTTCCGCGCACAGGTGTACGCCCGGCCTGGGAGCCCGATCCGCTACGTCGTGCGTTACAAAAACGGGGGCGGCAACAATTCCGTGACCGTCTCCTTGCCGCCAGAACTCGTTCAGATCAAAAGCTTCTCGCAGCCGCCCGACGTCTGGAGCGGAAGCGTCTTCCGTTTTACCCGTTTGGCGAAGACGGCGGGATCTATTCGGATTGACACCGCGGTGGATGCGGCGGTGGCGGATGGAACCAGGCTGTTCTCTTGGGCGACGGTCGAGGACGAACTGGGTAACCTCGCCCTGTGTGAGCACCGCTCTGAAGTGCGGCGTTTGGATCGCCTCGCCTTATTTTTGCACGGTACCTCGAAAGTGGTTGCCGGAGGCAATGCGCTGTACACCGCCCGTTACATGAATGCAGGTGCGAGAAACGAGCTGCGGATCGTGATTCCGCCGGAATTCGAGGTGCTCAGCACGTTCCCCGCTCCCGCACAGGTCATGGAGCGGACCTGGGTGTTTCGCGACTTGCCTGCGCCCAGTGGCGTGGTGAAGATCCGTGTGCGCGCGAGTACCGAGGCGCCTGCGGGTACGGTGCAAGTCGGTGCCGCGTTCACCGACGAAAGTGCCGCTGTGTCGGCTACGGCCCAGAGCACGATTATCGTGCGTTAGTCTTCCCTGTGATACGCGTCCGCGCGTCTCAGGCGCGCGGGCGCGGCCGCAGGGAGAGGGCCCAAAAAGCTAGGAACAGGGCGGCGGCTTTGGGGAACCAGTCGCCGAGAAGGGTGTACGGTGCGCGGAGGTGGAGGCGGCTGGCCTCGCCGAGGACCACTTCCTCTGTGAACAGGCCTCCCTGCGCCACCACCCGTCCTGCCGCGTCCACGATGCTCGTGACTCCAGTGTTGGAGCTGCGCAGCAGGAAACGGCGATTCTCGATCGCACGCCAGATGGCCAGTGCCTGGTGTTGGTACGGGGCAGCCGTGTCTCCGTACCAAGCGTCGTTGAGAATCGTTGCGAGCACCTCTGCCCCAGCGAGCGTGGTCCAGCGCGGCATGCTGCTGGCGATGTCTTCGAAGCAAATCAACTGCCCGACACGCCCCTTGCCGTCGAGATCGAAGACGCGCACCGACTCGCCCGCGGTGAAACGCCCGGTCTCGGGGCTGAGCGCGTAGACAGCAGGGAAGTAGGATCCACCAGGAATGTACTCGCCGAACGGCATGAGGATCCGCTTGTCGTAGCGGCCTCGCAGCACACCTCCCGGATCCATCCAAAACGCGCTGTTGTATTGTTCCACTTGTTCTTCGGACAGCGGCCGGTAGGCGAGCCCGCCAAAAATGAGCGAGGTGCGCAACCCTGGAAAGGGGTTGCTCTCCCCGGTGAGTACAGTCTCCCACGAGGGAATCCAATGCTGGTGCACGGTCTCCGGCCAGACGATCAGGTCAACGCGATCTTGTACGCTCTCGCTCAGGCGCTGGTACTTGCCAAGGTTGACGGTAAAGAAGCGCGCATCTCCTTTTTCCTCGATGCCGACGTTCCCTTGTACCAGTGCCACCCGCAGCCTCGGCGCGTCCGCCATGGCTCGCTCGATTTGCGGGAGGCGAATCGCGCCGTAGCTCCACAACGCGGCCCCGAGTGCGGTAGCGGCCAGCAAAGGGCGAAGCCCGAGTCGCTCGAGGTAGAGCACGCAAGCGGCCGCAAACCACACCATCGCGAAGCTCAGCAGGAACGGTCCTGCGAGATCGCCGGACTGGATCAGGCGCACCGCTTCCATCTGGCTGTTAGCAAGCCGCCATGGAAAGAGATTCGGGTACCACGCTTCGAGAACCACCCAGCCGGCGGCGGGCACGATCCCCCACAAGGGGCGCAAGCGCGACCACCACGCAAACCAACCAAATAGCGCGAACTGGAGCGCTGTGAAGGCAGTGAGGATGGCGTAAAAGAAGAGGGCTGTGGGAAGCGAGAAACCGCCGAAAACGCGAATCGTGTACACGAGCCAGTAAAACGCGGGCAGGT
>JBBILD010000018.1:0-78162 GCA_037445065.1 Myxococcales bacterium
CTCGGTCGGGGTCGCGGTATCCGTCGCAGTCTGGGTCACCGTCGGAGTTTCCGTAGGGGTTGGCGTCTCCGTCGGCGTGGCAGTTTCGGTGGGGGTCTGAGTGACCGTCGGCGTGTCCGTAATGGTCGGAGTGGCGGTGACCGTCGGCGTTTCCGTTGGCGTGGCTGTCTCCGTTGGGGTAGCCGTTTCGGTTGGCGTCCCGGTTTCCGTTGGAGTGGACGTTGGAGTGGGCGATTCGGTTGGCGTAGGACTGTCGGTGGGCGTGAGCGTGAGTGTTACCGTCGGTGTTGCGGTTTCGGTCGCGGTGAGCGTCGGGGTCGCCGTCTCGGTGGGTGTTTCGGTGGGGGTGTGAGTCGGAGTTTCGGTTTCGCTCGGCGTCGCAGTCGGTGTCTCCGTTGGCGTGGAAGACGCCGTTTCCGTCGGGCTTCCCGTTGGTGTCTCGGTTGGGGTTTCGCTGGGAGTCTCGGTCGGCGTCTCCGTCGGTGTCGCCGTGCTCGTGGCTGTTTGCGTGGGCGTGAGAGGCTGCGTCTCAGTCGGGGAAGGAGTCACCGTTTCGGTGGGTGGCACGGTCGGCGAAGCCGTGGGTGTCACCGCAAGGGTCGGCGTATCGGTTGCCGTTGGTGAGGCAACGAGCGTCGCACTCGGGGTGGGGGTGAAAAGCGGTGTCTCGGTTGGGGTGAGGGTCGGCAGGAGTTCGCCCGTCACAAAAGAGTACGAGAAATCCAGTGTGCGAGGCGCTATCTGCAAAGTTTGCGCGCGCACGCGGACTTGCACTGTTGCCCCAACCGGGAAGGGGTTCTCAGGCACGAACTCCAGCACGATCCCGCGCAGGCGCTTATCCTCGTTGGGAGAACAGGAGCGTGGGTCCTGGCCAAAGTCGGAGCAGGTCTCGAGCAGGCTCTGGTCGAGCACAGACGAGCCGTCCACGAGCAAATCAACGCTATCCAGGTCGATTTCCCCCACTGCTGTAGCGAGGACGACGCGAATCGTCGGCAGCCGCAGAACGTCCCGTGATCCGGGGGCCGGTTCGATGACCGGCAAGAACGGTTGCGCCAACATATTTACGGTCGCCGTCACCGTCTGCCCCGCTACGACGGTTACTTCCGTCTCGCCGACAAACGACGGCGGCACCTGAGCGATGCGATCGCGGGCCGCAAATGGCACGTCCCATCCGCGCACGCGCACTTGCACGAGCCCTGGGGGTAGGTTGCGAAACTCGACAGACCGGGTCTGACGCGGGTCAACGACCTGGGTTTGCGCGCCAACGCGCACCTCTATCGTAGACACGCTTGCCGGTAACTCCGGAGAGCCCTCGAAGGCCCGCGGCCAACGCCGGGAAGAAGTACTCGAAGAAGGCACTTCCCAGAGTGTGCGCAGGCTGACGCTTCCCGTCGGGCTGCCTCCCCCTCCGCCACCGCCACCGCCGCATCCGGCCATGAGCCACAACCCGCACAGCGCTAGCGCAACGTTCCAGCGCCGAACCCAAACCAACACTCCCCGCAGTCCGCCGTCCATCGTGAGTCCTCAGCCCTTACATCAGGGCCGCCGAAAAGGTCAAGGCACAAACAAGTGGATTTGGCTCTACTGCCGCTTAAAGGCCGGGTCGACAGCCAGCACGTAGGGGCCGTTGCCGTTGCTGCCGCGCACGCGCAACAAGGCCCCGAGGCGGTCCGGAACGAGTCGCAGCATGCTGCCAGAGTCGGTCGCAAACGCGCGGTCCCACTCGGTAAACCCATTGCTGTCCACCAACCCTACCCGCGCGCGGAACATGCTTTCGATCACCCCCCCCAAGCCGTCGTTGAACTGCACGAGCGCTTGCGGAGCCGAAATCCAAAACCAATCCGCGCGTACTCCGTCCGCCGCCATGCAGGTAAGACTGGTCAAGTTGCCACTGACCCGATCGGCGTAACTCGCTTGGCTTACTGAGCAGCGCCGATACAAGAACGTGTACGGCTCGGAAACGTTGCGGTCGTTGGCCACCACCAAGCCATACGTGCCCGCGCGCACCAAGGGGACCTCGAGAAAGTTTTCCGCGCACGAAGCGCGGGGAATGGTCTCGCCATTGGGCAACAGAGCCAGCAAGCACACGTTGTCGCCAACGGAGAAACTTGCCACCGCTGGAGAGCTGCCATCGTGCTCGAGCGTGAAGACTTCATACGGACGCCCATCGGGAAGGCGGCAGTCCTCCGCGCCGAAGGAACTGCTCACTAGGCCGGGATTGATCGGACGGGTCGCGCAGCTTCGCGCGCGCACTGTGAAGGCGTTACTGGCTTGCGGGTCGAAGGTACCACTCCCCGGGCTCGTAGAGGCCTCGACGAAGTAGGTACCGCCGCTCGGCAAAATCCGGAACACACGTGCCGCGGCCTCATCTGGCACAAACGGGTCGTTATCGTTTTCGCTGCCCGACTGATCGGGGCCCCACAAGCGCAGATACGGATCAATGGCTGCATCACCGCTCAACTCGACGACCACCAATTGACCCGCCCGGCCGGCAAGCGAGTAGTTCCGCATCGGCACCCCGCCGGAGCCCAGGCAATCGGTAAGCACAAAGCGCGATTGCACGGCCGCCCCATCTACATTCAGCACCCCCGCCACCGGGCACTTTTGTAAAAAGAACCGGTACGGATACTCATCGCCGGGGTCCTCAATGCTGGGATCGGGTGGTGCGAGAGCGGAGACGTTGCCGAGAGACAACAAGTAGGTTCCAGCGCGCGCCACCGTGGCTCCCAACTGCGTCATCCCATCTTCGCTGAGAAAGCTCGATGCGTAGGCCACCAGCGGATTGCCGGCGCTACTCGGACCCAAAAGCAACGCGTATCCATCGTCTCCATCAACATCGAGACCCACACTCACGATATCGCCCGCCTGTGCGGTGATACTGTACAGATTCGCACCCGAGTTGATGCTCGGGGCATCGTCGGTGAGCACCACCGGTAACGGTCCACCACAGGTGCCCAGGCTGCGGTTTCCGCTCAGCGTCCCTTGGCAGCCCGGTCCTCCTTGTCCCGGGCACACTAAGGGACGGTCCGCAGGAATATTGGTGAGTGCGCGAACGGAACAGCTCGGCGCGGTGACGATCAATGAGTATCGGCCCATACCGCCACCGGCGTACATGGTGTACGTCCCCGGCCGAATGATCAGGAAGCGCCCGGCAGCATCCGTGTCCAGTGAGCCTCCGCCCGCGTCGTCCACTTGCTCCGAGGGCACCACCTCTACACCATCTGGGCCGATCACCGCGAAATAGGGGTCCAAAGGATCATCCTCGATCAGTTGGCGCATGGTGATACTCACCTGGGTGGGCACGGAAGTCACCTCGAACGTATAGGTGTGCACCGGGTCGAAGGTACCACCGCTGAAAAACCCTGCCGGATCCGGGCAATCGTTGCTGCCCAAAACGAGATTGGATAGAGCGAACCCGCTGCTCAGCCGAATCGCGCGTGGCGTGGGGCACGGCCGGCTCGTGAGGCTTACGCCGTAAGCTCCGAGCTGCTGCGCTTGCGAGGGATCGGAGGTCACGTACATCACGTACGGCTTCCCTGGCACTGCCGTCCATTCCACGGGCGGGGACCCACTGCCCACGGAAAATTGCCCATTGGGATCGATCACCACGATCCACGGCTTGACCACCGCGGTGCTGGTCACCGTGACCCGCAACGAACTCCCCGCTACGGGGGCGATTTCATACGCATCCACGAACCGAACCGTGCCGTTGACCAAGCGGGTGCAATCGGCGGTGGTGAGTGAGGCCTCGATGGTTTGCCCCGGACTCAAGCTGCGGACCGTGCACACTGCCGTCGGAGTGGGGCTCGCCGACGGAGTGAATGTGCGGGTCGCAGTCGCAGTGCGTGTGGGCGTGGCGGTTGGACCGCCGGGCGACACCGTGGCGCGCAGCGAAGGGGTCGGAGTAGGGGTCGGCGAGCGGGAGGGCGAGGCCAGGGGACAAGCGCGTCCCGCCCAAAGCACCGCCGCCACCACATCTGCAGCCGTGAGTCCTCCGTCCTGATTTGCATCCGCACTGGCCGGGAAGACTCCTTCACCCTCTTCGGAGAAAACCAACGGCAGCAGGGCCTCTAGGTCCGCCGCTGTGACCGCACCGGAGCCATCCACATCCCCGGGGCACAACGCCAACGCCGGTGCGGCCCCCACTGCGAGGCCCGCGCAACAAAAGGCCGTAAGCAAGAGAGCGAGTCCACGAGGGCGGTGCCCAGGCAAGCCCAGCAACATCTTTCGTACAGACAGCGGCACAACCGCGCGCCACTTTCTCGAAGCACACCAGCAATGTCAACGTACCGTTTGCGCCTGCGAGATTTCTTGCCGGTCCCAGCCAGGTCGTGTAAGCGAATCGCCATGAGTCAAAAGCGGGAGAGCGTGCGCGAAGAGATCGAACGACTGCGCCGCGAGATCGAGTACCACAACTACCGCTACTACGTGCTCGACGCTCCCGTGATTTCCGATGAAGAGTACGATCGCCTGTTCCGGCGCCTGCAGGAACTGGAGCAGCAGCACCCTGAATACTTCGACCCCAACTCGCCCACCCAGCGGGTCGGGGCGCCGCCGGCGGAGAAGTTCGAGCCCGTACGGCACACGGTGCCCATGTTGTCGCTTAGCAACGCCATGTCCGAGCAGGAGTTTCGGGAATTCGACGAGCGCGTGCGCCGCAGCCTCGGGCTCGCTGGGCCAGTGGATTACGTGGCTGAGCCCAAACTCGATGGCCTCGGAGTCGAACTCGTCTACGAACACGGGGAACTGGCCGTGGCCTCCACCCGCGGCGACGGATTTGTGGGCGAAAACGTCACCGCCAACGTGCGCACCATCCGCAGCGTGCCGCTACGCTTGCGCCGCGACTCAGGGGCGCCGCCGATTCCGGCGCGTCTCGAGGTGCGGGGCGAAGTGATCATGCCCAAGTCCGCGTTCCAAAAACTGAACGCCGAACGCGCTCAAAAGGGCGAACCTTTGTTCGCCAACCCGCGCAACGCCGCCGCTGGCTCTCTGCGCCAGCTCGACTCGCGCATCACCGCATCACGGCCGCTCGACATGTTTTGCTATGCCCCCGGCGATCTGACGGGCCTGCCGTTCGAGACCCACTGGGACTTCTTACAAGGCCTGCAAGCCTGGGGCTTCAAGACCAACCCGCTCAATCGCGGTTGTCGTGGCGCCGCAGAGGTGATCGCGTACCACGCGGAGATGGAGCGGAAACGGGGGCAACTCGACTACGACGTGGACGGTGTGGTGGCCAAGGTCAACCGGTTCGACCAACAGCGGCAACTGGGCGAAGTTTCGCGCTCGCCGCGTTGGGCGATCGCGTTCAAGTTCAAAGCGCAGCAAGCCGTCACGCGCGTGCGGGATATCGTCCCCTCGGTGGGCAGAACGGGAATCATCACGCCGGTGGCGCAGCTCGAACCCGTGACCGTAGGGGGTGTGACTGTGTCCAGCGCCTCGCTGCACAACATGGACGAAATTGAGCGCAAAGACGTGCGCATCGGCGACTGGGTGGTGGTAGAGCGCGCCGGTGATGTCATCCCCTACATTTCGGGCGTGCTCGTGGAAAAGCGCTCCGGGAAGGAACGAAAGTTCCGCATGCCAAGTCAGTGTCCCGCTTGCGGCAGTCCTGTGGTGCGCGAGGAAGGGGAGGCGTTTTATCGCTGCGTGGGCTTGAGCTGCCCAGCCAAACTGCGCGAGAGCATTCGCCACTTCGCCTCCAAACGAGCCATGAACATTGACGGGCTCGGTGAAAAACTGGTCTCGCAGTTGGTCGAGAAGGGGCTCGTGCGCAATGTGGCCGACCTGTACACACTTACCGAAGACCAGCTCGCTAGCCTCGAGCGCATGGGGAAGAAGTCGGCGCAAAACCTGCTGCGCGAGATCGAGCAAAGCAAGCACACCACGCTGGCGCGCTTGATCCACGGGCTCGGCATCCCGCACGTGGGCGAGCACATGGCGCAAGTGCTGGCAGACCACTTTGGGAGCCTGGAGAAATTGGAGAACGCCAGCGAAGAGGAGTTGCTCGAGGTGCCCGAGGTCGGGCCCGAAACCGCCAAAGAGATCCGCGCTTTCTTTCGGATCAAAGACAACCGTCAGGTGTTGCGCCGCCTGCTCGAAGCGGGAGTGCGGCCGCGCGTGGAGCGGCGGGCACGCGGCGGCCCGCTCTCTGGCAAGACGTTCGTCATCACGGGTACTCTCTCGCGTCCACGGGAAGAGGTGGCGCGCCGCATCGAGGCCGCCGGCGGCCGGGTAGCTTCTAGCGTGAGTCGCAATACGGACTTCGTTGTGGTCGGCGCCGACCCTGGCTCGAAGCTCGAGCGGGCACGCGAGCTCGGCATTCGAACCATTGACGAGGACGAGCTAGAGAACCTGTTGCGATCTTGAGGGGTGGCCGTGGGCACGGGCAGTGGGGAACATATTCGCTTGCATGCGATCTTCGAAGGCTCCGTGCAGGGGGTGGGATTTCGCTACGCGGTGCGCCGGCTGGCGCAGCGGTACGGGGTCAGCGGCTGGGTGAGGAACCTGGCCTCGGGAGAAGTGGAGCTGGTCGGCGAAGGGGAACGCGGCGCGCTTGAGAAGGTGTTGGAAACGTGCCGGGCCGGGGCTGGTACGCCCGGCCAGGTTCGGAACGTTTGGATCGAGTGGCTGCCTGCGTCCGGGGAGTTCCGTGGGTTCGAGATCCGCACCAACGGGCCGCCCCGCTCACTCCTGCAGACGCCCGGGCCGCGCTCCGGTTGACTGCTCGCCCGCAACGGCCCACACTGCGGCGCATGAGTATGGTGCAAACGGTTCTGGGGCCGATCTCTCCCGATGCCCTCGGGCTGACTCTCATGCACGAGCACCTGCTGATCGGGTGGCCCGGATGGCAATACGATGTAGCCGCGCCGCGGATGAGCCGCGCCGAGCTCGTGCGCATTTGCACGGAGCGGATGCTCGAACTCAAGTCGTACGGCGTACAGACGCTGGTGGACCCCTGCCCGATGGACCTCGGCCGCGACGTGGAACTTATGGTGGAGGTGTCGCGCAACAGCGGCGTGCACATCGTGTGCGCGACCGGCCTTTACAAGGAGGATCAGGGCAGCCCAGCCTACCTGCGTTTCCGCGCGCAATTTGCGGATGCAACCCGCGAACTGTGTGAAAGCTTCGTGCGCGAAATCACCGAAGGCATCGGCTCGAGCGGCGTGAAACCCGGCGTCATCAAGGCTGCCACCGGTGCCCACCGCATTACCGACTACGAGGAGATGGTCTTGCGCGCCGCCGCCCAAGCCGCCTGCGCCACTGGGCTGCCGATTACCACCCACACCGACGAAGGCACCATGGGCCGCGAGCAGCTCGACATCTTTGCCGCTGAGGGCGTGGATTTGCGCCACGTGATCATCGGTCACTCGTGCGGCAGCGCCGACTTGCGCTACCACGTGGACCTCCTCGACCGCGGCTGCTTTGTCGGCTTCGACCGCTTCGGTCTAGAAATTCTGCAGCCCGATCGCCTGCGCTTGGCTGCCCTGATTGGTCTCGTGGGAATCGGGTTTCACAGGCAAATCGTGCTCTCGCACGACTCGGTGTGGTGCTGGCTCGGCCGCCCCTTACCGGTACCAGAATCGCTTTTGCCGCATTGGAAGCCGACGCACTTGTTCACCGAAATCGTGCCCCGCCTGCGCGACGCGGGAGTGAGCCAAGACAAAATTGACACCATGCTGATCGCGAACCCGCGGCGTTTTTTCTCATAAGTCTCGGCGCGCCCGCCTAGTGTACGGCGCCCCGCGCCCGCAACCCGGAGGAGCCAGACGCTCGAGTCCGTCCTCCGCACCTGGGCTCGAGGCGGACCGGCACCCGCGGGCAACTGCGCGCACGGCAGGCGCAAAACATGCGCCCATGCCTCCGCTCGTGCCAACCTGGACCGTGCTGTTCGAACACAACGCGTTCCGGCACACCACGTAGCCTCAGCGCAAGCGGAACCGGGCACCCATTGGGAGTTCCAGAGGCAACGCCACCAAGGGCAGCCACGAGGGCTGCGCCGACACGTCCGCCGGAGCGGAATTACCATGGTAGGCCACAACCGCCCAGGAGCCTGGTGGAACGGTGCCTCCTATCCCTCGCGGCGTTCCAGCGTGGCGGTGGAACGGCGTTCCGGACCTCCAGCGGCCTTATGCATCGCTCCGCATCCTAGCGATTCTCGTCGTAGCGCCGCTCTGTCGCCCCCGAAGTGCGCCTCTCAAGAGCCACGCTCGAGCCACTGCCGGTGCGCGTACAGAGAGGCCACGCCGAAGAGGGCCAGCAGCAACACCAGATCCCCTGCTTGCACCGGTGGAAGGCAAGACGGGAACTGGGGCGCTGCCGAGCGTAAAGAAGACTTCGATTTCGATGTGGTCGACGCGCAGCTCCACGTTGTCCCCACCGCTCTGAGCAGCCACGATCACCCCGAAATTGGCCGCGTTGATATCCACCGGCGACTACGACAAGCCCCGAAGATCGGCGTCCCTACCATAGCTGGCGACGGTGTCCGTGGATGGCCAGCTGGTGAATGTGTCCACCTTGTTGTCCCCAGAACCGATCCCTCCAACGAGAAGCTGAACCGTCTCGTCCCGCACGGTGAAAAAGGGCGGCCCGGACCGAGAAAACGAGCGTTTCCCTCTGACCTGAATCCCGGTGATGATCGCACTTGCCGGATTCGTGAAGCCATAGTCCTCGCAGCGCAAAAAGTCCGTCGTAAAAGCTCCCCCGCTCGAAACCGACGCGTGAGCGCCATCAGAAAGCCGCGCATTCGACGGATTTTTCCAGTCGAGGTTGCCCCGGTCCTGGTTTGTGCACAAAGCCGGCGACCGACCCTGGGATACACACCACGCTCGTGCAATGAAGGAAACGTTGCATCCCGACACGAGCAGCAACTGTGTCAGCTTCCGGTCCACGGCGCATCTCCTTTCTCCCAAGCGCACACTCTGCGGGAGAAGTGACACACGCCACAGTGCGGGCAGAGCTCGCTCCCCCGTCCTGCACAGCGCGGCTTGCCAAACGGTTGCACGAACAAAGTCCCGTCCACTCTACTCATCGCGGGCCTCGCCACAACGAGCTCTCGGCTACGAAGATCCGCACGCTCCCGTCAAGAAAAATGGCCGAGTCTTTTTCCCTCGGGCCCGGACTACTCCTACCATCTACAGAACCCAGCGCCACTGGGAAATCCGGAGCAAAGGTGCGCGACACCGGGGAAGCCGCGGGCGGCAAGCCGTAGCTCAAGAACGGCAAACGAAGCTGTACGAGCCGTCTCCCCGCGCTGCTCGAACAGGCCACGGGAGAGCGGCTGCGCGAGAGCAACCCCACTGATGGCCCGAAGCGAGGTCAAAGAAGGCGCCCGAGGGCAGGCCTGGCCGTTAGGGTGGTCACCGAGCACGCTCTCAGGATGGGAGGGTGCGGCGCATGCGCGAACCCACCTAACGAATTCACCCTTGACTGCGGTCTCGACTTGTTGCCACAAATCAAGCAAGCACACATCGGGGAGGTGCAACATTTTCCGCAACTTCATGGTTTTCGCTGGCTTCGGGGCGCTTGTGTGCGCTTTGCCCGAGTCCGGCGCGGCGCTCTCGCCGCAAGCAAAAGCGGCACAACTCTGCCGGACAAAGCTCAGTGCCAAAGGCAAAGCCTACGCCAAAGCGCGGCGCAACTTGCTGCTCGCTTGTACCACCCGCTTACTCAAGTGCGCGCTGATCGAAGAGTTGGATCATGCGGATGCGAAAACCTGCCGTGACGCCGCGATCGCGTCCTGCATCACCAAGCTCAACACGCCCGGAAAAGGACTACAGAAGGCGAAGCAAACTTTCGTGGACCAAGTAACGGCTGCGTGCGCCGGGATGGGAATTGCCAATGTGTGTTCCTTAGCTCCGGGAGGTCTCCAACTCGCCAACCTGCCGTTCTGCGGTACGGACTCCTCCGGTTGCGGTGGCAGCGACTTGCAGAGCCTCGTAAGTTGCCTGCGCAACTTGATTGACTCGTTCGTGGACCAAGAGGTAGGGCTGGTGGCCCCGCGCGCGGGGATTCTCCTCGACAACATCGGCTTGGGCGCCTTCTTCGGCGCCCTGCCGCGGCCAACGAGCCAGACAATCAACCTGACGCAAGACGGCAGCGGCAATTTGAACAATCCGGGAACGATTTTTCTCGCCGCCTCCGACCGACTGGGGTTCAATGCCGCGGCTCTTGCGTGCGGTACCAACGCCAATAACGGGAAGGTAGAGATCCGCGTCGGTCAAACCGGGACGAGCTGCAACGACTTGGTGGCCGACCAAACGGTTACGCTGCAAGAAAGTTATCTCGAACCCGGATACGTGGGCCCCTTCGACATGGACATGAAGTACTGCATCACCTGGAAAGACCCCGGAGGCGGCGGCTGCACCGGCGGGCAGGGGTCTTCCGTGTTCGGCACCATTGACGTCAGCCCCGATTCCACCCCGCCGGCGACACCAGCCACTCGCCTTACGATGTTCTCCTGCCACAAAAAGATCCAGGGGCAGGGTAAAACAGTGGCTGGCTTTGTCGCTAACAAGCTCCACGCGTGCGGGGACAAGGTGGCAAAGTGCGAGTTGGCCAACGAGATTGACGGGTCCGGTACCTGCACCCCTTCGTATGCAACACCATGTTCGACCCTGGTGAGCGTGGTGGACAACAAACTCAGTACGAGCGCCGGGAAGATTACCGCCCCGACCAGCAAATGCGTCCTCGTCCCCTTCGCGCAATTGAAGTCGTTCGTCGGTGGTCTCGGTTTCAAGAGCGGGAGCTGCGGTTCCTCGGTGGACCTCAACTCGCTGTCCACGTGTGTCCTCGGTGCACCTTCGATGGACCTCGGTGTGGACTGCTTCGTGCAAAACACCAGCGGCCGCCGCGACCCGCGCTTGAAGCAGTCTCTCATGACCGCGGGGGTGAACACCGCCGACTTTAGCTGCGTGCCGTAGGAACCGAAGGAAGCACCGGAACGGGTGCAGGCGGCAGCACGCTGGCAAGCGCAAGCGGGCGTCTGCCGCCTGCCTCCAGCAAACCTGGATCGGGAGGCAACAGCCTCGACTCCCGCCCGCTCGTCAGCGCGGCGCGTGCAGCGAACCCAGCGGGGCAACGGGCACAGGGAAAACGGAACGATCGCGGGGCGGGAACGCAGTTCGCAGCGGTCCCGCTCCGTGTAAACCTCGCAGTGCGGCTCACGAGCCGCGCCCGCGCCACCGCCCGCGCGCGTACAAAGAGGCCCCACCGAGGAGGGCCAACAGCAACACAAGCCCCCGACTCGCACCCGCGGAAGGCAACCCTGGCTCTGGGGCGGTTCCAAGTGTGTAGAAGGCTTCTATTGCGATATGGTCGACGCGCGGCACACTGTCGAAGCCAAAAGCCGCGAGGATCACCCCGAAACTGGATGCGTTGATATCCGATGGCGCCCAACTGACGTTCCAGAGATCGTTGCTCCCACCGTAAGCGTGGACGCCGTCCACGAATGGCGAATAAGTGGAAGTGTCGACTTTGTTATGGCCTGAGCTTAGCCCTGCTTTTAGGAGCTGGAGCGTATCGTCAACCGTTTCCTCGAACGGGTCGTTACGTTCGACACGAACCTGAATCCCTTCAATGATCGCTGCAGACGGAATGCTGAACCCGTAGTTGTCGCAACGCAAAAAAGCCGTGGTAAAGGGGCCAATGCCGCTGCCGGCGTTAGGAGGGAACGCGTAAGGATCATCGGAGGTCGCCGCGTTCGCAGCACTGCCCCAATTCATGAAGAAGCCACCGCTTCGCTGGTTGGTGCACGACGAGGCCGAGCGGACCTGCGACAGGCCCCACAACGGTGCCGCGATGCCGAACGAGCATCCCAATACGAGCAGGAAATGCGTCAGCCTTTGCCTCATGGCGCGTCTCCCTTCTCCCAAGCGCACACTCTGCGGGAGGAGTAACGCGCACCACGGTTCGCCAGATCTCGCTCCGTCGTCCTGCACAGTGCCGCTTGCCCAACGATCGCACGAGTGAACTCCCGGCCGCCCCGCCGTTTCCGCTCCACAACAACGGCGCCATGGCTACCACGAACCGGACGCGCAAGCCAAGCAAAATCGCCAGCCTAGCTGGCCTCCGGCACAGGAGAAGTGAGCGGGCACAAAACGCTACGCACCCGGGCAAAGAGGGCAGCTCGTGCGAAGCAGCGGCCAGGAAGTAACGTGTCCCGGGCACGCTCGGATCGCGCTGTGTTGCCCTTCGGTGCACCGTGCAAGTCGCGCCCGCTGTCGAATCTGCGGGAGGGCTCACCACGCGCGTTGCGCGCGAGGGTACAACAGCGATCCCCTCCTCAGCCTACATGGGACCACACTGCGGAGTCACCGAGCCGCAGGCTGAGCCGGCCGCAGCGGGATGTCCCTGCCCCCGACCTGCCGATTCCACCCTCGCACCCTGCCACTGCGGTGCTCTGCCGAATCGCTGCGAGCCGTTGTGCGCACACCCCTGTTGGCCTTGATGTTGCCCGATTCAGGGAGCTCTGTGCAGAGGTGCGCGCGACTCCCGAAAACCGTGAGCGGCCCGCGTTTCTTTCGCACCTTGGCGGCGATGGAGCGCTGCTCAGGGTTCCGCTCGCCGCTGGCGCAGGCCATACTGGTAGGCAGTGCGCCGGCTCACGCCGAAGCGGCGCGCAACCTCCTGTGCTGCTTCCTTGAGGTGTGCGCCACGCGCCAAAGCCTCGAGCAGCGCCTGCTGCCAGTCCGAGTCTTGCTGCGCGGTTTGCTCCACCCCTCTGCCCTCCACAACGATCGTTACCTCGCCGCGCAAAGGCGTGCCGCGAGCCTCGATGAGCTGCGCCACCTCGGCGGCGCTGCCGCGCAGAAACTCCTCGTGCAATTTGGTCAACTCGCGCGCCACCACCAAGCGGCGCGCGCCCAGCAGCTCCGCCATATCGGCGAGAGTGGAGAGCAGCCGCCGCGCGGCCTCGAAGCACACCCAGGTGCGTTCCTCGCCCGCCATCCGCGCCAACCAGTGGCGCCGCGCCTGCGCCCGTTCGGGGACGAACCCCTCGAAGGCAAAACGCTGGGCACTCAGGCCGGCGGCGCTGATGGCGGCGATCACCGCCGACGGACCCGGTACGGGCACCACCCGGATACCGGCTTCGATGGCGGCGCGGATCAAATGGTACCCGGGGTCCCGGATGCCAGGGGTCCCGGCGTCGGAAACCAGGGCAACGTCTTTTCCCGCGCGCAGCAGTGCCACCAAACGCGGGGCCTTCTCCCGTTCGACCCACTCGTCGTAGCGTGTGAGGCGGCTCGAAATACCGTAATGCTGCAAGAGTTTGCGCGTGTGGCGCGTGTCTTCGGCAGCGATCAGGTGAACCTCCCGCAGTACGCGCAAGGCGCGCAGTGTGATGTCCTCCAGGTTGCCGAGTGGAGTGGCGACCACGTACAAGGTTCCGGGCAAGGCGCTCGGTCGTGCCCTCCCCTCCTGTTCCGCGGGCAAGCGCTACCTCCCCCAGTCGCGCGCGTAGCGGAAGTCTCGATCGATTGTGCGCTGCGAGACTTTGGCGATCACCGGCAGGCGGCGCTTGAACTGCGAATTGCGCACCATGTCGCTGACCCGCTGCACGAACGCGGGGGAAAACCCCGCGACGTGCAATTCCGCGCGCGAGTAGCGGAGGTCCACCATGCAGTACAGCAACTCGTCCACCTCGCGGTAGCTAAAGCCCAGTTCCGCCTCGTCGGTTTGCCCCGCCCATAGATCGGCCGTGGGTTTCTTGCGCACGATTTCTTCTGGCACTCCCACGTACTCGGCCAGAGCCCACACTTGCGTTTTGTACAAGTCGCCGAGTGGGTTCACGGCTGAAGCCATATCGCCGTGCAGGGTACCGTAACCGAGCAAGAGCTCGGTTTTGTTGCTGGTCCCGAGCACCAAGGCGCGCCAGCGGGCAGAGTGGTCGTACAAGATGGTCATGCGCTCGCGTGCCATTTTGTTCCCGCGGCGTAGTCGGTCGGCATCCGGGAAGCGAGCGAAATACGCGTCAATTTGCGGCGTGATCTCCACTTCGAGCGACTCCACCCCAGCGCGCTCGATCAGCAGATCGGCGTGGCGGCGACTTTCCGGACTCGAAGTGCGGTAGGGCATCTTGATGGCGAGGACGTTGCTGGGGCCCAGCGCGCGCACCGCCAGCATGCAGCTCAAGGCTGAGTCCACGCCGCCCGAGACACCCACCACCACTCGCTCGAGGCCCACCTTCCGCACCTCGTTGGCGATAAACGCGGTCAGGATACGGCAGAGGAGCGGAGGGTTGGTGGGAATTCGCGGCCGCAAGTGCCGCGCGCCCGCGCCGCTCGTTGCCGCCGCTGCGGCGTCCGGCACTTTGCCGGGTGAAGCGGAGGTGTCACTCATGCGGCTCCCTCTCCTGCTGGCGAATGCGCAGCAATTCGTTGATGGTCAGATCCAGGTTCTCGTCGCGCAAAAGCGGGGCAGCCACCCGCTGTCGCCTCGGCTCCTTGAGGCACAGATCGGCCACGATCAAGTCTTCCTCGTAATACCGGCCTTTGGCCAGGCGCTGGCCGTCCGGCGCCACGATTTCCGACCCGCCCCAGAATCCCACACCATCTTCGAAGCCCACGCGATTTGCGTAGACCACGTACAGCCCGAAGGTTTGCGCGTACATCGCGTTGAGCAGCTCCCAGTAGGCTGCATTGTCGTCGCGCTCGCAGCCGTCGTGAATGCCACGCAAGGGGCTGCTCGATGGGCAAATCACCGCCAGCGCTCCATCGAGCGCCGCGATGTACACGGTGGAAGGGTGCCAGAGGTCCTCGCAAATGAGCACCGCTGTTCGTCCCAACCCGGAAGAGAAGCAGCGGATGCGATCGCCGCGCGCCAGGTAGCGTGCTTCATCGAACAAGCCGTAAGTGGGCAGGTAGACTTTGCGGTGTACGTGCCGCAACTCGCCGTCGCGAAAGTACAGGGACGAATTGAAGAAGCGGAAGTCCTCGCTTTCTTCCACCAGTCCGACCACCAACTCCACGCCGCGGCTCAGTTCGCCCAACCGCTGCATCTCCGGGGCATCGCGCCGCAGTGCCACCGTGGAGACCATGTCCTTGAGAAAGTATCCCGTAAGCGACAGCTCCGGAAACACGATGAGATCTGCACCGCGGGCACGCGCCTCGCCGATCCACTGCTCGTGCAAGGCGAGGTTGGTTTGTAAGTCCCCGAGGCGGGGAGCCAATTGCACGATGGCGATGCGCCGGAACAGATCGCCCATGCCAACCTATCTGGCACGGCGCGGGAAAAACACAAGCGCCGCCGGTGCTCCGGGCTTCGCCCTCCGGCAAAACTGGCTCAAATCGCTGCCGCAACCGCAGCAGGCCGTTCCAGGATCACCATGTGGCCCGCTTCCGGTACCACCACGAGCGAGGCTCCTGGAATCCGTTCGGCGTAGCGGCGGCCGTAAGCGAGCGGAAAGAAACGGTCTGCCTCCCCCCACACCACGGTGGTCTTGGCGCGGATACGGCTCAAGCGAGGTTCGAGCTTGGGGTCGTGGAAATACGGGTTCCACGCCACCCGCGCCAACGCCTCCATGGCGCGGAACTGCCGCAGGATCACCTCTTCCGGGAGCTGCGAGATATCCGTCACCGCGTGCATGATTGCCGCCAGGGGGTGCGTTTGGTCTGCAAACAGCAGCTCCGCTAAGTGCGGAGGGTCGTTGCCAAACAATTCAGCAGGTGGGTTCTCGTCGAGCCAAAGCCCGGCCGCCGCAACCAGGCAGAGCCGGTGTGCGATGCGCGGGTAGCGGACGGCGACTTCCGCAGCGAGCCAGCCTCCCAGCGACGCGCCGACAAGAACGATGCCTTCTCCGCTCAGGCCAGTTGCGTCGAGCCAATCGAGGGTGTGGAACACCAGATCCTCGATAGACTCCATACGCTCGCCTCCCGTAGACGCACCGAAGCCTGGCAACAGAGGCTGATGGACCGTGAAGCGCTCTGCCCAGAGGTCGAGGGCGGCGTGCCACTCACTGTCTGCCAGCCCACCGTGCAAGTACACCAGGGGAGGCCCTTGCCCCCGCACGCGGTACTCTACCGTTTCGCTTCCAACTCGAACCGTCTGTGCGACGCTCATGCGCGCCCTTCCTCCGTCAGGCAGCGTTGCTGGCACGTGCCCGCTCCCACGCGCGCAGGCGCGGCATCACCTCGCCCGCGAACAGTTCCATGTTCCGGCGCGTGAGTTCGGCGGGCAGCGTACCGATTTGCAGCAGCGTGAGGATGTTGCCGACGCCGAGCGACTCGATCATTTCGCTCATTTGCTCGAATACGGTCTCCGGGCTGCCCACAATGGCGTAACGCCCTTCCACAACTTGCTGCCAATTTTCCACGAAAAGGAGGAAGTCGTTCCGGGCGGTGACCAGTTTTACGGCCGAGCGCGCAGTGGTGTAGCCTGGCGGGCTGGTCTCGATGCCTGGAAGCAGCCGCTTGGCAAAGTACCAAAAGTGCGGCTCGAACTCGCGCCGTGCCTGGGCGTCGGACTCGCTCACATAGATCGGGCAAAGCCAGCCCATCTGCGCGGGCTTGGCCGTGTAGCCTTCCCGCTCGCACGCTTCGCGGAAGAAATCGAAATTGCGCTGGAAGACGCGCCGGTGGAAGTAAGGAATGCCCATGTAGGCGTATCGGCGGCGGGCCACGAACTCCATCGTCTCTAGACTTCCCGCTCCCGGGATCCAAATCGGCGGATGGGGTTTCTGCAGCGGGCGCGGCCACGGGTTCACGTAGCGGAGTTTGTAGTGTTTGCCGTTGAACACAAAGGGCCCCGGGCGAGTCCACGCCTGGACAATCAGGTCGTGCGCTTCGTAAAAGCGCTCGCGCGCCTCGGCCGGGTTGATCCCGTTCGAGTAGTACTCCGGACCACCGCCGACCACCATACCAGCGATCAAGCGGCCCCCCGAAATGACGTCAATCATGGCGAACTCTTCCGCCACGCGCAGCGGCGGGTTGTACAGCGGCAGAGCGTTCCCGACGATGGCGATTTTGCAAGAACGAGTCTGGCGTGCCAGGATCGCGCCGATCAGGTTGGGCGAGGGCATGTTGCCGTAGGCGTTGGCGTGGTGCTCGTTGACGCAGACGCCGTCAAAGCCGAGCTTCTCGGCGTACACCAACTCGTCAATGTACCGGTTGTACACGGCGACCCCCCGCTCGGGATCGTACAATTCATTCGGGCAGCGGATCCACGCAGGGCCCTGGTAGCTCTCCGGCAAGTGCGGCCACGGCATCAAATGAAAAAAATAAAACTCCATACGGCCCTCCTTGGCTGGCCGCGGGGCCCCCGGGCCAGCCTCGTTACACGGTGAAGCGATTTTTACCTTGGCCTGCGCATACGGTTCCCCACAGGCCGATTGCTTCTTCCTTCTCCCACGCTCCTAAGAGATCCGGGTCGCCCTCCATGTTGGCCAAGAAGCGGCGACCGTCCTCCAAGCGCCCAATGACAATGGCATGCTTGGGTGCCCCGTCTCGCCCGTGCACGACCGTATACGTCTCCACGCACCCGCGCCCCTCGGGGTGTTGCACCACCTCCGGCCGGGGCATGGCATCGATGCGCTCTTGGTACGTCGCCGGATCCTCACGCAAAAAGGGGCGCGGTGGCCGCTCGGTGCTGTAGAGCCCGATACTGTGCTTGGTAACGTACCAACCCACTCCGCTGACCAACCCGCGTTTCCCCGGATGTTCGCGCAAAACACCGAGCATGGTGGCGATCGCGTGGGTGACGTAATTGTTGCCCGGCCCACCCGCGTACGGCAAACCTCCGGTAACGGTCAGTGGGCGGGGATCGTCGCGCGGGATGCCCAGGGCATCGCGGCCGAGTTGCACAGCGCAGGGGAAGCAACTGTACAGGTCAACAAAGTCTACGTCCTCGATGGACCACCCGGCCATGCGGAACGCCTGCTCGCCGGCAACACGGATCGCCGGCGAGCTGTAGTAATTGATGCGCTCGCTCACGTACCAGTGATCCTGTGTGTCGGCGCACCCCCATAAGTACACCCAGCGGCTCTCAGGAACGCCCAAGGCGCGCGCGTGAGCGGCGGAAGTGAGGAGCAAAGCAGCGCCCTGATCCACCTCGATAATCGCGTTCATGTACTTCGGGTACGGAAAGCAAACCATGCGGTTTTCCGCGCTAACCGTAGTGATCTCTTCGGCGGTCCGCTGCTGTGGGAACCAAGCGTAGGGATTGCAAGCCGCCACTTCCGTCATGCGCGCGCATAGGCGGCCGAGCTCTTGGCGGTGCTGTTCGATCGTCCAGCCGTAGTGATGGCGGAGGGCGTTTTCGAACAGCGGGTAGATGGCAATGGGCAAGACCAAGCCGTGCGCCGACTCGTGGTCGTTTCCGCCGGGGCGAAAACTGCCCATGGTGGTAGGCTCGGCAAAGCCTTCGACTGCGCCAGCTCGCCATTGCACCGGCACCCCCTTGCGTCCGGCCCGTTGCGTGGTGGCCAGCGCCTCGGCACCGGCGAGAATGGCTAGACTCACCTCGCCCGTGGCGATGCGGGAGGCGATTTCGTTGACCAGCCACTGAGGAGTGTTGCCACCCCAGGAAGAAAGCCAAAGCCGCTGCGGGTGAGCGCCGAGTTCTGCTGCCAGCGCCGCGGGTGGATTGGCGTACTGCCAACTGAGAATGTTCACGACCGCCACCAGGTCCGCCTTCGCCAAGGCAGAGCGGGGCAAGCGAGCGTCATCCGCGGCGCGCAGTGCCGCCTCGCGCATCAGTGCCAGCGGCTCGAGAGCCTCCTCCGGCTCAACGTCCCGCTGGGTGATCTGCCCACCCCCAATCAAAACGGGAATCCGTGCTTCGTCCATGGCCAGTGTTCCCGCTGCGACTCTCCCTCAGGAATACACGATCACGCTGCGCGCGACCTCGCCCGACTCCATCGCCGCAAAGGCCTCGTTGACCTGGTCCAACGAGATACGGCGAGAAATCAACTGGTCCAGCTTGAGGCGCCCTTGCATGTACAGTTCGAGCAGCTTGGGCATATCGCGCCGCATGTGGGCGGAGCCATAGAGAGAACCGAGTACGGCTTTCTCTTCGAGCGGCACCGCCGATGCCGGCAGGCTGATCGTCTGGTCGAAGCCAGGCACACCGACCACCACTACTTTGCCGCCGCGCCGCACGGACAAGAAGGCTTGGCTGATCACCTCCGGGCTGCCGATGACCTCGAAGGCAAAATCAGCCCCGATGCCGCCGGTGAGGGAGCGGATCGCGTCCGGAACGTCCGGCGTTTGCCGGGCGTGGATCGTGTCGGTGGCACCGAACTCACGCGCCCAGTTGAGTTTCTTGTCCACCACGTCCACAGCGATGATGCGCGAAGCGCCGCACAACGCGGCTCCTTGGATCACGTTCAGCCCAACTCCACCGCAGCCGAAGACCGCAACCGTTTGCCCGGGGCGTACCTTGGCGGTGTTCATGGCGGCACCCACACCGGTCATCACCCCGCAGCCGACCAAGCAGGCCTTGTCCAAGGGCACTTCGCGCGGAATTTTGATGCAGGCGGAAGCCCGCACCACGGTGCGCTCCGCGAACGAGGCGACTCCTGCCATGCGGGAGATCCCGATGCCGTCCTTCTCGAAAGCGAGTTCCTCACCCGCCATCATGGCTTTGATGGCATGATCGCACAGGTGTTCCTCGCCGCCGACGCAATACGTGCAGCCGCCGCAACTTTGCACCCAGGACAGCACCACGTGGTCTCCTGGTTCGAGACCCGTGACTTCGCGGCCCACTTCCTCGACAACGCCGGCACCCTCGTGGCCCAAAATCACTGGCGGCGGAAACGGAAGCTTGGCTTGCTGGACGGAGAGATCCGAGTGGCACACGCCACTGGCAGCCAGCTTCACCACCACCTCGTCGGGTCGCGGTGCGCGTACCTGCACCGTCTCCACCTTCAGAGGCTCGAAAAAGTTGTAAAGCACAGCACCACGCGTCATGTCTCCCTCCCGACACAAGAACTTGCACCGGGTTCCGTACGCCGCTGCCCAGCGAAGCGCAAGCTAGGGCCAGGCCGCAAACCATGGGCTCGGATGTCTCTGCTACGCTTGGCGGCGCAGGCGGCTTGCGAGGGCAACCAACCCTCTGCCCCCTCTGGCCTCGCAAAGGGTTCCGCAACTCCAACCGGCGCTACTTAGCCCATACCGTTGTCTCGTGGACCGCCGTGCAGCTCCGGCGGTTCCATTCCTCGGTCGCACGGACGCACCGGCGTTCGCCCAAACCTGCATCCGGCGACCTAGGGCAGCGAGGGTCTACGACAACTTGCCGCGAATCATGGCGGCAAGGATGTTTGCCGGTTTGCGCAGGTCGGTAAACAAGGTCGCTACCAGGTAGGTCACCACGAACAGGCCGGCAAGAAACGCGCGCGGCCAGCGCTTTTCCCAGGCAAGCAGGCGGGTGACTAGGAGCTTTGCCCAAGCCGAACGCATGGTGAGCCACGTGCAACCAATGCCCAACGCAGCGCCAGCCAGGATATCGGTGGCGTAATGTAGCCCGAGGTAAACCCGCGGCAGGCTAACGACCACGGCGGCGTGCGCCAGTGCCAGCCAACCCAGCCCCCGATCCAGACGCCAGAAGCCTGCTGCCAAAGCGAAGAACAGCGAAGCGTGATCGCTCGGAAACGCGCTCCACTGGTCCCAACCGGGAGAGAGATTCGGCTCCATCCCCATGACGATTCGGGGGCGCGGGCGGCAGGGAAGGACCAGCGCCAAGAGCGAAGCACAAAACAGCGCCAGCGCGGCACCGAACAGCGTGCGAATCAGCATCTCGCGCCGCGCCGCACCTTCGTGTCGGTTGGATTTCTTTTGTCCCGTCTGTTTCTCTTCCTCAGCCCAGCACCACCAAAACAGTGCCATCGCGGCGCCGCCCTTCACGAGTTCCCAAGAAGCAAGGAGATTCACCTAAGCATCGAACGCGATCCAGCGGTTGGCCGGGATGGTCACGATGCGGGCGATCCAGAAATCGAAGGGGTTCATGCCCACCTCGCGCTCGAACGGTGGGGCAGCCCGTTCATTCGCGGAATCGTGCCTGAGCCTGAGAGAGCACGACGTTGCCGCGCTGTGTCTCGCACTGCACGATGGCTTCCCCTCGGGCCGTACGCCACATTTTGGTCACGATCGTGTCGCCAAAATACACCTGATCGGCGAAGCGCGCCTCGAAGTGGAGGAAGCGAGCCGGGTCACCCCCGCACAAGGCCTGGAGGATGGCACGGCCAGCGAAGCCGAACGTGCACAAGCCGTGCATGAAAGGGCGCTCGAATCCAGCCATGCGCGCGAATTCGGGATCAATGTGGATCGGGTTGCGGTCGCCGGACAAACGGTAGATCGCACCTTGCTCGGGGCGCGTCACGGCTTGCACCACCACGTCGGGAGCACGGTCGGGCGGCTGGTTTTTGTCCGCCCCGCTCGGCCCGCGCTCGCCTCCGAAGCCACCCGCGCCGCGAATGAAGAGCGTCGCCTTGGTGGTGCACAGAAGGCCATCGGCGTCTTCCACAATCCCTTCACAGCCGATCACCGCTGCCTTTCCTTTGTCCCACACTTCTGCCACCCGGCCCGTGATGGTCACCTCGGCCTCCGGTGGCAGCTCGCGGTGTAGCGTCACCGACTGCTCCCCGTGCAACAGCATTGCCAGGTTGATGTCCACTTCCGAGACCAACCCTCCCATAGAAAACATGCCCGGAATCACGGCATAGGTGGGAAGAACCTTCGGACCTCGCCCCTCGTACACGAAGTCCAGTTCCCCTTCCGGCTGCGCGCCCACACCTACGGCGTAGAGCATCACGTCCTTGGAGTCCCACCGAAAGCGTACGGGAGGAAAGGTCAATCCTATTAAATCCGCAGAAATCGCTCGGCCCATGCGTGCGCTTGTGCGCCACCGGAAGTTTCTTGTCAATCACGAGGGCGGAGGCCTGCGCGCCCCAGGAGGGAGAGCAAACCGCCTGCTGCGCGCGAATCGCTAGCGCGCAATCGCCAGCACCCTAAAGCGGTGCGGCCTGGGTCTGCGATTCCGCGGCCTGCACCAAGCGCCCCCGCAAATCGTATGTGGAGGCCCCCACAATGCGAACTGGCACGATGCTGCCCACCGGCGCTGCGCCGTCGAGGTACACGACCCCATCAATGTCGGGAGCCTGGGTGGCGGTGCGACCATACCAGCGACCTCGTGCGTCTTGGCCACAGACGAGCACCTCGAGGGTGCGCCCGACCTGCGCCCTCTGGTATTCAGCCGCGATCTCGGCTTGCACCCGCATGAGGGCGCGCAGTCGCTCTCGCTTGATTCGTTCGGGCACTTGGCCCGGCAGCTCGGCGGCTTCCGTCCCTTCCTCACGGGAGTACTTGAACGCGCCCAACCGTTCGAAGCGCTGCTCGCGCACGAAGTCCAGGAGAGCGGCAAAATCTTGCTCGCTCTCACCCGGGAAGCCGACGATCATCGCTGTGCGGATGGCTACCCCAGGCACGATCTGGCGAATGCGTGCCAGCAAGCGGCGCAAGCTTTCGGGGTCGCGGTCACGGCGCATGAGGCGCAGGATGCGGGCACTCGCGTGCTGCAAAGGGATGTCAATGTACGGGCAGATCTTCTCCTCGCTCGCGATGGTTTCGAGCAGGCGGTCGGTCACATGGCGCGGGTAATTGTAGAGCAAGCGAATCCAGCGGAGGCCATCAATCCGAGCCAGCGCTTGCAACAACCCCACCAGATCGGTGCCATCACGACGATTGCGCCCGTAGGCGGTAAGGTCCTGCGCGACCAAGTTTACCTCCACCACACCCTCGGCCACTAGCGACTCGACTTCCCGCACCACCGATTCGATCGAGCGGCTTTCGTGCCGGCCGCGGATTTTCGGAATGATGCAGAAGCTGCAGGTGTGATCGCAGCCCTCGCTCACCTTCACGTAAGCTGAGAAGAATTCGCCGGTGCGCACGCGAGGCAAATGGACATCGGGCAGGACGTGCGCGGCGCCCCGGTATCCATGCACGGTTTCCCGCGTGGGCTCCGCCATTAGTTCCGGAAAGCGGTGGAAATCGCCGGTTCCGAGAAACGCATCCACCTCCGGCAGAGCCTCGGCCAACTGCTCACCGTATCGCTGAACTAGGCAGCCAGTCACCAAGAGTTTCCGCCCCGGCACTTCGGCTTTCAGCCGGGCCAAGTCGAGAATTGCGTCAATGGATTCCTTCTTTGCCGGAGCAATGAAACCGCACGTGTTCACCACCAGGATGTCCGCTTCGTCCGGATCGCTCACGATGGTGGCTCCGGCTCGGCGCGCCAGGCCGAGCATGATTTCGCTGTCCACCAGGTTCTTGGGACAACCGAGGCTTTGCAGGTACACTTTCGCCATGCGCAAAGCCGCATCTATAAGGAAGCCTTGCCCTGCCGGCAACCAGAAGATTGCAAGCCGTGCGTGGCTCGGATAGCAAAGACGCCTCGCGCCTCGGTCGAGCCGAGTGAGCCGTCCGAGCCGAAATGAGCAAGGTAGGTGGTCATGGCAAAAGGCGCAAACGCGGTGGTCATCGGGCTAGGAGCGGTGGCCTGTTTTGCAGCGCTGCTTCCCCAGCGCCTCGCCGGCGAGGAGCGCAACCCGGCTGCGCAGCCGGCTGCACTCGTGAACGGTAAGCCGATCCCCGTTGCACAGGTGCAGGAGTTGGCCGAAGAGATCGCCAAGTCGGCGGGTACGACGGTCGAGCAAGTGTGGAAGGACGCCCTCGAGCAGCTCATTTCTGCCGAGCTGCTCGTTCAAGAAGCAAAGGCGACGGGCACCTCTGTCACGGAAGCGGAGGTGGAACAAGAGATCCGCGATCTTGCCGCGCTCGGCTCGGGCCATCCGCTCGCCGAGTGGCTCCGCACAACGCCCGCGGCGCGGGTTCGCGATGAGATCCGCCGCAGCTTACTCGTCGAGAAACTCCTTACACAAAGCATTCGAGTGAACATCGAGCGCAAACAGGTCGAGGAATACTACGAGCAACACAAAGAACGATTCCAGCGCCCTCCCATGGTGCGGGCCAGCCACATCCTGATCAAGATCCAGGGCGACAACCGAGCAGCCGCGGAACAACGGGCGAAGGAGCTGCTCGCCCGGGTCAAGGGCGGGGAGGATTTCGCGTCGCTGGCGCGGCAGTTTTCCGAAGATCCCTTGACCAAGGAAAAAGGGGGGGACTTAGGATTCTTTCCCCAACACCCAACCCCCCTCGCTCAGGCGGCCTTCCACCTCCAGGACGGTGAGGTGAGCGAGATCATCGAAAGCCCGTATGGCCTGCACATTCTCAAGGTGACCGGGAGGCGCCCGGCCGGAATCGCACCGCTCGAGGAAGTGTTCGACGAGATTCGCGAAATGCTCGAAGAGGACGCGCGTGAGGACCGCGAAGAGCAGCTCATCGAGGCGCTACGCGCGAAAGCGAAGATCCAGTTGCTGCGCGAGAACCCCCCGGGAGCACCGGAGCAACCGCCGCTAAAGCGCTAACGCGCGACTACTTTCCGGCGGCCATGCCGCCCGCGGCACCGGCAGCAGGTTTTGGCTTCGCAGTCGGGCGGGCTGCCTTTTTCCGAGCTGGCGCTGCCTTGCCTTTGCCTTTCGAAGAACGCTCGAGCTGCTGGCGCATCTCGCGTGCGTACTTCTCCACCTGAGCGGCAACGACTGCGGCTTGCTTGCGCAGCTGGTTGGCTGCCCCCTCGAGGTTTTTGAGAATCCCGGTCTCTTCCACCCGTCTCCGGATGTCGGTTCGGAGCCGCTTAGCGATCCGTTCGACTTCGTTGACCAACTCGCGAATTCGGTGGTTGCGTGCCTTGTCTGCCATATACCTCCCTCCCGCGCCGAACATCGAAGTGCGGCGCTCCTACCAGATTTGGCACCTCATTCCTAGAGTCTGCTCACCTCGGCGTAGCAACGATCGCTCCCCGGCGACCCGGTCCGCAGCGGTGGCCCATCGCAGACGCCGTTCTCACAATGATGCGCGAGGCCGCCGAGAGCGAGTTCCAGCCTTAAGAAAGTTGGCCGGTTGCAACTGAAAAACGGGGACCGGTGTTACGGGTCCGGCCTTTGGATCAGTGTTTGCTGTGAGCGCGTGAACCAAAGGGTGGAGCCGATGACCCCGTTCGACAGAGTGATGTTCGAGGACCTATTTGCGGAGGACGCGCTGACCCCCATTCAGTTCTTCGGCCGCTCCGGTTCCGAGCGAGTCCGGCGCACGGGAGAGTGTCAACTCCTTGCTGCCCTGCTCGCCGATGCCATCCGTTGTTATCAGCGGAACTACTTTGCCGTGAGTCGCAGCCGCAAGCGATTGTTCCGGGAGGCTGAGCAATGGCTCATGGAGCCAGCACCCAGCGATGGTTCGGGGCCTGCGTTTTCTTTCCACTACGTGTGCGATGTGCTCGGTATCGAGCCTGAAACCATCCGCAACGCGCTGCGCCGATGGAGCGAAACCCAGTGCATGTCAGCGCCGCGCCGGCTGCCCGCCCCCGCCGCCAGCGGCAGAGTGCGGCCGCGCCGCGGCTCGCGGCAGCGCGCTGCGTCCTAAACGGAGGCGGCCGAAACGGGGAGCTCCTCCCGCATCTTCCTGTGACAAGGACTGACTCCGTGCCAGCGCCAACAGGGCGAAGACAAGCGGGGTCGCTTTCGGCGGAGGGAGCGGGTGGCACCGTAGCGATCCACCGGCGCGCGATAGGAAGCTCCCGACGGAACCGGGGATCGCAAGGAAGAGCCCGCTCGTAAGAAAGCGACGAGAGGCGGTTTCATCACCATCCGCCCCTGGGCTTTACGGCTGCACAAAAAGCCTTGCTCCCATTCGCGATTCGGCCCTCGGGTCAGGTCAGAGCCCCGAATCGTTGCGCGTGTGGCGCCGGTCGCCCCCGCTATTGCCCCAGGCGCACAGTCAAGCTGCCCCGCGGTACGAGGGGTACCTTGCCACTTGGGGAGAGTCCTGGCGCACAATCAGCCGCTGATGAAAGCCACGCGCGCTCCGCTATCAGGCGCGGACCAAACACTTGCGAGCCGCCACGCTGACAGCGTCTTACGCTGTTGCTGGCTTGCCGAACACCGCTTGCGTGGCACAGGTCGATGCCGCCCGCATTTTCGGAGTCCGCACATTCGTCCCAGCGACGGTGGTGTGGCAGCTTCGCGGGTGCAAGGCGGGAGCGCAGATGCTCCCCACGGCCCGCAAACGCTCAAAGGCCGTTTTCCTGCCTGCACGAACCAGGCAACTCCTGGAGAGACCGTGAGTTTGATCCGTGGTGGCTCCGAAGCAGGTGGCCATGCACCGGCACGTGGCCCCACGCTCGGCTCGGAATCGGGTCTCCCACTCAAGACCCCCTCGCCACCGGGAATCACCGGATCGCCCTCGTTCGATGGTTGGTTGCTGGCTACAAACGAAGCCGGGCCCTGGCGTTCCAACCTCGGTAGGGCAGCTTCTGGGAGCTTTCGAAGATCCGGCGGACTGGCGACTTCCGCACGACCCGAGCTGATGCGGCGCGTTTGCTTCGACTGCGGGGCAAGGGGGGCGGCGCGAAACATAGCGTACCGGGTGGCTCCCGTATGACGGCGGAATCCAGAAACCCCTGTGTACCGGCTGCTCTAGGGGGTCTCTGCTTTCCAACCTGGAGGAAGCACGGTAGACGCAACCGGTTCCCTTTTCGTAAAAGGAAGGCAAAGTGCAGCATGGCCTTCGGAGGGAGAAAATGGAAGCGCTTATTCTTTACCACAATCCCCGTTGCCGCAAGAGTCGAGAAGCTCTGGAATTGCTGCAAAGTCGGAACGTGCCACTGCAGGTGGTCGAGTACCTCAAGCAGCCCCTCACCTTGGAGGAGCTACGAAACCTGAGGAAAAAGCTCGGGCTCCCTCCATCTGCTTGGGTGCGCAAAGGAGAGAAGGAGTACAAGGCTGCCGGACTCAGCGGGGACAGTTCCGAAGAGGAGATTTTGCGCGCTATGGCTCAGTTCCCGATCCTGATGGAACGGCCCATCGTGGTGCGGGGCAACAAGGCTGTGGTCGGCCGCCCGCCAGAACGGGTTTTGGAACTCGTCGGCTGAGTTGCGGTCTGCATTCCTGTCGTTCGTTTCGGTTCGGGCGCTGTCTTCGCCGGCCGCCGGCCCGCCCCCACTGTCACTCAAAGAAAGCCACCGATCGGGCGGCAGGTAGGCTCGCGCAGGGCGCCGCCTTGCGCTGGCGTGGCCCTCGCGGTTCCAACCCTCCCCTCCCCGGCGGACATGCACAGTAATCGTCCCGCCGTTTCAGGAATTCTCGTCGGAAGGGGGGGGAAGCGGCTCGGGTTCTCCACCGAGTTCCGTCAAAGGAGCGTCCGGCAGTGCTTCCCCGTTTTCCCCCGCCAACGGGGCGCGCGGCCCAGGCTGGCGGACAATGATCACCTGTGCTTTGCCGTGGCCGCCCTTGCGTTTCTTCCGCTTGCGCCGCTTCTTGCGCGGCGGCTCGGGGCGCGCGATCGGCTGGTAGAACGTGGCCGGTCGTTCCCCCGCGCCGCGGCAGTTATCGCACAACCCACAAGGGGTACCGTCTTCCTCACCAAAGTAGCGGCGCAAGAAGACGGCTCGGCACTCGCGCGACAAGGCGTACTCAGCGATCCGATCGAGGCGGCGGGCATCCTGGGTGCGCTGGGTCACAAAACGGGTCGCCAAAGTGCGGGCCTGTTCTTCGAACTCCTGGGCGGGAACGGTGATGCGGACTCCATCCTCCTCGAGCTTTACCAATCCTGCCTCTTCGAGCACGACGAGCAGCGCCTTTGCCTGCCGCTCGTTGAGCTGCGCGGCCAACGTTAGCGCTTCCATGTTGGGCTCTCGCCCCTCGGCAGCATAGGCGGCCAGCACCGTGCTGATCCGGTACAACTGATCGGGCCGGATGCGGCTCCCCTGCTGAAGCACTTCGTGAGTCTCCCGATCCTTCGGATCGAACAACAAAATGCAGTGGGCGCGGCGGCCATCGCGACCAGCCCGACCTGCCTCCTGCACATACTGTTCGAGCGACGCCGGAGCCTGGAAGTGGATAATGTATCGGATGTCGGGCTTGTCGATGCCGAGCCCGAAGGCGCTGGTGGCCACCATGATCGTACGCCGCCCGCGCTTCATGAACAGTTCTTGTTCGCGGTTGCGCTCTTTCGCGGGCATCTTGCCGTGATACCGATGCACGGGTAGGTGCATCAGCCGCAGGGCACCGTACAATTGGTCGACCGCCTTGGTCGTTGCGCAGTACACGATTCCCGGGCGCCGCAGCCGCTTGATGAAGCGAGTGAGCGCCCGCACCCGCTCGTTGCCAGTGGCTTGAACGACCTCGAACGCGAGGTTGGCGCGGTGCGGCGAGGAGGCCACTATAGCAGGCTCGCGCATCCCCAAGTAGCGAATGATGTCGTCGCGCACCGCTTGCGTTGCAGTCGCCGTCAGAGCCAACACCGGTGGACTGCCCAGCTCGTGCAGGCGTTCACCCAAGCGCATGTAGGCCGGGCGAAAGTCGTGCCCCCACTCAGAGATGCAATGCGCTTCATCCACAGCGGCCAGAGAAATGCCGCTTCGGCGCAAAGCTTCCCCTAGCTCCTCGGCGCCTAACGTTTCCGGGGTGGTCATGACCAACAGCGATCCTCCCCGGGCGATCCGCTCGAGCGCCTCCTGCCGCGCCTTGCCGCGCACCGTGCCGTCAATGCGCTCGACCGGGATATTGCGAGTCAGGAGCTTCTCTTGTTGGTCTTTGAGCAGGGCGAGCAGCGGTGAGACCAACACCACCGGTTGCGGCAAGATCATGGAAGGAATCTGGTAACAAGCCGATTTGCCGAAGCCGGTCGGAAGGACGACGAGCACGTCGCGCCCTTCCATTGCCGCAGCGATGGCACGCTCCTGCTCCGGATACAGCCGTTGGATCCCGAGCCGCTGCGCCGCCTCGCAAATGCGCCGCCAGCGCTCGCGCTCCTCTGGCGACCGGTGCTTCTCGTCCGCCTGTGGCGACAGCGAAATCCAGGCGCCTTCGGGTTCCTCCTCTCCCTCATCGGGAAAGGTCTCTTCGCCCGTTTCCTCTTCAACGGGCGATGGCTCCTCTGCTTCCACTCCCGTGAGAGCCGCTGCCTCCTCCGCTTCTTCCTGCTCGTCCTCGGGCTCGACGGGTGCGTGCGGCTCGAGATCGAGGGGCGGTTCCCCGCCGGCATCCTGGTCGATTCCCTCGCCTCGAACTTTCTCGCCCGGCTCTTCCTCCGACCACGCCGGCGGAGAGTCACTCGGCTTGCTCGGCTCCGGCCGCGTTGGGCGCAGCCGATCGTGCGGCTCCTCGCCGCGATCCGGTCGCCAGAAAGTCTCTTCGTCTACGCGAGGCGGGTAATCCCACAACGGCTTTGTCCCGGGCAGCGGCTTGCGTTGCCACGGCGGCTTCTTACCCAAACCCGGCTTTTCCGGCCAAGAGCGCTTGCCCTTCCAGAACAGATCCAACTCCTCCCCGTGGAAAGGGGGCTTTGCCTCCTTCCAAAAATCCAACTGCTGCGGTTCGACCGGAGTTTCCTTGCGGCGCGAGGAGGCGCGTCGCTTCTTGGCTGGCGCTTTTTCCTCTGCCAGGGTTTGCGAGGCCGGAGCCTCGTCGGGTTCACCGACCTCCTTCTCTGTAGCAGTCTCAGAGCGCTCCTCAGGCTGTTCGCCGGCCTCGGTAACACTGCGCCGACGCCTTCTCTTCGGCTTTGCCGTCTGCGGAGTTACTCCTTGCTGTTCCGCGGGGTTCGCGTCCGGCAACAAGGCCGCGTCACTCGAGTCCGGCGCAGTTTTCGGTAGCGCAGCCTCAGAGTCCGTCGTCTCGGGCGAATTCTTCTTCCGTCGTGGCACCTCTGCTTCCCTCTCGCACTCCCACCAGCCTCAGCCCAGGTTCGAAGTTGTGCTCAGGTAGAGACCGAATAAGAAGCCGTGTCGCTTGCAGAATCTCGATTGTTTTCACCCACTGGGTCACCGAGCAGCACGATTGCTCACTGCGGCGGCTCCCCTCGCTCTGCCAATCGGGGTGGTTTGCTCTTTCCAGCTCGCGCGCCAACTGCTGGCACGGAGCCTCGTTCGCGTCAAGCTCCCTCTTGCAGAAAGAACCGCACTAAGCAATGCCGAAACGAGCGCTTCGACGGCCTGCGGCGGTGGACGCGGCGGGTCTGGTTCGCGATACCGCTAATCGAACCGGTACAAGGAGAGGAGGAATCGAATGCGTCTTGCGTTGCGTCCCGAGCACGAGAAGCTCCGTCAAGAGCTGAGGGACTACTACGCGAAGCTTCTCACCCCCGAAATCAAGGAAGAAATCCGGCGCAGCGAAGGCGTGGGTCCGGTGGTGCGCCGCATCGTTCGGCAAATGGGGGAAGATGGCTGGCTCGGCATCGGCTGGCCAAAGGAGTATGGCGGGCGCGGGATGACGCCCATCGAGCAGTTCATCTTCTTCGATGAATCCATGCGTGCTGGCGCACCGGTGCCCATGCTGACGATCAACTCGGTCGCACCGACCATCATGCAGTTCGGCACCGAAGAGCAGAAACAGTTTTACTTGCCCCCCATCCTACGAGGCGAGATCCACTTTGCCATCGGTTACACCGAGCCCAATGCGGGCACGGATCTCGCCTCGTTGCAGTGCCGAGCCGTACGCGACGGCGATCATTGGGTCATCAACGGGCAGAAGATCTTTACCAGCCTTGCTACGGACGCCGATTACATTTGGTTGGCGGTCCGGACCGATCCGTGGCCCGATCCCAACGACCCGAGCAAATCGAAGCACAAAGGGATCTCCATCATTATCGTTCCGACGGACACGCCCGGCTTCCGCGTCGTCCCGATCAAGAACATGGGGGAACTCAACACAAACTACACTTTTTATGACGACGTGCGCGTCCCTCTCGGCAACCTGGTGGGCAAGGTCAACGGCGGCTGGAAGCTCATCACGAACCAGCTCAACTACGAGCGAGTCACTCTGTGCAGCTCGGGCATGATCGAGGGCGTATACGAAGATGTGCTCGCGTGGGCCCGGCAAACGTTGCTACCCGACGGGCAACGGGTGATTGATCTCCCGTGGGTGCAACAAAACTTCGCCCGCATCCACGCCCGCCTCGACTTCTTGCGGCTGATGAATTTCAAGGTGGCCTGGCTGGCGGAGCAAAACGAACCTCTCAATCCGGCCCACGCCTCGACGATCAAGGTGTTCGGCACCGAGTTCTACCTCGAAGCGTGTCGGCTGATGCTCGAGATCCTCGGCGTCACCGGTACGTTTCGGCCCGGTTCCCCAGACGCTGCCCTGAACGGCAGAGTCGGGCAGCTCTTGCGCGCCGTGCACATCCTCACCTTCGGGGGCGGAACGAACGAAATGCAGCGGGATCTGATTTGCTTGTTCGGGCTGGGTATGCCCGTGATGCCGCGTTTTTGACCGTCGCCAGGAGGAACCGACCATGGATTTTTCGTTTACCGATGAGCAAAAGGCACTCCGGGATCTAGCTGAACAGATTCTGCGCGACCGCTGCGCGCTCGAGCGCCTAAAACAGGTGGAGCAGAGCCCAGTGGGAATGGACGAGGAGTTGTGGTCCGAACTCGGCAAGGCGGGTCTCCTCGGCGTCACCGTCCCCGAAGAATTCGGGGGAAGCAGTGGCAACATGATCGAGGCTTGCTTACTCCTCGAACAACAAGGCCGCTTCTTGCCTCTCTTGCCGCTGCTTCCGCACTTGGTCGGTTGTCTGACCTTGGGCCGCTTCGGGAGCGAAGAAATTCGGGAGCAGATCCTCCCGTCTGCTGCTACGGGCCAAAGCTGGCTTACGGCAGCGCTCAGTGAGTTCGGGGCCGACCCATACGAACCCGTGACTGCAGCTTCGCCTGACGGCGAACGATGGCGCTTGTTTGGAACCAAGCTCGGTGTGCCGTGGGCCGACCGAGCAGAGATCATTCTCGTACCGGCGCGCACGGCCGAAGGGCAAAAGCTCCTATTCGCAGTTCCCCCTGGAACCCGAGGTGTGACTCTAGAGCGGCAGCAAACGACCAACTGGGAACCCCACTTTCGCATGCGTATGCAAAGCACCCCGTTGCCTGCCTCAGCACTGATCGGGGGCCCGGAGCTCGGGGAAGCGGCAGTGCGTTATCTGGTGGACCGCTACCTGGTGGGCCTGTGCGCCATTGCATCTGGCGCCTGCCAGGAAGCGGTGCGCATCACTGCCCAGTACTCCTCCAACCGCAAGCAGTTCGATAAACCAATCGCCATGTTCCAAGCCGTCGGCCAGCGCATGGCCGATTCCTACATTGACAACGAAGCGGTCCAACTCACCATGTGGCAAGCGGCTTCGCGCCTCGCCGAAGAGTTGCCGAGCGAACGGGAAGTGGCCACCGCGAAATTTTGGGCTGCGGACGCTGGCCACCGCATCGGGCATGCCGCCCTGCACATTCATGGCGGGATCAGTATTGATGTGGATTATCCCATTCACCGCTATTTCCTGTGGCTGAAGCAAATCGAGTACACGCTGGGCGCAGCTACCCCGCAACTCGTCCGCTTGGGCCAACTCCTGGCCGCGGAAACATGAGCCCGGCGCTTCCGCAGGACTCCAAGCAGACCAGGCAACGCGCCGCCAATCTGCTGTCGGTACTCGCCTTTCTTACCTCGCTGGCTGCCCTGGCCTTGGCTAGTGGGGTGTGGCAGCGCAGTCAGTCCAAAGTGAAGGGCGCAGACTGGGCGCAGGGAATTCAGCTCATTGCGTTCTACGAGGAACGGTGGGACTCCGAGGAAATGATCCAGGTGCGGGCGGAGGCGGCGACTTCGCTTTTGTCGCGCACGAGCGCGGACGAGGTCGAGTTCGTACTCGCCTTTTTCGACGAACTCGGCCTGCTATTGTCGCGGCGAGTCGTTGACGCCGAACTCCTCTGGTACCATTTCTACTGGCCTGCGGCTTCGTATCTCCTAGCTGCCAATCGGCTAACGGATGCCGAGGAACGCGCCGTGACCTATCCCTACCTCGCCAACCTCCTCACCCAGCTCCAAGAGGTGCAGCGGGAGCGCACTCCGCGGGAGCGCGCCCTGCGACCGACGGAAAACGAGGTGGACGAGTTCCTGAGCAACGAAGCCACGCCGCCGAGCTGCGAGGAACCAGAAAGCGACGGAGAGGAAGGCGAAGTGCAAATGACGCCCCTCTGACTACACCGTTGCAGGTTATGGCCGGGTGAGAGCACCAGCAACAGTGAGCACCCCCTCGCTTTGCCCCGGCTCGGGCGGAAGGTCGAATTCGAACACGAAGCGAGCGCCCTCTGGCGTGGCCTGTGGAAGCAGGAAGGGATCGAAGCGGTGGTCATCCGCCACGTATGCGAGCAGGAAGGGCACCGCGTAACGGAGCGCGTATCCATGGACCTCGTCGGCAGTGGCCGTTTCGGGCGTGCATTCCAAGCAGAAATCGGAAAACGGGGAGTGCGTGGTACGCTCGAGTTCGACTAGGATCTTGGGAGGATGAAGCAAGGAAAAGCCGAGGCGAGCATCCCCTAGCAAAGAATCGAGTACGCCTACCTGAATCATCACAGGCCGCTGCAGCGAAGCGACTTCGTCTCGGATCGTTCGCGTGACAGGCGCAAACGCAACGCCAGCACGGAAGCGGCTGTCGCGGGCAAGTACGCGGAAGGTCGTTAACCCACCGAAGGAGTGGCCGCTCATACCGACGCGGGCGGGATCAATACGCTGGTAGAAGAACGACTGCGGATCCTGGTTCAATTCCAGCAGCCGATCGAGGACAAAGATGATGTCGGCCGGTCGGTTGACGAACGAATCCGCGAGCACCGCGGGAGTGCTGCAGGTGAGAAAGTCCGAAGTCGTATTGCCGGGGTGCGGGGGTGCGGCAACTACAAACCCCCACGTGGCGAGGCGGCGGACGAGAAAGAGCGATTGGCGCTCGAAGCCGCACGAGCCGTGGGAAAACAAAATGAGCGGCAAGCGCTCCAACCCTTCCGCAAACGGGGCCAGCGGCTGGCCTCCCGGGTTGACATCGTTCGGGAAGGTGCCGGGTGCAGCCGGGTACCAGATGCTGGTGCGCAGTAAGCGCTGCTCGCTCGGGTTTGTTTCCGATGGTTTGACGAAGTCGAGGCGTTGAAAGCCGGTACCATAAGGGCCGTCTTCCACCGGGCTCACGGCTCCCATGGCCTTACGGATCAAATCTGCAGCGCTAGCCCTTCCGTCCGCGTTGACGTCGCCCCCGGCATGGCCAGCCGGGGTGGCAAACACCTGTGTGATGGTAAATTCAACAGTTCCGAAAAGGGAGCCAGGGAAGGCCAAGCTCAAGAGCGCGCCACCCAGGACCCAGGTTCGAGCCTTACGCGCACACAGCATTTCTATTCTACTCCTTTCCGGGCTTCTCCCGCTGCCTCCGCTTATCGCAAGTCGCGCCGGAGGTCACGCGCGGGGGTAGAAATCTACCTGCGCCCAACAGGCAGACGCGTTTCACGCGCGCCGTTTCGGGACCAAAGGCTGCGTCGTGGTTGAATCACCGAGACTGCAACTGTATTCCGGTGCGGCAATGAGCCGCCCGGTTACCATGGAAAAAATCGTCAATCTCGCCAAGCGGCGCGGTTTCGCCTTCCAGTCGAGTGAGATCTACGGCGGCCTGGCAAGCTGTTGGGACTACGGGCCCATCGGAGTGGAACTCAAGCGCAACGTCAAGGACGCTTGGTGGCGGGACATGGTGCTCAAGCGCGACGACATCGTGGGGATTGATTGTTCGATCCTCATGCACCCGCGCGTCTGGGAAGCCTCGGGGCACGTGCAGGGCTTCACGGATCCGCTTGTGGACTGCAAGCTCTGCAAAGAGCGCTTCCGCGCTGACAAGCTGATGGACGCGCGCTGCCCGCTCAAGCCCTCGAAACACCCTGGTGAGTGCGAAGGCGAGCTCACCGAGGCGCGGCAGTTCAACCTCATGTTCAAGACCTTTATGGGTCCGGTGGAAGATACTGCCAGCACGGTCTTCTTGCGCCCAGAAACCGCACAAGGAATCTTCGTGAACTTTCTCAACGTGCTGCATACGGCACGAGCGAAAATCCCGTTTGGGATTGCGCAAATTGGCAAGTCGTTCCGCAACGAAATCACCCCCGGTAACTTTCTTTTTCGCACGCGCGAATTCGAACAAATGGAGATGGAGTTCTTCGTACCGCCGGGCGAGGACGAGCACTGGTACGAGTACTGGCGGGAGGAGCGCTTGAACTGGTACGTGCGGTACGGCATCCGGCAGGAAAACCTGCGCCTGCGTGAACATGAAGCGGACGAGTTGGCGCATTACGCTAAAGCGTGCGTGGACGTCGAGTACCACTTCCCCTTCGGCTGGTCGGAACTGGAAGGCATCGCCAACCGCACCGACTTCGACTTGCGCCGGCACAGCGAGTACAGCGGCAGGGATTTGACCTATTTCGACGAGGAGACCAAGCAGCGCTACTTCCCCTATGTAATCGAGCCAGCCGCGGGGGCGGATCGTGCCACACTGGCGTTTCTAGTGGACGCGTACGACGAGGATGTGGCGGACGGTGAGCCGCGCGTGGTGCTCCGCTTCCACCCGCGGATCGCTCCGGTCAAGGCGGCCGTGTTTCCCCTCCTGCGCAAGGACGGGCAGCCGGAGAAAGCGCGGGAGATCGTGGACTTGCTCCGGCCCCACTTCCCGGTGCAGTACGACCAATCGGGCTCGATCGGCAGGCGCTACCGCCGGCAAGATGAAATCGGTACGCCGTTCGGCATCACGGTAGATCACCAGACCTTGAAGGACCAAACCGTTACGCTGCGCGACCGGGACACGATGCAGCAGGAGCGGATTCCGATCGAGCGGCTCGTGGAAGAGTTGAAGAGGCGGATCGAACAATGAGGAAACGAGGAAAAGGGTCGCGGCAAGCATCGAGCAAGCGGCAAACTCGCCAGGAAGCTCGGGAGGTGCGTCACCAGCGCGCAAAACGCGCCAAGCCCGCCACAGCAAAGCGGCAACGGGGCACGATTGCACGGCGCCGGCGCGTATTGGCAAAGCGACCGCAGTCGGCCCAGAGACACCGCTTTGTGTACTTTTTCGGGGGTGGCAGCGCTGAAGGCAGCGCTGAGATGAAAGATTTGTTGGGCGGCAAGGGCGCAAATCTAGCCGAGATGGCCAACCTCGGACTCCCAGTTCCGCCGGGATTCACCGTTACCACCGAGGTGTGCACGTACTACTACACGCACGGGCGAACCTATCCCCCAGGCCTTCGAGAAGAAGTCGAGAAAGCGTTGGCGCGTGTAGAGAAGCTCGTCGGGCGGCGCTTTGGAGACGCGGAAAACCCGCTCTTAGTGTCCGTGCGGTCCGGCGCGCGAGCTTCGATGCCGGGCATGATGGACACAGTGCTGAACCTGGGGCTCAACGACGACACCGTGCAAGGACTGATCCGCATGACCGGCAACGAACGCTTTGCGTGGGATGCCTACCGGCGGTTCGTCGCCATGTACGGCGATGTCGTGCTCGGCCTCAAGCCGCAGTCGAAGACCGAGATCGATCCGTTCGAAGCCATTTTGCAACGCAAGAAAGACCAACACGGCGTGCGGCTGGACACGGAACTCACCGCCAGCGATTTGCGGGAGCTGGTGTACGAGTTCAAACAAGCGATCCGCGAGCGTTTGGGAATCGATTTTCCCGAGGATCCGCAGCAGCAATTGTGGGGAGCCATCGGTGCGGTGTTCGGCTCGTGGAACAACGAGCGAGCTGTCGTGTACCGAAAGCTCAACAACATCCCGGATGACTGGGGCACTGCAGTCAATGTGCAATCCATGGTGTTTGGGAACCTGGGGGACGACTCAGGCACGGGCGTCGCATTCACGCGCGATCCGGCGACTGGAGAGAACGTCTTTTACGGCGAGTACTTGATGAATGCCCAAGGCGAGGATGTGGTCGCTGGCATCCGTACGCCTTTGCCCATCCGCTCGCTCGAACAGGAGCAACCACACATTTACGCGCAGTTGGCCAAGATTCGGCGTGTGCTGGAGCGGCATTACCGCGACATGATGGACATCGAGTTTACGATCGAGCGCGGCAAGCTCTACATGCTGCAGTGCCGCGTCGGCAAACGCACTGGTGTGGCGGCACTGCGCATTGCGGTGGACATGGTCCGCGAGCGACTCATCTCCTCGCGCGAGGCGGTGTTGCGGGTGGAACCAGATCAGTTGAACCAGCTTTTGCGTCCCACCTTTGTCGCCGAGGCGAAGCAACGTGCCATCGCGGAAAACCGGCTGCTGGCCCGCGGCCTCAATGCCGGTCCGGGCGCCGCCAGCGGCCGCATTTGTTTTCATGCGGACGACGCAGAGCAAGCGAAGGCCCGCGGAGAAAAAGTCATCCTGGTACGGATCGAGACCTCACCCGAAGACATCCGCGGCATGGCAGCCGCCGAGGGCATTCTCACCGCCCGCGGCGGGATGACCTCCCACGCGGCCCTGGTCGGACGGCAGATGGGCAAAGTGTGCGTGGTGGGCTGCGAGGCACTGGAGATTGACTACCAAGCCGGCGAGATGCGCGTCCGGGATACCCCGCATGTCCTGCGTGAGGGCGACGCGATCGCCATTGACGGCACCACGGGCGAGGTGTTTCGCGGCGAGATCGCTACCGAGCCCAGTGAGATCGTGCGCGTGTTGATCGAGCGGACCCTGCCCCCCGAGCAAGCACCGCTGTACCAAAGCTTTGCCAAGCTGATGCAATGGGCGGATCGGGAACGGCGGCTCGGTGTGTGGGCCAACGCCGATCTAGCCGAGCAATGCGAGCAGGCCTTGGCGTTTGGTGCGGAGGGAATCGGGCTGTGCCGCACCGAGCACATGTTTTTCGGCGAAGGGAAAATCGGGCCGATGCGGCAGATGATCCTGGCCGACACGGCAGAGGAACGCCGTGCGGCTCTGGCAAAGCTTCTCCCCCTGCAACGCGCGGACTTCGAAGCCATCTTTCGGGTCATGCACGGCCGTCCCGTGACCATTCGCACCCTGGATCCACCGTTGCATGAGTTTTTGCCGCACGACGAGGCCGGGCAGGAAGAGCTGGCACGCGAACTCGGGTTACCGGTGGCGGCGGTGCGGGCACGGGTCGAGGCACTGCACGAGTTCAACCCGATGCTGGGCTTTCGCGGCTGCCGGCTCGGAATCGCTTATCCGGAGATCACCGAGATGCAGGCCCGCGCGATTTTCGAGGCGGCCGCCAATGTGCAAGCGGATGGCACGCCCGTACAGGTTGAAGTAATGATTCCCTTGGTGGGCCACCGCCGGGAGCTGGAACTACAAGCCGGCGTGGTGCGACGGGTTGCGGAGGAGGTCATGGAAGAGCGGCAAGTGCGCCTGCGTTATCGGATCGGGACCATGATCGAGGTGCCACGCGGGGCGGTCACGGCCGACGAGATCGCACAGGTGGCGGCGTTTTTCTCCTTTGGCACCAATGACCTCACCCAGACCACACTGGGAATGTCGCGAGACGACGCGGGCCGATTCTTGGCGCGCTACGTGGCGGAGTTCGAGATTTATCCCCGAGATCCGTTCGAGTCCTTGGACATTGGCGGTGTCGGCACCCTGATGCGGATTGCGGTCGAGAAAGGGCGCAGCGCGAATCCGGGTCTAAAAATTGGCATTTGCGGCGAGCATGGGGGCGATCCGGCATCCGTGCGGTTTTGCCACGATCTCGGGCTGGATTACGTCTCTTGCTCCCCGTTCCGAGTACCGATTGCTCGCCTAGCCGCTGCGCATGCAGCGTTGCGCAGCGGCACTGTGGCAAGCGAAGCCTGACGTCGGAGCAGGAAACGGGTGTGGCTCCCTCGTGGACATCGCGCCAAGCGGCCACCCGGGCGCAAAACTTACTTGTGCATTGGGTGAGCGGGGGTACAAGGGTCGTAGGGATTTTCGGCGATCCGGTCGAACACTCTCTCTCGCCCGTGATGCACAACGCTGCCTTTGCGGCCTTGGGCCTGAACTGGGTGTACGTCCCCTTCCACGTGCGCCCTGACCAGCTCCGCTACGCCGCCCGGGCCATCCGTGCGCTTGCGCTGGCTGGGGTGAATATCACGGTGCCGCACAAAGAGGCGATCGTCCGTTTCCTCGACAGCTGCTCGCCCTGTGCGGAGCGGGCAGGAGCGGTGAACACCGTCGTTCTGAAAGGAAATAAGCTGCATGGAGACAACACAGACGTGGCCGGGCTCCTCGGGGCCATCCGCGACGCCCGGGTGCGCTTGCGCGGACGGCGTGCGGTGCTGGTCGGTGCAGGGGGAGCGGCGCGCGCAGCGCTGGTGGCCTTCGAGCAAGCCGGCGTTCGCGAAGTGGTGCTGGTTAACCGCACGCGCTCTCGTGCCCTTGCGCTGGCGCGGCGTTTTCGCTCCGGGCCGTGCCAGCTCACGGTCGAGAGCCCCACGGCCCTGCAGTCTCCGCAGGTGCTACGCGAAGCCGCGGTGGTTGTGAACAGCACTTCGCTCGGACTCAAGGGCGAGGCGTTTTTCCCCATGCGCCCCGAACTCGCACCGGAAGGCTGCTTGTTCCTCGACCTCGTCTACGGCCGCGAGACGGATTTTCAGCGCCAGGCTCGCCGCGCCGGGCGCATGGCAAGCGACGGGCTATCCATGTTACTCCACCAAGGAGCACGAGCCTTCGAGCTGTGGACCCATCGGCACGCACCGCTTGCGGCGATGCGGGAAGCACTGCTTCGCGGCACCGCGCAGTGCCCAGACCAAGCCGACGTGCCAAGTGCGGCTGCGCCTTTCCCCCGCTGACGGCTCAAGCCATCGCAACAAAGAAGTGACAACGACCACCTCTTACAGGCGCAGCCGCTGACCGACCTCCCTTTGCGCAGGGTCACTCATCCTTCGCCAGCACCAGCTCTCCGTGGGGAGACAGCAGGCGCATACGCGACTGGGTCGGGGGCCGTTTGCTCCCGTCCTTCGCCCTTCCCACCCACCCGCTCGAGCTGCCGCTACCAACAAACTCGCCATGCGAAGAAGCCTCCCGAATCACCCGCCGGCTGACGCCAGCCCAAGCCAGGCCTCTGGCATCGGGCCACGGAAAACCCAGTGTGCACGATGGCGTGCCCCTCCGAGCGGCCCTGTGCCCGCCACCTTATCTTAATCTTAAGATCTTTAGGCTAGGTAACGAGACCGGCCTGCGGAGCCGGATTCACGGGAACAGAGCAAAGGCAGGCTTCTACCCCTTGCAATTGGTTGGACCACCGGATAACCAGGGGAACCACTGATGCTTGCCCAGGCCAAAGAAGTCCGGCTATTTCGGCCCGCAATCCGGCGCCGGCTCCACGAAGAAGTGGCGGAGCAAATCCGCGACGCAATCCTGGACGGGCACTTCCGTCCCGGCGACAAGCTCCCTCCCGAACGGGAACTTGCCGCGCACTTTGGGGTGAATCGTACCTCGGTGCGCGAGGCGATCAAGGTGCTCGAGGGGCTCGGACTGGTCAGCGCCCGTCAGGGTGACGGGGTGATTGTGCAACCCGTTATCAACGCCTCGTTCGAGCTGCTGGCGCCCATGATCTTTCATCGCGGACGCGTGGACGTTGGTTTGCTCGGTGAGCTGCAAGACGTTGTCGCGGTCCTCTTGTACGGGATTGCACGCGCAGCCGTGGCACGGATCGAGCCACAGCACGTCGACGAAATTCGCAAGTTTCGGGAGCGCATCGCCGATGTGAACTTGGCTCGCGAGGAGCGCTTCGCCGCCGGACGCGATCTTCTCGTGTTTGTCGCCGACCTCACCGGCAACCGTGTCTGGCAGATGGTGGCGCGGCGTTTCCGGGAGTTCTTCGCCTCGCCGCTCCTGCAAGCAGCGCGCGAACAACTGAATCGCGATCCGGCCATCTTGATCCCGATGATTGATGGCTGCCTCGAAGCGCTCGAAGCAAAGCGGCCTGAAGAAGCTGTGCGCCGCCTGCGCAACGCGTTCCAGTTTTTAGGGGAGCACGGGACAACTGCGGAGGAAACAACCCCTCACGAGAGAACTCAGACAGGAGAGGTTGATGGAGAAGACGTTTGAACTACATACCCCAACCCAAGAGCCGCCTCTGCAGACGGCAATGAAAGTCATCTACCAGTGGAACTACGACCCCACGGTAGAAGAACTGCGCAACCTGTATCACAAGGCAACCGAGGCTCAGTGGATTGCTGAAAGAGAAATTGACTGGGACCGCCCGATTGACCTCGAGCGGTTTGCCACCACCCCCATGGGCACCGCCGTGGCCATCGACAAGTGCTCTTACTGGCGCTCACTTCCCCAGGAAACACAGTGGGAACTGCAGCGGCGGCTGGCCAGCTTCCGGCTGAGCAACTTCTTGCACGGCGAGCAGGGTGCCTTGATGGTAGCGGCCCAACTGGTCAACGCCGTGCCACATACCGACGCCAAGTTTTACGCGGCGACGCAGACCATGGACGAAGCCCGGCATGTGGAGGTGTTTGCCAAGTACATCCAGAAACTCGACGAGATTCGACCCATCGCTCCGGCTTTGAAGAACATTTTGGACAGCACTCTGGAGACCGATGACTGGATGAAAAAGCTCGTAGGGATGCAGATCGTGGTCGAGGGTCTGGCTCTCTACAGCTTCCGCGAAATGCGCAATCTCACTGAGGAGCCGTTGCTCAAAGACCTGCTGACTTATGTAGCCCGCGATGAATCGCGGCATCACGCGTACGGAGTGCAATACATCTCTCGTTGTGTTCCTTGTCTCAACCAGGCACAGCGGGAAGAACTGGAGGACTTTGCGCTGGAGGCCGCACGCACCCTCATCGACCGCCGCAACCAGCAAACGTTTTTCAGCTCGCTGCTTGCGATCTGGTCAGAGGTGGGCATTGACATCGCGGCTTTGTTGGAAAGTGTGCAGAAGGAGCGGGACGAAATCACCAGCCACGTCGAGCCGGGCAAGCGCCTCGGTCCGGTACAAGGGTTCGTGATTCCGACTTTGCGCAGGTGCGGCTTGCTGAGCGAGCGCGTCGCGAAGCACTTCCACGGGTTTTTGCGCGAAAACTTCAGTTCCCGCATCGTGGGCGAGGACATCGAAGAGTTTCTGCGCCTAATCCCCGACTTGCCCGAGGACACCGCCGCCTGGGTGTTAGGCCAGATCCATTGAGACGCGCGCTGCGCGCGTGAGGCGGGCCTGGTGACTCCCTGACTTCGGAAGCCAACAGGCCCGCCCCGAGCCAGGCCTTCACTGGGCGCGTGCGAACACCAGAAAGTACTGGTAGGGCAAGAACGTTGGCTCCTCCATCAAGCGGAAACCGGCGGCGGTCACCTCTTCCAGCACCACCTCGCGCGCCAGCTTGTGGTCCGGTGGAGGGCCCACGGGAAGTTCTCCGGCGTGGTAGTCGACGATGACCAGCCGGCCGTTCTCCTTCAAGCCGTCGCGCAAGCGTGCCAGGTAGCGAGGGCGATCTGGGAAGTGGTGGTAGGTGTTCACGATCAGCACGACATCGAACCGCCCCGGGGGTAAGCGAGGATCGTCAGGCGGCGCGAGCACCGGCACCACGTTGCGCAACTGCTCCTCCTTGAGGTGGTGGTTCAGACGGTCCAACTGACGCGGCTCCACGTCAACGGCGAACACCAATCCATTTGGAACGGCCCGAGCCAGGCGCCGGGCGAAATAACCCGGGCCGCAGCCGACGTCCGCCACCCAGGCGTCTGCTTCCAGACCTAACGCCGCAACCACCTCGGTTGGTTTCTGCCACGAGTCGCGCTCAGGCGATTCCAAGTGCGCGATATACGCCTCGACGTCTCGAGGACCATGCGGGTCGCGGTTTGGGGTGCCGTCGTGAGCGTGTCTGTGCGGCAGGCTCTCTGCGGCCCGGTGGCAAGGCGCGCAGCCTGCGCCGTACGCCACCAGCGTTAGGAACAACGCTCCAGCGAGAGGCCAACGTCGCCGCCGGCCTCGCGCCGGGACGATCCTCAGCCCTCGCCTACCCGGCGCCTGTTGGGTCACGGTCGTCACGGCGCTGCGGCGTCGTCGCGCGCCGATCGGATCGCTCCGGTGTACCGATCGAGCAGCGCTCTGGCCTCGTTGCACTGCCGCAGCTTTCCATCACGCTCGGCGATCGCAATGGCTCGTTCCAGCAGTTCTACACTGCGCTGCCTCTTGCCCTGCTCGAAGTAAAGCTGTGCGAGCTCCACGCGAGCCCCGACCGCATGTTCCGGTTCCACCTCGATGGCCCGTCGCAAGTAATACTCAGCTTTGCTGGCGTCCCCCCCCAGCAACCGCGGGAGTTGACGGTACAAGCCGCCTTTGGCGGCTAGCGCATCGGGATGGTTCGGGTTGAGTTCCAGAGCTCGATTCAGGTCCCGGTTGATGCGGAGCAAGTTGAGCGGATTCGGCGACGCTCCATCCAAGAGCAGCAAGCGACCCTTGTTGGCAAAGCGGGCAAAGTGCGCGTCTGCATTTGCTTCGTCGAGCGCCAGCGCTTGTTCGGCGAGCTGCAAACCCTCTTCGTAGGCTTGCCGTTTGGCGGTGGGATCGGACAAGTCCTCTGCCTTTTTCAACAGCTCGATCGAACGCGCAGCCAATCGCGCGGCCTGTTCTTTCCCCCCCAAGTCACTCCCAGAGCTGGTTGCCGCGTACAGGGGCTCCCCCCGTACTGGCAGCGACCCACCAGCGAGCACAAGACAACACACGGTCACGCAACCGACCCAGAATCCGAAACCTCGCCGAAACCGCATGGCTGGAACCCGAGCCTCTCTAGCATCCGTGCAGGGAGCGGGAAAAGAGAAGCCATTCGTGTAAACACACGCTGCCACCGGCCGGCCCGCGGCCGACCCGGGGCGCCCACCATCAGCATTCCCGCTGGCTTCGCGACGCGCCTGCTTCCTTTTGGCCCTTCAACCCGCGCGCGATCACGTACATTTCGGAGGAGCCCTTCCGAGTCGCCTCGGGTCGGGTCGTGTCCACATGTGCGAAACGAGCACGCACGCTGCCCACCAGCTCTGGCCAATCCGGGCTCATGAACACCTTCAGGACGAACGTGCCACCGGGCCTGAGCCAGCTTTCCGCTAGCTGGATCGCGCGCACAGCGAGTTGCTGGGCTTTCGCCCAATCTCGCTCCCGCACGCCGGAGAGCTTGGGAGCAACGTCGCAAAGGACGACGTCAGCCGGGCCACCCAGCACCTCCGACACCCGAGTTTGGATTTCGTCGCTTTGGATATCCCCCTGAACAGTCTTCACCTGGGGTAGTTTTGGAAACGGCGGAATCGGTTCTGTGTCCACACCTACCACCTTGCCCTCGGGCCCGACGTAGCGCGCACTCACTTCCAGCCAGCCTCCCGGCCACGCTCCGAGATCCACAACTCGGTCCCCGCGCCGCAGAATTTTGTACTGCCGTTGGATTTCTTCCAACTTGAACGCGGCGCGCGAGCGCAGCCCGCGCTCTTTGGCCTCCAGGTAGTATGCGTCCTTGCGGCGATACGCCATCGATGTACCGGGCCAGTTGGCCGAAGACAGCCAACTAATAGACCCGATTTTCGCCATGCGGCCGGTGGCCGAAGACTTTCTCCAGGCCAGGTTGGGACACAACCCAGTGCAGCGGGCGGAGGAGAATCCACTCGAGCGCAAAGCCGACTGGGTGGACAAGATACGCGGCCACGCGCAAGGGATGCCCCTGCGTTTCGTCGTACTCGTCCGCACGTGCCTGCGATGCAGGCGCCTGTGCGAGCAACACGCCGGCGAGCACGGCACCAACGAACCAACGCTTCATGGCGAACCTCCTTCGCATGTAGGCCTGCAGCTTACCTCGTCAAACTGCCAGCGCCAAGCAGCGCTGCTTCTTGCGGCAGCCGGGCAATCCAACTCAACTGCCGGCCTGTGCGCCCCCCAGAGCGCCGGTGCGAGAAGAAGTCCCCAGCGCGGCACGCGGTGCAGAGGTCCGACAGGACGATTCGCTCTGGCGCCACGCCACAACGCAGCAAAAGCTCCCGATTCATGGCGCGCAAGTCGAGGCGGAATACGCCGGTCTCGTCGGGGCCAGCGCAGAATTGCTCGAGGCGAACGGCTCGCACCAACTCCATCACCTCCGCGCCTACGCTGTAGCAGCACGGCCCGATCGAAGGGCCAATCGCCGCATGCATCTCGGCCGGCGCCACAGAAAATCGGCGGGCTAACTCGCGGACCGCGTTGCCACTGGCGTCGGCTACGGTGCCCCGCCATCCAGCATGCACGGCTGCCACAGCTCGCCCGTCCCCAGCAGCGAGCAAGACGGGCACACAGTCCGCTGTGAGTACACAGAGGGCGACGCCGGGCAAGTCCGTGATCATGGCGTCGCAGGGACCAAGGCGCTCCGCGCTGAGCTCATGCACCGTCTCGACCTTGGCGCCGTGCACCTGTCGCATTGTGACCCAGCGCCGCACCTGCGGGAAGGCGCTGCGTACGGTCCGCCAATTCGCCTCCACTGAACCTGGGTCATCTCCCACTTCGAACGAGAGGTTGAGCGATGCAAACGGCCCCGAACTCGTTCCACCGCGGCGCCCGAGGAATGAGAAGACCGCCCCGGATCCCTCGCCTTCCCGAGAAAGCAGAAACGGCTCGCACGAAAGTTGCCCAGGCTGTTCGATCAAACCCGCTCGGAGCAACACGCCCGAATCAACTCCCGCACCTGAGCTGCGTTTAAGTCTTCGATGTGGAAGATCATGTCCACCGCCTTCTCCATTCGCTCCTTCCGCAACGTGTAGCGAGTCTCACGGCGAAACTTGTCTTCAACGTGCTTGCGGCGGTCATCGAACGGGCGGCCATACGCAGCAAAGGGCACCTCTTGCTCCGCTTCGAATGTGCGCCCGTTTTCGAGCTCGATTTGCACCCTCGCTCCGAATGCCATGCGTGCGGCCTGCAAGATCCGCGCATCCCAAATCAGCGTCGGCTGGCTCCCGGGCCGGGTGGGGTCGGGGCGCAGCGGGCTGCTTTCCTGCAGGCGTTGCGTGAAGCGGTCATCTACCTCGAGGTGCACGCGGCTCGCCAAGGACCAGGTGGCTGCGTCGTGGATGCGCTCGGGTAAAAACTGCCGAGCCGTGAGTTCCTTATCCAGCAAGGCGGCAGCGACAGAGTACGCCAAGCTGAAATTCAGCGTCACGGGTAAGCTCTCTTGGCCCCGCAAGTACGGGGCGCTCCAAGCCTCCATCCCCAGGGTCAATGGGGTAGCAGCAATGCGCACCGCTTTGACTTTCCGGCCATCAATGTTGTGCTGGCGCTGCAGGGAGAGGACGCAATCCAGCGCGGCATCAATGTAGGCACAACCTGGGTAGATTTTGTACGACAAGGTTTCCGTCAGCCACAGTTGGCCCAGAGTCGCAAATGCCGGGCGCAGCGGGTGAACAGCGAACAGCCTTTCGAAGCCATCGTCCCCCTCCCACGTATCTGTAGGAGCACGCAAGCCATGGGCAGCGAATTGCGCCGCCTGAACACCGGAAATCACGTTGCTCGCTGCCAATAACGCTTTGCCTTCGGTACCGAAAAAACCCGCGCGCAGCGGGTGCGGCGGTTGCACGAAGGCCAAGTTTAGTGCCGCTGCAGTTTTTTCCTCATCCAATCCTTGCAACCGCGCGGTCACCGCAGCGCCATTGGCCAAGTGGAGGAAGCTCCACATCTGCCCGTTCAACGGCCCTCCCAAGCACACTGCACCAAGGCGCCCTCCGATCTCATTGGCCACGATTTGCGCCACCAGAACTTCGCGGCCCGAACCGTTGTAGACCTCCGCGGCCGCCAAACTCCCCAGTACTGCAGAGTGGCCGGTGTGCCCGGCGAACAAGTAATCGTCATAATCGAGTGCCATGCCGAGCGCGGCGTTGGCCAAGAGGGCGTGGTGAAAAGACGCCTTCTCGCCCGCGGGCACCAGGGTGGCGTCCTTGCCCGACGCCCACTCCCGAACCGTGCGGCTCACCGCACGGCCGGGTTCAGAGAAGTGCCCTGCGTGCACCGCAGCGATCATGCTGAGGATTTGGTTTTTCGCCTCCTCCACGATTCGCCGCGGGATCGACTCGAAGCGAAGCCCGCACAGCCACTGGGCAATGTGTTGGGTCACGGACTCATTCGACATCTCTGTTCCCACCGCTTTCTCACGCTCTGCCGTCTTTGCCGTTGTACAAGAAACCGCCGCAGCCTCGCCAGTGCAAATTCGGACCAAAGGCCCCGAAGCGGGACTTCTCCTCCCTGAACTTACGCTTTCGCAGCCCCAGCGCCGTGCGCTTGGCGGGGCGAACCCTAGCGCCGCATCGCAGGCGCCCCAAAGACCCGCGTGCCAGGCTCGCAAATTAGGCCGCGCCCACCTCACGAGTTTCGCGATTCTGGCCGTTGCTCAGCGACCAAAGACTGAACGCAGTCTGCGACCTCACCGATACTGACCGGGCGACGCAACAACCGGGCTCCGCTGAGGTCGCGTAACCACGGCTCGTTCCGCTCGGTTTCGCCAACGACGACCACCACACGCACACCAGAGGCAGAGAGGGCGCGTACCATTGCGGGTTCAGGTTCGAGGTCGCGTGCGTCCATCACAAGCACGACGGGAGTTGGACGAAACAGGCGGTAGAGATCCACCACGGCAGCGCTGAGGTCTTCGTAGCCACGCGCGTCCAAACCACGCTCTGCTAGCTCTGCGACCAGTAACGCCCGCGGCCACTGCTCGCGGCTAACGACCCAGACGCGCGCTCCCTCGTGTTCCATCTCCGCGAGCCACCTTCACAGCCGGTCTTTGGTCCGGCTTCGACACGCGGACTCCGCCCCGCGTTTCTATGCCGCTCCGCGCATCAAACGAGGGAGTGCGCGGCGGAGGCAGCGGTAAATCTCGTTTTTGGCAAAGAGGTACGCGTCCTCTTCTCGGCCGAATGGATCGTCAATGTCGCCGCGTTCGCCGGCAAACTCCTTGAGAGTAAGCACTGGCTTGCCATCCGCTTCTGGGAACCCTTGGCGCAGCATCCGCACCTGCTCCTCTGTCATGGCAAGGATGAGGTCCGCCTCCGCCACCAGGTGGCGGTTTCGTTTCAAGTCCGTGGAAACAACCGTCTCCCCAAGCTCGATGCCTTCGTCGCGCAGAACCAACCGCGCCTCGAGAGAAACCAGCGCGCCGTCGCGTGCATACGCGGCGATGCCGCCCGAGCGAACTTGCCAGGAGTCCCCCAGAGAGTGCTCGCGCAAAAGCTTTCGAAGGAGTTCCTGCGCAATGACGCTGCGGCAGGTGTTGGCGTGGCAAACGAACAGAACCGTGCGGCAAGCCATAAAAATCGAACGGGGCGGCACCGCGTCGTGCCGCCCCGTTCGCTGACAAACGGTCTCAGCCTTGTAACACTCCGGCCAGGATCCGCCCCATGTCTTCCTTCGCGGTGAGGCCCTTGGCAAGCTCCGCTTTGAGAGCTTGCCCCAGCTCGGCGGCGTCCCACAACGCTCGCTTCGATACTTGGCCTACCGTGTGCCACCCTTTCATCAGCCACACGGTGCCGGCGCCGACACGAAAGACTTCGCCATGGACATTTGCTGCGTCGTCACTCGCCAGCCAAGCCACCAGCGGCGCCACGTGTGCCGGAGAGAACGGATCGAACTCTCCCTCCTTCGGCTGTTGCCCCATAATCGCCGCGGTCGACGGGGTGGCATCCACCGTCAAGCGGGTGCGGGCGATAGGAGCAATGGCGTTGGCCGTCACCCCGTACTTTTGCATCTCTTTGTCAATGATGATCGCCAGCGCAGCAACCGCCGCCTTAGCCGAGCCGTAGTTGGACTGCCCAACGTTCCCCAGCAGTCCGGCATCGGAGGAAGTGTTGATCAGCCGCCCGTTCAGGACATTTCCCTTCTTATGCTCTTCCCGCCAGTACTCACAAGCATGCCGGGCAAGATTGAAGGAACCTTTCAAGTGGACCGCAATAACCGCGTCCCAGTCTTCTTCGGACATGTTGAAAATCATGCGGTCACGCAAAATTCCCGCATTATTCACAACGATATTGAGCTTACCGAAATGATCCAGGGCGCATTCGATGATTCGCTTGGCGCCTTTGAAGTCGGCGACGTTTTCCCCGTTCGCTACCGCGTCGCCGCCCATTTGCTTGATTTCGGAAACGACCTGTTGGGCAGGAGTATCTGTCGGATTTCCCGAGCCGTCAAAGTGCGCACCCAGGTCGTTTACGACCACCTTGGCGCCGAGTTTGGCCATCAGCAGTGCTTCTTCGCGGCCGATGCCGCGCCCCGAACCAGTAATGATCGCCACTTTGCCTTCTAACAATCGTGCCATAACATCCTCCTTTTCGAACTGGCGGGCCGCCCGCTTGCCTGCGCTCTTTGGGCAACCGTTTGGACAGCGAAACGCAAAGTATCACTCCTCAAAAACAAGTTCTTGTCAAGTAAAGCGCGCGCCCTGCAGATTTCCATTTGCACGCTGGCCCGGGGCCGCGTATAGCTAGGGCCGGCGATTGAATCCATTTCAAACGATATTGGTTCGGCGTTCGAGGGTCGCATGCGGCAGTTTTTCTGGGGAATCGTTTGTGGACTTGCATTTTGGTACGCCTACGAGCGAATCGATCCCGCCGGCGTTCTAGCTTATCTCAACGAGGCCACCGAATCGGCGGTCCGTTCCACCCACGGGTACGCAGGCGGGCGGCGTTGAGGGTAGCGGGCCACGGTGGTAGCCCCGCATCCGGAACGGAGGGCTTTCTTTAACACGGCACGCGCTTCGGCCTCGGAGAGGCGGCCCTGGTTACGAAGGAGCCGTAGCGCACTTGCCACGCAAATGCCGTAGGCCCGCCGCGAGGTCCAATTACGGCCGTCCCGCCCATCGCACGGGCAAAGCTGTTCAACAGAACAGCCTGCGTCAGTGCGGAGCGCTCCGGTTGGCGTGTCCGCACAAACGTCGCACGCATCACCCACACCGTCCGCGTCCTGGTCCTGCTGCGCGAGGTTTGCAAGGCGCGGACAGTTGTCGCTGCGGTCAGCAACTCCATCCCCGTCTGCGTCCATCACCAGGGCACCGCTCTCCCGCCGCGCTTTGAGCTGAAGCAGCCACACTGTCCCGCCTGGAGCGCGAGCGGAGAGGATGATCGCAAACTCCGGCGGCAAACCTTCCCCTCGCGTCTCTATCGGCTGTCGCCGGCCACTGGTAAAGCGCCAGCTTTGTCCGTGCCCCTCGAGCTGGAGGACCATGGCATGGCGGCCAAGATCGGTCATTTGCCAGAAACCGTGGCCCGCCAGAAGCAGTGTTGGCGTTCTCACCTCGGCTGCAGTGACTGCAAACACGCCGGCGGCCCCAAACGCAGGAGGGAGCGGAGTCACTTCCAGGTAACCGGCCACGCCTTCTCGACGGATGTGCCGCGAGGTACAGGTCTGGCAACTCCGCAGGAGTTCGCTTCCGTACACCAGTTCATAGCGGACCCAGTCGGCCAGGGCGGCCTGGGAGACGATGGCAACAAGCGCGCCCCCCACGAGCCAGGCTAGTGAGCATCGCAGCCTCGCTGCAACGCGCTCAACCAGCGCAGCCGAATCGTCACGCGGGGGCGTGCTGGCTTCCGTGAGGAACATGCTTTCCAGAACAACTGGCGGTTGGCGCCAGTCAGAACGGGATATCGTCTTCCTCCGGGGCAAGTGGAGGTTCGCCGGGCGGAACCGAAGCGGCCGTGTCCTGCGCTCGACCTGCGGTCCCAGGGCCTCCGAGGAAGCGCACCGTTTGTGCGATGATCTCCACTACCGTGCGCTTGTTTCCGTCCTTGTCGTCGTACGTGCGACTCTGGATCCGGCCCTCGACATACACTTGGCGCCCCTTCGCCAAATACTGGCCGCAACTCTCCGCTTGCTTCCCCCACACCACGACGTTGTGCCACTCAGTGCGCTCTTGTGGTTGCCCTTGTTGATCCCGCCATCGCTCCGTGGTCGCCACCGACAAGCGAGCAACCGCCTGGCCGCTCGGCGTGAAGCGAACTTCTGGATCCCTGCCCAAGTTTCCGATGAGAATAACTTTGTTCACCACAATGTCTGGTCTTTATCAGAAAATTCGTCAAGTTGTCAACCGAGTGCGAGAAAAGGAAACGGGTCCGGGCGAACTCACCCGGACCCGCCTCCCGAACGGTAGCGCGACGGGTCAGCCCTCCGCCCTGGCTGGTGCCGTTGCCACGCCGAATGCGGGCACTCCCATTCCCTGCCGCGGGCCACCGCCACTGGGGCGCGCACCCGTTCCCACGTTGGCAAGCTGGAAGTCGGGATAAGCCGTGATGCCGTGCTCCCCAATGTCCAGCCCTTCGATTTCCTCCTCCGGGCTGACGCGCAAGCCGAGCAGCACCTTGACGATCAGCCAAGCCACCAGCGAAACGCCAAACGTGTACGCGCCAACCGCAGCCACACCGACGAGCTGCGCCCAGAGTTGTGCAAATCCGCCACCAAAGAAGAGACCATTGGCCGGGCCCGTGACCGGAGCAATCGAAGAGTCCGCGAACAGCCCCACCGCAAGTGTGCCGAACACCCCGCACACAAGGTGAACGGACAACGCTCCCACCGGGTCATCGATCTTCCAGCGGTCGAACAACAGCACCGAAATCACCACGAGTACGCCAGCGATCAAACCGATGATCAAAGAGCTACCCACGCTGACCCACGCACACGGAGCCGTAATTGCCACTAGCCCGGCCAAGCAGCCGTTCAGAATCATCGAAAGATCGGGCTTGCCGAGGAGCAGCATGGCGGTAAGCAGGGCACTGAGCGAGGCAGCCGCAGCCGCAGTGTTGGTTGTGACGCAGATGTGTGCAATCGCTTTTGGGTCCAGTGCCATGGTGCTGCCGGGATTGAATCCAAACCACCCAAGCCACAAAACGAACACACCGATGGTTGCGGAGGTCATGTTATGCCCGGGGATCGGATACACTCTCCCGTCGCGACCGTACTTGCCAATGCGGGGGCCGAGCAACAGCACGCCGGCTAACGCCGCCCAACCCCCAACGGAGTGCACCACGGTGGAGCCGGCAAAGTCCCACATTCCCAAGTTCGCTAACCAGCCTCCGCCCCAAATCCAGTGGCCGGTGACAGGATACAGCAGTCCGACCATCACGAAGGAAAAGACCACGAACGACAAGAACTTGATCCGTTCCGCCACCGCGCCTGACACAATCGTGGCGGCGGTGCCAGCAAACACGAGCTGAAAGAAAAACTTGGCCCAGAGGGGCACTGTCGCCCAGGCGATCGCCGAGTACGCGCCTGAGTACCCGTCACCCGTCGCCGGACTATTGTCCGGACCGCCTACGAACCACACTCCTTCCGTACCCACAAAGCCGTTGCCGTTGCCGAACATCAAGCCCCACCCAAACAGAAGAAACGCCAAAGACGATACGCCGAATACGATGAAGTTCTTGGCGAGAATGTTCACGGCGTTTTTGGCGCGGCACAGGCCGCTCTCTACCATTGCAAAGCCAAGGTTCATGAAGAACACGAGCATAGCGGCAACCAGCGTCCACATGGTGTCCATCATGACCTTGGGGCTGGAGAACAGGTCAGGCAGCGGTTCGGTTTCTGCCCACGCCGCCACCGCCAGTGACGACAGGAGGACGGCCACCGCCGCAATCGTCGCTTTTCTCAAACAAGTTTTCTGGTCCATGGATGATCTCCTCGAAGTGCGTTCAAACGGCCTCGTCGCCTCGCTCGCCCGTGCGGATGCGGATCGCCTCCTCGACCGGCAACACGAAGATTTTGCCGTCGCCGATGCGCCCAGTGCGAGCGGTTTTCTCGATCACCTCCACGACTTGCGCTGTCTTTTCGTCTCGGACCAAGATCTCCAGCTTGATCTTTGGCAGGAAGTCGATCACGTATTCGGCACCGCGGTAAAGTTCGGTGTGTCCCTTTTGCCTGCCGAAGCCTTTGACCTCGCTCACCGTAAGCCCCTGCACTCCCTCGCGCGCTAGGGCTTCCTTCACTTCGTCGAGCTTGAACGGTTTGATGATCGCTTCGATCTTTTTCATGGAGTTTCTCCGCCCGCCGCCTCCAGGTCAGAACGAGTAAATCAGTTGGCTGAGGATCTGGTCCTGGCCACGGTTCAAGTTGCCGTCGTGGTCGAACACTTTCTTATCGGCTTGATCGTGACGGTACTCGATCCGCCACAGGAGGCCATCACTGACCTGGTACGCGATCGTGGGGGTAATGCTCCAGGCCGTGATACCCGTCGGTGCGCTCGCCAGGGCAAAGCGGGAACCATCCGTGTCATCGAAAACCTCGCCGCGCAGTACCAACTGCAGATCCTCGTTGAATTGCAGCGTTGCGTAGGCAGCCCCGCCGTACCATTCCGCGGTTGCGGTGGGATCTGTAAACTTCGCGTCCTCTTCGCTCCCGTACGTGAGTTCGCCGTTCAGTGTCACGAGTTCGTGCGGCTTCAGGGTAAGGACAACGGTTGACAGCCCCCGCTTGGAGTGGCCGTTGTTGTTCTGTTCCGGCCCGTAAATTCCAGCGATGTACGCGCTGAACAGCTCCGACGGCGTCAACGAAATCCCGCCGTGGACGCTCTTGCCATCGTTGTTGTCCACGACGTTGTCCCATCCGTTCACGACACCGAGGTCCACGCTCAGGACACTGTTGAACGGCACCGTCAGCATGATGCCTGTGTGGGTGAAGGGAATCCCGAACCCGAAGTTAAACGAGCGCGTGATATTGAGGTTGTGCCCATCGTAGTTCTCGATGATTTCCAGGCCGTGGCGGGTCACGAATTTCCCTGCCGCAAGCACGAGTCCCTCGCCCACCGGGAGCCGGTAGGTAAGGAAGGCTTCGCGAAGCTCGACGGAGTTCGTGCGCTCGGTCGTGCTGCTGTTGCTCCAGTTGGTCACACCGCCCACGACCTCGGCAACCTTGCCAAAGTCCAGATTTGCCACAAACCCGACCGGCTCCTCCGCCTTGGTCCGGGAGAGCCGCAAATTGAATTGGTCGAGCTGAAACGAATTCGCGTCCGGATGGAAAACCGCCAGACCGTTCGCTTTTGAATCGGGGCTATTGGTGTTGTAGTTGTAACTGCCAGCCACAAAACCGTGCAGTTCCACACCGAGCAATTCGCTCAGCCGCTCCCTCGCGCCTCTCACCTCTTGTTCCACGTTCGACACCCGTTCCGCGAGTGAGGCAGCGCCCTGGCCCTTGCGCTCCTGTAGCTCCAGCTTCCGCTCCAGTGCGCGAACGCGTTGCTCCAATTCCGCCTCCGTGCTGCCGGCGCGTGCACTGGCTGACGCCAGCAAGAGGAGCGCTGCGCCCGCGTACGCTGAACCCACCCTCACAATGCGTCGCTCGATTTTCGCCATCATCCGTGTCCCCTTTCGTTCCGAGAAGTTGCCCGCGACCGCGAGCAACGTGGGTGCCAACACTCGCCGCAGTCGTGCCTATGGCACCGTGAACCTCGCCGCATTGGACGGTGCGTACGTTGTAAGGGACGGCGTGCTTATAACGTGAGCAGCTGCCCACGCCAGCAGCATGGCCTCGGTCTGGACAGCCAACCGATCTGTCAGAGGTCGGCGCCGGGAAAATCGGCGGGCCTAGCTACTGCACCTTCCGGTCAGGAACGAAAGCAAACGACTGGCCTGTGTGACCTCACGCGCAAAACGCGCAGTGTCGTTTTTTTGAGGAGCTCACAGCAAACGGCCCCTGCCGAAGGAGGAACGGAACGTCCTACTTACAGCCTCAGGAATTCCGCTTCGGCACCAGCACGCGGCGGCGGAGCGTGAGGACGACTTCTCCGCGCTGGTTGCGCGCGCGCGTCTCGACGTAAATGACTCCCCGATCTGGCTTCGAGCGAGACTCGGTTTTGTCGAGGATTTCGGACTCGGCGTAAATCGTATCGCCGTGGTAAGTGGGTGCGAGATGTTTAATGGACTCGTATTCGAGGTTCGCGATCGCCGTCTGGCTGATGTCGCGCACGCTCATCCCTACGGTCAGGGCGAACACCAAAGTACCGTTGACCAAGCAGCGTCCGTGCTGCGACTGGCTGGCGAAGTGTTCGTCAAAATGCAGCGGGTTGGTGTTCATCGTGAGCAAGGTAAACCACGTATCGTCGAAGTCGCGGATGGTACGGCCTGGCCAGTGTTGGATGACCTCTCCGACAGTGAAATCTTCGAAGAAGCGTCCTTGTGGTTGCATCATCGAACACTCCTCCTGACGAGCGGGGGACAACAACAAGGTTCGGCCAAGGTCAAGAGCCAGCCCCCCCGCCGCTCTGCTCCTGCGGGGCGCGGTTGATGGCATCAATGAGTTGCCGCAGCCGACCGTAATGCATGCGGTCGAAGTGCAGCACTAGGCGCGGCAACGAGGCGATCTCCGGTTCATCGCGCTCGACCGGAAGCAAAGACCTTTGTACCAGCCGCCCGTGGACGATGATGTCCCGGAACTGGTGATCGAGTTGCTCGACGTACCCATCCGGCAGGCGCCGCTGGATCCGAATCACCAACATCTCACGCACATAACGAATCGAGTGAAACACTTCGTAAAAGCGCAGGATTTCGTCCACGGCTTCGTCGAGGTCGTCCGTAACTCGGAACAAGGCGAAGTCGGTGCGATCGATCATGCCGCGCCGCAACATGTGTTCCTCGACGTAGCGCTGCCAAGTGGACCAATACGTCCCGTACTTGCGATCGAGGAAGACGAGCGGGACCGGACGTGTTTTTCCGGTCTGCAAAAGCGTCAAGGTCTCGAACGCCTCGTCATGCGTTCCGAAACCACCTGGGAACAGAACGACCGCGTCCGCCTCCTTTAGGAAGAAGAGCTTCCGGGTAAAGAAGTAGCGGAAGGACATGAGCTTGGGGTCACCGCGGATAATCGAGTTGGCGCGCTGTTCGTGTGGTAAGCGGATGTTTACGCCGAAACTGCGGTCACGCCCAGCTCCGCGCTGGCACGCCTCCATGATCCCCCCACCCGCCCCAGTGATCACCATGAAGCCTCGATCCGCGATCCGGCGCGCAAACTCCTCCGCCAACTGAAACACCGGATCCCCCTCTTGCACTCGTGCCGAGCCGAAGGTGCTCACCTTGCGAACGTGGCGAAACGGCGCGAACAGTTTGAAGCCTTCCTGCATCTCCCTGAGCGCGCCGGCAGCGATTTTGAGATCGGGAATGCTGGCGCCGTCTTGCTCGAGCTTCTGTACGGTGTCACGCAACTGCTGGAGCAGCGCCTCAGCGGTGATCTTACCCATCGCTTCTCTTCCTTGGCCGGATTCAGAACGTAAATCGGCGCATGCTGACGTTCAGTAGCAGGCCGATCGAGAACAGACAGACAACGAGCGAAGAGCCTCCGTAACTGAAAAACGGCAACGTGACGCCGACCACCGGCAGAAGCCCGCAGGCCATGCCGATATTGATCAACACCTGCGAGAAGATCATGGTCGAGAGGCCAAAGGTCAACAGAACCCCAAAACTGTCTTTGGCGCGGGAGATCACGACGACACAACGCAGCAGCAGGAACAGGTATAACGCGAGCAAGACGCTGGCCCCCGCAAATCCCCACTCCTCGGCGAACACGGCAAAGATGAAGTCCGTGTGTTGCTCGGGCAGGAAATTCAACCGATTTTGGGTGCCGTTCAAGTAGCCTTTTCCTGCCCACATGCCGGACCCAATCGCGATTTTCGACTGGATGATGTGATAGCCGTAACGCAGCGGGTCGAGATCAGGATTCAGGAACATCTCGATTCGACGCTGCTGGTACGGCTTCAAATGGGTCCACAAGTACGGCGCCACCAGCGCAAGCACGGCGGCACCTGCAAAGACCCAGCGCAAAGACAAGCCGGCGGCGATCAAAACCGACCCGCCCACTGCGGCAACGATCAGCGCCGTTCCCAGGTCCGGCTGCTCGAGAATGAGCGCACAGGGAAGCCCGATCAGGACAAAGCACACCACCGCAACTGTCCAGGCCAAGGTCTGTTCTCCCGAATTTCGTGCCAGCACGGAAGACAGGACGATGACCGTACTGAGCTTGGCGAGTTCCGACGGCTGGAGAGACACGAACCCGAGGTCGAGCCACCGCCTTGCGCCGCCCCCGAAGGCTCCCACGAGGGCGACGGCGATGAGCAGCGAGAGCGAGGCACCGTACAGCACGAACGCATAGCGGTCGAGCGCGTGATAATCGAAACTCGTACCCAGTATCATGAAACCCAGGCCGATCAGCATCCACGCGCTTTGCCTCCAGAAAAAAGGGCTCAGCAAACGATCCTGGGCGTGGCTGGCGCTCAGCACCGTCACCAGTCCTAACGCCAGCAAGAGGAGGGTCACTGTCAGTAAAGGCCAGTCAAAGTGAGCGATCAACCGCCGATCGATTTTCAGCATGCAACTGTTTCTCCCGCTTGTCCCTGAGCGCGAAGTACTCGCTGAGAACGGCTCGGACTAGCGGCGCCGCCACAGCTCCGCCCCCCCCTTCGGCGTGTTCCACTACTGCGGCCACTGCAATCTCAGGATCGCTCGCTGGGGCATATGCGACAAACCAAGCGTGGTCCCGGTGATGGCGGGGCAGCCGGGATGCAGAGGGGCGCTCCTTGCCCAAGCGAACGACCTGCGAGGTGCCCGTCTTACCAGCGACCTCCACGCCGGGGAGCCGCGCGTTCTTCCCCGTGCCCCTCTCCACGACATCGCGCAGCGCGTCCCGTACCTGTTTGAGTACGGAGGGGCGCACCGTCAGTTGGGTCAGCTGCTGCGGCTCCTCCCGATGAACCACCACACCGTCCGGGCTTTCCACCTCCTTCACCAAGTGCGGACGAAAGCGCGCTCCGGTGGCCAACATGGCCACCGCGTTGGCCATTTGTAAAGGGGTCGCCGTGACGTAGCCCTGGCCAATGGCGACGGAAAGCGTTTCTCCCGCGAACCAGGGCTTTCCGAAACGTTTCAGCTTCCATTGACTGTCCGGGATTACTCCGCTGCGCTCGTGTTCTAGTTCGATTCCCGTCGGCTGGCCGAGCCCGAACCAACGCGCGTACTCCGCAATCGTATCTACGCCTAAACGCTGCGCGACCTGGTAAAAGAACGTGTCACACGAATGTACGAGAGCTTCGTGCACGTTGACGCTGCCGTGCCCGCCCTTTCGCCAGCAACGAAAGAAGCGGTTGCCAAAGTTCATGCCGCCGGGGCAGTGCACGTACGTGAATGGGTTGATCACCCCTTCCGCCAGGGCCGCAACTGCCACCACAAACTTGAACGTCGAACCGGGCGGGTACTGCCCTTGAATCGCTCGATTCATCAACGGGTTCGTTCGGTCTTCCAAGAGCGCACGCCATTCCTCTTTGCGTACGCCCCGCGCAAAAACGTTCGGGTCGAAGCTCGGGTGGTTGACCATGGCCAGGACCTCGCCATTCCGCGGGTCGAGGGCAACCACGCTGCCCTCGCGCTCACCGAGAGCGCGGTCGGCCGCCAGTTGCAGGTCGCGATCAATGGTCAGGCGGAGGGTGTGTCCAGGGACTTCTTCCACCTCGCGCAACACTCGCAAGCGGCGGCCGAGCGAATCCACTTCCACCTGCTGCCCGCCGTTGATCCCGCGCAAATACTTTTCCCAGCGGCGCTCCAAGCCGGTTTTCCCGACCATGTCCCCCATTCGGTACACGGGATCACTTTGTAGCTCGCGGGCGCTCACCTCACCAACGTACCCGGAGACATGTGCGAAGACCTGGCCGAACGGGTAGCTGCGCCGCGGAGTGATTTGCAGAGAGACCCCAGGCAAATCGAACTGATGGGTCTCGATTGCTGAGATCTCATCAAACCTCAGATCGCGCTTGACGACGACCTCACGGAATGCGGGACGCTGGCCGTTCTTGACGAGGCTCTTGAGTTCATGCGACGGCACCTGAAGCAACGTGGCCAGCGTCTCGATCGTAGAGTCCAGGTCTCCAGCATCCTCCGGTACGAGCACGGCATCGAACGACGGGCGGCTGTCAACCAGCACCCGGCCGTAGCGGTCCACGATCGTTCCTCGTGTCGCCTGGACTCGGTGCAGTCGGATCCGGTTGTTCTCCGACAACACCCGAAGCTCCTCGCCGTGCAGGATCTGCAAGTACCAGAGCCGGGCCAAAAGCCCAACGAACCCGAGGAGCGCGAGATACGCGGCGGCCCGAATGCGGCGCCGGAGCCGAGATGGTGCTTCGCGCTGGTCCAATGTCCACACGCACTAGTCTCCGCTGCTACCCAATACCTCTTGAAAGAGGCGCAGAACGCGAAAGACCAAGGGGCCGGCCAGGGCTGTCAAGACAACAGACAGAAACAGCCGGTCGCTTACACGCCACCACTCTTCGCTCCCTTGAAACCAGGCCAGAGCAAGCAACACAACGGCGTTTTTGACCACGCCTCCCAGGAACACTGCAGCCACCTGGCTTAATGCATTGTCCACCCACAAGTGTCGAGAAGTGCGGTATATCACCCAATACACGGCCAGCATGGCCGCGGCATTCAAGCCCGCCAGAGTCCCCGAGACAGCATCCTCCAGATATCCAAGAGCGAAGGCTGCGCCGATTGCCGGCAGCGAGTGGTGGCGCAGCCCCAGGTACACGCACAGCACCAGGAGCAAATCCACGGTCGTGCGACGTGGCAACACCCAGGGCAGCAAGGCTGTCTGCAGAAACAGCGCGACGACCGCAAGCGCGGCGAAAAACCACAACTGCCGCACCACTCTTACCTCGGCCGCTGCTCATCTCCACGCCTTGCCTCTGAACCTGTCGAACTCGGGCTGCCTCTCAACTGCGCGCCCGGAGCCAAAACCAGCACCTCTTCCAGATCGTTTATGGGCGCCGCTGGTCTGATCTCAGCAACTTGAAGCAGCCCGCGCGTTCCCTTGGTCACGTGAACGATTTCCCCCACCAACAAGCCTTTAGGGAAAATGCCGTCGAGCCCCGAGGTTACGACTCGGTCGCCGACCGCGACATCTTCCTCGCGCATGATGTATTTCATCAAGCACCGACCATCCACGGTCCCCTCGACCACGCCCCGTGCTCTCGTGCGCTGCACCAAGGCATCCACCCCGCTATTGTGATCGGTGATCAAGAGCACCCGGGACGCGTGCGGCGCCACGGCGAGAATTCGGCCCACGACCCCCTGCGCCGCAACCACCGGCATGCCGCGTTCGATACCGTCACTGCTTCCCTTGCTAATCACCATGGTGCCAAATGAGGGGAATGGGTCGCGGCCAATGACCAGCGCGGCTTGTGCCTCTCCTACCAAGTTCACGCGAAACTTGAGCAGCTCAGAAAGACGCCGGTCGGTCTCTGCCATCTCCGCGAACAGTACGGCCTGACGCTCCAACTCCGCCAGACGCCGCCGCAACTGCTCGTTTTCCTCTCGCACCCGGCGTAAATCCACGTATGCATCCCACGCCCGGGTCAAGCCGCCCCAGCCTACCGCCGCGGCAAACTGCAGTGGGCGTAGAACCTCTAGAATCAAGCGCGACAGAGGCGCTGCGCGCTCCGTCGAACGAGAAGAAGAGGACATGAGCAGCAAGGAAAGCAAGAAAAGAACCGTGGTGAGCAGCCCGACCCGGTTACGCTGCAAGAATTCCCACATGCTTGCCTATCCTCGCCACTCCATTCGACTCGCGTCCACCTCCTCCTTGCACTCTGCGCAGGGTCAGCAGCGCCAGAGCGCACCCCGGCACAGGACTACTGGATGGTCACGTCACGCAGCAGGGATAGCTCGTCCAGCACCTTGCCGGCACCCATCACCACAGCCGTTAACGGGTCCTTGGCAACTACCACTGGCAGCCCCGTCTCCTCGTGCAGCAAGACATCCAAGTTTCGCAACAACGCACCTCCACCGGCAAGCGTAATTCCCTTGTCGACGATGTCCGCCGCCAGTTCGGGAGGAGTACGCTCGAGGGCGATCCGCACCGCATCAACAATTTGGTTGATCGGTTCCAGAAGCGAGTCCCGGATTTCTTCGTCGGAAACCTCCACGGTTTTGGGAACCCCTCCAACAAGGTCGCGGCCCTTGATTTCCATTGTTTGGATCTCGTTGTCAGGATAGGCGGAACCGATCGTGATCTTGATCAGTTCCGCGGTGCGCTCTCCAACCAGCAGGTTGTACTTGCGCTTGATGTACTGGACGATCGCTTCGTCCATCTTGTCCCCACCGACCCGGATCGACTTGGAGAAGACAACCCCCTTCAGGGAAATCACAGCCACCTCGGTGGTTCCGCCGCCGATGTCCACAATCATGTTGCCAGTGGGCTCGGTGATCGGCAGGCCTGCACCGATGGCAGCCGCCATTGGTTCCTCGATCAGGTAAACCTCCCGAGCCCCAGCGGACTCGGCGGACTCGCGCACGGCGCGCTTTTCCACCTCCGTGATCCCGAAGGGGACGCAGATAATGATTCGCGGGCGTACCAGTGCTTTGCGGTTGTGAATGCGATGAATGAAATAACGGAGCATGGCCTCCGTAATCTCGAAATCCGCGATCACGCCGTCCTTGAGTGGCCGGATAGCGACAATGGACCCCGGCGTCCGCCCGAGCATCCTTTTCGCCTCGGCCCCTACCGCCAGCACTCTTCGTCCCCCGCGGCTGTCGCGCTGCACCGCCACCACCGACGGTTCGTTGCAAACGATGCCCTCTCCTTTGACGTAGATCAACGTGTTCGCAGTGCCGAGGTCAATCGCCAGATCATTGGAAAACAGCCCCAGCAAGTAGTTCCAGACCATCGCGGCCCCGGTGTACCGGAATCTTCTCTGCGGGGCAAGGCAACGGGCGCGAACCTGGCGGCAAAACCGCCCACCTTGTCCCGGACCACTGTCGGCCGGTTGCGTTCCGGTACCCGAGTGTGCCAAACACGGGCTTACCGTGCGCCTATTGCCGAGCCTGGCCTTGCTGCTCCTGTGTACCCTGGGCGTCGTGGTAGCGGATGTCGCCGTGCGATCGAGCATTCTTGCCCACTTGCGGCCGGTCGTCATCGCTCCACGAAGCGCTGCGGTCGTACGGCCGCCAGTGGAAGTGGAATGGGACGGGCCCCGGCAGATGCGGGTGTATGTCCGCCCGAGCGGGGGAGCCCCCATGGATGCAGGTTTGCACACTTCTCCGGCAGAACTACCCGCAGCCTTTTTCCCCCGTGAGGGAAGCTACGAATTGGAACTCGTGTCTCCGACCTTCGGAGGCTGGATCCGGGCGCAGCGCAAGATCCAGGTGTACTTTTCTTCCCCCGCCACCGCTTCCGCAGCCCCGACCCCAACTCCGGCGTCACGACGGGAACGACCCGAGGGTGTGAAAGATCTGCTCCGCGCACTGAAAGCTGCCCGCGTGGCACGCGACCGCGCCAATGAACGCGCGAAATTTCTCGCCGACGAGAACGCCGCACTGCGCGAGGAAAGCGAGCGTCTCGCACGTCAACTGGAGACTCTTACCAATCAGGCTGAGGGCGGGGCATCGGAGGTGGAGGCGCTCGAGCGCCAGGTCTCGCAATTGTCCGAGCAGAACCGGGCCATGGCCGAGGAACTCAACGTCTTGCGGTGGCGCTTGGCGAGCCTGCCCCCTTGCTTCGTTTGGGGCTACTACTCGTTCCCGCGCCCGAACACATATCCAGCGACCCGCCGAGTTGTGGTGATCAGCAACCTCGCCGGGCAAATTTTTCGCAATCAAGCGGAGTGCGAGGTCGCCCGCCGCCTGGACGCAACGGCCGGTTCACTGTGTTTTTGCGCTTCGAGCCCCTGGGGCTGAACGTTTGGCGGGGGAGACTCCCGACAAGGCTCCGGGAGCTGGTCTCGTTTGCTCTCTGCTCGAGCCCAGCCGTGACTCGCGGCCCTCCGCCGCAGCCAGGGTAACGTCCGTGGGCACACCGCTTTGTTCGAGCACAACCTGCTTGACCTTTTCTTGGTCCACCCACGCCGCAACGCCGAATTTTTCGATCACACGCCGCGCCTCTCGATGCAAGGCGACGGTGTGGTCGTAGATGTCTTTGTGCACTTCGAGGTAAACGCGGCCATCGCGCACTCCCACTTTGACGGGTTGGTAAACGAACTCCCCAGGCGTTCCGACCGCTACCAGGGGGAACAGGTGCTCGATGTCTTCCGGGTACAAACGGACACAACCATGGCTCACCTGCATTCCTACCCCCCAAGGAATGTTCGTGCCATGAATCCCATAAAGGGGTAGGCTCAGCCGCAAGCGGTACTTACCAAGAGGATTATCTGGATGGCCCCCAGGAATGAAGTCGGGGGCAGGGCGGTTGTCCCTACGGTGCTCCTCTTTAATCGACTCTGGCAACACCCAACGAGGGTTTACAGTTTTCTCCACCACAGTGAACTTTCCCGTAGGGGTTTTCCAATCGTCTCGTCCAAGACCCACCGGGTACGTCGTGACAACGACTCCACCCGCACCGGCGGGTCGAAAGTGATACACGCGCATTTCCGGAATGTTGACGACCAAGCCGCGATACTCTGCATCTGGCAGCACCCACATCGTCGGCAACAGAATCGGCTGCCCCACAGGCGGGAGCCAAGGATCGATATTCGGATTGGCGTCCTCGAGTTCGTTCGCACCTAGGTCGTAGTAGCGGGCGATGTCTAAAAAGGTGTCCTTCGGCTGCACCTGGTAATATCGCAGCGAGCCAATGACGGTACTGGCTCGCCGCGGGTCGTTCCCAGGCGCAGCAATGTACGGCCGCCCCAAGGGCTTGCGCTGAAAGACCTCCTCGGTCCAGCGCGAGGTCTGTCCCCAAGCACTCGCCGCCCCAATCAGGCCCAACACCAACGCAACCCAGGCGCCAAGCCAGGTCGCCATGCGAAGCAAAATCCTTTGCTGCATCCACAGAATACAAGCAATCTGACCTACGAGCGCAAGGCAGCATCGTTCTCCGCGCGCAGTAGCAGGCCGTAACCGGGGCACCCTACTGGCGTTCTTGTGAAAAACCAGCCATTTTACTTTTGGATTCTTACCCACAGATCGCTACCGAGCGGCACAGCTCTCTCACACAGCCATGGATACATTGACGCCCGCTTTCGACGCTGCACTGCCACCGTTCATTCGCGCCATGCTGCAGCCTTCCTTCTTTGCACACCGCCCGGCCGAGGTCCGGCTGTTACAAACCCACATTTCCTACGTGCTGGTCGCCCGCCCCCTCGTCTACAAGGTAAAAAAGCCTGTGCGCTTCCGATTCCTGGATTTCTCCACTCTCGCCTTGCGCAGGCGCTTCTGCTTCGAAGAAGTGCGCCTCAACCAACGACTTGCCCCCCACGTCTACCGGCGGGTGGTTGGGATTGCGAGGCGTGGTCGAGACACGTTCGAGTTGTGCGAAGCGGATCGTGCGGACGTTGTCGAATACGCCGTCGAAATGAGCTTTTTACCCGAAGAGAGGCGCCTCGACGTGCTGCTTTCAAATGGGCAGGTCACGCCGATCCAAATCACCCGTGTCGCCCAGGTGCTCGCTGACTTTCATCAACGTGCCGCTACGAGTCCCTCCATTGGAGCAGCGGGCACGCCGGAAGCCCTGAAAGAACTGTGGCACGACAACTTTCTCGAGGCGGCACCGTTCCGCGGCCGTACGCTTTCAGCCCATGACGACGAGCATATGCAGCGGTTCGTGGCAGCGGTCCTTGCAAAACACCGCTCAGACCTGGAGGCGAGGGTCTCGGGAGGGCGTATTCGTGATGGCCACGGCGACTTGCATGCGGACCACGTGTATCTGGATGACCAGGTTACGATCATTGATTGCATCGAATTCAATGAACGACTGCGCTGGTGCGACGTGGCGGCAGATCTGGCCTTTTTAGCGATGGACCTAGAATTCCGCGGGTATCCCGAACTCTGCCGTGCGCTGATCCGCGGGTACTTGCTGACCGCTCCGGATCCGACGCTGGAACGCCTTCTCCCTTTTTACCAGTGTTACCGGGCATACGTTCGGGGCAAGGTGGAAAGCCTCAAGAGCGTGGAGCCCGAAGTCGGCGAGCCCGAGCGGGATCGGGCAGCCGAAACAGCGCGCGCTTACTTCGAGCTGGCCTACCGGTACACGTGGGCCTACACGCGCGCGTTGCTCGTCTTGGTGGGCTTCAGTGGGACCGGAAAGTCCACCATCGCACACCGCCTCCACAAGCGCACCGGGTTTGCTTGGCTCCGCTCGGACGTGCTGCGCAAGCAACTCGCTGGCATCGCTCCCGACCAAAACGCTTCCTCGATCCCAGGTGTGTATTCCCCCGAGTTTTCGCAGCGAACGTACGCTGCGCTGCTCCAAGAAGCACGGTCCGCTCTGCACGCCGGACGCGGCGTGATCTTGGACGCCACCTTTCTCGCCCGGAAATACCGAGACGCAACCAGAGCTCTCGCCCACAACCTGCAGGTTCCTCTCCTCTTCTTGCTGTGCGAGTGCCCGCCGGAGGTTGTTCGACAACGGCTGGAAGAGCGCCAGGCAAGGCGGAAAGACGCCTCGGACGCGGACTGGCGCATCTACCTATCACAGCGCGAACATGGAGAGCTCTTTTCCCCCGACGAACCAGGCTGGGTCCTGCGGCTAGATACGTCTCGCACCCCACTCGAACTGGTCATGCGAGTAGAAGACGAGCTTCGCGCTCGAATCCCCTTTCCAGGCAACGTGTGGGAAAAACCAGCAGCTGTCTGAGCAAGGCCCCCTTGCTCCTTCTACGATCTGCGCTCGTAGCCCCCTCTGCCTGCAACGTGGCCAACCGAGTCCTGGCGCGCCCGCTCATTCGGCTCACCGTTGGCGGTGGTGTGGCGTGCGCTCCCTTCCAGCCCCCTAAACCTTCCGCAACCAACCCTCTAGGGCACACGCCCCTACTCGTGGTAAGCTGAGTGCATTCGCACGATTGGAGGTGCGCCATGGCGGTGATGCAGCGACTCAAGGAACTGTTGGATCAAGCAGGAGTGGCTTATCAAGTGGCAACTCACCCACCGGCGTACACGGCCCAAGAGGTGGCGCAGGCGCAACACGTACCCGGTCGGGAGCTGGTGAAAGTCGTCGTGATTCGTACCAGCGCTGGTTTCGCTTTGCTGGCATTACCCGCTACGCACCGAGTGGCTCTTAACCGGACGCACGCTTTCCTCAGCGACCCGCAAGCACGCCTGGCGACAGAGCAAGAATTCCGCGATCTCTTCCCACAGTGCGAAATCGGGGCTATGCCGCCGTTTGGAAATCTCTTCGGCCTACCATTGTACGTTGACGAGAGCCTCGCCCGCGACGAGAACATCGTCTTCAACGCCGGCTCGCACACGGAAACGGTACGGATGCGCTACCAGGACTTTCTCCGTGTTGCCCAGCCAGTGATTTGTTCGTTCGCCGAGCGAGCCTAGACGCGACGCACAGTCCCGCGGCCAACGACACCGGCCACCTGTCCGTTGCCAACTACAAAAACGTGGTTAGCTTGCCGACCCGATTGGAGAGCCTATGAACCTCGCACGTTTCACCGAAAAATCGCAGGAAGCCTTACGCCAAGCGCAATCGCTGGCCACACGACGCAACCACCAAGGGATTGATGTAGAACATCTGTTGCTCGCATTACTCGAGCCGCGCGACGGGCTCGCAACCGCGATCCTGGAAGCGGCCGGCGGTCATGTCGCGCGACTGAAAGAGCGAGCGATGCAAGAGCTGGCCAAACTGCCGCAGGTTACTGGGCCGGCCGCCCAGCCCGATCAGCTTTACATCACACACCGTCTTTCGCGCGTGCTCACGCGGGCCGAAGAGGAAGCCCAAGCTCTCAAGGACGAGTACGTCAGCATCGAGCACCTGCTTCTCGGGATGCTCTCTGACCCAAGCAGCGAGAAGATGTTCCGCGAGGCCGGGGTGGACCGCGACGCGCTGATGCGGGGCTTGCAGAAGGTGCGCGGAGGGCAACGGGTCACGAGCCCGAATCCCGAGGCGACATACCAGGCACTGGAAAAGTATGGCCGCGACCTGACCAAGCTCGCAGCACAGGGGAAGCTGGACCCAGTCATCGGCCGCGACGAAGAAATTCGCCGGGTGATCCAGGTGCTCTCGCGCCGGACCAAGAATAATCCTGTGCTCATCGGCGAACCGGGTGTGGGTAAGACGGCGATTGTCGAGGGGCTAGCGCAACGGATCGTGCGCAAAGACGTGCCCGAGGGACTCAAAGACCGGCGCATCATCGCCCTGGACATGGGAGCTTTGATCGCCGGCGCAAAGTTTCGCGGGGAATTCGAAGAACGGCTCAAGGCGGTGCTGAAAGAAGTTCAAGACTCGCAGGGCGAGATCATCCTCTTTATTGACGAGCTGCACACCGTCGTCGGCGCCGGTGCGGCAGAGGGCGCCATGGACGCGTCGAATCTGCTCAAACCCATGCTGGCTCGTGGCGAGCTGCACTGCATTGGCGCCACGACACTCGACGAATACCGCAAGCACATCGAAAAAGACCCCGCGCTGGAGCGCCGTTTCCAGCCTGTGTTTGTGGACGAACCTTCCGTCGAGGACACCATTTCGATCCTGCGGGGCCTGCGCGAGCGCTACGAGGTCCATCACGGGGTTCGCATCAAGGACAGTGCGCTTGTCGCCGCAGCAGTGCTGTCTCACCGGTATATCAGCGACCGCTTCTTACCCGACAAAGCGATCGACTTAGTGGACGAAGCGGCTGCCAAACTCCGCACCGAAATTGACTCGATGCCCAGCGAGTTGGACGAGGTTTCGCGGCGCGTCATGCAACTGGAAATCGAGCGCGAGGCGCTTCGCAAGGAGACCGACCCAGCCTCGCGGGCGCGCCTGGAAAAGCTGGAAAAGGAACTCAAGGAGTTGCGGGAACAGCAAGAGGCGTTGAGGGCTCGCTGGGAGGCCGAAAAGGCTGCGATCCACCGTTTGCGCGAACTGCGGCGCAAGATCGAGGAGACCAAAGTAGAAATCGGCAAGGCCGAGCGGCAATATGATCTGAACAAAGTCGCTGAGCTCAAGTACGGCGTGCTCGCCCAACTCGAGCGACAACTCAAGGAGGAGGAAGAGAAAATTGCGGCCCAGGAGGGCGGCCTGCGTCTGATCAAAGAAGAAGTGGACGAGAACGACATTGCCGAGATCGTCGCGCGTTGGACCGGAATTCCCGTGAGCCGGTTGGTGGAAAGCGAGCAGCAGAAACTCCTTCGTCTCGAAGAACAACTCCACAAGCGCGTGGTCGGGCAGGACGATGCCGTACGCGCGGTCGCCGACGCGATCCTCCGGGCACGTGCGGGAATCAAGGATCCGAACCGCCCCATCGGCTCATTTATCTTTCTCGGCCCCACCGGCGTGGGGAAGACAGAGTTAGCGCGCGCTCTTGCCGAGTTTTTGTTCGACGATGAGAACGCCATGGTGCGGATCGACATGTCCGAGTACATGGAGAAACACACTGTGGCTCGCCTCATCGGCGCCCCGCCGGGCTACGTCGGCTACGAAGAAGGGGGGCAGCTCACCGAGGCCGTACGCCGCCGACCGTACTGCGTGGTGCTGTTCGACGAGATCGAGAAAGCGCACCACGACGTGTTCAATATCCTCTTACAAATCCTCGACGACGGGCGGCTGACGGACGGGCAGGGACGCACCGTAGATTTCAAGAACGCTGTAATCATCATGACCTCGAACATCGGCAGCCACCTGATTCTCAATTACCGAGGAGGTGCTGACCCCACGGCCTACGAGGCGATGAAGAACGAGGTTCTCGAAGCACTGAGGCGCCACTTTCGCCCCGAGTTTCTCAACCGGGTTGACGATATCGTTGTTTTCCACAGCCTCACCCGGGAGCAAATCAGAGAAATCGTGCAGATCCAGCTCGGGCGACTGCGCAAGCGGCTGGCCGAGCGAAGGATCGAACTGGAGCTGTCGCCTGCTGCAATCGACCATTTCGCGGAGGCTGGGTACGACCCGGTCTACGGAGCGCGGCCGCTCAAGCGGCTGTTACAGCGCGAACTCGAGACGACGCTGGCGAGGAAGCTTCTGGCTGGAGACATTTTTGATCACAGCCGGGTCTACGTGGACTACGTGGACGGTACCCTGACTTTTCACGCGACGCGGCTCGCCGAAGCGGCGTGAAAGCGAGCACCTGACTCGATCGCGCCTCCCTCCGCCGGTCGCGATCAGGCAGGGCGGGCAACCGCCGTCCGTTCCTCGCTAGCCTGCGCGAGTAGGCGGCGCAGTTCATCCCCCTCCAGCACCTCTTTTTCGAGCAGAACGCTCGCAACACGCTCGAGTTGTGGGCGGTGTGCCACGAGAAGTTCTTTGACACGCTGGTAGGCACGTGCCAGCACCCTCTCGACCTCTGCATCGATCGCAGCTGCTTTTGCTTCGCTGTAATCGCGCTGGCTAGCAACTGGGGATTCCAGAAAGACCGAGCGGCGTTGCGATTCGAACGTGCGCAATCCCAGCGTGTCGCTCATGCCATACCGCGTCACCATAGCCAAGGCGATGTCAGTGGCTTTCTGCAAGTCATCTTGCGCCCCAGTGGAGATGTCACCGAACCGCAGCTCTTCCGCGACGCGCCCACCTAACAAGACGCACAACCGATCCTCGAGTTCGGAGCGGGTCATCAAATAGCGGTCCTCGGTAGGCAGTTGCTGGGTGTACCCAAGAGCTGCAATTCCGCGCGGGATGATAGAGATTTTGCGCACGGGGTCCATGTTGGGCAAAAGCGACGCTATGATTGCGTGACCACTTTCGTGAGTCGCCACAATCTCCTTCTCTCGCCGGCTCATCACCCGCGTCTTTCGCTCTAGCCCGGCCGTGATGCGATCGATGGCATCATCGAAGTCTTGCATGGTCACGTACTCTCGATCGCGGCGCGCAGCCAGCAGTGCCGCTTCGTTCACCACGTTCGCCAAATCTGCTCCCACGAATCCCGGGGTGCGTTGCGCCACGACGCCCAGGTCCACGTCAGGCCCCAACTTCACGTTGCGGGTATGCACCCGCAGAATCGCCTCGCGCCCCCGCACGTCCGGCCGATCAAGTGCCACATGGCGATCGAACCGGCCAGCCCGTAACAACGCGGGATCCAGAATTTCGGGGCGATTTGTGGCGGCCATGATGATGACGCCCACGTTCGGGTCGAACCCATCCATCTCCACCAAAAGCTGGTTCAGGGTTTGTTCCCGTTCATCGTGGGTGCCTAGGGGATTGATCGCGCGAGACTTACCCAGCGCATCCAACTCGTCGATGAACACGATGCAAGGTGCCTTCTGTTTGGCCTGCTCGAATAAATCGCGAACTCGGGCGGCCCCGACACCGACGAACAGTTCCACAAACTCCGAGCCGCTCATGCTGAAGAACGGCACCTTGGCCTCACCCGCCACTGCACGGGCCAGCAGCGTCTTGCCAGTGCCCGGAGCCCCGACCAGAAGGACTCCTTTCGGAATCTTACCGCCAAGACGGCGGAATCGCTCCGGCGTGCGCAAGAACTCGACGATTTCGCGCAGTTCCTCTTTCGCTTCGTCGATTCCGGCGACGTCGGCGAAGGTCACCTTGGTCTCGTTCTCCACATAAACTTTGGCCTTGCTGCGGCCGATTGCCATGAGCCCGCTTGCACCACCACCGCCCGCCACCCGCCGCAAGACGAACAACCAAAGTCCGATGAACACCAGAGCAGAGGCAACCCAAGAAAGAACCGTGGGCAGCCAGGTGTTGGGCACGCGCCCCGCAAACGCAATCCCCTGCTCTTCGAGCTGCTCAATCAGCTTCGGATCGTCAACCCGTACGGTCCAGAAGCGTGGATTCGGCCCCCAACGCTCCATTCGTTTGGCTTGCTCAGGGGTGAGGATAGAGCCCGCATTTACGTCCGTGACTCTCCCGGTAATCTCTTCGGGGGTCAGCACCAGGTCGGTCACTTTGCCCTCGTACAACAATCGTTTGAACTGGGAGTAAGAGATCTCTTCTGCCGGCTCGGGCAGGCCGTAGGGCTGAAGCACCAACAACAAAAGAATCGCCAGTACGAGATACCACCAGGGGAACCAAAAACGCCTCTCCGTCATCCTGCCTAGCTTACGGTACCGCGATTACGGGGCAATGGCCCGCCCGGAGGACCCGCTCCGCTGTGCTGCCAGTGAGAAACTCGCCGAGTTTGCGCTCTGCCGAACGCATGCCCATGAAGACCACGTCTACTGCCAGATCGCGCGCCAGCTTGACGATTTCTACAAAGGGTGTCCCCTCCACAATCATCGTCTCGAAACGCCCCTCTCCTATCTCCTCGATGAGTTCAGCAAAGCGCGCCTCCGCCTCCCCGCGCAGGCGCGTTACAGCCTCGGAGCGGCCCGCGATTCCGTGCGCCTCGATCTTCGATGCCAACTCGGTATCAATGACGTGCAACACGGTCACATCCGCGCCCGCAAACCATCGCAGAGCCAATTCCAGAGCGCGCCGCGCCGGAGTCGAAAAATCCATCGCGACTAGCACCGCCTTTGGGTCCATCCAGGAACGTTTCACTTCTGCCATGCTCACACTCCACTTGGAACCGTGGGTAACCGGCAGGCAATGTAAAGCGGGCGGTGCTTCTTGTCACGCGCAGTAAGTTGCGAAGGAATTGAACAAGTTGCACCAGCTGTAGTAGAGGCGAGCTCCGTAGGAGGATGCCATGCTGCGCGCTGTCCACTGGATTTTTGTGGTCGCTCTGTTCGGCGCGCCGTTCCGTGCAAGCGGAGAGCAACCCTGCAGTGCGGGCTCTTTCGCGGGCACGTTTGACCTGATTCAGTCGGTCATCTTCGAGCGACGCGGCTGCACGAACGACCTGTGTCACGGAAGTGCCCGGCAAGGGGGGCTCGATTTGCGGGAAGGGCACTCCTACGACGCCCTGGTCGAGGCAGAGGCTCGAACCGTGAGTGGGCAGAAGCGAGTTGTCCCCGGGCGGCGCGACCTAAGCCTCTTGTTTACCAACCTGGCAGCGAAAACCCTGCCCGAGCAGTACCGAGCCCCGCTTCGCCCCATGCCTCCGGATCCGCTGCCGGCTTTGTCCCCCTCGGAGCTCGAGCTGGTACGGCGCTGGATCGAGGCCGGCGCACCACGAGCGGGCACTGTCCCAGGGACCGAAGATCTGATAGATGCGTGTCTCCCTCCCCCGAAACCGATTTCCATCCGGCCGCTCGAACCACCCCCGCCTGGTAAAGGCGTACAGTTGCGTATGCCTGCGTGGACGGTCGCTCCGCACTCAGAACGAGAGGTCTGTTTCGTAACCTACTACGACCTCACCGAGCAGGTACCGGAACGCTACCGAGCCCTCCGGCAGTTCCTCGGACGCGAAGGAGTGACCTTCCGCTACTGGCGCAACGAAGTTCGGCAAGATCCGCTGAGCCATCATCTGATCGCCAATTTATATCTGGGCAGTGCAAGTCCGGACGATCCGATTTGGGGGACTTTCCGCTGTCGCGGGGGTGAAAGGAACGGCGAGCTTTGTCCTCCAACAGACACCCATTTCTGTGGTTCTGGGATTTGTGCCACAGATCCACAAGACGCGGTGGGTTGCATCGGCTTCGGCCCGGCGGATTCCAACACCGGAATCAATCGGGCCGGTTTCAGTGGCGGGCAAGAAACGGCCACCGAGTATCGTTTGCCCCCAGGGGTATACGCGGAGATTCCAATTCGAGGAATCATCATCTGGAATTCGCACGCCTTCAATCTGACCGATGAACCGGGCAAGCTCGAAGCCTGGCTGAATTTCGAATTCGCGGAGCCGGAGCAGCAACAAAGCTTCGCGCAGCCGATCTTCGATGGCAAAGACATTTTTAAGATGACCGAAGTCCCGCCTTACACAACGAAGGAAGTGTGCAGCCACCACGAACTGCCCAAAGACGCGCGTTTGTTCGAGTTAAGCTCGCACGCTCACAAGCGCATGAAACGTTGGCGCACCTTTGAGGGGAGATGGGCCTGCGCGGGCGGGCCCGCAAACGGGCAAGCGTGTGAACCCTTGGGCTACGATTTCGCCAGTCCTGACGTCTGCCAGGGTTACCCGTGCCTCAGTTGGAAGAGGCAGCGCAGCGGCGACTGTGACGAAGACGGCAGCGTTACCATCGAAGAGCTTGTAGGCGCTGTCGGCCTCGCTCTGGCGGGTACCTCGTCGGATCCGTGCGCGGATGCCGATTTCGACGATGATGAGAGAATCACCGTGGATGAAATCGTTCGCTCCGTGCAGGCCGCCCTCCACGGCGCCCCGCCGCCCCAACCACGCGATCCAGCAGAGAGCTTGTTGTACGTGAGCCTGCTCTACAACGATCCGCTTGTCCTTCGCTTCGACCCTCCGCGCCGGTACAGCGCCGCGACCGCAGCAGAGCGGACGCTCACGTACTGCGCATTGTATGACAATGGATTCACGAATCCGACGGAGGTCAAAAGGAAGTCCACGGCTCCGCGCCCGCTCGTCCCTGGGCTGGGCGGCTGCTTGTCAGCCACTCACTGCGCAGCCGGCCGAGTGGGAGCGCCATGCTCTGGCAGCAGCACGGAGCAACGGCACCGCTCGTGCGACTCTGAGCCTGGCGCGGGCGACGGCCTGTGTGACGCGTGTCCGCTGCGTGGAGGCGTCACCACCGATGATGAGATGTTCGTGCTGATGGGGATCTATTACGTACCCGGAGTGCACGAACCCATTCTAGATTGAAGGAACGGCGCGAGCACGTTCCGAGCACTGCCCGCTGCATCTCAGAAACTTATCGAGTCCAGCAATCTTTCTTGACCAAGCCTGGCGGTGGTGGTAGCGTCGCGTCCGCGATGGGTGGGATGAGGCAGGGTTGGTCGAGGGTCAGCGAACATCGCACCGCTGGCGCTCCAAGCCAGCGTGACATGCGCTGTGCATTCGATCTTGTGCTGCTTTGTCCCGAGAGGTTTTCACCGTTGCCCCGCTGGCGAAGGCCGATATACTTAGAGCTGTCTCTGAATTTCGGTGAAACAAGGGCGAGCGACCAGATGACGTAGATCGCGGTGGCAAAAGGGAGCGGGGCGCCAGCGACGGCAGCGTGCCGTCCAAGGAGTGGTAAACATGCACGAAGAGAAGTCCCAGTTTCAGAAACTGATCGAGGAGGACCGAGCGGCCCGAGCGAGTCGTGAGTGGCGCGGTACCTTTCTCGACTACCTCGAGAAGGTCCGGGAAGACCCCGACATTCCCAAACTGGCGCACGCGCGGATCTACGACATGATCATGCAAGCCGGCGTGCGCGATGTCCTCGACACCGACGATCCCCGCACCAAGCGGTTGTTCAAAGACGAACCGGTCAAGATTTACAACTTTTTCGCCGACCAGTTCTTCGGCATCGAGCGCGTAATCGCCCAGATTGTGCGCTACTTCCATGCTGCGGCCTTGAAGGGCGAAGAAAGCCGCCAGGTGCTCTATCTCATGGGTCCGGTCGGGTCGGGGAAAAGTTCGCTGGTAGAACGGATCCAGCGCGGTTTAGAGGAAAGCCCGCCGTTTTATGCAATCGAGGGCTGCCCAATGCACGAGGAGCCGCTGCATTTGCTCCCGCGCCACCTACGCCGCGAGTTCGAGAAAATGCTGGGGGTGCACATCGAGGGCGACCTTTGCCCGGTTTGCCGCTTCCGGCTGAAGGAGGAGTACCAAGGAAAGTACGAAGAGGTACCAGTGGTATTGCGCTCTTTCTCGAAGCGCAACCGAGTCGGAATCGGCGTGGTGCCTCCGGTGGACCCCAATAACCAAGACACCTCCGTCCTCATCGGATCCGAGGATATCTCCAAGCTCGACTTGTACTCAGAGGGCGACCCGCGTGTGCTCGATCTGAACGGTGCTTTGAACGTGGGCAACCGAGGGATCGTGGAGTTCATCGAAGTCTTCAAGAACGAGACCGAGTATCTCCACGCGATGATCACCGCGACTCAGGAAAAAGTGATCCCCGCGCCGGGGCGGCACGGCATGGTTTACGTTGACGAAGTGATCATCGCCCATTCGAACGAAGCCGAGTGGCAGAAATTCAAGGCGGATCACACCAATGAAGCGATTCTCGACCGGATCGTTGTGGTCAAAGTACCGTACAACTTGCGCCTATCCGAAGAGGTGAAGATCTACGAGAAGATCCTTCGCAACTCAGACTTTCGCGCACACATTGCACCGCACACCCTCGAGATCGCTTCCATGTTTGCGATCCTGACGCGGCTCGAGCCGACGAGCAAATGCGACCTGATGACCAAACTCAAACTCTACAACGGCGAGGAAGTGGTAGAGAAAGGTCGCACCAAGAAAATTGACGTTCGCGAACTGCGCGAGGATGCCAAGCGCGAGGGGATGTTCGGGATTTCCACGCGGTTCATCATGAAAGCGTTGGACAATGCCCTTTCGGACAATATCGCGGGCAACTGCATCAACCCGATCAGCGTTCGCGAAGCGTTGATCCAAATGACCAAGGAAGCAGATCTACCCGACGACATGCGCAAGCAGTATCTGGAGTTCCTCCAAGACACCCTGCACAAGGAATACCTGGACATCCTCGAGCGAGAAATCACCAAAGCCTTCGTGTACTCGTACCAGGAGCAGGCGGAAGCGTTGTTCCAAAACTACCTGGACCACGCCGAAGCATTCGTGAATCGCACCAAGGTGCGTGATCGGAACACGAAAGAGGAGCTGCAGCCGGACGAAGCTTTCCTCAAGTCCATCGAAGAGCAAATCGCGATCATTGGAACCGCTGCGGAAGGCTTCCGCCAGGAAGTCATCGCCTACTTGTGGGCGGCGAGCCGGCGCGGAGAAAAGGTCAGCTACCGCAGTTACGAACCTCTCAAAGAAGCCATCGAAAAGAAACTCATGACGTCGGTGCGCGAGATTAGCCGGATCATCACCAAAGCGCGCACCCGCGACGAGGAGCAGACCGAGAAGTACAATGCGATGGTACGCAACCTACTTGAGCAAGGTTACTGTGCTAGTTGCGTGGACGTGGTGCTCAAGTACGCGGCAAACAACCTGTGGAAGGACTGATGGCGGTTCGCCGACTTCAGCGACGATTTCCGGCTTCGTACCTCGCGGCAGGTTGCGGTGAGGATTCCCATGTCCATACCCGAATCGATCTTTCGCCCGTTTGAGCCGCTTGATGCAGAGCGCAGTGACCGCGCGGCGGGGGATCGCCTCCGCCACCGGCAAAAGGTTCGTCAATCCATCCGCGAGAACATCGCGGATATCATTGCCGAGGAGGCGATCATCGGCAAAGACGGCAACCGCGTGATCAAGGTGCCGATCCGCGGCATCCGCGAGTACCGCTTTATCTTTGGCGAGAATGTTCCCGGCGTCGGCCAGGCCAGCGGCGAGGTCGAGCCCGGGCAAGTGATCCGCGGGGGAGAAGGCGAAGGACGCGGCCAGCCCGAGCGGGCTGGAGATCAGCCCGGGGCAGACTACTACGAGACGGAGATCACCCTGGACGAGTTAGTCGAAATCATGTTCGAGGACCTCGAGCTCCCCGACCTCGAACGGCGCCGCCTGCGCGAACTTCCAGCCCAGCGCGTTTTGCGGCGCAAGGGCTACCGGCCCGCTGGCGTGCGGATCCGCCTCGACAAACGCCGTACGGTCAAAGCCAAGGTACGCCGCCGCTTGGCACTGCAGAGGCGGCTTAGCGCGCGGGCCGAAGATCGGTTTCCCTTTCATGAGGACGACCTCACCTACCGGCACATGGTGCCCGACCTCAAGCAGGACTCGAATGCGGTCGTCTTTTGCATGATGGACACCTCGGGCTCCATGGACACGATGAAGAAGTACTTGGCCCGCAGCTTTTTCTTTCTCCTGTACCAGTTCGTCAAAGGCAAATACCGCAACGTGGAGCTGGTGTTCATTGCCCACCACACGGAGGCACGCGAGGTCACCGAGGAAGAGTTCTTTCACAAAGGCGAATCTGGCGGGACGTTTATCTCTTCCGCCTACCAAAAGGCTCTGGAAATCATTCAAGAGCGTTACCACCCGTCCTTGTGGAACATTTACGCCTTTCATTGCTCGGACGGCGACAATTTCGATGCGGACAATCCGAACGCCTTGCGTCTGGCCAAAGAACTGGCAGACACGTGCAACCTGTTCGGATACGGCGAGATCAAGCCCCTCGGATCGCGGTACTACGAAAGCTCGATGCTGAGCTTGTTCCGCCGCGTGCAGGCTGACAACTTCCACACCGTGTTGATCGAACGGAAGGAGGACATCTGGCCGAGCTTCAAGGCTTTTCTGTCGCGTGATCGGGTACAGGAGTAGGCTCTGTGCGGGCGTACGAGCTTGCCGATCTGATCGAGTGGGACAAGCGGATTCGGGAGAAGGTGGCCGAGTTTGGCCTCGACTGCTTCCCGCAGGAGTTCGAGATCTGCGATCACAATCAAATGCTCGCGTACATGGCGTACTCGGGCATGCCATCGCACTATCCGCATTGGTCGTACGGGAAGGCATACGAAAAGCTCAAGACTCTGTACGACTACGGTGTGTCCGGTCTGCCTTACGAGATGGTCATCAACTCGAACCCCGCCCTTGCCTACCTGATGCGCGACAACACCTTGGCCCTGCAGATTCTCACGATTGCGCACGTCTACGCACACAACGATTTCTTCAAAAACAACTTCACCTTCCAGACCACCCGGCCCGAGTATGTGGTCGGAATGATGAAATCGCACGGCCAGCGCGTGCGGGCATACATTGAAACGCCGAGCATCGGAATCGACCGCGTCGAGCGGATTCTGGACGCTGCGCACGCTCTTTCTTTGCAATGTCGGCGCAACCTCGCAGTTCGCAAGCTGAATCCGGAGGAGCAAAGAGAACAGCTCCTCGATGCGGCCCAACCACGCGAGGATCCGTTTGCCACCGTGCACAAACGACCAGAGGTGCAGGAGCCGGACCTGCACAAGGTGCCGCTCGTCCCAGATGAAGATCTGCTCCTATTCATTCGCGATTACAACCCACACCTAGAGGAGTGGGAAAAAGATCTGCTTTCCATCGTCCACGCCGAAGCGCAGTACTTTATCCCCCAAATCGAAACCAAAATTATGAACGAGGGTTGGGCGACCTTCTGGCATAAGCGGATCCTGGAGAGCCTAGACCTCCCGCAGGACTTGCACCTGGAGTTTCTCGTGCGGCACAACCAAGTCGTGCGGCTGATCCCAGGCTCGCTCAATCCCTACCACATCGGATGGAAGGTGTGGGAGGACATTTACCGCCGCTATGAGCGGCCCGAGCCCGATGAGGTCGATTCGCTCGAAGAAGGGCCTGGCGGCGGCTACGCGAAGGTCTTTGCCGTTCGTGCGGCAGATCGTGACTCGTCCTTTTTGCGGCGGCACTTGACGGAGGCCCTCGTCCGCGAACTCAACTTGTTCGAGTACCGTCCACGGGGGAATGACTGGGTCATCACGCACGTGGGGGACGCGGAAGGGTGGCGCCAAGTCAAAGAAACGCTGATTCAGTCGGTAGGAATGAACAGCGTTCCAGTGATCAAGGTGGAAGACGCAGACTTTGGCCACCACCGCGCCTTACTGCTGGTGCATGAGCACGATGGGCGAGATCTAC
>JBBILD010000019.1:0-75937 GCA_037445065.1 Myxococcales bacterium
GCTCGTTACGCACTGGGAGCGCTCTTCCTTCTCGCCACCGCTTCGCTCGCCATGGCAATTCCGTATTTGCTCAAGCACGCGGTGGACGCGGTTGCGGCGGGGGAGGCTTGGTCGCGGGTTAGCTGGCACACGGCGCTGATTGCCGTCGTCGCCCTCGTACAGGCGGCCACCCGGACCTTGTCCCGGGCCCTAATTTTTAACGTTGGTCGCGATGTGGAGTATGACTTACGCAACGATCTGTTTGCGCATTTGCTGAAGTTATCCCCGGCGTACTACCAACGGCGATCGACTGGCGACCTCATGTCGCGCCTGGTGAATGACGTGACCGCGGTGCGCATGATGCTCGGGCCGGGCATCCTGAACTTGATCAATACTCCCCTGTACTACGCGTACGGCTTGGCCATCATGCTGCACCTGGACTGGCGCCTGACGGTACTGGCCTTGTTGCCATATCCGGTCCTGCTGGTCGCAGTGAAGCGCCTGAGCTGGCGGCTGATGGAAGGTACCCTGCGCGTGCAGGAAGGCTTGGCTGCGCTCAGCACCCGGGTGCAGGAGAACGTGGCCGGCAGCCATGTCGTGCGTGCCCATGCGGCCGAGGACGCCGAGGTGGCTCGCTTCCGGCAAGTCAACGACCGCTTTCGCGAGGACAGCATCTCGCTGGCCAAGGTACGTGGAAGTCTGTTCCCACTGATGCGCCTCGCCACCGGAGCTGGCTCGCTCGTCGTGCTGTGGTACGGCGGAACGATGGCGGTACGGGGCGCCCTGAGTGTGGGCGACCTGGTGGCGTTTCTCGGATACCTCAGTCTACTGGCCTGGCCTACCATGGCGATGGGGTGGATCTTGTCGGTGCTGCAGCGCGGTCGGGCTGCCATGCAACGATTGGAGGAAGTGTTTGCAGCCGAGCCGGAAATCCGTGATCACCCCGAAGCACGGCCGCTTGCGCAAGTGCGAGGCGAACTGGAAATTCGTAACCTCACGTTTGCCTACCCTGGCAGGGAACAGGAGCCGGCGCTGCGCGGTATCTCCGTGCGACTTCCCGCCGGTTCCACCCTGGGGGTGGTTGGCCATACCGGTGCCGGCAAGAGCACGCTGGCGCTACTCTTGCCGCGCTTGTGGGAGCCAACTGGTGGGCAGATTCTACTCGATGGACGCGACGTACGTTTGCTTCCGCTACGGCAGCTCCGTAGCCTCGTTCGCGTCGTACCCCAGGAACCGTTTCTCTTCTCGACCACGGTGCGGGCGAACATTGCGTTTGCGGTGGGCGAGGTCGCGGATGAAGAAATCCGGCGGGCAGCCCGCTTAGTGGGCATCGAACAGGAAATCGAGCGCTTTCCGGCCGGTTACGACACGGTGGTCGGGGAGCGGGGGATCACCCTCTCGGGCGGGCAGAAGCAGCGGCTCGCGCTGGCGCGAATGCTGCTTGCTCCGGCGCCAGTGTTGGTGCTCGACGACCCGTTGTCGAGCGTGGATGCGGAAACCGAAGCCCGCATTGTGAGGGCGCTCGAGGGAGCTTTGCAGGGGCGGGCGACACGGGTGGTGATTTCGCACCGCATTTCCGCGGTACAACACGCAGACCACATTGTGGTTCTTTCCCGTGGCCAGGTGGTGGAAGCGGGACGGCACGATCAGCTCCTGCGCCGCGGTGGGCTTTACGCAGCCTTGTTCCGCCAGCAGCGTCTCGAGGAGGAAATCGCGGCGCTATGAACAACCCAGAACCCAAGCAGACTTCCTGGCGCGAACGCTGGGGTTTGGCGCTCCGCGGCGCCGACGGGGGGGAGGAGAAGGCGTACGATCTACGATTGCTGTTGCGGTTGTGGACCTTTTTGCGTCCCTACCGCCGGGAATTCGCGGGGGCGGTGCTGGCCTTGCCGGCCGGGACCGCCTTTTCGCTGGCGCAACCGTACTTACTGAAACTCGCCATCGATCATTACGTCGCCGTGGGGATTGCCTCTGGACTCGGTTGGCTCGCCGCAGCGTACCTCGGAGCGCTGCTGGGCGAGGCCCTGTTCCTGTACCTCGAGTACTATTTTGCAATGCTCGTGGCGCAACGGAGCTTGGCCGATCTGCGCCTGGCTCTCTTCCGCCATCTGCAGCGACTGCCTGCGGACTTCTTCGATCGGAACCCGGTGGGCCGGGTGGTGACCCGGCTTACGACCGACGTGGACGTCATCAGCGAAATGTTTGCGGCCGGAGTGGTCACTGTGCTCATGGATTTTCTGACCCTGGCCGGAATTGCCGTGATTTTATTTTGGATTGATGTGCGTTTAGCGCTGGTGAGTTTGGCGTTGGTACCTTTTCTGGTGTGGATGGTGAATTTCTTTCGCATGCGGGCACGGCGCAGCTACCGCGCCATTCGCGAGCGAATCGCCCGCCTGAACGCGTACCTGCAAGAGGCCCTGTCGGGGATGGTTGTGATTCAGCTCTTTACTCGCGAAGCAGCCGCATGGACCGAATTCGACCAGCGCAACGATTCGCATCGGCGGGCCAATCACTCCGCGAATGTGTATGAAGCGCTGCTCTTTTCACTAGTGGAAGCGGTGGGAAGTGTCTCTGCCGCTTTGGTTCTTTGGTACGGAGGCAGGCAGGTACTGGCCGGTACGGTCGCCCTCGGAACGCTGGTGGCGTTTCTCGAGTACTTGCAGAAGTTCTTCGTTCCCATCCGCGATTTCTCCAGTAAATACGCTGTGCTGCAGTCGGCAATGGCTGCGGCGGAGCGCATCTTCGACTTGCTCGACACACCGCCAGCCGCCTCGGTCGAAAAGCCAGGTGCGTACCGCGGGCCTTTAAAGGGCCGCATCGTGTTCGAGAACGTGTGGTTTGCGTACCGCAACGACCACTGGGTGCTGCGTGACGTAAGCTTTACCGTAGAAGCCGGCCAGCGAGTCGCGCTGGTAGGAGCCACTGGCTCCGGAAAATCCACCATTGTCAAGTTGTTGTTGCGCTTTTACGAGCCGCAGCGCGGGCGGATTCTCGTGGATGATGTCGACTTGCGCGATTGGGACCCGCAAGCGTTACGGCGGCAAATCGGCATGGTGGCTCAAGACGTGTTCCTTTTCTCAGGATCGGTGGCTGAGAACATTGCCTTTGCGCGCCCGCAGAGTTCGCGCCAGGAAATCGAGCGGGTGGCCGCCCTGGTCCATGCCGACCACTTTATCCGCACCCTGCCACGGGGCTTCGACGAGCTGCTCAACGAGCGTGGCAGCAACCTTTCCGCTGGCCAGCGCCAGCTCCTGGCGTACGCGCGCGCATTGCACGCTGACCCGCGCGTGTTGGTTCTGGATGAAGCGACTTCGAGTGTGGATCCGCAGACCGAGGCGTGGATCGAAGACGCAGTGGAGAAACTGCTTGCCGGCCGCACGGCGCTGCTGATTGCACACCGCCTGGCCACTGTGGAGCGGGCGGATCAAGTGCTCGTGATCCATCGCGGGGAGATCCGCGAAAAAGGGTCGCACCGCGAGCTCCTGGCGCGTGGTGGCTTGTACGCGCGGCTTTACGAGCTTCAGCGAGTTGCCCTGAATGCGGGGGGCGAAGCGGTGTCGGAGGCGGCGGCCGCAACTTAACAAGCTCGGAGCCGACGATCTCGATAGGGTTGTTTACTAGTCCTCTAGGCGATCGAGCGCGGCGAGGCCCCACCGCAGTGCGGCTGCGGTCACCCCGACCATGAGCACAGCGGACGCGAGCAGGGAACCCCACACAGTTAGGGAGGTCAGGCCGGACAACGGTTCCTCCTGCAAGTAGCTCGAGAACATCACGTACACAGGCCAGGCCTGCAGGATGATCACCGCGGTCGCAAAGCTCATGCACAGCACCATGGAGACGAGCCCGCCCACTCCTGTGGCGATCTTGGCGGCATGCTCGGCATCGAACTTCGGGTAGCGGGTCCCAGTTGCCATACTGATCGCGCAAATGCCGAAGGTGAGTCCGAGCATGGTCAGGGGGGCAAGCCACCGCATGAAGGGCAGCACGCGCAGATAGTGGTTCGTGACTACGATCAGTGTTTCCGCCAGCGCCAGCATGGGGACGAGTCCAGCAAAGAACTTGCTCCACCAGAGCTGGCGAAGAGAAATGGGCGCGGTGCGCACGATCCACAGCGCTTTGCCCTCGAGGCTCAACGCTGGAAACAGAAAGCGCAGCGCTACCGAGGTCACCACGAAGCTTGCCAGCAGTAGGTTCAAGAAGGAGATCACGTTGCGAAAATAGAATGTGACCAATGGAAAGCCGCCGAGCGGCAATACGCTGAAGTTGTACACATACACCACCACTAGGGCGAGCAGGAGGATGAGTTGCGACCATTGGCTCGTGTCTCGAAAAAACGTGCGGATCTCTTTCCCGAGAATACGCCGAACCGAAGCGGGCCAGAAGGCAAAAAGCCTGTCGAAGATGCGGTCCGACAGCGCCCACCGCGAGTAGCGCGAGCGCCGTCCTTCTTGTGCCTTGCTGAATCCAGAGGGGAACAAGCGGATGGTAACCAACCCGGAAGCGGCCACCGTCAGCACTGCGGTGGTTGCAAGGAGGAAGAGGTAAAAGGGCGCCACCGCGTACTCTTCGGTGGCCAGAGAGTGCAACACCTCGGCAGCCCAGGAGCTGGGCAGGTAGGGAGCAGTTGGCGCGCGCATCGCGGCCAAGAATTGCGTGAACTCGGCGAATGTGTCGGGCTCAACCAGGCGTTCGGGCTGGAGCAAGCGGAGCGAGAGGTAGAGCACGGCAAGAGCGACGATGGCAAGAAGCACGAGCAAGTCGCGCGTACGACGGGCCGGGAAAACGTTCACGAGCACGGCTGTGAGAACTACGCCCAACCCTGCGGGAACGAGGATGAAGAGGATCACGGTCAGCGGGATGCTCAAGTAGAAGGCGGGCCCGGCTTGGTGGGCGAGGCCGTACGCCACAAAGGCGGGGAAGCCGAACACAACCACCATCCAGGAGGACTCGAGCACGGTCTCGGCGAACCGCGCGCGGAACAACATCGAGCCGGGTAGAGGTGCAGCGACCAGGCGATCCAGTTCCGCACTCAAAAAGAAGGTGGAAAGGGCGGTCACGACGTTTGAAAAGAGCAGCACGGAAAAGAAGGTGAGGAACACCATGGCGAGCAGTTTGTAGGTCAGGATCGGTCCGAACTCGGGAACGGAGAGGAAATGTTGCAGGACGCGGTAGAAGAAGACGAACACTCCCGCAGAAAAGGTGAGCGCCAGCGTCGCCACGAACCAGCGCTGCCAGCGCTGGCTTCGGCTCTGCCGGTAGCGGTTACGGGCCGTGAGCCAGCGCGGCCTGAGAAGCCACCACCAAGAAGCGCCCGGGCCGGGCAGGGGGTCGCCCTGCATCACGCGCGCAGGGCGGGCAAGATCTCCGCCACGTCCTCGGCTCCAGTGAGGCGCAAGAAAATCGCTTCCAAATCGGCACCAGCGTGGCTGCCCGCCCGCTGCCGGAGTTCCTCCAACGTACCGAGCGCGATCAACTCCCCGCGGTCGATAATGCCGATGCGGTCCGCCACTTCCTCGGCAACTTCGAGGCTGTGGGTGGAGAGGAACACCGTAACCCCGTGCCGCGCCAGGCTGCGCAGCGTGCGTTTGAGTAAGCGAGCGCCACGCGGGTCGAGACCGACCATGGGCTCATCGAGGATGAGGATACGCGGCTCGTGCACCAGCGCGGCAGCGGTGACCAGGCGCTGCTTCATTCCGTGCGAGTAGTTCTCGATGAGTTCCTCGCTCCATTCCGTGAGGTCGAACATTTCCAGCAAGTGCGTGCAGCGGCGGGCTGCTAGTTGCGGCGGCACGCCGTAGAGGCCCGCGACGAAGTCCAGAAACTCCTGTCCGGTGAGCTTTTCATACAGGTGCGGGCGGTCCGGTACGAAGCCGCAAATGCGCTTGGCGGAAATGGGATCGCGCCCTAGATCGTGTCCCCCCAGCACGACCCGACCTGAAGTCGGCTGAAGCAAGCCCATCATCATGCGAATCGTAGTGGTCTTGCCGGCACCGTTCGGACCGAGACAAGCGAATACCTCGCCTTTCTCCACGCGCAGCGAGAGGTTGCGCACTGCGGGAAAGGACCCGTAGTAACGGGTCAGCTCCACCAACTCGATCATGCCGTCATGGTGCGCGATCCAGGGCGCGTAGGCAACCGCTTTCTCTTGCCTACGAGGGGGAACGGGGCCTGAAAACAAAGACTGTCTTGACATTCCTGCCACTTTCGCGGTAGCGCGTGCTGTTCGCCGATTTGGCGGGAATCCTGACAACGAAAGGAAGCTGTATGAAGGGGAAAAACGCGCTGCGCACCTGGGTGGTTGCCTGGCTTGTGGCTGGAGGACTCGCTGCCGCACCCGCGCGCGCAGCCACCTGCGGGGACCGAGTGGTGGAGCCGCCCGAAGAATGCGACGATGGTGGGGTGTGCATCGGGAGCGACAACGCTGGCACCGCCTGCACCAGTGACAGCCAGTGCCTAGGCGGAATCTGTAAGACCTTTGGCGGGGATGGCTGTGCTGCAAACTGCACGTTCGAGCAGGATGTTCTTTATCGCCTTGTGCCTGGACAGGTCGTCGGAAGCGGTTTGCAGCAATCGTTGACCGCAGGCACGAGCGGGATCGTTGCCAGCGCTGGCTTCTTGGGTTCGATTGCAATCCCGCTGGATGGTCAGCTCGTCTTGACCATCGGTAAGGAACGCGACGGGCAGATCCCAGTGGTGGTGAAGAGTGAGTCTGTGCGGTTTCCGCCAGTGGAAGTGAGTGTGCTCGGTTTTACCGGTTGCGGGTGTGCACACGGGGCAGCGGTAAAAACCTGTGGCGGGACCTTCCTCGACAGCGATGGCTCGGTGGCCCCGGACTGTACCGACGACCCTACTGTGTGCGAGGGTCGTAAGCCGTGCACATACTTACACGGCCCAGGTAATACGCTCTCCGGTGTAATCGCTTGTAACGGTCTCTCGAATGCGAACTTGTCGTACACCGTGGATATGGGCGGTGAGCTTGGCGGTCCGCTTCCTCCGGTGATCACCCTTTCTGGCGAAGGGCCTGCGGGTGCGGCGGTCGTGACGGCCACGATTGGCCTGGATGTGTTTCTGGTTTCATGCAGCGGCCAGGGGCCGAAGCAAGGGCCGGACGGCCAGCTGTGCACGGCCGATGACGGGACTCCGGATGCTCAAGTGAATGCCTCGAATTTTGCAGTGACCGGGACGGCAACGGCGGCGTTGGTCAATTTCCCGGGGGGAGACGCTCCGATCGAGGCTTCGACCTCGGGCAGCCCCTTCGCATGTGGCCCACTGGCGGCGGGGAATCCGGGTGGAGCAATGGTCGTCTCGGCGTTTGCTCTCCCAGATCTCGCAAACCTTGCTTCGGCTGCGGTCACCCTGCAGCTTGCGGCGCAGCCCAACGAGACCACGCCCGCGTGTACAGGCGACTGCGGAAACGACGGCGAAGTTACGGTGAACGAGATCATCATGATGGTAAACATCGCCCTCGGGTCGCAGGAGGTGAGCAGCTGCGGTGCGGGGGATGCCGACGGCAACGGTGAGATTACGGTGGACGAGATCATCGCTGCCGTGAACCGCGCCTTGAATGGCTGTTGAGGCACGCACGCTTTTCGTCGTGCTTTGCCAGTTTGGTCACAGCGAATCCCGGCAGCTCGGTGCCTCGGGGGCGAAGCCAGGGTAGAACCAGCTGGTCGGAGGTTGCAGGTCAGCGGGGCGCTGGCTAACGTGGCGCCCCGCTGGCGGTTTTTGCTGGCGGCGTAGCTCAGTTGGTTAGAGCGAGGGTCTCATAATCCCTAGGTCCGTGGTTCGACTCCACGCGCCGCCACTTTGCCTCGAGCCCTTGGTGGGCGGGATTCTGCTGAGCTGTCGAAGGGCCAGGGGTTGCGCGGTCCCCAGTCGCCGCGGTCGTGGCTGTGCCTCGGCGCTCAGCTAGCGGAAGTGGGTCTACGGCTGGCGGAAGGCGTTTCTGTGTTGCCACGTGCATGCTCGGGCGGTACGAGAGAACGATGATGCCTGGGTGGTTCTTCTTGCGGCGTGGGGGAAGTATCGGGAGTTGCCTGGGGTTGCTCCTTCTGGGGAACGTAGCCTTGGGGCCAGCGCTGGCGGTGACGGATGGACCTGAGGCGATGGCTGTGTGCGGCAACGGTGTTGTCGAACCAGGCGAGGAGTGCGACGACGGTGGCATTTGCATCGGTGGCCCGAAGGCCGGGGAAGCTTGCTGGGACGAAAGTTCGTGCGTTGAGGGAGGGGTGTGTCTGGGCGGGCCGCGCGAAGGTACGCAGTGCACGAGTCATCTAGCCTGCCCGTTCGGGAAGTGCGTCCGCTGCCGCCCCTTCGGGGGCGACGGTTGTGCGGCGAACTGTACCCGCGAGCGAGCCGTACCCATGAACCTGATCCCTGGGGTGGCGAAGGGGAACGTGGTTCTGACAGGTACGAGCGGGATTATCGTAAACAGTGGGTTTTTGAACCTCGGGATCCCGGTGTCGGGGTTCCAAACCCTCAGCATCGGCAAAGCACGCGAGGGCAAGATTCCGCTTGCTGTCCGTGCCGACTCGGTTTTCTTCCCGCGCATCTCGGTGGCGGGGATTGTCTGCGGTTGTGCGCGGGGATACGCGGCGAAGACCTGTGGTGGCACCCTGTTTGAGGCCGATGGGGTGACGCTTTCTCGCGACTGTACCGAGCCCTTTACTGCCGGCGATGCAGAGTGTAGCGGCCGCTACCCTTGCACTTTCGTGAATGGGCCTGGGCTCTCTGCCGCCGGCGTTGTCGGCTGCTCGGGTCTCGAAGCCCACAACGTGACCTTGGCGCGAGACTGTAGTGCGGTCCCAGAGGCTCCCGGCGGGCCACCCCTGCTGAGTGTGGCAGGGGCTGGCGGTCCGGGGGCAGCGCTGGTGACGGTGAGCACCTTGGTGACCGCCTTGGTGGGTTCGTGCACCGGCAGCGAACCGGCCATGGGACCGGACGGCGAGTTTTGCACACCCGATGACGACTTGCTGGCCTCTCCGAGTCTGCGTTTTACGCTACCAGCGACCACTGGCGTGGCCAGCACAGTGATCCATAATGCTAGCAACGTAGCGGGCCTCGAACTCGGTCCCTTCAGCGCCACTGGCGTGCCGTTCTCGTGTACCAGCTTGGAGGAGGGCCGTGCCGATGGGGCCACGCTGGTAGGCGTACTGGCGACGTGCGACCAAGTGCCGCTTGGAGATTTGGCGGCGCGCTCGCAGCTCGCGGTGGGGGAGCCACGCGCGACGCCGACCGTGACCCCGACCGGGCCGACTCCCACGCCCACGGCGACGCCGCCTTTGATCCGGGGCGACCGCCGCGACCCGCATCGCCCGGCCGGTTGCCAGGCCGCCTGGCGGGTGCTCGGGGCCGCGCCCGTGCTCGATCGCTTCGGGCTGCCCCGCAATAAGCTTCGTTGTTACGACGGTGATGCGGCCTGCGACTTTGCCGTGGATGTGCCAGGCCGTTGTGAGTTTCTCGTTCAACTTTGTTTCAACGTGGCCGATCCGAGCTTACCGAACTGCCAGCCATCTGGCGTGAGTTCCCTGGAGATTTTGCGGCCAGACCCGAGGCGAGCCCGCCTGCCCGCCGTGCAAGAGGCGTGGGCAGCGGACCGCTTCGCGTTAGAGTCCGCCGCAAACCATTTGCTCGACCCGGCTCGCCCGGGCGATGGCTTTGTGTATCGGCTTCCCCTGCGTCCGCAGCAGCGGAACTTTTGTTCGGCACCGTTTCCCATACGGGTCGTGGTCGGAGGGATGCGCAAGGCTACTGCCCATTTGCGCCTGCGTACCCGAGACATGGCATTCCCGGCACGAACGGAGGTGTCTGGTCTGGATTTGGTATGTATCCGCCCACCTTTGCGTGGAGGAGATGACGTCACTGTGACATCCAAGCTCTCGCCGTGATGCGTTTCCCGCCGCTGCAACGGTGAATTGCGCCCTGGTTCGCCTTTGTTTCCTGCGCTTGCTCGGAGCTGTCTATCTGATCGCCTTCTTGTCTCTGGCAGCGCAGGTACTGGTGTTGCTCGGAAGCGAGGGCTTGCAGCCGGCTTGCACGTTCTTGCAAGCAGTCCGCTTGCAGGCGGCGTGGTGGCAACTGCCAACGCTGTTCCACTTCGCCTGCAGTGATTCGATCTTGCTGCATGCCGCGGTCGTCGGCGCGACCTTGAGCCTTCTATTGCTGTTTGGGGTTTTGCCACGCATCACACTGCTCGGGCTGTGGTGTTTGTATCTCTCCTTTGTCTCTGGTGGTCGGGTGTTCTTCGCGTTTCAGTGGGACAACTTGCTGCTCGAGGCCACCTTCTTTGCCCTTTTCGTCGCACCCTGGCGGGGTCGGGGTCTGGGTGCGCAGCCACCGCACCCAGCCGCGGTGTTTTTGTTTCGCTGGTTGCTGTTGCGGCTGCACGTGGAATCGGGGCTGGCCAAACTGTTGAGCGGCGATCCGAGCTGGCACGACCTGACCGCCATGGCCACGTACTACGAGACCGCACCCCTGCCCACGTGCCTTGCCTGGTTTGCGCACCAGTTGCCGCTCACTTTCCATCGAGCCTCGAGCGCCGCAGTGCTTCTGGCCGAGCTGGTGGTCCCTTTCGGCCTGTTTGGGCCGCGGCGGCTCCGCCGCTGGACGGTCGGCGTCCTGCTCGGGTTGCAGAGTGCCATTGTTGCAACTGCCAACTACGGTTTTTTCAACTACCTGACCATGGCACTCTGCCTATGGGGGCTGGACGATGACGACCTCAGAGGCTTCCGGCTTTGGCTGCCGGATGCGAGCACGGCGGGTTGCACACCTCGAGTGGAGCAGCGTGTGCGGCCGCGGGTCCTTTGGTTACTGGCTTCCCTGCTTGCCGCCGTTTCTCTCGTGCCGTTTTTCTCGTTTGTTCCGCGCCTAAAGGACCGGGCTCTTGGCCTGCGCGCAGTGCTCGAGCCGTGGCGCACACTGAATGCGTACCACCTCTTTGCCGCGATGACATACGTGCGGCGCGAAGCGGTGCTGGAAATCTCCGAGGACGCGCGCAACTGGCGGGAGCTTCACTTTCGGTACAAACCAGGTGACCCGCGCTCCTCTCCCCCCTTCGTTGCCCCCCACCAGCCTCGCGTGGATTTCCAGCTTTGGTTCCTGTTGCTGCGAGGCGAACCGCGAGCGCCCTATTTTTTCTCGCTGCTGGAAGCAGTGCTGTCTCGCCCGTGGGTTGTGGCGCCCCTGTTTGCCGATTTTCCTGTGCAGCGGCCGCCGCGTTTTGTGCGCGTGGCGGTCTATCAGTACCGGTTCAGCGATTGGAGCACCGGCTGGCGGGAAGGAGTCTGGTGGGTGCGGGAGCGGTTGGGCGAAAGCCAGCCGTTTGTCCCCACCCATGGCGGAGCACCCTTGTTTCCGGTGCGGGCTGACCGTACAAGGTCGGGCGGATAACGCCCGCCGAGGGCGGAATGAGGAGAACCAACATGGCGACAGGCTATCTACGATTCGGAATCTTTCTTGCCCCCTTCCACCCGGTGGGCCAAAACCCCACCCTCGCTCTGCAGCGGGACTTTGAGCTGATCGAGTGGCTGGACCGCCTCGGTTACGACGAAGCGTGGATTGGGGAGCATCACTCGGCGGGCTACGAAATCATCGCTTCCCCGGAGGTGTTCATCGCCGCCGCTGCGGAACGGACGCGCCGCATCAAGCTGGGGACTGGTGTGGTCTCGTTGCCTTATCACCACCCGCTCATGGTGGCGGATCGGATCATGCAGCTCGACCATCAAACGCGCGGACGCGTGATGTTTGGCGTAGGGCCGGGGGCGCTACCGTCCGACGCGTTCATGATGGGGATCCCGGTAGACCGGCAGCGCGACATGATGGATGAAGCGCTGGCTGCCTTAGTGCCGCTGCTCCGCGGCGAAACCGTTACCATGGAGACGGACTGGTTTCGCTTGCGTGACGCTCGCCTGCAGCTCGCCCCGTACACCAAGCCGCACGTCGAGATCGCAGTGGCCTCGCAAGTCTCCCCCGCAGGTGCGCGCGCGGCGGGGAAATACGGGCTAAGCCTCCTCTCCTTAGGGGCTACCACCACGGGTGGGTTCAACGCCTTGGCTTCGAACTGGGAGATTTGCGAGGAGAAGGCGCGCGAACATGGCCAAGTGGTGCGCAGAGAAAACTGGCGCCTGGTAGGCCCGGTGCACCTTGCGGAAACGCGGGAAAAAGCCCGGGAGAACGTGAAGTTCGGACTGGAGGCCTGGCTGGCGTACTTCCGCGAAGTGGCGGCACTGCCTCTTGCACCTGAGGGGCCCATTGATGACGTGGTAGACGCAATCATCGCCACCGGCTTGGCCGTCATTGGCACGCCCGACGACGCCATCGCACAGATCCGGAGGTTGCAAGACCAGTCGGGCGGTTTCGGTTGCTTCTTGCAAATGGCGCACGAGTGGGCGGATCGAGAGGCGACCCTGAAGAGCTACGAGTTGTTCGCCCGCTACGTGATGCCGCACTTCCAAGGGGCCATCGAACCGCCGGTTCGCTCGCGGGATTGGGCGGCAGAAAACCGCGCTACGTTTATCGGTGCGGCGATGCAAGCCATTATGGAACAGATCTCGCGTCACCAGCGAGAGCAGGAAGAAAAGAAGCAGGCAGAGCAGGTCCGGAAGACCGGTTCCTAGTTGCTGCTGTTTGGCGGCTAGCCTCTGCCTGAGGCCGCGTCTTGGGAGCCTGCTCGTTAGCGGTTGTCGCCGAACTGGGCGATGAGCCGCAAGGAGACTAGAGGGCGGCGGAGATGGGGGGCGAGCAGTCGGGCGACAATCTCGCCCGCTTCGCTGCGCAGCGCTGCCGGCAAGTCTTTTTGTTGTGCCTGTGCGAGAGAAATCCGCTTGAGAGCTTCGAGTCGCTCGAGAGTGGCGCTCTCCACGGCCACAGCGCTGGCGCTCGTGTGTTCGCGGCATTGGCGACAAAAAGGGGCTGCGAGTTCCGGGTCGAACACCGCGGTCTCGTTCGAGGTAAACGGGCGCTCGCACCTCTTGCAGGCGTGGAATCGGGGTTCGTAACCGCTGCGGGCGAGGAGCTGAAGTTCGAACGCGCGCAGGAAGGCGGCTGTTGCCGGTCCGGACAAAAGACACCCGAGACCACTGTCGAGCAAGGAGAACAGCTCCGGAACCGGTTGGCCTTCTAGACTGAGCTGATCAACCAACTCGAGCAAATAGTGGCCATAAGCGAGTTTGTTCGGTTGAGAGAAAGCGGAGGCTGCCTGGCGCAAATCACAGCTCTCCAAGAACACGAGGCTCCGTTGCGGCCGCACCCGGTAGTGAACTCGAACGCGACTCAGGGGGTGCAAACAATTAGGAAAGCGGCGGCGCGAATTCTTGGCCCCCTTGGCGATACCGGTAAGCTTCCCCGCTGCATCGGTGAGAAAGGTGACAATGAGGTCCGACTCGCCATACGGCCGGCTGCGAAGAACAATGGCCTCGTGCGAAAGCGACGGTGTCACCTCCTCTTCCTTAGTGCGCGTCCTGTGCTTGACAAGGGTGGCACGCGGCCTTAGCTTGCGCCGCGCTTTCTCGGCGCGGCCATTGTGGTCGCCGTGGTGGAAAGAGGCAGTGCGACGGGTTGTGCCCGCCCTCTCGCGGGGCCGCGGATGAGAGACAACACAGAAACCATGACCGATCCATTGGAGAAAGAAAAGCGAGCCAACGGAGTTAGCGAAAACGGGGACGACGCCGCACCGCAGTCCGCGCAGTCATCGGCGGACGCCGAACTTGCTGGCTTGCGCGAGCGCATACGGGAACTGGAACTGGAGGTTGAGGAAGCGCGCAAAGCCTACCTGTACGAGCGCGCGGAGCTGGAAAACTTCAAGAAGAGAATGCAGCGGGAGAGGGCAGAGCTGCTCCGTTACGCCAGTGAACCGTTGATTCGGGACCTGCTTCCGGTCGTGGACAATCTCGAACGGGCTCTCCAGCATGCCCGTAGTGGTGAGCAATCGATCATCGAGGGCGTCGAACTCACGCTCAAGATGTTCCTCGAAGCGCTGAGCCGCCACGGTGTGAGCCGGGTCGAGGCAGCAGGCGAGGTCTTCGACCCTACCCGTCACGAGGCGGTGGCACATGTAGAGTCGGCCGAGCACGAGGCCAATCGGGTCACCGAGCAGCACCAGGTGGGCTACCTGCTGCACGACCGGCTTTTGCGGCCGGCACTGGTCAGCGTAGGCCGTGGGCGGGGTGAGACGAGCGGCACGGGACCTGGAGCGGGGCAGCCTGTTGTCAGCAATGGAAACAGTGATTAACGGCTCGGGGCGATGTGTTCCAAGCGAAACCGGCCCGTGCGGAGGAGATAAGACACCATGAGCAAAGTGATTGGAATTGACCTGGGAACTACGAATTCTTGCGTCGCGATCATGGAGGGTGGAGAGCCCAAAGTGATCCCCAACTCGGAAGGGGGGCGAACCACACCCTCGGTGGTCGCGTTTACGGACTCGGGGGAAATCTTGGTAGGGCAAATCGCCTACCGCCAGGCAATCACGAATCCGGAAAACACCATTTTCGCAGTCAAGCGGCTGATGGGCCGCAAGTACGACGACCCAGAAGTCCAGAAAGCCATGAAGGTACTGCCCTACAAGATCGTGCGGGCAGACAACGGCGATGCTTGGGTGGAGGTGCGCGGCAAGCGGTACAGCCCTCCGGAAATTTCCGCCTTCATCTTGCAGAAGATGAAACGCACGGCCGAAGACTACCTGGGCGAAACCGTTACCGAGGCGGTGATTACCGTTCCGGCGTACTTCAACGATAGCCAGCGGCAGGCGACCAAGGATGCGGGCCGGATCGCTGGGCTCAACGTCTTGCGCATCATCAATGAGCCGACTGCGGCTTCGTTGGCGTACGGTTTGGACAAGAAAAAGGATGAGAAGATTGCCGTCTTTGACCTCGGCGGCGGTACCTTTGACATCTCGATCCTGGAGATCGGGGACGGTGTTTTCGAGGTAAAGGCAACCAACGGCGACACGTTCTTGGGTGGGGTGGACTTCGACCAGCGGATTATCGAGTACTTGGCGGACGAGTTCTTGAAGGACCACGGCATTGACTTGCGCAAAGATCGGATGGCTTTGCAGCGGCTCAAAGAGGCGGCCGAAAAGGCAAAGTGCGAGCTGTCCGTGTCGATGGAGACGGATATCAACCTGCCTTTCATCACCGCCGATGCATCGGGTCCGAAACACCTGCACATGAAACTCACCCGTTCGAAGCTCGAAGCCCTGTGTGCGGATTTGCTCGACCGCCTCGAGGGCCCGTGCCTGCAGGCGCTGAAAGATGCAGGTCTCAGCGCAAGCGACATTGATGAAGTCATTTTGGTCGGCGGGATGACCCGCATGCCGGCTGTCCAGGCGCGGGTCAAGAAACTCTTCGGGAAAGAACCGCACAAGGGCGTGAATCCGGACGAAGTGGTCGCGGTCGGAGCGGCAATTCAAGCCGGCGTGCTCAAGGGCGAAGTGAAGGACGTGTTGCTCTTAGACGTGACACCACTCTCACTGGGGATCGAAACCCTGGGCGGGGTGTTCACCAAACTGATCGAGCGCAATACCACAATCCCCACCCGCAAGAGCCAGATTTTCTCGACCGCGACCGATAACCAGACTGCCGTGACCATTCGCGTCTACCAGGGCGAGCGGGAAATGGCTGCCGACAACAAGTTGCTCGGCCAGTTCGACCTTGTCGGCATTCCCCCGGCGCCCCGCGGCGTGCCGCAGATCGAGGTCACGTTCGACATTGACGCGAACGGGATCGTGCACGTGACCGCTAAGGACCTAGGCACGGGAAAGGAGCAATCCATCCGCATTACCGCTTCGAGCGGCCTCACGGAGGAAGAGATCAAGCGGATGATCAAAGAGGCCGAGATGCATGCCGCCGAGGACCGCAAGCGGCGCGAGACGGCCGAGGTGCGCAACCAGCTCGACGCTCTTGTCTATCAGACCGAGAAGTCGCTCAAGGAGCATGGAGAGAGCCTCGACGCGGGCACGCGCAGCAACATCGAAGAAGCGCTGGCCGAGGCGAAAAAGGTGCTGGAAGGGAACGATGCGCAAGCGATGCGGCAAGCGAACGAACGTTTGACGCAGGCGGCCCACAAGCTCGCGGAGGTAGTCTACGCGAAGGCACGCTCGGCCGGGACTGGCAGCGGGGCGGCTGCGGGCGGGGATCGTGGGGCTCAGGGTGCGCAGCCTTCTGGCGGGCGCGATGATGCGGTGGACGCTGACTTCGAGGAAGTCAAAGGTTCTTGAACGCAACCTCCGTCTTTGGAGTGGAACTTCTGGGCGCAAAAGCCCTCTCTCGACGCTGAGAGAGGGCTTTTGTATGTTCGCGCGGAGGTAACGGAGCCGTGCCAGGAAAGGGCGATTACTACGAGATCCTGGGGGTGAGCCGTTCGGCTTCCGAGGAGGAAATCAAGAAGGCGTACCGGAAGCTGGCGCTCAAGTACCACCCGGACCGCAACCCGGGGGACAAGTCCGCGGAGGAAAAATTCAAGGAGATTTCCGAGGCGTACCAGGTTTTGAGCGACCCGGAAAAGCGAGCCCAGTACGACCGCTTTGGGCACGCCGCCTTCGAACAGGGCGCTGGCTTTAGCGGCGGCTTCGATTTCGGCGCCAGTACCTTCGACGACCTGTTCGGCGAAATTTTTGGAGACTTTTTTGGCGGCGGCCGTGGCCGGGGGCGAAGCCGCGCGCGTCGCGGGGAGGACCTGCGCTATGACCTCGAACTCAGCTTCGAGGAAGCCGTGTTTGGAACGACCAAAACCATCCACGTGCCTCGGGTAGCGACGTGCGAAGCGTGCCGCGGGCGGGGGACACGGGATGGCGCGGAGCGCGCCACCTGCACTGCCTGCCGGGGCAGCGGGCAGATCCGCTTCCAGCAGGGGTTTTTCACGATCGCCCGCACCTGTAATCAGTGCGGGGGACAGGGGACCGTGATCCGCGATCCGTGCCGCACGTGCGGCGGGCAGGGCGTGGTCGAAAAGGCGCACGCCTTGCGCGTGCATGTGCCTGCCGGCGTGGATACCGGCACGCGGCTCAAACTGCGTGGGGAGGGTGGTGCCGGCCGCAACGGTGGTCCTCCAGGAGATTTGTACGTCGTAATCCAGGTGCAGCCGCATCCTCTGTTTACCCGTCAAGGACAGGACATTTTGTGCGAGGTGCCGGTCACGTTTCCCCAGGCTGCGCTCGGTGCCGAAATCGAAGTCCCGACCCTGGAGGGTAAAGTGAAAATGAAAGTTCCCCCCGGCACCCAGTCCGGCACCGTATTTCGGTTGAAAGGGAAGGGCGTGCCTGGCATTCAAGGCGGGAAGGGAGACGAACTGGTGCGCGTGATCGTGGAGGTGCCTCGGAAGCTTTCTGCAAAGCAGCGCGAATTGCTGGAAGCGTTTGCCCGTGCGAGCGGGGAAGAGGTAAACCCGATGTCCAAGAGCTTCTTCGACAAGGTAAAGGAGATGTTCGACTGATGCGTGGAAGGCGCGGGAGGATTGCAGGGGCGCTGCTGGTCGGGGGATTTTGTGTGGGGCTTTGGGGTTGTGCAGCGAAGGTTCAGGCGCCGCCGGAACCGCCAGGAACCGTGCGCAAGGCAGAGGAGGCTTTTCGCTTGCGCGACTATGAGCGCGCGGTGGAGTTGTACCGGACGTACGCGGATTTAGTCCGGCGGGATCCGTACGTTCCGCGGGTGTTGTACAAGGCTGCGCTGGCGCAGTTCCAGCTTGGGCGGTATGAGGATGCGCTGGCCACATTGCGGGACTTACAGGACCGCTACCCGAATCGGCGTTGGGTGCAGGTGGAAGCATTGCGCGGCGATGTGGAGGCGGCCCTGCAGCATCCACTAGCGGCCATTCACGCATGGGACAGTGCGTTTGCAGTGGCGCGGCCACCGGACGAGTCCAAACTGCGGCTGCGTGTTGCCACCGTGGCGGCAAAACTCAGCGAACAGGACCTGCGAGATGCGGCTGCCACAGCAACCGCAAAACCAGTCCAGGAAATCCTCCTCGCGCAGCTTGCCCAGCGCGAACAGCCGGAGATCCCCGAGCCGTTACCGGAGTTCGCTGGCGCCGAGAGCGAAGGCGAGGCGCTCCCCGAGCTGGGGGTTGATGCCGAGCTTGCGGCCGCCGAACCTGTGGAGCCCGAAGCGGTTCCTGAACCAGGGGAAATCGCGGGCCACGAAGTGCTGCCCAAAGACTTCCGCGTCGGAGCACTGGTATCCGCGGGGGATAAAGCCGACTGGGTGGAAGCCGTACAAATGGTGTTAGGAGACGAGGCAGTCGTGGAACAGCAAGCCCAACCCGGTGAGCTGAAGGCGAGCTGGGAAACCCTGCTTGCGGATCCTCGGGTGGCCGTGGTGTTTGTGGACGACATTGGCGGGCACGACGCAGAACTCGCGCGGGAAGCCCGCCGCCGTGCTGTACCGGTGGTCGACCTTGCTGCTCGGGTGGAGGGCGGCCCACAACCATATTGGATTCGGGCCGGAGTCGGCCGTGGCACGGCGCTGTCGGTGTTGTTGGATTATGCGGTAAATCGAGCGCGGCTGCGCCGCTTCGGGATCGTATACCCCGACACGCTGGACGGGCACCAGTTCTTCCGCCAAGCACAGGCAGAGTTGGCCAGGCGGGGCGCGGTAGTGGTCGGGGCCGATGCATATGCCTCGGATGCGAAAAGTCTGACTGCCGGCCTCGTGCGTCGCTGGCGGGAGCGGGAAAACCTGCAAGCGCTATTGCTCTCGGACACGGTGACGGCGGCGGCTACCTTCGCTCGCTTCCTGCAGGCGGAGATGCCGGACATCCCCCTACTGGGAGTGGAAGACTGGAGTGCCCTTGGCCAGATGGTCCCGCAGGTGAGCGGCGTCTGGTTTGTCGCCCCGGCGCTGTGGAAAGGCCCAGAAGGGCAGCACTGGGCTGCGGAGTTCGAGAGCCGCACCGGCCGCCGACCCTCAGCACGCGCGGCGTTGGCTTACGAAGCAGCGCTGTGGATCAAGGAACTCATCAGCCGCGGCGGGGGCGAGGAGCCGCTCACTCGACAACGGCTGTGGCAAGCGATGGCCGAGCCAGGGGTCGTGCGCAGCCCTCTGGGCGAGGTGGAAGTGCGGGAGCAGCGTTTCGCCCGCAGCCCGGTGGTCGTGCAGTTTACCCGTGGGGAATTAGAAGTCGTGCCGGCCCCGGCTGCTGGGGAAGAGGCGGCCGAGGAGCACACACAAGTCAGCGCCGCTCCGTAACAGCACCTAACTGGCCTGCGGTTTTGCTCCCGGCATCGCCTCGGTAGCGCTCTCGGCGTCCTCGATCGGCACGCCCAGTTCCGTGCTAACCGCTTTGAGCAAGGTGGCGGGAGTGAGCGTTCCTTCTCGTGCGGCACGCTGTGCTGTTTGCCGGAACTCGGAGACCTTTTGTGGCGGAGGTAGGAGGACGGCCAGTGGCAAGCGCGCTGTTTTCTCATCGCTGCGGAGTCGGCTCACCAACCGCAGGCCCTCGGCACGAGGGAGGGACAGATCAACCAGGACGACGTCCGGTTGGATCAGTGGCAGGAGATCGAGAACTTGCCGCAAATCGAGCGCGACGGACGTCGAGCAACGCACCCGGTTCAGTTCTGTGCGCAACTGGCTGGTCATCTCGATGTCGTTGCTCGCCACCAAGACCTTGTGCACCGCTCCCAGGTTTCCCATGAGCCAAGCGGCACAGGTGCTCGGTTCCAGGGGAGCGGGAAAGAACGTTGCGGGCCCGAAGAAAAAGCCGAATTTCCCTTCGGCACAATAGGCGAAAACGTGACGCGTCGGGTCGTCCGCACTGGCGTGGGTAATCGCGGCAATCGGGTCATGGGCCCGGTTCAATAAGTTCACGACCAGCACCAGCGGCGCGACCCTGTCGAGCTGCTGGACGTCAAGCGTATTCCAGTAGCGGCTGTTGGGGATGGATTTCGCCAGTCGCTGGATGGCCTCGCGGTATTCTCTGCTCTCCTCCAAATGTACGATGGTGGCTCCGTCGAGAACCAGAGCCGGCTTGGCCTTGGCGGGCGCGGGAACGCTACTGTCCGCAAATCGCAGCTGCACCACTGGCTTCGTTTCCCGTTCCGGTGATTCCTTGGTAGCGGCTTTGCTTCGGCTCGACCCGACCGTGCGTCTGAGTTCGTCGAGCTGGCTACTCAGGGCGTTGCGTTCGTCGCGCTCTTGGTCGAGTTTGAGTTGGAGTTCCTCGTACATTTGCTGCATGGCGGTCAGCTCCGCGCGCAACTGTTGGATCTCCGCCTCTTTCTGCTGCAGTGCCTCGGCGCGTTGGTTCAGCTCCAACATGTAGTTGGCGACCACGGCTGAGTGATTTTGCGTGGCTTCGGCACGCAGCCGCTCTAACTCCTCCACGCGCGCTTCCAGGCGTGCGATTTCTGCCTTGTGCCGGCGCAGCTCTTCGGGCGATAGCCTTTCCCGCCGCAACCGATCGCACTCCCGCTCGAGCTGGGTGCTCAGCGTCTCGAGTTCCGCGACCCGCAGGGCAAGGGAGCTACGCTCGGCGGCCAGTTCCTCAATCCGGGCGTTCAGCCCCGCCTGCGCTTGGAGGGCAGCTACCCGCTGTTCTTCCCGTTCCTGCCCGAGCTGCCGGATCACTGCCGAGAGTTTTTCTACTTGCGCGCGCAGTTCCGTGCGCTCCCGCTCGAGTTCCACCAGATCGAACGAGGCGGCGGGTCCCCTTCTTTCCTTTGCTCGAGCGACCTCTTGCTGAAGTTGGGTGACCTGGGCGGTGAGCTGTGCCTGCTGTGCGCGCGCGGCCTCGAGTGCGTCGCGCAGGGAGGTTCGTTCCGAATCGAGCTGCTGGCGCACCGCCGCGAACTCGCGCTGCTGGTGGAGCAAGAGCGCTTGCAGTTGCTCGGCCTTGCGCGCCGCCTCCGTGCCTGCGCGCACTGCCTGTTCCCGCTCTTGCAGCAAGCGATCGAGCTGCAACTCGAGTTCTTGTTGCGCGCGGCGGAGGGCGTCATTCTCGTTTGCGAGCACCTCTTGGCCTTGTAAGATGCTGACGGCTTGTTCCTGCAGCGCTTCCCATTGGCGTTTCGCTTCGGCGGCAATTTCTTCCGCCGCACCGCGCGCCTCACGCTCGCGTTGCACCTGTTCCCGCACTTGTGTGACTTCGAAGCGCAAGTGTCCGACTTCTTCCTCCCGGGAAGCTAGGCGTGCTTCGAGTTCGCGCTCCCTCTCAGCGTACTCGGCGATGCGCAAGGCCAGCTCTTGGCTGGTGTCTTGGGCTCGAGCCAGTTCTTCTTCCAAGGCGGCAATTCGCTGTTGGAACTGAGCAGTTGCCGAACCGATGGTTTCACAAAGGCTGGCATACTCTTCCTGCAAAGAGGAAAGTCTGTTCGATACCTCTAGGAACTCTGCCTGCAGCGCCTGCTGCCTTTCCTCGGCAGCGAGGCGCGCTTGCTGGCTGGCTTCTAGAGATTCGCGCAGCTCGAGCAGATCCCTGTCGCGTTGGGCGAGGGTGCCCTGGAGAGACTCTATGGTTGCGGCGGCGCGGTCCCGGTGTGCGAAAAGCTCCGCTTCGAGCGAGTGCAGTCGCTCGCGGGCCTCAGCTGCAGCGGCTGCCTCTCGGGTGAGGGATTGCTGGAACGAATCTCGCTCGGCCTGGAGCGTCTCCATTGCGCGGGCGAGTTCCGAACAAGCCTCCCACAACTGACCGAGAGCGCGAACTTGCTCGGCGAGGCGGCCAGCGAGGCCCACGCGTTCACACTCGCGCCAGCGGATCGCGTCCTCGTAGGCCGTTCGCTGCGCCTCGAGCCAGTGCTGCGCATCGCGGAGCTGCGCTTCGAGCTGCTCGCGGGCAGCGGCAGCTTGCGCCGCATGAAGGCCCTGGACGTGGAGCAAAACCGTACTTTGTTCCAGCCGCCGCCTGCTCTCGGCAAGCAAAGCCTGCAGGTGTAGGCAGGAACGTTCGAGGTGGCCGCGCTCGTCCAGTAGGCTTAAGACCTGCTCGTTGTGGCGGAGCAGTTGGTCCGAGTACGCGCGGCTCGCTAGAGCCAGTTCGGCGCGTGCCGAGGCCAGGAGGGTGCGTGCGGATTCGAGCTGCGCGCGCGCTTGCTGTGCCGCTTGGCGGTGCGCCTCAGAATCATGCCGCAGTTGCTCGAGCGCTTCTTCTAGCTCGGAGCGACTCCGGGAAACCTCGGCGAGTGCGGCCTCGAGGTCGGCGGTCCGGCGTGCCGCGGAGGCAAGGGATTCATCACGCACACACAGCGCTTCCGCCAACTCAGCAATGCGTTGCTCGGCGCGGGCATAATTCGCCCGTAACTCGGCGAACTGTTCTTCTGTAGCCCGAAAGCGAGCCTCCAGCTCTGCAATGCGGAGCTGCGCTGCGGCTTCTGCCTCCTCCAACCGGCGCCGCCATTCCTCTTCCGCAGCAAGCTGCTCTGCTCGCCGCTGCTCGATAAGATGCTCGAGAATCTCCCGTTCGCGCGCCCGCTCCTCTGCCGCGCATTTCAGCTCATGTTCGAGGCGAGCAATTTCGTCTGCCGCTGACTGCTCGCGCATTTGCACGCTGCACAACGCAGCTCGGGTGCGGTCGATCTCGCGTTCGAGTTCGAGGGTGCGATTCTGCGCCTCCTCGAGACTGCGAGCGATCGCGTCTCGCTCTTGTTGCCATTCGGTGCGTTCACGGCCGCGCTGCTCTTCCCACAGCGCGCGCTCAGCGGCCAGCGCTGCTTCTCGCTCGCGCGCTCGCTCGGCCCAGTGCGCGCAAGCCTCTTCTAATTGGGCGTGTCGCTGGGTTGCCTCGGCGAGGCGCGCTGCCCACTCCGCGCGCATGCCCTGGAACTCCTGGAGCTGCTGGCGCGCTTGCAACAGCGCTTGTTCGAGTTCCTGTTGTTGTTGGAAGCTCGCTTCGGCTTGCTGTTTCCAGTGGAGCACCTGCTCCTGGTCTTGTTGCCGCGCCCGCTCGAGTTCGGCCACCCGCGCCAAGATCGAGTCGAGTTGGTGTTGCGCTCCTTCCCGCTCTTTCTCGAGGCGCTGCACTTCTGAGGTAAGGACTTCGTTTTCGGTTTCCAAGTCTGCGATGCGGCATTGGGCTGCCTCGACAAGGGAAGCGAGCTCGTGGTAACGCTGCTGCCAGTGGCTCGCCTGGGCGCGCTGATTCTCGGCGGTGGCCTGCGCCTGGGAGAGTGCTTCCTCGAGCTGGGCTCGCACTTGCTGCGTCGCTCGTTTGAGCGCTTCCACTTGCGCCTGCGCTTCGCGGAGGCGGGCTTCGGCGAGATGCACCTTTTCCCGGGCGGCGGCTTCCTGCATTTGCAGGCGGCGCAGCAGGGAGTCTCGCTCCTGGCGGAGCGCGACGACCGTAGACTGGAGAAGGATGACGTCTTCGGGACTCAGGTTGCCGCCACTTGCGGCGGGTGCTGGTGCGCGCGAGTTTCGCTCGCTCATCGGGACCTCATCCTTGGCTTAGGAATCGCCTGCCAAATGTGCGGGGAGGATCTCGGGCCCGGCGACCCGCACCATCTCCTCGATGAGTTGTTCCTTAGTGAAAGGTTTGGTCAGATACCCTTGGGCGCCCACTTCGGCAGCGCGAGTGCGGTGTTTGTCGCTCGAGCGGGAGCTGCAGACGATGATGGGTAGGTGCTGCAGTGCTGGCTGCCGACGCACCTCGGCGATCAGTTCGTACCCGTGCATCCGGGGCATCTCGAGATCGGTAATGATCAGGCGAAAACGACCGCTAGCGAGTTTGTCGAGCGCGTCCAAGCCGTCAACAGCGGTGTCGACCTCCCACCCTTCGCTTTGCAAGAAACGGCTGGCCATTTTGCGCACGCTGATGGAGTCGTCCACCACGAGGATTGCCTCTGGCTGCCGGACCGTGTCTTGCGCCTTGGCCTCCAAAATAAAGGTGGAGGGATGTGCCCCCCGCTGGTGGAGGAGGTCGAAGAGGTGGCCGACGTGCAACGTGAAGATCACGGTGCCGTCGCCCGAGATGGTGGCGCTCGACAGAAACGGGTGGTGTTCCAGCAGTGGGCCTAGGGGTTGTAGCACGGCCTCGCGTTGCGGCTCGACCCGATCCACGACCAGAGCCATGAGTTGATCCGCACTGCGCAGGAGCAACCCCATGGAAGACTCGGCTACCACCGGCTGCCCCACCAGGGCACCCAAGAACAACATTGGCACGAGTTCGTTGCGCACCTGAAGCATGGCCTGGCCGTCCACGGTGACGATTTCCTCTGCGCGAACGGCCACGGCTTGTTCCACGTAGTCCGCGCCGATCGCATAGGTCTGCTCACCAACGTGGAGGAGCAGCACTTCGTCTATGCTGGTGCTGATGGGCAGGAGCAAGCGAATCGTCGTTCCTTCGTAGTCCCGCGATTCCACCTGCAAGCTGCCGTTCAGGGCGGCAATATCGCGCGCCACGACATCCATCCCGACGCCGCGGCCGGCAAGATCGGTGACTTGTTCTCCAGTGCTGAACCCGGGCTGAAAGATCAGTGAGAGCAACTGCTCCCGGGTCGGCGAAACCCCGGGCGGAATCATCCCGAGACTCCGGCCTTTCGCAAGGATGGCGTCGTAGTTGATCCCGCGCCCGTCGTCACTGACCTCGATGGCGACCGTGTTATGCCGGGGCTGAGCCGTAATGCGGATTGTGCCAGCGGTCGACTTACCCCGCGCTTGGCGTTCCGCAGGTGGCTCGATGCCGTGAGAGACGGCGTTGCGTACCAGGTGCAAAAGCGGTGCGTGCAGTGCCTCGACGATCCCTTTATCGAGCTGGACGTCCCCACCCTCGAACACCAGATCCACGATTTTTTCCGCTTGCCGCGCGGCATTGCGGACGGGGCGACCAAGGCGTCGGAACACCGTATCGAGCGGCACCATCCGCAAGCGAGTGATTTGTCGCTGGAGGGAGGAGGTAATCTTGGAAAATTGGCGCGAGTCGTCCCCGAACGACTCGATCAAGTTACCGAGCTGCTCTGCGATCTCGCCCGTATCGGTGGCAAGCTCGATCACGCTACGGGCGAGGATGTTCACGTCGTCGTATTTGTCGAATTCAAGGTCGGTAAAGAAATCGTCAGGGCGAGCCTCATCCGTGGGAGTAGCCGCATGGAGTGTGGCTTGTGCCCTGCGGTCGCCAATCGTGTACTCGTAGTGCTCTTGAAAGCCTTGAATCAAATCGGCGAGCCGGCGCCGGCAGTAATCGAGTTTGTCGCGCAGTTCCGCGAACGCCTCGATCTTGCGCTCCATGCGCGTGCGGCTGACGACAAGCTGCGTTACTTGGTTCATCAATGTGTCCAGCCGCGAGGCATGAATGCGGACCATGCCCGATTCCCAATCGGCTTCCGGCCCCGCCTCGGCAGCAGTGGCAGGGTAGGGTTCGGTTGGTGCCTCTGCTGGCGGGGTCGCTTCCGACTCGGCAACCCCGTGTTCCATGAGCGCGGCAATCTCGGCCCCAAGATCGGCAGGCGGCCGAGTTGGAAGCGCTGCCCCACGCGCACTTTGCGCGGCCAACTTGACTGCGTCTGTGAGGCGGAAGAGGACGTCTACCAGACGTGTATTGTCGACCCGCAAGGCGCCGTTGAGGACCGCCTCCAGAAGCGACTCGCCTTGGTGCACTTGATCCGCGATATGGTCCAATCCGACCGCGGCGGCTGCGCCCTTGAGCGTGTGAAAGCGGCGGAACAAGGCCTGTAGGATTCCGCGATCGGAGGGCTGCCGTTCGAGTTGCAAGAGCAGGCGTTCGGAGGCTTCCAGCGCCTCGTCGGCATCGAGTGCAAAGGCCTCGAGTAGCTCCGGATCAATTTCTGGCGCCGCAGGAATTGCCGCCTCTCTAGGTACCTGCGGCGATTCGAACTGCGCGAGTTCGGCATCGGGCGGTGCGAGCTGCGCACTGGTGAAGATGGCGCGGATCGTAGATTGGACGACCGGCACTGCTTCGTCGGGGAGGGAGCCGGTCTCCGCTGCCTCTCCTAGGGTATCTTGCAAATAGCGGGCAAGATCCGAGAGATCTTGGCGGCCGACCATAGCCGCGGAGCCCTTGATCGTATGGAACACCCGAGAGAGATCGTAGTACGCACGTTGGCGCTGTGCCGCATCCGCGAGTTGGGCCAGTAAGGCAGGCACTCGCTGGAGATTTTCACGCAACTCTTCGTGAAACGCCTGCTCCAATTCGGCCAGCCATTCTTCGTCCCCCCCGCGCGAGACGGAACTGCTGTCACCGCCTGCAGCCCGCGTGGCCTGTGGTTGCCGTTGCGAATCGTGTCCGTGGAGCAAGACCCGCAGCGACTCCGAAAAGCAAAGCGTAAAGGCCGTGAACAGGTTTTCCTGGATTTCCGGGTTCGCCCCTTGGAGCGCATCGTTCAACATCTGCTCGATGTACGGGAGGGCGGCTGCGAGTTGGCTCCGGAGTTCGCTCAAGAAATCGGTGTCCTTCTCCTTTTCTTGCAGGGCAAAGGAAGCCAGGCTTTCGATTCCTGCGCCTGCTTGGCTCAGGTAGGTAAGTCCTACCAAGCCCGCGCTGCCCTTGAGGGCATGGCCAGCGTCGCGCAAACGTTGAAGCGTTTCCCGCTTCTCAGAACTGCGGTGAAGCCGCTCAAGCGCTTGGCGCATGTCTCTGAGCAGGCGATGGACATCGTCGCGGAAAAGATCGCGAATTTCATCCAGGGTGAACCGGTCCGCCATGGCTTCCCCCCTACCGCTGCCCACCCAGGATTACGAAAAAACGGCGGCGCGGCCGTTGCCGCGGCGGGCACTGCCCGCTTCCGCCTCGTCGCCAGCGGCTCCGTCGCTGCCCTCTCCTGTAGAGGCAGCCAGCGTGTCTTCGGTCCGTTCTTCGGGTACTTCGCTCTCGGGCACTCGGAACAGGCCGATTTGCTCGTTGAGTTGCTTGGCCACCTCGAAGAGGCTGGCAGAGTTTTGCTGGGTGCGTTCGGAAGCGAGCTCTGCCTGGCGAGCGACTTCGGAAATGCTCTGCATGGCCTCACTGACCTGGCGCGCTGTGGCGGCTTGCTCGTTGGTGGCCTGGGAGATCTCGCCGATGAGTTCGGCGCTTTGCGCGGACGCCTGCAGAATTTCCTCCAAGCTGCCCCCAGCGTCGAACACGAGTTTCGTTTGCTCTTCGACGTATTGTGCCTGCCGCTCGATGTTTCCGACCGCATCGTTGGTTTCTGCTTGGATGGAGGCGATCAACTCGGCAATCTCGCGAGTGGCTGCCTCCGTTTGCTCGGCGAGTTTGCGGACCTCGTCGGCGACCACGCTGAAACCAAGGCCGTGTTCTCCCGCACGCGACGCTTCGATTGCCGCGTTCAGAGCCAGCATGTTGGTTTGCGCGGAAATCTTCTGGATCGTGTTCGTGATTGTCGAGATTTCCATCGAACGTTCGCCGAGGCGTTTGATTTTTACCGCTGCGGCCCGCGTGTTTTTCTGCAGGGCGTCCATGCCTGCAATCACGCGCTTGACGACTTCTCCACCAGCCTGTGCGGCCGCTTCCGTTTTGCGAGCGGCTTCCGCGGCAACCTCGGCGTCCGTCTGCACGGCCTGGATGCGGTTCGTCATGTTCTGCACGGACTCCGTCGTGTGCAGGATCTCCTGGCTTTGCCGCGCCGCGCCCTGGGCCAGTTGGTCTGCGGAACTGCGAATCTCGGTGGCAGCGTCGAACACGCGCACCGAGGCGCCGCGCAGGTGCTGAATCAAGGCACCAACGTTCTCGAACATGAGGTTCAAGGCGTCGGCCAAGTTGCCGAGCGTGCCGCTACCCACCACAGCGCGCTGGGTAAAATCGCCGTCCGCTGCTGCAGCGACCACCATCAGCAAATCGCGAATTTCCTTTTGCAGGCGGCGATGGTCTTCTTCGGCTTGTACGAGAGCGTCCACCCGCTCGTCCAGGGCCTGGTTCAAACCGGAGGCGAGTAAGCCGAGTTCGTTGCGGGCGCGCACCTTTGCACGGGCGCGGTAGTTTCCTTGCTGAATCTCCGCCATGACATTGGCGAGGGCACGAACCGGACGAGTGAGACTCGTCGAAAGCAGCAAAGCAACGAGTACGAACCCGCCGATCAAGGCACCCGACAGACCCATGGTCATCTTCCGCAGTTGCGTAACAGGTTGGAGTGCCTCCTCCTCGCTGATCTCGGCGACCACCACCCAATCGAGGCCGTGTAGGTTCTCAAGCGGCGCCGACGTGCCTAATACCCGGACTCCGCGGTAGTTCGTGTACTGGCCGGAAAACTCCGGCTGGCCAGGCTCGAGACGAGTCGCTGGCGTGTCCACCTTGACCTGAAGGACTGCTGTCTGCCGCGCGGCAATGTCCTTGTGGACCGAGCCCAACTCGCTCAAAAAGCGTGATTCACTGCGCAGCAGGAGATCTTTATCGCCGAGGCCCACCAGGTACGTCTCGCCCGTCTGTCCCAAGCCCGCCCGGGTCCAGTCATTGTCGGTGGTCATGATCCCGTTGATCTCGTCGATGTTTAATTGCACGATGAGCACACCGGTCTTTTGCCCGGCCTCGAAAATCGGCGTGCCAGCAAAAGCGGTGGGTCGGTTGTGTTGCGCGAAGTAGGGGGTGAAGTCGGTAATCAAATAGTCACCTTCGCGTGCCTCGGTTTGTAACCGCTGGAAAAGCTGGCCGAGGCCGCTTTGTGCCCACCGCCCTTCGCTGAGGTTTACCTGGTAATCGGGGCCTTTGTTCACAGAGTAGACGACCCGAGCCGAGCTGCCGTCTACGAGGTAGATGTCCTCGTAACGGAAGCGGACAGCAGTATTGACGAACACCGGATGCCAGACAGCGTGGTAGCCGCTGTAGCGCGTGTTGTCTTTGGCGTTCTCCAGCAGCAGTTTGCGGGTCGGAGGGTTCGGGTTATTGGCAATGTACTGTCCCTGCAAATAAACGCCCGAGCGGTTGGCGGGTAGCACTTCGGAAAGAGTGAGCAGCTTGTTTTCGATCTCTTTGCCAAAGAACGTCGTGAAATACTGCTTGATCGCCTCCTGTAAGGGCCGCAGCTTCTCGGCCTCAGTGACCGGGTCAGAGTCCAATTCCTTGCTGGAGGCAGCAAACTGCCGCATCGCCAGCGCGGTGCTCGGGTTCTTTGCCAAGCTCAGCACCTGGTCTTCGAGGCCGTTCAGGTAACGCTCCACCTCGCGCTGCTTGTTGTCGCGGACAGTGGCGAGTTGCCGCAAAGCTTGTTTGCGGAGCGAGTCGGAGGCGATCTCATAGCCGATGTAACCAACGGCTGCGATGGCCACCACAGCGAGCGGCACAAAGGCGATCAAGAGTTGCCACAGGATCGGAAAGCGAACCCTCGCGCGCTTGCCGGCTTTGCCTTCCTGCGTCTTGGAATTGGAAGCCATTTGGGAACCCTCCCCCTGCTTCAGATTTCCGATGGGTATCGCGTCGCCGATGGTTCCGTACGAAAGGCTTCGAAGCCCTTGCGCATGTGTTCCACGGCGGCGCGAGTCAGCGAATCTGGATCCAACACGAGTACCTGCCCGGCGGCCGATTCCCACACCCCCTTCACATGCGCCGACAGGCGTTGCGCCTCGGGTGTTCGGACCTCCTGAGGTGGAATCGGCCTGACTTCGCGAACGCGGTCCACGATGAGTCCCATCTGCACGTTGCCACGTTGCACGACCAGGATTTGATCCTCGGGGAGTAGCGGTTTCCACTCGAAACCGACGAGCAGATCGAAATATACGAGGGGCAGAACCTCGCCGCGCAAGTTGATGACCCCGGCCAGGAGCTGCGGTGCGTGAGGCACGGGAGCAGGCAGTTCGTCAATGAGAACCTCGCGCGCTGCCTGGATGGTCAACGCGAACCACTGCCCATGGCGCGTGAAGAGGCAATGCTCTTGCCCGAGTTGGGCCAGTCGCTCGCTGAGTTGGTCGTTGAGATCAATTTGAGCAGGGATCGGGGTTGGGTTCTCTGCTGCGCGACTCATACGTATTTCCGCACGAGATTCAGCAAATCGCTGGGCGAAAACGGTTTGGTTAGGTAGTCCGCGGCACCTTGTTTCTGTCCCCAAAAGCGATCGCTTTCGCCGTTCTTGGAGCTCACGATGATGACCGGAATGTGCTTGGTGCTGGGGTCGCGCTTGAGCTGACGGCAGGTGGCGAAGCCGTCCTGCCCGGGCATTACAATGTCGAGCAGGATCAAGTCGGGCTGCTCTGCCTTGGCCCGCTCCATCGCCTCCACGCCGTTGCTGGCGCGAATGCACTCGTAGCCAGCCGGCCGCAAGGTATCCGCCATCAACTGCACGTCGCTGCGAACATCATCCACGATCAAAATCTTCGGCATGGTGCTTCCTTCTCCTCGTTGCAGCTCTCATGAATCCGCCATGGAATCCGAGCCTAAGAACGGACTGCCACTTACTTGGATCTCCGCCTCTACGGGGGCTCTCCTCGTTTCCTCCAGCGCGGAGAGTGTTGGAGACGATTCTGAAGCCTGCGCGTCGCTCGATTCGAAGTCGAACACGGAGTCGAGCAGTCGGGAGATCCCGCGCTCGGAAAGCGCGGCTTGCCGCGCAGCAGGGTCCTCCCAGTTCGCGGGCGTCGGCCGATCCGGGCTGGACACGCCGATCACTTCGCTTTGGGCCCACTCTGGCAAGCGGGCTGCCGTGCGCAGTTGCTCCCACAATGCGCCGGAAGGTGCCACTTCGGTTACGACCAGTGACGGAGCAAGCAGGCGGAGCATCATCGGCAACTGGCGGAAGCCTTCGCAAATCGTGAACGCCTGCCACTCTGGGTGCGCGGCCAGCAGGGCGGGGACTTGCCGCCACATCGTTCCACCCTTGTGACAGAGAACCAGGACGCGCTGCTTTTGTGGGGGGGCCTCGTTGCTCACCGCTGCAGCGGAAGTGGCCCGGAACAACAGGCGGCAGGCCCGCCGGAAGATCTCATGCAAAGAGCCGTCGAGAGAACGAACGGAGCCATCGCTGTACATGAGGTATTTGGCTCCCGAACGGGCGTGGCGGACACCCTCGGCCAGTTCCTTGGAGAGCGCCTCGAGCAGGTCTACGTAGGACTTTGCCTGATCGGCGGCGGCACCCAGCGGGGTGTCGACCTCCTCGACGTACACACCCTCGATACTTGCACGTAGGGTCTCGAACATGAGGTCCAGCGCCTCGCGCCGTTCCGCCTCGCTGGCAAACGCGGGAAGCGAACTCTCCACGGGAACCGCCTCTGGGCGGGCTCTCCGCGGTGCTCGGGGCGCGGCGGCTGGGCGCGGCGGCCTTTCGGCGGGAGGTTTTGCAACCATCGCTTCCGCGGGGAACGGCGGGGTTGCAGGAATGTGGTCGTGGAAGGCTGGAGGCGGAGGTGGCGACGGCGGCGGTGCGGCGGTGGCCATTTCCTCCGCAGCCGGCTCGGGTGATGGCATGGGCGGGAGGGAGAGTCCCTCGGCTTCGTGAACGGGCACGGCCGCCTTTACCTGTTCGCCGGCTGCCGTCTTTGCCAATACTTCGGCCACGATGCCGGTGACCACCTGGGGTTTGAACGGCTTGGCGATGTAGCTCACCACGTTGGTCGCATCCCGGTACGCCTGGCGGATCTCTGCCCCTTTGGCGGATACCAGAATCACCGGGATGTGAGCGGTCTCGGGGTCAAGGGCGAGATGCTGGCAGACCTCGCTCCCTCTCATGTCGGGCAAGATGAAATCGAGCAGGATGACGTCAGGTTTGAACGATTTTGCTTTGGCGAGGGCGTCTGCGCCATCCACTGCCAGCTCGAGTTCGTACCCAGCGGGCCTCAAGACGATTTCCAGTGCCTTGCGGATGGTAAGGCTGTCGTCGACGCCAAGAACTCGTGCTCTTCGTTCCATAGAATCGAACTCCGTCCCCTAGGAAATCAAAGCCCTTGTGCTTCCCGCAGGTGCCGGACGCGTCGTTCCTCGGTAAGCTGCGCAATCGCTTCGACTAGAACCCAGGCGGTCGCCTCCTGCATACGGGGTACCACCCCGTCGGTTGGCTCTTTGTGAAACTCGTAGGTGCCATCGCGTAGAGCCAGCACTTCTTTGACCGCTGGCTTGCCGCGCTCGGCCCCGAACAGCGCGTCCACTAAGCGCCCACCCGTGAAGACCAACTTGCCAGATTGGTTGGGCGCAGAGATCGCGACGGTCCCGGACTCACCCGCTGCGGCAAGCGTAAGCAGGTCGCGTAGTAGGGTGCCGTTATTCAACGGCGCGCACAAAGCACCATCGCTTCCCCCCGCCTGCTCGAGTGCTTTGAGCACCATCTGCGCAGCTTTCGCTGTCCGGTTTTGGCCGTTGCGCTTGGCAAGGCGAGCGTAAGCCTTGAGATTACTGGCGCTGGGCCGTTGCCTTAGTTCTGGCAAGAGGCGCTCGAGCCGCTGCTGGCGGTCGCGGAAGGCGAGCGCGTCCGGCAACAACGGATCCAGGGCGTCTCGCAGCTCGGCGCTGAGCAACCGGCTCGGTTCGAGCAGTACATGTACTTGCTCATCGAGCTCCACCAAATGGCCGACCGGGTTGCCTCCGTCGCGCAGCACCGCGGCTGGAACCGGTGAGCAGTGGCTGAGATCGAGGTCGCGCACACCCACACACTCGTCTACTTGCACCGCCAGCAAGGCAGAGCCCGACCGGACCACAGCAAAAAGCGGACGGGGCTGCACCTCGACAACGGCTTCTAAGCCGAAGGCTCTGCGCAGGTCGAGCACCCAGGCAGGCTGGCCGCGGTGAATCAAGAAGGCCTGGCTCGACCCGTCGGCGGCCTTGAGAGAATGCAGGGATACCTCTTTGCGCGGGTAGATTGCCTCGACCCAGTCCAGGTGGAGGCAGAATTTTCCGTCATCGACGTGAAAAACAAGCACTCTCGCCGGTGGTAGGGTGTCCATTTGTGCCTTTTCGAACATCCAAGTCCTCCCGCGGACGGGGTGGGACAGCAGAAGCTATGCCACTTGTCGGGGCCGATACACCCTTTTTGCCTCCGAGGGGCCTGTACCCGGCGTGTGCTATTCATTTGGCGCAGCGTTCAACGTGCGTCACGCCAAATTAGTGTGGAGCTGTTCGAGAAGGGACGGAGAGCAAGTTTGCACGCCGGGCTGCCCAGAGAGCATGGGTTTTGCTCCCCATGACCCCATGTTCTCACTGCGACTACAGACGTGTCTCGTTTTGATTTGCCTGTCTTCTGCCTCGCTAGCCGCTGCCCAGGGTATCGATTGGAGCGATTACTTCCCCGGAGATCCGTTAGCGCGACCCGAAGCGCGAGCGCGATCGCAGGAGGGAAGCGACCAGCGCGAGCGTGACGGGTCGCGAGAGGCGGACAGGGGCAGGAAACCGAGTCGTGCCGAACCGAGCGCAAGCGGGGAGCAAGAGGAACGGCAAGTGACCCGCCGACAAGGTGGCCAGCCAGCCGGCAAGACGAACACGAAAGCACGACCTGCCCGTCGCGCGAGTGTGGAAGGGCGAGCGCGGGGGAGCACGCGGCCCTGAAGCGAAGCGGGAACCGGCTGATCGACTGCGCCGGTTTGTGAAAGCTGGTTCAGGGGTAGTTCCGACCCGGTTCGACTGGCGCCGTCCGAGTGCCCGCCTAGCGGCGCTGCGGGTACAGGAGCATGCCGCCCCTTGATCCGGCTGTGCCGGAGAGCCAAGGTGCCAAGCCGCTTTGCGTAAGCTGTCGGGATGAAAATTGGCGAGTTCGAGTTCCTGCGCAGAATCTTGCCTACTCTACCTCAGCAACGGGGTGTGGTGGTTGGGCCGGGGCATGACTGCGCAAGGGTGCGGGTGAATGGAAAGGACTGGCTCCTGACGTCGGATACGCTGGTCGAAGGTACGCACTTCTTGCGCGAATGGTTGACGCCGTACAACCTCGGTTGGCGCGCGTTTGCGGTGAACGCCAGCGATATTGCCGCGATGGGCGGTAAACCCCGCTTTGCGTTGGTGAGTTTGACGGTTCCGAAGAGCTACTCGGAAGTTGAGTTGAAGCGCGTCGAGCGGGGAATCGCATCTGCTGCGGGCGAGGCCGGCGTGAGCGTGGTTGGGGGCAACATCAGCCGGGGAAGAGAATTTTCGGTCACCTTGACCTTAGTGGGCGAGGCTCCGGCTCGCGTGGTCACGAGGGCAGGCGCTCAGGTGGGAGACCGGATTTTCGTGAGCGGCACGCTGGGAGACGCCGCCCTTGCAGTCGAGCGTTTGCGGGAGAAGCAACCTGTTGCACCCGCGTTGTACCGGCGCTGGGTGCGTCCGACGCCGCGTTTGGAATTGGGGCGGCGCCTCGCTGTGCAAGGTCTGGTCACGGCGATGATTGACGTGAGCGACGGGTTGTTACAGGACCTCAGGCACATTTGTGCGGCGAGTGGCGTGGGCGCAGTGGTAAACGGACCCATGGTTCCACGCTCGAGCAGTTACAACCATTGCTCGGGTGGGAAGCTCGACCGTGCGCTGGGTGGGGGCGAGGACTACGAGTTGCTTTTCACCGTGCCCCTGCGAAAAACCGAGCTCGTCATGAAGGTTGCGCTCGAACTTTCCTTGCGCGTGACTTGTATTGGTGAGGTGCAGCCGGGTGGGCGGATCGCCGTGTTAGACTCCCGAGGAGGGCTCCTCGAGGTCAAGGAACGCGGCTTCGACCACTTTCGCCAGTGACAAGGTGCAGCGGTGACAGCAGAGCAACTGCGGCAGATTCTTCAGTTGGTCCGATCTGGAGAACTGAGTCCTGAGGAGGCTGTTGATCGCTTGCGGACGCTTCCGTTCGAAGACTTGGGTTTCGCCAAGGTGGATCACCACCGCGCGATTCGCACGGGCATGCCGGAAGTGATCTTCGGTGCCGGAAAAACGGTGGACCAAATTGTCGAGATTTCTCAGCGCTTGGCGGCTCGCGGACAGGACGTGCTGATTACCCGCTTGGGTGCTGAGGAGGCGCGGCAAGTGCAAGTACACCTTCCCGATCTCGTCTATCACCCGGTGGGGCGAATCGCGGTATGGAGGAAGACAGAGCCCTCACCGAATCTGAGGCGGGGCACCGTGCTCGTCGTCGCAGCCGGAACCGCTGACTTGCCGGTCGCAGAAGAGGCCGCGGTTACGGCGGAGGCGTTAGGAAACAAGGTGGAACGGTTGCACGACGTCGGCGTCGCTGGCATCCATCGCCTGCTTGCGCACGTTGAGCGGTTGCGGCGTGCCGCAGTGCTCATCGTCGTTGCGGGAATGGAGGGCGCCCTCCCGAGCGTCGTTGCCGGCCTCGTGGACCGACCTGTGATCGCGGTTCCTACTAGCGTGGGATACGGTGCGAGCTTTCGGGGGTTGGCGGCGCTCCTGGCAATGCTCAACTCGTGCGCGGCAGGTGTGACCGTGGTCAATATCGATAATGGCTTCGGAGCCGCGGTGGCTGCCAACCTGATTAACCGCGCCTAAGCTCGCTGAGAAAAGCACTTGCCTGGGTGCGAATCTTGCCGCAGGCTAATTGGTATGCGTGCACATCGCTCGTTTTGGTGTTTGCTTGCTGGCTTGCAAGCGTTGGCTGCGACTTCGGATAGCTGGGCGCTTTCCTTACGGTTTTACGGTCATGGCTCGGGTGATATCGATCGCGTGAAGATCCCGCTCGACAGCCCACCGCGCACGGTGGATGTCGGTGGGGACTTCACGCTGGAGTGGTGGCTGAAGGCGAACCTTGCAGACAACAATACACCGTCCTGCACCACCGGGAACGACAACTGGATCACTGGCAACGTAGTGTTCGACCGCGACGTATTTGGCGGAGGAGACTACGGGGACTACGGCATTTCGCTGCGCGGGGGTAAGGTCGCCTTTGGCGTACACAATGGGACGAGCGGAGAAGGAATCTGCGGTAGCACGAATGTAGCCGACGGTGCCTGGCATCATATCGCCGTTACGCGCGAGGCCAGTACTGGCACCATGCGCATTTACGTGGACGGAAACCTGGATGGCAGCGGGATGGGACCAACTGGAGACATAAGTTACCGCGACGGCCGAACCACAAGTTATCCGAATTCCGACCCCTACCTGGTGATCGGTGCCGAGAAGCATGATGCGGGTCCTTCGTATCCTTCATTTAACGGTTGGATTGATGAAGTGCGGCTTTCCTCGGTGGTCCGGTATTCGTCGAATTTCACTCCACCGACCACGCCATTTTCGGCCGATGGAGATACGCTGCTGTTGTTTCACTTCGATGAAGGGACGGCCAATAGCCCCTGCAACGGCACGGTGACCGATAGCTCCCCGGGCGCTCAGAATCCGGGGCAGTGCCAGTATGGCGGATCAGCTCCGGCCGGGCCGGTGTATTCGGCCGACACGCCATTCGGGCCTCCAGTTCGAGATGTCGTGGTACTTCCCCGTCGACCGCTCTCGGTGCGCTTGCCGAGCAGCGGACAAACGGTGACCAAGCGCATGCGCGTGGCCGTGCGCAATGCCTCGGAATCCCCAGGAATGGACATCACGGTGCAGTTGAGTGCGACGAGCGATTGTCCCCCAGGTGTCCTGTCGTCTCAGCCTGATTTTGACCCCTCGACCCCAGTTGCGGAGTCGGCGACGACGATCGCACCCAAGAGAACACGGAAAGCGGTTCTCAGCTTGTCCTTCGATCCCAATGACTTTTCGACGCCGAACCGACTCGCGCCGCTGCGTTGCCGGGTATCGCTGAGTGCGGTGATCAACCAGCCATCTGGAGCGACGGATCCCAACCCGAGTAATAATGCCTTCGATGTGGAAGTGAATGTTGTGGACTTGGGTGACCCGCAAATGCCCGTGGTACATGAGAACGTGTTAGCTAGTTTGTCGCCAACGACGCTCCGAATCCGCAAAAACCTTTCCAGCAAGAGCAAGAGAATCACGCTGCGCGTGACGAACGCAGACGCAAACGAACCGGCCGGCGATTCTCTCTCGGTTTCCGTCCTTTCGACGGATTGTCCGTCGGGAACCGTGGGCGCCGTTGACTTCGACCCAGTCAGCCCCGGAGAACAAAACTCGGTAATCGTCCCCGGGCGCAAAACTCGTTCCGGTAAGGTGGAACTGAACGCTCTGGCCGTGGACGTGGCCACGCCGAGCCGCCTCTCGCCCTTCCGGTGCGTGACCCGCTTCGGGGTCGTGGGGCCGGGGAGTGATCCGGAAACCACAAACAACGAGACCGAGCTGATACTCGATGTCTACGACGCAAACGACTTCTGAGCGAGAATTGGCTTTCCCAAAGTTCGGAACACTCTTGCCCTTGTAAGTCCGTTTTTCCCTCCGTTCTTGGTGGCATGCCTCTTGGATTGAGGTCCAGCCACCGTGCCGGTGAAAGCTGGCTGGGCCGCTCTCTTTGAGCAGGAGATGATCGGAAGGAGGGAACTGGAATATGGCCGGAAATAAGGTTTGGTGTGTGCTCGCAGTGTTCCTGTTCATTGGGGCATGTGAGCGCGGGCAGGTTGAGGAGAAAGGGTCCCAAGGCGCCGTGGGGTCGGTCAATGCACACCCCGGGAAAGGAGTCGGCCCGATTCGTGAGGTACAACTGGGGCCGCTTGATAAAGAGTTAGCCGCGAAGGGGCATGCGCTCTTCGAGCAGAAGTGTGCGGCTTGCCACCGGTTGGACGAGCGCTTCGTCGGTCCTGCGGTGCGCGGTGTGACGAAACGGCGCTCGCCCGAGTGGATCATGAACATGGTGCTCAACCCTGTGGAAATGACTCAAAAAGACCCGACAGCACAAGAACTTTTGGCCACGTACCTGACGCAAATGACCTTTCAAAACGTGTCGCCTGAAGACGCGCGCGCGATTCTAGAGCATTTTCGCGAAATAGACGGGGCCGGATCCTGAGCAACGGATTTCGAAAGCTTGCAAAGGTTCCACTGCTGCGTGGCGTCGGAGCAAAGGCGAGTGGCGATCGCAAGCGGCACACGCAAGCATCGGCTGTGGCATCGGAATTGGTTGTTCCTTGCTACGCGGTCGCAGGAAAGGAGGGAAAGATGAGCAGCACAAAACAGTTTGCCTGGTTGTTCGCGGGGTGTGTATTCGTGCTGATGGCACATGGAGGTTGCAAACCAAAGTCCTCCTCGCAGGGCTTAATTGCGGAGGATGCGGCGCAAAGAGTCTACGTCGCGCCCGGCAAGTACGACGAGTTTTATGCGTTTCTTTCCGGGGGTTTTTCGGGGCAAGTGGCGGCTTACGGTTTACCGTCTGGTAGGCTGCTGCGCGTGATTCCGGTGTTTGCCGTAAACCCAGAGAACGGGTACGGATTTTCCGAAGAAACCAAGCCGCTTCTCATGACCTCCCACGGTTTCATTCCGTGGGACGACTACCATCACCCCGAACTCTCGCAAACCGACGGGGTGCCTGATGGGCGGTGGTTGTTTGGGAACTCGAACAACACCCCGCGAATCGCGCGCACGGACCTCAGCACATTCGAGACCGTGGAGATTTTGGAGATCCCGAACTCCGGAGGGAATCACGCTTCGCCGTTCGTGACCCCCGACACCAAATACGTGGTCTCGGCAACGCGGTTTTCGGTTCCTATCCCGCAGCGCGATGTGCCGATTGCGACGTACAAGGAAAATTTCCGCGGCACGCTGAATTTCGTTGCGGTGGATCCGCAGACGGGCCGGATGTCCCTTGCCTTTCAGATTCTCGTCCCTGGCTTGGACTACGATCTGGCGCACTGCGGGAAGGGGCCGTCGTACGGATGGTGCTTTTTCACCTCGTACAATACCGAGCAAGCGCACACCTTGCTGGAAATCCGGGCTTCGCAAAACGACAAGGATTTTATTGCGGCGGTGAACTGGGAGCGGGCTGAGGAGTGCTTGAAAGAAGGCAAGGGGCAGCTTTGGGACGCGGAGTACTACCACAACGTTTACGACGAGGAGAAACACCTTGCCACGAGCGAGATTCTCCGCAAGGTAACGGTGCTCGAACCCGCGAACTGCCCGAATTTGATGTACTACCTGCCCACGCCCAAGTCGCCGCACGGCGTGGATGTAGACCCCAGTGGGGAGTACATCGTAGGGGGAGGCAAGCTCGCGACTGTGATCCCGGTGCATTCGTTCATGAAGATGCAGAAGGCCATCGCTGAGAAGAAATTTGCCGGCGATGTGGCGGGGATTCCGGTTCTGGCTTATGAGGCGACCCTTGCGGGTGAGGTCCAGAAGCCCTGTTTGGGTCCGTTGCACACAGAGTTCGACGGCCAAGGGTTCGCTTACACATCGTGTTTCGTCAGCTCCGAGGTGGTGAAGTGGCAATTGGGAACGTGGCAAGTGGTGGATCGTGTTCCCACGTACTACTCGATTGGTCACTTACTGATCCCGGGAGGCGATTCGCAGAAGCCACGGGGCAAGTACCTGCTTGCCATGAACAAGATCACCAAGGACCGCTACTTGCCAACCGGGCCGGAATTGGCGCAGTCTGCGCAACTGTACGACATCTCGGGGAAGAAAATGCGCTTGCTACTCGATTTCCCGACCGTGGGTGAGCCGCACTACGCGCAAGCCTTACCCGCAGAGCTGTTGCTCAAGCGGATGGCCAAGATCTACCCGATCGAAAAGAACCAGCATCCGTACGCGCTCAAGAACGAGAAGGAAGCCAGAGTCGAGCGCCAGGGTAACGTCGTGCACGTCTACTTGGCGGCGATTCGCAGCCACTTTACGCCCGACAACATCGAGGGAATCCGGGTGGGCGACACGGTGTTCTTTCACATGACGAACCTCGAGCAAGACTGGGACATCCCGCACGGCCTGGCTCTGTTCGGTTCGGAGAATGCTGAGGTTCTGGTCATGCCGGGACAAACAAAAACCCTGCGCTGGCAGCCCAAGAAAGCCGGTGTATATCCCTTTTACTGCACGGACTTTTGCTCTGCGCTGCACCAGGAAATGCAGGGCTATGTTCGGGTTTCAGAAGCAAACGCGGATGTTCCCCTGCACTACGGCACCGGGAAGGATTAGGAGCCGGTTCTCATGGGATGGCGTCACAATGCGCGGCTGTGGCTTGCCGCAGCCGCGCTCCTGCCAGTGGGAGCGTATCTTGTTCCGATTTGGGGAATCCTGCTCTACGCGCCCCAATACCCTGAGGGAATCTCTCTGTACATTTGGGTGAACCGCATCACCGGCCAACTCGACTTGGTGAACGGATTGAACCACTACATCGGCATGAAGCCGATTACGCCAGAGAGCATCCCGGAGTTGCGCTGGATGCCGGGACTCCTCGCTGCTTTATCTGTCACAGGTCTGGCTGTGGCTTGGGTAAATTCTGCGAGGTTTGCTGTAGTGTGGCTGGTTTCCTTTGCTTTGCTTGGCTTGCTCGGACTCTATGACTTTTACCTGTGGGGTTACGATTACGGCCACAACCTCGACCCGCACGCTCCGATTCAAGTCCCGGGTATGAGTTATCAGCCGCCGTTGATTGGAGTGAAGGAGTTGTTGAACTTTACCGCAGTCTCCTTTCCCCATCTGGGGGCTTTGCTATTGGCTGTCGCGTTCCTTTGCGGGGTCGTGGGCACAGCGCTCCTCCTGCGCAAAAGTCGCGAGGTTCCAGTGCCGGTGCCCGGCGCAAGAGCCGTGGTCGCACAAAAGTAATGCGAGGTTCGACCGCAGTCTTGCTTCTCGGCTGGATCACGATTGGCTTGGGTTGCCGAAGCGAAGGTCCCATCCCACTGCCGGCCGAACGGGTTGAGTGTGCCCAGTGTCGGATGGTGATTACCGACCCTCGCTTTGCCGCACAGGTCCGCACACTGAAAGGGCGCGTGCTGTTCTTCGATTCGGTCGAGTGCGCGCGTGCATGGGCAGGGCGACCTGAGGTACAGGGAGGACGATTTTACTTGCGCTCCTTTCTCGATCCGCCGCGCTGGCTTGCCGCGGAGGACTCCTGGATTCTTGAGTGGCAGGGCCTTCGCAGCCCGATGGGCAGGGGCTGGGCAGCGTTTGCCTCAGAACAGGAAGCGATGCAGTGGCTCGAACAAATGGGGACAGGCGGAGAGAAGTTTCGGGTGATGCGGTGGGCTGCGCTGCCTCCCCCGACGTGAGGCGCAGAGGACAGGGAAGAACGCTCGGATGCTCTGGTTGGCGACCCTTGTGGTTTGCGCGGGCTGTCCGTATGCGACCATTCAGCAGGCGCTCGACGCAGCGGAGCCTGGCGATACAGTCCGGGTGCAGGCGGGGGTTTACCGGGAAAGCGTGCGCATAAGCCGAGAAGTACGCCTGGTCGGCGAGGGCGCTGTGATTGACGGGGAGTTCGCCCGCGATCCGATCGTGATCGCGGCAGATCAGGTCAGCGTGGAAGGCTTCGAGATCCGCCGCTCGCGGCGCGATTTGCTGCGTGATACGGCGGCAGTGCGGGTCGTGCGCAGCCACGGTTGTCGAATTGAGAACAACCGCTTCGTTGATAATTTTTTTGCGATCTACCTGGAGGAGGTAACGGGCTGTGTTGTGCGTGGGAACATGGTGGAGGGTGTTCCGCGCGGCGAGGGGATGTCCGCCAACGGCATCCACACTTGGAGCAGCAGCCGTTTGCGGATCGAAGGCAATCAGGTGCGAGGACACCGAGATGGTATTTATCTAGAGTTCACTTCGCAGAGCGAGATCATTGGGAACGAGGCCACGGAGAACATCCGTTACGGGCTGCACTTCATGTACTCAGATGACAACCGCTTCTTACGGAACCGTTTCTTCTCCAACGGGGCTGGGGTGGCCGTGATGTATTCCAATCGGGTGGGTATCGAGGACAATGAGTTTTCGCGCCACCAAGGGCGCGCCAGCTACGGGCTCTTGCTCAAGGAAATCTCGCGCAGTGTTCTCCGGCGGAATCGCTTTTTCGACAATTCCACCGCCGTCCACTTCGATGGCAGTCAGAGAAATCAGGTCGCGCACAACCTGTTTCGCGCCAATGGCCTAGCTGTTTCGCTTTGGGCCAGTGCCGAAGAAAACCGCTTCGAGGGCAACATCTTCGAAGCGAATCTCTTCGATTTCCACACCAACAGCAGTGGTCCGACGACCAACCGCCTGCAAGGGAACTACTTCAGCGGGTACCTCGGTTATGATCTCGACCGCGATGGATTCGGGGACCTTCCGTATCGGCCGTTTTCGTACTCGGCTGTTTTGTTGGCTCGTTACCCGTTGGCGGGGTTGCTGGCCAAGAGCGCGTTTTTCGAACTCTTGGATTTGAGCGAGCGCTTGCTGCCCTCGCTTGTCCCGGCGCAATTGGTCGATGAACATCCGCTCATGCACCGCCCCACCTCCTGAGAGCCATGACGAAGCTTTCGCTGGTGCAAGTTCGGAAGACGTACCGCGCGGTTTGCGCCCTGCACGACGTCAGCTTCGAGGCCCCCGCAGGTCAGGTCACCGCACTTGTCGGGCCGAACGCGAGCGGCAAGACCACCTTGATGAAAATCATCTTGGGACTGGTACGAGCAGATCGTGGAGCCATCTTGTGGGAGGAGCGCCCGCTCGCGGATTATGGCCGCTTTCAGCGTCTTTTGGGCTACATGCCGCAGATACCCAATTTTCCGGTTTATCTCACCCCAGCCGAAGTTACGCGGATTGTGGCCCAGCTCCGCGGGCATCGCTTGGCTGGATTCGAACACTTGGCAGAATCTTTCCGCCTCGCCCCTTTTTGGCATCGGCCAATCGGGAAACTCTCCTTAGGCACAAGGCAAAAACTCAGTGCGGTGCTGGCCTTAGGCGTGGAGGCTCAGATCCTGATCCTCGACGAGCCGACTGTAGGGTTCGATCCGGCTGCCGCGGTTGTCTTCCGGCGGCTTGTGGCGCGGAAGAAAGAGGAGGGAGCCACGGTTCTGTTCGTCTCTCATTTGGTGCAAGAGGTGGAATCAATCGCGGATCGGGTCGTGTTTCTTGAAGAAGGCCGGGTGAGATTCGCCGGATCGCGTCCGGAGCTACAAGCGAGGACTGGAGCCCGTTCTTTAGAGGAGGCCGTACTATCTTTTTACGATTGCTGACATACGAGCTGCGGAACCTGGCTCGTTCGCGCTGGATTTATGGGTACGCCGGGGTGTTTTGGGCTGCTTCGTTCCTGACCTTTTCCTTTGCGGAGGGAGCGGAGCAGGCGCTGTTGAGCCTGACGCATTGGAACTTGTTGGCTGTGCCCTTGGTGAGTGCGATTGGCGCCGCGAATGCGGTTTACGGGCGTCGACGCTTCGATGAGTTTTTACTGACCCAACCTGTCTCGCGCAGCGCGGTGTTTTTCTCCTCGGCCGGAGCCCTCGTATTGGGCTTGGTATCGGCGTTTGCCCTACCCGTGGGGGGCTTGTGTCTGCTTGCAGAATCACCCGGGGGCGTCAGCGCGCGAATGGTAGCAGGCGGAAGTGCAGTGGCTGCGGTGTTTGTCATGCTTGGTACAGCAGTGGGGCTTGCCGTAGAGGATCGCGCGCGCGGGCTAGGATTGCTCTTGCTGATTTGGATCATTGCCAGCGTGGTGTACGACGCGCTTCTCTTGTACGCGATTGCGATGCTCGAGGACTATCCGATTGAGCCATTCCTGACCGTTGCCGTCTGGGTAAACCCGGTCGACGCGGTTCGCTTGCTCCTGTATCAGGACTTAGGTTTGCGGTTTCTTTTGCCCGTTACGTTACCGGAATGGTCCGTTTGGGCCGGCCTTGCGGGTTGGCTTGGCGCCGTCAGCCTTTGTACCTGGTTGATGGCTTTGCGCAAGGACTACTGAGCTCGACTCTTGGCAACCCTAGTTTCGAGCCGTTCCCAAGTTCAGTCGCACACGTTGACCACGATATCCACGCGCCGATTTTGCCTCCGGCCCTCCGGATTATCCGATCCGTCCGGCTTGGTGTTCGGAGCTACCGGCCTTCGTTTGCCGTAGCCTTTGACGGTCACCTGACCAGGCTTGAGGAAACCCCGCTCGATAAACCAGTCTCGCACCATTTGTGCTCGGCGCTCGCTCAACCGGTCGTTCACAGAATCCGGGCCCAGACTGTCGGTGTGGCCTTCGATCAACACTGTGTGATTCTGTGCCTTTTGCTGAAGGATGGCGCCGGCAACTTGCAGAGAAAGCTCTGCTTCGAGACCCAAGTCGGCGCTTTCGAACTCGAACAGGGTGTCAGAAGCCAAGGTGAGTCGTTCCTCGCAGCCACTTGCGTTCGGGCCGCTTCCCGTTTGGCTGACGGCGGAACGGCTCTCTCTCCCGGCGGCCCCAGGCTCCTGCTGCGCATAGGCTGCAGGGAAAGGGACCAGGCCACGCGTTAAGATTAGAACCACGGCACAGTCTCTTGCTGACCGTAAGACCAGCCACCGCAGTTTGGCGGATCCAAAAGCACGGCGCATGGTGCTCACCCTCGCAACTGCAATCTTCCTCCAGTTAGGCGGGGCGAGTCAACCGAAACTTGCGCTGGCGTTGCGCCTCAGCCGCGAGTGCGAATCTCCACCCAAGTCTCGTTGTTGGTGGGATCGGGTTCCGTGTTGCCGGGATGAACAGTTTCGACACGTAGGAGGAGTAAACAGGAGGATCCGGCCAGACGAGAAACGGATAGCTCCACGCGCGCCGCTCGGGTGCGTCCCGGGGCCACGAGAGCGACGTTCTGGGCTCCAGGTAGACGGGACTCGAAGTCGGCTTCCCCGACCACGGTTCCCGCTGGGCAGGTGCCGTCCATGGCCAGCAAGCGCACGAGGTGTCCAAACGGCTCTTCGACCACTGACGGGTCTCCATTTCGTACCCGCACGCGCAAGACGCGCTTCGACGCCGTTTGGGAACCGCGAAAGCGAACCGAAAGCGGTTCCCGCGGAAGCACCGCTGATTCGTGTGCAGTGTGCGTCGAGGGCGGAAGCACGGCGCGAACTTCTACCGCACGGGAGGTAGTTAGGGACCCGTCGGACGCGGTCAGCACGATGCGGTACGTACCGGGAAGAGGGAATAGGTGGCCGGGGTTGGCGCCCGTGACCGTGCGGTCCGGTGCCTCGAAGGTCCACCGAAGGCTCAGCGGGTCCCCATCCACATCCGCAGATCCGTAAGGGGAAACCCGAAACCACTGGCCTGCCACGACTTCGCGCGTGGGCCCCGGATCCGGCCACGGGGCATGGTTCCATACTGTGAAGGCGGACTCCGTGGCTCCTCGATCAGGGCGCTGCCCGAGAGGGCGGCGTTGTTGCCGTGCATCGTCCGGCACTTCTGACTGAGTATCTGCTGAATCGACCGCTGGACTGTCAGCGCTCAGTTGATAGAGGTCCTCGCTCGATTCGAAACTCGGGTCCATTGCGTAGGTTCCGAAGCCAAGGCCTGTGGCTGCACGGTACGGCCCCGCGTTGACATCCTGCCCTGAGAATTGCCGCCGCCCACTGCGATCCTGCAGGACCACCAAAGCTTCCGTGGAATCGGGCCGAAACATCAGATTGAACGACTCCTCGAGGGAAACCCCGGCTTCGGCCTCGAGCACTTTCCCCGTGCCTACCAAGATCGAGTTACGCAGCGAGACGCGGTAGCTCCCAGGGCCGAATCCAGGCAACGGCGAGTACAGAAGCACTTGCTGCTGGGAGTTGTCCGCAAAGGTCCCGTGCTCGAGTGTGAGGGTGCTGAGCTCAGGGTCAGCGGCTGTCACCGATACGCCTACTCGGTTTTGTGCGGAAATCAAATTCTCTCCGCGGCCACCGCGAAAGAACTTGAAGCCGCTGCAACCGTTCGCGGTACTGACGCTGCGGCGTACGATCACGGGGCCTTGGAAGTCGAAACCGTCTTCTCCATTCGCGAAGGCGCGGCAGTCTTCGATGAGGATGGCGTCGGTGTCTGCAGCCACCACGAAGCCATCCGCGTCCCCGGCGCAACCGCGCCCGTCGTCGTTGCGATCGGCCTGGCTGGCGCGGATGGTCACCTCTCGGCTCCCTTGATAGATGCGCACCCCATGTGCGGAATTTCCGGAAAAGACGCAGCGTTCTACGACCACTCGTTCCGCACCCGCAATCCACAACCCGGCCCGGTTTCCCGTGATCCGGCAATCCTCGATGCGAATGTCGTGGCTCCCAGGCCGCAGGAACAGAGTCTCATGGTACCCACCGCTGGCCTGAATGCCGTGGAATGAGACGTGACCCACGTCGCCTCGCACATCGAAAGCAGAGAGGCTGGCGCTGGGATCTGGGCTGACGAGTTCCGCTCCCGGCTCGGCCGAGATGAGGACCGGCGCTTGGGGTGTGCCGCCACGGCTCAAGACGACCGCCTCCGCATACGTGCCAGGCAAAATCACCAAGGTATCCCCTGGCGAGAGCACGGAAGCGCCGTGCTGTACGGAACGAAAAGGGGTTTCGATGGTGCCACTTGCGCTGTCAGAGCCAGAGGGGCTCACGTAAAAGGTCGCGGCTAAGAGCGGCGAGCGCGAAGCGATGGACAACGCGAGTACGCCCACGACGACCACGAAGCGGCGGACCATAAGCCGCTCGATCTGCGAGACTCATGCCTAACCTTGTTGGGTCAGGCTGCCGCGGCCTGTGGCAAACTTGAGGCGTGAGTTACCGGTGAGAGAGTGACATGCGGCCGTTCTCGGAGCAGGTTGAGTGGCGCCCCGCTCCTCAGCGGACTGGCCTGCCCGCGAGTTCGGCATCGGGTTGGAGGCAGAGCAGTCGCACCCTACCGGTGGCGACGATCCTACCTTCGGCATCCCGCGCGGTTGCTTCCCATAGCTGGCTCCTCCGGCCGCGGGTGATCGGCGTTGCTGTCACGCGAATCGTGCCCGAGCGAACCGCCCGGACGAAGCTGGTGTGGTTTTCCACCCCGACCACAGCCAGGCCTCGCTCGAGTGCATCCAGACCTGCGCCCGTGGAGCACGCCGTTTCCACGGCGCCGCAGTGCACGCCTCCGTGTACAATCCCATACGGTTGCAGGTGGCGCTCGTCCACATCGTATTCGAGAATGACCTGGTCGCGCGTCGCCGAGACGATGCGGATGCCGAGGGTCTGGTCGTACCCACCCATTCGCTGGCGGATTTGCTCGCTAAAATCGGAGGATTGCTCGCTCATGGGGCCACGTATATCGCAAAAAGAGCAGGCAACGGCGAGAGGCTAAGCGCGGGGACCCGCAGCGCGAGGCGTCGCGGGTCCCGTTGCTCGGCGATGAACGGAGGAGGTTTATGTTCGGTGCGAGGACGAAGTGTTGGGGGAAAGCTGCGGGGCTGGTGTTGGTATTCTGGCTGCTCGTTAGTCCGGCTGGGGCCAAGGGGCCCGAGACGTTTGGGTTCGAAGATGTGGTGGAACGCGCACGCAAGCTGGCTCGTGAGCCGTTTCGTGACAGCAAGGAGCGGGTGCCCCAGTGGATGCTGGACATGACGTACGACCAATGGCGGGACATCCGCTTTCGCCCAGAGCATGCGCTGTGGCGCTCGGAGGGTCTCCCGTTCGAGGTTCAGTTCTTTCACCTCGGCCTCTATTACCCGCGGCCGGTGTCCGTCAACGTCGTGGACCAAGGCCGGGTTGAGCACGTGCGGTTTTCCCCTGCGCTGTTCGATTATGGCAAGAACACATTCGCGGCGGCCATTCCTGACGACATCGGCTTTGCGGGGTTCCGGCTGCACTACCCGATCAAGCGACCGGATTATAAGGATGAAGTGATCGTTTTCCTCGGGGCGAGTTACTTTCGAGCCTTGGGGCGAGAGCAAGTTTACGGGCTGTCCGCACGCGGCATTGCGATCGACACCTTGGCTCCGCAGGGAGAAGAGTTCCCGTACTTCGTCGAGTTTTGGCTTGTGAAACCAGCCCCGGATGCGACCGAGATTTCCCTCTACGCTTTGTTAGATGGACCGAGCGTTACCGGGGCGTATCGTTTCCGCATTGTGCCCGGAGAACAGACGCGGACGGATGTGGACGCGCGACTCTTCTTCCGCCGTGAGGTCGGTAAGCTCGGTCTTGCCCCGCTCACGAGCATGTTCTTTCACGGCGAAAACACGCCACGCTGCTTCAACGATTTCCGGCCGGAGGTGCATGACTCTGATGGCTTGCTGCTGTGGGCGCGGGGGGGCGAGTGGTTGTGGCGGCCGCTGGATAATCCCGCTGCATTGCAGATCAGTGCCTTCGAGCTGCACGACCCCCGCGGGTTCGGGCTGATGCAGCGAGACCGAGATTTTGAGAACTATCAGGATTTGGAAGCGCGCTCCGAGTTGCGCCCCAGTGCCTGGCAAGAGTTACACGGGGATTGGGGCAAGGGGCATGTCGAACTCATTGAATTGCCCACGGACTCGGACATCCACGACAACGTGGTCGCGTTCTGGCGGCCGGCGCGTCCTCCCCGCGCTGGCGATTCGCTGCGCATTTCTTACACAGTATTTTGGTACGGAGATGACCCGACGCGCCCGCCAGCAGGGCGGGTGTTGGCGACTCGCCAAGAACGCACGAAAGAGGGGAGCCAACGGTTCGTGATTGATTTTGGACGCGGAACCTTGGAAAGCCTTGGCGCGGATCGTCCCGTCGAGGGGGTGGTGACGGTCGCTTCTCGCCCCGAAACAGGGCAGATCGTTGAACAGCACGTTCTCAAGAATCCCGTGAACGGTTCCTGGAGGTTGAGCTTCCAGGTGCGCCCGTCGGGCACAGGGCCGGTCGAGTTGCGCGCCTTCTTGAAGCTTGGCAAGGATGTGCTGACCGAGACGTGGTCGTATTCTTTGGTGCCGTGACACCAACCGCGCAAAGATTTCCTCGCTCCGCTACGCTCTTCGGGATTCCGCGTAGAGAACCCGTCGCTGGCTATCGAGCCAGATGGCGGCGCAGAGTTGGAAGCCCGCCCGAGTCAGGAATACGAAAGAGCGCGCGTCGGCATGTGATTCGCGGGGGTGAGTGTGGGGGTCGACGGAGCGGTGGCGACCGGTTAGAGCGTGCTTGCTTTTGCAACGCGAGAGCGGCACACAATGTCTGGCTCGGAACTATCGAATGAAGGACGGAGACGTCGCGCGAGCACAGAACACAACCGCTGGCAGCAAGGGAGGAGTATGATGGAAGAAAAAATCCTGCGCGTCGACATGACCACTCTGACAGTGCGGAGCGAACCGTACCCAGAAGAATGGAAGTTCCTTGGAGGGCGGGGACTCTCGGCCAAGATTCTCCTGAAGGAAGTGGACCCGAAGTGCGACCCACTTGGCCCAGGAAATAAAGTGATTTTCGCACCGGGTGTTCTGTCGGGAACTATGGCCCCGACCTCTGGCAGAATGAGTGTGGGAGGAAAGAGCCCCCTTACCGGAGGGATCAAGGAAGCAAACTCCGGAGGCCAGCCGGGCCAGAAGCTCGCTCGTCTTGGCTACCGGGCTTTGATCGTCGAGGGAAAAGCAAAGGACCCGGACAAACGGTACATGGTGGTTGTGGACCGGAACGGCGCACGGATCGAGGAGTGCACGGACCTGAAGTTTCTGCGCACCTATGCCGCGGCGGAGCGCCTAGGCCAGCGGTTTTCTCAGCGGGCGGCTTTTGTCCTGTGTGGCCCTGCGGGGGAGAAAGGTTTCTCGGGAGCGAGCGTGGCGCTCACCGACGAAGGCAGCCGCCACCCCGCTCGGCACGCTGCGCGTGGGGGTCTCGGAGCGGCGATGGGGGCCAAGGGCCTCAAGGCAATTGTGGTTGACGACGAGGGCACCCAAGCGCGCGCGCCGAAACAGCCAGAGGATTTCAAAAAGTACGTGGCCAAGTTCACCAAGGAATACAAGGCTGGACCACAACTCTTTCAGTTCGGCACCTCGGCCACGGTGCCTCTGGCAAACATGATGAGCACGTTCCCCACGCGCAATCGGCGCGAAATGCAGTTCGAACACGCGGACAAGTTGGACGGCGCCCGCATCGTGCAGAATTTTGCGACGCGTGGCGGTGGCATGCACCACTGCATGAGCGGGTGTATCGTAAAGTGCTCGAATGTCGTGCACGGACCGGATGGTAAGTACGTCACCTCAGCGCTGGAGTTCGAAACCTTGGCGCTCTGCGGCGCAAACTGCTTGATCGGCGATTTAGACCATGTCGCCCGCATTGACCGCATGTGCGACGAACTCGGCCTCGACACGATTGAGACCGGCGGCGCCATTGCTCTTGCCATGGACTGTGGAGCGATCCCATGGGGTGACGGAGAGGCGGTGCTGGCCTTGCTGGACCGGGTAGACAAAGGAGATGAACTTGCAGAAACCATTGCTTGCGGGGTGGTGGCTGTCGCAAAGCGGTTCGGGGTTACCGACCGTATCCCTGCCATCAATGGCCAGGGAATCCCCGCGTGGGAGCCACGCACCCTCAACGCAACCGGAATCACTTATGCGACCAGTGCCATGGGGGCCGATCATACGGCCGGCTTGGTGGTGACACCTGTGGAGGACATGGCGCGCGCTTCGCAGGAGGCGCAGCTGATCAACGCGCTGTGCGATTCGAGTGGTTTTTGCCAGTTTCAGCAACCCACGATCGAAGATATTCGCACTCTGTACAACTATTACTTCGGGGCGAATCTGAGCTTCGAAGAAGCTGCGGATCTCGGCTGGCAGTGCATGGTGGACGAGTGGGAGTTCAACCGCCGCGCCGGGTTCAAACTGGAAGAGGCGGATTTGCCGGAGTGGCTGCGCAAAGAGCCGGTGCCATCGAATGGGGCCGTGTTCGCGGTGCCACGCGAGGAGATCCAGCGCGTATTTCAGCGGATGCCGATTTCCGACGAACTGCGCACCATGAAAGCCGTGGGGTAAGAATGCTGCTCGAGGCGAAGGTGGAAGCTGGACGTTCGGGTGGTCACTGTTAGGAGGGGACGGCGAGCAGGAGGTGGAGAGTGAAGCAGACAACGATTCGCGTCCTGCGGATGACGGTTGGAGTTGCCCTCGTGCTGCTCGGGATCGTTGGTCTCTTCCTACCCTTTTTACAGGGTGTGTTGTTCATCGTGGCGGGCCTGGCATTGCTAGGCCGGGAAAGCGAAAGAGTCCGCCGCTGGAACGAGTACCTGCGAGAGCAGTGGCGGCGACGGACAAGGCTGTCGAAAGGAGAGTCGTTTTATGGCAGCAGATGAGAAGGACCGCCTTGGCCAGAAGCTCAAGGACGTCGAGCGGGCGCGGGAGGACTTGTACTTCGCCGAGCAGGATCGCAAGCTGATCGAAAAGATGCGCAAGGCCAAGGCGGAAGAAATGGAAGCTCACATCCGCCAACTGGCGCACCTGCGTTGCCCGAAGTGTGGGGCTCGGCTGCAGCATGTGATGGAGCGAGGGGTGGCAGTGGAGGAGTGCCCCGAGTGTCACGGGATCTGGCTAGACCATGGTGAACTCGAACAGATCGCGGGACAGGAACAAGAGGGCTGGTTTGCGCGCTGGTTGCGCGGAGAGTTTCGCAAGCCGTAGCACTGGCTCCGCCGACTAGCCTCTCGTTGGCGACACAAAAAGGGGCTCCCCCGTTTGGGGGAGCCCCTTTTTACTTGGGGCAACCAGTGATCAGTCAGAGATGCTGGTCAGGTGCTTCAAGGTGAAGTAGTCACGAGGGAACTTGGTCTCGATGAACTGAGAGCTGTAACGCCCGCCGATCGCAGCGCGGTTCGTCTTGTCATTCACGCCGACCACCATGTTGGGTGTGACCGCCGTAAACGTACCATCGTCGCTGCGCGACCAGTGGTAAGCGCACATGGCGTTGTAAAAGTACTCTCCGGCACGGTTGTGCACGAGCTTCCACCAGATCCGGTACATGTCCTTGTCCATGAACATGATGACCTTTCCGAAGTTGTAGTATGGGTCCTCGGACTGTCCTTCGAGGATCCATACCGGGCGGGGGATCATGTTCAAGTTCTCGACGATTAGCCAGGGTGCACCCTTTGCGCCAGGCGTTTCGTACGCTCCCTTGAAGTAGGGAATTTCCACCTCCCAGCGCGTAGGTGAGACTTGCTTTTGCTTGAGCGGCTCTGGGCTCAGCACCGGCGCCAAGATTTTGCCCTCGCCCACCAGTTTCCATTTGTAGTACTCGACCTTCCCCGCGTAACAGTTCACGTCGTCCGCAAAAATGTCCAGCCCCGCCACTGGGTCGGAGCGGGTCGCCGCATTCACGCGGCGCACGCGGCGCGTCGAAGGCACGTAGAACCAAGCCTGGTCCTGCGAGGTCCAGTCGTTGATCACCTTCGTCAAGCCACCGACACCGTCCACATCTTGCGGTTCCAGCACGTTGGAGAGACTGGTGGCGCGCAAGTTTTCGGGGTTTTCCATGGGGCCGGCGGAGCGCCCGAGGAACGCATTTATATGGAGCCAAAGCTTGATGCGCTTGAATTCGCCACTGCTGTCAATCCCGTTGAGCGTGAAGGTTGCGCCTTGCCCGTTCCCCATGCCGTTTGCTGCTTGGAAGTTCCAGGCCATCTTGCAGGCTGCCATTGGGTCCTTCGGGTCAATTTTGGGGAACGGGTAGCCAAAGTAAAACTCGGGCATCTTGCCTGTCTTCACGTCCTTCAACCCGCAAGTACCCGGATCGAGGTCGTACTTGCCGTCGTTAGCCTCGCTGGCCTCCCAGAAGCGTTTCGAGTAGTTCTGCTTGAATTTCTCTGGGTCGACCGGGACGACCTTGAACCAGTACTCCCCGTTCTTGACTCGGTTCAAGATCACCTCGGGCAACAAGTCCTTCCCGAGTTGCCAGTTGTTTTGATCTAGGATCCACGGCTTGTCGCCCTCTTGTGCTCGTGCGCTGCCGTTGACAAGCAGGGCACAAGCTAAGCTGAGCGCTGCCAGCATCCTGCCAGACCATTGAAACCGTTTCATTGCCAGACCTCCTAAAAGGTTTTCCTTTCCCTTACTCCCAACCCGCCCTGAACTGCGGTGCGGTTTCCTTGGCTACCTCCCGGTGCCCAGGGCTGCTTGTTGTTCAACCAACATAGCTCTCGGCTTTCGGTTTACCAGGAACCCGGGGCGCAACACCTTCACGAAAGCCGGTACGACGACCAGGCCACCGAACGTGTTGAAGCTCATGAGCAGTGCCAGCAGCAAACCCATTTCCGCTTGGAACTTGAGGTCCGAGAACCAGAAAAACCCGGTTCCTGCAACCATGGTGGAGGCGGTGAAGATGATGGCCTTGCCGGTTGTGGCAGTCGCGTAGTCCACTGCCTCGTCGAGCTTCCCGATTTCGTCGTACGTGTCGATCATTCGACTAAAGTGATAAATGCCGTAATCCACCCCGACGCCCGCTCCTGCAGCGGCAATGGGTAACGAGTTCACATTCAAGTCAATGCGGAACCAAACCATCAATGCCTCGGCCGCCAACTGGGAGAGGACTACGGGGATCATCAGAATGAGGGAACAATACAGCGAGCCGTACGTCAGATACAAGCAGATGTACACGATCACGAAGATCAAACCGAGATTTTTCCAGTAAGAATTCTCGACCTCTTCGTTGACCGCGGCGAGGATACCGAAGAGACCGCCAGCAAACCGGAAATCTACGAAGCCCTCGGTGTATTGGTTCACGAACTGCCGCGCATGATCAATCGAACTCATGATGATGTCGTGGGAATGTTCGTGGAACAACGTAATCACCGAGCCGTAGCGCGCACTGGGGTCCATGAAGAAGTTCAGTGCCGCAATGTTGGCGTTTTGGGTGAACGTGTAGATGATTTGGCCGATTTCCTTCGGATTCAGCGGGATGATGGACCACTTGGGATCGCCGTCGTGCTGGAGGCGGGCGAGCTGCTTGATCACATCAACGATCGTAATCGTACCGCTGGCTCCGCGCGCACTTTGCATGTGGTAGGCGAACTCTTCGATCGTCGTTAGAGCCTCGGCCGACTTGACGCCGTTCGGCTGTTTGGTGTCGGCAATGATGATGAGCTGGCTGGCACCTAAGAATTTGTGGTTGAGAATGTTGTAGGCCACGTTGTACGGGTGTTCTTGGAAGAGCAGCGCGGCGCCCGGGGTCATGTCTCCCACCTTGAGTTGCCATCCCCACATGGGCAGAAAGGCGTACAGCCCCACAGTGAGCGCGATCACCGCCCAACGCCTCCAGCCCTCACTGGCATTGATGACCAGTTGCGTAAAGGCGGGATAAATCCGCTCGCAATACACAAGCCAGTACCATCCGATCACAGGCGAGATCAGGAGGAAGGCGATCATGCCGGGGCCAATGAATTCGAGGGCGCGCGCCAGGCCGGTAGGCAGGCCGGAGATCACGGAGGCGATCAGCCCACTCTGGTCGAGGGCGACGGCAACCGCAACTGCTGCAATCAGAACTGCTGTGCCGGCCCAAATGTTCATGTGCTGAGCGGGCCCCGTGCTGTGGTCCACGGGTGGGGGTGGGTCAATGTACGAGAGGATGATCGGGTGAAGAGTTACCACGCTGATAAAAATGGAAATCACCCAAAAGCTCGCGAAGATGGCGACTTTCTGAATCAAGGGGATCGGCGCCACCGCCACGATCAGAAGTCCGATTCCGTCGGTTACGATTGACGCGATCGCCGGTGCGAACAAGTGCGAATAGGATACAACGATGGCTTGGTCCTTGTCCTTCAGGCGATAGAATTCCTCGTGGTACCGGTCCATGGACTGTACCGAGTGACTTAGCGCCCGAGCGGTCAGAAAGAGTGGAATCACCAGCACGAGCGGGTCGAGGTTGAAGCCCAGCCATGCGGCGATGCCGAGACCCCAAACACTCGACAGGATCCCCGAGAAGATGGGTACCCAAATTCCGGTCCACGTGCGGAAGTAAGAGTACAACAGAAACGACAACGCGATCGTCGTGAGCACGAAAACCAGGGCCAGTTGTCCGCTGTACTGGAGGACGGAAGTGTAAAGCCAAGGGAAGCCGGTGATGTGGACGGTGTGATTCGCATCTTCTACTTCCGCCTTCAGTTGCATCATCCGCTCGTAAAGGTACCGGAAGTCAAGAGCTTCTTCCCAAAAGCCGGTATTTACGACTGCGGCCGTGTCATCCGAAGCAACGTACACTCCGCGGATGTTGGGATTGGCGTACACCGCGAACCGGACGCGATCTGCGTCGGCTTGTGTCTGCGGCACACCAGGGTAGAAGATTGGCCGTACCTGCACAGCTCCTTGCGTTGCTGTGGCGCTGCTCACCGCGGGGTGCGCGATCGATAAAATCTGGTACGGCACCACCCCCTTGGTGTTGATCATGAACTTGGTGATTTGATCCAGCTTTTGCAGCGTGGTTGGGTTGTAAATGTCGCCCGATTTGACCTCCAAAATCACGTTCATGATGTTCGCGGTTCCGAACATTTTCCGGAACTCGTGGTAAAATTTGATGTATTTGTGCTGCCGCGGGTAGAAATCGAAGAAGTCCGTGTGAAGGCGGATTTTGGTGAGGCCGTAAGCGAAAAACAGGGTCATCAGCGTGACAAACAGTGTGACCCCGCGCCGGTACTTCAGTAGGAAACGGAGATACGCCTCGATCCATCGCTGCGGAAACATACGTGCGGGTCCTCCTCAAGCTGCGCTCGTCAGTAGACCTTTTTCAATGGCGTGATGGTGTCACGATCGACGGACAAAACCAAGCCCCTCGCGCCAGCAATAAATCCCCGGCCGTCGGGCAGCAAGGTAATGCCGCGGAACCACGAGCCGGCCATGCGAACCGGTACCTCGGCAAGTTGCCACGTCTTACCGGCGTCTTTGCTGTGCAAGATGAATCCGCTGTTTCCGACCGCCCAACCGAACAGTCCGTTCACCGCGATGTCATACAAGGGGAGAACGAAGCCCTTCGGTCGTTCCACGTTCTCCTTGTTCCAGGTGGCGCCCCCATCGGTCGTAGACAAGAGGATCGCCTCGAGCCCGACTGCCCAAGCTCGTTCGCTGTCGAGCGCGTGAATGCCGAACAAAGTGGTTTCCACTCCACTACGCTGCTGCTGCCAGGTGAGGCCGCCGTCTGTGGAGTGCAGGATCACTCCAAACTCGCCCGCAATCCAGACTTGATCCCGAGTAGCAAACGTGGCCCCGTACAAGATCACGTCTCCAGGTTGGACCACTTCAGCAATGTCCGGTGGCAGCTCGATGTTTTCTGGAAGCGGGATTTTCTCCCAGGTGCGGCCGCCATCCTCCGTGCGCAGCAAAGTGCCGAAGTCGCCAATCGCGATACCCCGCTGTGCATCGACCAATTGGATATCGAGCAGGTTGCGCGTCGTCCCCGACTCTTGTTTGGTCCAAGTGCGGCCGGCGTCTGGTGAGTGTGCAATTTGGCCGGCCTGACCAGCGATCCAGAGTTTCTCGCCCACGCAGGAGATTGCCACAAACGGCCGTTTCGTTCCGGCGCTTTGCACTTCCCAGGAGCGTCCCGCGTCGGTTGTGTGGAAGATCCGGCCAAGGTCCCCGACCGCCCATGCCTCGCTGTTGTCCTTGGCGCAGATCGAAAAGAGGTTCTGGCGCAGCTCTTCAGAAGAAATTTTCTCCGCCGCCGGTACTGACAGGGCGAAGCCGCAAGCGAAGACCCCCGCTATGTAAATCAACATCCTCCTACGAACAAAAGCCATCTTCTCTGGTCCTTTCAAAAACGGTTTCGGCGATGCGAACCCTTTCTCCCATAATGAGACGCTGCACAGCCGCGAGGCTGTGCAGCGTCTCCTGAACAGCGCAACAGAGTACGAAGGGGGTTCAGATGACGTACTCGATGCGGAACTGAACGTTGTCTCGGTCCTTGAGCAAACTCACTCCGCTCCCACCCTTGTAGATGTGCGAGTCGAGCCAGCTGTAATCAATGGCAAAGCGGAACGGGTCCTGAATGATGGTGAGACTGGGTTGAATCACGATCGCGCCGCCCCAGTCGTAAAAGACGGTCAGGCCGGGGTTCACCGTGCCACTTCGGTACGAAGTGCCAATGAACAACGTGTGTAAAAACGAGTCGGCGGGTTGGCTGACAAACACGTCCTCGAGTCGAGGGAAGATCGAGCCATTGAAATCAAAATCCACCTGGGTGAAACGCACCGGAAGGACTTGCCGGTTCGGGTTGGGTGATCCATCCGGAGCGTTCGGATTGCAGATTTTCTTCGCTCTGAGTTCCGCGTTGCAGAACAACGGTCCGTCGGGGTGAGCATTTTTGATGTGCTTGTAGAAGAATTGCGTCGAGATGAAGAAAGTCTGGTGCGGGTTCAAAAAGCGGATCCACTGGTTGCGGTCGATTCCAAGCACGAAGTTGATCGAATCCCGGAGTTCCCGTTGGCCGTGCGTTCGGCGTCCGCCGTCGGTCCGCCTTCGTGCAGTGAACTGGCCTAGGTTGAACTCAAAGGGGTTGAGGTCCTCCTCTTGGAACGACGGCTCGTCCTTGAAGTAGGCAAGTTCACTACGGATCACGCTATAAAACTGCGGCAAGGCGAAGGTCGTGGTGATACCAGAGATCTGTACCCTAGGAGCGCTTTGCACCACGATGATGGGCGCGCCGCAATTCAGGTTGCTCAGGTCCGGCTGCGACGGGTTGCCAGGGGTCCCGCATGGCAGGCCGTGGCCGGGTGGCACGGACCACCGCTCCGTCACTGGATCGAACCGGTTGCCCACGAAGTTGTTCCGCGACCCAAAGATAAACGGCCGCACATTGCCGTTATCATCCCGTCCGGCGGCTGAGAACACTTGGAGGGCAGGGGTGTCCAAGTAGGTGTAGTAGTGTGCCAAGCTAAAAGTCGCGTCGAACAGGTTGAACACCAAGCGCCCCCCGCCCCGGGCGTCGCTGAAGGTACGCGAGGGCGCGAGCTTCACGGAGATGGAGTCGTTGGAGGGGGCTCCTAGGCCAGGCAAGGTCCACGGTGAACCTGGTGCTACGCCGGGAATGAAACCCACTTTGTTATCGATTGCGATGTAGCCCTCGAGAAACACCTCCGACAGCGGGCCTGCGTCACCCACGTAGTACTGCCCGCGCAACATGTCGAGCGGAACCCGGCGCTCATCCAGGGGGATGAGGAACCCGCCGAAGCTGTTATCGAGGGGGTTGATGTTGTCGAGGAGGCGAAATGCGTCCGTCTCCCCCCAAGACAACAGTTGCCGCCCGATGCGAAAGAAGAAGTCCCCAGTCTTCACATCCACATACGCTTGGAACAGGCGCTCCCGGTGTACCCCTTGCTTTCGCAATTGTCGGCGAAACGTGAACATGGTGGTGGCGAATTGGTTGACCCCACCTGGAAAAAGCGGCGGGCCGATGAATGGGTTGGGTGGATCTGCCTTGGCGAGCCGCTGGAACTCACGGGCTGTGCTGAATTCCTTTGGCCCAAAATCGTAAATCCCGTCGCCCTCGCCACGGAACGTGAGCCCGTAGCTCAAGTCGCGGATCTCAAACGGGAGATCGTTGAGTAAGCTGAGGGGCCCGATTCCTTCCCGGCGGAGGCGATCCAGGTCGTGCTTCAGTTCGGCCTCGATGAAGACCCGATTCTGCCGCAGATGGCCTGCGGCAGAGCGGGGCCACGTGGCCCCAGTGGCCACTCCTGGGTCGTCCGTATCCCGCACGCCGTCGTGCGTTCGCTCGGTCCCGATACGAGCGTTCACGTACGTTCGCACGCCGAGCTTGATGTCGCCATCCTTGTCTAATGGCACCGCAGGTGCCCGGCCGCGCCCAACAACGGCGAGCGCTAGGAAGATTGCGCCCGCCACTGCCCAACTCCTCATCCCATAACGTGCCATTTGGGACCCTCCTCCTTTGTTCCCCAGCGCCAACCCCTTCCTCATCTCCATTCTCGTTGGCGTTCGGTTGGCTTGTTGGGCCGCTTCCCTACGCTAGGTGCCGGTTCGATGTCAAGTAAATCAACGGTGAGCGTCCGCCCTGAATCGTGGCTGTGGGTGGTGATCTGCCCCTGCGCGATGGTTTTGGCCTCGGCTCCCGCCGTAGCCCAATTGGCACCTGAACGATCCTGGGAACCGATTGAACTTGCGGGCGAGGTCCTGCCTCGACTCCTCCGTTGCCCTGTGGAGCGGGTCGAAGCGCTGGCATGCAGAGGCGCTAAGTGCACGCCCATTCCGATTCAGGTTGACGAGCAGGACCCGGGTGGGCGGTGGGTGCTCGATGTAGGCAGCGAAGGGGCGCAGGATGAAGAACCCGGGCTGCTGGATCGTACCGATCGCATCGTGCTCCTTGCTGGGTCGCTCGGGGCGCCGCCTTCGACGCCCGCGTCACCGCGGGAGGGGATCCGGGTGGTAGCGCTCGATCCGGTGGACGGGCAGCGCGGAGAGGCGGTAGTGCGCTGTGGTGGTGCAGCGGAGCCCGCCCCCAGAATCGCGCCACCCTATGACCCGGTGTCGGGACGGGTCTGGCTTCGTCGTGCGCAAGTGCGGTTCGCGCAGGGGTTGCCGCGAGCGCTCGCGTTGAACGAACCGGAAAATGTACTGGATCGCCTGAAAGTCCGGGCGCAAGCGACCTGGCTTTGGGGCCTACTGCGTCTCACGCGCGACGAGGAGGACCTCGAAAGCTCCCTACTCGGCTGGCGGGCCGGTCCCCTGCGCGTACTGCGCGTGCAAGCACAGTGGGTTCGACTGGGGTATGGGTTACGTACCCCGATTCTCCGTTCGTACGCCGCGTTCTATCCCGACGCCGTGGTGTTGCCGCTTGCTTTCCGGCTGCGCTTCCCAGCTGCCTTCTTTTTTTCCAGCGTCCGCGTAGAAGTGTACGCGGACTTCCGGGATCTGCGCGGATGGCAAGTGATGTTGCCGAATGGGCGTAGCGCCGTTGTTGATGGACGCATGGACGGGCTCGACCTGGCACTGAATGGGCAAGAGGTGCGGGAGTTCGCCTTGGTGGGGCCGGCCGCCGCTCTGCTCGCCTCGGTCGGTTTGAGCCCTTCTCTTGCTTCACTGCGGCAGACCTTACTCTACCGCGACGGGTTCGGCTTCAGGCATCCGCCAGAGGAAGTCCCCGGAGAGCTACCTGGGATCGGTTTCGAGTTTACCAACTGGCAATCCGTGGGCAGTGGGACGCATGGCGCGCGGGCGGTACTTGTGGTTTTCCCCAATGATGCGAGTGTTGGCCGCGCTTTGCAAACGTTGCGCGTCCCGCTCGAGGTTCAGGTCCAACCCATCCCTTCGCCCTCGCCCTAAATGGTGTACTCCAGGCGAAACTGAATGTTGTCGCGATCCTTGAGCAAGCTGATCCCGCTTCCGCCTTTGAGACGATGCGCATCGAGGATGCTGTAGTCGACTGAGAAACGAAATGGGTCGCGCAGGAAGGTCAGCCCTGGCTGGTACACCAGCGCTCCGCCCCAATCGTAGAACAAAGCGAAGACGGGAACGATGCGGCCACTGTAATAGGTGGTACTGAGCGCTAGCGTTTGCAGGACCGAGGTGCGCGGCTGGCTTACGAAAACCGGTTGGAGCGGCACTCCGAGCCGCGGAAGTAAGGTGTCAATCACGGGAAGGACCTCGCGGTCCGGGTTGGGCGTACCGTCGGGCTGGTACACACGGCTCCCAGCAGCGTCGAGGATGTGCTTGAAAAACACCTGAGTCGTTAGGAAGAAGGTGGCCCCGGGGTTAACGGCTCGGAGCCAAAAGTTCGCGTCCCACCCCAGTACGGCATTCACCGAGTCGCGCAAGCGGCGGCCCCCGGTCGTGCCTCGTTCGCCGAACAGAAAGGGGTCGAGCTGGTGTTGGGTATACGCAGGCTCATCTTTGAAGTACGCAACCTCGGCACGCAGTACGCTGTACCAGTCAGGCAAGGCGAAGGTTGCCGTGCTTCCGAAGACTTGCACGGGTGGTGCGGTCAGTACGGCGCGCACTGGGCTGCCACAATTGTTACGGGTCGGGTCATTTCCGCGGAAGGGGAAGCGGGGGTCGAGCGGGCAGGGCTTCCCGTCGTCGAACGCCTCGGTGGGCAGGCCGCGCACAGTGAAGACCTGCGCCGCAGGCGTATCGAAGTAGGTCGAAAGGTAGGCCACGCTTAAGGTGGCATCGCGGTAGTTGAAGACGAAGCGGACCCCACCGCGCCCGTCGCGCAGGGTGCGACTCGGTAAGATGGAGATGGTGCGCGTCTCCGTTCTCGGCGCCCCCTGCGAGGGGAGAGACCAGGGAGAGCCAAAGGGAATTCCTGGGGAGAATCCGACCCGCTTGTCGAGTGCGAAGTAGCCCTCGACAAACGCCTCGGTTAGCGGCCCCACCTGGCCCACGTGGTACTGCACGCGTAGCATGTCCAAGGGGACGCGCCGTTCGTCCAAGGGAATGAGAAAACCTCCAAAACTGGCGTCGAGTGGGTTGATGTGGTCGAGAAGCTGAAAGGCATCCGACTCTCCCCATGAGAGCACCTGCCGGCCGAGGCGAACGAACAGCGGGCCGCTGGCCCCCTCTACGTATGCTTGGAACAGTCGTTCCCGGTGCGAAGCCCGCCGGCGGAGAACGCGTCGGGCCGTCACGATGTCCGGCGCGGTTTGGTTCACGGCTACCAGTGGCAGCCGTAGCAAAGGCTCGAGGGCCTGCGCGGTGGAGTACTCTTTCGGTCCCCAGTCGTAAATGCCGTCGTATTCTCCTCGGAAGGTTAGATGGTATCCCAAGCCACGGAGCCCAAACGGCAGCGTGTTGAGAAGGTCGAGCGGACCCACCCCCTCGCGCACGAGTTGATCGAGCCGGTGGTCGTATTCCGCCTCGAGGAAGAATCGATTCTGGCGGAGGTGGCCGGCAGCTGAAAAGGGAAAGGTGCCCAGCGAGTGGGTGACCACCCGGCCCGCGACTCGATCCGGCACCCCGAGATGCGTGTTTTCCGTCCCTACCCGCGCGTTCACGTACGTGCGGAGCCCCAGCTTCATGGTCCCCGATGAGTCGAGCGGGATGGCCTGCGTGGCCCGCACCACGGCACACATCGCGGCGACGCACACCACCACGGTCCACAGTCGAGCACCCAATGTGGATATCGAAAACATCTGCGGCCGTGAGTGACTCCCATCCATGGAGTGGTCCTCCCCTCGCCTCCGAAATGTGTGCCGGCTCCGCTTACGAGCCTGTTGCCAGCCCTGTCAAGCAGCGGGAAGACCCATGTGTGGGACGGTGTAGCTTTTAGACTAACTCTATTGACAGTACAAGAGTTTTTTTTGCACTATCGTTCTTGCTATGTTAGCCAATGTTTTTTCCGCGGCCGTACACGGCGTGGATGCGATCCTGGTGGAGGTCGAAGTAGACGTGGCTCCCGGTTTGCCCCGTCTGGACATCGTGGGGTTGGCCGAAGGTCCTGTGCGGGAGAGCAAGGAGCGGGTGCGGGCTGCGCTGAAAAACTGCGGGTTCCCCCTGCCGAACAAGCGCCTGATGGTAAACCTGGCTCCGGCGGATTTAAAAAAGGAGGGCGCCGCGTACGATCTCCCGATCGCGATCGGAGTGTTGGCCGCGCTCGAGTGGATTCCCCCGGATCCGTTGAAAGAGTACGTGTTTCTCGGGGAACTGTCCTTGGACGGCCGCGTCAAGCCCATCCGTGGTGCCCTGCCCATCGCCGCCGCTGCCCGCCGCAAGGGCTTCCGCGGACTGGTCCTACCGCGGGAAAACGCTGCCGAGGCCGGTGTGGTCGAGGGGATCCTCTCGCTCCCGGCAGGCTCCTTGTGCGAGGCCACCGGTTTTCTGCGCGGCGAGTTGGAGGTGAAGCCGCTGCGCGTGGACCTCAAGGCAGTGTTCACCGACGAAAGCAACTACGACGTGGACTTCAGCGAAGTGCGTGGCCAGCAGCACGTCAAGCGCGCGCTCGAAGTGGCCGCTGCCGGAGGACACAATGTCTTGATGGTGGGTCCGCCGGGCTCGGGAAAAACCATGCTGGCCAAGCGCATCCCTACGATTCTGCCGGCCCTGACGTTAGCCGAAGCGCTCGAGACCTCGCGCGTGCACAGTGTGGTGGGCTTGCTCGACGGCCGTGCCCTGATCACGCGGCGTCCGTTCCGCGCGCCGCACCACACCATCAGCGACGCCGGGTTGATCGGCGGCGGCACGATTCCCCGGCCCGGAGAAGTGAGCCTCGCTCACAATGGCGTGTTGTTTCTCGACGAGTTGCCCGAGTTTCGCAAGAACGTGCTCGAAGTGCTGCGCCAACCACTGGAAGAACAGCGCATTACGATCTCGCGCGTCATGGGTTCGATTACCTACCCGGCGCGCTGCATGCTCGTCGCGGCAATGAATCCCTGCCCGTGCGGCTTTTTAGGAGATCCGACCAAGGATTGCTCTTGCACGCCGCTGCAGGTGCAGCGCTACCGGTCGCGCCTGTCTGGCCCCTTGCTGGATCGGATTGACATCCACGTGGAGGTGCCTCCTGTTCGCTTTTCCGAACTCGCACAAGCGGATCTCGGCGAGCCCTCGAGCGCGATCCGCGCTCGCGTGGACCGCGCCCGGCGCGTGCAGTTGGAGCGCTTCGGTGGCCGTCGCCTCTACTGCAATGCGCAGATGAGTACTCGGGACTTGGGCCGCTACTGCCGGCTCGACAGCGCCGGGGAGAAACTGCTCGAAGCGGCCATGCTGCGCCTGGGGCTCAGCGCCCGCGCTTATTCGCGCGTGCTCAAGGTTGCGCGCACGGTGGCGGACTTGGATGGGGAAGCATCCATTCGCCCGCAGCACGTGGCGGAGGCGGTGCAGTACCGTTCCCTCGACCGGCCGGTCGGTTGACGACGATTCAGATGGAGCCACGCGGACTCAAGATTTGTTCGCCTTCGGAGTGGCGCTGGTGGCTTGCGCTGCGCGCCGTGCGAGGAGTGGGTCCGGTGGTCTACCGAGCCTTGCTGCACGCGTTTGGTGAGCCCCGAGCCGTGTTCGAGCTGAGTCGCTCCGAACTCGAATGCGCGGGCCTGCGGCCGGAACTCGCGCAGGAGTTTCAGCACTACAGCGAGTGGGCCAAGGTAGACGAGGAGGTGAGCCGAATCCAACGTGCGGGCGCAATCCTGATTACGTGGAACGATGTGCGGTATCCGGCCCTTTTGCGCCAGATTCATGACCCACCGCCGTTCTTGTACGTGATGGGGGAACTACGTCCGAGCGACGACTTGGCAGTGGCTGTGGTCGGTTCGCGCCGGCCCACGGCGTACGGGCTGCGCATGGCTCGGGCGCTCACTACCGAGCTGGTCGACTACGGTTTCACCATTGTAAGTGGGCTTGCACGCGGAATCGATGCGGCAGCGCACTGGGCGGCCATCAAGAAAGGAGGACGCACCTTCGCGGTGCTGGGGAGCGGACTGGACGTAATTTACCCGGCTGAGCACGCGGCACTGTTTCGCCACATCGCCCAACAAGGAGCTGTCCTCAGTGAGCTTCCGTTTGGCGCCAAGCCGGACGCGGAGAACTTCCCCGTGCGCAACCGCATCATCAGCGGCCTTGCGCTCGGTACGTTGGTGATCGAAGCCGCCGAGAAGAGCGGTTCGTTGATTACTGCTTACTGCGCCACAGAGCAGGGTAGGGAAGTCTTTGCCGTTCCGGGCCCGGTTGGATGCCGCTCGCAGGGGTGCCACAAACTCATTCGCAGCGGAGCCAAACTGACCGAGTGCGCACGCGATGTGGTCGAGGAGATCGCGCCGCAACTCGTGGCCGCTCGTCCTGCCGAACCGACGCCTCAGCTTTCGCTCGCGGCCAGTCGCGTGATCGAACTGTTGCGCTCTCGCCCGGCACACGTGGACGAACTTGCCGCGGCTACGGGACAGAGCACGAGCGAGTTGCTGGCCCTCTTGCTCGAACTCGAGTTGCAAGGAGTCGTGCAGCAATTGCCGGGGAAGTGTTTCTCTCTGGCGATGGTTGACGAGGGTGAACGTGTGGCTAAGAAGTGACGCTCATGGCAAAAAACCTGGTGATCGTCGAATCTCCTGCCAAAGCGAAAACGCTGCAGAAGTACCTCGGGCAAGACTACCAAGTTAAAGCCTCCGTAGGGCACATCCTCGATTTGCCGAAAAACAAGTTGGGCGTAGATATCGAGCGCGATTTTGCCCCCGAATATGAGATCATCCACGGCAAGAAGAAAATCATCAGCGAATTGCAGAAGGCGGCCAAAGGAAAAGCAGCAATTTACTTGGCCCCGGATCCGGACCGGGAGGGCGAGGCAATTGCTTGGCATATTGCCGAACAGTTGAAGGTGGACCCTAGCAAGGTCCGGCGAGTGTTGTTCAACGAAATCACGCGGCACGCGGTTCTCGAGGCGATGCAACACCCGCGTGCGCTCGATCGGAATTTGTACGAGGCCCAGCAAACACGGCGGATTCTCGACCGGCTCGTCGGGTATCAAATCAGTCCGCTGTTGTGGCGTAAGGTGCGGCGCGGCTTGTCCGCGGGGCGGGTCCAGTCTGTGGCCGTACGGATTGTTTGCGAGCGCGAGCGCGAGATCCAGCGCTTCGTTCCGAAAGAGTACTGGTCCATCACTGCTCGTCTCGAAGCCAGCGAGCCTCCGGTGTTCTCGGCGCGGCTGTTTCGGCTGGGCGGACAAAAACTGGATCCGGAGGGGTTCCGGCTGCAGAACGAGCAACAAGCCCGTGCGGTGGTAGAACGCCTGCGTTCGGCTGAATGGAGAGTCCAGAAGGTCGAACGAAAAGAACGGCGCCGCTTCCCGACGCCTCCGTTCACGACTTCTCGTCTGCAGCAGGAGGCCTCGCGCAAGCTGGGTATGAGCCCGAGTCGCACCATGCGCATCGCGCAGAAGCTTTATGAAGGCGTCGAGCTGGGAGAAGAAGGGGCAGTGGGCTTGATTACGTACATGCGTACCGATTCGACCCGCGTTTCCCCGGAAGCCCAGCAGCAAGCGCGCGCCTGGGTGCAGGAGCGGTTCGGAGAAACCTACTTGCCGGAAACTCCCCCGGTGTATCCTTCGAAGAAAGGAGCTCAGGATGCGCATGAAGCAATCCGCCCGACTTCGATTGCCTATCCGCCGGAACGTGTGGCGCCGTTTCTGCAAAGGGATGAACTCGCCCTGTACACGCTGATTTGGAATCGGTTCATCGCCAGCCAGATGAAACCGGCTCTCTACGATCAAACCAGTGTCGATATCGCCGCTGGGGACGCGTTGTTCCGTGCCACCGGTCAGGTGCTCAAGTTCGACGGCTTCATGCGTGTATACACCGAAGGACGGGATGACGAGGCGCGCGCGGAGGAAGACGAAGACGACGCGGAGCGCAAACTGCCTCAGCTCACCGAGGGCGAGGTCCTGCGCTTGCTGGATCTCGTTCCCCAACAACATTTCACCCAACCGCCACCCCGTTTTACCCAGGCGACGCTGATCAAGGAGTTGGAAGAAAAAGGGATCGGCCGGCCTTCCACGTATGCCGCGATCATGAGCACAATCCTCGAGAAGCAATACGTGGTGGAGGACCCGAGCAAGCGGCTCAGGCCGACGGAATTGGGGTTCTTGGTGACGGACTTGCTCGTGCAAGCATTCCCCGACATCCTGAACGTCGAGTTCACAGCCGGCATGGAAAGCGAGCTCGACAAGATCGAAGAGGGCCAGGAACGCTGGGTCGAAGCGTTGCGCCGGTTTTACGCGGCCTTTTCTCGCGACCTAGCGGAAGCCGAAGAAAAAATGCGCGACGTGCGCCGCAGTGGCCAACCCACGAACATCGCTTGTCCGAGTTGCGGCAAACCCATGGTCATCCGTTGGGGACGCAACGGTGAGTTCTTGGCCTGCCAGGGCTACCCCGAGTGCAAGACGACACGGAATTTCCTGCGCAGTGCCGATGGTTCGATTACGGTTCTGGAGAACGACACCGTGGATCAGAAGTGCGAGCAATGCGGGCGGCCGATGCAGGTACGTTTTAGTCGCTTCGGAAAGTTCTTGGGTTGTAGCGGCTACCCTGAGTGTAAGAACGTGCAATCGTTGGATCGGCCCAAGCCCACAGGAGTCACGTGTCCGGATTGCAAGCAAGGAGAAATCCTGGAGAAACGTTCCCGGTCCGGACGCTGGTTCTTTAGCTGTAGCCGCTTCCCGGACTGCCGCTTTGCGACTTGGGAGCGACCGGTCCCTGAGCCTTGTCCGGAGTGCGGAGCGCCGTTTCTGTTGGAGAAGACTACCAAGCGCAGCGGCACCGTCCGTCGGTGTTTTGCCGAGGGCTGTAAATACCGAGAGACGATTGCAGAACCGGTGAGCGAAGCTGTGTGAAGCTAGTGCTGGATCGTAATGACCCCGATTCACGGTCTCGCCCTGGGGCGACACCGTGCTGTCGGTGGTAACAGTATATGATGGAGGAGGGAGGCGCCCCGGCCCCCGGCGACGGCACGCAAAGGAGCTGTACAATGAGGTATTTCGAACCCGTAACGATCATCGGCGGCGGCTTGGCGGGGAGCGAGGCGGCCTGGCAATTGGCTCGCCGCGGCGTTGCTGTGCACCTGTACGAAATGAGACCCCAGCGAGGGACTGAGGCACACCAGACCGATCGCCTGGCGGAACTTGTCTGCTCGAACTCCTTCCGCAGCGCATCACTAGACACCGCGGTCGGGCTGCTGAAAGAGGAAATGCGACAGCTCGGCTCCCTGATCTTGGCTGCCGCTGAGTGCAATGCGGTGCCTGCTGGCTCGGCTTTGGCGGTCGATCGGGATGCGTTTGCGGCAACCGTCACTCAGGCAATCGAGTCGTGCCCATCCATCACGGTGATCCGCGAGGAGTTGCGGGATGTCCCAGATGGTTTGTGCATCGTGGCCACCGGGCCTCTTACCTCGCCGGCGCTCTCTTTCTCGTTACAGCAATTGTTGGGGCAGAAGTACCTGTACTTTTACGATGCAATTGCTCCCATTGTCACAGCCGACTCGATTGATCGCTCCATTGTATTTCCCGCCTCGCGCTACGGGAAAGGCGGCGATGACTACTTGAACTGTCCCATGAACCGCGACGAGTACTACGCCTTTGTTGACGCGGTGCTCCATGCCGAAAAGGTGCCGGTCCGTGACTTCGAGCGGTGCATTTACTTCGAAGGCTGTATGCCCATCGAGGAGATGGTGCGGCGCGGGCGAGACACCCTCGCCTTCGGGCCGATGCGGCCCGTGGGCCTGGTAGATCCGCGCACCGGGGAGCGGCCCTTTGCCGTGGTCCAACTCCGCCAGGACAATGCCGCCGCAACGCTGTACAACATGGTCGGGTTTCAGACCAAGATGACCTACCCGGAGCAGCGGCGTGTGTTTCGTATGATCCCTGGACTCGAGAAAGCCGAGTTCGTGCGCCTCGGAAGCTTGCACCGCAACACCTTCGTGAACTCGCCGCGCTTGATTCTCCCGACTCTGCAACTGCGCCGAAAACCGGAAACCTTCCTTGCCGGCCAGTTGGTGGGCGTGGAGGGATACGTGGAGTCTGCGGCGACTGGGTTGCTTGCCGGGATCAATGTCGCACGCGTGCTGCGTGGCGAAGAGCCGGTGATCCCTCCGGTAACCACCGCGCTCGGTTCCCTGCTCGCGTACGTGGCTGATCCTGCGCGGCGTGACTTCCAGCCCATGAATGCCAATTACGGATTGTTCCCTCCACTCGACGGCAAAGAACGCGGGCGGCAAAAACGGGAGGCATTGGCCCGGCGCGCTCTGGCCGATTTCTCGCGCTGGCTCGATGAGTACCACCTGGCAGAAAAAATCGAGTTTGAGGCGGTTGCCGCCGGGCGAGGATTGTCGTAACAGGCGCAGCGGAGCTAGGCGTGCATGCTGGTTGGCGAGCACATGACCACCTCGGTGGTGTGCATCGGACCCTCGGCCACTGTGGATGAGGCTCGTGCGTTGATGGAGCGCCACGACATCCGCCACCTGCCCGTGACCGACAAAGGCCGTCTAATCGGTATCGTTGCCCGCGGCGATCTGCACTGGCCAGCTGCTGTACAGCTCCCCCGGCAGCTTGCTGTGGCCGACGTCATGAGCGAACACGTGATTGCGGTGACGCCGCGCACCACGATCGAGAGCGCGGCTAGCCTCATGCTCGCCAACAAGATCGGTGCGTTGCCCGTGGTCAACGACGAGGAAGAGCTAGTGGGCATTTTAACCGAGTCGGACATCTTATCGGTGTTCCTCGATGTGATGGGAGTAGGTTCCGGTGCAAAGCGCATCGAAATCCGTTTGCCCGATCGGCCTGGAGAACTGGCTCCCGCCGTGCGCTGCATCGGCGACCTGGGTGTGAATATCGTTAGCGTCGTGTCTGCGCGGGAACACGACGGACACCGGAGCTTGGTGCTTCGCCTGGCCACCGAGGACCTGGAGCCCGTCCTCACCGCTCTGGCTAGCGCGGGCGTGGAGGTCGTTTCCACTGGCGAAGGAGACGACTGAGAAGCGTGCCAGCAAGCACCACCGACCTCTCTCCGACCTTGCAGCGCTTAGGTGTCGATCAAGCGCGCTGCCAAGCTCTTGCCGAGGTGCTGGAGAGGGGCGTTGGGGATCCCTTGCCGCGTTGCCGCCTCCTCGACCTCCTCGAACGAGCGGCGGACCCTTTGCTGGCGGCCGCTGGCCTGGAGCGACTCGTTCAACTTGCTGACCCCACCGCCGCTTTTGCGCCTGCGCCCGAGCGGTGCTGGGAGGCTCTGGCCGTCCTGTGCGGAGCAAGCGTGGCTCTGGTCAACACGTTGGCCGCTTGTGGAGCCGAATGGCCTCGCGTGTTCGCCGAGGCTCTCGTCTTGCCGTCAAAGCAAGCAGCCGATCACATCGAAGCATTGAGCAAGGCGAGCGGTTGCGAGGGCCCCTCTTTCGGCCGCATGCTGCGGCAGTACCGGCACCGTGAATACCTGCGCATCGGGCTGGCCGATCTTCTGCAACCGGGTCGAGTGGAGCAAACCTGGGCAGAGATTAGCGAACTCGCTGACGCTTGCGTGGAAGCCAGTTACCGCTGGGCGCGGAGCCGGCTGGTGGAGGAAAGTGGTGAGTTGCTCGGTCCCGACGGAAACCCGGTGGGATTTGTGGTCCTCGCCATGGGCAAGCTCGGCGGGAAGGAACTGAATTTTAGTTCGGATATTGATCTCGTGTACTTGTACGAACTCGATACCCAGGCAACGGCTGCGGCCACGGAGGTGCCGTCGGCGCGCACGTTTTTTAGCCGTTTGAGCGAGCGCATGACCCGCGCGCTGCAAGAGGTCACTGCCGATGGGTTCGCGTTCCGCGTAGACCTTCGCTTGCGGCCCGACGGGATCAACGGGCCAATCACAAACTCGGTTTCCAACGCCCTGTTGTATTACGAGTCTTATGGGCAGACCTGGGAGCGCACCGCGCTGCTGCGAGCTAGGCCCTGTGCGGGAGACCAGCGCCTCGGCGAGCTTTTCTTACGCGAGGTGCGGCCGTTCGTGTACCGCCGTTATCTCGACTATTCCACAGTGGCCGACATGCAGCGCATGAAGGCACAGATCGAGGCTGCGGTACGAAGCAAAGGTGCGGAGCGCGATGTCAAGCTAGGACGCGGTGGAATCCGGGAAGTCGAGTTTTTCGTGCAGGTATTGCAGCTCATTTACGGCGGGCGCGATGAGCGGGTGCGTAGCCGCTCCACCGTCGATGCGCTGCGCAAGCTCGTCGAGTGCCGCTACATACCCGCTTCCGAAGGCGAAGCGCTGATCGACGCCTACCGCTTTCTTCGCAACGTGGAGCACAAAGTGCAGATCGCTAGCCAGCGCCAGACGCACCACATTCCGGGCGAGGTGCGGGAACAGGAAGTGTTGGCGCGCCGCTTGGGTTGGACCGGCGACAAGGCGCTCGATCAATTTTGGGCAGCGTGGAACCGGCATACCTCTGCCGTGCGGGTCGCGTTCGAAAAGCTGCTGTACGAGGCCGAAAGCGAACGGCGCAGCAAGGTGAGCGACGAAGCGCAGCAGTTCCTGGCATTGTTGGACGACCGCGACAAGGCGCAAGAGTGGTTGCGCTCGTTTGGCTTTGCGGACCCGGTGGCCAGTTACGAAGACTTGCGCTTGCTGCGCGATGGCCCACCTTCCTCGCCGTCCACTCCCCGTCGCCGCCAAGTGCTGTTTGAACTCGTACCGCTCTTGCTGACCACGTTGCGCGAATCGGCTTCCCCCGACTTGGCCCTGCACAACTTTTCTAGTTTGATCGCTGCGGTGGGTGCGCGCACGAGTTTCTTGCTCTTGCTGCGAGAAAACCCAGCGACGCTGCGCATGCTGGTGAACTTGTTTGGGACGAGCCAGTACCTGGCCAATCAGTTCATTCGCCATCCAGAGATGTTGGACTCCTTGGTCCGAGCCGACCTCGCCCGCGTCCGGCGCGAGAAGGCGGACCTAACCGCGGAGCTGCTGAGCCTGCTGGCTGTGGCCGAGGATTTCGAGCAGTCCCTGGATGCCCTGCGCCGCTTTCGCAACCAAGAGTTTCTGCGCATCGGCATCGCAGCAGTGCAATCCTCGCTTGCGGTTGCCGAGGTCTCCGCCGAACTTACCACCCTGGCGGAAGTGTGTCTCGAAGGGGCATTGGCTATCGCTCGACAGCAGGCACTGGCGCGTTTTTCTCTCCCTGAACTCCCCGGAGTGTTCGCCGTGCTCGGGCTCGGGAAGTTCGGTGCGGAGGAACTCAACTTCAATTCGGACCTCGACCTCATCTTTGTCTACGAGCCGGCGGCGCAATCCGCTTCGGGACCGACCCCGCACGAGGTGTTCACTTGGCTGGCGCAGCGCTTGATCACGGTGCTGCAGGTGCCCACCAAGGAGGGCATTGTGTACCGGATTGACACGCGTCTGCGCCCGTCGGGTCATTCAGGACCGCTGGTGTCTTCACTCGACAGCTTTCGCCGCTACCACGCTGAGAGTGCGCAGGTTTGGGAGCGCCAGGCGTTGATCAAAGCGCGCGCTGTCGCTGGTCCAGGGGGGCTCTGTTCTGCGGTGCAAAGCGTGGTCGAGGATTTCGTCTACCGAGCGCCGTTGCGCCCCGCGGAGGTGCGCGAAATTCGCCGCCTGCGCGGGCGGATGGAACGAGAGCTGGCGCGCGAGAGCCGCGACCACGTCAACATCAAGACCGGGCGAGGCGGCCTGGTGGACATCGAGTTTTTGGTGCAAATGCTGCAATTGTCGTACGGACCCTGCCTGCCGCCGCTCCGCCTTCGCAAGACCGCAAGCGCACTCGACGCTTTACACGAGCAAGGCGTGCTGCCCGCGGGGCCATGGGCCGTCTTGCGCGACGGGTACGCCTTTCTCCGCCAGCTCGAACAAGCGTTGCGGCTGATCCACGATCGGCCTGTGGAGGACCTGGAGCGCGCGGACATGGACGTGGTTGTGGTGGCTCGTCGTTTGGGCTTCGCAGGCGACGTCAGGGAGGTAGCGGAGCAGTTGTGGTCCACCTACGAGCAGCGCCGCGAGGCCGTTCGTCGCCAGTACGAACACTGGTTCGAGCAGGCAGAGCGAGGCGCTTTGCCGCGCATTGCCGGCTGCCCTTGAGGACTCGACGGAGGCTGCGCTTCGTTGACGCTCCTGCGCGTCTGCGCTAGCCAGAGCCGACCCCCGAAAAGGAGCGGCGCGTGCAGAAAACGGAACAAATTTGGTTCGATGGAAGGATGGTTCCGTGGGATGCCGCGCAAGTACACGTACTCACCCACACCCTTCACTACGGCCTCGGCGTGTTCGAGGGGATCCGCTGTTACGAGAGCGATGAGGGCAAGGCGCTGATCTTCCGCCTCCGCGAGCACATTGACCGCTTGTTTGACTCCGCGCACATTTTGGGAATTCGCATCCCCTTCACTCGCGAGCAGATTTGCCAGGCTTGCATCGAGACCGTACGGGTGAATCGGTTGCGCAGCGGCTACATCCGCCCGATCGTCTTCCTCGGTGATGGGGAAATGGGACTGGCTGCTGTGCACAACCCGGTGCGTGTTGCCGTGGCGGCGTGGCCGTGGGGTGCCTACCTGGGAGAGGAAGGTGTGGCGCACGGCGTGCGACTCAAGACTTCTTCCTTCCAGCGCATGCACGTGAACACGTTCATGACCAAGGCCAAGGCCGTGGGAAACTATGTGAACTCGATCTTGGCCGCGATCGAGGCGCGAAGCGCTGGTTACGATGAAGCCATGATGTTGGATACGGATGGCTATGTGTCCGAGTGCAGCGGAGAGAACGTGTTCATTGTGCGCCACAACGTGGTGAAGACGCCGCCGCTGACTTCGGTCCTGGAGGGGATCACGCGTGGGACCGTGTTGGCGCTGTTGCGGGCCATGGGCGTTGACGTTGTCGAGGAGCGCTTCACACGTGACGAGGCGTACATTGCGGACGAAGTTTTCATGACGGGGACTGCGGCCGAAGTTACGCCGGTGCGCGAGATTGACGGCCGCCAGGTGGGCGACGGCAAGCCTGGGCCGCTGACCCGATCGCTGCAGGAGCGTTACCGCCACGTGGTGCACGGCCGCGACGCGGCATTCCGCGAGTGGGTCACGCCGGTGTTGTGAGCGCGCGAAAGCCGCCGAATTTGAATTGACACACTCGGCCGATGCGATTATAAGCGGCGGCGCTGTCGTTGTGGCACGTGGGTGGGAACGAGGAGGTCGCCGGTCAGTGCGCCTTGCACGGGGCGCGACGGAGGATTGCGGAGTGAAGGGTAGAGCGAGCGGGAACATCGGCCCATGGGTGGCGATTCTGGCCGTGCTCGGACTGGTGGGGAGCACTCGCGCAGACGTCACGGTCGAACGAGGCAGCTCGATCTTGGTGTTCCCGAAGGTGATCTCGGATGCACAGGGGTTACTCACCGGAGGAATCCCGACCGAGACGATCATCCAGATCTCCAACCTATCGAACTCGCTTGCCTACGCGCACTGCTTTTACGTCAACGCTGCGCCCCTCGACCCGACCCAGCCGGCGGGCGTGTTCAACCCGCCACAGTGGATTGAGGTGGACTTCAACATTGTGCTGACCAAGCAGCAGCCCACGTACTGGGTGGCGGGTAGCGGGCGGCGTGTGGACCCTACTGACTCGCTGTGCGACCGCTCGATCCCAGTGTTGAATTGCTCAAATGCCGGCTTTGACCCAGGCTTGGTTCCTGCAGTTCCGCCGCCGTTTGTCGGCGAGCTGGTCTGCATTGAGGTGGACTCTTCCGGTGCCCCGCTCAATGGTAACCGCCTCAAAGGCGAGGCCACTTTGGTGACCAGTCAGACAGCCACGCTCAACGGGAACCAAATCCGCCAGGGTGATGCCAGCAAGTACAACGCGCTGGGTTTTGTCGGGCTCAACACGGACACCAACTCGAACGACGGCAATCTGACCCTCTGCCTCGGTGGTGGGCCTAGGCCCGGCTGCCCGATTGGCGCGGAGTACAATGGTTGCCCGGAGACGGTAATCGTGAATCACTTTGCGGAGAGGGCCACGTTCCCGGCGGTGCCTCGGTCGCAAATCGAAAGTTCGAGCGTGAGGACGGAGGTGACCTTGGTCCCATGTACGCAGGATTTCGAAAACCAGGTTCCTGGGACGGTGGTGGTGCAATTCAAGGTCACCAATGAGTTCGAGAACTTGTTCTCGGCCAGCACGACAGTGAACTGCTGGGCGAACTTGCGCCTTTCCGACGTGAGTCGGATTTTCGATGTGAACGTGCTCGGAACCCGCTTCGCGCAAACGAGGATGACCCCAGGGGGCGCCGAGCAGGGAAGCTTCATCGGTGTGTCCGAGGAGTTTTACACGGACGGGCTCAGCGGGTTGTCGCGGGCGGCGCTCAATCTACACGTGGAGGGAGAGCGCGCGGGAGGCGACCTGATTACCGTGCCGGAGGTGCTGCCATGAGGTCGTTGCTGAAGGGCTGTGCGGCAGTGGCAGCGGTTTGCTCGGTGGTGGGAGCGGCGGCTGCGCAAGTCGCGTCCGTCGCTTCGGATCGCGCCGGCGCGATTTTGGTGTTTCCGAAGGTGGTCGTTGACACGGCAAATAGTGCCGGGCGCGGGCGGCTCGACACCGTGATTCGCATCAGCAACACGAGCAACGAGCCTGTGCGGATGCAGTGTTTTTGGATGAACGCCAACGGGCACTGCTTCAACGCTCCCGGAATCATTTGCGACCCGACCCTCTCGCCGCGAGACCCGCGTTGTCCCGCGAATTCGTTCTGTGTTCCTGGTTGGCAGGAGACTGACTTTATCGTTCAACTCACAGCGCGGCAGCCAGTTGCTTGGCTCGCCTCGACGGGGGCGGTGCCTTGTGCGGACTCGAACGACCCTGCGATTCCCTGCTTTGCTCTCGGTACCAGGGATCAGCGGCCGAGTCCGAATAACAACCTCGAGAGCCGCGTTCCGGCCGTTCTCGAAGATCCCTTTGTGGGAGAGCTCAAGTGCATTGCCGTAGATCAAAATGATCTCCCGGCGGAAAAAAATGCCCTCAAGGGAGAAGCGCTGATTGTGGGCTCGGATCGTAACGCATCCAACAATTTTGATGTGCGCGGTTATAACGCAGTGGCGATCCCCGCGCTGGTGGGCCGGAACAATTTCGACAACGTACTGGTTCTGGGTGGCGCTGGCGCGGAGTACGCGGGCTGTCCGAATGTGCTCGTGCTGGACCATTTTTTCGACTTTGCCCAGGATCCGGTGACGTCACAATCGATCGAGACCGTTCTGACCTTGGTCCCGTGCACGGAGGACTTGTTAGGCCAGCGTCCCGTCAGCATGCCGATTCAGTTTCTGGTGTTCAACGAATTCGAGCAGCGCTTCTCGACGAGTTTCCGCGACTTCAGTTGCTTCCGCGAGTTTCGTCTCTCGCAGATCGATACGCGCAGCAACCCCACGTATTCCATCTTTTACGCAGGTGTTGCCGGAACGCTGACTGGGCAGACGCGCATCCGTGGTGTGGCCGGCAACGATCGCACGCGAGGCCAGACATTATTAGGGGTGGCTGAGGAGTTTCGCGCAGGAGGCGGCTCTGCCAGCTTCCAGCTCCACGTGCAGGGGAGCCGCCCGCAAAGTGATTTTGTGTACTTGCCCTTCCAATGAGTCGTAAAGCGGGTTGGACCCGTGATTTTAGGTTGACAAGGATGAGCTGTGCAGATATAAGGCCGCCACTCGGTTGAGGGGTTCGCCCTAGCGAATTTGGTGTGGCGTGATCGAAAGGAGGAGGGTAATGCTTAGGCAGCGAGGGCTAGTTGGGCTCATGGGACTCGCGGCGTTGGTCGGTTGGGGTGTTAATGCCCGATTGGCTGAGGCGCGCGTAACCACAGAGCAGAGCGCGTCAATTCTCATTTTTCCGAAGGTGATCGCTACGTCGTCTCGCGACACGATCATCCAAATTACCAACACCTCCAACAGCATGCGTCATGCGCACTGCTTTTACGTGGATGGGGCGCCGGTGAACCCGGAGCTTCCGGTCGGTCCGCTCAACCCACCCCGGTGGGTGGAGACGGATTTCGATATCTGGCTGACCCGCCAGCAGCCGACCCACTGGGTGGTTTCGACTGGCCGCTGGGACGACCCCACCGACGATTCCTGCCGCCAAGTGGCTTGTGACCCGGCCTTTAGTGGTTTGCCG
>JBBILD010000020.1:0-64682 GCA_037445065.1 Myxococcales bacterium
GGCTCCTCGAATTCGATCCCACAGGGCCGTGGCGTCGGCGTGAACGTCGGCGTCGGCTGGCGGCACTCGCAACGGTCCGGCGCGGTGAGCACGCACAGCTCGCCCGCGTTCGGGCAAGCGCCCGTGCAGAAGAACACCCCCGGCTCCTCGAATTCGATCCCACAGGGCCGAGGGGTCGGGGTGGGAGTGCGGCTCGGTGTAGGCGTCCGACTCGGCGTCGGGGAAACAATAGGAGTCGGAGTGGCAGTTGGCGGTGGGCAAGGGCAGCGTCGAGCAACCAGGAGCAAGTAATCGATCGCAGTATCGTCCTGCGCATAAAAATCGAAGATCCGGAACAGATCGAGCTGCGGGAGCAAGTTCGACCCGTCGGGCAGACTCGCCAAGTTCAATGCGAAGGTGTGGCCAGCGGGAAAGTTTCCGGGGGACCACGGCGAAGCGAGCACGTTCGGGCAACCCGAGACGCCGCTCCCGAAACACAGCGTGGGGCCCATCCACGGAAATGGGTTCGGAGGCTTGTTGCCGACCCGGAAGCTGTCGTTGCCTGCATCGTTCGTGAGCGGCTTCGCCGCAAATGCCAGAAACGCTCGCATGAGGCACTGGCCCTGAGGGAGCACCAACGTGTGGCCAAAGTGCCGATTCGGCTGGTTGCAGTCGAACGGGCACTGGGACAGGCCTTGCAGGAACTCTTGCAATCCTGGGTACTGGGAAGCGGCCTCCGGCCCGCCCGCAAATCCGTCGGCCTGGCCGCCCAGCGCCGAGACCCACTGGCACGGGCCGATCACAGCCCGGCGCGCGGCCTCGACGTCGGCAGCATCGGCCAGCAGCATGACCACCCGCAGCGGTGGCAATGGTGGCGCCGGGTCGGGCGGCAAGTGCGTGAAGCAAAAACAATCGCCGCGCGGGCTTTGCACGCAGCGGCCCTCGGGGGGAGCCGGACAGGTCGCCAGGCACTCCTCGCAATTCGCCCCTTGCCGTAAAAACTCGATGGGCACGGCAGCAAACGAAGTGGGATCGAGCCCTGACCCCTCGAGCAAGGAGGGCAAAGCCGCTTGCAACTCCTCGATAGTGGTGTCCTCCCCATTCAACGCCTCAAGCCCGCTCGCAATCAAGCCAGCCTGCAGCGGGCTCACCAAGGGAAGCGGAAACACGAGTCGGTAACGCTCCGAAGCGAGCACTTCGTACGCCGGCTCTTCGGCTGGACATCCCCCTAGTGCCAGCCCCACTGCGCCAATGATCTCGTCAATGGTAATCGCACCGTCCCCGTTCGCATCACCCGCCTCGCACTCCGCAAGTGGCGCGACTTCGAGCGCGATGCGTACCATGCGCACGAGTTCGTCCACGGTCACTTCGCCATCGCCCCTGCAATCGCCCACACAGGCCGCCACCGACATGCGCCCCGTGAGGAGATGCAGAAAGAGCGCGGCAACACACAGCAGCGAGTGCAGCACCCGGCGCACAAACAAAAAAGAAGACACCACCTCAACACGCCTCGAACAGTTGCCCATGTGGATGATCCTCCGATCAGGTCGGGCCCCGGCCTGCTCGCGATTGTATGCCGCAGCATCTGGCACACACAACCACCCAACCAACAGAATTGGCAGGACACGGTGACGTTTTTCCTTTGCAGGCGCAAGCCGCGTGTCTACCCACGGGTGCGCCTTGCCGATGGAAGGAACCGTCCGCTAGATTGCGGTCGTGCCCGCGGCCGCGGGCTGCGGGATCTGAGCCGCACCGACCGAGAAGGGCGCGCACCGCGCGCACCAGTTCCGTAGCAGTGATGGCCGTGTCCGCATCCCGATCCAACGCCTAGCAGCTTGCATCTGCAGTCTCGCCTAGCACAAGCCGTGCGCCGCGCATGGGTTCGCAAACCGTCACCCGCCCGTCCCCATCACAGTCACCGCTACACAGCGGGCAGTCCCCTTGTCCGAGCGGGCCTTGCAGTGCTGCGCATGCGTCGCACAAGTTGCCGATGCCGTGACCATCGTCATCGGGCGCGCCGCATAAAGCCAAGCGCAGTTCGAGTAGAAGTACGGGTTGCCGCCGGGCCCCAGACCGGGACGAAGCGCACGGAGGTCGCCAGCGGCAGGCCACCTTCGATGGCGACACCGAGGCGGTATTCTCGATGGCCGGAGGGGCCTCAGGTGGAAACGGAGCGGTGAGCACGGAAAAAGCCGATGAGCTGCACCAGCCCGGTAAAAGGAGCCCTTGCCGCACGACGCGATTGCGCAAGGCATCGTACGTGGCGCCGCCGCTTGTGCTCCCAGAAGCGAAGGTGGTGTTTGCCGGCACGAGGTCATCCACGAAAAGCAGTGGGAAAAGGCTCTTGCCTGCGCAGCTCGATCGTGAAGGCGAGCCCTGCCTGCGCGCCTTAGGCCAGAGGCAGGCAAGTCGCCTGCGCACCCTTTTGCACCGAGAGCCCGTACACTGCTTTGCCTGGCACGAACGCATAAAGGGTGGCAGACATTGCCAGTATTCGCTCCACCTGGCAGCGCCAGCAGCTCTTCCCCGACCGGCAAGTCTCGCCGTTCATTTGCCCATCGCCTCGGCCGGAGACCTCGCAGGTACGGTTGCGATGCTACGCCCCGGCCGTACAAGGGATAAACTCGAACGCGGCGATTCTTGCCGCGTGCCGAGCACACCCGGAACCACACCTGCCCGCGGAGCCGCACGTGGCTCATCCGCGTCGGGGCGTGCGTCGTGCCTGTCCGCGCTGGTCACGATTTGGAAAGCGGCGTTGGATCGAGCAGCTACGCTGCCTACCCGCTCACGCTGACAGCGTGACACAGTAGAGCCGAGGGTTGCCGCGCAGGCGGCAACCCTCGGAATGGGCGTTTTTAAACACACAACCCGGAAGGGGTTGCCATCCGGTCGGAACGGTTGCGCCGCGATTGGCAATTGCGCTCCCGTTCGGGGCAAGGCGCAACGTCGTATCACGCCCGACGGCATCGCCACCGCCTCGTTGCATCCGCGCTGCGCAACCTTTCCGCCGTTGTTCCTGCTGGCGTGGGGCCGACGTAAATCGGATGCAGCGTTTAGGGTCGTCTTGCCGGGGCAACCCTTCGAGGGTCGCGCGCGCGCATCGGGGCAGGACGGGGTGGGCGTTGCGGAGCGTAACCCCTGCACGTTTGCGCTGCGGTCTTGGGGAGGCGCCGATTCCTTGGGTTGGCGCTGTGCGCCAACCCAAGGCTGCATTGCGCAACGCCTTCAGCGTTCCGCGGTGGAGGGAGCGGCGTACATGTTCCACGGCGGCGTGACGGCGGAAGCACGCCGCCCGGATTCCGTCGCGGCACCACCGCGTGCACGACCGCAACGCCGTACCCCAGCCACCGCGGGCGGCCACAAGGGCCGCCCCTACACCGTGCAGGCCACAGCCGTGCCCGCACGGTCACGCACGCCACCACCGAGACATTGTAGGGGCAGGCCTTGTGCCTACCCGTGCCGAAGTTACGGCGCGCAACCGAATCGCACCACGGGCGGCCACGAGGGCCGTTCCTACAGGTCTTGGAGACGGAGCCGTGCTGGGCCGTCCGGTGTTGCTAGTGGGGCCGGGCACGAGTGGCCGGATTAAAAGCCGCGCGCCCTGCGCGGGTCACTTTGGCTGGAGGCCCATCGAGCCGGGGGATCGTCAGCCCTCCTGCATTTGCCCGGTTAGAGGGTAGGCCGTAGGGCGGCAGCGGTCATTGCAACCCCCAGCAAGACACGGCATGAGAGCTGGCGACCGAAACGAGTGAAGCGAGGCAAGCTGGAACCGAGAGCGGACAACACCCGCACTCGCAGCGCATGTCCTCGAGGAGACGAAATCACCGGTGATGCCAGACCGGCGGTGAGGGAAGGAGGTTGCCATGACGTGGAATGAGCCAACGCGCAGGGAGACTCGGGAACGGAGCAGGCCAACCGGACTCGGGATCATCATCGGTGGTGTGCTGGCCGTGGTGCTGCTGTTCTTCGCCAACCCGATCACCGTAATTCCAGCCGGGCATGTCGGGGTCAAAGACTTTTTCGGCATCGTATCGCCCACGGTTTTGCCTCCGGGCGTACGGCTCGTGATGCCCTTCACCCGCGTGATCAAGCTGTCGGTGCGCACGCAGGAGATGAAAGAAGTCGCCGATGTCCCCTCGCGCGAAGGGCTGATCATGAACCAGGAGGTCTCCTTGCTCTACCGACTCGATGCTGCCCGTGCCCCCGAGGTGTACAAGACCATCGGTACCAATTACTCCGAAGTGGTCGTCGAACCGACGTTTCGCTCTGCCATTCGCGAAGTCACCGCGTCCTACGAGGCCAAAGCTTTGTACTCTGCCGAGCGCGAGCGGATTGCCGCGGAGATTTTTCAACTTTTCCGCAAGCTCACTGCCGAGCGCGGCATCATTGCCGAGCAGGTCTTACTGCGCAAAATCGGCCTGCCGCCAGTGGTGGCGAACGCCATCCAAGAAAAGCTGCGGAGAGAGCAGGAAGCCGAGCAGATGAAGTTCGTCCTCTTGAAGGAGCAACAAGAAGCCGAACGTAAGCGCATCGAAGCCAAAGGAATTGCGGACTTCCAGCAAATCGTGTCGCAAGGCATCTCTCCGCAACTGCTCGAGTGGAAAGGGATCGAGGCCACCGAGAAGCTGGCGAACAGCCAAAACGCCAAGATCGTCATCATCGGAAATCCGAAAACTGGCTTGCCCGTGATTCTCAGCACCGAGCGCTGAGCAGCACGGACGCTACAAGGACGGAGCTTCCAAAAGGGCTCACCTCCAGCCTCAACACCGGCAGGCGTTCCCTGTTCGCAAAGGCCGCCGGCGTCTATGTGACTCGCTAGCGACGAGCGGCATTGCCCCGCGCACGTCCAGCGGAGGCAACAATCACTTAGAGCGATGGCCAAGGGCTCCGTGCGCGCAGCCCTCCCCAAGGGCAGGCGCCAACGTTGGCAAGTGTTCGCGTAGCCTTGACGGCGTAGCCCCAGTTGTGATGTATGCGCAGCACCCCGTTTCGGGGCAAGGGTAAGGATGCATACCTTCGGTCGTTCTATTGAGCGTGGTGGATTTGAGTGCGGCGCTGGGCACGGTCCAGCGGTTTGCGCGTCTGAAGAAGGAAAGAGCGCTACACCCAAGACCCATCACCCTAACGAAATCAGGCAAGCGAGACCGCTCGTATGGATAAAAACATCGCTCAGCTGAAACTCGCGGCATGGCTGCACGATCCGCCGGAGAAGGCGCTGATCCTGTTTCGTACTCGCCGTGGCCATGAGGGGGGAACGGTAAAGACGTTACTCGAAGAAGCCCTCGGTTCGGCGGAAGTGCCCGACGTCGTCCGCACGGCCGACCGCATCGCAGCCGCTGCTGATCGGCCGGACCGCCCTCGCCCTCCGGGCACGCATCCGAGCCTCTGGGAGCGAATCTACTTTCCAAAAGAGCCCGTTCTGATTCACCCGCTCTCAGGCGAGCAATACAAACTGTCGCCGCTCACCGAGTTGCACCCCGAAGCGCTGGAAGCGTTTGCCACCCAGCGCTTGCGGGAGCTCGTACGCGGCGCGGCAGAGGCTCCCGAGCGCGCGTTTTTGCGCCTATGGAGGCTCGCACCCGAGGTTCCCGATGCGCCGGACATCCAGTTTTTCTGGCGCCTACTGCCTGCCGATACACGCGTGCCGGATCATTCCATTTGGGAACACCTGTCGCTGGCCTCGGCGATCGCTGGGGCGCTGGCACACGAAGAGAAGCTCGGCCTGCTGGGCGTTGCCATCGGCCCCGTACAACCGTTCTTGCAACAAGGCCGCAGCACGCACGATTTGTGGGCGGGCTCGCACCTGCTGTCCGCGTTCACCTGGGAAGCAATGCGTCCGGTAGTCGAGGAGTTGGGGCCCGACGCGATCATTCTGCCCAGTCTGCGCGGGAATCCGTTCTGCGACGCGTGGCTCGTGCAACGTGGCATAGTTGAACTGGCAGAACTCCGAACATACGAGCCGGGTTGGCAGCGCACCTCTGACGCGCACCCGCTGTGCGCCGCGTCGTTACCGAACCGCTTTCTGGCGGTCGTGCCTTTGTCCAGAGCCGGAAGTCTCGCGGAGGCCAGTGTTCGCTCGGTACGCGAGGCCGCTCTCGACTGGGCAAAAAAGGCGTGGGAGAAAATCCGCGAGTTAGCGCAGTTTGCGATTGCGCACGCCGACTTTGCCGCCTCACAACAAATCCCCGCGCAACTCCAGGGCTTTCCCGAAGTGCATTGGGCTTGGGCGGAGTGGCCCACTGCGATCGGAGAGGCACAAGTCGCGAAGACCAAAAGCGCCCTGGCCACCTTCGAGGCGGAGCAAAGCTTTTTCGATTCGCAAGCCTGGCGGCTTCTCTCCAAGGAAATCTCTGTGGCTGGAGCCTCGTTCTGGCAGCCAAATGCTGGGGTGCTGTATCCCGCCGTCTTCGATCTCGCTGAGCGCGCCCTGGCAGCGAGCAAAGCGACCCGTACCTTCGAGCAACTCAGCCAGCGCGGCTATCGCTGCAGCGTGTGCGGCGAGCGGGAGTGGCTCGCCGCCAGCGAAGGGGCGCTCGAGCTTCCCCGCGGGACGGCGCATCCCAGCGACCCGTGGCCGGCTGTCGCCAAGAGCCGCCCGGCCTGGGCGCGCGGCACCGAACATTTGTGCGCGGTGTGCACGCTCAAGCGGCTGTGGCCAGCGGTCTTTTTCGAGCGGATCCGCGAGACCCTCGAAAGCACCGACTTGCAACGATTTGCGGTTTCGACACACACGATGGCCTCCGTGCCGGTCCTGCGCCGACTCGAAACGCTCGACGATGATGCGGCGCGCCGCATCGAACAAGCGGTGGCAGAACTCGAGCCGTCCGGCTCCGAGGCGGTGCGCTGGGTGGCTTTGCCGAGAGCGCTTGCCTCGGGAAAGCGCGCAGCACTGGGCCGCCGCTTGATCGCGGCGCAGGAGAGCCTGGACGATCGAGAGAGCCGCGGCGAGGACACGACGGTCCAGCGACACCAATTGGAGACCGTTTGCCGAACAGTGTTCGGTGTGCGCTTCGAAACGTACTATGCCCTTCTGCTGCTCGACGGCGATCGAATGGGTGCTTGGCTCGCCGGAGAGAACCGCCCTAAATACGAACAACTGTGGCACCCGTCCGTGCGCAACACGGTCCGCGATCAGTTCGCCTCGGAGGAAGCGATCCTTTCCTATTTAAACATGCGTGCACCCGCTTCACCCGCCTACCACACCGCGTTGTCCCGTGGGATGGGAGATGTCGCTGTGCACGTCGTTCCTTTCGTGATCGAGGAGCTTTGCTACGGAAAGCTGCTTTACTCCGGGGGGGACGATGTGCTCGCCTTGCTGCCGGTAAGCGAACTCGTGCCCGCCATGGCTCTGCTGCGGGCGGTGTGGAGCGGGAAGTTGCCTTTGGCGGAGGAAAAATTGGGATGGCTCTTGCGCAGCCGCGAACGCCTCGGAGACTTTCAACTGGGAGGTGGGCATGTCGCCCTTGGCAGCGGCAAATTCACGCGCTTATTCCGGACTCTAGGAGAAAAGGCCAGTTGCTCCATTGGCGCCGTTGTCGCCCATCACACCGCCCCCTTGACTTCCGTTTTGCGCCAACTGCGAGCGGCAGAGCAAGGCGCTAAGCGCGCTGGCGGAAACAGCTTTTGCATCGTCCTCGACAAGCGGAGTGGGGACACGAGCGAACTCGTCGGAAGGTTTTCCCCAGCAAGTAATGATCCCCTGCAACGCACCACCCTCGGCGTCCTCTTACGCTTGCAGCACCTGTTCGAAAGAAAGGTATCGCGGCGCGGTGCCTACCTGTGCGCCGCCTGGCTTGCAGATCTGGCCGAGCACCCAGCACCCGCAGACATGCTCGCTGCCCTGATCGCATACCAACTCAAACGGGCGCTGCGTCCAGGCGAAGCCGCCGATTGGGTCGATGCCTTGGCACAAGACGTGGCGGCCGTTGCTCAGAAAGAGTGCCCTTCGGACCCTGCCGGCTGGCTCACGTGCCTGATCCAGCATGCGGAGTTCCTCGCCCGCCCGGAGCGCGTGGCGCGGCGGCGGGAACGAGGCAGCAAGGGGCGTGAGAACGTCGAGGCGGAGGAAGCGCGACCATGACCCCGCTTGATTTACGTGTCGTGAAGCCGCTCGACGTGCTGCACGTGCGCGGCAACCGCCTGTTCGAGGGCATGGGTGACGGGACCGCGGTCATGCCGCCTTGGCCGTCGCTGTTCGCCGGAGCGTTTCGCGCCCGAATGCTGACCGACGCCCAAGCGGAGCAGGATTATGTGGCAGGCACGATCCAGCCGCCTCTCTCGCTGGCGCTCGGTGAGAACTATCAAAGCAGAGACAAAGGCAGCTTTCGCGTCGCCTTCGCGTGCTTGATCAAGGGCCAAGAAGTCCTCGCACCCCTGCCTTCCGACGTCATCGTGTACGGAGATTCCGGCGGCCAACTCCGCGTTCGCCGGCTGCAGCCACGAAACCTGCCGGATGGGGTGGGTTCGAGCCACGCGGGAAGTGGACTTTCGCAGCTACCGGTCGTGGGTGAACGCTCGAAGCCAGCGGCCGGGCCGTGGTTTCTCACTGCTCAGGGCATCGCCCGTTGGCAGCAGGGCGAGACGCCCCTTGCCTCGGACCTCGTGCATGCAAGCGAACTCTGGCAGCATGACCCTCGCTTCGGCATCGCCCGTGATCGAGTGCGGGCTACCGTTCGTACGGGACTTTTGTACACGGCACGCGCCGTTTCGCTCGCACCGAGCGTGGCTTTTCTAGTCGGCATTCGCGGCGGCCATGGCTGCGTGCCCACAGGCGGGCTCCTGCGGCTGGGCGGGGATGGCCGCGGCGCCACTGTGAGCGAACCGCACGGGGCGTTCCGAGACCCACCCTGGCAGCGCGTGCCGCGCAGCGACCGATTCACCGTTTGGCTCCTTTCGCCAGGGGCTTTCGCGGACGGATGGCGACTCCCCGGATGCGATGCCACGGGAATTTGGCGCGTGGGCAAACTCGAAGCGCGGGTGGTTTGCGCCACCGTGCCGAGGCACGAGGTGGTAAGCGGGTGGGACCTCGCCCGACGCGCGCCAAAGCCTGCGCTACGCGTCGTACCACCCGGGGCCGTGTACTGGCTCGAGCGCATTTCCGGATCACTAGAAGAGCTCGAATCGGTGCTCGAGCTCGGCGTGGGCAGTGCCGACCCGAGTCGCCGTGCGGAAGGCTTTGGCGCGGTCTGGTTTGGAGAGTGGTGAGAAACCGCAAGAACTGGGACCATCGGGGATGAAACGATTGCCAGTAGGAGGGAGGCATGTTTGAGGCGAAGACGGTGATGATGCTCTATGCCGTGAGTCCAGTGCACATGGGTTCGGGCACTGCGATCGGCGCTATTGATAACCCGATCCAACGCGAGCGCCACACCGAGCACCCGATGCTCGCCGGCAGCGGGCTCAAGGGCGCTCTGCGGGATGCTTGGCCGCAGGATACGGACACGGACACGGTGTTTGGACCCGAGCCTGAGAAAGGGTCTGAGCACGCTGGGGCACTGTCAGTTGGAGACGCGCAAGTGGTGTTGTTCCCCGCGCGCAGCTTACGCGAGTCTTACGTCTACGCCACCTGCCCCACGGCACTCGCTCGCTTTGCACGCATGCTGGACATCGCTGGTGTCGGCAAGAGTATTCCTCCTATCCCCTCGCCGCCCGACGACGAGACGATGCAGTTGCCCTCGGATGGCGTAAAGCAACTGCGCAGCGCACAAACGCAGCGCGTCGTGCTCGAAACTTTCGCCTTCTCGCCGCAAGAATCGCAGGAGGCCGCAAGCTGGGGCAAATTTCTTGCCGGACGTCTGCACGACAACGTCGGCGCTGCTTTTAAGAAAAAGATCGAACGCCATCTCGCCGTGCTTTCTGACACTCGCTTCGGCTACTTCGTGCGCAACGCAACCCTAGTCGAACCACACGTGAGGATCGACGATGAAACCGGCACGGCGGACGACGGCGGGCTGTTCTATACGGAGAACGTTCCGCCAGAAACCCTGTTCGCGAGCTTGGTCCTAGCCAGCCGCTCGCGCAAACCAAACTCAGAGAACACTTCTGCGGCCGAAGTGCTCAGCAAAGTGCGCGAGCAATTCGAGGGCAAACCTGTGCAAATCGGTGGAGATGCCACCGTGGGCCGCGGTCTGGTGGTGGTGAGTTTTGCCGGCTGATTCGCGGAGGTGCGACATGGCCAAGACACTCGATCAAGAACGCGCCGAGTTCGCATGGGCGAAAACCGAGAAGGCCAATAAGGAATTCAAGAACCTAGTCAGCGGCGCCCCCTCGCTGGTGATGAATAACGGCCTCATGCAGGCGCTCGCCTTCTGGCAGGAGCGGCGAAAACAGACCCATCACGCGCTACTGGTGGATGCGTTAACGGAGTGGCTCGGAACGCGCGTCTTCCGCCTGGCAAAGAAAGAGGCTCAGTTCGCGCAGGTCATGAGTAGGCTGCAGCAGAGCGACGCGGACTCGTATTTCCAAGCTACCGAAGAGGCGCTCGCCATCCTCCGCTGGCTGCGCCAATTCGCCAAAGCCCGTGTGGGAGACAACTAACATGCCTGCCGCTGTTCCTGACTTTGTTGGCAGCGACTTCTCGTCCTCCCCACCTGGGCACCGCTATCGCCTCTACTACTCCGGCTGGTGGACGAAAGAGGTCGACGAGCGTAGGATCGAGGACCTAGAGAAGAGGATTCGCGGGCAAGCAGCAGGGTCACGCCAAGTGCGCAACTTACTGGCCCAAGTCCGAAAACTACGGGGCCATCTGCAGACGACAGGGGACTTCACGGAAAAGCACGACCAGGAAAACCTTTCCTGCCTGCGCGACATTGCAGAGTTGAGCCCTGGCTTTGAACGACAAGCGCAGGCCTTGCGAGAGCGGCAGAGCCGCCTCCTGGCGGGTCTGCCCGAAGCCTCGTACCTCTGCGTTGCCGCACTCACGACCTCTCCGCTCGCCGTTGGTACCGGGGTCGAGCACCCGATCGAGAATGGGCTTTTGTTCTTCGACCCACACGGCCTGCCCTACGTCCCTGGAAGCACCCTCAAGGGAATGTTGCGCCGCGCGGCCGAGGAACTTGCACTGTTCGAAGCCAACGCGAACGGCTGGACTCTCGGCCTGGTGTGGTGGTTCCTCGGCCTCGACCCCACCGCTTCGTATCTAGACCCTAAAGGGCAGGCCGAGTCCACCTGGTGCGAAGCTTACCGAGAGCATGTACAGCGCCACGTGGGGGCGCAACCATCTGTAACTTTCGCATGGATCGCTTCCCTTCCCGCAGTTCGGGAACGCATGGAGACTCTGCGATGCGATTTACGGGGCTTTTTGCTGGGACTCCAAGGAGCGAGCGAAGAGGCGCGGCGCAACCGCGACGCTCTCCGCGTGCAAGGCACATGGCAATGCTGGGACGCTTTCTTTTCTCCCCCGCGCATGCGGGTGGAAATCACCAACGTCCACTTCAAGGACTATTACCAGCAAGGCAACGCGCCGCATGAGACGGGAAGCCCCACTCCGGTGTACTTTCTTGCCGTGGATGCAGGAGTGGAGGTGGCCTTCATCGTGCGCAACGCAGAGCGCCGTGGAGAACTCGGTGCTCCCCCCCATTCGGATTGGAAGGGGCTTGCGCAGAGCGCGCTCGAGCGGGTGTTTCTTCAGCTCGGCATCGGTGCCAAGTCGAGTGTCGGATACGGCCGCTTCGAGATGACCGGGGCGAATGTTACGGGAGTCGCCGGGCAGGGTGTCTCGGCGCACACAGCCGGCCCTGCGCCTTTAGCCCCGGACACCCGGGCCCAATCCGTCGAAGCGGGTGCAGTGTGGACGTGCACCGTCGTGTACAAGCCCAACACTCGCACCCTCGAGGTACAGCACGAGAACCAGAAAGCGTCCGCTTCCGAGCAAGAGACCAAGGCCCTTCTCGAATCCTGCCCGCAGGAAATCCGAGACGCTCTTCTCGTTCGACGCAAAGCACGCGCGCGTGTCAGGGTGGTTCGCCTGGGCAAGGGTTTTCGTATCGAGGCCTTGGAGCGAGCCTCATGAAGCTCCTCCGATACAAACTCGAGGTAGACTTCATCACTCCTGCCTTCCTCGGCAACGCCGAGCAAGCGGCAGAATGGCGCACCCCGCCGTTCAAGGCGCTGCTGCGGCAGATGTGGCGGCTCGCTACTGCCAGCGAGCTGGGCTTCGACCATCGCAAGCTGCGTGAGGCAGAAGGGGAACTGTTCGGCCGGGCAGACCGCGACGGGCGCCGCCGCAGCGAGGTCACCTTGACGCTGCAGCCCTGGCAGCCGGGCGAACTTACCGAATGGCCCCCGCAGCCTAAGGTCAACCACCCAGAGGTCCAGCGCAACCCGCAGATCGGCGCTCACCTTTACCTGGCTTATGGGCCGCTCGGCCCGAAAGGTCTCAACAAAGGCCGGTCCGCGATCGCCCCCGGAGTCAAGGCGACACTCACCCTTTGGGTCCCCGAGTCTCAACGGCATTCCATCGAGCGCGCCCTCCAGCTCATGCACTTACTCGGCACGGTCGGCGGGCGCAGCCGCAACGGTTGGGGCTCGGTGCAACTCTCTAGCAAGACTGGGCTCGTCATTCCTCAGCTCGGTACTCCGCAGGCAAAGCAAGTGCTCCAAGCCATTGCACGCCGATGGGAGGAGTGCCTCGATCTCGACTGGCCCCACGCCCTCGGCCGCGACGACCGGGGACTTCTGTGCTGGCGGACGCGCGGAACAACGGCGAACTGGCAAGATCGGAAGAGCCGACTGGCCGAAGTGAAAATCGCCTTGCGTACGCAGTTTGCGTTCCCCGAAGAGAGCGAGGGGCACCCAACGCCCCGCGAGCGACACGTGCTGGCGTATCCGGTCACCAACCACTCTGTTTCGAGCTGGCCGAGCGACTTCCGCATGCCGAACCAACTTCGCTTCAAGGCACTGCGCGAGGGCAACAACTTGCGTGGCCTGATTTTCCACACCCCGTGGGTGCCCAGAGGCAAAGGGTTAGAGTCGCTCGCTCCCCAGGTTTGGCCGCAGGTGCACAAAAAGCTCGATGCCCTCTGCGATCGTTGTCCCTAAACGAGCAGCGAATGAGTCGCTTCCACGAGCTTTCCGAATCCGAACTCGCGGAACGGCACCGTGAAGCGGCGTACAGGCTCAAGCAAGCCATTGCGGCAAGGGAAGTGGCGGGACGCGAAGACCCACAACTGCGCGGCCTGTACCGGGGGAGGTGCTGCCACTGGAGGAAGAACGAGTTCGCCGCCAAGGGCTGGGGCGGGAAGCTGTGGACCTTCTGTTCGTCACGGTCGGGACGCAGGCGGACGCGCCTACACTTGCCCTGCTGGGCACCCCGGCACGCCGGGTTGTCACCCTGCACACCAGCGGTTCTGGCGAATGCTACGCACAACGGGCAGTACAACGGGCGGGCCTTGCACCGCTGGTGGCGATCCCACGAGAAATCGGTGATGGCAGGGATCCGCTCAGGCTGTACCGCACCGTGCGCGAGGAGTGGGAGCGCGCCGGGCGACCGGAACGGGTCGCGGTAGACCTCACCAGTGGGTTCAAGGCCATGAGCACAGCGGCGTAGCCGCGGCCAACGCTATTGGCGCCGAGGTACAGTACGTGGATGCGGACCAAGAGTCGGCCAAACCGTTTTGGGTCTATGCGCGCGTGATCACCTTGCCAGACCCGTTTGTGGAACTCGGGGTCCGCGAGCGGCAACGCGGTCAGAGCCTTCTCAGCCATGGCGCATGGCAGGCGGCGTATAAAGTGCTCCACGACCTGTACCGGCGCACTCATGATCCAGAGGACCATTTTTTCGCGTGCGTCGTGCAAGGGTTACACCAGCTCGAGCGCCTTGCATTTGCAGAAGCTGAGAAATGCCTGCGGCAAGCCTACGAGATTCTCAACTCGAAGTCCCTTGATGCTCAGCCGGTACGAGTTCTGGCAAACACGATCGTAGCTCTCATGGAAGGCGCAGGCCGCCTTGCACAAGTAACAAGGAATACAGAATTTGTGGAACCATCCGGCGGCGCGGCAAGAGCCCGCTCCCGACTGGACCTCAGCGATCATCGAATCCGCGATTTGATTGCATACCTCATTGCGGCGGCCCGGTGTCGACTCAATCGTGAGGAGCCAGACTTCGCGGTTCTGTTCGCGTATCGTGCCACCGAGATGGTCTTACAGTGGCGCTTCGCAATTCGTACCGGGCAACTTCCCGACGCGGTTGATTGGCAGCAGCTCTTCGACCGCGCTGGAGTGAGCGGTCAGGAATTCACGAATCGTTACAACCAAGAAACGCAGCCGGCTCAACCACTGCGAGAGGACACTTTGCCTTCCAAATTACCTCGGGATCTCCTTTATCGGCTGCTGCGAATCCTCTGGCCCGACGACGTGAGCCAAGCGGAGCCACGAGTGCAAAAAATTCGATGGCCTCGGCAACGCGCGCAACGCTAGCGTGTTAGCGCACGGCTTCGAGTGCATCGAAAAGAATCGCGCCGAGCTGCTGCTTCAACAGGCTGAGGCGTTTTTTGAACGCTTACTCGATCTCGAAGGGGTGCCGGCTTCTGAGCGTGATCAACTGCGCCAGCGTCATCGGTTCCCGGATTTCCACATCCTAAATACGGCAGGCTAGCCGGTCACGTCCGTCTCCGGCTCCAATGAAGACCGGGCCACTCACCGCTGATGGCAAGCGCCTCTGCCACCCTGAAGCAGCCGGCTCTGCGAGAAAGCGGCCATCTGCGTAGGTTAGCGCACGTAAATGGCGAGGTTGACAATCTTGCCATTCGAGTCCACCTCGAACACGTCCAGCACTTGAGTTGGCACGGTGGCAAAGGGGCTACTCCCGCTCAGTTCCGCCATGGCAATCGTGTCGGCAGCGATCAGGCGGCGGATCTCCACGGTGACTTCCGCCAGGAACACCAACCTTTCGTAAAACTCGCGAATCTCATGATGACCGCGATACGTGCCGGTCGGATGGTGCAGCGTCGCGTCCGGCGCGAACAACCCCATCAGCGCATCGCTATCCCGCCGATTGATCGCGTCCACGTAACGTTCTGCCGACGTCCGAGCAGGCGATGCATCCATCGGAGTGCCTCAAGCGGGGCGCAGGGCCACGGGCATGTGGCGAAGCCCGGTGTGTTTATTGCTGCGGGTCCACTCGACGGGGCCGACCAGTGCGATTTCCCTAAAGCGAACGACGAGTTCTTCGAGCATGATGCGCATTTCGGCCCGCGCGAGGTTGGCACCGAGGCAGAAATGATTGCCGTGGCCGAAGGCGAGATGCGGGTTGGGGTTGCGGCGAATGTCAAAGTCGAACGGGCGCTCGAATACACTCTCGTCGCGATTCGCCGAAGCCCACCACAGGGTCACCTTGTCACCAGCGCGGATCCGATGCCCACCCCACTCCACGTCGCGCGTCGCCGTGCGGCGGTTGTACGGAGTGGACGACGCCCAGCGCAACATTTCTTCGACGGCCAGCGGTACGAGCCCCTGCTCCGCACGCAGCGCGTGCCACTGATCGGGATGGCCGATCAGGGCCATCAGACCGATGGCGAGGGAATTGCGCGTGGTCTCGCTGCCGGCGGCAATCAACAAGTTGAAGAACATTTGCAGTTCGAGCGTGGTGGGCGGTTCGAGCGAACCCTCGCTGTTCTCGACCTGGCCGTGGACGAAGGCAGAAAGCATGTCGTCGCCCGGGCAGCGGCGCTTCTCCTCGATCAGGCGGCTCCCGTACTCGAACATGGCGGCGTGCGCGGCGCGGGTCTTCTCGCTTTGCTGTCCGAGGTCGCGATCGTCGTAATCCAGCGTCGCGTTCGCCCACTGGAAGAGCTGGTGCCGGTCCTCCTGCGGCACACCCAGCAAGCGAGCAATGGCTTGCAACGGAAGCTCGGCTGCGACCTCGGTGACGAAATCGCACGCGCCCCGTGCTGCGACGGCGTCGAGGATCGCGCGTGTGCGCTGCCGCAGCTCTGCCTCCATCGCCCGCAGCGCGCGCGGCGAGACGCTCGGGGTCACCAACCGCCGCAGCCGCAGGTGGCGCGGGTCGTCCATCATGTTGAGCAGGACACCGGCAGCAAAGCCCGACGGCAGGTCTTCGAGGATGGTCCCGCCTCCGCCCCGCGCCCCTCCCGTATGCGACGAAAACAGGTCTGGATCGGAGGCAGCCCGCTCAATGTCAGCATACCGGCTCAGCACCCAGAATCCTTCCCCGTCCGGGGTGTGCTCCGTAGGCGGGTGGAACCATACCGGCGCATGCTTGCGCAGCAATGTGAAGACGTCGTGGGGGAACCCGTTCGCGAAGCGGTCGAGATCTGTAAGGTCTAAGGTGTCGAGCCAACCGGCTGGCATCGCCTCGCTCCCGAGATGAACCTTCAAGGGTTCTCCCGTACTCAGCATGGAATGTCAACCGAACGAAGGTGGGATAACTGGAGCTCATCAGCTTATGCGGCGTGACCTCCCGCGTGAAACAAATCCCACCAACAACTCCGCGAGAACTCTCTGTCCCTGCAACAACCCGCGAACCCGCGAACTTCGCGGGCCATGTTCTAGGCCGGGCAAGATTTCTTCGCTCGTGCCGGCCGGCTTCTACTGTGCGAACGAGATCAGGCCGCGCTATCGAGGATCCGCTGTTCCCCTGTGTTGAATCGCCGAGCCAGCTAAGCGGCGTCACATCGCCATATAAAAAAATCTTGCACCAGCGACGAGCTTGGGGGGGATTCGCCGCGCCGGGCAGAGAGTCTCTTTGCTGCGCCGAGCCGCTTACGCCACTGCACCAAGGGGTAGGCGTTCGCAGAATTGTAAGCAGGTCTGTATGGGCGCCGGCCACAGGCAACATGCCGAACGCAAAGAAGAGAAAATTCCGCCGAACCCTCGTCGGGCAGGACCTTTTTGCCATGCCAGGTGAGAGGCAGATACGGACGTTGTCAAAAGAGGAACTCCGTCTAGCCGCGGTCTCCTCCGCTTAGGCGTCCTGGCATTCGGGCACCCCGTTCAACCCGTCGCAGGCGGCCATTGCACGCTCCGAGCGCGAAGCCGCTAGCCGGGCGGACTTTGGGCCTGCCCGTGTCTATGTGCGGAGCCCGAATGCCCAAATTGCCACACAGCGACCACAAGGGTTGCACGTACAAATCTCGGTGGCGGCGCTGTGCCCGTCATGCTCGGTGTTCCACCCGGAGGCCCTGCGATCCCCTCGGCGGCTCACAGGCCATCGCACGACAATGCAGGGCGCGCCGGGGGTCGCTTCGGCCGGGCGACCCACCGGGTCCCTGGAACGTAGTCCTGTCACGCCGCTCCCGTTCGCTGCTCGCAAGCTCGGCGGCGTGAAGCACGGTAACGGCTCAGCTTTCCGTTTGCCTGGCTTTTGCTCAGCGCAAACCGCTTTCTTAGCAGGGTTCCGACCTCTTCCTGCTCGTATCCCCGCAGCGCGGAAACAATGGGGTCGTTGTGGAACGCTTCTCGGGGCCGTCGTCCTGGGGTCGGCCCCGACCCACTACCGCGGCGCCCTGTTTCTCCTGCGGGATCGGGCCACAAGACCGAGAACCCAGAGGATCGTACTCAGGGTCATGAGTCCGCCTGTGCTTGCCACCGGTACTGGCGAGGCGAACTGTTGCAAGCTCACTCCATCAATCCAGCCACCAACCGTGTCACTGACACCCGCATCGCTGAAGCGTAACTCGGTGGTCGAGGAGGAAGCTCGCACGAAGAACACAAACTCCTGCCAATCCGTGTCCTCGAGACCAACGCCGCTGGCATCCAACTGGGTCAGCAATTGGCTATCCCACACGACGTCAATTCGGTTGTCCAAAACACCCGGTCGCGGAGAGTACGCGAAACGAAGGACGTAAAGGCCATTGGGCTGCGTGGGCACGTTCTGACATATGGCGCTCGAAGCCGTGGAGTCCAACTCGACAAACTGCCGGCCGTCGTATTGAGTGAAGCCCGTAGTGGCATTCACCTCGATCGAGGGTCCCGCACAGACGGTCCAGCCCGGAATCGAGGGGAGCTGCGCAAACGTGTTCGTGGCAACGATCGGGGCTTCAAAGCTCCCATTGGCGACCAGTTCCTGCGCCTGGATATCCGGCACCCCAGCACAAACGCAGAAAAAAAGGAGCCCCAAAAGGTTTCGCGGCGCCCGTTTCATGCGCGGCCCGTTACCGGATCTTCCTCAGAAAGTCGAGCGAAACCGTACTGTTGTTCCCCTGCACCCAGAGTGCAGACCACACCGGGTCTGAGCGCAGTCCGCAAGCGCCCTGCAAGATCAACCGCACCGAACCGACGCTTCCTTCGGGCGCCTGGCCCAACCTCAGTCGGCTGCGCGGGACTTTTGCGGAGCACTGGGACCTTTTCTCCGTTTGCGCTCAGGTCCGCAAAACCGACGCTTCCGGAAACATGCCCCCACGCCATCGGTAGATGCACTCCCGGCCGATGGCAAGGCGCGCTGGCCGACGTTGCGCCATGTGCGGAGTCGGTCTCCTCCCGCGGCTGAAAGCCGCCGGCCAGTTGCTGCGCAGCGCCCGCATCACCGCGCCTCTTCGCCCCCATAGCCAAGCATGCGCATCCGCTCGGCTTCCTCTGGAGAAAGGCTGCGCCGTTCCGCTCGTGGGGAGCAGCGGCGTGCCAACCCATCGAGCTTGGCGCGCATTTGGTCCGCCACTTGCTCGGCTCGTCGAACCAGGTTGCGCCGCTCCTGCGGGTCGAAGGCGAGGCGGAACAATTCCTCTCGCATCACCCCTTGCTGCGCCAGAACCGTCCCGCCTTCGCTCTGCTGACGCGCTTCGTTTTCCCGGGCAGCAGCAGCGGGTCGTTCGTGCGGCTCGAGCCATCGGGTCGCGGCAATGTACTTCCAGCCCTGGAAGAGCACGCTGCGCGCTACGTTCCGCTCACCGATCCAGAGTTCGGCGAAGACTGGCCGTTCGGGCACGTCTGCGACCCACGGCGAAGGAAAGCGCGGCTGCCGCAGCAGGGGAACGCCGTCGAAGGTCGCCGGGAGGCGAACGCCCAAAAGGTGAAGGAGCGTCGGCGCCACATCTACCGCACTCACCCAGCCCGCGTAGCGACCAGCCGCAACCAGCCCTGGCCGCCAGAAAATCAGCGGCACGTGCAGCACTTCCTGATACAGAGTCCAAGCGTGTTCGACAAAGCCGTGTTCGAGAAACTCCTCCCCATGATCGGCCGTCACCACCACGAGCGTGTGTGCCAAGTCTCCGCCCTTTTCGAGGCCCTTCAGCAAGAGCGCGATCGCCTCGTCGGTGTGCGCAATCTCGGCATCGTAGCGCCGCACCATTTCGAGGAAGCGGGCGTCCCGCGGCCCGAAGCCGTCCCGCACCAACTCCGGCAAGCGCGGCCGCACGTCGCGGTAGAGGTCCGGCACACTCGCCGAGACCGGCTCGCCGAATCGCGCCAGCACCTCGGGCGGAGGGTCGTAAGGGCCGTGTGGATCTAGGAAGTGCAAGTAAAAAAACCGTTTCTTATTGCCGCGCCCTTGCCCCCATAACTCGACTGCCCGCTCTGCCAACCGCGGACCTGCACGACTCAGGCCCCACTGATCGGTCAGATGCTCCACTCGCTCGAAGCCGCGCGCAAAGCTCGGATGGCCGAGCATCGTGGTCAGCGTCAGCATCACCGTAAAGTAACCAGCTCGGCGAAGGCTCTCGGCGAGCGAGGGCGACTCGGCCCCCGGGTGCGCGTCCCACCCAACCGTGCCCGCGCAGCTCGGGTAGCGCCCGGTAAAGAGGGCGGAGACCGACTCCCGCGTGTACGACGACGCCGCGAGCGCTTGGGAAAACAGCGCACCTTCTCGTGCCAGACGGTCGATCGCGGGCGAAGTGTTGCGAACGTAACCGTATGCGCCCAGGTGGTCTGCGCGTAACGTGTCAATGTTGATCAACACGACATCGCAGCAGCGCTGCATGCCGTCCCGCTGCCGGCAACCGGCACCGAGAAAGGAGACTGCAAGCCCCATCCCCAAGAGCCATGCGGCGCGGCGCAGCCCCTGCCGCACAACACCCTGCCGCGCCGGTACGCTGCTGCTCACGCCGCACCTCCTCGCACCCGTCACTGGCAAAGCGTTGCGACCTCGCGCGGGAACGAGCCAGCTCTCGCGGGCGAACCCCGCCGCGCGAATACGAAGCGCATGCCACCACAGAGCCGCTTTTTGCAAGCGGCGGCGCCCTCCCACTCGAGGGCCCGCTGCGCTGCTGCGGCGCTGCCCGTAACCAAGTAGTCATCGGCGAGTGCCCAGCCCAAGCCGCTACAAGCCATGTCGCGGCAGCCGGGCTCGGTCAAAGCCACAACCCGCGCCAGCGCGCGTTGCGGATCGCCGGCGCGCTGCAATTCCGCGTTGCCGAAGACCAAGCAGCCGCGTCGCAAGAGGACATCCAGCGGGGGCGGCTCGCCACCCAAGCCGAAGAGCGGAAGCAGTGCCACCGCGCCAATTCCCAGCATGCCGATCGCCACCACGGCTTGCAGCCACGCACCCGCGCGCCGCGCAACCTGATCCAGCACAAGCGCGGTGAGGAGAAGCATCTGGACCTGCAAGGCAACGAAGAAGCGCGCAAAGTAATACCCTTCGTTTCCTTGCGGCTCGAGCGAGGAAGCCCACAGGCTGCCTGCTGTCAGCAGCGCGCTCGCTAGCAAACTAGCGGCGAAGCAACGCTGCGTGCGGCTCAGCAGCGGGTCCTGGATCACCATCCCGAGCAGCCCCAGCGCCGACAGCCCCGCGCCCAGCGACAGCCCCAAACCACTTTGCTCTATGCCCCAAGAATCGCTCAGGTACGCAAGCGTTCCCCAGCGGGAATGCGGCGAATTTCCGAGCAGCTCGCTGCTCGGGCCCTGCAGCCGTTGGATCCAGAGCAGGGCACCGTGCGGGCGCAAGTAAAGGTTCTGATACACCCACGGGGCAAGACCGAGACCCACCCCGGCAACGAACCATGCGCGTACTGTCCGGGCGCGATGCGCACGACGCGCAAGCCACCAGCCGCATCCTCCCAGCACCGCCATCCAAGGCGCAAAGGTCAGCGACATCCAGGCCGCGGCGGCGGCAGCCAACCCCAAAGCAAAGACGGAGACCGACCCCGGTGCCGGCGCGCCTACCAACCCAGCGAACACCCATAGCGCGATCGCGGCGGGAAGCAGGGCTTCCGGGTGAGAACCGACGAGAGTGGCTTGCAGGCGCGCCAGGTTGGGGTCGAGACAAAGCAGGAGCAGCGCAAACAAAAGCGCAGCGCCGGGGCTCCAGCCGCGTGCCACCGCGGCCACCAAGAAGGCAACCGCGGCACAGGCCCAGGCGACGGCAATGCCTTTGAGGACCAGCATGGAGGGGCCGAAGACGCGCACCGACCAGGTGGCAAGGATCAACAACGGCACAGAGCCCCCGTGCGAGAGGTCGTCTTGGTAGTCCCAAACCGCACCCAAGCCAAGCTGCACTAAGTGGACCGCGCTCAACAAGAACACCGGCTCCTCCCAATGGGCGTGCGCTGCGTACGAGGAGGCCACCAAGCCCCAGCGGATCCCACCGGCGAGCAGGATGACTCCAACAAAGGCAAGAGCGAGCAACCATCGCCGAACCGGCGTCCGCCGGTGGGTTCCGTGCATAGTCGTGGGCCGTACGCCGCTGCCGCAGACGCGTCAAGAACTGCGACCGAGTGCGGGGGCCGAGCGTCGGACTGGAACGGAGAAGTTCTGGCTTGCCTGTCGAACAGCGATGCGGTAACAGCCTACTCCTGTGTTGGCCCAACAGGGAGGGAGCACTCGCAGTCAGCGGTTCTGCGGCGCATGGCGCGTGGGGTTGCTAGGCGCACTCTCGGTGCTCGTGTGCGCCGCAACACGCGCCGATGTCGTGCTACCGAGCACGCTCTTCTCATCCGGGATGGTGCTGCAGCAGGGGATGCCGGTGCCCATTTGGGGGCTGGCGGATCCAGGGGAAATTGTAGGGGTACAGTACAAGGACCAGTTCAAACTGAGCGTGGCGGATGCTACGGGTCGCTGGACCGCCTGGCTTGATCCGATGCCCGCCTCCTCCACCGGCGCCCCGCTCACGGTGCTCAGCGCCAACAGCACGATCGTCTTCGACGATGTTCTCGTGGGCGAAGTCTGGCTGTGCAGCGGGCAGTCGAATATGGTGATCAACCCACCGGCTCCGAGCGAGATGCGGCAGTACCCCCTGGTGCGCAGCTACAAACGTCGCAGTTGGAACGAACGGCCGGCCGGGGCGGCATTTTGGTTCGGCGTACGCTTGCACGAGGAACTCGGCGTTCCGGTCGGCATCATCAGTCAAGCCGTTGGCGGCTCGAACATCCGCTTTTGGTTTGGCAGCTCGATCACCGGCCCGGCGGGTGATGGCGTCGAGCCGCACATCCGGCAAAAGGGGCGGCTTTTCGAACGCAAGATCGAACCGCTCTTGCCACTCACCGTTCGTGGAGTTTGCTGGTGGCAAGGAGAGGCCGATGATGCCCGCCCGGCACAGTATGAAACGTCGCTGGTGGGTTTGATCCGTTCCTGGAGAGAGGATTTCGGCCGCCCGAACCTGCCGTTTTTGTTCGTGCAGTTGCCGACCGGCGGGGGCTTGCGCTTTGGGGAAGCTGCCGCGCCGTTACCGGCGCGGCAACCCACGCAACTCGTAATCCCGCGTATGCGCAATGCCTATCTCAAAGCCCTCTCGCTGCCCAACACGGGGATGGTGATTTCCCTTGATCTTCCGGGTGGCACGCACCCTCGCGAGAAAGAGCTGTACGGCGAGCGCTTTGCTCGCTTGGCGCTCGGCACCGTGTATGGGACCTGGGCGGGCAACTACTCGGGTCCAGTGTACTCGCACTTCACCCGCGAGGGGAATCGGATCCGCATCTTCTTCCGGTCGCGCACCGCGATTGGCTTGCAGGCCGGAGGCGGTGCGCCCTTGCAGGGGTTTGCCATCTCGGCTGACGGCGAAACCTTCGAGTGGGCCAACGCGCAAATCGAGGGTTCACAGGTCTTGGTGTGGCATGATGCCATCCCGAACCCCGTGGCCGTTCGTTACGCCTTCGATATGAGCCCGCGCTGGGCGAACTTATTCAACGGTGACGGGCTTGCCGCCGCACCGTTTTCGACCGATGCGGAACCCGGGCCCGGCGGGACACCCGAACCGACCTTCACTCCGACGGGCACGCCCACAGCGACCGGTACGCCCACGCGAACGGCGACGGCGGGGCCACCGACCTTGACGCCGACGCGCACCTTGTCACCGCTGCCCAGTGCCACGCCGACCCGTACGAACACCGGTACTTCGACGCCGACGCGCACTCCGACACCACTGGCAAGCCACACGCCCACGCCGACGCGAACCCCAACCAGAACCCCGACGCTCACGACCGGTTGTATCAATGGCGCCTCGATCAGCTCCCCGATCCTGCGCGTTCTGCGCAACACGGAACCGTCGGGCGACGAGTCGCTGCTGCTATCGGGTGTGCTCGACGCCTTCTTCCCGCCGATTGCCGCCGATCCCTCCAGCGACGGCTTCTCTTTCGAAGTGGTGGACCGGAACGGCATCAGCGTGTTTGCGCGCAGCATTCCTGCGGGAAGCAACTGGATCGTTCGCACCGGAGCCGTGGTTGTGTTCTTATACCGTGACCCGACCGGAACGCTGGCGCCAGGGATTACGCGCGCCTCGCTCTCCACGAGTGATGGCCAAAAGTTCCGCTTCAGTGTCACCGGACGGAACAGTGATTTCCGGGTGCGCCCAGATCAATTGCCGCTGCGTGTGATTGTGGTGCTCGGAGGGCGCGCTGCGGGCCAGGCTGGCAAGTGCGGTTCCGTGCAGTTCGACAGCCCCGAGACCCGCGCTTCGTGCTCGATGAGTTTGCTGGGTAGCACGTTGCTCTGCCGCTGAACGGGATCCCTCCGTGGGGCCTGCACCGGCGCGGGTACGGCGGTCCGCGACGCTGTTCATCGTCTTGCTCGGCGGGGTGAGTCTGTGCGCGGATCTCACCTACGAGGGCGCGCGAGGGATTCTTGGGCCGTTCTTTGCAAGCCTCGGAGCCTCCGGCACGGTGGTGGGCGCGGTTGCAGGTACCGGGGAACTGCTCGGCTACGCCTTGCGCTTTGTTTCCGGCAGGCTTGCGGACCGTACCCAGCGCTACTGGGCGCTCACCCTCACCGGTTACGGGATCAACGTGTTCGCAGTCCCTCTCCTGGCAGTGGCAGGCCACTGGTTCCCCGCCGCAGCACTCGTCATCGCCGAGCGGGCAGGCAAGGCGATCCGCTCACCAGCTCGCGACGCGATGCTTTCCTTTGCCACGCATGCAACCGGCCGCGGGTGGGGTTTCGGCCTCCACGAAGCGCTCGACCAGGTAGGGGCCACTCTGGGACCGCTCGGAGTCGCCTTACTGATCGGCCTCGGTCTCAGCTACGCCCAGGCGTTCGCTTGGCTCGTTCTCCCAGCGAGTGCGGCCATGTTGCTTTTGTTGATCGCCCGCGGGCTCTTTCCCCAACCGCGCTCGCTCGAGCCCGTATCGGAAGAACTGCACGCAGCCCAATTCCCGAAGCGATTCTATTTTTACGTGTCCGCGGCTGCGCTCGTTGCCTTGGGGTTCGCGGACTATCCGCTAATCGCGTTTCACCTGAGACGTTCTGGCCACCTGGGTCCGGCTTGGATCGCGGCCACGTACGCGCTGGCCATGGCGGTGGATGGCCTGGCCGCTCTGCTCTTCGGGCGCTGGTTCGACCGCTTCGGCATGCGGGCGCTGGTTTTCGCTACCCTGTTGAGCGCCGCTTTTCCGCTGCTGGCTTTCTCGCCCGTACCGGAAGCCATTGTAGCGGGCATCGTTCTTTGGGGCGTTGGCATGGGCGCACAAGAGTCCATCGTTCGTGCCGCAGTGGCCACGATGGTGCCCACCTCCCTGCGCGGCACCGCCTTCGGCGTCTTCCATCTTGCCTACGGTGTGGCGTGGTTTGCCGGCAGCACCCTGATGGGGGTGCTCTACGATTCCTCGCTTTCAGCCCTCATCGTGTTCGCAACCGCAGCTCAGTTGCTCGCAGTTCCCCTCTTTTTACTGGCGGCCAGGCGCGGCCCAACGTCACACCGAGGCGAACCTGCGTTCCGGTAAGCCTTCACAGGACAGAAACCTCGGAATCTCCGTTGTGTCAGTCCTGCTCGCCGTTCTCGATCTGCTCCAGGGCGCGCGGCACTTGGGCGAGAGAAAGGACTCGAGCTACCCCGGGCACGGCTTCGCCCACGGCGATAAACGGCATACCAGCAGCGCGCGCGGCCTCGGCATCCGTAGGCGCATCGCCAACGTACACGGCCTGGGCCGGCTCGATTCCCCAGTGCTGCGCGCAGCGCAACAACATGTCCGGAAACGGCTTCGGCCGCTCCACATCCCGCGTGCCCACTGTGACGTCGAGTAGGCTTTCTAGGCCGAAGCGGCGGACCACCTCGCGCGCTGTGAAGCCGCGGTTGGTGGCCATCCCCAGCCGGTAGCGCGCAGCCAAACTCTGCAAAATCTCGTGCAGCCGCTCGGCTGGACGCATCAAGCGATAAAACGGTTCGTAATCAATCGACAGCGCCACTTGCTTGGCCTGCTCGATTGCCACGGGATCGGCACCCAGCACGGCCTCCAAAAACTGCTGGGTCGAACCACGGTGAGCCAAGGCGAGCTGTTCCGCATTCATGGGTGGTTTGCCCAAGCGAGCCAAGATCGCATTGTAGTACGCCTCGTTCGCGGGCAGGGAATCGAACAGCACCCCATCGCAATCGAAAATCACGGCCACCAACTTTGTTCGCATCTGACCAACCCTACAACGTGCCGCGTGCAAAAAACACCGCCTCCCACAACGGACTGCGGATGTCGGGGCCTATGCAAGCGGGCCTCGGGAAGCGCCGGTCCCATTTGCTCCTGCCCTCGCTCGACTTCCTCATTGCGCGCGTCACCCAGCGACTCACTCGCGCCGCGAGACCACCCGCGTCTGGGTCGAGCACCACGCCATCCCAGCCAATGCCACCCTGGCAGAATTGGCGGCAACGCGGTAGGCGTGTCGCGCCGGCCCTCCCTACCAGCAGCCATCTCGCCTGCTTACCTCAACTTTGGCTTGCCCTTCGCTGCGGTGGCGGGGGTGCCTCCGTCGAGCCGCCAGAGGCCGCGCAACTCGGGGTACGTGAGCAAGAACCACAGGAGTTGGGGCGCTAACACGAAGCTCAACAGCCCCAGGAACACGCCAAAGGAATCCCTCCACAAGTTCGGCCGGGCCAAGAGCACAGGATAGAGGAGCACCACAACCACGTGCAGCAAAAACACGGCGGCAAATCCCACTGTGCAGCGCCATGCTGCCGCGCGCCAAGCCAAACTTGGGGTCGCCAGGATCAAAGACAGCAACGGGATCTGCGCGAAGGAGAGCAGCGCAGGGTTGATCACGAGTTGCACCGTCTCGCCGCTACGCTCGAAAAACGGGAACTCCTGCGGGGGAGGCGGAAACGGTTCCAACCACCAACCCGTCAAGACCGGGCTCAACACGCGCGCGAGTTGAAGTACGGCACTCCGGTACCAGTTCGCCGCATCGGCCGTGATCCAGAGCACGAGCCAAATCGCAAACGCCAGCAGAAACAAGCCGACAAAGCGCCACTTCAGGCGCGCGACCATTCCACCCATGACATCGCGTACAAGGTGACGATCAACAAAAACACCCCCTGCCAAACGTACTCGTGGAAGTACTCGAGCAGGCCGGGGTAGAACTCGGCTACGCGCACCAGGGTCGCGATGCGCACGACGTTGATCGCCGACAACATCCCGATGCCGAGCACCAATCCAGCAAGCTTGTGCCACCACGGCGCGGGGTAGGCGAGAATGAAGCAAGCAAGCACGGCAAAAACGAAGATCCCGGTGCACTCGTGATTCACCAGCAACGCACTCCCGGGCAGCACGATCATGTTGCCGTCCAGCACCTGCGGCTGCCCGCCGCTCCATTGCGCGAGCGTTGCCGCCGCACGCGCCAAGGCTCGCTCGAACGGCCCCAAGCGGTTTTGCAACCCGAGACCCGCGGCGGCCACGCTAAAGGCCAAAAGCCCGCCAAAAAACACCAACGCGAAACGGAAAGCCGGACCGAACATGGAGCGTTTCTTAATGCGCACCGCGCTAGCGAGCAACGAGAAACCGCGCCTGCCGGGCACTGGCAATGGTGGGCTCGTGCAAGGCGGCGCGCTCCCGCGATCCAAGATCCAAACCGGCGAGCGCCAGAAGTGGGACTACGGTAAGCGTACGATCGTCCGGCGATTGCAGGGGCCACCGGCCCTTTGCTTTTCCCACCTCATGCACCCGAGACCAACTGTTTCCGAGCGCGTGATCAGCAAGCAGCGCTTCTCTACTGAGCCATCGGTGCCGGTATCGGGCCGAGTTCGGCTCGCAGCCGCTCCCAGCGGAGGCTGGCAATGAGACGGCTGGTTTTACGGGCGGCGGACGGGCTCGAGCTTCACTGCACAAGCTCTCACTGGCGCGTCGCATGGGGAGAGCGCGATTGGCTGGGGCCGCTCACACTACGCCTGAACGATCGCGGTCGCTGGCGCGAAAGCGGCGAGGATCTCCCATGGGCTTCCCTTCGCCGCCTGCGCGGACGCGACGAACTCGGCGACTATGTGGCTTGCCAGCCGGACTGTGCAGGCCTCCCGTTGCCTGTGCAGGTTTCGGTACGCGCCTATCGAGAGCTTCCCCTTCTTGTCTTTCGCTTGGAAGCACGCGCGGCGCTTTCCGGTTTGGCGAGCGGCAGCTTCGCCGAACCCTCCGTCGCATGGCCCGTTTTCGCGCCCGAGCGCCGGCTTGCAGGTGGTGTGCCCTCGGGAACCCGCAGCTTCGGCTATCAGTTCGCGGAGTTCGGCCTACCGGTGGTCGGAGATGATGCGTGCCGCGGTGTCCGCCTCGCCCCTCATCGGCCGGCCGTGGCCCAACCGCTCCTGTTCATTGCGCCCGACCAGCGCACCCTGATGCTCGCGCCTCGCGACGGCTTTCACGAGCAGGTGATCGCCATCCCAGCCGATGAAGGAGAGAGCGAGCGCCGCCTTCGCTGCGGCTGGCACGGTGACCTGAACGAGGTGCCGCCTGGCTTCGCCACCGAGCTTTTCTTGTGGGTCGCCCCGTCTCCACGGCAAGCACTCGCCGAGTGGGGCGAGCTGTTGCGGAAGCTCTACCGTACGCCACAGCGCTCGCGCTACGCGGACCCGGGCCTGGCAAAACTGTCGTACTGGACCGACAATGGTGCCCACTACTACTACCGCACCGAAGCGGGCGAAGCGTACACGACAACGCTGCTTCGGGTACTGGATGGCCTGCAGTCGCAAGGGATCAGCGTCGGTGCGCTGCAACTCGATTCTTGGTTCTACCCGCACGAAACCTTGCCTCCGGTATGTGACCAGGGCGCTGAAATCGTCCCCCCGACTGGCACCACATTGTGGGAGCCCCGGCAGGACTTGTTCCCGCAAGGGCTTGGTGCCCTACACCCTGATGCCACCGGCCATCCGCTGATTCTGCATAGCCGCCACTTCTCGGCGCACTCTCCCTACTTTGCGAGCGAACCGGCATGGTACGATGGAGACACGGCTCACCCGCAGCGAGCGAGCTTTTTCCATCGCTTGCTTGCCCAGGCCGCCAACTGGGGTGCGATTACCTACGAGCAAGACTGGTTGGTGGAGTCGTTCTTACGCGTACGCGGGCTACGCGAGCAGCCAGGGAGGGCCCGTGCTTGGCAGGAGGGCCTCAACGCAGCGGCGGACGCCTATGGCCTGACTCTACAGTGGTGCATGGCTTCACCCGCAGACTTCCTCCAAACCTTGACCTTACCCAGGGTGACCTCCATCCGCACCAGCGGTGACTACCGGTACCTCTTCGACAACGGCTTCCACTGGTATTGGTTTTTGTGCACGAACGCGCTCGCTCGCAGCCTCGGGCTTTACGCCTTCAAAGACGTGTTTCTCTCGTACCCGCCCGCCGGCGGCATGCCAGGGGAACCGTACGCTGAGATCGAAGCGCTGCTTGCCGCGCTCAGCGCCGGGCCTGTCGGCATCGGCGACCGCCGCGGCGCGACCTGCGTCGAAGTCGTCCGGCGCACCTGCCGAGCCGACGGCGTCTTGATCAAGCCCGACGCCTCGGTTGCCGCCATTGACCGCTGCTTCACCAGGCACTGTTTTCTCGAACCCGAACTCCTCGTCGGCGAGACAGCCTCCTGGCATCCGGCCGGGCAGTGGGTTTACGTGGTCACCTTGAATGCCTTTTCTGGCCGCAAAACGCTTCACGGGTTTGTGTACCTCGCCGACCTCGGTGCCGCGCGCCCTCGGCAGCCGGTGCTCGCCCTCGATTGGCGCACCCGTCGCTGGGAGCGCCTCGAGCTCGATCAGGGATGGGAGGTCCGTCTCGACTTCCAGGACTGGGACTTCCGTGTGCTTTGCCCGCTGCTTCCTGGAGAGGTCGCCGTGTTCGGCGACCTCAGCACGTACGCCACTGCAGGGAGCCGGCGCGTGGAGGAAATTACCTTAGAGCGGGGCGCACTCACCTTCCGCGTGGAAGGGGCGCAAGGGGAGCGGGTGGCGATTCACGGTTGGAGTGCCGTACGCCCCCGCGGGGTCACGGTGTGGAGTGCCGGCGCCGAGCAGGCGGTGGCCCAGGGCGAGAGTGGCGAGGTCGTTCCGTCGTGGAGCTGGCAGGACGGTGTGTGGTGCGTGCGTCTCGACATCCCCGCTGCCACCTGGGCCCAAGTACGCTTGCAGCTCTCCAACTGATCGCGAACGCGCCCGTCAAGACGCACGACCTGTAAGTCGCTGCCTGGACGTTTTTTTCCGCCGCTGGTGGCGCTGCTGGCGCGAGAGATGCACCAGAGGGCGATCGGGGCGTGCCGTGGCGACACGGCGAACCGGGAGCAGCATCTCCTCCTGCACCTCACCGACCGGAAGCTTCCTGCGCAGCAAAGCCTCAATGGCGTCGAGTGCGTCCACGAACTCCTCGCAGGCGAGCGAGAAGGCTTTCCCGCTGGCGCCAGCGCGTCCGGTACGGCCGATGCGATGAATGTAGTTCTCTGCATCGCGCGGCAAGTCATAGTTGAACACATGTGTCACGCTTTCCACGTGCAAGCCGCGGGCCGCCACGTCCGTGGCCACGAGCAGGCGCAACCGATCCGCAGCAAAATCACGGATTCGGCGCAAGCGAACGTTCTGGCGGAGGTCCCCCGTGAGAGCCTCGGCACGATGCCCGTGCTGGCGCAGTCGCTCGGCCAGCCATTCGGCACCACGCTTGGTGTTCACAAAACAAATCGCTCTCCCTGGTTGCTCGCGTTGCAGCAGGCCGAGGAGCAAGGGCAGCTTCTCGCTTCGTCCCACATGAAACAACGTCTGCTCGATCCCTTCCGCGACCAAGCGCTGGGGCTGCACGCGGATCCACAGGGGATCCTGCAAGTGCCGTTGTGCTAACTGTTGCACTTCCGTGCTCAGCGTCGCGGAAAACAACATGCACTGCCGCCCACCAGCCGGCGGCGTGCGGTCGAGCAAGAAGCGCACATCCGCCACGAAGCCCATGTCGAACATGCGATCGGCTTCGTCCAAAACGACGATTTCGACCGAGGCCAGCGACAGCACACGCTGGTGCACAAAGTCTATGAGTCGCCCAGGCGTACCCACCACCACGTCGCACCCTTGTTCCAAGGCGCGGCGCTGCGGTTCGTAGCCGAGCCCGCCGACCACTGCCGCGCAACGGAGGCCCGTGTGTTTGCCCAAGCTGCGCGCGTCATTGGCGATCTGCAGCACCAGCTCGCGGGTGGGCGCCACCACCAAGGCCCGTGGCCTGCGCACGGGAGCGGGCCGAGGCTCGCGCAGCAAGCGCGCAAAGACGGTGAGCAAGAACGCGGCGGTCTTGCCTGTGCCGGTTTGTGCCTGCCCAGCAACGTCCCGCCCAGCCAACGAATGCGGTAACACCCGCGCTTGGATGGGCGTGCAATGCGTAAAACCAACTTCTTCGATTCCGCGGAGCACACGCTCAGGAAGAGGCAACTCCGCAAAGGGCGGCGTGTCTGCGCCAAGCGCAGCAAACGCCGGAACACTAGAAAAATTCACGATGGCGCCAGCCTAGCCCCGCCATCTGGCCCACACAACCCAGCGGCGAACTTTTTCCCGGCGGCTCAAAACCGCAAGTGAGGCGATACTTGCGGCACTCCGTTCGCCTGAGTGCGGGCGAACTCACCGCGCGCGGCCTTCTCCCGCCGCTCCCAGCAATCCGTCCTCATCGCCGGCCAAATCGAGCTCTGCTGCCTGCGCCAGTTCCCGTTGTGCGAACAATAGGAAACGGAGCAGCGCTTTGAGCCGGTTTCCCCCGGGTGCGCGCATGGAGAGCAGGAATCCGGGCAGGTCACGCAACCGGAAACTCAAGATGCCGGCGCCCCACAGGGGGCCGCCGAGAACGCCCTCGTGGATAAGCGTGTACAAGGTGACCTGCTCGCGCAGTGAAGGGAAGGGCGTGTGGAGCACTTTCGTCCCCCGCACCAGGTACGGCTCGCCTGCGTCGGCGCGAAACGCGGCCGTATAGCGCATGAGTTTGGCTTGCTGGCGCGCGGCCGGCACATACACTTCGAGCGTGCCTGTTTCGATGCGAGCCGCGCGCGCAAGCCCGGCACAGGAAACGCTACCGGCGAGCTGGGCGGTGTGTTTCGGGTCGCGGAAAAACGCTTCCAGATCCGGGACCCGAACCTGCAAATCGAGCCGCAGCACAGTGCCTGCTTCGCGCCCCCGTGCGGCCCCCGCGCGCGGATCGGTGATGCCTTTCGCCACGGGTCCGAGCATTCGCTCGCGAAACTCGAAGCTGAGGGCTTGTTCGGGCATGGAAGCACACTACCGCAGGCAAAACGCCACGCTCAAGGGAGCCGCTCCGTTTGTTGGAGCGCCGCCACCAACTCGTGGCGCCGGATTTTGCCGGTCGGCTCGCGCGGCAACGTTTCCACGAACACCACTCGCCGCGGGCACTTGTAATGCGCCAGGCGAGCACGCGCGAAGGCAATGAGTTCTTCCTCCGCCACCGGCTGCTCGCGCCGCGGCTCCACCACTGCCACTACACGCTTGCCCATTTCCGGGTCGGGCACTCCCAACACGGCCACATCGGCCACGCCAGGGTGTTCCAAGAGCACGGCTTCCACCTCCGCCGGGTACACGTTCGCCCCACCAGAGAGAATGAGATCTGTGCGCCGGTCCACCAAAAAGAGGTAGCCATCGTTGTCCAGGTACCCGAGGTCCCCCGCAGTAAAGAAACCGTCGCGAAAGGCACTGGCCGTCTTGTCCTCGGCATGGCGGTAAGAGAACGACAAGTGGGGAGCGCGTACGTAGACCAAACCGACCTCCCCCGGAGCGCAAAGTCGGCCTTGTTCGTCGTAAATGCGCAGCTCGTGGCCTGGCCAGGGGCGACCGACCGTACCCGGCCGCTCCAGCCACTCCTCCGCACGCACCATGGTGAAGCCGCTTTCCGAAGCGCCGTAAAATTCCACCACCGAGTCGCGGGGGAACACGTCGAGGATGGCGCGTTTGACCTCGACCGGGCATGGTGCCGCCGCGTGCAGCACCAGGCGAAGGGACGAAAGGTCGAACGAGCGCAACCGCTCGGCACCGAGCTGCAAGATGCGCACAAAGTGGGTGGGTACCATGAAGGCCGTGGTGACCCGGTGGCGTTCCACGGTTCGCAGAACGTCCTCGGCATCGAAGCGCGGTAAGATCACCACCGTTGCCCCAACCCAAAGGTGGGCCTGAGCGTAGCTGGCCGGGGCCGTGTGGTAGAGAGGACCACACACAAGGTGCACGTCGTCGGAGCGAAAGCCCCACATCGAGGCCAGCGCAGCCATCTGCTGGTGGGCGGTGGCTGGGTCGAACGGCCGCTCGATCCCCTTTGGGCGTCCGGTCGTCCCCGAGGTGTACACCAGCACGTTGAACCCTCCGCCCGCGAAGAAGTCCGCGCTTTCCTCTCCGCTCTCCGCAGCAAGCACTTCTTCGTACGACGCGCCGCGCCACGGTGGCTCGGAGCCCACAACCCAAACTCGCAGGTCGTCGCGGCCTAGCTCGCGCAGCGCCCCGTCCACTTCGCCTGCAAGGTCGTTCTCGGCGACAATCGCCTGCGCTTCTGAGTCGGCAAGAAGGTATGCGATCTCCGCTGCCTTGGCTCGATACCCCACCGGCAATAATCGCGCGCCGATTTTCCCCACCGCCTGCAATAGTTCGAGCCACTCGCAACGGTTATGTAGAACCGCCGCTACCACCCAGTTCGAGTCGGCTCCGGCCCGCCGCATTGCGCGAGCAAGCTGGTTCACCCGACGGCGCAGTTCGGCGTACGTGCGCACTCCAAAAGCGTCCACCACCGCGACCTGGTCACCTCGCGCGACTCCATGGTAAGCAAGCCCGCCGACCTGCTCGTGCGCCATGCCGTCTCTTATTCCACGCGCGGCGCGCCTTTCCAAGCAGCGAGGTCGCCCGCGATTCCGCTGCCGACTTGCGGCCGCACGTCCAGCGGGAACGCTCGTTCTCCCTCTCGCCGAGGTGGTCCCGGCGCGCGCGGCTGGGCGAGCCCGAGTTCCCTTCGGCCAGAGGCGCGGGCACCCGCAAGCGGTATGCGCGCTGTACCAGGGCAGTCTGCTTCGGCCCCACAGGTGCGCCCGCTCTTGCGCCTCTGCACGCGCAACGGGAATGATAGGCTGCATGTCCGCATCATCCTGGGGAAATCCTCCGTGGACCGTTGCTCTGGAACTTCCCTACCGAGAGATCCCGGCACGTTGCGAAGTGGCGGTGGTCGGGGGCGGGCTGGCCGGACTGTCTGCCGCCTACCACGTGGCGCGAGCGGGTGCTGGCTCGGTAGTGCTGCTCGAAGCGCGCCGGCTCGGCTCCGGCGCCAGTGGGCGTACGGGTGGAATCGTTTTAGAAGGCACCGCCACCGGTACGTTGGAAGGGGTGAGCGACTGTCTGCCGTACCTGCAGCGCTTTACCGGGGAACAAGAGATCGCCTGTGACCTTGAACTTTCTGGCTGCTGGGAACTGAGACACGAAGCCACAGAGTCTGCGCCCTGCGCCCCATATGCGCGGCCAGCGTCGCGCGCGGGAGCCGGTGGTGCCGATCGAGCGCCAGGCGACGCTGGCTCCAGGCACACTCCGTTGTGCTGGCGTGACGCCGACTCCTTCCTGCGCGCGGTTACCAAAGTTCCAGGCGGAACAGCCGATGCCGGGGCTCTAATCACCGGTTTGGCGCAAGCTTGCTGGCGCGCCGGGGTCGTCCTGTGCGAATCGGCGCCGGTCCATGCGATCGCACCGGGGCCGGAGGTCACACTCGCGGTTCGCGGCACCCACCTCCGGGCCCGCGCCGTGGTGGTAGCCACCAACGCATACGCGCCTGCGCTCCTTTCCTTACCGGTTCGCCTGCAACCCGCGCTCACTCTTGCAGTTTGCACCCAACCACTCGGGCAGGGCACCATCCGAGAGATCGGGCTCGATCCGCCCCTTCCTTTTTATACGCAAGACCTGCCCTACCTGTGGGGGAGGCCGCTTGCGGGCGATCGGCTGATTTTCGGTGCCGGGCTAGTTCTGGCCGGTGCACGCGAACTCGAGCAACTCGAGATACGCAGGGGCGACGCAGCGCGACTCTTGGCGCAGCTCGAAGCGCGCATCCGAGGCCTCCATCCTGCCCTGCGCAAGGTGGAGGCCGTGCAACGCTGGGCCGGTCCGATCGCCTTTACGGATCGGCGCACGCCCGTTCTGGCTCGCCTGCCTGCCTGCCCAAACATCGTCGTGCTGGCGGGTTGCGCCGGGCATGGAATCGCCCTCTCCGTCCGCGCCGGCGCCCTGATCGCAGACGCGATTTGCGAAAACACGCCCTTGCCGCGCTGGGGAGAGCTGCCGCCTCACTGACCCAGCCCGGGAACCCCAGCGGTGGAAGGGTCGCCTACGAGTGTCCGATCTTCCCACGACGCCTAGCACGGACGGAACTTCTGCGAGGCAGGACAGAGCGAAGTCGCGCCGGCAACCCGGGTGCCGGCCACCCCGCAGGTGGGAGATTCTCAACCGAGCAAGCGGGCCAGTTCCGCCGGCAACTGCGAGAACTGGAAGGATCCGCGGAACAAGAGTTCGCGGACGGTGGCCGCGTAGAATTGTTCCTCGCGCACCGGTGCCGGCTCGAGCAGGACAAGGAGAGGCAGATCCGCAGTGCCTTCCTGGTTGCGGAGTCCCGCAATGGCGCGCGCGACCCCAGAAGTCCCCGGCGCCAAATGCACCACCGCTGCTTCCGGCGCCACGATGGAGGTGAACTCCAGCGCCTGCTTCCCGTCGAGCACGATCGAGGTGGACACATTCGCCTTCGCAAGCGGTTCACGGAGTTTGCCCATTGCATCCACGTCGGCGCTCACTGCCAGCAAGCGGCGTAGCTTCGGGCGCAACCAGTTGAGCTGTTCGAGGGCCCGCGCCGGGTCGGGCGGCCACAAGTCGAACTCGGCGCGGCCGAAGCAGAAGCCCCGCTCCCCGCTCGCCGGCATGACGTACGCCAACACTTTCACCTGGCGGCAGCGGGGGTCACGCCGCAGCCCGAGGAGTGTGCGCCAGGCCAGCGGGCCCGCTCCCAGGTTGATCAGGGCGTAGCCCACGTTCGCGCCTGCCGCGGCCTCGGCTGCCCGTTCGTCGAAGGGCCGGGAAGTCACCTCGAACCCGGCGGCACGCAGCGCCGCCGCAGCATCGCTCGCCCGCTGCCCCGTTTCGAACAACACGATCTCCCTGCCACCCACCGGCTCCGCCACACTCACCCCTTCCTCTTCGGCATCGGCCGCGCTGGTTTCCGCTGGGGCTGCCCCTCGTGGCAAAAGACGCTCCGGGGGGACTTCTTGCACCTCGCGCGCCAAAGCCGTCTCCAGCTTGGCGTGGCCGTTGCCACGCGACAGTTCGGCCACGGCCTCCTGGGCCGCCCGCAAGGCCTCGGCGAGTTCGTCGCGCTCAGCGGTGGTGTGGGAGAGCGCCGCGCGTTGCGCCGCCAGTTCTTGGTCGAGCTGCTGCAAGCGACTCTCGCTTTGCGCCAAGCGTTCCGCCAGTTCGATGCGCTCCTGGTCGCCGGCCAGTTTCTCTTCTTGCAGGGCTTGCCATGCGGCCCGCAGCTCGGCCAAGCTGCGCCGCTCGGCTTCGAAGTCTTGCTGCTGTTGGGCCAGCAACGCCTCCATGCGCTTGCGTTCCTCGGCAAGCTGCTGGCGATGCTCTTCGAGGCGGCGCTGTTCTTCCGCCAGGCGTGCCAGCAACTCGGCCCGCTCTTGCTCGCTGCGCTGCCGCTCTTCTTCGAGTGCAGCCCGTTGCCGCTCGCTGCGCGCAAGCTCGCCGTGCAACGAGGACAGCAGCTGTTCGAGTTCGCCCACTCGGCCAGCGAGCGCCGCAGCCTGTTCCGCCACCGCTTGCTGCTCGCTCGCCTTCTGGCGCCACGCTTCCTCCTGCTCCCGTAAGCGTTGCAGCTCGCGGTCAATCTGCTCGCAGCGGCGCTCGCTCTGGCCGAGTTCCGCTTCCAACCGCCGGTAGCGTTCGAGGACGCTGGCCCGCTCGCTTTCCTCGCGCTCTGCCCGTTCGCGCCAGTTCTTGGCCTCCCGCTCGGCTTCCTCCAAGCGGTGGTGGAGTTGGGCGCGGCCGGCATTGAGTTCGGCCACCTGGCGGCGCAAGTTCTCGGTCAGCGCCTGCAGTTCTCCAACCGCGGCCGCGTGCGCGGTAGCCAAGTCGCGCGTGCGCTTCTGGTGATCGGCCAAAGAGCGCTCGAGCAGCATTTTCTCTTGCTCCAAGGCGCGCAAGCGCGTGCGTAAGGCCTGCACTTCTTGGCTCAGAGTCTGCGCCTGCTCGTCTTGCGAGGCGTGCGCTCGCTCGAGTTCCGCTTGCAGCCGCTGCTGCTCCTCGCGCAACGCGCGGTTCTCCTGCTCCAGGCGCGCCATGTCCGCCTCGAGCGCACGCCGCCGGCTGTCGGCCTCCGTCTGCTCCTGTTCTACGCGCTGCACCCGGGCCCGCCACTCCACCAGTTCCTGGCGTGCGCGCTCCGCTTCTGCCTGGGCGCTCGCCAGGCTGCGCTCCAGAGACCTGAGCCTTTGCTCTGATTCCTCCCCCTGCCGAGCCCAAGCCGCCGAGACCTCGTCGAGCCGGCGTTGCGCTTCTTGCGCACGTTGCTGCGCTTCTGCGTACGCTTGCTGCAGCTCGCCTAGGCGTTTGGCGGAGACATCGGCACTCGAGGCTCGCTGTTCGAACTCTTGCCGTTCGCGCTCCAGTTCGGCGCGCAAACTCTCCTGTGCAGCGCGGGCCTTCTGCAGCGCCTGTTGCCACACCTCGCGTTCCCGTTGGAACTGCGCCGTAACTTCCTCCACGCGCGCCTCTGCATCGCGGGCCCGCTCCCGCGCCTGTGCCACTTGGCGGCTGAGTTCTTGGAGTTCTGAGAGCGCGCGCTCGCGCTCGGCTCGCGCCCGTGCCACTTCTTCCCCAGCTTGCGCCGCGCTCGCCGCCAACTGCTCGAGTTGCCGTTGCGATTGGGCCAACTGTTCGCCCAACTGGCGCGCTTGCTCGAGGGCGCGATCCCGCTCGCTGCGCGCCTCTTCTGCACTTTGCTGGAGTTCGAGCAAGGAAGCCCGTTGCGCTTCGATGCGCTTTTCGCTCGCCACCAGCTCTTCCTGCAGGCGGCGTCGCTCCTGCTGCAAGCTCGCCACGCTTTCCCGCAAGGTGGCGAGCTTGCGGTCCACCATCACCTCGCTTTCTTGGTGGACCTGACGCAGAACCTCGAGCTCTTCCACCGTGGCGACTCGCGCCCGTTCCGCCGCCGCCAACTGCCCTCGCACCTCGGCAAGCTCCTTCTCCAGGGCCACCACCCGCGCTTCCCACTCGCTTGCCGTTTGTGTTTGGGCACGAGCCGCCTCGGTTTTCGCGGTGGCAAGCTGCTGTTCCAGCTCCACCACCTGCTGCGCCAACGCCTCGGCTTGGCGGGCTACGGCCGCCTTGTCCGCCAACTGCTGGCGCATCTCGGCCAGGGTCCGCTGTAACTCCTGGAGTTCCTGATCGCGTTGCAAGCGCAGCTTTTCTTCTTGATCGAGCCGCGCCCGCAGCATGGGCAACTGCCCGTGCAGCCGCTCCCATTCGCTCCGCAGCGCCTGCAGCTCGGCGCGCAGGGCGCGCTGCGCAGTTTCGGCCACGTTGCGCTCGTCGGCCAGAGCCGTGCGCAAGCGCGCCAACTCCGCCTCGCCACTGGAGCGTGCCTGCTCGGCCGCGATCAGCAGCGCGCGGGATTCCTCGTAACGAGCGGTCAACTCGGCAATTTGCTCGCTCAACGCCTCTCTTTCGGCGCGAGCACTGTCGCGCGAAAGCACCGCTTGCTGTAAATCGTGCTGCACCGTGAACAGGCGTTCGAGCAAGCCCTGCTTCTCGGCCTCCAGCTTTGCTGCCTGCTCTTCCGCCCAAGCCCGCAACTCTTCTTGCCGGCGCAGCTCTTCCTGCAGGCGGCTTTCCAGTCGCTCGCAGCGTTCCTGCCAAACGCGGCCTGCCTCTTCGCTGTTCAGAAGCTGCTCGCTCAGCCGCTCGAGATCGGCAAGCGTAGATTCGAGCCGCGCCTGCAGGGCAGTGCGCTCGCGCTCGAGCGCTTGGTTTTGCGCATGAGCCGCGCGCGCGCGGCTCTCTTCCGCGTCGGCTCGCTCGCGCGTCTCTTGCCAGCGGCGTTCGAGGTCCTGCAGGGCCCCTCGTAACGCTGCCTCACGTTCGTGCCACGACTCCCGCTCGGCGCGGTAGCGCGCCTGCAGCGCGGCCAGGGCTGCTTCCTGCTCGACTTTCTGCTTGCGCAGTTCGGCAAGTTCGCTGGCCACTTGACGGCGCTGGGCTTGCTGCTCCGCGAGCTCCCGCTCGGTACGCTCGAGGCGCATCGCCGCCTCGGCTCCCTGCCGCCGCGCCACCTCCAGTTCGGCGCTGAGTTCTTCTCGCTCTTTGTGGAGGCTCGCGACTTCCTGGCGCAACGACTCCACGCTCGCCTCAGCGAGCTTGTTCAGCTCGAGCTGCTCGCTGTACTGCCGCTGCAAGCGCTCGAACGCCGCGGCAAGTTCTTCCCAATCTCGCCGCGCGGCTTCCAGCTCCGCACTCCGCGCCGCCTCGGCTGCGACCCAACTTTCGCGCTCTTCCTCGCGCTGCCGCCGCAGCGTTGCCAGTTCGGCCGCCAGGGCAGCACGCGCGGTCTCGGCTTCTGCGAACTGCTCGTGCAGTTTCTCGGCGATCTCCTGAACGTGTTGGATCTCGGAACGGGCGCGGCTGAGCTGCTCGGCCAACGCGTCGCGCTGTACCAGAGTGCTACGCCACTCTCGCTCCAGGCGCGCGATCTCTTGGTTGCGCTCTGCCAGCTTGGCCCGTGCCGCTTGCGCTTCCTGCTTCCAGCCGTCACGGTCGGCTTCTACCGAGGCCAGGGCTTCGCTGGTAGACTGGCGCGAGCGGGCCAGTGCTTCACGCTGCGCCAGCAGCTCGGCTTGCAGCGCCTCGATTTGCGAGACCAGGCGGTCGCGCTCTTCGAACACGGCCAAAGCCAGCGTCTGCCACTCGGCTAACTGCGCTTCTACGTTGCTCCCTCGCGACTCGAGGGTTTCGCGCTCGCGCTGCAGGGCGGACAACGACTGCTGCAGCGCCTGCACGCGGCTGTCAGCCAGCCGTGCCGTACGCGTCCGCTCAGCCTCGGCTGCAACCAGGCGGTCCTGCAACGCCTCGAGTTCGGCTTTGAGCCGCGCTACTTCGCTCTCCCCTACCCGTTCGAGTTCCGCCAGCCGCTGAGCCAGCTCATCCCGCTCGCGTACCAGCGAGTGATTCTGCAAGGTGAGCTGGCGTACCCGCGCTGCAGTGCTGTCCAACTCCGCGCGGACTGCTTCCAGTTCTCGCTGCCACTCCCGCTCTCGTTGATCGTCAACCAGCTTGGTGCCAGTCGCTTCGCTCTCTGCGCGCTGGGCCGGCAGCGCTCGCGCCAAATCGGGCCGAGGTTGGGGGGGACTGACAGCGGCGGGGTCAATGATCGCCCCCGCAGCCGCAAGCTTCCGCAACGTTTCCTGAGCCTTGGCCGATTCCAGGGTCACCGGGGTGGGCCCTTGTGGGCTGTCTTCGACCTCGCGCAGCACCGGAGCGCAGACGAGGAGGGCCTGACTCAATGTGTACAAATCCTGATCCGCAAACGAGCGCGCTCCGGCCGCAAACAAAAGCACCACTCCCGCAGGCGCTTCGTTTTCCAGTACCGGAACCGCAACCAGAGTGAGCCCGCGCGGAAACAGCGTCGCCAAGGCACGAGGCACGAAAGGGTTTTTGTGGGCGCCGCTGATCAGGCTGATCCGCCGATTGCGCAAACAACGTACGGGGATATCCCACACGCAGGCCTCGCCTCCACCCAAGGCTTCGATCGCTTCCGTACCGAGCCCCTCGGCAGCGAGAAGGACCAAGCGCTCGCGACGAACCTGATACCCGAGTACCGCAACGGCCTGCAGGCGGAGCAGGGATTGGAGGGTTCTCGCTACCTCACCCGCGAACTCGAGGCGAGGTAGGCGTTTCGCAAAGAGGGCAACAAAGCGGTTGCCCAGCCCAGCCAGGGGACCGCTCGCCGCAGAACGCCTACCCTCACCCGAACCCCGCTCTGGGAACTGCAGCACCTGCATGGCGTCATCCACCCTACTGGAGAGCCGAGGGCTCACACTGGCGCGGTTCCGGCCGACCGAACTGCCCGTACTGCGAAACCAACGAGATCGTCCCCAGCGACACGATTCTGCTGCCTCTTTCCACGAGTGAGCGAGGCGAATGCGCAAGAGCCGTACCACTTGCCAATCTCGCGTTGGGCAAAACAAGGAGGTGGGAGCCGCCGATGCGATCACCAGCGAAGTGTTACGCAGTGAACGCTTCTGTCACTTTGCGAACAGGCCCGTAGCGGCGACTACGGCGCGCCGAGCGAGCCGGGGTGAAGCCACAGCAGGGTTCCCGGAACCGCTCAGACCCCCCGCATCACGCTACGGCTTCGTCTCCGCGGCTTTCGAGAGATGTGGTAGCAAAACGCCGCAGCGTGCTAGCGGATCACCACCGCCTCCGCTCCGTCCCGTCATCACCCGTGCACACCTACGGCGCCCCTTGCTCGTCCGCGGGCGAGGTCTGAACCAGACGCACATGATGGCTCAAGCGGACCCATGCCAGCGCTAGAGACTCTGCGCGAGCGGGGCGCACACCCTCCGAGCTGCGATCACGCTTCGCTAACGGGCCTTTGGCGATCCACGTGCGGCAAGCTGCCCAGGCGGGGACGACCGTGCGAAGCGGGAGCGTGCGACCGTTCCAGCGGACTCCGCGCGATCGTTGCCGCCAAAACCTCCGCACCGCCGTGCTGCTCCAGTTTTCCCGGCAAGCGAAACCACGCTCCGCACACCGTCCTGCCCTCCCCTGCGCCAGGCTCGAAGCCCTCCGGACGTTCGGATCGTGGATGCCTGCGGGGCAAAGCCCACGCCCATTCGACGAGTCGCGGGAAGTGCCCTCTTCGCCAACGCCCGCGGAAACAGGGCGACGCTGCCCCGGCCAGGCCGGGACCGTGTTCATAACAGCAACAACGGGAGCACGATTCCGCCGATCGTGAGAGTCACCACCAACACGGCCACCACCACCTGGCCGGCGCGGTCGGGCCATGATGAATCGGCGCCCTGCCCTACATCCAGCCGGGCTGGATCGCGCGGGCCTGCGTTGGCAAGCTCCAGGTCCGCCGCGCGCACTTCCTGCACAGCCGCCCGAGGCGCCGCAGCGCAACCCAGGGTCGTGCCTGACAGGTACAAGGACAGCACACCCCAGAAGAGGACGGAGGCGCATGCGAGCCCGCGGGCCGCCGGCGCAAGCCGCCTCACGGCATGAAGGTCAAGACGCACTCGCCCCATGTACGCGAGTGCGAGGTGCGGCACAAGGCCGTGGCACCGGCGCGATCAATTTTGCGTCAAGAAGAAAGGAGTGGAGCTGAGCGGAGTCGAACCGCCGACCTCCTGAATGCCATTCAGGCGCTCTCCCAACTGAGCTACAGCCCCAGAATCCCCGTGATTCAACAGCCCGCGTTCCCTAGCCCAAACCCACCAGTAGAGCAACCGCGGCAGGAGCAGCAGCTCTGAGGGTTCTCCGGGCAGCGATCCGTGCCCGGTTGCATGGCCCCTGTGCAGGCGGCCGCGAACGGTTGGACCGAGCGACAACGCTTCCTGGGGCCGACCCATCGAGCCGGCCCGCCTTCGTCTGAGCACCGATGACTGGGCGGTTCCAACTGCAGCGAACGAAATCCAGCAACCCCTCCCCTGCGCGCCCGCGTTCCCTGCTCGAGTGACAGCGGCACCAAAGGGATCGAGGAAGCGCGACAAGCCTGGCTGTCTCCGTTCCCTCCCCATGCGCCCCTGGATTGCGTCTTCTCCCCACCCCCTCTCTGGCCCTTGCGCACCCGCGCCTACTGCCAGACGAGCTCGCTGGGACATGGCGCGTTCCCTTCGTTCATCCATCCGCTGCGCACCGACGAACGGTTTCACGCCAGCGGTACGAACCCTAGCCGCGGAAACCCGCAGTTGCTCGCGTGCAGCGGCAAGGTGGTGCCGCCACAGATCGTATCGGCTGCGCCGACTCGCGCTAGCGTGCGAGTCGGCCACCCCGGCAGGGGGATACGCCGTGCGAGCCCCGCGTGCGCGCCCGCGTCAGGGGCCTGGTCGCCTGAGCATGCGCCAGATCTCCACCCCATGGCAGCGGAATGTACCCACGCAACGGAACCCCTGGCGCGAGTAGAACCAAAGGTTCTGCTCGCGCGCCGTCTCCAAATACACCGGCCAATGCAAAGGCGAGTGCGCAAACACGTGCGCTAACAAGCCGGAGCCTAGTCCCCGCCGCTGATGTTCCGGATCCACGGCTAGGGTGCGGACGTAGGTGAACGGGCCTGGCGGCGCGTGACGTGCAATTGCCTGCGCGGCCTCGATGCTGCGGCGCGTGGCTTTGAGCCCCATGCGTGACATCCCGAGCAGCGAGAACCAAGTGTCCGCCGGGGCTTGCAGTCCCATGCCCGGGCGCGAAACCAACACGACCGCGGCGAACTCGCCCCGTTCACTGCGCACGACCCAGGCCGGCTGCGGCGACAGCGCATGCGCGCGTACCGACAAAAGAAAGCTCCAGAACATACGCCGCTGACCCACCCGGTCTGCAGCGCCGCAAATCGCAGTCACCAACGGATCGCCCGCAAAAGCGCGCACGAGCAAGTGCGCAACTTCTTTTTGGTCCGACCAGGCAAGAGGCGCGAGTCGGTAGCCCGGCGGGAAGCCATGACCCGCGCACCCTGCACGCTCGGCTGCACCACCCCAGCTCCCCCCGTTGGTGGCCATCTCCTGGCGACTCGCGCGCGTCATGGCACCCCTTTCTTGCCGAAGAAACCCGCCTTCTTCCATACCCTTCTGAACGCAAAACTTCGCTGGCCCGTGCGCTCGATGAATGGCAGACTGGACAAAAACCGTATGGTGCAAGCGCTTCGTCCGCCGCGTTCCATCACTGCTGCGCGCCTCATGCAAGCTCGCTGGGTGCTGGTGCTGGCAACGAGCTACCTGGTTTGGTTCAGCGAGCAAGCAAAACCAGCGAGTTGGCTGGTGGCCGCGTATGTCGCCGCCTACCTGGCCAGTGCGCCGCTCCTGCACGCGCTTTGGAACCGCTCCGCGAGTCGCTCGGCTTGGGAAACGCGCATCGTGCTGTTCGACGTCACCATGGTTTCCCTCGGCCTGCTGCTGGCGGGGTCCGCCACCGATTTCTATCCGATTTTCTTCTTCGCACTGTTTGTGGCTGCGATTGCGCTCGATTGGCGAGCAGCGGTGGCGGCCGCAACGCTCTTGGGTGTTATCCACCTCGCGCGCCTAGCCTCGGTGGGAGACCAGCCTCTCTGGTTCCATTCCGAGCACCTGCTGCGCCTCCCCTTCCTGCTCGCCGCGGCGTTGTTTTTCGGGTTAGTGTCGAGTCATCAACGCAAACGCGCTCACCGTCTGCTGCAGCAGCAGCACCGCCGCGCCGTCCTGCAAACGCTGGCCGCGGCAGCGCACGATTTGCGCAGCCCGCTCACCAATGTCGCCTCGTTTACCGACCTGCTCTTGGCCGGGGACGCAGGTGAACTCAGCCCAGATCAGCGCGACTTGGTGGAGCGGATCCAGACAGACATTTGGCGGGTCTTGCAGCGGGCCAGCAACTTGCTCGATGCGGCTCGCCTCGGCTCCGGTTTGTTCGCACTCGCGCGCGGTAACCACGACCTGCTGGTCATCACCCGCAACACGGTGGCAGAGCTGGCGAGCTGGGCACGCATCCATGGCGTGGCGCTGGCGGTGGACAACCAGGCGCGGGACACCACAGCGGAAGTAGACGAGTTCCAATTCGGGCGGGTGCTGGCCAACCTTTTGGACAACGCCATCAAACATAGCCCGCGCGGCTCGCAGGTCGGCGTACGCCTGTGGAATCCGGACCCCGATTCGATCGGTGTGGAAGTGTGCGATCAGGGCCCGGGGATCCCCGTCGAGCAGCAAAAGCGGCTCTTCCAACCCTACCTGGCAGCAGGGAGGATCCGTAGCAAGCAGAGTAGCGGCCTCGGCTTGTACATCGCCCACGGAATCACCAAAGCGCACGGAGGCACGATTGTCGTAGACAGCTCCCCCCAACGCGGCACCTGCGTGCGCGTGGTCATCCCGCGGGCAACTGAGGCACGCCAGCCTGCCTGAGCCGGTAACGTACAGGCGACGTCAATCTTTGCCGAGCGGGCCGGACCAGCGGAAGTCCCGAAAGCGCTCGCGCAGCTCGTGCTTGGCAATCTTACCAACGCTGGTTTTCGGCAGGGCATCGAGGAAGACAACGTCGTCGGGCAGCCACCACTTGGCGACGCGCGGAGCGAGAAACTCGAGGATTTCTTCACGGGTCAACTGCTCGCCGGGCCGCACCACGACGCAGGCGAGTGGCCGTTCTTGCCAGCGCTCGTGCGGGAGTCCGATGACCGCGGCTTCCAGAACTTTCGGGTGCGCCATGATTTCGTTTTCCAGCTCCACGCTAGAAATCCACTCTCCACCGCTCTTGATCACGTCCTTGGCGCGGTCGGTGATTTGTAGGTAGCCGTTCGCGTCAATGGTGCCGATGTCGCCGGTTTTAAACCAGCCGCGATCGAAGGAAGCCGGAGAGCGCTCGTCTCGGTAATACTCGCCCACCACCCATGGTCCCCGCACCTGCAGCTCACCCACACTCTTGCCATCCCACGGCAGTTCGCTGCCGTCGTCACCGACGATGCGCATTTCCACAAAGGGAACAGCGCGCCCCTGCTTCGCCCGCACTTTGCGCTTTTGCTCTGCCGGCCAATCCCTCATGAAGCTCGCCGGCTTGGAAACCGCGGCCAGAGGCGAGGTTTCGGTCATTCCCCACGCCTGCACCACCTCGATGCCCAGGGCATCGAACCGCGCCAGCAGGCTTTCCGGCACAGCAGAGCCCCCGCAGGGGACGCAACGCAGGCTCGACAAGTCGTACGGGTGTTTCTCGAGAGCAGCGAGTATGCCCAGTAACACCGTTGGGACACCAGCCGTTACCGTGACGCGGTGGTTTTCGATGAGCTGGCAAAGGTCCTCCGGGGTCGGTTGCACTCCAGGATAGATCTGTGCCGCGCCGACCATGGTGGAGGCGTACGGAAGCCCCCATGCGTTCGCGTGAAACATCGGGACGATCGGCAGGACGACGTCCGCTTCGGTCAGCCCGAAGCCATCGGCCGAGCACAACGCAATGGTGTGCAACGCAAGCGCACGGTGCGAGTACAAAACCCCCTTCGGATTGCCGGTCGTACCCGAGGTGTAACACATCGCTGCGGCGGTATTCTCGTCGAAGCGAGGAAAAGCATCATCGCTCGGCGCTCGGCGCAGCAGCTCCTCGTACGAAAACACCGGCTCGAGCTTCGTGCTCGGGATCTCCCCATCGCCCATCACGACGTACGCTTTGACCCGTTCGAAGCGCGGGGCAAGTGCCTCCAGCGCCGGCACCAGAGCGTCGTCTACAAAAATCACCGCGTCTTCGGCATGGTTCACAATGAAAGCGATCTGTTCGGGGAACAGGCGAATGTTGAGTGTGTGCAGAACGCGGCCCATGGCAGGCACGCCGAAGTACAGCTCGAGGTGGCGGAAGGTGTTCCAGGCAAAGGTGGCCACGCGCTCGCCGGGGGCTGTCCCTAACGTTTCCAAGACGTGCCCCAGCCGGCACACACGCTGGTACATTTCCACGTAACTGTACGTTTCCACGCCATACTGGGTGCGACTCGAGACATGCTTGTTGGCGAACAGCTTGGCGGCTCGGCGCAAGATACTGGTCAGCAAAAGCGGTTCGTCCATCATGAGTCCGCGCATGGGTCAGCTCCTTTCCACCGCACGTGAGAACGGCTCGCGCTCATCGGGACGGGCCTGCAGCCGTTCCTCCAGGGCTTGGCGAGCGACTTCCCGATCATCAAAGGGTACGGTGTGGTCGGCAAAGATTTGATACGTCTCGTGCCCCTTGCCAGCGATCAGCACCACGTCACCGGTGCGCGCCTCGGCGATGGCCGCGTGAATGGCGCTGGCGCGGTCCACGATGACCTCGATGCGGGCTTTCCCCTGGCCCGGCGCGATTCCGGCCACGATGTCCGCGACAATGGCTTCCGGGGCCTCGCTGCGCGGGTTGTCCGAGGTCACGAACACCACATCGCTCCCTGCTGCCGCTACCTGTCCCATCAGCGGGCGTTTGCCCCGGTCGCGGTCCCCGCCGCAGCCAAACACCGTCAGAATCCGCCGCGGCCCCAGCGCCTGAGCACTGCGGATCAACTTATCGAGTGCCTCCGGCTTATGGGCGTAGTCCACAATCACAAGAAAATCCTGACCGCAGTCTACCCGCTCGAAGCGACCTGGCACAGCTGGGGCCGACGCCAAGCCGCGAGCGATCGTCTCCAGCGAAATTCCGAGCACCAGCCCCACAGCGGCGGCGGCCAACGCGTTGTGCACGTGGAAGATCCCGGGATGAGGGAGATGCACGGGAAGACTGCCCCAAGGGCTCGCCAGCAGAAAACGGGTGCCGGATAGATCCGTAGATACGTTTTCCGCGCGCACGCTCGCGTGGGGCGCCAAGCCATACGTGCACAGCTCGCCGCGGTTCACCCCGCAGATGTACGTGCTTGCTGGGTCGTCCACATTGACCACTGCAGTGGCGCGCTTCCCGCCGCTCGAGAGTTCTTCGAACAGCCGCCCTTTGGCGCGCAGGTAGTGGTGCATGTCGGGATGGAAGTTCAAGTGATCGCGCCCCAAGTTCGTGAACACGGCGACGTCGAACGCCACGCTGGCAACCCGCCTGAGTTCGAGGGCGTGCGACGACACCTCCATCACCACAGCCCGGCAGCCGGCGCTCCGTGCCCGCGAGAGAAGCGCCTGCAGTTCGGGCGCCTCGGGCGTGGTTTGCCGCGCCGGCAGCTCCTCCTCGCCAATCCGGTGACCCACCGTTCCGAAGCGCGCCGTGCGCCAACCTGCCTTGCGCAAAATGCTGTCGGTGAAGAAGCACGTGGAGGTCTTCCCACTCGTTCCCGTGACCCCGACAACCACCAAATCCTGAGAGGGGTCGCCGTAAAAGCGCGCAGCGAGTTCCGCGACCGCCTGCCACGCATTACGTACCCGCACCACGGGGACGCCCTCGATCTCCGGCACGTCCCGCTCGACGATGACTGCCACCGCACCTCGCCGCACTGCCTCCAGAGCAAAAGGGTGGCGGTCCGGGTACGACTCTCCTCCCTCCGTCCGATAGCCGGGCAGGCAGACGAACACCTCGCCCCGGCGCACGTGCCGCGAGTGGGTGGCGATTCCGCTTACCATGGTGGAAGCGTCGCCGCGCACCACCTCGTGCGGAATTCCTGCGAGTAGCCGGTCTAAGCGCCAGTCCACCAGATTCTCACAAGACACGGACGACGATCGTGCGGGTGGCGCCGACATTGCCGTTTACATCGCGCAAGCGCACAGTAACACGGGTATCTCCGGTCGGGAAGGCAATGGAGGCGTCCACCGCGGCGCAGAACTGCAGCGTGCTTTGCTCGCTTGCAAAGCCATATTCCCCGCTCGGGAACAGCACGCACCCCTCGCCGGGCTGGCGGCCGAACGGTTGGTTCTGCCCGTCGCGGAAGCGGCAAGCAAGGTCGTTCACTCGCCCGATATTTTCTGCGGTGAGGGAGGGATCCACTTCCGGCAAGGCGGGTACCCCTCCTCCGGGCCGTGGTGTTGCCGCCGGACCTACCTGGGGCATGTCGCACACCTCGGGACTGCCGTTGCCGAGATCGCGTGAGACCCAGATCTGCAAGTCTGGGAAGGTAATCAGATCGGGTTGGAAGGTCCGCGGGCTTACCGGCGCGCCGCTCGGTCCGGGCTTGCCCTCCACCACCAGGTGGAACCCGAACCCGGCACGGCGTACGAAGATCGGGGCTCCGTCGGCAGTGACATCCAAAGGCTCGATGAGGCTCCCATCGGCACGGGCCACTCCGAAGAAGGTGATCTCGGGTCCGATCCGTTCCGGCTGTAGCGGCGTGGGTGTAGGGCTCGGGGTCGGCGGGCTGGTGGGCGGCGGCAGCACCCGTACCACCATGCGGGCGGCAGGGCCGACGTTACCGAGCACGTCGCGCAGGCGCACGGTGAGAACGGTGTCGCCCAGCGGAAACTCGATAAAGCGCGAAACCAGCGCACAGTACTGCACGGTGCTGCTGCGGTTTACGAACTCGTAGTCGCCCGTAGGAAAGAGCGTGCACGCGTCGGCCGGACCCACACCCAAAAAGTGGCCTTCTCCGTCCACAAACCGGCAACCGAGATCGTTCATAGCGGCAATCCGCTCCGGGGAAGGAGAAAAGTCAGGCGGGTCCACAGCCGGCACACCGCCCCCCGGCGGCGCGTTGTCACACGCCTCCGCGCTGCCGTTGCCGAGTGGCCTCGAGGCAACGATTTGCAGGTCCGGCAGCGAAGCCAAATCCTCGCGAAAGGTGACCAACCCAACTGGAGCACCGCTGATCCCCGGCCTGCCCTCGATAACCAAGAAGAAACCGGAGCCACCAAAGCGGACGAATACCGGTGTGCCGTCTTCGAGCACTTGCTCGGGCTCGAGCACGGAAGCATCCGCGCGCGCCAAGCCGAGATAGGAGACTTGCGGGCCGATCGTCGCCTCTGGCGTCGCGGTCGCGGTTGCGGTTGCACTCGGCACGGGCGTTGGCGTCACAAGCGGTGGCGGAGTAAACGTGGGCGAAGAAACGAACAAAACCGGCTCGTCGTCCCCACCACAGCCCACCACCCAAAACGTCATCAACACCGCTGCCCCGGCCAAAAGTCTTCCATTCCGTCTCATGCGTTCCTCCTCTCCACCCCGAGCCCAAGGGTCGCGCCGGCGCGCTTCCTACCGCGAATTGGGGCGCGGTACAACCACTGGCAGCAGCCGTCCGAATAGCGCGAGCGCGTTCCGCCGCCCCGCCGGGCAAGCCAGAACAGCAACGCCACTCTCCCCCGAGCGCATGTGCCCCGCCCGCCCAGCGCGAAGAGGAAGTGCCCAGGAGCAAGACACCCCCGGCACGCCGCCGGCTCAGCGAGTTTTCCGCTTGTGCGGCGCCGCCGAGGACCGCGCATTGCTGCTTCCGGCAGTCCACTCCACGACGCCCTGATCCACCGCGGCTTGCAGCTTGCGGACTTCATCGAGGATGCGGCGGAAGCGGCGGCCGAAGCTCGTGAGGCGGTACTCCACTTCGAGCGGCGGCTTTTCCCCATGTACCTCCCGCTGCAAGATTCCAAAGCGCACCATTTTGCGCAGTCGCTCGTTCATAACTTTTGCCGAAAGGCCTGGACTCGCGCGCAACAAGGCACTGGGGCGGCGGTAGCCGTCAGCAAGCAAGCGGAGCAGGTGAACGGACCATTTGCACCCCACTACGTCTTCCACCATCTCCGCCACGGAGACGCGCTCCTGCTGGTGTTCTACCGCGTGACCGTCTGCCGGCATGACTCGGCTTTCTTATCAAAGCCTATTCAGGAAACAAAAGGTGTTCGCCGGCACTGCGATTGGCGTTGGCGGTTCTGCATGCAGGGCGCACCGCGATTCGCAACAAGCGACCGTGGGGGGGGTGCTCTCGAGCGATTCCTCAGCCACAACGACGCCTTGTGTCAGCGGCGAGTCTTTGGCAACAGAAAGTGATGATCGTTGCGGCAATTTTCTTGGCGTCCCTGGCAGGTCTGCTCGCAGGCTGCGGCGATGACGGCGAGGGTACGCTTGCGCCGGCGCGCCCGGCGCCCGGGGTTTCCGTGTACTTCGACCTCGAAGCGGATTGGAACCAACCCGCGAACTTTTACGCCGTGCCGTACCCGATGGATGGGCGCTTCGACGGGAACGGTGCGCCGGCGCTCGACGGCCTCCCTGCCCCGCCGGGCAACGCGCTGGTCCGTTCCCTCAAGTCGGTCGTGCCGCGGCGGCGCGGCTTCCCCACCGTGGCGTCCGCCTACTTTCGGTTCGACGGCCCGCTTGCACCCCGCAGCCTCAGCGAAATCCTCTTGCCGGTGCCGGATGCGCCCGTGCTGTTGCTCGATACAGACCCACAGTCCCCCGAGCGAGGGCGGCTGTTCCCGGTCGTCGCCCAGACCTTGCCGCAAGATCCGTACACTCCTCCCAACCTTCTAGCGGTAGCCGCAGTGCCCGGGGTGATCTTGCGGCCCAAGCGGACCTACGCCTTCGTGATTCAGCGCTCGCTCGCAGCCGCGGACGGTTCCCGGCTTGGGGTACCAGCAGCGGTCGCCGACCTGTTGAACGGTGTGCTTCCACCGGGGGAGCGAGGAGCAGCGCTGCGCGAGCTTTTCGAGCCACTGGCGCTCACACTGCGCGAAGCCGGTATCAGTCTCGACCGGGTGGCGGCCGCGACGGTGTTCACCACTGGGGACGAGGTGGCACGGCTCGCCGAGCTGGTGGCAAAGACGCGCAGTTCCTACGCGGTGGAAGTGGAGGGGCTCCGGATCGATGCGGACGACGGAGCCTCCCACGACCGCTTCTGCGAGCTGCACGGCTACATGCGCGCCCCCCAGTTCCAAAGTGGGGGACCACCATTCGATCGGGACGGGCTGCTCGTCCTAGATCCGGAAGGGGTTCCAGTAGCGCAGCGCACCGAAATCGCACCCGTGGCGATCACCTTGCCGAGGCAGCCGATGCCCCCAGATGGGTACCCTGTGGTGATGTACATCCACGGCACCGGTGGGCTGTCGACGCAGGTGGTAGACCGCGGCCGCACCGCAGCCCCGGGAGCGCAACCAGAGAAGGGCAAGGGACCCGCCTACGAACTGGCGCTGCGTGGCTTCGCAACCGCGAGCATGGCACTACCCCTGAATCCGGAGCGGCTCCCCGGGACAAGCGGGCGGACATACCTGAACTTCAACAACCTGGCCGCGTACCCTTCGACCGTTTGGCAAACGGTCCTCGAACAAGCGCTCCTGCTCGACGCCCTCGAACGTCTACAAATCGCACCCGAGGTTGTGCGGGCGTGCGGCCTCCCGGTGCCGCCGGAAAGCGACTCTTACCGGCTGCGCTCGCGCCCGATGTACTTGATGGGCCAATCATTCGGGGCGCAGGTGGCGAACATGCTCGGCGCGGTGGACGCGCGCATCACCGCCCTCGTACCCACCGGCTCCGGCGGCTTGTGGCCGCTCACTGTGCTCGAGGCGGAAATCGCGCCCGGGCTTCCGTCGCCGACTCTCGTGGCAACCCTGTTGCAGACGCCGCGGCAACCCACCTTCGTGCACCCAGGGCTCATGTTGCTGGAAACCGTGTTCGAGGCCGCCGATCCGATCGCGTTTGCACCGCGGCTGGCCCGCTTCCCGCTGCCCGGCCACCCGGCCCGCTCGCTGTACCTACCAGTAGGGGCCGAGGACCCGGATTTCCCTGAGCCGATCTACGATGCCATGGCTTTAGCCTCAGGGGTCGAGCAAGCGGGCGAACCGCTATGGGAGACAATGCAGCAGAGCTTGTCGGTAACTGGTCTCGCAGGAATTCGCCCGTACCCGGTACGAGAGAACCGGCGCTCGGAAGACGGCCGCCAGTACACCGGGGTCGTCGTGCAATACCGACCCGATGGAATCCTGAGCGGGCACCACATCTTCGCGCAGCTCGATACAGTCAAGTTCCAATACGGCTGCTTCTTTGCCTCCGCAGAACTCGGCAGTCCCGTTGTCTTCGCTCCATCCGATGCCGCAGCGCCCTGCCCGGTCGCTACCACTCAGAGCCCGGTCGAATGAACCACGGAAGCGCACTCTCTCCTCCGGATCTGGCCAACGCGGTCACCTCCTTCGCCACCATCTTTGCCGGAGCGAGCACGTATCTCTTGTGTCGGTTTGCAGGCAGGCAGCCTTGGCGCTGGGAGCGAGCTTACTTGGCTCTCCTGCTCACCGGTTTCCCGACGCTGGGCTGGCACGGGTGGCAGCTCGAAGCGTGGCGAGTCGCCGACGTGGGCACCAATCTCATCCTCGCCTACGCCTTGCAGTTGGCAGTGCTGGGCGATTTTTACCCTCGCCGTGCGCAGCAAGTCGGCGCGGTCGTGCTCGGTGGGATCAACGCCGCCGGCATCGGACAACTGTTCAGAGAGGCGTACACGGGGCAAGCCCCGTACGTTTTGCAATTCGGCTCCTTCGGCGGCTTCCAGTTGGGCGAACTGGTGCTCATCTTCGACTCGCTTACTGTGTTTGCCCTCTTTGTACACTCGCGCCAGGCCATCCCCGCACGAGCGCTGCCGCTCCTGCGGGTTATGACTGTGGTATTCCTCTGCGGCCTGCTGTTGGCCACGGCCGCTGGAACCACTGTGCACGCCCGCGTCCTCTCCTATCACGCGCTCTGGCACATCGTGGGCGCCTTCGGCTTCATCTTCCTTTGGGCCATGAACCACATGCGTTTCGCTGCAGACAACGGGACTCGCAACACAGAGCCTGTAACGGTCGAGCCCCTCTCTGATCGCTGAGCGGGGTACCTCGCAACGCCGCGGTACCCCTCTGCGCTTCCTCGGATTCCGTTCTGCTTCACAGGCACCGATTTGCAAAGATAAACGCAGAGAGGAAGCTGAATGGGCGCAGAATCGCTGCGCAGAAAACAGCGCCGCACGGGGGCTACGGGAGGAGTGACACCTCCTCCCGCACCAGACGTGGTGTTCCGAAGCGAGCCACGGAGACTCGAGAATCGTCTGCGCGAGCGCGCACTGGTGAGCTTCAGGCAAGCTGGCAGGTGTCCCCGCTGGGTGAGCCTATTTCGCTCACTTTGTTGCCGGAGCTCGAGTGCCATTGGGACTACTCCGGCAGCCTACACCGAGGTTTCAAACTGCGGCCACGATCTCGCCCGCACCACTCCGTCTTCGTTCCGGTCCGTAGCGCGGCATGGTGCTCGGTCGAAGATGGCCCCCGCGCTGGCAGCGACTTCCGCAGCGCTGATCGCGCCGCTGGCATCGCAATCGCCTCCGCAGCCAACCAGCGTGGAACAGCCCGGCGGCGCTTGGCTGCGGCCCGCCAGGTGGCAGATCGCTTCCAGTCCCCTTTCTGCAAAAGGCGGGTAGCGGCTCAGTCCAAGGGGGTAATGAGATCCCGAAGGCGGTTGAGCTCGGTTTCCGTCACGGGAAAGAGGCGAGCCTCAGGGCCCAGGAACCGAGCCAGGCCGTTCGCTTCGACGAACTGTCACGCCTGCCCGTCGCTCCCCCGCGGCTCCTGCACCTCGATCGGCAGAGTGTTCGAGCAAGGCTCGCTGGCGAATCGTTCTTGGCGCCACCCTTTCATCAGGGTTGCGCAAATCCGCCCGGGTCCACAGGGCACCCCTAACGCAGTGCAACCCCTAGAGGGTTGCGCTGCACGATCGGGGGAAGGCGCTGATCCCAGGGGTTGGCGCTGCGCGCCAACGCCTTGCGGTATTGGCGCAACGCCTTCAGCGTTGCTCGCGGTGGGGACAGCTTGGTCATGTCGTGACAGCGCGGAGGGAGGAGCGGAATGCCCCAAGGCTCCGTCGCGGGTTCGTGCCGCGATGCGTTGTAGGAGCAGTTCTTGTGTCTGGGCGCGTTCCATAGAAGCACGAATGCCCAAATTGCAGCGCGGGCAGCCACAAGGGCCGCCCCTACACAGCCCGAATGAGGCGTTGTGGCGGAGGCGGCGGGAACCAAACGTGGCGCGGCGCGGTAACCATTTGCAGCGGCTGGGCACGCAACCACGCCTTCCGCGATGCATTGTACGGGCAGGCCTTGTGCCTTCCCATGCTCCATCGGAACACAAATGCCCAAGCTGCAGCGCAGGCGGCAACAAGGGTTCCCCTAGCGTTTCGGACAATGCGGCCGTGAAGCGCGCCGATGTGCAACGGCTTCAGTGTTGCTCGCGGCGGGAGCAGCGTGGGGATCAAGGCGTGGTGTGGCGGTGGAAACGCAAGGCCAGCACCGCATCGGCGCTGGCGCGACGTGCACGATCGAACCACTGTGCTTCCGCACCACGGCCGGCCTCGAGGAATGCGCTTGCAACTGCGGGACATCATGGGCGCTCGCAGAGGGAGCACGAACAGTCGAGCGGGCGGCGGCTATGCGGAGGTGTTCAAGAAGGCCATCGAATCGCTCCCGAGTGTTCGCAGCAAGGGCTGGCCAGGTGGTCCTCGCCAAGCGCACTCACAACACACAACGATCGGGATCTACCTGCAAGGCCCACCCGCCGCTATCGGGAGTTGCCACTCCGTCTTGGGCATACCGCCATCCACGGCCGCTTGCCGCGCGCTGGAGCAGGGGCTTCTTGCCCCCGCTCCAGCGACTCCCCCCGGGACCTCCGCCGAGCTTGGCGATTCGCCGTACCGCCCTAATGGGTTGGCGAGCGCCGCTCACGGCAGTGGCCGCGCCTTACAGGTGAGGCGCACCATCGTGCGCTTGTGGCGACCATTGCCAGCGACAGAGTGAATGCGAATCGGCAAGCGCGCGCGTGCGCTCTCCCGCGGTGTTGGCGAAGCCGCAAACACTGTGAGGGTACGCGGTGCGCTGCACAAATCCTGCTGCCCGGGACCAAGCGGCGCTTGGTTCGTAAAACCCGCACTCGGCTGACCCGGATCGAAGAGCTGCGTGATCGCTTGCCCCAAGGCCGCCAGATTCGCCTGATACTGGCTCGCGACCACCGGGTGCAGCGACAGTGCCGCCCGCAAGGGACGCACCGAGAGCTGTGCAATCCCGTTGTTCCCTGCCGGTGAACAGGCCGGCAAGGTTGGGTCCGCCACATTCACGCACGCCACCGTGATGAACCCGCAGCGGCCGGGCAGCGGGTCGAAGTCGCAGGTCGGATCCTGATCCACGCAAGTCTGGCGGAAGTCCGGCAAGCCCCAGCGGTCGAGCGGGTTGTTGGGGTTCACCACCACCAGCTCCACCTGGCAGCTCTTGCGGTCGCGCGCAGGCTTCTTGCGGTTGCCGCGAATGTAGCGGCCTGACGCGCCCGCCACGTAGCGGCACTGAAAGGCCGGGTCGGAAGGGCAACTCTCCACGCTGCCGTCGGGAGCCGGCGGCGGGCCAGCGTACTGGTTTCCGTCGTCGCACTGCTCGCCAGCCTCTACGATCCCGTTCCCGCAGCAGTTCAGGGTCACTTGCGAGAGACACTGCCCCGAGCCGTCGCAGGCATACTTGCAGAGGTTGCCGAGCGGGTTGGGCCCGGCCGAATCCGGATCGGGTCCCCAGCACTGCGTACCCGCGGGTTCATGGTTGGCAACGCAGCTTCCGGCGCCATCGCAGGTGTCAGGGTTGGTGCAGTCGGTATCCGTCGCGTCTCCGCAAGAAGTACCGCTAGGCGCGAAGGCATCGGCGGGGCAAGACTGATCGGGAAGGCCAGGGCAATGCTCGGCGACGTCGCACTCTCCTGCTTCCACCCGGCACACTACGCTGCTTGCCGCGAACCAATCCACAGGACACGCTTGTCCAGGCACACCGCTACACACTTCGTCCGGGTCGCAAGCGTCCCCCGAACCAAAATCGCACACCACCCCGCTCGCTTGCACCACGTCGGCCGGACAGGGCTGGTCGGGCACGCCGGGGCAAAACTCACTCGGGTCGCAGACCGCATCGCGGCCTCCGTCCGCCGCCTCGGTACCCAATCGGCACAACACCGTGCTGGGGGCATAAACGTCGGCCGGACACGGCTCTCCAGGCACACCGCTGCACACTTCGTCCGGGTCGCAGCCATCGCCCGAACCTGGGTTGCACACCGTGCCGTGGGACTGCAGTAGATCCGGCGGACAATCCGCGCTGGTGCCGGTGCAAAATTCATCTGGATCGCACACATTTCCACCCGCCGGCGCTCCTGAACCGGGCCGGCAAAGAACACCGGCCGGCTCGAGCGAGTCAGCGGGGCAAGTGTCGCCCACCCCGTCACAGCTTTCCGCCACATCGCACAGCCCCGCCGGCGTCCGGCACACCGTACCGAACGGCTGCTTTACATCTGCCGGGCACGATGCACTGGTGCCCGAGCAGACCTCCGCCGCATCGCACTCGCCGGCTGCGGCACGGCACTCGGTGCCTGCAAGCGTGAAGGTGCAATCCGCGGCACAGCACGACTGCGGCTGGCCGTTCAACGGACCAAGGTCGCACTCCTCCCCGAGATCCACCGCTCCGTCACCGCAAAAGGCATCAAGGGAAAAGACGTACGCGGAGCCCTGATCGCTCGCGAAATCCACGTCATCTTCCCGCGATCCCACAACAAGGGTATCCCCCGACAAGGCGACGCCGTAGCCAAAAGAGTCTTGCGCCTCGCCGTCGGAAGCCACCAATTTGGCGCTCTCCGTCACGACCCCGCCCCAGCCAGCGCCTGGCTTTTTGTAAACATAAACAGCCCCTTGGTTGGGTTTCGACCCAACGTCGTGGAAGCGGGCGCCAACCACCACAACGTTCCCGACAAGTGCCACCGACATACCAAACTCGTCCCCTCCTTGCCCGTCCGAGGCGATCAGCTTTGCTGTTTCCGAGATGCTTCCGGTCCAGCCTCCCGAAGGTTTGACGAACAAGTACGCCGCTCCTTGATTGGGGTTGGTGTTGCCCGCACCGTAACGCGCGGTCACCAACACTGTGTCCAGAAAAATCGCCACCGAAAAACCGAACTCGTCGCCTGCGGCGCCGTCCGAAGCGGTCAGCTTCGCTGCCTCGGTGAACGTGCCGGTCCAGCCACCAAGTGGTTCCAGAAACACGTATGCTGCACCCTGATCTGCGTGATTGCTGCCGGGACCATTGCGGGCACCGACCACAATCGTATCCCCAGAGATTGCAACCGATTGACCGAAGTTATCATTTCCAGCCCCGTCTGACGCGGTGAGCTTCGCGTTTTGGGTTAACAACCCGCTCCAGCCGGCGGGCGGTTTGACGAAAACGTACGCTGAGCCGCGGTCGCCCTGCGAGCCGATGTCGTCCTGCCAGGCCCCGACTACGACCGTGTCGCCTGAAATGGCAACGGAATTCCCGAACTCGTCAGAAGACGCGCCATCGGAAGCAACGAGTTTGGCACTCTGGCTCAGGGTACCGCTCCACCCTCCGGCAGGCTTGATGAACACGTATGCAGAGCCCCGATCCGTCCCGCCCGCGCGCCGAGCCCCGGCCACCACCGTATCCCCAGAAATGGCGACGGAAACGCCAAGCCAATCCGAAACACCCGCGTCCGAGGCAACGAGCTTGGCCGCTTCGTTGACCGTGCCACTCCAACCACCAGCGGGCTTCACGAACACATAGACGGAACCATAGTTCGCATCGGTAGTGAACGGTGCGCCCACCACTACCGTATCCCCGTCCATAGCAACGGACACGCCCAACTGGTCGCTCGCCGCCCCATCCGACGCCAGCAGCTTCGCCTGCTGCACGAAGGGATCGATCACCACCGGATACTCGGCGCCGGCGGCCTGCACGTGCAGGCGCAAGCTGGAGTCGTCGGCTACCTCCATCCAAGCCGGCAACTCCCTACCCTGGCGGTCGTATGCGTACAGGCCGCCGTAGCGGAACAGCACCTGCCTCCCGTGCCCCTCACGTAGCGTCATCCCACGCCTGCCCTCCTCGACTTCCATGAGCAAGGGCGTGTCTTGCCCGAGCGCGGCTAAATCCACCACCACTTCCTCCACTTCCGCCGGGCAACCCGCGGGCGGTTCCTCCAACGTAAAGCCCTGCTGGAGTCCGAGTGGCCCGTTGCGGTACCATTCCCGCACCGCCCTGCCGTCCGCCTGGCGATCCAGTTCGAGCTCGTTGCCCTCCGCACGCGTGCTTGCGACCTCCCCTACGCTGCTCCACGCGACCTCGGCCCCTCCGGGCGTGCGGCAACCGAGCCGCTGCCACTCGAGCCCCCACTGTGCTCCCCCCTCTGCCCAGCGCAGCAACAGACGGCGGCCGTCGTGCTCACCGTGCAAACTGTGCCGGCTGTTGGCGAATTCCACACCGGCACCGCCCGCTCGAGGGCGGAAACGGTATGCCGCCTCGTCCTGCCCAAGGCGGCGCGAAATAGCGCCCTGCAGCGGCACGGGAAGATCGGTCGCGCGTGTCGCGCCGCGCCCGGCGCCTGCTCCCTGAGCCGCTGGCGCCAGCACCTCCTTTTCCGCTCCCAATGCGATCCTGCGCGCAGCGAATGCGCCTGCTCCCGCCAACGAGCGGGTGGTGGCTTCGCGCCAGGGTGCGCTGCAGGCGCACAGCCAAACAACACTCGCTAACAAGAACAAAAGCGAACGATCTTCCCTCTTCTTCATGATTCCTCCTCTTTTGGGGCACACAAGGTCGCGGACAATGCGCAGGCCCGAGTGCCGGTGCGCGAGATCGAACCGTTTCCACCACCAGACATGTGAAGGCGCACGTTCGAGTCAGGACCCCGCTTGCCACCGCGAGGAAGCCGCTGAACCGAACACAGCGGGGAGGTCCAAGCCGCCCCCCCCACCTGCGGTTGCTCGGCTGAGTGGGGGCAGTTCCGAACCTGGCGCGAAGTGCGTCCACGCAGCGCAATGACAGCTCGACCCGCTAAACCCCTAGACCACATCGGCCCGAATACCGCCCCAACACAGGAAAAAATGGTTGTACGCTGCCTGCGAGCCGGACACGTGTCAAGACGTTTTTTGCCGTTGCAACCGAAGCCGGTGGGCAGTGAGCCCGCACCCTTGCGACGCGGCTGCACAACCCTCGAGCGCACTGCAACGAGACACCCACAGCGGGACAAAAAGGAAACGGCTCGCTTCTTCCCCAGCCGTGCCACGATGCGGCGCCAAGCAGCCTGCGGCCTCCCTGCGCGCCCGGAGCCACACCACCAGCCATCGTCTTCGCGGGCCAAAGAGCTGCCGCGATCCTGAGCGGCGGCAGCACGCGAGCGACGTGCGAAATATAGCCAGCCGGGATCGTGCCCAGCCCCTGACGGGCTGTTCGCCTGCCCCCCCGCGCTGGACGGTTCAGACGTCCAGTCCGAACACGCGCACCGCGTTTTCTCCCAGGAACAGCCGGCGCGCCTCTTCGTCGAGTTGCAGCGAGTCCATCTCGGCCAAGCAATCCGCCGGTTGGATCATCGGGTAGTTGCTGCCGAACAGGACTTTGCGCCGCCCGTGCTCGCGCAAGTAAGCGCATAGGGCAGGCGGGTAACGCTTGGGCTTATAGGCAGAGGTGTCGATGAACACGTTCGGATACTTGGTGGCAAGCGCAATCATTTCCTCGGTCCATGGGTAACCGATATGTCCGGCAACAATCGTAAGGTCAGGAAAATCGAGAGCGACTTCATCAAGATACGGGATCGGGCGGCCTGGCTCGGAGGGCCCTAATGGGCCCGTGTGCCCCACTTGCAAGCAAAACGGAATTCCGAGTTCGATGCATTCTGCATACAACGGATAGTACCAGCGATGGTTCGGGGGGCGTTCCCACAGCCAAGGCAAAACTCGGAGCCCACGCATTCCGAGCTGGCGCACCGCGCGGCGCAGCTCACGCACCGCATCCATGGGCCTGGATAGATCCACCGAAGCAATGCCGACAAGCCGATCGGGGGCGCGGCGTACCCATTGGGCAACCGTGTCGTTGTCAATGATCGGCCCCTCTGGACCCCACCAGGCAGTCACCAATGCACGTGTCACCCCGGCTGAGTCCAACGCGGCAAGGGTCAGTTCGAGCGGAATCTCCTCAGGAGCCTCGCCAGCGCGGACCCAACGGCGCAGGGATGCAAAGCGCGGGTGGCGCAAAAAGGCTGGTGTCGGATGTTGGATCCAGGCATCCACAATCACGCCGCCCAGCCTACGGGCAGGCCGTGGCTCGGTCAACGCCACCTGCCTGCGGTCGAACGCGCAACCCCGGCCGCTTCGCGTTACGGGAACCCCCTCGCCAACTGGCTCAGAGCCTTGCGCAATCTCTCCCCTGGTGCGAACGCGGGCGACCGGTTCCTCTTGCCGCGCGACTCCTTTCTCGAGCAAAAGCTGCGCAATTCTAGCTCGCCGCAACCGGGCTCGCGGCGACGGTCCTGCATTAGCACCAACAGGCTCTTCCCGACTCGCTCATTGCAGCGACTCAAACCCTTGCGGCCGCGCCCGCCGCCCGTGCGCCAGCGCGCGGCGTTGCGGGCCTGTGAGTCCCGAAGCTCGCGGGAGCCGCGGCTCACCGGGGTTCAGGAGCGAGGGCGAAAGCGAGGCATCACTTCGCTCGCGAAGCGGCGTAGGAGCGCCGGGTCGTACTCGGGCTGTATGTTCATGATGATGTGGTCCACACCCACATCCACGAAGCTCTGGATGCGCTTAGCGATTTCATCGGGAGTGCCAGCTAGCAAGGAGCGCTGGATGCGCTCTCCCGCGATCATGCGCGCACCGAGGCGAAGAACCGGCCCCGCCAGTGGTACGTCGGTGATGGAGTACAACACCAGGAAAGCCGAGACCTCGATGTCGCAGGATTTCCGCCCGGCTCGTTCGCACTCACGGTGGATGATGTTCATCCGCTCTCGAATTTCTTCGGGGCTAAGCCCGATCGGGGCGTTCCAGCCATCGCCATAGCGACCCACCAAGGGGACGATCCATTTTTTTCCTTGGCCCCCGATCACGATCGGAGGGTGAGGCTTTTGCACGTTTTTCGGAGCGAACGGGGCATTCTCCAACCAGTAGTACTTGCCCTTGAAGGACGGGTGATCTTCGGTCCACAGCTTCTTGATCACCTGCAGTGCCTCCTCGAGCCGCCGGGCCCGTTCCCGAGCGTCGTAGAACGGGAAGCCGTAGGCCCGGTGTTCGAGCTCGAACCAGCCCGCACCGATGCCGAAGTAAAGGCGTCCGTTGCTGATGTGATCCACCGTCGTCGCCATTTTCGCGAGCAGCGCTGGGTTGCGGTAGGTGTTACCGGTGACCAGCACCCCGATGCGGATCTTCGAAGTCTGCGCAGCAAGGGCGCTGAGCAAGGTCCACCCCTCGAGGCACGGCCCATCCACGTTGGCCCCCATGATCGGGATGAAGTGATCGAACACCCAAGCACTGTCGAAGCCGAGTGCCTCGGCGTCCTTCCAAATCCTCACCAGCTCTTCGTACGTAAAATCCTGCGGCGTGGTCTGGATACCGAACAAGACTCGCTTCGGCGGCGCCGGTTGCTCTGCTGTTACCGCAGCCCCCGCGCTCAAAAACGCAGAGGCAAGGACAACGGCCAACATCCATCGCATTCTCGCCATGTTCCTCCTCCTTTGCCTTCCGTACCGTTAGAAGGCGGCTCACTGTGCTGGGCGAATTTACGCGAACCGTTACGCGTCCAGGCTTGCCTGACTCACCGCCTCTGCCCGCTCGACTCGCCCGTGTCAACTGCGCGCCCAAGGGAAAGCAGCGCGCGCTCAAAGGGGCCACAACACTCCCCCAGACCGTGTCCTAGCCCGCGACTTGTCCTCGCGTTGCCGCCTGTTCGGACCAACCCAGCGCTGCCCACGCCGGCTCGCTGACTGGGTACGCGGCACAGGAGGTGAACTCAGTGGATTCTGCCCGCGCGCAAGTACAAAGGCCAGCGGACTTCGCGCTGCGCCCCCGCTCCACCCCATGCCGCCAACAGTCGCGGTGCAAAGGCAATCAGCGGATCCTCTTGCCTCGCTTGCTGGTAGCGCTGCACGGCCGACCACGTGCGCAAGTACGCCACGATCTCGGCGCCGCTCCACCGGTGGCGCATCACGAAGGACGGCGCGGCAACGCGTGCAAACGGGAACTCAAGGGTCTCGTAACGTTCCTCGATCCAGCGGCGCTCCGCGGGCCAATACGGCCCGACCGTGTGCATATAAAAGTCTTCAATCAACGCATCGATTGCCGACGAGACTTCCGCCAAGCCATAGCACCACGCGGCGACCACAGCGCCGGGCACGGTCACGGCCCGCACCGCGCGATAAAAGCGCGGCCGGTCGAACCAATGCAGAGCCTGAGCAACCGTCACCAGACTCACGGAATGGGCTCCCGGTCCAGGGCCATCCTCGGCCAGTGCCACGCGAAACTCCACGCGCGGGTGCACGCGAGCTTGCACCACCTGATCGCGGCTCGCGTCCGTTGCCACCACACGCTCAAAATGCGCGGCCAGGGCAACGGCGGCTTGCCCGTTACCGGTACCCGCATCCCAAGCCAGCGTGCGGCTCGGGGCAACGCTCGCCAGCCATTGGAACAACTCCGCCGGATAGGCCGGGCGCGCCACTGCGTAGTTGGCGGCGATCGGCGAGAAATGATCCGCAAAGCTCACCGTAGACTCCTATTTCCCCGCATGGTGGCAATTCGCAACCAACGCAAGGCAGGAAGCGAGCGGAGCGATTCACCCGGACTTTCCACAGTCTCCGCGCACCCACAGAGTGATGTAGACATTCGTCCACGGCTGATTCGGGAATACACCCTGTTGCTGCCAAGCAGCCGACGGGCCACCGGCCGTGCCTGCGCGCTAACCGAGGCCATGGATGCGAGCAAACGGATCCCAGCTCGGGTCGCGGTGCCACTCGTACTCGGTGCCGAGCGCCACTTGCTCCGCCACGTCTGCTCCGAACAGGCGCGCAATCACGGCCAGTGCCATGTCCATTCCCGCCGTGACTCCCGAGGACGTGACGAATTTCCCATCCTCCACCCAACGTGCCTGTTCCACCCAGTGCACGTTCGGGCCCTGGGCAGCCACCCACGCAAAGACGCGTTTGTTGGTGGTGGCACGCCGGCCGTCGAGCAGCCCGGCCGCGGCCAGCAACGCCGCCCCGGTGCACACGCTCATCACCACCTCGGCCGCCGCAGCACGCTCGCGCAAAAAGTCGAGTAAGGCAGCGTTTTCCACTACGTTCCGAGTGCCAATGCCCCCCGGGACCAAAAGCAAATCGAGCGCAGGCGCAGCCCGCCAGTCTTGCTCCGCCACGGCTCGCGGCCCCTGTGCGCTCGCCACCTCGCCTCGCTTCTCCGCCAGCATGACGATTTGCACCATGCCATACAAAGCCCCGAACATCTCGAGCGGGCCGAACACATCGAGCAACTCGAATTCGGGAAACAAAACCACACCCAAGGTTCGCTGTTTATCCATGCAACCGCCCGCGCTATCACGCGGCGCAGTCAGGGGCCAGCGTTCTGTTGCTGCCTGATGCCACGCCCGTGGAAGGCACCGGCTGGACCCGGGGAGCCGCACTCAATTACGCACATCATTGCGACTCGGCCAGAGTCTTCTCCCTCGCTCCACGCCGCAGTGTGCGAGATGGAACCACAAGGCCGTGATCCAGAAAGCTGGAGCAGAGCAGTAGGAACCGTTCAGGGTTCCTCACGGCAGCTTTCCGCCGAACGCCAAGTACCCCGGATCGAACGAGCAGTCAGCGGTGGACCGCCACGGCCGCGAGTGCACACCAGTGTCGCGCTTGTCCCTGCACCCGCGCTTTTGTCAACGGCCGAACCCCTCTGAGCGGCGCAAAAAGCGCTCTCCGCTTCCCAAAGAGAGGAGCGTGTGGAAAGCACACAAGAGACACGGAAAGGAGCCGGCCGATGGCCTCGTTTTTGATGGTCGAAGAAGGGCAAGGAATCGCCCGCATGACGCTCAACCGGCCTGAGAAGCGCAACGCACTCTGCCGTGCCCTGCGCCGGGAGATCGTACAAGCGTTGGAGCGCTTCGCGCAAGACGACCGTGTTGCCGTCGTGCTTCTTACCGGAGCAGGACCGGCCTTTTGCGCGGGCTTTGACCGCGAGGAGCTTGCCCGCGAGGGCGCGGAAGCATTTGCGGACAGTCTCGAATACCACCGCAAAGTGTACACCTTCCCGAAGCCGATTCTGGCCGCAGTCAACGGGGCGGCCCTGGGTGGTGGCTGCGACCTTGCGGCCATGTGCGACATCCGAATCGCTTCGACGGAAGCGGTATTCGGCCAGCCCCAGGTGCGCTTCGGCGCTCCGGCCCTTTACGAACTTATGCGCTTCGTTATGGGCCCGGCAGCGGCGCGCGAAATGTGCCTGACTGGCAGGTTGTTCAGCGCCCCCGAGGCTCTGGCACGCGGCCTGGTGAATCGCGTCGTTGAGCCTCCGATCCTGCAGGAAGCGAGCTTGGAGATTGCGCGCGAGATTGCAGCCCTGCCCCCGGGAATGGGGCAGAGCCTCAAGCGCGACTTCCTCGCTTCGCAGCCCCCACTGTTCGAGTCCTGACAACCGTTCGGATCCCGGGGCGCACCGAGCAACGGGAGAGAAAAGCATCGCCGCTCCGTTACAAGCCTCGATTGCCCGCCCGCCCGCCCGCTCGGCTCCGCTTGCCCGAGATTGCCCTTCGCATCCGCCGCGCCGCCTCGCCCGCGCACTTGGCGGCGCG
>JBBILD010000021.1:0-59492 GCA_037445065.1 Myxococcales bacterium
CATTCACCAGGCGCGACATGAGGTCGCCAGTCGATCGCCGTTGGTAGTACGCCGGGGATAACTTCAGCAAATGCGCAAACAGATCGTTGCGTAAGTCATACTCCACATCGCGACCAACATTAAAAATCAGGGCCCGGGACAAGGTCCGGGTGGCCGCCTGTACGAGGGCGACGACGGCAATCAGCGCCGTGTACCAGCTAACCCGCGACCAAGCCTCCCCCGCCGCAACCGCGTCCACCGCGTGCTTGAGCAAATACGGAATTGCCATGGCGAGCGAAGCGGTGGCGAGAAGGAAGAGCGCTCCCAGTGCGTAACGAGCCCGATAGCGCCGCAGGTATGCTAGCAACCGACGCATACGTGCCCATGCTCCTACTCAACCGACCCTCAGGCAACTGGGGGCGGAAACGCAAGCGGCCGCAGCCGATCAACTTCGGCTGCGGCCGCCTTGCCAATACGTTTCACGATCCTAATCGAGATGTCCGCGCCAGACCTCAATAGAACCAAAAAAGCCCCGTTCCGGCGGTTTCACTGCCTCCGCCGGGGCAGCCGCCGGCTTCGCTTCCGGCTTGCGACCGAACAGGCGAGCGAAGAAGCCCGGCTTTTCCTCCTTCGGCTCGGCCTTTTTCGCCAGCATGCCGCTGCGGAAGGTGGGCGGCAGCACGTCACCGAAGGCGACGCCGATGTCGAGCACGCCGTCGCGGTCAATGTCCGTGAGGCCGACTCCCCAGGTACGCTCGCGCCCGTCGTGGGGGAGACCAGCGTCGGCAGGCACCATCGTGAAGTTCCCTTTGCCGTCGCCCAAGAACACGTACACGCCGTACACCCCGCCGATCTCTTGTACATTCGTCTTTCCCGCCACGACCAAGTCGTTACGCCCGTCGTTGTTCATGTCACCGATTCCGATCCCGAGCGCGTTCATGGGGGGCAGACCATGACCGTTCGACACCGGCGAGCACAGCCCTGGCGAGCAGCGATCCGAACGGGTCTCGGGGCTACAAGCCTCGCCTACGTTTTTGTGGAGCTGGCAACGAGGAGAAGGCGGTTCCGGCTGCCCAGGCCGTGGCGGACCGGTGCTGCAGTCGTCGTCTTGGAGGCACGCCACGCCACGGTTGCCTTCGACGCAAATCCCTTTGCAAACGTGGCTTGTGCACGTGCCCCCTGGGCAGTCACCGTCCACAAAGCAGAACTTACCGTCCATACTGCCGCCCACACACTGGCGTGAGTCGGTCGCGATGTATCCCCCTCCTTCGGTTTGCAAGAACACCTGCGGCCCGCGTGAAACATCTGTGGACGCTACGTCCGGACGGCCGTCGTGGTTGATGTCTCCAACGGCAATGCCCCAGAACAAGCCGTGTACTTCCGGGGCCGGCATACCCGCCGATGCTTCCTTCCACCCACCAGCACCGTCGCCCAGCCAGACTCGCGGCCCGGCCGAGTACGCCGCGATCACGTCGAGGTTGCCGTCGCCATTCATGTCCGCCACTGTCACGGAGTTGCCCCACTCGGTAAAGGCCAAGCCCTGAGAACTCTCCTTCCACACGCCTTTGCAGTTACCCAAGAACGCGCGCACGCCTTCCTCTGACGCCGCCACGGTCACCAAGTCCAGGCACCCGTCCTTGTTGAAGTCTCCCAACGCAACGTCCTCGCACCCGATCGTGGGGAGGCCAGCAGAAGCGGTGCGCCAGTTGCCCGCGCCATCGCCGAGAAAGACAAACACGCCCTTGCAATGGTCAGCGATGGCTACATCCACGAAACCGTCGCGGTTCACGTCGCCGAAATCCATGCCACCACCGCAGAACGCTTCTCGTGGCAAGCCGTTCGAGGCATCCGTCCAATTGCCCTTGCCATCACCTTTCCAGATGTACGGGCCATCGGCCAAGCGCGAGACCGCACCTAGGTCCGCGAACCCATCGTTATTGATGTCACCAAAGGCAATTTGGCTCTTCCAAATCTTGCCGCTCGGCAAGCCGTTGCGCGCAGGCGAATAGCGGGGGAACTTCGCCACACCTTCGAGCTTGGCTGGCGCACTCGGCTTGCGGCTCGGGCAACCAGCCAGTGCAGCCACCGACAGCAGCAACAAGCCCCAACTCACACTGTCCCTAATATTCCTCATCGACCTCGTACTCCTCTTCCCCCAAATTTTGCCGCCCACCCTCTAGCGGCCTGCTTGACCACTCGCGGACTGCGACTGCGGTCGCAGCGCTCTACCAAAGGCACCTCAGGGGCGCAAGTAATCGGGAAGCCTCGTGGCGCGCCGTTCGCCGCAGCACGCTCGCTCGATCGGTAGAAGGCTCGACAACCGCGTCAGGCCGGAACCGCGCCGAGTTTCGACACCCTTGCTCTAGTGACAGCAGGAGCAGCTTTCGCCTCGAGGAGCATCGCCTTTGCACAGCGCAAGCGGAGCTCCCTGATGAACCAACCGGCGTTCGAGCCCCGAGCGCGCCGAACAATCGCCCAGAGCGGCAAAACAGACCGTTTTCTGTCGTACACCGCCCGCTTTTCAGCTTGACAAGGATTAGGGGTTGCAGTATTCGAGCGAAGCCCTAGCGGGTGTTTGGCAGCGCTTGAAGGTGTGCAGTCTAGACAGGTGAGGAACCGAGCCATCCGCGCATGGTTGGGTGGCCGAAAAGACAGTTGGAGGTGTTCCCCAGAAGGGAAAGGAGAAAGCGGATGCGTATGAAGAAGCGGCTTTGGGGATTGGGGACCTTCGGGCTCTCCGCTCTCGGCGTGTGGATGCTCGCCGGCGTGGTTCGAGCCCAAGAAGTTCGGCAAGCAACCACGGACCTGCCCGGTTCCATCGTCATCTTTCCAAAGGTGATCTGGAACGGAAGCGACAGAGACACAATCATCCAGATCAGCAACACGACGAACAATCTCACATTCTTGCACTGTTTCTACGTCAACGGCGCGCCGCGGAATCCGAGCTTACCACCGTCGGCAAGCAATCCGCCGGTATGGACGGTGACGGATTTTGAACTCATTCTTACGCGCCAGCAACCGACGATGTGGGTGGCAAGTGCCGGCCGCCGGGTTGATTTTGGCAACCCGTTTGGCAGCTACGGCTCTGGTTACGATCCGGGGCTGATCCCTCCACTCCCGGCCGGGTTTACCGGCGAACTCAAGTGCATGGAGGTGGACTCGTCGGGTTCGCCGCTTCCGGGGAACCGCATCAAAGGCGAGGCAACGCTGGTCGGCCCGGGTGGAGATCTGACCACCTACAACGCCCTCGCCCTGCCGGCCAATCCACAGCCCCCTGGTACAGAGCTGGAACTGACGCTCACCGACAACAATCCAGGTGGCGAATTTGCGGCCTGTCCCGACACGATCATTTTCAACCACTTCGCGCACGGCGCCGACCAGATCGCGCTGAGTTCAGGGACCTCGCTCGGCGCTCAAAACCTCTGCGACGGTCCCGGCGGTTGTCCCGTGACCACCGAGTTGACCATGGTGCCTTGTTCGCAGGACCTTGAAAACGGCCGGCCCGGTAGAGTCACGGTTGGTTTCTTAATCTTCGATGAGTTCGAAGCTCGCCTGAGCGCAACCACCACTGTTGATTGCTGGTTCAACTTGCCGTTGAACCAAATTGCACCGGCTGGCCCGACCAACCCATTCACGCCCGCCGCGATGGGCGGCTCCACAACTCGCCACACCCGCATCCGCCCGGCCCCGGGCCAAGGTGGTGTGCTGGCAATCGCAGAGGAAATCCGCATTACAGACCTGGGGCGCCCGGCGGGGCCGCTTACAACTTCCGCTTATAACTTGTACGTCCAGGGCAACCGATTCGATGGCGCGACCCAGGGCGATAACGATACCCCGGTTTCGGGCGTGACGGACGTCATTGTGGTTCCGGCCGAGTAGTGGCGTCATGGAGGGCCTTTTGGTGGTGAGGAAAGGAGACGAAGTGATGAGCAACATGACGAGCAAACGGGCGTGGTTGACGCTGTGCGCCGTAGCGGCTGGGACCGCGCTGTTCGCGTCTGCCTCGGCGCGCGCCACGATCGGTTCGGACAGCTCCGGCGCGATCCTAGTGTTCCCTAAGATCGTGGTGGACACCAGTGGGCAGCTATTCGGTTTTCCGACCGATACGGAGGTCCAGATCACCAATACGTCGAACTCCGTGATCGCGGCGCGGTGTTACTGGGTCAATGCGACGTCGCACTGCAGCAATAACCCGACACAAGCTTGCCGCCCTGAGACGGTGCAGGAAAACTGCGCGACGGGTGCGCGCTGCGTGGAGGGTTGGACGGAAACCGACTTTCGCTTCACGCTGACCAAGCGGCAGCCCATCTCGTTCAACGCCGCGGATGGCTTGCCCACCTTCCCGCTTTCTCAGCAGCAGGGCCCGGGAGGGCAGTCGAACGGATCGTCTTCCATCCCCCCGGTTCCTGAGGACCCGTTCATTGGCGAGCTGAAGTGCGTCCAAGTAGATCCGAACGACTTTCGGCCCGCGATTGGTTTTAACCCAGCGAACAATGCTGCAGGCGATCTCGCCGGGCACGCCACGATCGTGACAGCGCTCCAGGCGGGTAATGTCACCGAAATCGATGCTCGCAAGTACAACGCGGTGACACTCAAGTCTACCACGGTCAACGACAACGACGACACCCTAATCCTAGGTGGGCCGAACGCCGAGTACGACGGGTGCCCGAACGTTTGGGTGCTGAATCACTTCTTCGATGGCGCGGCTGTAGATGTCTGGTTTCTCAGTGGGCAACCGAATTTGACCCTCCGTTTCGCCACCGACCTCACTGTCGTACCGTGCAGCGAGGATTTCTTGCTGCAGGAAAACAACCTCGGCGGTGCGGTTCTTCAGTTCCTGGTTTTCAACGAGTTCGAGCAGCGCTTCTCGACTTCCACTCGCTTCACGTGCTTCCGCGAAGTGCAACTGTCGGATCTCGACACGCGCCCTGGCCCAGGTGACGACGCCTTCTCGATCTTTAACGTCAACGTGCAGGGAACCCTCTCTGGCCAAACCCGAATTCGCTCCGTTACAAGCGGGGACCGCGCGAATGGCATCATCGCGGTGGCGGAACGGTTCGTCACCAACGCAGAAGGGATCCGCCCGAGCAGTGCGGAGAACGTACACTTCACCGGCTTCCGCAGCGGACTCGAAGATCGGATTATCTTGAGTCCCGACACTCCGTAGTGAAGCCGAGTCCATCCGCGAAAAGGGCAGAGGCGCTTTCCCCTCTGCCCTTTTCTTTTGCGGCTAGAATCGAGAGGCACAAATCACCAGGATGAATCGCATGCTCCATTGGTTCCTGAGGGTCTCGCTGACTACCGGATTCGCTGCCACGCTGGCCTTGTCCTTGCCCGTTCTCACACACGCAGAGGTCAGCACCAGCCAGCCCGGGGCCATCGTCATCTTCCCCAAAATTATGCAGGACAGCACCATCGACACGGTGATTCAGCTCGCCAATGCCACCGGGAGTGCCATCCTTTTGCAATGCCTGTACGTAAACGGGGCCCCGGACCCGGTGTCTGGAGAACCTCTGTGGACGATCACTGATTTTCAAATTCGCCTCACTCGCCAACAACCGATCCTATGGGTTGCGGGTGAGGGGCTCGCCGCCGCACCGAGCGACGGCCGTCCGCTCGATTTGCACCCCGGGCCCATCCCGCCAATCGCCGAGGGTTTCAAGGGCGAGTTGCGCTGCGTCGTGATTGACGAGCAAGAAAGACCGGTTTCGCGCAACGCGCTGACCGGTTGGGCGACCCTAATCGAGCGCGCAACCGGCGCCACGCGCAAGTACGCCGCGGTCTCTCTACGCGGGCTGGCAGCCAACAATGGTGACCTTTCCTTGGCGCTCAACGACATCGAGTACAGTTCGTGCCCGCGGATCCTCCTCCTCGATCATTTTTACGAGGAGGCACCGGACCCGATCTTGGGCACCCCGATTCGTTCCTCCATCACCTTCGTGCCTTGCAGTGCCGATTTCGAGCGTGCCGTGCCCGGCCATTCGACCCTGTTGTTCGAGACGTTCAACGAGTTCGAGCAACGCACTTCTGCGAGCCTGGAGGTCACTTGCTTTGCTGATGTACCGCTCTCGAACATCGACAGCGCCGCCAATCCGGAGCGGTCGATCTTTCATTACTCCGTGCAAGGAACGCTTACCGGCCAAACACGCATTCGGCCCGTTCCGGATCGTTCGATTCCCTTCGGCCGGGGTGTGGTGGCAGTCGCCGAAGAGTTCCGCAACAACGGGGCCGCCGCCAGCGCGATGAACCTTCATTTCATTGGAGGTTCGTTGCAAAGTGACCTGATCGTTTTGCCACCGAGCTTTTAAGGACCGGAGCGTCACGCTTCTTCGCTTTTACCCGCGTGGCCTCGAGCAGCTTACCCCGGCAAGGCCAGCTCACGGCTGCACTGCAACCCGAGAAGCGGCGCCTGAGTCCGAGAGCCCAACTAGGGTCAGTTGTAACCTCGCCTCCGTTTCGGCCGGATTCGTGCGGTTGCTCACCGCCAAGTCCACAGACCAGCAGTCGCAACGCGACAACAGGCGAAGCCCAGCGTAGTTTTCTAGAAAGCGGCGGGCTGGGACGTTGTACCGAGTGGCGTACGTAACCCCGATCCAGTCTGTGAGGCGAAGGACCACGTTACCGTCCACTTGCTGCAGCACGTTGTTCGCCAATAGGCGGTACGCCACACCAGCGCTGGTACGCGTTTGCAATCGCCTGCCGATCTCTACGTCTGGCTGACGAGGATCTTCCACGAAAAGAGCGATTTGCGAGGAACTGAACTCGGCGGAGCCCGAGTCAAAGCTCCCCCACCAGCGGAACGACAAGAACCGGCTCGGCTGCACGCGGGTTATGACGTCCACATCCGAGAAATGCGACTCGGATTGGCGTGCGGCAAGCCGCGGGATCTGGCGAGAAAGGTCGTAACTCTGCAAAAGGGAGATGCGGCCGAGTTCGCGAATCTCGCCCGCGGAACTTGCTTGGCCCTGCCCTTCCTCGGTTGCAAAGCGACCGAGCAGACGGCTGGTCACGCCAAAGCTCAATACATTGCGCCGATTTACCCGATCGAAGGCCTCGAAAAAGGGCAAGTCCTGCTGGTCTGTGGAGGACACGTACGCGTACGAAGCAAGCGGCTCGATCGTGTGTTTCACCCGCTGCAAGCCCAGGTGCGGAAACGCATACACTCGCTGCAAGCTCGTACCCACCTCGGCTCGCAGGTCCACCTGTTGGCGTGTGCTGGTCTCGGCCAGGTCGGTGCCCCCAGCCAGCGCCGCCCGCTCGCGCAAAGCATAGACGCGCCCGAGCAAGCCCAGCGAAATCTCGCCGCGAAGGTAGCGCTGCGTGGGAGGGAAAAGTGTCAGCACCGGGTGCGCCAGCCAGCGGCTCCCGGTGGGACCCTGTCCCCTTTCGAACTCCGACCACTCAGCTCCCCACTCCAAAAGGGACCACCGCCAGATCGGTACTTGCCCGTTCGCAGCCAACCGGGGAGCCACCTGAACGGTACGCGATTCGATCCGGTCGGAGAGGTTCTGGTAATACTGCCCTTCCAGGCCAGCGAGGAATCGGTCGCCAACATACAGGCCTCCCAGCCGGGTGAGCGTATACGGCAACGTGCGGTACAGAATCGTGCGGCCCCTCTCGAACGCGTAGGTGTTGATCTCGCGAAAAAACCGATCGTCGCTCACCAGCAGCGCATCGGAGTACAGGCGCACTCGCTCAGCCGGACGCTCGTGTTGTTCCGCGGCCAGGCTCCAGCGATCCTGCGGTGCACCGCCGGGCCCGGTGGAGCCACGAAACAGATCATTGAAATAACTTGCCGCCAGCGTACCGCCGGTGGTGCGGCTCGAGCGGTAGCGGTATTCAGCAATGCCGCCCAAACGAGCAGCAGTTTCTAAATCCAAACCAATTGTGGCTTCTCGCGTTGGACCCATCGCCCAATAAAATGGGAGCACAGTTTGGAAGCCCCGCTCGTTCGAGAGACCGAAGCGCGGGAAGAGGAAGCCGCTTTGCCGTTCGCGTTCCACTGGCACGATGGCACGGGGGAGGTAAAGCACGGGCACGTCGAGCACGAGGAATCTGGCCCCTTTCGCGATCCCATACCCACCAACCGTGACATCCAACTCCTGGGCCGTGATGGTCCAGCTCTGGCGCCCCTTCTCGCACCGGCAGGTGGTGAAGCGACCATTCACGATTCGAAAGCTCTGGCCCTCGCGCTTTTCGATCCGGCTTCCCCACAGCGAATATTGCATGCGGCGGGAGAGTAACGCCGCACCAACGAGCGCACCCGTCTCTTCCTCCAAGTTCAACTCGACTGAATCGGCAAACAGCGTCCCTTCCGGGTCGTACACCTCGACTCCGCCGTGCGCCTCCACCATGGGCACGGCGCGGTGCAAAATGACTTCCTGGGCACGCACTTCGGTATCGCCATACCGGATCACCACGTTGCCACTGGCGATCACCACATCGCGATCTCGATCATAGGTGATCTCTGCTGCATCTACCTGTACGGGCAGCTTTTCCGTGCCCTCGATCTCAGCCGCAACGCTCGCCGCTCCGATGCCGGTCAGAGCAAGGAGCACGAGACACAAGCAGACACAGCAACGAGGGTTCTCAATCAACGGCACGCTCTTGGGAGAAATCGCGATCGCTGCTTAGCCGCGCCTGCAAAGCGGTTTGCCGCACAGCGCCGAGTAAGAACAACGAGCCAGTCACCACCACCGCTTCCTCCGGACCGCAAGCAGCCAGCACAGCGCGGAAGGCGCGGAGCGGGTCTTCCTCCACCCGCACGGGCGCGTACTGTGCCCAAGCCGGAACCAGCATCTGGGGCCGAGCGGCGCGCCGGATCTGCGGAGCAGTCAAAGTCACCGTTGTACAGAGCGGTCCCAACTCGGGAGCCATCGCCTGCCAGTCCTTGTCCGCCATGACCCCGAACAACAGGTGTACTCTTCCCGCTAAGCCTCGCCGACGGATCTCGTCCGCGAGACAACGCACGCCGGGAAGATTGTGAGCCCCATCCAAGATTACCAGTGGCGATTCGCACACGACCTCCCAGCGACCCGGCCAGCATAGTTGTTGCAAACCCCGAACGACCGCACCTTCGTGCGGCCGCAACGCCTCTGGCAGGCAGCGCAGTGCAGAGACCGCCACGGCGGCGTTGTCGCACTGGTGCAAGCCGCGCAAGGCAAGCGCTCCGACCTGCACTTCTCCAGCACGATCGCGAAACACCCAATCCGAGTCGCTCCCCGTCCACGAGAAATCCCTGCCAAGCCAGCGACTGGGTGCCCCTCGTTCCGCTGCCGCTGCTTCGATGACCGCAGCCGGGCCCGGATCCACGCGTCCCACCACGACCGGTTTGCCCGGCTTGATGATCCCCGCTTTCTCGGCCGCAATGCTCTCCAACGTGCTGCCCAAGAATTCCTGGTGGTCAAGGCCAATGGAGGTGATGACGGACACGGCCGGATCGACCACATTGGTTGCATCGAGCCGGCCCCCTAGGCCCACCTCCACCACCGCGGCCTCTACCTCTCGCTCTACGAAGTACAGGAAGGCAAGCACGGTGGTGAACTCGAAAAACGTGAGTTCAATCCCACGCACGGTAGAGGCCCGATGCACCACGGCCGCCAGTCGCACGACCTCGGCTGGTGAAATCTCCTCTCCCGCGACGCGGATTCGTTCCGAGAAGCGCACGAGATGGGGGGAGGTGTAGAGCCCGGTGCGAACCCCATGGAAACGTAGAGCTGCCTCCACCATGGCCGCCACCGATCCCTTGCCGTTGGTGCCAGCAATGTGCACCACCGGGTACCGGCGATGCGGCTGGCCACATTCCTCAAGCACCAGTTCGATGCGCTCGAGCTTGAAATCCATCCCCCGCCGCGCCTCGAGCGCATAGAGCCAATCGAGAAGTCGTTCGTATTCCGCGAACGCCACGCCTCCTCATCCTTCCGCGCAACTGGCCCAGCGCCCTCGGGACGCGCCCGCCACTGCTGTTTTGAGCGAACGCACGAACTCCCCCACTACTTGCTCCAAGTCGGCGCGGTCGCGGTGCTGATCCACCAGGCGCATGAGCGCACTGCCCACGACCACCGCGTCAGCGAATTCCGCCACCGCTGCCGCCTGCTCGGTGGTCGCGATCCCAAAGCCCACGCCTACAGGCAGGTCGGTCTCGGCACGCAGCCGCTGCACCACTGGTCGCACTTCGGCCGGCTGGATCGGCTTGGCACCGGTGACACCGGTGACCGAGACGTAGTAAATGAACCCCGCTGCCCGCGACAGCACAAGCTGAACCCGGTCCGGGCCACTGGTAGGCGCGAGCAAGCAAACAAAGTGAATGCCCGCAGGCTCGGTGCACTGCAACAGCTCATCGGCCTCTTCCGGAGGCAGGTCCACCACCAAAATGCCGTCCACCCCGGCGGCAGCCGCATCGCGCGCAAACGCCGCTGGCCCGTAATGAAAAATTGGATTGTAGTATCCGTACAACACAATCGGCGTGTGCGAGATGCGCCGGAACTCTGCTACCACGTCGAACGCCACGGGAAGGGTAGCTCCGCTTTGCAGCCCGATGTGCAGGGAGCGCTGCAACACGGGACCATCAGCGGTGGGATCGGAAAACGGCACCCCGAGTTCGATCAGATCCGCTCCCGCCTCGTCCACTACGCGCAGCAGGCGCCTGGTGGCATCCACACTCGGATCACCAAGGGTCAGGAACGGGACAAACGCTGCTTCTCCCTGTTCGCGCAAGCGCGCAAACACTCGGTCAATTCGATTGTCCCGCTGCTCGGGATGGCGCCGCCGACGGCTCACAACTGCACTCCGAACGCGGAGGCTACCGTGTTCATATCCTTGTCGCCTCTGCCAGAAAGATTCACCACGATGATTTGTTCCGGACCCAGCCGACGCGCAAGATCGGCTGCGTACGCGACTGCGTGCGCGCTCTCCAAGGCGGGGATGATCCCTTCGGTTTGCGAGAGCAGTTGGAAGCCTTCCAGAGCTTGATCGTCGGTCACCGCCACGTACTGCGCGCGCCCGGTGCTGTGCAGGTAGGCGTGTTCAGGACCCACCCCCGGGTAGTCGAGTCCTGCCGAGATCGAATGAGCCGGGCGAACCTGGCCGGTTTCGTCCTGCAAGATAAAGGTCTTCTTTCCATGCAACACCCCGATCGAGCCAGCACTGATCGAGGCGGCGTGCTGGCCGGAGGCCAGCCCTCTACCGCCGCCTTCGACGCCGACCAGGCGCACGCTAGCGTCGTCTAGGAAGGGATAGAACATCCCCATGGCGTTACTGCCCCCGCCCACACACGCCACCAGGTAGTCCGGCAATCGCCCTTCGCGCTGCAGAATCTGCCGCCTCGTCTCGCGGCCAATGACCGACTGAAAGTCGCGCACCATCATTGGGTAGGGATGCGCGGACATGGTGGACCCAACGAGGTAGTACGTGGTTTCTACGTTTGTCACCCAGTCCCGCAAGGCTTCATTGATGGCGTCCTTCAACGTCGCGCTACCAGAGGAAACGGGATGCACCTGTGCCCCAAGAAGCTTCATGCGGAACACGTTCAACGACTGGCGGCGCACATCTTCGCTTCCCATGAACACTTCGCAGCGGATGCCAAACAGCGCTGCCACGGTGGCAGTGGCCACCCCGTGCTGGCCCGCTCCGGTCTCCGCGATGATGCGGCTTTTCCCCATGCGCCGCGCCAGCAGGGCTTGGCCCAAGGCGTTGTTGATCTTGTGCGAGCCGGTGTGGCACAGGTCCTCGCGCTTCAAGTAGATCTTCGCGCCGCCCAAGTGACGCGTGAGGCGCTCGGCGAAATACAGCGGCGTCTCTCGACCCGCGTAGTCCCGCAAGTACGCACCCAGCTCTCGGCGGAATCCAGGATCGCGCCGGATGCGCCGGTATGCGGCCTCGAGCTCGAGCAACGCTGGCATGAGAGTTTCGGCCACATAGCGCCCTCCAAAGACGCCGAAGTGCCCGCGTCGGTCAGGCAGTCTTTGCATGTTCTACGAACCTCCGCATCAATTCCCGGTCCTTTTTGCCTGGCGCCCGTTCCACACCGCTGGCCACGTCCACCGCAAACGGGCGAACGCAGCGAATCGCCTGCCGCACGTTGTCCGGGTTCAAGCCACCCGCCAAAATCAGGGGGAGCGGCCAGCTCTGGTCGCGCAGCTTCTCCCATGCAAGCGTCTGCCCAGTGCCTCCATACGCACCCTCTTGGTAGCGATCCACCAAGATGTAACGAGCCGGAAAGTCCTCCCATGAGGGCAGTCGCTCTCCCGCGATGCGTACAGTCCGGATCACCGGAAGCGGAAAGTCTCGCCACTCCCAGGCTTGCTCGTCACCGTGCAACTGCACCATCTGCAAGCCGGTTGTTGCGGCGATCTTTCTTACCTCGGCAGAGGGCTGGTTGACGAACACCCCGACCACCTCCACCCTCGGCACCACTGCTTGCACGATACGCGCGGCAACATCCACCGCCACCCCCCGCTTGCTCACGGAAGCGAAATTGAGACCGATCCAGTCGGCACCGGCATCTGCCGCCGCACAAGCATCCTCGACTGAAGTGATTCCGCAAATTTTCACCTTCACCATGGTCCCTCGGGGGTGGAGCTCGGCTCTGCGGCGAGCAATTCAGCAAGCTTGGTACCCGGGTCTGGGCTGCGCATGAGACTTTCCCCGACCAAGAAGACGTGGATTCCAGCCCGCTCCAAGCGCGCAATATCGGCTGCGCTCTCGATACCGCTTTCCGCAACCGCCCGTACGCCGCTCGGCAGGTTTGCCGCCAAGCGCTCGCTCACCGCGAGCGAGGTCACGAACGTATCTAGATTGCGGTTGTTGATGCCGATCAAGCGGGCGCCGCTCTCTACGGCGCGGGCTAACTCTGCCTCATCGTGAACTTCGACCAGCGCCGCCATCCCCAAACTCTCTGCAAGTTCCCGCAGTCCGTGCAGAGCAGCATCGTCCAGCATCCGAACAATCAGCAGTACGGCATCGGCACCGTAGGCGCGTGCTTCGTGGATCTGGTAGTCGTCGAACAAGAAGTCCTTGCGCAGCAAGGGTACGTGCACCGCGCTACGGATGGAGCGCAAGTGCTCGAGGTCACCCTGAAAAAAGCGCCCTTCCGTGAGCACAGACAAGGCTGCGGCACCGTGCCGTACATAGCTGGCAGCAATCCACACGGGATCGAAGTCCGTGCGAATCACTCCCTTCGATGGAGACGCGCGCTTGATCTCGGCAATGATCGCGCGCGGGCGGTTCAGAGCCGCCAGGAAATCGCGCCGCGATTCATTGTATAGAGGCCGCGCTTGCAGCTCGCACAAGGGGTGTTGCCGCTTGCGTTCTTGCAGCTCCTCGCGCTTGTGTTCGACAATGCGCTGCAGGATCATGCACGACTCCACTCGGCCACTTGCTCGAGTTTCTCCCATGCCCGGCCCGAGGCGAGCACGGCGCGCGCCAGGTGGATTCCCTCGGCCAGCGATGCCACTCGGTCCGCCGCGTACAGCGCAGCTCCGGCGTTCAGAACCGTAAAGTCCGCGCACGCTCCTGGTTCCCCGCGCAGCACACTCTTCATCTGGGTCGCCGCCTGTTCGAGACCGCCGCAGACAACCGCGGCCAACGGTTGCCTGGAGATCCCGAAGTCCTCGGGCTGGACTTCGTATTCGACAAGCTCCCCACCACGCCACTCGGCGACGCGGGTCGCGTCGGAGAGAGAAATTTCGTCCAGACCGTCCCGGCTATGCACGACCAACACGTGCTGCGCCCCCAAACGTGCGAGCACTTCCGCCACCGGCCGCAACCAAGTGGGAGCGAACACCCCCACCAACTGGTGCTCCGCTCCAGCTGGGTTGGAAAGCGGTCCGATGAGGTTGAAGATCGTGCGCACGCCAATCTCGCGTCGCACCGGTGCGACGTGGCGCATCGCCGGGTGGAAACGCGGAGCGAACAAGAAACCAAAGCCCAGCACCTCGATGCAATCGCGCACGCGTTCCGGAGGCAAATCAACACACATCCCGAGGGCCTCCAACACATCCGCGCTTCCCACCGAACCCGAGGCGGATCGGTTGCCATGCTTCGCCACCCGTACCCCCGCGGCAGCGGCAACTAGGGCGGCAGCCGTGGAAACATTGAATGTGCAGCGGCGGTCTCCCCCCGTGCCGCACGTGTCCAACAGGGGCCCAGCGACCCGCACCGTGCAGGCATGCGCTCGGACCGCCCGCACCGCACCCGCCAACTCCTCCGCCGTCTCTCCCTTCATACGCCAGGCAACGAGCGCGGCGGCGATTTGCGCCGGCGTCAAGCCACCCTTGATCATTGCGGAGAGAAGCTGCTCGGCCCCCTCTTCGCCCAGCGAGTGGCCCTCGACCAGTTCGGAGATCACCTGGGGGGCCCGGATCATCGCAGTACGCTTTCCTCCGAAAGCGCGAGGAAGTTACGCAAGAGGTCCTTGCCCACATCGGTGAGGATGGACTCGGGGTGAAATTGCACGCCCTCCACCATGAGGTGCCGATGGCGCAACCCCATGATCTCTCCCTCCTCGGTCCAGGCGCTCACTTCCAAACACTCGGGCAGCGTGTCGCGGTCCACCAACAACGAGTGGTAGCGCGTGGCACGAAACGGCTGCGGCAAGTCACGGTAGAGCGTACGGCCATCGTGGAAGATGGGCGAGGTCTTGCCGTGCATGAGCCGCGCGGCGCGCACCACCTTACCGCCGAAGGCAACGGCCAAGCTTTGGTGGCCGAGACACACTCCCAGAATCGGAATCTGACCGGCAAATCGGCGGATCACCTCTACCGAGATACCCGCTTCTGCCGGTGTGCAAGGCCCGGGCGAGATGACGATTTGTGCTGGGTGCAAGGCTGCGATCTCGTCCACCGTCATGGCATCGTTGCGCACCACCTGCACTTCTGCGCCCAGCTCGCCAAAGTACTGCACGAGGTTGTAGGTGAAGGAGTCGTAGTTATCGATCATCAACAACATGAGATGAAAAACTTAATGGCCAGCTAGACCTGCCGCCAGCCGAACGGCGTGCAGGGCAGCGCGGGCCTTGTTGATGCATTCGCCGTGCTCACGCTCTGGGATCGAATCCGCCACCACTCCTGCCCCCGCCTGCACGAAGTAGCGGCCGTCCTTCACCACGATGGTACGGATCGCGATGCACGTGTCCATGTCGCCAGAAAAGGCAAAGTAGCCGACCGCCCCGCCATACACACCGCGGCGAGAGGGTTCGAGTTCGTCAATGATTTCCATGGCGCGAATTTTGGGGGCACCCGTGAGAGTCCCGGCTGGGAAGGTCGCTTGGAAGGCGTCGAACGCATCCAAATCGCGGCGCAGGAGCCCCCGGACGTTGGAAACCAGATGCATAACGTGGGAGTATCGTTCGACCACCATGCACTCGGTCACTCGAACCGAACCGATCTCCGCGACCCGACCCACATCATTGCGGCCGAGGTCAACGAGCATGATATGCTCGGCAACCTCCTTGGCGTCTTGCCGCAGCTCGTTCTCCAAGGTGAGGTCGGACGCCTCGTCCGTGCCGCGCGGGCGCGTGCCGGCGATCGGCCGCACGGTAATTTCGCGCCCTTCCAAGTGGCACATGACCTCAGGAGAGGAGCCAGCCAACGTCACCTCGCCAGCGCGCAAGAAAAACATGTACGGAGCTGGGTTCACTTTGCGCAAGCAGCGGTACACGTGAAACGGCTCCGTGCGCAGGTCACCGTCGAAGCGCTGGGCAAGCACGACCTGAATGATGTCGCCGGCGGCAATATACTCCTTGGCTCTACGTACCATTGCCTCGTACTGATCTTGGGTGAGGTTGGCGTGCGGCAACTCGAAGTGAGTCGCCGACTGCAGCTCGCTCGGTGCCCGCACCGTACGCCGCAGCCGTTCGACCATCCCTTCGAGGCGCGCCAGAGCTTGGTCATAAGCAGCGCGCAAGCTCTTACCGTCGCCAACACGAGCGTGAGTCACAGCGGTCACCGTATGGCGGGCATTATCGAAAACCAGAAAGGAGTCCATCAGCATCAGGTAGAGGTCGGGAACCTGCAAATCGTCGGCGGGGCCACCCGGAAGCCGCTCGAAGCGGCGTACCAAATCGTAGGCTAAGTAGCCCACCCAACCACCGTTGAAGCGAGGTAAAAACGGCACCGCCGGGACTTGGTACTGTAACAAAATCCGGCGCGCCTCATGCAGGGGGTTCTGGCTTTCAACAACGGTGGGCTCGCCGCTACGTGTGCGAACCTCCGCTCGCTTCCCTTTGGCGGTGAGCACCATCGCGGGCTCCACGCCGAGAAAACTAAAGCGCCCCCAGCGCTCGGGCCCCTCCACGCTTTCGAACAAGAACGCATCCTGCCCCGTGTCCAATTTCAGAAACGCCGAGACTGGCGTCTCGAGATCGGCCAAAATCTCGCGCGCAACTGGGATGGTATTTCCCTGTTCTGCAAGTGCACAAAAGGTCGCAAAATCGGGCTGGATCATCAGAGGTTTCCTTCACTGAGCGGTCACGAAAGCGCCGCTCATTCCGCCTTCGCTGCGCAGCCGGCGTTGCAACTCTTCCGCCTTCGCACGGTCGCGGGGGGAAAAACGGCCGACCCGAACCCGATACCACGTGACTCCTTCACGAGTCGGCGCTTGCACCATGTACGCGTCATAGCCCCGGCTTCGCAGTCTCTGCACCAGAGCCCGTGCTTCGGCCGCGTCGGTGGTTGCAGTGACCTGCACGGTCCAACCGGCGTCGGCCCACTCCTCCGTTTGCGGCCGTGCCGGCACGCGTACGGTTGGCGTAAAGCGCGGGCGGCTGGTGGCCGTAGGACGCAGCGGTGGGCGCGTCTCCTCCGGCGCTCGGGCGGTTGGCCATCCTTGCGGGGACGGAGCCGGGCTCGGCGCGACCGGCAACCGCGGCTCGGCGACGGTTGGAGGTGCGGTGGGCGCCTGAACGATCAGCCGCTCCTCGGCTTTTTGTTTCAAGCGCTGGTAGAAGGCCACGTCCGCAGCTTCCAGCTGCCCTTCCTCTGGCGTCGGCGTCACGACGGCCAGCGGCACCCGCACCACCGGTTCTTCTTCTAGAAGCCGGCGTTCCGTAAGATCCCGGCCCACCCACAAGCCGAGGAGAAAAATGACCACCGAGGCGAGACAAAAGCCGAGCAGGAGGATGAACACTTGCCCGTACGTCAGGCCTCTCTGGTCCCTACCGCTCATCCCTCGTTACATCTCCTCGGGAGCACTTACGCCGAGTAGCGTGAGTCCTTTACGAACCACCTGGCCCGCCGCCCACGCCAAGTAAAGGCGGGCAAGACTCAGCGCGCGATCCTCGCTCAGGACACGATGCCGGTTGTAAAACCGGTGAAAATCCGCCGCCAAGTCAATGAGGTAAAATACCACTCGGTGCGGTTCGCATTGGCGTACGGCGTCCTCGACCACGTCCGGATAGGTTGCGAGTCGTTTGATCACCGCCACCTCTTCCTCGGTGACCAAACGATGCAGCGCCGCGTCGCGAGCCGCAGGCACGACCACACCCGCAGCGCTCGCCTGCTTCATCAAGCTGCACACGCGCGCGTGGGCGTACTGGACGTAAAAAACCGGGTTTTCTGTGGACTGGCGCTTGGCCAACTCGAGGTCGAACTCCAAGTGGCTGTCAGCCTTGCGGGTGAGGAAGAAAAACCGCACCGCATCGGCCCCCACCTCGTCAATCAGCTCATCCAAAGTCACATACTCAGCCCGGCGCGTGGACATCTTCACTTGCTCCCCGCCCCGGGTCAGAGTGACGAACTGGTAAATGATGGCACGGACCCGGCCTACGTCGTACCCGAGTGCGCGCAGGGCGGCGCGCACGTCCTCATGCTCCGCAATGTGATCGGCACCCAAAACATCCACCATCAGATCGAAGCCGCGGGCAAACTTGTTGCGGTGGTACGCGATGTCGGGCAAACGGTAAGCTGGTTCGCCGGTGGACTTCACCAGCACCCGATCCTTGTCGAGCCCAACCGCCTCGCCCTTGAGCCACACTGCGCCATCGCGCTCCTCGGCGAGCCCCTTGGCACGCAGATCCGCGAGAGTTCGCTCGAGCGAGCCGTCCCGGTACAGCGAGTCCTCGTTGAAATACGAATCAAAGCGAATGGCGAGGTGCTGTAACGTTCGTTCGATGTCCTGGAAAATCGCCCGCTCTGCTGCCTCTTTGAAGAGGCCGGTAGCGGGCTCTGCGCGCAGCGTGTCACCGTGCTCCTCGAGCAAGGCCCGCGCGATGTCGCGGATGTATTCGCCCTGATAACCTTCGTCTGGAAACTCCACGGACTCACCCAGAAGCTGCAGGTAGCGGGCTTTGACCGACTCGCCGAGCAGCTTCATCTGCCGGCCCGCGTTGTTGAAGTAGTACTCGCGCGTGACCCGCCAGCCGGCTGCACCGAGCAAGCGCGCGATCGCATCGCCAAGCACAGCATTGCGCCCGTGACCCACAGTGAGCGGGCCAGTGGGGTTGGCGCTCACAAATTCCACCAGTACGCTCTTGGTTCCCACCTGGTCGGGAGAACCAAAATCCGGCGACTCCACCTCTATCAAGCAATCGGCCCAAAATCGGTGGGTTAAATACAGATTGATGTACCCGGGTCCAGCCACCTCGATCTTGGCGAACATTCCATCCGGGTTCTCGATGAGCGGCATGATCTGTTCCGCCAACTGGCGGGGTGCAACGCGCTCGCTGCGGGCCAACATGAGAGCAGCGGTGCAGGCAAGGTCACCCAGGGCAGGATCCTTCGGAGTCTCCAAAACCAGCGGATACGGGGGGGCGGTGCGCAGCAGCCCCTCGCGGTGTGCCTTCTCCAAGGCCCGGTACAAAATCGCTTCGACTTTCTTTTTCATGCCACTCGGTTCCCGCTAGCAGCAAGGGGGCGGTGAACTCACCGCGGGACGCGTCAGGATGCCCGCGGCTATATGCAGCGCCCCCGCGCGAGTCAAGGACAACCGCGCCTCCGGTTTCGACGAAGTTGCGTTCGCTGCGCTTCGCTGCTCTGCGGCTGCGAGCCCACCTCTGCCAACGCCGCGTCTCGGGAACGAGCCGTTCAGGCTCCGTCCCGAAGCGGGCCGTCGCCGGCCTCGCGCGACAGAATCAGAGCATGACTGCCCTGCGCATAATAGTTGCGGCGCATCCCGACTTGGTGAAACCCGTACGTACGATAGAGCGCGATCGCTGCCGCGTTGTCGTCGCGTACTTCGAGGGTTACCAGCCGCGCCCCCGCTTGAGCCGCAGCCCGCAACACCGTTTCCAAAAGGTGACGGCCCAGACCTTGCCGCCGGCAGTCGGGATGAACCGCCAGGTTCAGCAAGTGCACTTCGTCGCCCACCAACCACCAGCACACGTAGCCAGCAATCTGTTCATCCGGGCCGCGCGCCACCAGTGTTGTGGAAAACGGCAGCTTGAGCTCTCGCAAGAACAAGCCCGGCGTCCACGGTTCGGCAAACGAGCAGCGCTCGATCTCCATGACCGCGTCAAGATCGGCGGGTAACATGGGAGCAAGCTGCCAGCTTTTCGCGCCAACGCTCTTCGCCATCACCAGCGCAGAAGCACCGCTCCCCAAGTAAAACCGGCGCCAAAACCAGCGAGGCATACTAAGTGACCCGGCTGCACCCGCCCCTGTTCGATCGCCTCGTACAGGGCAAGAGGAATCGAGGCCGCTGTGGTGTTGCCGTAACGGTCAATGTTGTTCACGACCTTTTCGTCCGGTAGGCCAAACTCCGCCGCCACCATTTGATTGATTCGCAAGTTCGCCTGGTGGGGTACCAGTAGATCAATGTCTTGCGGAGTCAGTCCGTTCGCATCCAGTGCCTCGCGGATGACCTCTGCCATGCGCGTTACCGCGTGGCGGAACACGTAGCGTCCTTCCATTTTGGGGAAGATCCGGCCCTCGGGCCCAGTGATCATCTCCTCCGTCAGGCGCGGCCGTAGCCGACTGCCCGGCGCTTCGATCCACAGCTTTTCGGCGTACCTGCCTTCGGCATGCAAATGGGTGGAAAGGATTCCTCTCTGCGCATCTGGCGACGGACCAACGACCACGGCGCCTGCACCATCGCCAAAGATCACGGCGACGTCGCGCCCGCGGGTACTGAGGTCCAGGCCTGTAGAGTGCACCTCGCCCCCGACGACCAACACGTTCCGGTAGGTGCCTGCTCGCACGAACTGGTCGGCGACTGCCAGACTGTACAAGAAGCCGGTGCACTGATTCCGCACGTCGAACGCCGGGACGCCTGGGATCTCCAGGTATTCCTGGAGCAAGAAGGCCGAGCCCGGCATGTCTACGTCCGGGCTCAAGGTTGCAAAGATGATGCAGTCAACGTCCTCGCGCCGAATGCCGGCGTTGCGCAAGGCTTCTTGCGCGGCAATGGCTCCCATGGACGCGGCACCCGTGAAGTTGTCGCTGTACCGCCGCTCCCGAATTCCCGTGCGCTGCTGGATCCAATCATCGCTGGTGTCCATTAGGCGGGTGAGATCTTGGTTGGTGACCACCCGCTCTGGGACGTAGTGTCCTACGCCTAGAATCTGCGCCCTCGGCACGACTTCTCCTCCCCTTACCCTACAGCTCCACCGCTGCTGCTCCCCATGCAAACCCGGCCCCACACGCAGCCAAGATCACCTTGGCTCCTGAGCGCAGCCTACCCGCGGCGATGGCTTCGCTCAGCGCTACCGGCAGCGCGGCTGCCGTCAAGTGGCCGTGCTCCTCCGCAGGGTTCAGGGTTTGTTCCGTGGATAGCCCCAGCTTCAGCGCGCAATCTCGCGCGACTTCCGGGAAAATGTGCCCGAACACGACCGCATTGACCTCAGCCCGGCGCCAGCCCGCCTTGCTGATGGCAGCCTGTACCACCTCCGGTAGACGCTCGCGCCCAAAGCTTGCCACAGCGCCAAAGTCGAGGCGCGGAAAATGCCGGTCGAGTCCGAAGTCCTCGCGGGTCATGCGCACAGGATGCTGGCGACTCGCCGGATACTCGCACCAGAATTTGCGGTGATGGCGGCCATCCGAATGCAACAACACGCAGCGTACACCACCTGCCCCAGGGCCGAGTAAGACCACGCCAGCCCCGTCGCCGAATAAACGCGCTACTTCCGGGTAACGTTCGTACTCGAGGCCAGAGGAGTGCACTTCAGCCCCGGCTACCAGCACACAGCGGTATTGCTCGCTTTGCACAAAGTGATGGCCGATGTTCAAGGCGACCAAAAAGCCCGTGCATTGAGAGCGGACATCGAGCGCCGGGACGGTGTCACGATGGAGCTCGTTTTGCAGGTAACAAGCCGAGCCCGGGAAGGTTACGTCCGGGGTCATGGTTGCAAACACGATGCAGTCCACATCCTTACTGGTGAGGCCTGCCCGCTGAAACGCCCGCTCGCTCGCGCGCGCTGCGAGCCAAGACGGGCCCACGGGCTCTGTGGCGATCGGGCGGCGAACGCCTGCTCGCTCTTCGAGCGGCGGCAGAAAATGACCTGCGGCCACGATTCTCGAACTCATGGCGCCCTCGATAGCGTGTCCCCCTCAGGAAGGCGAGTCTGATTCCCTTGCCCTGGCCCCAGCTCGACGAGGCGCTCGGTGGTCGTCTTTTCAGGAACGAGAGACCATTTCAGCGAACGGTATAGCCGGTCCGGTCGGATTGCCGTCGCGGCGGCGAACCGGCCCACGCCGGAGTCGCGAAACAGGGGAACAAACGGTTCGAGGCGGCTGTGCGCCTCAGCCGCCTCGAACCCCAGCCACGCTACGCGCTTGATCCGTCGCCACAGCCCTGCAGGGCCAGGTTCACGACGAAAATGATCTCGTCAATCGTAACCTCGCCATCACCGTTGCGATCCATCGCAGCGCAATGCGCCAGGGGCTGCTCCCCGAGGGCGATATTCACTCCGCGGATCAGTTCGTCTATCGTCACTTCCCCATCGTCGTTACAGTCCCCCGCCTCACAGACCACAGGGGGAGAGGTCGGCGTCTCCGCAGGAGTCGGCTCCGGTGTCGGCGTCTCCTCACCTACCGTCCCCGTCGGGCTCGGCTCCGGTGTCGGCGTCTCCTCACCTACCGTCCCCGTCGGGCTCGGCTCCGGTGTCGGCGTCTCCTCACCTACCGTCCCCGTCGGAGTCGGCTCCGGTGTCGGCGTCTCCTCACCTACCGTCCCCGTCGGAGTTGGCTCCGGTGTCGGCGTCTCCTCGGCTGCCGTCCCCGTCGGGCTCGGCTCCGGTGTGGGTGTTGGCGTGGCAGTTGGGGAATCTGTGGGGCTCGCCAAGCTCACCGGCTCTCCTACGCATTCCCCCGCTCGGCACGCGTCATTTGTCGTGCACTCGTTGCCGTCATCGCAAGGCGTGCCGTCCGGAGCGTTCCCTGTGTACGTGCACTCACCCGTTTCCGAATCGCAGCTCCCACCGCTTTTACACGGATCCTCGCACTGCACCGGGAAGGAGCCGCACTCACCGGTGAGGATGTTACAGTTGAATGTACAACTGTCCGACAGCTCACCACACTGCAGCTCTCCCAAACAGAAACCACCACGACACTGGTCGTTCGCAGTGCATGCCCCCAAAACGTCCTGACAAGCCGTCCCATCAGGGACCGCCTCACCTCGGCAAGTTCCGGCCACACACTGATCGTTGGCCGTGCACGGGTTCAAGTCGTCGCACGCGGTGCCGTCCGCCAGCGGTGTGCCCACGCAGTTGCCTTCCGCATCGCACGCGCCTACCTGGCAGGGGTTTCCGGTCGCACACGCGATCGCGCCGGAGTCCACCTGTGCCGGGAGAGCCGGCGCAACGGCTAAGACGAAAACCGCGGCCAATGCTTGCCACGCTTTCCCCAGCGTCCATTGCCACTCGTTGGCTGAGCGCATCTCCTTCTCCCCCTTTCCTGGAGTCTCCTGCGATTTCGAAGGCCCACTTGCTACCGGAACCAACGAGCCGGCACAAGACAGTTTCTGCCATTCTAAAAATCCTTTTCGATTGACACGCGCCGTGCCGCTGGCGTACAGAGCGCTGCGCTAGATCGGTGGGGCGCCCTCGAGGTCGAACAACCACAAGGGCCAAGACAACAAACAACAGAAGGAGGAATTCATGACACATTCACGATGGATCTTAGGCTTTGTTGCGGTCGTTCCTTTGCTGGTCGCTGGGTGCCAACCGGTTGCCTCGCATCTCATTGGCACGCTCTACACCAACGTGAAAGGCCCCATCAATGCGACCGAAGCGAGCGTCGGCACTCGCGAGGGCAAGGCTTGCGCGCAAACCGTGCTTGGCTTGGTGGCCACGGGCGACGCGAGCATCGAGGCCGCCATGCGGGCTGGAGGCATCAAGCAGGCCAGCTCCGTTAACTACGAGGCAAACCACATTCTGGGAATTATCGGTACTTTCTGCACCGTGGTGCGGGGTAACTGATGCGGCTCGAGGGTGGCCCCACCGATCGTGCCTCCCTGAACTCGTATCACACCCACGGCTCGGCCAGCCGTGCCTATGCGCCGGGGAGATTCGGCCCGTGTTCGTGCCGCCCTCGTTGCTTGCCGCGTGGTTTCCGTTTAGCAAGCTAGGCCATGCGCGTGCGGCAAGGAGAACTCGTGTGTTTACCCCGCTTCGCGCCGTATCCACGCTACGGGCGGGTGGTACGGCAAGTGGATGAAGAACACGTCCTGGTCACGCAGGTACAATGCGCCGATCCTCGGTGTTCGAGCGAACACCAGCATGCCGACGCAGTCTGGTCGCTCGCCGAGGTCGAGTCGGCGCATGCCTACCAAGGACGGGCACAGTGGGAACAAGGGCGATTGAACTCGCCGAATCCGGTTTTGTTGAACAACGCTGCCTGAGCCGAGTACCATGCCTGCCGAGTGGTGGCGCACTGCCGTCTTTTACGAAATCTACGTGCGCAGTTTTCAAGACTCGAACGACGACGGCGTGGGCGACTTGCGTGGGATCGTCCAGCGACTGGACCACTTGAACGACGGCACTGAGGGCTCGCTCGGCATCGACGCCATCTGGCTCACCCCCATTTATCCTTCGCCGATGGCGGACTTCGGCTACGACGTAAGCGACTACTGCGCCGTTGATCCGCTGTTCGGGACGCTCGCGGATTTCGACCTCCTGGTGCGCGAAGCGCACCGCCGCAACATTCGCGTGATCCTCGACCTGGTGCCCAACCACACTTCCTCAGAGCATCCTTGGTTTCTCGAGTCGCGTTCCTCGCGGCACAGCGCGAAGCGCGACTGGTATATCTGGCGCGACCCTGCAGCGGATGGCGGCCCCCCGAACAATTGGGTGAGTTCCTTCGGCGGGCCGGCTTGGACCTTGGACCCCGCTACTGGGCAGTACTACTTGCACTCCTTCCTCCCGGAGCAACCGGACCTCAACTGGCGGAATCCGCAGGTACGGGAGGCGATGCGGGAGGTGCTGCGCTTTTGGCTGGAGCGGGGGGTAGATGGGTTTCGCATTGACGTCGTCCACAAAATGGTGAAGGACGCCTCGCTGCGCGACAACCCCAAGCCTCCTCCCGAACAAGAGCACCCTGTCTACCACTTTGGCGGGCAGATTCACGCTTACGACGAGGACCAACCCGAGGCACACGAGATCTTGCGCGATTGGCGCGCTCTGCTCGACTCCTACGGCGCCCGCATGATGGTGGGCGAGGTGTACCTGTTCGATGCAGAGCGCATCGTACGCTACTACGGCCGCGGGCACGATGAGCTGCATTTGGCCTTCAATTTCCGCTTCCTGTGGAGTCCGTGGGACGCTTCTGCCTTTCGAGCCGAAGTCGACCGGATCGAGTCTTTACTCCCTCCTGGTGCGCAACCCACCTGGGTGCTTTCGAGCCACGACGCTCCGCGCCACCGCACCCGCTTCGACCACCCGCAATTCGGAGCGCAGCGGGCGCGGCTTGCCGCGCTCATGCTTCTCACACTGCGTGGCACGCCGTTTCTGTACTACGGAGAAGAGATCGGAATGCCGGACGCTGTGATTCCACCGGAGCGGATTTGCGATCCGGTGGGCAAGCGCTTTCCCGGTCTGGGACGCGATCCGGAACGCACACCTATGCAATGGAGCGCCGCTCCCAATGCCGGTTTTTCGCGCGCGACGCAAACCTGGCTCCCAGTGGGGGATTCCTTCCGCGAGATCAACGTAGAGCAGCAACGCCGCGACCCGCACTCTCTGCTCTCTTTCTACCGCAGGCTACTCTGGAAAAGGAAACGAAGCCTCGCATTGCGCGAGGGCCGCTACCGCTCCCTCCCCTCGGCGCCGGACGTGTTTGCGTACCTGCGGGAGCACCCGGAGGAGCGCCTGCTCGTTTCCTTGAACTTCGCCAGTGAAGCGCGCTCGATCACGGCGCCGACGAATGCCAAAGTCTGGCTCGCCAGTGACGACCAGGTGCGACCCGCTTCACCGACGACTTGGGAACTCCCGCCTTGCAGCGGTGTCGTACTGTCGCTGGGGCCCGAACGCTGAGACACAGGCGACTGCTGACCATGGGTGCGCCCTCCGACTCTACTGCACCCTGGATCGCGCGACTCGAGAAGGTGACCGTAGTCTTTGGTCCGACCAGAGCGCTCTGCGACTTGTCTCTGGAATTCGCGCGTGGCGAGATCCACGCTTTGCTCGGCGAAAACGGGGCGGGCAAGTCCACGGCGCTGCGGGTATTGGCGGGCATGGTCCCCCCACACAGTGGCACCTGCCAAATGGCCCCCAAAACGCGGGTCGCCTGGGTCCCTCAGGAAATCGAGCTCCCGCAAGACTTGGCGATCTGCGACTGGCTGTTTCTGGGCCGCGAGCCTACGCACCTTGGGTTTCTGCGACAACGCGATATGCGGATCGCCACCGAGCAGGCGCTCGCCCTCTTTTCCTTGCCGCTCTCTCCCCTCACACCGATTGCTCACCTCTCTCCCGCAGCGTGTAAAATTGTCCAGTTCCTCCGTGCCCTCCACGATGGTCCCGACCTCTTGTTGCTAGATGAGCCTACCGCCGTGCTGAGCGAAGCCCACTGCCACGTCCTGTTTTCGATTGTGCGCGAGCTGCGCGCCCGCGGCACGGCCGTGGTCTACGTATCACACCGCATGCCAGAGGTGCTCGCGATTGCGGACCGCATCAGCGTGCTGCGCGACGGCACGTTGGTGTGGAGCGGGAGGCGCGAGGCAACCGACGAGCCCAGGTTGCTCTCCCTAATGGCGGGACCTCTGACGGAAGAGCGACCGGAGCCTGCATCCAGAAGCACCGACATTGCTCTCGAGGTCACGGGCCTGCATTGCGGGCGGGTGGAAAACTTCTCGTTGACCGTGCACCGCGGCGAGATCGTGGGCTTGGCCGGACTCACCGGCTCCGGGCGTTCTACAATTCTCGAATGTCTCGCGGGCCGCCTTCCGCGACAAGCGGGAAGCATCCGCACGCGGGGCTCCGTGGCGCTGGTTCCGGAAGACCGCCGCCGCAAAGGGTTGGCCTTCGATCTCTCGGTGCGTGAAAATGTTTTCCTTCCCGCGAGTTCGTGGTGGATCGCACCGTCACACGAACGCCGGGAGGCACGGTTTTGGCTCACCCGACTCCAGATCCGCGCTCCCGGCAGCGACGCTCCGGTACGTCTTCTTTCCGGGGGCAACCAGCAAAAGCTCCTTTTCGCGCGCGCCCTGCGGAGCCAGCCGGACGTTTTGCTTGCCGACGAGCCCACGGCGGGCGTGGACGTCGCCACCAAGGCCGCCATCCACAACATTTTGCAAGAGCGAGCTGGTCAGGGTGCGGCAATTGTAATCAGCTCGAGCGAGGTCAGCGAGCTCCTTCGCCTCTGCCACCGCATTGTCGCGCTTCGAGCTGGCCACAAAGTGGCCGAAGCCCCCACCGACTCGGTCCATGAGGAGCAGGTCGTGGGTTGGATCACCGGCGCGCAAGGCGCGGCGCATTCTCGGTGATGGTCCGGGCAGCGAACGGGCGTTTGAGGCACCTCCCGGCAGGCGCGAGCGCAGCGCTCGTCCTCGCGCTCGAGATCGCCTTTTTTACGTGGTACCTCTGGCCACCCTACGGGGGCGCTCACCCGTTCGCCAACCTCTCGAACTTCGCGTTGATCCTCAAGTACTCTTCCATCTTCGCGATTGGTGCCATTGCTGCGGCCTTCATCATCGGCAGCGGTGGAATTGACCTCGCGCCGGGGGCAGTGATGGCGCTCGCCTCGGTGGTGGTGGGACATCTCTTCGTCGAAGAGGGCTGGTCGTTACCCGCAGCGGTTGCCGCTGGCTTGAGCGTCGGTCTCCTCAGCGGCGGGCTCGCCGCGATCCTGATCACACGCGTTCGGCTACCGCCGTTCATTGCCACGTTGGGGGTGATGGGAGTCGCACGTGGCAGCGCTTTTTTGGTAACGGAAGGGGCGTTTTACGACCTTTCCGCGCGCTTGCCTGCATCGTTTGCACCGCTCGGAATCCCGCTCGGGGTTTGGCCGGGGATCGTCTTGGTCGTCCTGACAGCTACCTTCCACATCCTGCTCCGCTTGACCGCCGTCGGCCGCCACGTCCTTGCGGTGGGCTCGAACCCGATCGCTGCCCATTACGCTGGTGTGCGCGTGGCCCGCGTGCTTGCGTTCGTGTACATCACGGGCGGGCTGCTGGCCGCACTTGCCGGCGTGATGCTGGCGGTGGTGCAAGGCCAAGGCAAAGCAGATCTCGCCATGGGCTACGAGCTAGACATCATTGCCGCGGCCGTCGTGGGCGGGGCTTCGCTGAGCGGCGGACGGGCCTCGGTGGCTGGTGCCGTGTTCGGGGCGCTGATCTTTGGGGTGCTGCGCAACGCCCTCACCCAAATTCCCGGGGGCACCTACGCAGACCGCCTGATTCTCGGACTGGCTGTGGTTGTGGTTGTTGTGTTGGACCGGATTGCACGCGGCAGGAAAGAGGCATAACGGATGCGCATGTTTGGCCGATGGCTCTGCGCAAGCACGCGTAGCGTGTACCCGTGGCTTGTACTCCTGTCGCTTGCCACGTTCAGTGCGGCTTGCCGCAAGCCAGAAGCACCGGCTCAGCGGCCGCTCCGCTTCGCCTTTGTTCCAAAAGCGCTGCACATTCCGGTGTTTCGCTACGCCCGCACCGGTGCCGAACGTGCCGCACGGGAGATCGGCAATGTGGAAATCCTGTGGCGCGGTCCGGAGACAACCGACGAGTTGCGACAAAAGGAAATCCTCGAGTCCTTTATCGCGCAACGCGTAGACGGGATTGCCATTTCGTGCCTGAACGGAGACTTGCTGACCGATGCCATCAACCGCGCCGTAGACAGTGGGATTCCCGTGGTGACCTGGGATTCGGATGCACCCCGCAGCCGCCGGCAAGTGTTTTACGGGGTGAACGATTTCGAAGCCGGTGAGGCTTTGGGAGAGGGGCTGGCCCGCCTGATCGGAGGGCGCGGCTCGGTCGCACTCATCACATCGCTTGGCGCGGACAACCTGCAAAAACGCCTCGACGGCGCGAAGGCCGCTCTCGCGCGTTACCCCGAGATTCGCATCGCAGAGACTTTCGACATCAAGGACGACGCCGTGCGTGTGGTCGAGGTACTGGCTACCGGGACCCAGCGCTACCCCGATCTGGCCGGTTGGCTGTCCGTGGGTGGCTGGCCGGTGTTCCTGCGCAATGCCCTCGATCCGGTGGACACCGGTCGCACCAAGGTCGTGGCCTTCGACACCATCCCGCCTGCCCCAGATTTACTGCGAGCCGGAAAGGTCCACCTCCTGGTTGGACAGAAGTACTTCGGTTGGGGCGAGCAATCCGTGCGCTTCCTGCATCGCCTCGTGCAAGGCGAGCGAGTGGAGCCGGCCATGCAGTACTCGGGGATTGACCTGGTGACGCGCGACAACCTGGATGCCTATCTCGAGCAATGGCAGCGCTGGGAACGGGGTGGATGATCGGGCCACTGCGGGCGCAAGGACCCGTAACGGGCCACGCTCCAGCAGTCACTATGGACTGGCGGCGCGGAGGCACTCGGCAACCGCCGCCCCTGGCAGAATCGAGAGAATTGCGAGCGCGACAGCTTACCAACGGGTATTTTCGAGGTACGGGGCGAGCACCTCGAGTACGGCTCGCTCGTGTTCTTCGACTCTGTCTCGTTCGGGAATGCTCACGCCGGCGAACAGCCACCAGTCTTCCGGGAGAACGATTTCCTCTCTTGGCGCGAGGGTGGTGAGTGGACCGAGGTTTTCCAACTCCAAAAACTCCCAACTCGAATACACTTCCGTGGTGGCGCCTCCATCCGGATACTCGCCTGGCGCCTTTGCCGGAAAGCGTTTGAGGAAGAGTTCGTTTCCCAACAGGTAAGCCGCCCATCCCTGACGCGAGTCCGTACCGATCTTGCTCTCGTCCGCGCGGCGCTTCGAGCCCACGCGTGGCGAAACCGTCGGCACTTTCCGATGATCAACCTCGATCAGTTGGTCCCCCCAGCGGTAGCGGGGGTCGTCCATACGCGTATAGCTCCACAGGATGTAGCGGCGCACCGCGTCGAACGCCTCCAGCGGGCCTACATCCATGGGCAAGAAGGCACGTCCACCCGGCCGCAGCACAGGCAAGCTCCAGGCCGCATAGCGCACCGAGGTGGCGCCGATGTTGCGGATGCGGCTTTTGAGCCGCACCCGCGGCTCCCCAGGCGAGAGCGTGATTTCCACGATCTTTTGAATCCCGGCTTGGCGTTGCTCTGGACCTTCCACGATCAGGCGGGCCCCTTCGATGCGGGCTCTGCATGGGTGGTTGTCGGGCACGTAGGTGGTCTCCTCCCTCTCGGGGGCAACCCACAGCCGCCAACCGCCGCGAAACACCCAGGATGACTCGCCGCTCTTCCCGGCCTCGGCGGAACGCACATAAAGAGCGTTTTCCCCGCCCAAACGACGGAAGTCCATGATCCGCGGCCCGACGTCCGTGACCACCCGTACCTCCACCACGCCGTTGCGCAGGGCGTACGTGTTCGGCCAGCCCAGGTACGTTTCCTTTTCGATGGATACCGCCACGGCTACACTCTCCTTCGCTGCTCTTTCTGCACCAACACGGACGCTGGCGAGGCTAATAGCCACGACAAGCGCCGCACCGAACCACCCGCTTCGAAATTCCATTTCGCCCTCCCGCTCTTTTTCTCCTCCCATTTCTACCCGTCGCACAAGCGTCTTGTCCCTGTGCCGGAGCGGTCGTATAAGCCGCAGCATGCCGTACCGCAGCGAAGTGCGCCGCGTGCGCGACTCCGAGGTGCATCTCTTGCGCAGCGGACGCGGTGCGCCGCTGCTGATCCTCCATCCCGAGTTCGCTGCGGGCCGCTGGTTTGCTTACCATGACGATCTGGCAGCGCATTTCCAGGTGGTCGCTCCGGATCATCCCGGGTTTGGACGCAGCAACCGCCCCGATTGGCTGGACACGGTGCAGGATCTCGCGTTCTTTTACCTCGACTTCCTCGACGATCTCGATCTGGAGCGGGTTGCGGTGGTCGGAATCTCCTTTGGCGGTTGGGTCGCGGCAGAACTCGCCACCCTAGCCCCGCACCGCGTCACTCGCTTGGTGCTCGCTGGCGCGGCCGGGCTTCGTGTCCCTGGGGCGGACCGCTTTGATTTGTTCGCACGACCGTTCGAGGAAACGCTAAAGTCGTTCTTCCACGATCCAGATCGCTGGGTCGCCCTCCTGCCAGCGGAAGCCGGCCCGGAAGTGCTGGTGAACACCTACCGCGAGTCGAGCACGCTCGCTCGCTTGAGCTGGAACCCGTACTGGTACGACCCCAAGCTCCCCGAGCGCCTGCATCGTGCAAGCTGCCCGGCGCTTGTGCTGTGGGGGGCAAACGACCGCTTTTTAGCCGTAGCCCACGGGGAGGCGTACGCGCGGTTGTTACCACACGCCCGCTTGGTCGTGATCCCGGACTGCGGCCATTTGCCCTTGCTCGAGAAACGCAGCGAGACGCTACCGTTGCTGCTCTCCTTCCTTCGCGACTGAACCTATGGAGTTTTTCTACTTCCATCTGATGCCCTGGCCGCACTTGCCCGCCGACTTCGAGACGCGCGAGGCCAGCGCCTGGGTTACGTTGTCGAACACGCACTACGATCCCGAACGCGGCCACCACTTGTACAACGAATACCTCGACGAACTCGAGCAAGCAGAGAAACTCGGTTTCGACGGGGTGGCAGTCAACGAGCACCACCAGACTGCATACGGCACCATGCCGTCCCCGAACCTGATGGCTGCTGCGCTCATCCGGCGCACACAACGGGTGCGCATCGCAATCCTCGGGAACGCCATCCCACTACGCGAGCATCCATTGCGGGTGGCTGAGGAAGTGGCCATGCTGGACGTTCTTTCAGGGGGGAGAATCATCTCTGGGTTCGTACGCGGCATTGGCTGCGAGTACCTCTCCCTCGGCGTCAATCCCGCCCACTCGCGCGAGCGCTTTTACGAAGCTCACGAATTGATCCTGCGGGCGTGGACGGAGCCTGGTCCGTTTTGTTTCGAGGGCAAATACTACCGCGTCCGCTACGCGAACCCGTGGCCGCGCCCGCTGCAAAAGCCCCATCCCCCGATTTGGCTTCCCTCGCAGGGAAGTACGGAAACGATCCGCTGGGGGGCCAGCCGGCGCTACCCGTTCGTCTGCGTGTTCAACTCCTACCAGCAGACTCGCAAGTGGATCGAAGAGTACAAGGCGGCGGCAATTCGCTGCGGGTACGAAGCGCCCCCAGACCAGATCGGCTTTGCGATCCCGGTGTACGTGGGCGAGACCGACGCGCAAGCGGAAGAAGAGGCGCGCCCCCACATTCTGTGGTTGTTCCGGCGGGGCCTCAAAATTCCACCACAGTACCTGCTCCCTCCCGGCTACATCAGCGAGGAGTCGCTGCGCAAATTCCTTTCTGCCGGAGTGCGCAATCCTGCCGACCTCTCCTACTCCCAACTCATCGAGAAAGGGTATGTGCTGGTGGGTAGCGCCGCCACCGTCGCGCAACGGCTCGAGGAAATCGAGCGAGATCTCGGTGCCGGCATTTTTCTCCTCAGCGGGCGCACCGGAGATATGCCGCGCAAAAAGGCGTGGGCGAGCATGGAACGCTTTGCACGCCTTGTCATTCCGCGCTTTCGGCAGAAAACCGGTACCGAGGCAAATCCGCAATTGCCTCATCGGTCAGATTGCACTTGAAGGAGTTCCATGAAGCGAGGGGACCAACACCAAACCGGGGAGACTGGACTGGACCATCGCGCGGTCGCGGTTCTCGCAACGGCATTGCGCGACACGTTGTTCGAAGCACGCGCGATCGTGGCGCGTGAGGCGGCTTACGTCAGCGAGGGCACACTGGAGCGCCTTTCAACACTGCTCGAGAAGTTCGAGCAGCACCGCATCCGCATCGCGTTCTTCGGGGAGGTCAAGGCGGGCAAGTCCACGCTCGTCAACGCCGTCGCCGGGCAGGTGCTCTCCCCGGTGGCGTTCGACCCGCTCACCTCGGTACCCGTGCGGATCACCTACGGGCGCGAAACTTCCTGGTGTGTGAACGGGCGGGTGCTGCGCGAGTTGAGCGAACTCGAGCAGTGGATGCGCCAAGATCCGTCCTCTGCGACCGAGGTCGTCGTCACCACACCTCTCGAGCTGCTTTCGCTCGGCGGCCAAGTGGACCTCCTGGACACCCCAGGGCTCGGTGGGCGCGACGAGCATTTCGACCGCATCACCGAAGAAACGATCCGTGCCCTGGATGCGGCGGTGTTGGTGGTCCGCTACCCCGCCCTGTTCACGCGGTTTACCCACGAACTCGTGGAGCGACTCGCAAGCCACGTGAGTACCTTGTTCGTGGTTTGGAACCTCGATCCCACGAGCCGGGAACTGTCGCCGAGTGAGCGCGAGCGGCACGCCCGCTCGCTTGCCGAGAACATCGGCATGCCGCACCGCCTCTTCCTGGTCGACGCCCGGACCGCACTAGTGCAAGGTTGCAACGGAGATGCTTGGCAGGCGAGCGGAATGGCCGAATTTTCCACCGCGCTACGTGACTTCGTCTTGTCCACCGGGCGCGAAGTGGCGGCCATGCGCGAGACGGCAAAGGCTGGGATCGAGTGGGTGGCAAGCGTGGTCCCACCCCTGCAGCAGCGCTTCAAACAGGTGCAGGCGGCAGTGGCTGAAGGGCGCGCCAAAGTGGCCCAAGTCGAGTTCGAGGCTGAGCAGGAACTGGCTGAAGCGCGCGCCCGCCAATCCCAGTTCGAGGCGGCGATGGAACGGTTTGCGCACCAGGCCCGCCAGCAAGCGGCGCGGCGGGCGCACGCCCTCAGGCAGAATCTGCATGCCGCTCGCCGCGCTTGGATGCGCACTGGCCACCTGTTGAAGCTCGAGCGCGCGGTGGCGGAGGCGGTGCGCAAGTACGCGCATGAGGTCGCAGAACTCGCCAAAGCCAGCCGCGATGAATTGGTGACAGCCGCGGCGGCCTTCGGGGCGGACGTGTCGATCGCTGCACGCCCTCGCCTCGAACCAAGCCTTGCGCGGCTTACCTCCGAAGACCGAAACGTACGCGCCAACAGTGGTAGCCTCCGCTGGATACGGCGCATGGTGTGGGCGCAGTGGTACTTGCCTGGTCTGGCGCGCTTCGAGGCCGAGGCGATCCCTGCAGACTTGGCGAGTTTCGATCAGTGGCTGCAGGCGGGCGTAAACGCGGCTCTCCAAGCAGCACGCACGACCACGGGAGAACGGCTGCGGCAAATCCGCGACCGGGCTGATGAGCGGTTGCGTCACGTGCGTGCGGAGACCCAGCTCGAGGCGTTCGAAGCGGAAGCAGCGGAACTCGAGAAAGGCCTTCCTGCGTTAGAGAGCCACTTAGGAAAAATCGAGGAGCTAGCCCATCACGCGCAACTCCTCCTCCGCTCGGGGTAGACCAGGCGCGCGGCCGCGGTGAGAGACGGTGCGCAGCTCAACTCCAACGCGTGGGTCGAGCCCGCCACCACCACCGTTCGCCTGCGTGAGCACCCCAAACGCTAGGAGCGCGGTTTTGTGGCCTCGCTTGCCTTGCCTTGCTAACTCCCGCTCATGCGCCGTATCGAGACAAGAATCCGCCCGCGGGACCCGGAGTTCCAGGAAAACTACCGTTTCCACACCGAGCTTGCGCAGCAGTTGCGGGAGCGAGTTCGGACCGTGCAACAGGGAGGCCCGGAGGAGCATCGCCAAAGACACACCCAGCGGGGCAAACTGCTGGCGCGGGAGCGGATCCAAGTGCTCACAGATCCCGACAGCCCCTTCCTCGAACTCTCCCCTCTGGCAGCCTACGGAATGTACGGCGATGAGGCGCCCAGCGCGGGTATCGTAACCGGTATCGGGATCATCCACGGGCGCGAGGCAATGATCGTGGCCAACGACGCCACGGTCAAAGGGGGCACGTACTACCCGATCACCGTAAAAAAGCACCTTCGCGCTCAAGAAATCGCTCTCGAGAACCGGCTCCCCTGCGTGTACCTGGTCGACTCTGGCGGTGCGTACCTTCCGCTGCAGGCAGAGATCTTTCCGGACCGCGATCACTTTGGCCGCATCTTTTATCACCAAGCGCGGATGTCCGCCCTCGGCATCCCGCAAATCGCGGTGGTGATGGGCTCCTGCACGGCAGGCGGCGCGTATGTTCCAGCGATGAGCGACGAAACCATCATCGTGCGCGGAACGGGAACCATCTTTCTGGGCGGCCCTCCTTTAGTCAAGGCGGCAACGGGAGAGGAGGTCAGCGCCGAAGAGCTGGGCGGCGGCGACGTGCACACCCGCGTCTCCGGGGTGGCAGACCATCTGGCCTTCGACGACCGTCACGCTCTGGAGATCACGCGCTCGATCTTCGAGAATCTCGGCCCGCCTCAGCGCGCCGCGCTCGACTACACAACACCCGAGGATCCGGCCTACGATCCGAACGAACTCTACGGCATTTTGCCGCGCGATCCGCGCCGCCCCTTCGAGGTGCGCGAGGTGATCGCACGCCTGGTGGATGGCAGTCGCTTCCACGAGTTCAAGGCGCTGTACGGCACAACCTTGGTCACCGGCTTTGCCCGCATCCACGGATACTTGGTGGGAATCGTGGCCAACAATGGGATCCTGTTTTCCGAGTCCTCGCTCAAGGCGGCCCATTTCATCGAACTCTGCGGGCAGCGGAAGATCCCCCTGGTTTTCCTCCAGAACATCACCGGCTTCATTGTCGGTAAGCAGTACGAGCACGGCGGCATCACCAAGGACGGCGCCAAGATGGTGCACGCCGTCAGCACTGTAGCGGTACCGAAATACACAGTGATCATTGGCGCCTCGCACGGAGCAGGCAACTACGGGATGTGCGGCCGCGCTTATCAGCCACGCCTGCTGTTTTGCTGGCCCAACGCGCGCATTTCGGTGATGGGGGGCGAACAGGCGGCCAACACCTTGCGCACCGTAAAGCTGCAACAGCTTGCCGCCCAGGGCAAAGAAATGTCCGCGGAAGAGCAAGAGGCGTTCGTGGCGCCGCTGCGGCGCAAATACGAAGAGGAAAGCAGCGCCTACTATTCGACTGCGCGACTCTGGGATGATGGCATCCTCGACCCCGTAGAGACCCGCCACGTCCTCGGCCTTGCTCTCAACGCGGCACGAAACGCCCCGATCGAGGAAACCAAACCCGGCGTCTACCGCATGTAACCGGCAGTTGTGCCCAGCGCTGTTTGCGTTGGGCTGTGCGGCGCTAACCACCAACTCGAGGCGAGGGTCCTTCCCAGTGCAGGCACGTTTTCACTTGCACTGGGGCACATTCGGAATTCTCGTCGAGTTGGTTACCGCGGAGGCCTCGAGCCCAATCCAACGCCCTCTCCGCGGCCTGGGCGCTCTAGGCAAGCTGCTGCCAACCTCTCAGGCGAAAGCGCTGACCCAACGGGCGTTCCGGAAGTGCTCAAGCAACCTGGGGCATCCCAGCACCAGTTACGGCACAGCCGCTCCTCGCTCAATGGGACCTCAGCAAGCTCGTACCCAAGTGAGTGGCTCTGGCCGGTTCTCCGCTGATTCTCGGATCGTAACCGCCTGCCTTGGCACTGGTCCGACCGAGCTGTCTCCGAGGCCGCTTTGGTACGGCTACCCGGCTGCAAGAAGCGGCGCATTTCTCAACTCCTCCCCCCCACCTGCCGCGTTGGATCAGCCACTCCCCTCCGGGAAGCACAGTTGCTCAACGCACTGACTGGTAGTCCTCCGCCCACGACGGGGGGCAGCCCCTATTGCAGAGGCTGGGTGAACTTCACCACGAGGCGGGACTTGCAAAAAAGGGTTTCCCTGCCCCAATTTTAAATTCTGTGATGGCCCCGAACAGTATGAAAATCCAGTGCAGGAGCGAAAACCAAGAAGCGTCCTATTCGAAGGGGAAGCAGTGCGTCTGGGTCCAGCGTTTTGTCCGACTGGCACAGCGAGTACCCGCAGCGTTTGTCCTGGGAACGCTTTGCGGCTGGTTTTGTGTGCCCCAGTCCACCGCTGCCGAGGGAGATCAGGCGCTAAGAGCGATCGTGCATGAAGCCCCCTCGTCGTCCTCGGTGCAAAAGGAGCCCCTTATTTGCCCGCCAGACCCTTCCCCTTGCGGGGGCGATTGCAATGGGGACAAGGAGGTCACGGTGGACGAGGTCGTGCGCGGGGTCGGAATTCTGCTCGGCTTGGCTGAGCTGGCAAGCTGCCCGGCGGCGGACCGGGATGGGAACGAGATCGTTACGGTGGACGAACTGGTGGAGTCCGTGAGCCACCTGCTTTACGGCTGCAACCAGGCTCCGTTCCGGACCTTTCTCGTTCGCGCCTGCTCCTCGCTCGAGAATCCAGAAGGAGAAACGTTCACCGTTCGCTTCGTCGATCCCGAAATGATTTCACTGGCGGAGCGGATCGCGGCGGGCAAGGAGCCGCAACGGATTGTGACCGGGCGTTTGCGCTGTGGCGACGGCGGGTTCAACCGAGGTTGGAGCTGGCACCTAGACCCGAACAGCACGAGCCTGGTAGTGGCCTCGATCGAGCTGTGCGACGGGTGCCCGTCGTTCGTAGAAGCCGAACTCGACTACTGGTTACGGCTCGGGCGCTACTGCCCCTGGAGCACGGAGATTCTGCGGCCTTTGGACTAGCTGGCACCCAAAAGGATTCGGCCGGCAGCGCTGAGCCAGAATGGACAAGCCAAAGCCGCGACACCCGCCAGGCGACGACCCAACGGCCACCCGTGCCCCCGCTCAAAGAGCCGCAGCCGGTGCGCTCAACCCAGGGGGCCGAGCTGGGCCCCGCGGGCGAGCCCGATCTCCGCTGCCACTTCCCGTGCCGCCTTTTTCGCCCCTGTCCCCCAGCGCAAACGACCCGCGCGGATGGCACCACCGGAAGCAGCCACCACCACCCCACTGTCATCTACAGAGAGAACGCGCCCTGGCTCCGCGGATAGCGTCTCCACCTTGCGTGCATCGAACAGGCGCAACTTCTCGCCACGCCAGAACGAAAAGGCGCCGGGCTGCGGATCGCAGCCGCGAATCAAATTGTACACTTGGGCAAGCGGCTTGCCCCAATCAATGGCAGCGTGCTCGTCCCGGCACAGCGGGTCATAGGTGGCCTGGGATTCGTCCTGTGGGATGCGCGGAGCACGTCCTTGCGCAATGAGGTCCACCGCCTCGATGACTGCCTCCACACCCAATGGAAACAGTTTGTTGAAGTAAAGAGACGCAGCGGTATCGTCTGGATCGATCGGCGCTGGCTTCTGCAAGAGGATCGGGCCCGTATCGATGCCTTCATCCACCCAAAACACCGTGACTCCGGATTGGGTCTCGCCTTTGATGATCTGCCAAGGAATGGCGCTACCTCCCCGGTACTTCGGGAGCAACGACGGATGGAAGCAAATCGCACCCATGCGGGGGATCGTAAACACCTGCGGCGGAACGATTTGCGTCACGTAGGCAAGAACAGCTAGGTCCGGAGCGAACGCTCGCCATTCGTCTTGCACCTCCGGCTTCTTGAGCGAAGAGTGCTGGCGTACTGGAATCCCCAGGGCGAGCGCTCGAGCCTTCAGCGGATCCGGGCGCGCCGACGATCCGTCCGGCGGACAATACACCGCCACGACTTCATGGCCCCTTTCCACCAGCCGTTCCAATACCGCTTCGGCAAACGCGGCCTGGCCCACCAGCACGATTCTCATCGCGACTCAAGTCCGCAAATGGGCAGAGAAAAAGCGCAACATTCGCTGCCATGCGTCTTGCGCTGCTTGCGGCCGGTACGAATCCCGCTCGTCGCAAAAGAAGCCGTGCGGCGCCCCTGGGTAAACTACCACTTCGGCTTGCTTGCCCAATTCGCGCAAGCGGTTTTCGATCTTTTGCACGTCATCGAGCGGAATGAACGGATCGTTCTCCCCGAAGAACAACAGCATGGGCGCTTGCAGATCCGGCGCGTACTCGAGGGGCGCTTTTGGCGTCTTCTCGCTCGGCTGCATCACCGAGGCGATACCTCCTCCGTAAAAGGGCACCGCAGCCTTCACGGCCGGATTGCGGCAGGCGGTGAGAAACGTGATCCGCCCCCCCATGCAGAAGCCTGTGACCCCGATACGGTCGGCGCGCACCGCCGGATGGCGCTGCAGGAAGGAAATCGCCGAGTTCATGTCGGCCACTACGTCGTCATCCTTGAGGCTGGTCAACAAGCGGATCGCTTCGGGCAGGTTGTCATAGCCCACAACGGTGTTCGGGGAGACCCGGTGATACAGGTCTGGCGCCAGGGTTACGTAGCCTTCGCGCGCGAAACGCTCCGCTACCGCCTTGATGTGCTGGTTCAGCCCGAACGCTTCCATGACCACGACGATGGCGGGGTACGAGCCTGCCTGCTGGGGGGTCACGAGAAACGCAGGCAGCGTCCCGTCGGATACTGGGACCGACACCATTTCAGCACGAACTTCCATGGACTAACCTCCCTGGTTTGCCCGCCGCTTCATACGACCCTGCTCTTCCTTTTGCAACGCGGGCAGGACGACAAACCGCGTTTGCATCGCCTAGGGAGCTCGACTAGTAAACCGCGCCTGCCCACAGAGGAGGGCCCACAACGTGCGGCGCGACAAAAGCAATTACGTGATTCAATCTGTTTCCCACGCGCTCGATGTCCTCGAACAGTTCACGGGCAGCCAGGACGAACTCGGGGTGACGGAACTCAGCAAACGGCTCAAGCTCCATAAAAACAACGTTTTCCGGTTGCTGGCTACACTGGAGGCCCGGGGGTACATCGAGCAAAACAAACAAACGGAAAATTATCGTCTCGGAGTTCGGTGCCTTTACCTCGGCCAGCGTTACCTGAGCCAACTCGGGCTGGTCCGGCAGGCGCGGCCGGTTCTCCGCCAACTGGCGCGCGAGAGCGGGGAGACGGCGATGCTCGTCGTCTTTCGCAACGGCCAAGCGGTCCCGATCGAGGCCAGCGATGGCGAGCAGCCTGTGCGCGTAGTGGCCCGGGTCGGCGAGCCAGCGCCGTTGCATGCCACCGCGGCCGGAAAGATCGCTCTCGCCTTCTCGGACCCGTCGTTACGCGAGAACTTGCCAGACGTTCTGCAGGGCGGCACCAGCCGTACGATAACCACCAAGGCAGCGCTCTTCGCGCAAGTCGAGGAAGCGGCCCGGCTCGGGTACGCGCAAGAGGTGGGCGAACATATCGAGGACGCGGCCTCGTTGGCTGTTCCGGTGCGGGATTACACCAGTAGTCTGGTGGCGGCCTTGGCGCTTTGGGTTCCCCTGCATCGTTTCGAAAACGAGCGGGTAGAACACAAACTCCTGCCCCTGCTGCGTGCCGCCGGTCAGAGCCTCTCGCAGCGACTTGGATACGCCACAGAAGGGTAAAACGGCGGGTGCAGGCCCGCTTCCTTGACCGATTTTTGCCCCTATGGTACCGGCGGTAGGTTCATCAGTTCGGATCGGTTCATCCATTCGGAACGGAGGAGGTACTCTGTGAAAGTCCTTGTCACTGTGAAACGTGTGCCCGACCCCAACGCGACCATTCGGGTCAAGCCCGATGGCACCGGGATCGTCACGGACAACTTGAAGTACGTGGTCAACCCCTTCGACGAAATCGCGATCGAGGAAGCCCTGCGCATCAAAGAAAAAGGCGGCGGAGCGGAAGTCGTGCTCGTGAGCATCGGCGCCAAGAGCGCCGCCGAGCAGTTGCGAACCGGCTTAGCCATGGGTGCCGACCGAGCCATCTTGGTGGTCGCGGAGCACGACCTCGATCCGCTGGCGGTTGCCCGCGTGTTGCGCAAGCTGGTCGAGCAGGAAAAGCCGGATATCGTGCTTATGGGCAAGCAGGCCATTGACGACGACGCGAACCAAACCGGGCAGATGCTCGCCGCTTTGCTCGACTGGCCGCAGGCCACCTTCGCATCGAAGAAAGAGAGCCTCGAGTCCGAGGCAGAAAAGAATGGCCTGCCGGGTATTCAACTTGGTAACGGGCGCGCGACCGTCGTGCGCGAGGTAGACGGTGGCCTCGAGACCCTGGAACTCCCCCTGCCTGCGGTGATCACCGTGGACCTGCGCTTGAACGTTCCTCGCTACGCTTCACTGCCCGGCATCATGAAAGCGCGCAAGAAAGAACTCAAAGAGATCCCCATTGCCGAGCTGGGAACGGACACAACCCCGCGTCTTCGCGTGCTGCGTTCCGACCCACCACCCAAACGTCAGGCCGGACGGATTGTGGAGTCAGTACAGGAGCTGGTGCAGGTCTTGCATAACGAAGCCAAGGTCATCTGAAGGCAAGGAGACAGGGAAACCATGGGAAACGTTTTAGTTTTTGCAGAGCATCACGGCGGCAAGCTGGCCAAGGCTGCCCTCATTTCTGTACAGGCGGGAAAACTCCTCGCAACACGCTCTGGCGTGGAGTGCCACGCCATTGTCTTGGGGAAGGGAATCGAACCGCTAGCCAACGAACTGGCCGAGTATGGAGTTGCAAAAGTGTACGCGGCCGAAGACGGGGCCTTCGAGCACTACACGGCCGACGCCCATGCAGCGGCCTTGGCCCAGATCGTCAAGGAAAAGGGCTTCGAAACGTTGCTGGCCGCTTCGACGGCCGTAGGGAAGGACCTCCTGCCGCGTGTGGCTGGCTTGTTCGAAGTGGGCATGGCCAGCGACGTACTGCATTTTAACGACGATGGCACGATGACCCGCCCCATGTACGCGGGAAACGTAATCGCCACCGTCAGTCTCGATTCGAATCCGCGTGTGATCAGCGTGCGTACCACCGCCTTCGACGCCGCCACCAAGGACGCGAGCAAAGGGTCTGTGGAGAAGATTTCAGTCTCTCTACCGGCCACCGCGACGCGCACGAAGTTCGTCGAGTTCAGTGAAACAAAGTCGGACCGCCCCTCCCTAACCGACGCGCGCATCGTGGTTTCTGGAGGACGGGCGCTCAAGTCCGGCGAGAACTTCAAAACCATTCTGGAGCCGCTCTGCGACGTGCTCGGGGCCGCTATGGGGGCCAGCCGAGCCGCGGTGGACGCTGGTTTCGTCCCCAACGACTTGCAGGTCGGCCAAACTGGTAAGGTTGTCGCTCCGGAACTCTATATCGCGGTAGGCATCTCGGGCGCCATTCAGCACCTGGCCGGCATGAAAGATTCGAAGATCATCGTCGCGATCAACAAGGACCCGGAGGCACCGATCTTTCAGGTAGCCGACTACGGGCTGGTGGCGGACCTGTTCAAAGCTGTACCCGAACTCACCGAGGAAATCCGGAAGTTAAAGGCGAGCTGAATCGGCAGGGCGCACCGGCGGTTTGACGAAAAAGGGCGGCGGGAAGCATTCCTGCCGCCCTTTGCTTTTTGGCAAAACGCGCGTTCAGGCGGAGGGTTGCATGCGCTCGGCAACAATTTCCATCACGTCCAACGCCTGCACGGTTTCCTCGGCACCTTTCGCCTTCAAGCCGTCGTCCACCATGGTCATGCAGAACGGACAGGCCACCGCCACCGTTTGCGCTTTGGTGGCCAGCAATTGCTCCACACGGCGCAAGTTCACCCGCTTGTCCGGGTCCTCTTCCATCCACATGCGCCCGCCGCCCGCTCCACAGCACATACCGAAGCGCTTCGCACGTTCCGGTTCGGCTAGCCGTACCCCAGGGATGCTTTGCAAGATTTGCCGGGGCGCATCGTAAACGTCGTTGTAGCGCCCGAGGTAGCAGGAATCGTGATAGGTAACGGTGCGCGCGCCGTCCTGCCGGAACTGGACCCGGCCGTGCGCGATCAGGCGCTGGACAAACTCGGTCGCGTGCACCACCTCGTAGTTCCCACCGAACTGCGGATACTCGTTTTTGAGCGTGTTGAAGCAGTGCGGGCAATTGGTGATGATCTTCTTCACGTTATACCCGTTGAGCACCTCGACGTTCATTTGCGCCATCGTCTGGAACAAATACTCGTTGCCGATCCGGCGCGCCGTTTCTCCGTTGCAAAGCTCTTCCTTGCCGAGGATCGCGAAGTCCACCCCGGCCTGCTTGAGGATTTTGGCCACCGCCTGAGTGGTGCGTTTGGCGCGGTCGTCGAAGGCACCGGCGCAACCCACGTAGTACAGGTACTCCGCATCTGGCCTCTCCGCCAAGGTGGGAATCCCCAAACCCTGCGCCCACGCATCGCGCTGGGACGCATCCACGCCCCATGGGTTGCTCTGCGTTTCCATGGCCTTGAAGGTACGCGTGAGTTCGCTCGGAAAGCGCGATTCCTCCTGCACGAGGTGGCGGCGCATGTCTACGATTTTGTCCACGTACTCGATGAGCACGGGGCAAGCCTCCTCGCAGGCCCGGCACGTGGTGCAGGCCCATAACACTTCGTCCAAGATGAGCCGCTCGCCGACGACATTCTCCCCCGCGTTGGCGGTTTGCTCACCGGCACTAACCGCTGAGCTGGCAGGCGGCAGCTTCAGAACCTCATCCTCGTGCTCGTATAGGTAATCGCGCAGGTTGAGCAACAACTGGCGCGGCGCCAGCAACTTGCCACTGTATGTTGCCGGGCAGTGCGACGAGCACCGACCGCACTCGGTACAGGAGTACATGTCCAGCACTTGCTTCCAGGTAAAGTGATTGATGTGGGAAGAACCAAAGCGCGTGGCATTCTCCAAATCCTGCTTACCGAGGGCACCACGCGGCGCGGTCTTTAGGAAGAACACGTTGGGCAATGAAGTGATGATGTGAAAGTGCTTGGAGCGCGGTAGCAAATTCATGAACACCAAGATCACGATGTTGTGGAGCCACCAGCCCAGGTCACTTAAGAACCTCGCCCCCTCCACGCCAAACCAAGCGAGCAGCCACTGGCCCACCGCGTGGCTGAATGGCTGCCAACCCGCCTCCGCTTGCACCTCGGGATTGGATCCGGCGTAAATCATCCTGCCACCGTCGTACAGTTTCCCACCCACCATGATGCTGGCAATAAAGAGGAGGATCACATACGCTTCCCAGTGCGATTGCTTTGCCAACCGCTCCTCGGCAGGCAGGAATCCGTACAGGCGCTTCGGGTGGGTGATCGCCCAGCGTACGAGCAGCAGGCTGACGCAGATCAAAACGATCACCTCCATGACGTCCTTGAGGAAAAAGTACGGCCCGCCTAGCAATCCAGGGCTAAAGAGAGGAACGTAAAAATGCTCCGAATACGCCCGCCCGAACATGGTGAGCACCTGCATGGCCAAGATGATGAAGCCCCAAAACACGAAGAAGTGGAGCCAGCCTGCCTTCCACTCGCTGATGGGGGAGGTTGGCGGGGGATCCGGACGGATGAATTTGAACTGGCCAAACGCATACAACAACACCGCCTTGATCCGCTCGGGAATCTGATCGAAACGGTCGTCCGCTTGCACCCGAAGCAAGACGGCGAAGCGCCGGTACAAGGTGCGCCCCAGCACACCGAGGGCAGTAAGCAGCAAAACGCTGAAAATCAGCGCAGTCATACGCAATCCTCCGTGTTCCTGCGGATGGAAGGTGCGGCGAGTCCTAAGAGAATCCCTCTGCAAACGCAAGCGCGAGTCGCCCTCCGGATCCTCCCTGCCGCGTTATTGGCCTCTCTGATTCTCATCCTGGCCGTAGCCTGCGAGGCACGGCCGGGGGTGACTCTTTACACCCAGCGCGGACCCGTGCGGGTGCTAGTGGAAATCGCCAACACCCCCGAGGCGCGTGCCCGCGGCCTCATGTATCGGAAGGAGCTACCGAGTAATGCTGGGATGCTGTTTGTGTTTCCCGAGGAAGACCAACTCGAGTTCTGGATGAAAAACACGCCACTCTCGCTCGATATGATTTTTATTGGGGCCAACCTGGAAGTGGTCGGGATCGTGGAACGAGCCCAACCGTTCACCACCACGCCCCGCGGGCCCGGCGTGCCTGCCAAGTACGTCTTGGAAGTCAACGCAGGCTTTGCTGAGAAGCACGGTCTGCGGGTCGGCGATCGGGTGCAACTCGACGGCGTTCCAGCCGCCGTTCGGTGAGCTGCACTTGCCGGCCTGAGTTTTCCTGGTAAAAGTACGCGTCCGCATGCTCCACGGAAGAGCGCAGGCACGTGCGCGACTCTCAAGGGCAGCGCTGCGCTGCGTGGGCTCCGTCTTTGCTGTAGGTGGGTTGCGCGCCCCTTCCCTGATCCGAGCCGGGCACGTCGGTCAGCAGGTGGAGGGAGAGGAGGAAGCCGATGGCCATTGCCAGAGCTAAATCGAAAGAGCCAAAAGCTCGTCGAGAGTCGGAATTGCTCCCCCCGACGTTAGAAAATCCGTTGGAAGAAACGCCCAGCACAGCGGCTGCTGAGACAGCGCCGGGGCTGTACGAGGAAGCGCTACAACAGGGCGAGGAGCTGCGCCGGCGGCCGTTCGTGGCCGCAGGCGTTTTGCAAGTGATCCGCCAGCACGCCAAAGGCCGGATGACGGTATGGGAGCGGATCGAGGTGCTGCAAGACCGTGGGGTTCAACCCATGATCCTGTACCAGAACTGGGGTCGTAACCTCGACGGCGCCTCGATCGTCACTGCGATTCTCAAAATCCGCGGGCGCGACGTGGCGCTTTACGGGCACGACTTCACGGTGCGTGCCGGATCCATGGACGCCACCAATGGGCGCAAGTTGGCAAACTTGATTTACCTGGCCGGGAATCGGGGCATCCCGCTGATCGGGATGAACGACAGCGCGGGCGCCTACGTGCCGGCCGGGGTCGGCGGCTTGGACGGCTACGCCGAAGCCTTTACTGCCCTGCGCAAGATCAGCGGCGTGGTGCCGAGCATCATGTGCATGTTCGGCTTCAACGCCGGCGGTGGTGCGTACCTGCCCCGGCAAGGCAGCTTCATGATTCAGCCGGCCAACACGTTCTTCGGGCTCACCGGACCCGGAGTGGTCAAGAGCGCCCTGGGGGAAGACGTCACGCCCGACGAGTTGGGCGGGCCCAAGGTGCACGGGGCCAGTGGCGTTACCGACATCACCGTGGCAGACGAAGTCGCGGCCTTGCGCACCGCGCAGCGGCTCCTCAGTTACCTTCCCGACTCCAACAAAGTCGCCCCTCCTTACCAGCCGACCAGCGATCCGGTGGACCGCCGCACGGTGGAAATCGACACCCTGCTGCGCAAGGCGTTCAATTCACCCACTGGCTTCAACACCCCTTTCGATGTCTCCATTGTGATCCAACAGGTTTGCGATCACGGCGACTACTTCGAGCTTCAGCCCGACCGTGCTCGCAACGCGATTACCGCTTTTGGCCGCCTCGGTGGGCATGTGGTCGGCTTTGTCGCCAATAACAGCGCGGTCGCCAGCGGCCAAATTGACATCGATGCCGCGTACAAGATCGCGCGCTTTGTGCGTTTTTGCAGCATCTACAACATTCCGGTGATCTTCATGGAGGACACCACGGGCTTCCTCCCCGGCAAAGACCAGGAAAGCCGCGGTATCGTCCAAGCCGGGCGCGCCATGCTGGATTCGATCATTGACTTGCGCACCCCGCGCATCTTGCTGATTTTGCGGAATGCGTTCGGCGGTGCTTACGCGGCTTTCAACTCTTACGCCACGGGAGCGGACGTGGTGCTCGCGTTGCCAACAACGCGGGTCGCGGTCATGGGTACCGCCGGAAAGGAGTACACGTACAAACGGGAACTCCAGCAAGTGCGAGCCGCAGCCGCAAAGATGGTAGAAGAAGGCACGCGCGCCAAAATCGAGGCGGGGGCAGACCCCGATGAAGCGCGGCGGCAAGCACAACTCGAGGCAAACGAATGGCTCAAGGCACAAGAGACTGAATTTAACCGGCGCTACGAGCGAGAACTCATGAACCCGCGAGAGGCACTGAGCCTCGGGTCCATTTCAGAAATCGTCATGCCGACAGACTTGCGCTGGGTTCTGTGGCGCAACTTGAAGTTCCTGCTCGACCACTACGAGCCTGGCCCGTGGCAGTCTGTTCAAAGGGAGTTTCACTGATGTACAGCCCCGCCATTCCGAGCCCAGAGTCATTCAACCCGCTCGTCCACCGGGACCGGCGATTGAGCCAGGCTGTGTCGCCTTGGGTGCGCTCCTTCTCTTGCGAGGACATGCGCATTCTCATCGTGTGCCGGGGGCCCATCCGCAAAGAGGCCATCGATGTGTTCCGGGAAATGGGGGTCGAAAAGGTGGGAATGTTGCTGTCGGAGCGCGACAGCATCGTCTTCCCGCGTGCCCTCTCGCCGGAACTTCGCATCATGGACCCGAAGTGCGTCCACCCAGTCCCCGACTACACAGGGGCCACAAAGGACGAGCGCGTTGAGCGGATCCGGCAAATCATCGAGATCTGCCGCGAGCATGGGTACGATTACATTTTCGCCGGATACGGCTTCATGGCGGAAGATGCGTACTTTGTGCGCTCCATCGAAGAAGCCGGACTCAAGTTCATTGGCCCTGGCTCGCACGTGCAGCAAGCAGCCGGAGCCAAAGACGAAGCCAAGCGTACGGCGATCGCAAATCGGGTCTCCGTGACGCCGGGAGTCAACAACGTTACGGCGCGCTTACTGTTGCGCAAGTATCCCGACCGCGAAGCGCTAGCGCGGGTGGTGCGGGAACACGGGCTCGAGGTGCCGCAAATTTGTTCCGCCAACGTTGAGCTCACCGATCTGGCGGAGGCGGTGCTCGCTGCTTCGTACCAAAAGCACATTGACCTCTACACCATTGACGAGCTCGCCGAGCAGGTACAGCGCGAAGCGGAGGAACTGTTGCGCCAAAACCCCGGTCGCCGCTTTCGCCTGAAGGCAATTGGCGGCGGCGGGGGAAAGGGGCAACGGATCTTCTCCGACGCATCGGTGGTCCCCGGCCTCGTGCGGGAAGTCCTAGCCGAGGTCAAGGCCACGGGCGTGGGCGACAACAAAAACATTTTGATTGAACTCAACATCGAAAGCACCCGCCACAACGAGATTCAGATGATCGGCAATGGGCATTGGTGCATCACACTCGGGGGGCGCGACTGCTCGCTGCAAATGCACGAGCAGAAGCTCGTCGAAATTTCGATCACGGAAGAGGGACTCCAGCAAGCGATCGCCGAGGCAAACGCTCGTGGAGACTCCCGCCGGGCGGAGATCCTGTCCACGGATCTCGAGGTGCTGCGCCGGATGGAGGCAGAGGCCGAACGCTTTGGCCTCGCCGTGGGTCTCGATTCGGCTTCCACCTTCGAGTGCATTGTGGAGGGAGACCGCCACTACTTCATGGAGGTCAACACCCGAATCCAAGTCGAGCACCGCGTCTCCGAGCTGTGTTACGCACTGCGCTTCGCCAACCCAGAAAATCCAAACGAGTTCTTCGACGTGCATTCGATTGTGGAGTGCATGGCGCTGATTGCGCGCCACAAAGAGCGCCTGCCCCGCCCGGTACGGGTACAACGTGAGATGGCAGCGATCGAAGCGCGCCTCAATGCAACCGACCGTGCGCTGCAACCGGCCGCAGGCGGTGTGATTGTGTCGTGGTCCGAACCGATCCCTGGTGAGATTCGCGACGATCAAGGGATCTGCATCAAAAATCCCGACACTGGCCTCTTTATGCGCTACCGCATCGCGGGCGCGTATGACTCCAACATTGCCTTGCTCTTGGCCACCGGGGAAAGCCGAGCTGCGAGTTTCGAGCGGTTGGCGGAAGTTTTGCGCTGCACGACCCTGCGGGGCATCGACTTGGCCACCAACCGCGAGTTTCTTTACGGGATCGTGGTTTGGTTCCTGTCTCGGGACGAGTGGGCGAAACCCACCACCAAGTTCGTCTTGCCTTACCTGACCGCGGTGGGGGAGCTTGCCGCTGAAGCGCGTACGATTGATTTGGACTTCGCATTCGAGCGCATCGCCCAACACTTTGTTCACACCTACAGTGTGCTGTCGAAAGAGGCCGCGGCGGCCGCCCGAGAGGTCCTCGATCTGAAAGACACGCTGCTCAAGCGACCTATTGCAGCCCTCTTCGAGGAGCCGCACTTTCTTTCCGCCTGGCTGAGCCAGCACCGGCGCGACTTCGAGTTCGTGGGTGACCGCTTTCGCTGGCTGCGCAACCCGATCGACGTGCTGGCGGATACGTACCACCTGTTGCATCTCGACGACCGCCCCGACGAGCCAGCAGCGCACCGGATCTGGGATCACGACCAGGCTTTGCTCGATAAGGCCCGCTCCTTTTACCGCAAGCTCATGGCTCGCCCTGGCACACCCAACGATTGGCCTGCGCTGGATGCGCTCTTGCGGCAACCGGAACCAGCCCTTGGCTTCGATCCCGCACTGTGGGCTCGCATCCGAGCGGCGCACGCAGGGTATCAGGCTGGCTTCGAGCTGCTCGCCTTGCTGCCCGCAATCGGACGCAAGACGGGATTCTACGACCTGCACCTGGCCGAAGACCTTACGGTTGTCATTCCGGAGCGACTGTTGGACCCGAAGCACCAGGAGGCGATGCGTAAGGTGCTGGTGCCTCCCCCGGCGGCCGCTTCCGACGAAATCGTGGCCGCCATGGGAGGAACTCTCTATCACCAAGAGGCTCCGGGCCTGCCTCCTTTCGTGGAGAAGGGAAGTCACTTCGAAGCGGGGCAGCCGCTCTACATCATCGAAGTGATGAAGATGTTCAACAAAGTGTATGCCCCGTTTTCCGGCACGATCCTCGAAGTTTTGGTTTCGGAAAGCGGCGTGGTGGTGCGGAAGGGGCAGCCCCTGTTCAAAGTGAAGCCCGACGAAGAAGTCGCTCACCTGCATCCGGCCGAGGAAGCCCGCCTTCGCCGCGAGGCCACAAATCGGTACCTCGACCCTCTTTTAGTTTCCGCCTGAAATGCGAATCGGTTCCGCCAGCCGCGGTGGTGCTTCCTGACGAGCGGTAAAACTGCCAGTAAGCACAGTTCGCGTCCGCACCCAGGTCGCTAACCGCAGGCTACCTAGCGCAGCGCCAGCGAAGGGCTCCTCACCCCTCCGCTTCGAGGAGGAGTATCGCACCGGCCACCTAGCCTGCGCGGCTACTCGCGCGTCAGGTAGGTGTAGGCTTGCAGGCCTTGCTCGTAGTGGCGCCTGAGCCGGGCTGACTCCTCCAGAGTGATTTGGCCGGCACGCATCGCATCCTCGATCGTGCGCCGCACCCGCTCCACGAGTGCCCCTTTGTCGTACTCCACGTAGCGCAGGACGTCGGTGACCGAGTCCCCCTCGACCACGTGCTCCACCTCGTAACGACCATCCGACCCGAGGCGGACATGGACCGCGTCCGTATCGCCAAACAAGTTGTGCAGGTCCCCTAAAATTTCCTGGTAGGCGCCAACCAAGAACACCCCCACGTAGTACGGCTGCCCGTTCCACGCGTGCAGCTCAAGCACATCGCGCACGTCACGAGGATCAATGAAGCGGTCGATCTTGCCGTCGCTGTCGCAGGTCAAATCCGCAAAGATCCCACGGCGGGTGGGCTTCTCGTCCAGACGGTGGATGGGCATGACGGGGAAAAGCTGCTTCACCGCCCAGTGGTCGGGGGCTGACTGAAATACGGAAAAATTCCCGTAGTAAGTGTCCGCGAGCCCCTTCTCGAGCGGCTCCAGCTCCTCGGGTACATACGGCATGTCGCGAACGATGCGCAAAATCTTCTCGCAACAATCCCAGAACAGCCGCTCGACACGAGCCCGCTCCCGCAAGTCGAGGAAACCAAGATTGAACAGGTGGGTCGCCTCCTCCTTGAGCTGCAGGATGTCGTGGTAGGACTCGAGCACGTTTTTCTCGGAAATCGTCTCGTACACCTCAGCCAGGTTCTGCACCACCTTCGGATCGCTTTCCGTCACCGGCTGCGGTGGGCGACCGGAAACCAGTTCGTGGACGCCGAGGACGTCGAAGACCAGCACCGAGTGATGCGCCGTCATCGCCCGCCCGGCTTCCGTCACGATGTCCGGGTGCGGGATGCCCTTGCTGTCGCAGGCCTCCTGGATCGTGGCCACGACGTCATTCGCGTACTCCTGCACGGTGTAGTTCATGGAGGAGTGGAAATTGGTCTGCGAACCGTCGTAATCCACCCCCAAGCCGCCTCCGACGTCGAGCAAATCCGGGCACGCGCCCATTTGGTGCAACCCCACGAAAATCATCGAGGCTTCCTTGAGCGCGTCTTTATGCGCGCGGATCGCCGTGATTTGCGACCCAATGTGGAAGTGAAGCAGTTTGAGGCAATCGAGCATGTCTTCTTCGCGCAGCTTCTCGATCGCCTCGACGATCTCCACCGCTGTGAGTCCGAACTTGGAGCGGTCCCCCGTAGATTCCACCCACTTTCCGGCCCCCTTGGTGGTCAACTTCGCGCGAATTCCAATATTCGGCCGAATATTGAGGTCTCTCGCCACACGAACGATCAGCTCCACCTCGTGCGCCCGATCGATGACGATGATCGGCGTCCGGCCCAGCCGCTGGGCGAGCAGTGCGGTTTCAATGTAGGTTCGATCCTTGTACCCGTTGCAAATGATGAGCGCCCCGGGCGTGTCGAGGATGGCGAGCGCGATGAGGAGTTCGGGCTTGCTCCCCGCCTCCAGGCCTACCTGAAGCGGTGCCCCATACTGCACGATCTCTTCCACCACGTGGCGCTGCTGGTTGACCTTGATGGGATAGACACCGCGGAACCGTCCCTGGTAGCCGTATTCTTGAATTGCTCTCTGGAAAGCCCCGCACAAACCGCGCACGCGACTGGCCAAGATGTCGGAGAAGCGGATCAGCATGGGTGTGCGCAAGCCGCGCCGCTGCAGATCCTCGACCAGGTCGAGCAAATCGATTGCCGGGCCGCCCTCCCCTCGCGGGCGCACCTCCACGTGCCCGCGGTCGTTGATACCAAAAAAACCCGCGCCCCAATTGGCCACGTTGTACAGTTCGGCACTGTCGCGCACGGTCCAGCCGCGAATCAACGAGCCGTTTTCCCGGATTCTCAAGTTCATCGTCTCTCTTGTCCGAACTTTCTACGCCGCATTAGTGGTTTTGGGCAATTTACGCAATGAAAAAAGGGACCGGGTGCTACAAGCACCCGGTCCCTTGACGCTCTTCCTCCGGCAAACCGAGCGCGGACCGAATCACAAACCAGACGGCTGCGCAGCGGGCAGCAAAATGATGTCTGCTTGGGTGCGAATCCCCCGTTGGTGAACATTCGACGCGTTCGAAAAGGCCGCCTGACCTGCCGTGTGGAACTCCTCGGTAATCGCCAACAGCCCCGTGCCCCGCACCGGATCGTTGGTCTGAACTCCACGCACGATGGTCTGGCCGGTTAAGGTTCCCTGCACCGCCACGTTGAAGATCGAGAACGCATCGTCTCCGGTTCCGGGCCGCGTATCGATATCAGAGAGCGCGATTTCCTGGAAGCAGGTCACGCTACGGCTCGTCGAGAAACGCTGCTCGAACTCATTGAACACCAGGTACTGCGCCACCACGCTCCGCGGGGCCTGGAAGTTGAAGTCCTGCGAGCACGGCACAAGGGTGAGATCCGTTCGAATGGTCGGGCTTCCAACGACCCGCGGGCCCGCGCCGTCGAAGAAGTGATTCAGCAACAACAAGTTCGGGCAGCCATTGTACTCTGCACCTAGGACCAGCGTATTGTCGCGGTTGTTCGCGCCTTCGATGGCCTGGATGCCGATGGCGTTATAGCCGCGCACATCCACACCTTCCTGGATGGTGGCTTCACCCTTGAGCCAGTTTTGATCCACCGGCAACTCGTCGTCCCCAACTTGCACGCATTTGAGTTCCCCCACCATTGGATCGTCCGGGGAAGGCGGAATGCTGCCCGAGTTAAACTCACCCTTGGGCCCAGGCTGATTCGCAAGGGGCAGATCCGGCAACCCGTCCCGAACCGAAAACACGATGGGCTGCTTCGAGGTCAGGCGGAACGCAAAGTCCGTCTCTTGCCATCCGGGAACGCAAAAGCCCGGCTGCGAGCAGGTGTTGGGGCCATTCGGATTACACACCTCGAACGGAGCACTCGAACAGCGACCGTTCGCGTTTACGTAAAAGCAGCGAACGTTGACTGGCTGATTTTCAACGTTCGAAATCTGAATCAGGGTATCCACTCCGTTGCTGGAATCCACCACGACTTTCGGGAACACCAGAATTGCCGCCGGATTCGTGGAAGACACGTCGGCCCGCAACGCGCCAACCCCGAACCCCAAACCGGCCAGCAGCCCCAACGCTCCAGTCCCTTTCCGCATCCAGTTGACCGTACGCATCGTTCTTCTCCTTTCCCTCACCTCGCTCGGCGCTCCTCTACCGCTTCCCAGGCCACCGCTTTACTCGCGCGGGGCTAACAAGATCGTGTCCGGCCCGTTTGGCGGGATGAAGCTTCCCGTGGTATGGAGACTGTGCATGACCGTCCCTTGACTTCCGCCAGTCGAAACGAACCGCCGAGCCACACCAATCACGCCGCCAGAGTCACCATTCGGCTGTACAACCGGAGTGATCTCGGTCATCGCTACGGTCGTGCCAAGCACCGTATCAGAGAAAACAGAGTTGTTGAGCCCACCAAAGTCCAGCGTATTCAGGAACTGCGACAGATAGCAAGTCACCGTGGTGCTCGCCGAGAAGCGCTCCTCGAATTCGTTCCAAACCAAGAACTGCACAGTTACCGACTTTGGCTGCTGATTCTCCAAGTCCTGGGCGCAAGGGACCAACGTCAATTCCGTCAACGCCCTGCCCCCGCCATGCTCGGCGTCCTCAGCAAAGTGATTGAGCCAGAGCTTTTCAGGGCAAGCGGCGTAGACTTCGCCGTCCAACACCAGCGGATTCGAGGGCTGCGCGTCCGGGTTGGCCTCGATGCCAATGGCGTTGTAACGCGAGGTATCTCCAGACGAGGCTACCAGCACCGCCGAGCCCCGCAGGTGGTTTCCAGCCACCGGCTCACCCGATGCCGTAACCTCAACGCACTTAAGTTCGCCCTCGAAGTCCGGCTTCGGAGGAATGTGGCCGGGATCGAAACCGGATCCGTCGTTGCCGATCCCATCCGTGAGGTCCACCTGCCGCCCATTGGCCACCGACCAGTGCGTCGGCTGCTGTCGGGTGAGCCATATGTCAAAATCCGTCTCTTGCCACAAAGCCTGGCATGTTGCGCTCGGGCGCGAACAGCGCTGACCCGTCACAACATCGAACAGCCGCGCATCAATGTAATTGCAGTGCGCCTGAATCAGCGAGTTGCTCGTGTTGACAATTTGGATGATCGTATCCTCGGACGCAGAAGCGACCACCTTTGGAAAGACGAGGACCGAAGCCGCCTTCTCCGACGTCACGTCAGCCCGCGCTGCCGACGTCAAGACCCCCAGGACGACGGCGATCCCAAGTCCCGAGAGGAATCCATCCCACTTCACCATTCGCATTGCCCTCCTCCTTTCCAGTCGACCGAACCTGCCCTCACTCCCTCCACCCTGCCTTTCTCCTCAGAGCGGATGCGCCTCCCTCGGCACCGCGGAAGTGGGCGCTTACATACTCAAAAACTCGTGGCATTGTCAAGGAAGAAACGCGGTTGGGCGCAATTCCACGCCGGGCAAGCCCAGGTGCGCAGATCGCTGCCCAATGCCCCTTGGCCGCCCTGCTCGGCCGTACAAAGGACCAATCCTCTAGCTCTTCTCTCACGATCCCAACCCCACCGCGTTCCCACCGGCTGCAACTGTCAGGCACGAACGATCTTTTCCCGACCCGCACGCACTTCCTTGGTCGCGTTACGCGTGTCGATGACGAGCCTGCTCTTGGCAACGATGAACTCATAATCGAATACGGAGTGATCCGTCGCGATCACCACCGCATCCGCTCGCTCCAACTCATCACGTGTCAGCGGCACAGAGGACATGTTAAAATCATATTTCCGCGATCGCTTCAAGACCGGAACGTACGGATCGTGGTAACTGACCCGCGCACCTTTTTGCAAAAGAAGTTCGATGAGTCGCAAGGCCGGCGATTCGCGCGTGTCATCCAGATCCTTTTTATATGCGACCCCCAAAACCAGCACCCGTGCGCCTTTGATACTTTTTTGCTGTTCGTTGAGTGCATCCGCGAGCTTTCCAATCACGTACGCCGGCATGCTGTGATTGATCTCGCCGGCTAACTCGATGAAGCGGGTGGTCAGCTCGTACTGGCGCGCCTTCCAGGTAAGGTAAAAAGGATCGATCGGGATACAGTGCCCCCCCAGTCCAGGCCCGGGGTAAAACGGGGTGAAGCCAAACGGCTTGGTGGCAGCCGCGTCAATCACTTCCCACACATCGATCCCCATCCGGTCGAACAGGACCTTCAGTTCGTTGACCAGCGCGATGTTCACACACCGGTAGATGTTTTCCAGCAGCTTTGCCGCCTCCGCGACACGCGCAGAACTCACCGGGACTACCTTTTCCAACACCGATGCGTACAGGGCCACGGCCACTTCTCCGCAGGCCGGCGTGACTCCGCCCACTAGTTTGGGGATGTTACGCGTCCGAAACGTTGGGTTGTTTGGGTCTTCCCGCTCAGGAGAAAACGCCAAGTAAAAGTCCACGCCGACCCGTAGCCCCGATGCCTCCAGGATCTCCCGTACCACTTCATCGGTGGTCCCTGGGTAGGTGGTACTCTCCAGCACCACGAGTTGGCCTGGATGCAGGTTCTGGGCAATCGTGTGGGCGGTGCCTTCCACGTACGAAAGGTCCGGATCTCGGTTTGCACTGAGCGGTGTGGGGACACAAATCAGCGCGGCGTCGCAAAGCTGCAGTTGCGAAAAATCTGCGGTCGGTAAAAAGCGCCCGTCGCCCCGCGACACGCTCTCCCGAGCCAGGATTTGCTTCAATCGTTCAGACGGGATATGGCGGATGTAGCTGCGCCCCGCCTTCAACTCTTCCACCTTGCCTCGGTCCACATCGAAGCCGATGACCGAGACTCCGCCCTCGGCAAAGGTCGCTGCTAGCGGCAAACCGACGTAGCCGAGACCGATGATCCCCACGATCCCCTGCCGCGAACGGAAGCGGTCAATGACTTCGTCGAATGAAGGACGTTCTGGCACTGGCACCTCGCGCGGCGAAGGATCCTAACCCCTCTCGATCCGGTTGCGCTTTCTCCACCATAACAACGCCGCGGGCAGCAACAACCAAGCAGACGACCAGCCCCGGCGATGCGCTCCCGCGATGTTGCAATCGCAGCCATCACCTTCTGCCGACACCGCCGTCGCGGTTGCGGTGGGGGTGCGAACCGGCGTGCGGGTCACCGTGGGGCCGGTTACCGTCCCTGTCACGGTGGGCGACGCCGGAATGGGCGTTGCCGTGGGTGTGCGTGTCGCGCTCGGTGAGACCACACCCGTGCTTGTGTGCGTGGGTGTGAGCGTGACTGTCGCCGCAGGCGTCGTGGGGCTTGGCGTCGGGGTGGGTTCGACGCATACAAGGCCTTCCCGGCCCGTGGCCGACGGAATCCGTTGGCCTTGCGCGTCGCTCGCGATCACGTTGGTCACCGCCAGGGTGGTCTCCTCCGCGTTCACCGTCACATTACACCGGTACAGCTCTGAACCGTCGGGGATCGGGTTCGTGTTTTCAAACGAAATCACCACGGCGCGCACCGCCCGGCACTCGTTCTCAGGGCAGTGCGCAGGAAGGAAAGCGAACGCCGAACCTTCCTTGCCAAGGGCTGGGTTCACTGTACAATCCGGCCGCCCATTGTTCAGCCGGTTCACTCGAACTCCCGTACCGAATTCCAAGTCGTTCTGAGTGGCCACCACCTCGCTGCCTCCCGCCACCAAGCGGACAACGACCGTCCCTTGCCCTTGAGTGGCAAGCACCAGGTCCTCGGCAAACACCGCCGGGCCGCTCGGCGCCGGACGCGGCGACGGGCAAGGTGTGCGTCCGACGGGAGGCGTGGTCGGCCCAGGAGATACTGGAGTCGTCGGTACTTCGGTTGGCGTATCGGTGTGAGTCGGGGTGGGCGTCGGTGTCGAGGTTGGAGGAGTGCCGGTATTCGTAGGCGTGAAAGTCGGGCCCGGGGTGCCGGGGACGATCCTGCCTGGGTGCAACATGATCTCCCCAGGCAACGCTCGGGCGGGGATCGAGTTATCCGCCACCTGCAACCGCTCTGCAGTGATGCTCAACGGCCCTTCCTCGGCATCCGCGCGGATCGCAAACACGCAGCGCAAAATGTCTCCGTCCGTTATCGTCGGTAGTGGCAGCTGCGTTCCCACGACCGCGAAGCGAAGCCGGTATGCATTGGGGCCCACGTTCTGGAAGTCGGGCGGAATCACTTCGAGGAGGTGCTCTGACAGGCGCGGGTCGAGCGCACACTCGCCAGGCGCAAAGCGGCACGGGTCCCCATCCGCGCACTGCTCAGAAAGGGTGCAGCCCTGGCCATTCGTGCAACGTCCCCCGAGGTTCCACTGCCGGGTGTCGAACAGGAGATCGAAGTTGATTGTCGCTACGGCACCGTCCTGCGCGTCGCGCGTCATGCGCACATCCAACACGACTTGCCCGCCAGGAGCCGAGTCGGTCGTCGTCACGTGAAGTACAACAGCCGCCTTGGCACTCGCGGCAGAAAGCATCATCCCCAGGGCCGCCAAGAGGCTCACCCCCGGCCCTCGCCTACGCCCCCGTTTTGTTCGCTCCAGCACCATGCCCCTTTCCTCCTGCCTCATGGCCATCTCGATACCAATCCACACGCTCTTCACGGGCAACCCCTCGCCAGTCGCAAGACGGCTCGGGTGAGGTCACCTACGGTCACCTCGCCATCACCGTTCGAGTCTGCAGCGGGGCATTCCGCCAGGCCAGTGCGTCCCGCCATGATTTGCACCACGGTTGTGATTTCCGTGCCCACCACTTGCCCATTTCCATCGCAATCGCCCGGGCAACTTGCCGACGGAGTCGGCTGAGGCTCGGGACTCGGAGCCTCGAGAGGTACCACCGCGCCGATGGCACGAGCCTGGAAGGTGGTTGCGCGCGCGTCGCCTACGTTCAAGCGATCGGCAGAGAAGCTCGCGTTCCCACTATTGCCGCCAACTCGCTGGAATGCGCAACGGAACACCCCACCGTCGGCAAACGACTGGATTGGGTAGGCCAAATCGCCAGCAAACAAGCGCAAGCGCTTGAGTCCTTCCGGGGCGGGCGGGCTCGACGGCTGGGTCGCCAGCAGCACGTGCGAGGACCGCAGACGCTCCTCGAGCTTGCAGGCACGGCTAGCATCTCCAATGTCGAGCAGGGTTGCGTCGTACAGCAAATCGAGTTGCACGGTAGCGAGATCCCCGCCACCACCAGAAGCACCGACCGTCACCACCACGCTCTCCGCTCCCTGCGACTCGGCGTGGATGTTGAGGGTTACCTCCTCTGGCCGGTCGTGCGCAAAAATCAAGGGCCGCCCTTCTTGCACGCACCCCCGCGCCAAGTTCAGCACAATCTGGGTGATCTCGTTCCCCATTACGTTCCCGTCGCCGTCAATGTCGGCAGCTTGGCAAGCACTGAGCGGCAGTAGCCCACCCAGCACGAACACCGCGTTACTGACCTCGCTGCCGAACACGAACCCGTCGAGGTTGCAGTCTCCACCACATTCGCAAAGGCCATCCACGCACGCTTCTCGGTCGAAGCACTGTAAGCGGTCCACATTCGGGTCCGCGTCGTCACACGGCCGCTTCTTCTTGCAAGTACCGCCGCGGCAATGCTCATCCGGTGCACAGTCCTGATCGCCGGCACACGGCCGGAACGTCGGCGTCGGTGTCGCCGTCCGGGTCGGAGTACGCGTCAGCGTCGGCGGAGGAGTACGGGTCAAGGTGGGCGAGGGACTCGGGGTGAGACAGAACCCCCGCACGCATACCTGGCCCGCTGGGCACACACCGTCTGGACATGCTCCCGGACCGAAGAACGGATTCGTCCCGGCATAGACCTGCCCGGCGAATGCGCCGCCCGCGCCCAAATTCGTCGCAAAAGAGACAAACGCGACCTTCTCCCCGTCCGCGGAAATCGCGAACGGCACGTCGGGCACGCCGTTATTTCCCAGCTCGCCGCGCTCGTTCACATCTACGGCGACGGTGACGCCAATCGCCATGTCGCGCACGAATACATTCGAGGCGTTGTTAGCGTCGTTAAAAATCAGATTTGTCGCCGCCGATCCGAAGACCACGAACCGACCGTCTTGGCTGATCGCGGGGGGAAACGAAAAATCGTTTGCATCACGGTTCGCAAAGCTCACGCTCACCCGCTGGATCTTCCGCTCTTGGCGGTCGAAGCGGAATACGTCCACCACACCGTTGCGGTCGTCCGACACCAGGTTGGTGGCGATGGACTTGAACGCTACGAAGCGCCCGTCCCCACTGATTGCAGGCAGGATGCTGTCCCCGTTCCCCTGCTGCCCGGCATCAGACACGCTCACCCGCTCAATCGTTCCCGTGCGCCGGTCACAAACGAAGATATCCAGCGCTCCATTCGTGTCCCCAGGCACCAAGTTGGTCGCGGCCGAGGAAAAAGCCACCAACATCCCATCGTCACTGATCGAAGCATGGGAACTCGCCCCATTGCCTTGCACGCCGCACAAGCGCTCGGTGATCCCCGTGGCTCGATCGTGAACAAAAATATCCGATCGCCCATTGGTGTCGCCTGTAACGAGGTTGGTCGCCTCGGACTGAAAGACCACAAACCGGCCATCGGCGCTGATGTCGGGGAAAAAACTGTTCCCGTTGGCCTGTGTACCGTCGGAGGCCACGCTCACCCGCTCGGTTACCCCGCTCGCGCGCACCCGCACGAACACATCGGACCGAGCGTTGGTGTCGCCGGGAACCAAATTCGACGCGCGCGAGTCAAACGCCACCACAGAGCCGTCGCCACTCAGAGAAACGTTACCGCCAGCCGACTGGCTCGGACCGTTCGCCTGAGCCCCTGAGGAACTCACACTGACTCGCTCGATAGTCCCCGCGTCCAGGTCACGCACAAAGACGTCGCGCGCCTGGTTGGTGTCGCCAGGAACGAGGTTACTGGCGTCCGAGTAAAACCCCACGATCTTACCGCTCTGGTCGGAGCCAACGCCGTTCGACAGGCCATTCCCGGGACGCCCAGCCACGGTGGTACTGACGACTTGCACCGATCCGGCAGGCTGTGCACGGACTTCCAACGGCACCATCGCCGCACCAAGCCCAATGGCCACGAGCCATAAGGCCTGGCACATCAAGGAAGCCCCCAACACGCCCGGCTTGTCCCGATGAACAGAAGCCCCGCTGCGGACCCTCATAACTTCCTCCTTGACACTCTCCACCTCAACGTGCCCCCCTCGCGCCCCAAGGCACCACGCCACC
>JBBILD010000022.1:0-52500 GCA_037445065.1 Myxococcales bacterium
TTGTACACGTGCAACGTGACGGTGAGTGGCAGTGGTGGGACGGTCGGAGTGAGCGGGGTGATTTTGAGCACGCCGACTGGTGGGCGAGTTGACGGAGCCACCGGCCGCGATGGTGTGGTGTGCGTGGCGGGTGCACAGCCGCCGACTCCGACGCCGACCGTGGGCGAAGCGAGCCCAACTCCAACGAACACGGTCGCTCCTCCGACAGCGACGCCGACGAACACTGTGGCGCCACCCACTGCAACCCCGACGCGGGTGCCACCAACGGCGACAGCTACTGCGACGCCGCGGGTGGTCGAGGAGGACGAGGGTGGTTGCCACGTGGCAGCGCGCAGCGGCGGCCTTGGTTGGCTGCTGGTGTTGCCGGTCGCGCTCGTCGTGCTGCGGCGGCGTTTGCGATCGGGCTTCACTCGCTAAGCGCTGAGCCATCCAAACCGGCAACGGAGCGGGGAGTCCCTACAGGGGCTCCCCGCTTTTTTGTTCGGGTTAGAACCAAGGCTCGCGCACTCCGCGTTGCAGTGGCAAGGTCCGTTGATTAGCCATGCCGTATGACTGCGCGCCGTCGCGTGGTAATTACGGGCATCGGCTTGGTTACTCCCCTTGGCAACTCGGTGCCAGAGAATTGGGAAGCGCTGGTTGCGGGGCGCTCCGGCATCCGGCGCATTACCCGTTTTGACCCGCGGGAGTTACCAGTCCAAATCGCAGGCGAAGTTCGGGACTTCGATCCAGCCGCGTTCGTGGATCGGCGTGAAGCCAAGCGAATGGATTTTTTCTCGCAGCTCGCCCTGGCTGCAGCAACGGAGGCTTTGTGCGACGCAGCCTGGGATCGGGCTGGTTTCGATCCGGAGCGGGCGGCGGTGATCGTTGGCGTAGGCATGGGCGGGATTGCCACCTTGGAGGAAGGGGTCCGCGACTTTTACCAAGGCGGCATTCGGAAGCTGGGGCCGTTCTTCATTCCCCGGTTGATTTTGAACATGGCTCCGGCCCACATCGCCATGCGCTTTGGCCTCCGCGGGGAGAATTTGGCTGTCGTGAGCGCTTGTGCTTCCGGGGGCCACGCAGTCGGGGAGGCGTTTCGGCGGATTCGCAACGGCGAGCAAGATGTGGCGGTGGCGGGAGGAGTCGAGGCGCCGATCACGCCCATTGGAGTAGCGGGCTTCGCGGTGATGCGTGCTCTGTCGACGCGCAACGAGGAACCCGAGCGCGCCAGTCGCCCCTTTGACAAGGACCGAGATGGCTTCGTGATTGCAGAAGGCGCGGGATTGCTGGTGCTCGAGGCTCTCGAATCAGCGCGGGCGAGGGGAGCCCACGTTTATGCGGAACTGGTCGGGTACGGGGCGAATGCGGACGCCTACCACATCACCATGCCGGCTCCGGACGGTGAAGGGGCTCGCAAATGTATGGAACGAGCCTTGCGCGACGCTGAGATCGAGCCGTCGCAAGTGCAGTACATTAACGCCCACGGCACCTCGACCCCATTGAATGACGTGAGCGAGACCAAGGCCATCAAGCAGCTCTTTGGCGAGCATGCCTTTCGGCTGGCGGTGAGTTCGACCAAGTCGATGACCGGCCACACACTCGGCGCGGCTGGGGCCATCGAAGCCGCGTACACGGCGTTGGCGCTGGATCGGCAAGTGGTTCCGCCGACGATCAATTATGAGACCCCCGACCCGGAGTGCGACCTGGACTACGTTCCCAACCAGTCTCGCCCCATGGCTGTCGAGGTAGCCGTTTCGAATGCCTTCGGTTTTGGCGGAATGAACTCCTCCTTGGTTTTGCGGCGCTGGGCGGAATGAATGACGGATCGTGATGGAATTGCCGGTAGTGGCTGGACCGGAGTCCCCCTGACGGAACGACGCCTTTGGATCGTGGTCGGGAAGGGGGGCGTGGGAAAGACTACCGTCAGTGTGCTTTGGAGTTTGTGGGCGGCGCAAAGGGGCAAGCGAGTTTTGCTGGCTGAGGTGGATGGGGCTGGTCGCGCGGCGCGTTTACTCGGGGAGGAGCCAGGTGCGCTCGGGGTGGCCAAGCAAGTCGCGCCGCGCATTGCCGTCATCTCGGTGGAAGGGAGTGCAGCCCTAGCCGAGTACCTACGCCTCGTGGTGCCAGTGCGGCGCCTGCTGGATGCGGTGTTTGCGAGTCGGATCTATCAGTACTTTGTTGCCGCCGCCCCCGGGCTCAAGGAACTCATGACGATCGGCAAGATCTGGTACGAGGCGGAAAAGACGGACGCGCAAGGCCGGCCGGTTTGGGATGTCGTGATCGTGGATGCGCCAGCGACCGGCCATAGCCTGCAGTATTTGGGCATGCCGGCCGCGGCCCAACGCGTGTTCCCCGCCGGTTTGGTCGGCAAGGAGAGCAAAAGGCTCGTTGAACTCTTGCGAGACCCGAAGCGGACAGCGGTGCACTTGGTGACGATTGCGGAAGAAATGCCCGTCAACGAAACGATCGAAATGTACGAGCGGCTCCGCAGCGAACTCGACATGCCCACAGGGTATCTGATCGTCAATCGCTTGCACCGAAGGCGTTTCGACCTCGACGAACTGGAGGCGCTGCGGGAGCGCGTCGCGGCGTTACCGGAGCGCGAGCAGAGGCTGGCAGGCGCAGTGCTGGACAGCGCCGTTGAAGAAGCGGGCTGGAGCGCGATTCACGAGCGCAATTTGCAGCGCCTGCGTCAGGAGGTGCCGTTACCGGTGGTCGAGCTTCCGTTCTTGTTTGTGGAAGAATTTTCTCGCGACCACTTGGAGGCTCTGGCGCGGATTCTCGCCGCGCAGGTAGAGCGGAGTTCTGCACAGGTACAGCGCGTCCATGGCGATTCTCGATAATTTGCTTACAGAACATCGGGTTCTCATCTGCGCTGGGTCTGGCGGAGTTGGCAAGACGACGACCGCGGCGGCGATTGCCCTGCGTGCCGCGCAGCGCGGCTTTCGCGCACTGGTTCTGACCATCGATCCAGCGCGGCGGCTTGCGAACGCGCTCGGCCTCGATGGGATGTCACGGGAGGAGGTGACCTTTTCGTTTCCGCAGGGGGGGACGCTGACTGCAATCATGCTCGACCAAAAAGGAGCGTGGGATGCATTGATCGAGCGCCACGCTCCCTCCGACGAGATCCGGCAGCGGATCTTGCACAACCGCTTCTACCAGCACCTGTCGCAAAGTTTCGCCGGATCCCAGGAATACATGGCGGTGGAGCAGCTGTGCGAACTGTACGAAACCGGAAGATATGATCGCATCGTTGTGGACACTCCTCCCACCCGACATGCGCTCGACTTCTTGGAGGCTCCGCAAAGGATTGCCGATTTTCTCGACCGAGACGTGATCCGGTGGTTTGTACGCCCGTACTTTGCCGCGGGTTGGAACACCTTGCGCTTTGTGAACCGGACGGTGGGCTTTCTCTTGCGCCGGCTGGAACAAGCGACCGGTGTTTCCACGCTGGTGGAGATATCCGACTTCTTTACCTCGATGGCAGGTCTGTTTGAAAATTTCGAGCCGCGGGTGCGGCGGGTGTATCACCTGCTCCGCGCGCCGGAAACGGTGTTCGTTCTGGTGGCATCCCCGGAAGAGCAGGTCTTGCAAGAAGCGGAGTTTTTTCTCGAACAAATCGAACGCCTCGGCGTGCGCCTGGGGGCGGTGGTGATCAACCGGATGCATCGCGAGCTGCTCGTTGGGGGTAAGCCGCCGAGCCCCCGAACGTTGGCGGCAATCATGCGCAAGCTGGGTGTACGAGAGAATCTTGCCCGAGCCCTGTTGGAAAACTTTGCAGACTACCAAACCTTAGGCAGGGGAGACGTGTTACGCGTGGAGAACTTTCAAAACAGTTGGAGCCATGCCTGGCCCATGGTCGCGGTCCCGAACCTGCCGAGTGACGTGCACGACCTCGAAGGCCTTGCAAGTCTCCACCGCTTCTTGTTTGCGGAGGATGCCAGCCAAGCCACAGCGGCGGCGAGCGGCGAGAGGCGCCGCACTTAGGGGTTTTGGGACTTTCCCCGGTGCAGAAAATCGGTTATCGGAGCGCCGTCCGGCAGAGCACAGAGTCTTACGGGAGGGAAGGCATGCGTTCGCGTTTGCGGATAGCCGATCTAAAGCGAAGGAAACGAAGCAACGCCCGACTCATGAACGTGAAGGTTCCCGCCGACATTGGCGAAGCAATCGAACGGGTCGCGCAGGAACTCGAAGTCACGAAAACCGATGTTGTGGTGGCGTTCTTGAATCACGGGTTGGACGTTGCCTCGCGCGCCCTGGGTGGCTGGCAGCCACCCGAAGATTTGAACGTGTCTGGCCGTGCCAGAAAGCGGCCCAAGTCGGAAGCGTCTTCCAGTAGCTGACCGCTGTTAAGCGTAGTGGCTACGCCGCTTAACCGCGATCTCCCGCTCGAGGTAGAAGATTTCGATACGTTTCGGTTCCCCGTTCTCGCGCACGAACTTATGGCCGCGGAGGGTCGTTTCGACGATGCCTAGATCAGGCCGGCCTGGGAAGTCGCGCTTTCCGCGGATCTCGGAAGACGCGAAGATCGTGTCGCCCGCAAACACGGGGGCCGTGTGCCGGCCCGTTTTGTAAACGATATCACAGAGAGCGTTGTCGGCGATGTCCGGACACGACAGGCCGAGGCAAATGTTGAACGGAATGCCCCCGTACACGATTAATTGTCCGCCCAAAAAGCGCTCTGGATTTTGATCGATCATGAACTGGTTGCAGTGCACTTGCGAAGTGTTGTCCAGCATGGCGGTCCACGCGATGTGTTCGGTGGTGATGACGCGGCCGCGCGAGTGCTCGATGATATCTCCAACCGTGAAGTCCTCGAAGTACGTGTCCGAGCTGCTCAGATGTGCCAGTTCTCGGTAGCCGCGGCTCGGGTCGTAGGCGGGCAGCTTGAGTTCGCAAGGCACAACCGGCACCTCGGCAAGGCTGGCCTCTTCGACGACCGCTTTGGCATCCCGTTTCCAAACTTGGACCTTTCGTTCGTAGGTGAGCACCACTTCGCCGTTTTGGTTACGTCCGGTCGTCTGAACGTGCACCACGCCCAGATTGGGCTCGCGGCTGGACGTGCGCACTCCGATCACCAGCGACTCGACCTCGATCGTGTCTCCGATGTACACAGGTACGCCAAAGCGCATGTCAATGTACTCCAGGTTGGCGCGAGCGTTCTCGGAGATGTCTTCTACGCTTTGGCTGAACACCACAGCCATGACCAACCCTGGTGGGAGAATCATGTCGCGGAAGCCGTAGCGCTGCGCGTAGCGCCGGTTCTTACTGAGCGGGTTGGTGGTCATGTCGTATTCGGTGAAGGCGTTGAAAAGGCCCTCAGTGATGGTCTTACCGACCTTGTGTCGGAACACGTGACCGACCTGGAAGTCTTCGAGAAAGTTCCCTTTTTGCTTGAAAATCCTCGCCATGTGCGTTCTCCCAAGAAAGCGCTGTTGAGGGAATCGTTGCGTGGTGCGGAATAGGACGTGACAAAATGGCTAGCGACGAAAAGCGAGTCAAGCGAAGGTTAAGCGAAAGCCCGGCGGTGGATACAATCGCCGCGTCCGACAGGAGCGATCGTTCGGGTGCGAACGCGAAAGCGATCGCGCAGGGCATCATTGAGGTTGCGCGCCAACTGACACTAGGCGGGACACCAGCTCCCAAGGGATCGCCGTTTTTCGGTCTGGATCATGACATGCCGTACGAGGCATCGGCTCTGCGCCTGCTCAGCAGCCAGGGAATTTTCCGCAAGTATGAGTTAGTGTTGGAGGTCGGTTCTGGCCTTGGAGGCCGGGCCCGATGGGCCGCAGAAATGTTCGGGTGTCAGGTAGTGGCGGTGGAGGTGAACCGGGATAAGGCTTCCATCGCGGAGGCATTGAATCGGGCCAGTCGTACCCAGGGCGTATGGGTGACGTGTGGGGCATCGGCGCACATTCCACTCCGGAGCGGAGCTGTGACCCACGCATGGTGGCTTGCCGGTCAGGAGGGGAATGCCGCTCAGCGCGTGCTGCGGGAAGTCTGGAGAGTCCTTCGTGATGGAGGGTTTTTCGCACTGATCCTACCCGCAGCAACGACGGAGGCAGCGGCAGTGTGGAGTGAAGACCTCGGCGAGGCTGGGTTCGAGCGGCCGGAGACGCGCCTCTGGTCTGTGGAGCACCGGGGGGAGCTGCATCGAGTTGCGGAGCGGCGGTTCGCCGAGTACGCGACGCGTCAGGGTTGGGCGCCGGCGAGCTGGTGCGGTTTGCTCGGGACCGTTGCTCGGGAACCTACGCAACTGTTGGCGCTGTTCACGCGGCGGCGACCATTGGTAAGGCGAGTCGCGGCAGCGTGAAGCGAGGATCGAGCACCGATGACCCAACGGCTTGTCGCAGTTCTGGTGGCGTGGTTGTTGTTTTTCATACTGCTTGGGCCGGCAAAGGCGGGACGGGTACCCTGTGTCCAGATCGTTCGTGAGGCGACCAGCTATACGTCGAGGACGCGAGGCGGCATCGTGGACGTGTCTGAATTGGCGAAGCGGATGGGTACGAGCGTGACTTGGGTTGAGCACTGCCTGCGATCATATGGTAGGCGCCCCAAGAGGCCTTCGTTTGAAAGTCACGAAGGTCGAGAGGCAGAATTGGAGGCGCTAGAGCAAGACGAGCCCGAGGAAACGTTTGCGGAGGACCAGGAAGAGCCCGGGGCGCGCGAGCGCCCGCCAGCGACGCAGCGGCCTCGCTACCTTTCCATCAAGCCCACCCCCGGTCCGGGCGACCCCAGACTACAGCCGGAATCGGGCGAGGAGTGACCCGGCGGTTTTTCACCCACCGGGGGCAGGGAATTTCGGGGATAGGGGGTTAGCGAGTTCCGACCAAATACGGGCGAACGAGAAGAACTTCGCCGTGCTCGCCAAGGACATAGATGACGACCGTTTCGTAGCGCGTGCCGTTTGGGGGCTGAGGGATCGCGCCGCTTACGCGTGACCAGCTCCGCGTGAGCGTCATGACCTCGCTAGGGGCGCTCGTGCCGCCACGCACATGGCCGCCCGCGGTCACCAGTCCGCCGGCGCCCATGGTGGGCCATACGCCAAAATGCTTAGTCGAACCCTCGCCAGGCTTGGCAACAAAGATCACTTGCACGGGCAGGGGCCGGGCAGTCGTTGTGCGGATCTGTACGCTAATCAGCAGCTGCTCTCCGTTCGGCGAGAGTTCTGCGCGCGTCTGGAAGTTCTGCAGCTCTACCAGCGCTCCCGGTGGCGAAGACGTCGGCTCCTCGGATGGCGTTCCGCGATGGACCAGCCGCAAAGTCAGGTAGCCCAGGGCGGCAACGCAAGCCACCAGGAGTGTGTATGCGAGCGACTCCGTCACACGGCTTTGCCGGAAGAGCTTCATGATGCCCTAGCAGCCTAACCCTCGTGACAGACGAAGAAAACTTGCCAACGTGCGACAGCAACGGTCGCAACGAATTGCCGATTGTGGTACAGCGACCCCATGATTCTGGGTCCTGCAGCCACGGTTCTGATCATCGCCGTCGCGCTTTTGCTATCCGGTATCAAGATCGTGAAGGAGTACGAGCGCGCGGTGGTGTTTCGGCTCGGTCGGAGCACGCCAGCTCGGGGACCCGGGATCATTTATGTCATCCCGCTGATCGAGCAAATGTACCGGATCGACTTGCGGACCGTAACCTTGGACGTGCCCTCGCAAGACGTAATCACCCGTGACAACGTATCCGTCAAGGTGAACGCGGTGTTGTACTTCCGCGTCGTGGACGCCAATCGCGCCGCGATCGAAGTGCAAAACTACCTTTACGCTGCCTCGCAGATCGCACAGACCACCCTGCGCAGCGTATGCGGCCAGGCCTATTTGGACGAGTTGCTCGGGGAGCGGGAGAAGTTCAACACGCGACTGCAGGAAATTATAGATACCCACACCGAGCCCTGGGGTGTGAAGGTGGTTGCCGTCGAAGTGAAGCACATCGATTTGCCGGTCGAGATGCAGCGGTCGCTGGCGCGGCAAGCGGAGGCAGAGCGACTTCGCCGCGCGAAGGTGATCAACGCGGAGGGTGAGTATCAGGCGGCGTTGCGGCTGACGGAAGCAGCCTCGATCATGGAAAAAGAACCGGTGGCGGTGCAATTGCGCATGTTGCAAGCGCTGGCGCAGGTTGGGACGGAGAGAAACAACACCATCATTGTCCCCATCCCAATTGACCTTGTGCGGCGCTACCTGTCGCGCTCGAACGCCGCGGGATAAGCTTGGAGGCATGTTTCAGCAGGGCGAAGCGTATCGGCCGCGTGCAGTATTGGACTTGTCTGTCTACGCACGGCGGCGGCGCCGGTTCATGGAGCAGATTGGATCCCGGGCGGCGGCGCTGTTTCCAGCGGCGCCGGTGGCCATCCGCTCTAATGATGTGGAGTATCCCTATCGGGCGGACAGCGATCTCCTCTACTTGACGGGGTTTTCTGAGCCAGAATCGGCATGTTTGCTTTTGCCTGGGCATCCGGACCACGAGTTCGTCCTGTTCGTTCGGCCTTACGATGCGGAGAGGTATGTCTGGGTAGGCGCGCACGCGGGCGTCGAAGGTGCGAGGCGCGACTTTGGTGCCCAGCGTGCCTATCCCATCAGCCAGGTAGACCAAGTGGTGGGAGAGTTTGTGAGTGACCGCGACGAGTTGTACTACCGCTTTGGGCGCGACGAAGAATGGAACCGGCGGGTCGTTGGTTGGATGCGGCAGTGGCAGCGACTGCGACCTCGCAATGGGCGTGGCCCGTGGGTGGTGCGGGACCCGGGTGAGATTCTGCACGAAATGCGCCTGCGCAAAGAAGCCGAGGAACTTGCGTGTATGCGAGAAGCTGCACGGATCGCTGGCGAGGCGCACCGTCGCGCCATGCAAGCGGTGCGACCGGGCATGTTCGAGTACGAAGTCGAGGCGCTGTTGGATGCTACGTTTCGTCGCTTCGGTGCCTCTGGCCCAGCGTACCCTTCCATTGTTGCTTCCGGTGCGAACGCCACAGTGCTGCATTACACGGCCAACGATCGGATACTGGAAGACAACGATTTGCTGCTGATTGACGCGGGTGCGGAGTACGGCCATTATTGCTCCGACATTACCCGTACGTTCCCAGTGGGAAGGCGTTTCTCTGCCGCCCAGCGCGATGTGTATGAGTTGGTCCTGCGCGCGCAGTTGGCGGCCATCGAATCGATCCGCCCCGGGGTCCCGTACGATGAGCCGCACCGCCGGGCGGTAACCGTATTGGTGGAGGGACTGATTGCCCTTGGCGTGTTGCAGGGCAGCGTTGACGAGAACCTCGAAAAAGAAACCTATAAGCGGTTTTACATGCACCGGACGAGCCATTGGCTTGGTATGGACGTGCATGACGTCGGTGCCTACCGCCTCGGCGATCGAGTGCGGTTGCTCGAGCCTGGGTTTGTGCTGACGGTAGAGCCAGGCTTGTACTTCCGGGCTGACTGCGAAGGGGTGCCCGAGGTCTACCGCGGGGTGGGCATTCGCATTGAGGACGATGTGCTGGTTACGGCAGACGGGCATGAGGTTCTGACCGGGGCAGTTCCCAAAGCAGTGGAGGAAATCGAGGCGTTACGGGATTACGCCCCCGCATGAAGTGGGAGGTCGCTGTCATCGGAGGGGGCGTGATCGGAGCCTCGGTCGCTTACGAGCTGGCTCGCGTTGGCCGTATCGAAGTGGTGGTCGTTGACGATCCCGGCGCGGGTGGCGCTGCCTCGCGCGCAGCCGTCGGCCTGATCGTGACAGGTGGGCTCACAGCGCCGGGCGGGTTTTGGTTTTCGCTCCGTCAGCGGAGTGCCAGCATGTGGAGGGAATGGGTGAAAGGCATCGAGGAATGCTCGGGGATGACGACCGGTTTTCACGCCGCGGGTGCCTTACACCTAGCGCTCACGGCGGATGAGGCACGTACGCTGCGCGCACGGGTCACCGAACGGCCGGGCCAAGCCGGAGCCGCCGAGTGGATTGAAGGAGAGGATTTGCACCGCTTGGACGGGCGATTGTTACCGAGTGTGGTCGGAGCCGCTCGGTTTGCTGCAGATGCTTTCGTGCATCCGGAAGGGCTGCACGGTGCCCTGCGTCGGGCGTGTGAATCGAGTGGTGTGGTTTGGAAGTTCGCTCGCGTGGAGCAACTTTGCTGCGAGCAGCAGTGGGTCCGGCTGGTCCTTGCTGACGGGGAGGAGGTCACGGCACGTCGAGCCGTGGTGGCGGCTGGTTCGGGCAGCCGCGCTCTGCTGGCTTCGGCCGGCTGTCCATTGCCGTTGGTGGGAGTCCAAGGGGAGCGGGTGGCCACCGAGCTGTGCGAGTCAGGGCCGCCCCTTGCCATGAGTACCAGTCAGGGTGCCGTGTTTGCGCGCGGCGCGACCCTTGTTATTGGGGGCAATAAAACAAAGATGGAGCCACCTGGCCGGCTGACAGCGGAGGGCGTTCGGCAATTGTTGGAACTGAGCCACAGAGTCTACCGCCCGGAGGTGTTGGGGCAAGTAGTCGAAGCAGTGGCCGGAGTTCGGCCTTGCTCGAAGCGGCGTCACCCGTTGATCGGATTCATTGATGAGCGGAAGCGAGTTCTGGTCGCTACGGGCCATTATCGTTCTGGGTTTTTGTGGGCCCCGCTGACGGCAAAGCTGGTGCGACACGCCATCATGGGAGAAGCGAGTGCGATCCCACTAGCTGCGTTTGCCTGGTAACACTTGTATGTTCGACGAAGGCCCCGAAGGGGATTCGCGGCTGAGCAAACGAGAGGGGAGTGTGATGGGCGAAGGAAACTTGCGGAGCGAAGAGCTGACGTTCGTTCGCGAGGGTGACTACTTGAAAGGTTTTGCCTGTTGGCCGCTGCGCCACGAGCGGCTCCCGGCGGTGATCGTGATTCATGACGTGCATGGGCTTTCGGAGCACTACCGGGACATCGCGCGGCGTTTTGCGAGCGAAGGGTTTTTTGCCTTTGCGGCCGACCTCTACAGCCGCGAAGGCGCGCCGCGGTTGCATTCGCCCGAGGAGGTGCGAGAGTGGCTGGAAAAGCTGGATGACCGCCGTGTGCTGGGCGATCTCCAGGCAGCGGTCCGCTTTTTGGGCAGTCGCTTGGAGGTGCGCGGCAGCTCGATCGGGGTCGTGGGCTTTTGCATGGGTGGCCAGTACGCTTTGTTGGCGGCGTGCCGAATCGAGGGTCTGGCTGCGTGCGTCAGTTTTTATGGAATGCTGCGTTACAACCGGACCCGCGAGCAAAAGCCGGTTTCCCCATTGGACGCAGCGCCGGATCTCACGTGTCCGTTTCTGGGCTTCTTTGGGGAGGAGGATGCGCTAATTCCGATAAGCGATGTGCGCGAATTGGAAAGCAGATTGACCCAGCATGGGAAGAATTTTTCCATCAAGGTGTATCGCAAGGCTGGCCATGCCTTCTTTAACGACACGCGGCCCGATGCATACCGGTCGGATGCCGCTAAGGATGCTTGGCGGCGTTGTGTGGAGTTTTTTCACACACATCTCGGGTAGGATGGCGGAGCCGAAACGTTCCGCGGGACATTCCCTGCCAGGATCGGGGGCCGCAGGACGTGCCATTACTGCAGAGACGGCTGTGCACAGTCCGAGTAGCTGGGTCGTACGCTACCTGGGCCGGGTTCCTTACTTGGACGGGCTGCAGCAGCAAGAGGAGATCGTCGCCGGGAAACTTCGTGGGGATCCGTGTGATTACCTGCTGCTCTTAGAGCATGAACCCGTCTACACGATTGGGCGAGGTGGGGAAGAGGCTGACTTGAGAGATGCGCCACAGCGTTTCTCGATCCCAGTGTTTCGTGTGGGAAGGGGAGGTGGGGTAACGTTTCACGGGCCCGGGCAGCTCGTTGCGTATCCGATCCTGACCCTGACGCGAAGAGACCTGCACCGCTACGTGGAATTTCTGCACAGCGTGCTGGTCGGCGTCTGCCGGCGGTATGGACTCCCAGCGCGTCCTGGCGCAGACGCTGGCCACATAGGGGTTTGGATCGAGAACCGGAAAATCGCTTCGATCGGGCTCGGAGTCCGGCGCTGGGTTGCGTACCACGGGGTCGCTTTAAATGTGGATACCGACCTTGAGTACTTCACAGGGATTGTGCCTTGTCGCTTGCCCGGGTTGCTCGTCACCAGCCTTGCCCGGGAATTAGGGAGGGGGCCGGATTGGGAAGATGTGGTAAGGGTGTTTGTCGAGGAATTCTTCGCCAAGCTGTGCGAGGAAGAAAGAGAGGGTAATCAACATGGCGCAGGGCGATACACACGTGGCTCGCCGACATCCTGAGTGGCTAAAGGCACGGGTGCCGAGTGGCGAGGGCTTTTATGAGACGCGGCGCATCGTCAAAGAGCTGCGCCTGCACACCGTTTGCGAGGAAGCGCACTGCCCGAACATCGGCGAGTGCTGGGGGAGCAGAACGGCGACCTTTATGCTGCTCGGAGACGTTTGCACCAGGAACTGCGGTTTCTGCGCGGTGAAACATGGAAAGCCGGGACCTCCAGACCCTGAGGAACCTGCGCGGGTTGCGGCCGCTGTCCGCGCTCTGGGGCTGGCGCATGTGGTCGTGACTTCCGTAGACCGGGATGACTTGCCCGACGGCGGCGCTCTGCAGTTTGCGCGCACAGCGGAGGAGATCAAGCGAGTGCGGCCGGACTGCACCGTCGAAGTTCTCATTCCGGATTTTAAGGGTGATCCACGCGCGGTGGGTTATGTGGTGGATGCCCCCATTGATGTCTTGAACCATAACGTGGAGACCGTGCCACGCCTATACCGGCAAGTGCGCCCCGGCGCGCGTTATGAACGCTCGTTAGCGGTCTTAGAAATGGCCAAAAGACACCGGCCGGGCCTTCGTACCAAGACCGGGTTGATGCTGGGACTCGGCGAGACGGGAGAGGAGCTACGCTCCGTGCTGGAGGAATTGCGGGATGTGCACTGTGACATTTTGACGTTGGGGCAGTACCTTCGCCCCTCCGCGCAGCACCTGCCGATTGTCCGTTACGTGCCGCCCGGGGAATTCGACCAATGGCGGGCAACGGCCCTAGGTATGGGCTTTCGGTATGTGGAGGCGGGGCCTCTGGTGCGCAGCTCGTATCATGCCTGGAGGCATGTGGCGTAAAAAATCCGCGTTCAGCGTAGACAGGCGAAGCCGTTTCTGCGATGAACCGAAGCCGCTGATAAACCATCGTCTTGGAGGGGACTGAGGCATGATTGTGCTGTACGACTATCCTGAGTGCCCCTATGCGCAGAAGGTTCGCATAGTTTTGGCAGAGAAGGATTTGGAGTACGAGCGAAGGCTCGTCGATCTGAAAAAGAACGAGCAGCGTTCCGCTGAGTTCTTGAAGCTGAACCCGCTAGGCAAAGTACCCGTTTTGGTGGACGAGGACGTTGTGGTTTACGACTCGACCATTATCAACGAATACTTAGACGAGGAGTATCCGAACGCTCCGCTCATGCCCGTGGATGACTCTGCGGCGCGGGCCCAAGTGCGAATGATGGAGGATCTCGCGGATACCCTATTTACGCCACGCGTGGAACTAGTGCTGGCGGAACTACGCCGGCCACCTGAGGAACGGGACCAGGAGCGCGTGAAGCGGTTGCAAAACGAGATCGTGCAACTGCTGCGCCGGTTAGAAGTCCCACTGGGCCGAAACCCGTTTGTCTCAGGGGCATTTTCGCTAGCGGACATTGCCTTTGCTCCCGGCCTGTTGGTCTTAGAGCAAATTGGTGTGGAGCTGGACGCTTCCTTGGTGAATGTGCGCCGCTGGGTCAAGGAGGTGTGTGAGCGCACGAGTGTGCGCGGTCTCCGTGAGTGAGTAGCTCGGTTGACAGAGTCACTGAGCGACTGTACTTAACGAGACAAAGTCTCATTAAGGAGGTTCAGCCAATGGGTAAGAGTCTCGCAGGATCCAAAACGCACGAGAACCTAAAAACTGCTTTTGCCGGAGAGTCGCAGGCGAACCGAAGGTACCTTTACTTCGCCCGGCGGGCGGACATCGAAGGATACCCGGACATTGGTGGTCTGTTCCGCGATACCTCCGAAGCTGAGACCGGGCACGCTTTCGGCCATCTCGACTTCTTGAAGGAAGTAGGCGACCCGGTCACGAATGTGCCGATTGGAGACACCGAGAAAAACCTCAAGTCTGCGATCGAAGGCGAAACATACGAGTACACACAAATGTATCCGGGCTTTGCCAAGACGGCTCGCGAGGAAGGCTTCGAGGAAATTGCGGAGTGGTTCGAAACTCTGGCGCGGGCAGAAAAGTCGCACGCCGGGAGATTTCAGAAGGGCTTAGAGTCGCTGAAGGCAGCGTAAGGCGTTTGCGCCAAACCCGCACCGCGCCTCGGGCGAGCTGCGGGCCGGCCGGGATTCGGCCGGCCCGCAGTGCGTTTTCATGGCGGGGAATTCTTTATGGCTGTGCGAAAAGTTTCTCTCGACGAGATCATGGGCTTGGCCCGGTATGAAGAGCAGCGGAACGAGATCCGCCGTCGGGTGATCGAGATGAAACGAAGGCGCCGCGTTCCAGTGGGCGATCGGGTGACCTTTGTGTTCGAAAATCACGATACGGTGTGGTTCCAGATTCAGGAGATGTTGCGCGCTGAGCACATCGTGGACATTGACCGCGTGCGGGAAGAACTCGACGTATATAACGAGCTGATTCCGGCACCGGGCGAGCTGAGCTCAACCATGTTCATCGAGATTACCGACCAAAGTCGGATTCGGGAGGAACTCTTGCGGTTCTTAGGCATCGAGGAGCGTGTCACCTTGGAACTTGGCGCGAAGCAGATCCCCGGTCGGTTCGAACCAGGCCGGAGTCGCGAGGATCGTATCAGCGCTGTGCAGTATGTGCGCTTTCCTTGTCCGCCGCACGCTGCCGAGGTGCTGGAAGATGCGGCACAGAGCGTGCGCCTGCGGATCGACCACCCACAATACCAGTACGTCGCCGACGTGCCGATGGAGGTGCGAAAATCGCTGGCCGAAGATCTACGCTGAAAAGGGACCGAGCCGAGCGGGTTACGAAGCAAATGCGTGCTGTCATCGAGGTCGTGATGGCCGCTCGGGAACACTTGTCAGCGGATGAGGTGTGGGCCCGCGTTCGGCAGCAAATGCCGCAGATCAGTCGCGCTACCGTTTACCGCAACTTGAAGAAACTGGTGCGTCAGGGCGCGCTAACCTCGGTACATCTTGGTAGGCGGGCCGTGTGTTTCGACGTGACTCTGCACCCGCACGACCACTTTGTGTGCCGTGTCTGCGGTGCCGTGCAAGATGTGCCGGCGGATGAAGCTGGGGGAGGCCTCCCAGCGGTTTTGCCGCAGGGAAGCCTCGTGCAGGGTCGCAGCGTCACCTGGTATGGCGTGTGCGCGCCGTGCCGTGCACGCCCTCACGGCATTGGGCTTGCCGGTCGTGTGCCGGGGCGAATGGAGACTTCGTTGCGATGATCCGCGGAAAGGCAACTGCCAGCTTTGTGGCTCTGCTGACCGTGGCGGCCACCTTCCTGTTGACCGCATGCCGGCAGGGAGAAGAAAACGATCGGGGGTCTGCGAAGCCGCCCCTTGTCATCGAACCGGCATCGGCTGCAGAGTTAACCGTGAATGTTCTTCTTGAAGGAGATGCGCCCCCTCCCAAAACCATCAACATGCGCGCGGCGCCTTTGTGCGCTCGGCAGCACTCGGGTCCGGTGTTCGACCCCTCGTTGATCGTACACGACGGTCGGGTGGCAAATGCGGTTGTCTGGATTGCAAAAGGACTCGAAGCGTGGAGCTTTCCGGCGCCTGAGAAACCGGTCGTGATTGACCAACAGGGATGTATGTACGAGCCGCACGTTGTGGTGGCACAGGTGGGCCAGCTTGTGGAATTCCGCAATAGCGATCCCGAACCGCATAACGTGCACTCCAGACCGAGCCAGGAGCGGGGCTGGAATTTCATGATGTCGCGTACAGGAACAAGCCGCACGGTGAATTTTGGAAAGGCAGAGGTTGCAGTGCCAATCGGTTGCGACGTGCACCCGTGGATGAGCGCGTACGTCGCTGTGGTTGAGCATCCTTACGCTGGGGTTACAGACTCGAGCGGCGTAGTCAAACTCCCGCCCTTGCCACCGGGGACGTACACTGTCCGGGTGTGGCACGAGTTGCTCGGTACGACGGAGCAAACCGTGAGTCTCCAGCCGCGGGAGCGAAAGGCGCTCGAAGTACGGCTCGCCCTGACGGGCGCGTCGCGAGGCCCGAGGTCGTAGAAGCGGGCCGCTGATCTTTAGGATCCTTTGACCTGAGCGGCGCGTTCATACAGGTGGTAGACGAGACCCCACCCAGCCAGAACCACTAAGGTCAAAGGAATTGGGTTCGCAAACCCAGCCCATGCGACTGCATGTTGGCTCACCATCATGAAGACCAGGGGTACAGACATGTACGTATTGTGCCGCGAGCGCGTTCCCGCCAACGCAACGAGGTTTGGATCTGGCGGCTGGCCGTTCTTGATGGCGGTGATGATCTCGCGCTGAGAGGGCCAGATTCGAAACCATACATTGAATGCCATGATGGTTCCAAAGGTCGCCCCTAAGTGGATCGCGTAGCCACGAACGCCAAAGCCTCCGATCCACTGGAACATTGCAAGAAGAATTGCCGATAAAATGACACCTGCGACAAAGGCTACCTGGAGATCCTTCAAGTAGTTTTTGACGAGGAAGTCATAAATGAAGGGACTTGCGAACACGAGCACGATCATGACGATGGCCCCTAGGGACCAGCTCTGTCCCGTCTCGAACAGCATTCCACCGTGGTAATAAACGATCAACAAAAGGAGTACGCCCGTGATCCAGGTAATCGCCGCACCCCACCGGAACCAGAACAAAACGCGTGGCCGTAACTCCGGGATGACTTTTTTCTTGGCCTCAGCCTCGAGAGCAGCCTCGAAACCGGCGTTCACAAAGTTCAAAAAGTACAAAAGCCCGATCCACAGGATTCCAAAAACGACATGCAACCAGCGGAACACCGACTCGATGAAATTCATGAGAGTTTCCATCACCCCACCCCTTTCGGAACGCTGGACCGTCGCAATCGTTCCCTGAGGATTTTTGCGCCCTTCCGTGGCCTCTAAGAGCGTGCCGGCTGGCTTACTGGGTTCAATGCAAAAAGTCAAGAAAAGCCGGTGGATTGCTTGCGTCCGGACCGTAGGGTTGGCATGTGTGCTTTTATGGCTAGGGGAGAGAGCGGCGAGTTACCACGCCTGATCCCGTTGTTCCCACTCCCGGATGTTGTCTTATTCCCCGGAGTTTTGCTCCCGCTTCACATTTTCGAGCCACGTTACCGGGCCATGGTTGAGGACGTGGAGCGATCGGCAGACCCTTTGATTGGGATGACCCTGCTGCGCGGCGATTGGCATAAGGACTACTTTGGCTACCCGGAGATCTTTGCCACAGGGTGTGCAGGACGGATAATTGACCTCGTGCGCCTGCCGGACGGCCGTTACAACATCGTCCTCTCAGGTGTGCGTGAATTCACGGTCGTCACTGAGCGCCGGGACCGTTTGTACAGGCAGGCAGTCGTGGAATGGCGGCGGGAAACGGAACCTGCCCTGCGGGAGGAGGAGCGGCTGGACCTCTTGCAGAGGGGACTTGCACTGCTGCGTCGTCTTCCTCACCCACCGGGCTGGGTGACCCACCTGCAGGATCTCCCTGGCCACCACTTGGTCAACGTCCTGAGTTTTGCCCTTCCGTTACAGGTGCTGGAGAAACAAGCCCTCCTCGAAGCGTGCTCGTTGCAAGAGCGGGCTTGGCGCTTACGTGAAGCGATTGAGTTTCAAATGTACGAACAGCGGTACGCGCCCGAAGAACGCAGTGCTCGCGATCCGCACTAATCGTGGAAATTCCGTGGATAGACTTGCCTAGGGGCAGTCGCTATAGCCGACTAAGTTCAAACGGAAGTTTCGAGCGGAGCTTCTGGAGCGCCAGCCAGAAGGGAGAAGTCGCGCAATGCCAAAGACGGTTCAGGAGTTGCTGCAGGACGCTCGGCGGGTGGTGCCCGAGTGGGACACCGAGCAAGTGCGGAAAGCCCTCGATTCGCAAGACTGGGTACTGTTGGACGTACGGGAGAAGGATGAGTATCGGGAGGGACACCTGCCGGGGGCGATTTCCCTGCCGCGAGGCTTTTTGGAGCTGCGTGTTGAACAGCTTGTACCGGATAAGCGTAAGCCAATTATTGCGTACTGCGCTGGAGGTACACGGTCTTTGCTGGCTGCCAAGCAGCTGATCGAGATGGGGTATGAGAAGGTGGTCTCGATGGCGGGAGGGTTTACCGCTTGGAAGAACCAGGGGCTGCCTTGGAAGCAAGACCGTCAATTTACCGCCGAGCAGCTAACACGATACAGCCGGCACTTCTTGTTGCCGGAGGTTGGTGAAGACGGGCAGTCGCGGCTTCTCGATGCGAAAGTGCTCCTCATCGGAGCCGGTGGATTGGGTTCTCCGACCGCTTTTTACTTGGCGGCCGCAGGAGTGGGGACCATCGGAATCGTGGATCACGATGTGGTGGACCTTTCAAACCTGCAGCGCCAAATTCTGCACACTCACGATCGGATCGGAATGCCGAAGGTAGAGTCTGCCCGCATGACGCTGCAGGCGCTCAACCCGGACGTGAAGGTCATTGGGTACCAGGAGCGGCTCTCTTCGGAGAATGCGCTGCGCTTGTTTGCCGACTACGACGTGATTGTTGACGGGTGCGATAACTTCCCCACCCGCTACTTGGTGAATGATGCTTGCGTGATGTTGGGCAAGCCGAATGTGCACGGCAGTATCTTTCAATTCGAAGGGCAAGCGTCGGTGTTTTACCCTGGTAAGGGGCCTTGCTACCGTTGCCTGTTTCCAGAGCCCCCACCCCCGGGTGCCGCGCCGAGTTGCGCAGAGGCAGGCGTGCTTGGCGTGCTGCCTGGCCTAGTGGGTTGTGTCCAGGCGCTCGAGACGATCAAGCTCATTTTGGGGGTCGGGAAACCGCTGATTGGGCGTATGGTTTACTTCGACACCTTGAGCATGGAGGTTCGTATCCACAAGCTGCGGCGTGATCCTAAGTGCCCAGTGTGCGGTGAGCAGCCCACTATCACAAAGCTGATCGATTATGAAGAGTTTTGCGGCCTGCGTACGCCGGTAGGTGGAGGGGCGGTAGCCGCAGCAGCGGCACGCTGAGAGCCGAAGTCGTACTTAGGCAGAGTATCAGGTTCTCGAGGGAAGGGCCGTGGAGGAAAGCGCTCGCCCGATCCGCCTTTCGGTGAAGTTGCACGCGACGTTGCGTCGCTATTTGCCGGCCGGCGTTGAGGCTGAGCCGTTTTCGGTCGAGCTCTTTGAAGGTGCACGGGTTTCCGACCTACTCGCTCGCCTTGGCATACCGGACGACCATGCAAAGATCTGCATCGTGGATGGCGAGCAAAGCCCTAAGGAGCGGGTCCTGCGTGACGGAGCATCCGTGGCACTGTTCCCACCTTTGGCTGGCGGGTGAATTGGCTGCGTGCCCGATCGGCGCAGTGAGCCTTGACTGGCGGGTGTGCCTGTGGCCTTGAAGACTCGCTATGGGCATTCGCTACGAGAAAGACGGTCGCATTGTCACCATCACCATCGATCGCCCGGAAGCCCGGAACGCGTTGGACCTCGAACACTTTGGCCAGCTCGCAGATTGCTGGATTCGCTTTCGGGATGACGACGAGGCATACGTAGCGATCCTGACCGGCGTGGGGGACGTATACTGCGTCGGGGCCGACTTGAAGCGTTTCATCCCGATGGTCACGGAAAACGTCGAAAACCTGGCTGCTGGTGGTGCGCGGGAACAGGTAGGCGAGTCACGGTACACCATGGCTCATAGCCTCATCGCGGTGCTGCGAGACGGGGCCGCCTTGCCGGACGGTACCGAGTTCACCCTGTACAAACCGGTCATTGCCGCAATTAACGGGATTTGTGCGGCAGGGGGTCTGGAAATGATGTGGAACACGGATCTGCGCGTGATGGCGGAGGACGCGTGGCTGCAGCTGTCGGAGCCGCGTAGGGGATTGTTTCCGGGCGGTGGGTCCACCGTGCATAGCGTTCGCCAGCTTTCGTGGTGCCACGCCATGGAACTTCTGCTTCTGGCCGACCGCATTCCCGCGCGTCGCGCACTGGAAATGGGTCTGGTGAACGCGGTCGTCCCCCGTGACCAGGTGATGGCTCAGGCGCGCGCTTGGGCGGAAACGATTTGCCTAAATGGGCCTCTTGCGGTGCGTGCGTGCAAAGAGTCGGCAAAGCGAAGTACGTTTCTTGACCTAAAGTCCGCTCTGGCGCTCGAAATGGAATACTCTGCGCGTGTGTTCATGAGCGAAGACGCGCGCGAGGGCGTGGCTGCGTTCAAGGAAAAGCGGCCGCCTCGCTGGCAAGGCAAGTAAAGGGCATTCGCGGCAAGGCGTTGTTCGGCGAGTTCGCGCAAGCACAGAAGGAACTTGCTTTACGGCCTTGTCGCTCACCCGCTGGCGGGTGACGTGCGGGCTCGCTTCGGAGGCGGTTCGCTTTCGCGGCCGCAGCCCCTCGCACGTCATTTGGTTTCGAACCATTTTTCCCGAAGAATTATTGACAACGGGGCCTTCTTCTGCTTTTTGTGTTCGGTCATCATTGGCTTTTTCCTTATGAAATTAGAAAATGGCGAGTTTTCATTAGATCGAATTGATCTTCAGATTCTGAGCTTGTTGCAGGAAAACTGTAAGCTGCAGCTGGCGCGAATCGGGGAGCGGGTCGGTCTTTCTGCCCCATCGGTCATCGAGCGTATCAAGAAGCTCGAGGAAGGGGGGATTATCATCGCCTACCGGGCGATCGTGGATGCGCGTCGTGTCGGGAAGGATGTTGCGGCTTTTGTCGGGGTATCGGTCAGCGAGCCACGGCACATTGATCGTTTCGAGAAGCGAGTGGCGGAACTCGCGGAGGTATTGGAGTGCCATCACGTGACGGGTCAGCACACCTTCTTGCTCAAGGTGAAGACCGCCAACACCTCTTCACTGGAACAATTGATTCGAGCCATTCGCTCGATCGAGGGGGTCAACCGGACCGAGACCATGGTGGTTCTTTCGACTTCGATCGAACGAACGCAGGTGGCGCTTGCCCCGCAGGCGGAGGCTTCTGGTCGCAAGCTGGGTAAGAAGGCTGCCGGTGCGGGGGAAAGCGTAGAAGCAAGAGGAGGAGCGAGTTCATGACGTATTTGCGCAGGCCGCGGCGAGAGGGACTTTACGACCCTTGGTTCGAGCACGAGGCGTGTGGCGTTGGATTCGTCGTCAACATCAAGGGGGAGAAGTCTCACGACATCATTGTAAAAGGCCTGCGGGTTCTCGAGAACCTCACGCATCGGGGCGCCTGTGGTTGCGATCCGCTCACCGGCGATGGCGCGGGCATTCTGATGCAAATTCCTGACGAATTTTTCCGGGAGGAATGCGCGGGTTTGAACATCAGCCTTCCGCCCGTTGGGGAGTACGGGGTGGGCATGGTGTTTTTGCCGCGAGATGTGAACGAGAGAAACGTTTGCATCGCCTTGTTCGAGAAGGCCATTCAGGAGTCCGGACAAAAGCTCCTCGGATGGAGGAGAGTACCGGTCGACCCCGATCAGTGCGGACCGTTGGCGCGGCAGAGCATGCCGGAAATTCGCCAAGTTTTCATCGGTGTGGGTCGGCAGATCCGAGATCAGGAAGCCCTCGAGCGAAAGCTGTATGTGATTCGCAAGTCGGTCGAGCGTTATGTGCGCGAAGCGGACCTGCGCGACTCGGAATCGTTCTACGTAGCGAGCCTTTCGAGCCGTACGATCGTGTACAAGGGGCTGTTGTTACCGACGCAGATCCCCGCATTTTATCAGGACCTCCGCGATCCCCGCGTGAAGTCAGCGCTCGCATTAGTGCACCAGCGATTTAGCACCAACACGTTTCCGTCTTGGGAACGAGCCCACCCCTATCGGCTGATGGCCCACAACGGAGAAATCAACACGCTGCGGGGAAACGAGAATTGGATGCGGGCGCGCGAGAAAATGTTCGCGTCCCCGTTGTTTGGGGCAGACATCGAGAAATTACGCCCGGTAATCGAGGAAGCGGGCAGTGATTCCGCAAAGTTCGACAACTGCCTGGAACTCTTGGTCCGAACGGGGCGCTCGCTTCCCCACGCGATCATGATGATGATTCCGGAAGCCTGGCAGAAGCATGAGAGCATGAGTGAGAGCAAGCGGGCGTTTTACCGGTATCACGCCTGTTTGATGGAGCCCTGGGACGGTCCGGCCTCCATTGCATTTACCGACGGACGAGTCATCGGTGCGGTTTTGGATCGCAACGGTTTGCGCCCGTCGCGGTACGTGGTGACCAGAGACGGCTTTGTGGTGATGGCCTCCGAGGTGGGTGTGCTCGACATCCCGCCGGACAATGTCCTGCACAAAGACCGGTTGCAACCAGGCAGGTTGTTCTTGGTTGACACCGAGCAAGGTCGGATTGTCGGCGACGAGGAGGTGAAAGAAGCGATCGCGGCCCGCAAGCCGTACCGCCAGTGGCTCGGTGACCACCTGATTCGCCTCGATGACTTACCGAAGGCACGGCCGTCATTTCCGAGCTACGACCCGGAGACGCTGCTGACCCGCCAAAAGGTGCACGGGTACACACTCGAAGACCTGCGCATGCTGATGGCACCGATGGCGATCAACGCGCAAGAAGCGGTCGGCTCGATGGGAACCGACACGCCGCTGGCTGTTTTGTCCGATCGACCCCAACTGCTGTTCAATTATTTCAAGCAGTTGTTCGCTCAGGTGACGAATCCACCGATCGACCCGATCCGGGAAGAGATCGTAATGTCGTTAAAGGCAACGATCGGTGCCGAACAAAATTTGTTCGACGAGACCCCCGAACACTGCCACCAGCTCGAGTTAGAGAACCCGGTGATTAGCAACGAGGAGCTTGAGAAAATCAAGCACATCGCGGCTGGCAAGATTCGGTCGAAAGTCTTGTCGGCACTATTTCCCATTCGGGAAGGTGGCGCCGGTTTGGAACGGGCGTTGGAACGGCTGTGTAGAGAAGCCTCGGAGGCAATTGCCCACGGTTACAGCATTTTGATCCTTTCCGACCGGGGCCATGACGAAGTGAACGCACCCATCCCCAGTTTGCTCGCTACGGCAGCGGTGCACCATCACTTGATCCGCGAGGGAACGCGCACCAAGTGCGGTATTGTGGTGGAATCGGGCGAGCCACGCGAAGTGCACCACTTCTCATGCCTGATTGGTTACGGGGCCGGGGCTGTAAATCCGTACCTCGCTTGCGAAACCATTATCGACATGGTGCGCGATGGACGCATTCAGGGGGTGGATGAGGAGACTGCGGTCCAGCACTACCTGAAGGCGGCCAACAAAGGTGTCCTCAAAGTCATGACCAAAATGGGGATCTCCACGGTACAGAGCTACCGGGGAGCCCAGATCTTCGAGGCAATTGGCCTGAATCGCGAGGTCATTGATCGCTACTTTACGTGGACCGCCTCGCGAATCGAGGGTGTAGGCCTCGACGTCATTGCCCAGGAGTGCGCACTCCGCCACCAGCAAGCATACGAAGTGCCCAGTAACTTGGATGGGGAACTCGATCCCGGAGGACAGTATCAGTGGCGGCGGCGGGGTGAGTACCACATGTACAACCCGGACACGATCGCCAAGCTTCAGCACGCGTGCCGCTCAGGCAACTACCAGTTGTTTAAGGAATACTCTCGACTCGTGAACGAGGAGAGCCGGAGGTTGTGCACGATTCGGGGATTGCTGCGTTTCAAGCCGAGTAAACCCATTCCGCTGAGCGAGGTCGAGCCAGCCACGGAAATCGTGAAGCGGTTCAAGACGGGTGCGATGTCGCTCGGTTCGATCAGCCGAGAAGCACATGAAACGTTAGCGATCGCAATGAACAGGATCGGGGGAAAGTCCAACACCGGTGAAGGTGGCGAGGACCCGGTTCGATACACGCCCGATCCCAACGGGGATTCCCGCCGCAGTGCCATCAAGCAAGTTGCTTCTGGCCGTTTTGGGGTGACGAGCTACTATCTCGTCAACGCCGACGAGATTCAGATCAAGATGGCACAGGGAGCCAAGCCGGGAGAGGGTGGGCAGCTACCTGGCCATAAAGTCGATGCGTACATCGCTAGCATTCGTTATTCGACGCCTGGTGTCGGCCTGATTTCACCGCCGCCTCATCACGACATTTACTCGATCGAGGACCTGGCTCAGCTGATCCACGACTTGAAAAACGCAAACAATCGAGCCCGCATTAGCGTCAAGCTGGTGGCGGAAGTTGGCGTGGGAACAGTCGCGGCAGGGGTTTCGAAGGGGAAGGCAGACGTGGTACTGATCAGCGGTGATTCCGGGGGCACCGGGGCTTCACCGCTCACTTCGATCAAACATGCTGGTCTACCCTGGGAACTCGGCTTGGCGGAGACGCAGCAAGTGCTGGTCATGAACGACCTGCGTGGCCGCATTCGTGTCGAGACGGACGGGCAACTCAAGACTGGGCGAGACGTTGCCATTGCGGCGCTCTTGGGTGCTGAAGAGTTCGGTTTCGCAACCGCTGCTCTGGTGGCCTCTGGCTGCATCATGATGCGTGTCTGCCACCTGAATACCTGTCCTGTGGGCATTGCTACGCAGGACCCGGTTCTCCGGAAGAAATTTGCCGGCAAGCCCGAGCACGTGGTGAACTTCATGATGTTCGTTGCCGAGGAATTGCGGCAAATCATGGCCGAACTCGGCTTCCGAACGGTGGATGAGATGGTGGGCCGCGTGGACATGCTCGAAGCGGCCGAGGCAATCGAGCACTGGAAAGCGAAGGGCGTTGATTTGAGCCAGATCTTGCACAAGCCGGACGTGCCCCCCTCGGTTCCCATCCGCTGCGTCCAGGAGCAGGACCACGGGCTCGACAAGGCTCTCGACAACGAGTTGCTCAGGCTGGCTGCCCCGGCTCTCGAGCGCGCAGAACCAGTCCAAATCCAGCTGCCGATCCGCAACGTTAACCGCACCGTATGCACCATGCTGTCTTCGGAGGTGTCGCGGCGTTACGGAGAACAAGGTCTCCCGCCCGACACCATCCGGATCAAATTTACTGGCTCCGCGGGCCAGAGCTTTTGCGCGTTCTTGGCGAACGGGATTTCCGTCGAACTGGAAGGCGATGCGAACGATTATTTTGGAAAAGGCCTGTCCGGTGGGCGCATCGTGGTGTACCCACCTCGCGACGCGAGTTTTGCAGCCGAAGACAACATCATCGTTGGTAACGTCTCCTTGTACGGGGCCACGGGCGGAGAAGTCTTCCTTCGCGGTCAGGCGGGAGAGCGATTCTGCGTGCGCAACAGCGGTGTAACCGCGGTCGTGGAGGGGGTGGGAGATCATGGTTGCGAGTATATGACCCGCGGCACCGTGGTGATTCTCGGGCGCACCGGTCGGAACTTCGCCGCTGGTATGAGCGGTGGCTTGGCCTACGTGTTGGACTTGGATGGAGACTTCGTAAAGCGCTGCAATTTGGGCATGGTCGACGTGGTGCCGTTGGATGCGCAAGACGTCGAAGTGGTGCACAACCTGGTCCGTCGCCACTACGCTTATACCCACAGTGCTGTGGCGTGGCGGGTACTGTCCGGCTGGAAGGAGTACGTAGAGAAGTTCGTGAAGGTCTTTCCGGTGGAATACCAGCAAGTCTTGCGCAAGCAGCACCTGGATTCGGAAGCCGCGAAACTGGCCAGCATTTAGGACGCTCAGCACAACAGCGAGACGAGGATCGAGATGGGCAAGATCACCGGATTCTTAGAGTACCGCCGGGAACTTCCTCCGCGCCGGCCTGTCCGGGAACGATTGCGCGACTGGCGCGAGTTGGAAGGCAAGCATCCCGAGGATCGGCTTCGCTTACAAGCAGCCCGCTGCATGGACTGTGGCATACCCTTTTGCCACAAGGGCTGTCCCCTCGGAAACATCATTCCCGACTGGAATGACCTTGTGTACCGGGGCCGTTGGAAAGAGGCAATCGACCGACTGCACTCGACGAACAACTTTCCTGACTTTACCGGCCGGGTCTGTCCGGCTCCTTGCGAAGAGGCCTGTGTACTGAACATCAACGATGACCCGGTCACGATCAAGCAAGTGGAAAAGCAAATCATCGACCACGCCTTCAAAGAAGGCTGGGTGGTACCCCAGGTGCCGGCCCACCGTACGGGGAAGAAAGTTGCCATCGTGGGGTCTGGACCCGCCGGTTTGGCGTGCGCGCAACAACTGGCGAGAGCGGGGCACAGTGTCACCGTGTTCGAGCGGGCCGACCGCGTTGGCGGACTGCTGCGTTACGGGATCCCCGATTTCAAGATGGAGAAACACTGGATCGACCGGCGCATTGCCCAGATGGAGGCAGAAGGTGTGGTCTTCCGGATCAACACCAATGTCGGTGTGGACATCCCGGCCGATCAGTTGCGTGCAGAGTACGATGCAGTGGTACTGGCGGGCGGGGCCACCCAGGCGCGCGATTTGCCGATCCCCGGGCGAGACCTGCAGGGGATCCATTTGGCCATGGAGTATCTCCCGCAGGCCAACCGCCGAGTGGCTGGAGATCCGGTCCCGAATCAGATCACGGCCAAGGGCAAGCGGGTGGTGATTCTCGGTGGAGGGGATACAGGTTCGGACTGCTTGGGCACCGCCAATCGTCAGGGAGCCGTGGCGGTGTATCAGTTCGAACTTCTGCCTCAGCCCCCGGATACTCGCGGTAATGGGGTTGCTCCGTGGCCATATTGGCCGATGATTTTGCGGACATCTTCCTCGCACGAGGAGGGGGTCATTCGTGACTGGAGCATTCAAACCAAGCAGTTCCTCGGCGATGAGCGAGGGCACGTTCGTAAACTGCATGCAGTCCGGCTGCAGTGGCACCAGGAGAACGGCCGCATGGCAATGCGAGAGATCCCTGGAAGCGATTTCACGTTGGATGTTGATCTGGTCCTGCTAGCGCTGGGCTTTGTGGGGCCGGAATCCTACTTGCTCGAGGACCTTGGTGTGATTCTGACGCCGCGCGGAACAGTCGCGGTAGACGATCACTACATGACGAACGTGCCGGGTGTGTTTTCGTGCGGTGACATGCGCCGCGGCCAATCTTTGGTTGTATGGGCGATCTGGGAAGGGCGGGAGTGTGCTAGGGGAGTGGACGCTTTCCTGATGGGCCGCACGTACCTGAAGAGCAGCCCTGGACCGTTTTAGCCGCGCGCAACTGCTGTGCGGCTGCTGTATTGCATCAGACAGTGGGGGCAGCGTGTCAGATAAAGCGTTTCATCTGGGCCCAGAGGCTGGCCGCAGGAAGGCGGGGAAATCGAGCCAGGAGAATGGGTGCCCCGTCCTCCCGGCACCAGTCGCAGCGGAACGTTGCAAGCCGCCTCACTTCAGAAAACTGGCCCCGGGCATCCTTTTCAGGAAAGCCGATGAGCAGAAACGCTTCGTCCCACTCTTGAGGCCGCGCCCAGTACCAGTACTGATTGTGCACACTTGCGATTGTCGGACGAGTGGTGGCGTTGAGAAACAGTTCCAGTGCCGCTGCTTGCCCATAATTCGCCGTAACCACGACGGTTCGGGCCCGAATGTCTGAGGGAAGGCTCGCCCACGTTACCTGGACCAAATCGGCGAGTTCGTTCCAACCATAGCGGTCCGCCAAATGTTGGGGCAAAACGGCTGGTGCGGACCGTTCCTCGCGCGGAACGCCAACCGGCAGCAGTGTCACGTACCGGGCGGTTGCTGAAGCTGGCAACAAAGGCACTGCCAGGGGAATCCCAGCAAGCTGGAGGACAAAAAGGAGGCTTGCCAGAGACGCGCTGAGAACCCGATGCTTCGTCAAAAATACGGTGCGGGAGAGCGCTGCGGCGCCCAGAGCGATTCCAAGGGTGTGGGCTGGCACGAGGTAGTAACTTCTTGCAGCCGGGCTGGCGGTTAGCAGGATGGCATTGGCCGCCACGACTCCACCGAGGACGAATGCAGGGCTTCCAAGTTGCCCCCGCAAGCCCGCGAAAGCTCCGTATGCAGAAAGCAAGCACGTTAATGGGCCGGCGCTGATCAATTGTTGGGGGATGAAGGTGAGCGGCGAGCTGTGCTGCATTTTGAGCTGGGTAGCGTTGCGAACGAACTCCGCCGCGGGGAAGCCGTGCGTCATCTGCCAGTAGAGCCAAGGCAGGCTGCCAACTGCCACCAGCGCCAGCGCAAGCAACGGAGTCAAGCGAATCGAGCTTTTGCCGCTACTGACCAGCGAGGCCAGCGCGACGAGGGGCGCGATCATCCACAGCATGCTGACTTTGTTGTGGAAGCCGACTGTACCGACAAGGCCCGCCGCGGCCCACGCTATGCACGCCGCGCGAACGTTAGACGCCTGCAGAGCGCCGATTGCGAGCAGCGCAATCGCGATCCAGAAAATGGGTTCAAGCGCGTTCATCGAGTAAAATCCATGCACTCCGGCGAAGATCGGTGAGGAGAAGACCGCGAGGCCGGCGACCAACGCGGTGCGCGGATCGGCTCCTAGTTGTCTGCCCAGCAGGACCACGCCCGCAAGCGTGAGGGCTCCGCAGGTGGCAGCAAACCAACGTAGAGCTTCCAGGGACGCGGAGGCCCAAAGCAAACCCCGCAGGAGCAGCACGGAAAAGGACGGATGGTCGACGTAGGACCAAGACAAACGTCGCGCGCACGCCACGTAGTACAGCTCATCGCGAAACCAGCCTCCGTGGGAGGCCACGAGGTGCAGCGCAATCTTCAAGATGACCAGTGCGAGCAGGAGCTTCCAGGGAAACTTTGGGTTCGGACGATCGGTGGGCCCGACCGTGCAGTCACTGACTTCTAGCCTGCTACTGGCCATTTTCCGCGCGCACTTCCACTAAGGCAGCGTGCAGGAGAGGGATTGCTTCCCGGTAGTCCGCAACCAATCCGTAGTCGCAATGCCGGAAGATAGGGGCACGAGCATTGCGGTTGATGGCGACCACGACCCCTGCTCGCCGAAAGCCCACGTTGTGTTCGAAAGCCCCGCGGATTCCGACGGCGATGTAAAGTCTTGGAGCGATCGAGCGCCCAGTCAATCCGACCTGCACGTGACGCGGCAGCCACCCTTCGTCGGCCACGTCGCGCGTGGTGCACAACGGTGCGCCCAGAAGCGCCGCAAATGTGCGGAGCAGTTCTAAATCTTCCGGGGCAACGCCTTTGCCGACTCCGACGACTACCTCTGCCTCGTCCAGCGCGCTTCCAGCTTGCGGGATCTCGCGGTAAGCAAGGGCTTCGGCTTTAGGCGCGGCGGCCCGCGCAAGTGTTTTTCTTTGGACCTCACATCTTGTCTCGCTTCGACCGTCAGGAAGAGGAAAGACTCCCGGTCGAACTGTGGCCATGGCCGGTCGAGTGCGGCAGGTAATCAGTGCCGCAATGGTACCGCCGAAGGCAGGCTTGTACTGGAGCAACTGGCCATTGTCGCCGAGGCCGAGGTCAATGCAGTCTGCGCTGAGGCCCAGCTCCTTTTCGGCGGCAACCACCGCTGCCGCGTTGCGCCCGAGCCAGGTAGACGGGAAAAGGACTATTTCCGGTTCCCAAGTGTCGATTGTTTCCGAGACTGCTGCGGCGAGGTCTTGAGGCCAAATGATTTTTGATTCCGTGGCTGTACTGAAGCTGTAAGCAAAGAGGACGTCGACCCCGTCCCGACCCCAGTCCGATGGGTCCGATGAAGCCCAATCCGCGATGACGAGTCCGACAGCCCCACCTAGGGAATCGGCCAGCTGTCGGGCTCGGTTCACGAGTTCGCGGGTCACTCGAATCCCTCCGTCGTGGCTAGGGTCGGCTACGACCAGAGCTCGGCCGTGGAGTTGCGGTACCGCTCGTGGCGGGATGGGAGCGAGGGGCGGCGGAGAGGGCACCTTCCATGACCCGAACAAACCGCAGTCTCGAATCAGAATCCCCGCAAGTTCGCGCACTCCATCGTTCAATGAGGGCGCCGCAATGGTCTTTTGTAAGCGCTGAGTCGGTAGATCGATGAGTTCGCGAACCTGGGTTGGCGACCCAGCCGCTCCGACTTTTTTAGGGTCGACACCCGCCATGTTTGCATCAAAGGTGACAAGCGGTTTTGAGCGAGCCTGTTCTAACTCTTCTCTGCTCGGGAATCTTTCTGCCGCGATGCCCTCGGTCACGGTGATTAGAAACGGCGGGGTTACGCGAAGGATGAGGATGCCGTCGTCAGTTTCGCATTCCAGATCGAAGACCAGCCTTTCGGTGGGAGCGATGCTCATGCGCTGCACCTGCGCATAACAGGGCACACCGAGAAGAGTCGCGAGTTCTGGACCGAGCTGCGCCGTTTCAGCGTCCACGCTATACCGCCCGCACAAAATCACGTCGGGTCGTTCCTGCCGAACGATAGGATGCAAGGCATGAGCCGTGGCGAGTACATCAGAACCCGCGAACACGGGATCGCAGACGTGGATTGCTCGGTCAGCGCCTAAGGCCAGACAGTGTTCTAGTGCGACCCGGGCCGTTGGTGGGCCGAGCGTGACCGCGACGACTTCGGATGCCACGCCACCGGCGCGTAACGTCACAGCGTAATTCAAGGCACGCGCGTCGAAGGAGTTCACCTCTAGCGCGACGCCCTCGCGCTGGAGCCGCTTGGTGACTGGGTCCAATCGCAAGCTGGCAACGTGTGGGACAGGTTTCACGCACACCAAAAGGCGCACGAACGAGACTCCTCCTTTTCTAAAGATAAACGGCACTCGTGTAGGTCAGGAGGACTGACTCAACAAGTGCGCGCCCCGAAAACTTCGATGGTGAGTTCGTGCTGGTTCGTGTTAACAACGCAACGCAGCATCAGCTGAGTAGCTACGGGAGAGGAACGCGATGAGAAAGCGCCTGGCCGTGAACGCCTTGTTGTTGTTCATCTGGGCGTGTGGCGGAAAACAGGAGCCGCCGCTCCCGAAGCGCTTGGTGGACCTAAGTCCGGTGCTATCAACGGATTTACCCCTGAGACAGTTAGGTGCGCGCGCGGTTGAATTCCTGGGAGTTCCGCCCCGGTTGGAATCGACGCCAATTGAGCCCGCGCGGGAAGGCTATGCATATGGGCTGGCCTTGCTGACCCTACCCAGTCAGATCGGTGCTCACTTGGACGCCCCAGGTCGCTTGCTGAAAAATGGAGCGCGGGCCGACGAGGTTGCGCTGAATCGCCTGGTCGGTCCCGGTAAGGTACTTGATCTGCGTTGGAAAGGGCACGACTCGCCGATCCAGGTGTCCGATCTAGAGCATGGTTCGGTGGAGGAGGGCGACATGGTGATTCTTTACGTTGGATACACGCCACCTCGTGAGCATGAGTGGCCACGGTTTCCCCCGCTTTCCCGCCAAGCAGCAGAATGGCTGGCGGCGAAGCGAGTGAACGCCGTGCTCACCGACGCCCCGAACTTAGGTAGTTTTCCCCGCTACAAAGAAATGATGGCGCAAGGCAAGCCGGTTGAGGAGATTTGGGCGGAAAAAATCGAACTCTTCCGGAGCGGAATCCCTGTGTTCGAAGGGATCATCAACACGGCAGAGCTAGTGGGGGAGAAGCGCATTCTGATAGTCGCATTACCTTTGCCGATTGCGGAACGCGCTGGGGCGCCCGCTAGGGTCGTGGCCTTCCTATACTGACTGGCCTGCAAAGGCCGCTGGTTGAGGGCTCACACCATTCGGAAAACGAATGCAACGGAACCCGCGCGCAGCGCCCCGGTCACAGGCCGAGCTGCGAGATTTCCGGATTTCGGCCCAAGTCAAGCGCCGAGGTTGTGTTCGCCGTCAGTTACTGGCCGGCCATTCGGCCCTGGCGATTCAGAGCGGCCCGGCTCGGACTGCAGCGCTTGGTGCAGTAACGCCTCCATCGCTCGGCGCGCAAGGCGGCTCGGCGTGATGTGACCGTTCTCCCAACGGTTCACAGTGGACACTGTCACCCCAATAGCGTGCGCGAACTCCTCTTGCGTCATGTTGAGGCGTTTTCGTAACGCCGTAATGGAAGGGCCGCTGAAGGTATTTTCCGCGTTCATCTTGGGAACGATCCCCCTTTCCGACTTTCGCGTCGTGGCCTGCATCTGGCGTGCCATATGCTGTGGCGATGATGGACTCAGCCGGCTCCCATAAGGATGCTGTCAACGAAGTGACGGATGGCAAAATCATTGCGCTCCATGCCGGGCATGGAGGAAGAAAACGGGTGCTCCGAAAGAGTTGCAATGTGGAAGAGAGTTTGCGAAAAGCCAACAGACTTTTACTACAAAATTGTTGCGACCAGGCCTAATCTCCTTTTTGGGAGAGCGGAGGAACCAAGGAATTTGGGGTGAATCTCGGGACGGATCGTTTCGAGTAGGGTAACTCTTTGAACCCGAACCCGTCAGCTAACTTCGCCGGCCTTCAAGGAGAGGGGTCGAGCTAAGGCTCGGCCGGCTGAGAGCGCCTCTCCAGGCGTCGCAAGAGACAAATGGAGGGCCAACTCGATGGACAGACACGGTAGTGCGAGGGTTCGCTTTGGCCGCCGTGTGCGCGGTCGCATCCTGACCGCGAGTGTGTGGGCCGTCTTGCTCGCGTTGCACTTTCCCGGTGACGTCAGGGCCAGCGGTGAGGCAAAGAAAGTCCAGCGGAGCGCCAAGAAGCCCGCCCCGGTGAAATTGGTCAAAGCTTCGTGGTACGGTGCTCGCTTCCACGGGAAAGTTGCCGCAAATGGAAGGCCATTCGACGCGCGGCGTCTGACTGCTGCCCACCGATCTTGGCGACTTGGCTCAAAGGTGCAGGTTCGCAATCCGAGGAACGGGAAAGCTGTCGTGGTAGAAATCACGGATCGCGGGCCATACGTACGCGGAAGAGAAATTGACTTGTCGTACGAGGCTGCGGCTCGCCTGGGCATCCTGCATGCCGGGGTTGCGCCGGTGGAGGTGGAGATTCTTCCAGAGAAGGTGTCATCGCGGCAGGGGAGTGGGGAACCGATTGTGGTTGCCTCAGCAAGCCGAGTTGGCCTGGTTTGGCCGCGAGCCATTGCGAGGTGAGTCGAGGTGGGCAGCGAGGATCGAGCACGAGCTCAGTACTTGGTAGGGTTGGATTTTTCTCCAGCGTCGCGCCGTGCGTTGCAAGTGGCACGTGCCCTCGCGAAGCGAACCGGAGCCAAAGTTCGAGTGGTACACGTGGTCAGCCCCGTTTACCAGGTAGAAGGAATCGACGCGGCAGAATACGTCAAAGAGCGTCGTCGGTGGGCACAGCAACAACTGAGGCGCCTTCATCTCGACTCGGCCGACGTCGTTTTGCGAGTCGGCGACCCTGCCGAGCAGTTGCGGGATGAAGCCCGGAGGGCGCAGGTGCGGCTGTTGGTCCTGGGCACGAGTCATCGCTCCCTGTTGCAGCGGTGGTTAGTAGGAAGCGTGGCGTCGAAGCTGTTGTTGGATTCGCCCGTGCCCGTCCTCGTGGTCCCGATGCGCCCCTCGAGGGGGAGGTCCCAGGCGTAGCGCAATCACGAAAGCGGCTTTGTTCGTTTCGGTTGTTCGGACCGAACCAGCCGTATTTTTTGCGTGGCGCGTTTGGTCGGTGGCGAGGCCAGCCGACCCACCTGCCGCTGGAGTCGCGAGACCAAGCGATTCAGGGAGGGGATGAGCCTTGGGAACTCGGTGGGTTCTTTCATCTGCACCTCTGTCGGTGAGCTTGGCCCTGCTTCAGGGGCGAGGCGATCGCGCCTTACCAGCCGGCGGAGGGGATTCCATCCCCTGCGCTTGCGACGCCCGGCCACACGCGAACGTTGGCCCTCCAGTGCTGCTTCCAATTCACGCAAGCGGAGTACGGTCGCGTCGACAATGTTGCTGACCGGTACCTGAATCGGCTGCTCTTTCGAAGTCATGATTGCTCGCCTGCCGGCGATGCCTTTAGAACCGAGCCGTGTTTACCATTGCCGTGGCCCCCTGCCCAGGCAAGCCTGGGGTTTCCGAATTGCGGAAATCGGTCGGACAGGCGGTAGGTCTCGGGCGGCGACCGCAACAAAACCCTCGGCGCCCGTCTCTGGGCAGAACATTTCTTTCTAGGGGCCTCTACAACGCGCAAGCGGGCTTCCGATCTGCACAAGAAGGGCTCCACGGGTCGAAAGGCAGAGGATGCTGTCGGTGAGCGCGAAGACTGGTCGCGTTGGCGACGAGCTCTTGTGGCAGTGAGGGTGGGCCCACATCGACCTAGAGAAAACAAGCGAAATCCGCCGTGTGAGTACAAGCTTTTCTGGTTGTAGTTGCGCTAACGTCATGCGAAGAAGCGGTGGGTGCGAATGGGGCGTAGGCAAAGGCTGCGGAAGCGGGCGCGGCGGTGGGTTGCTTGGTTCGGTACGACCCTGGGGGCGCTTTTAGGGATCTTGTTCGCAGCGCCGCAGGGGAGGGCCGAAGGGTGCGGATTGGGCGAGGCGGCAGACGGATGGATCGCGCAGTTGTTCGGTACGGTCCCCGCCCTTCCATGTTTGGCACTGGATGTGGGAGTGCCTGAGGACAGTCGTGTATCGGCTGCTGCTTTGGTGAGGCTCGCGCACGTCTGGTTTGCAAGCGAGCAGGGACCGCAGGTCGTTTACTTTGGATTAGCAGGTGCCGACGGATCCGTGATTGCACCGACGCTGGTAGAGGGTGGCGTTCCCGTCTTCACACGGCCCGGAGGCAGCGGCTTCCAACTGGTCGTCGAGGCGGCTCCTGGTCCTCAGGGGCGTGCCGTTGGGCTCTTTGTGCCGCAGGCCGGCCCTGTGCCAGAGCCTGGGCCGGATGTGCGAATCCAGGCCTCGCAAAGCGTTGGAGACGGCAACCCAGTGCCATGTGAAGGAGGAGTTCCGGGCGTTCCGGTCTTTCGTCTCGAGGAGGATGCGACAAGCCGTAGCATTGCGTCGGACTGGGCTTGTGGAGCAGTTGCCAATCCAAACGTTGGCCGTGCTTGCACGGTTGATGAGTTCGGCCTGCCTCGATTCGTGGCAGCAGGGCGGGCAACGGCGCAGTTCTGTTTGCCAGTCACGTCTTCTCGGGCGTTTCCTCTCGGTGAGACATGGCTGATGGCGAGGGTGCGGGACGTCAGCGGCGTGGTGGGTATACCGCGTTGGCTCAAGATTCGGGTGGGAGCCACGGCGGTGCCAGCGCCAACCTCGACGCCCACCATCACACGCGTGGTGTCAGCGACCCCCTCGCCGTCGTCCTCGCGCACCGCCTCGCCAACGCGCAGCGTTGTTCCGTCTCGAACTGCTACTCTCTCGCCTACGGCGAGTGCGACGCGAACCGCACGGACTGTGAGCCCCGGTCCCAGTCCTTCTGTAACGTTGACCGTTCTCCTGGCGGCTACTCCGACCCCTACTCGAGTCCCTGAGCCAACTACCGCGCTGCCTTCGCGGAGCCCGACTCCGACGGTGAGCGCTTCGGAGGCGCCTACAGCTACTCCGACTCGCGTACTTCCGTCTAGCACGCACTCTGCAACCGCAACGCAAAGATCCCGGAGAACGCGGACACCGCGCCCCACGTGGTCCTTGACAGCAACGCCGTCTGTCCTGGTGACGCCGAGCGTCACCTCGAGTCGAACTCAGACTCCGTCCCCTACGGCGAATCCATCCGATGCACGAACAGTCACCACAAGCCCAACCGTGTCCCGGTCGCCGACACCGACCCGAACGCTCACGGCCCGTGCTGCCACAGCGACCTGGACGCGGTCTGCGACGGCCACCCGAACACCGACCTATACGTGGACGGCGTTGGGTACGCGGACCTTTACGGCGACGCGCACTCCGGTGCCAACGGGGTCACCGACTCTACCTCCAACGGGTATTGCGACATTCACCCCCACTTCTACTCCTTCATCGACACCGAGTCGAACCCAGACGCGCACCCGTACCCCTACTGCAACGGCTCGCCTCGGGCAGTCGCCGACTGCGACGGTGACCGGAGTCCTCCCCACCGTGACAGCTACATCCACGGCGACGGCCTCCGCGTCGCGAACGGCGAGCAGAACTCGTTCACTGACACCGACGCGAACCTTCTCGCGCACACCGACTGTTTCTCCAACTTCCTCGCTTAGCCCGACGAGCTCTCTCCCTCCTTCACCATCTTTCAGCGCAACGCCCAGTCGGACGCGCTCCTCCACACCCACGCCGTCGCATACGCCATCTCCGACGTTTACTTGGTCACCGCGGCCGACACCGACGTTTACAAGTTCTCCGACACACTCCCGAACGCCACTTCCATCGCGCACCCCGACCATCTCGCCGACACCAAGTTTCACCCCGACCTTTACGGCAACACGTTCGCCCTCGATGACTCGCACGCCGAGCAGCACTCCGTCGGTCACGCTTTCCCCCACCGCGAGCCGAACCCCGAGTGTGACCGCGACGCCCACGGCGACCGTTCCGCCCGAGCCAAGAATCGTCTATTTTGGGCTGGTTCGTGCCGACGACCAAATTGTGCCTGCGACCGGCACGACACCCGAAGGATGGCCCGTGTACGAGCGGCCGTTTGGCTCTGGCTTTTCCATCGTGCTCGAAGCGCAACCCGGTGGGGCGGGAACTGCGCTCGGGCTGTCCACGTTCCAATGGAATCCTGGCGACCCGTCGGTCTTACCCGATTTGGCGATTGTCTCGTCGCGGCCGCTGGGCAATGGCTCCACCGCGGTGTGCGATGACCAGCCTCCACGCCTCGGTGGTGTGCCCGCTGCGCAATGGGTGTCCGTCCTTCCGCCACCGCAGGAAATTGCTGACGCAATCAACGACTTGGCCTGTCGATTCAAGAACGGCTTAGGAATGACGAGCGGTCGCGGCCGGGACGAGGCATGTAGCGCCTTTCAGGATGGGACGTACCGGTTTGTGGTAAATACCGCTACTGTGCAGTTCTGTGGATTCGTGAACGAATCCATCGCATTCCCACCGGGAGAGACGGTGCTGACGGCTCGTGTCCGCGACACAGCGGGGCGATGGAGCGAAGCGGGGAGTATCGTTGTGCGAATCGTTCCCTAAGTCGAGGCTCTGCGAGAAACGGATCACGAGAGCGGCACTTCTTGGGTCGTCGCAAACCCAGGTCTGGCTATGAGACGACCCAGGTTTCCGGCCCTTTCAGCAAGCCTTGGATGTCAGGTGGAGCCTGGTTGAGTGCTTGCGCGATTTGTGCGTTGACGATTTCCTCGTAGGTCGGGCGCGTTACAGCCCGAAACACTCCGATTGGGGTGGGAAACTCCGGCGGCGAGAGTTGACTCAGGGTGAAAGCCAACCCAGCGTCCGTTTCATCGTGCCGCAGCAGGGCCTCCTCACTAACGCCGTCGCCCAAGTGTACCACCGTCGGCTGTCCATTCACGAGGCGGATGCCCTTCTCTCGCTGCTTCCCGAACCGCAGGGGTTCCCCATGACGTAGCACGAGTTGCGCATCTGCCTTTGTGTCCTTGTCTGTGAGCGACGCAAAAGCGCCGTCGTTGAAGATATTGCAGTTTTGGAGGATTTCCACGAATGCGGTGCCCTTGTGATGAAACGCACGCAGCAGCGTCTCTTGCAGGTGCTTCGCCTCAACGTCGATGCTGCGAGCGACGAAGGTCGCGTTGGCGCCAAGTGCTACCGCGATTGGGTTGAACGGGTGGTCTGGGGCCCCCAAGGGCGTGGACTTTGTAATCTTTCCTTGCTCCGAAGTGGGCGAGTATTGGCCCTTGGTCAGCCCGTAAATCCGGTTGTTGAAGAGCAAAATGTTGACGTCAATGTTGCGGCGCAAAATGTGGATCAGGTGATTCCCCCCAATAGATAGCCCATCGCCATCTCCGGTCACCACCCACACGGACAGTTCAGGTCGAGTGATTTTCAAGCCTGAAGCGAGCGCCGGGGCTCGACCATGAATCGAGTGAAAGCCGTACGTGTTCATGTAATAAGGGAAGCGACTGGAGCAACCGATCCCAGAGATAAACACGATGTTTTCTCGAGGAATCCCTAGCTCGGGCATCACCTTTTGCACTTGCGCTAGAATCGCGTAGTCCCCGCAACCGGGGCACCAGCGAACGTCTTGGTCGGTTACGAAGTCCTTGCGGGACAGTTTTGGAAGACTTTGCTGGAGTTGTTCTGCCATGAGACTCACGCTCCCACGATTTGATTAATGCGCCGCGAGATTTCGCTGACCTTGAACGGAAGCCCCTGGATTTTCGAGAGACCAATCGCGTCAACGAGGTATTCGGTACGCAGCAGCTTGACGAGCTGACCCATGTTCATCTCCGGGACCAGCACCTTCCGAAAAGACCGAAGGATCCCGCCTAGGTCTGGAGGTAACGGATTGAGGTAGCGCAGGTGTACGTGCGCGACCGATTTCCCCTCCCGTTGCGCTCCTCGAACCGCGGCCTCAATTGCGCCGAAAGTGCTGCCCCAGCCAACCACCAACAGTTCCCCAGAGGTTGGGCCGTGGATCTTTGTGGGCGGGATCTCCGCTGCGATCCCTGCCACTTTCCGCGCCCGCACCCTTACCATCTGCTCGTGGTTCATTGGCGCGTAGCTGACGTTACCGGTGAGATACTCTTTTTCCAAACCTCCGATCCGGTGTTCCAAGCCAGGTGTACCTGGGATGGCCCAGGGACGCGCCAAGGTAACCGGATCACGCAGATAGGGAAAGAATCCCTTAGGTTCCTTGTGAAAGCGCACTGGGATTGAAGGAAGGTCCTCCCAGCGAGGAATTCTCCACGGCTCAGCACCATTGGCGAGATATCCGTCGGACAGAACGATCACAGGAGTCATGTATTTGACCGCTAGCCGCACTGCCTCGAGGGCGATGTCAAAGCATTCCGCCGGCGTGGCTGGTGCGAGTACCGGGACCGGAGATTCCGAATTCCGCCCATAGAGAGCCATGAGCAGGTCAGCTTGCTCTGTCTTCGTAGGCAACCCGGTACTCGGGCCACCCCGTTGGATGTCGAAAATGACCAGCGGCAACTCCACGCTCACAGCGAGGTTAATCGTTTCGGCTTTGAGGCACATTCCCGGCCCGCTCGTCGTCGTAACGCCGATTGCACCTCCAAAGGCCGCTCCCAGGGCGGCGCCGATGGCGGCGATCTCGTCCTCGGCTTGGAACGTGTATAACCCGAACTGCTTGAGCGCTGCCAGCTCGTGCAGAATGTCGCTCGCCGGAGTGATCGGGTAGCTCCCGAGAAACAGGGGTCGGCCGGCTTTCTGCGAAGCTACGACTAGGCCTAGCGCCAGCGCCGTATTGCCAGTTAGGTTCCGATACACCCCAGGGGACAGTTGCGCCGGTTTGACCTCGTACGCACTGGCAAACATCTCGGCGGTCTCGCCGAAATGATACCCAGCGCGCAGCACCCGTTGGTTTGCCTCGACAAGTTCCGGTCGCTTCTTGAATCTCTCACGGATCCATTTTTCCGTGGGCTCGATCGGCCGCTGGAACAGCCAAGACACCAACCCGAGAGCGAAAAAGTTCTTGCAACGGCTTACCGTTCGAGCTGGCAACTGAGTATCGGCGAGGGTCGAGGCCGTGAGTCTGGAGATGTCAACCGCGTAAAGCTGGTACTTTGACAGCGACCCGTCCTGGAGAGGATTACGGTCGTAGCCAGCCTTCTTCAGGTTCTGTTCGTTGAATTGTTCACGGTCCACGATCAGGATCCCGTTGGGCTTGAGGTCCCCAACGTTCATCCGCAACGCCGCAGGGTTCATCGCCACGAGCACGTCAAGGTCATCACCCGGTGTGAAAATTTCGTGACTGGAGAAGTTGACCTGGAAGCCCGACACACCGGCCAGAGTTCCCGCAGGTGCCCGGATTTCGGCCGGAAAATCCGGCAATGTACTGAGATCGTTTCCCGCAATCGCAGACTCGTTTGTGAATTGCATGCCTGCGACCTGCATTCCGTCGCCTGAGTCGCCGGCAAAACGGATGACCACTGCGTCTCGCTCAACGCGAGGCTTCTCTTTCCGCGCGACCGAGGGTCCTTCTACTGGAGGTACCGCCATGCACTGATTTCTCCTTCTTCTTGCGAGGGTCCTACCCCAGGACGGATCGTTGGGGCGTGGCTTGGCCTCGCTGCTTCAAAGCCGCATGGTACTTTTGGATAGAACGAAATTCAAACCTGGGGTGCGAGAGCCGAAACGAAGAGTGTGGAAACGGCACGGCACCCAGCGAGACTTGTAGAAGGCTTGCCGAGGGCGATCCGGACTGTTCGGCAATACCCGGAATCCAACCCCGTCAGCCTGTGATTGCCGAGCAGCTCTGTTCGTCCCACTCCGGCCGGAAAAACGTTTCCGTCTTTTGGATCCGCACGCGTCTGGCGTCACCTTCAGTCAAGCCAAGGCACAGGGTCAAGAGTTGCGTGGGACGAAGTGTCCCCTGTTCTGTCTTGCGGAGGCGCACCCGCAGAATGCTCCCGTCGAACTGCAGAGACAAGATTTGTTCGCGGAGGTTCCGCGCCCTGGTTCCGTTGCGGTTTTGCACGGAAAACCACAGCTCTGTTGCAGACAAGATGTCTTGGATACGTCGTTGTACCGTTTCTTGATCGAACACTGCACTGATCGGCGCGAGATCGAAGTCGTAAGCGAAACCCTCGATCCGAGAATCGAGGGAAGGGCCGCGAAGCGGTACTAGCCAGGCGTCCGTGATATGAATGCCGGCCGGCAAATGCCGGTTCATAGCGTCGGGAATCCGAGTGTTCGAAACGCATTCCGAGAAAAACACCTCACAGTACTCGGCGGCACTCTCCACTCCAAACGGCGCGGCTGGACCAAAAGAAATCCGCGGCAGTGGGTGGTGGCCACGGCTAAAGGTCACGGGTAATCGACTCAAGCGAAGGGCGCGATAGAAAGCATTGGTGACTTCAAGGGAACCAAGAAACTTTGCCCGCCCCACCTTCTGGTAGCGTAGACGGTAACGAGCTCTTACCACCTCCGCTCCCTGCGTTTCGGATGTCACCGGGGAAAGCCGATGTTCTCCCTTTGCACCCAGCCATTCCTCAGCATTGCCCATCGGTTGGGGCGATTGGGGCGGCATCGGTGTGTTACGGTATCCTTGCGCCTGGTCTGCACGTGGTCGAGGGGCATGCGATAACGAGTGCCCTAACAGCTCCGGAGCGTGAACTTTTTTCCAGCCGCGTGGCTCCCAAGCCGGCGAATCGGCGGGCTCGCCGATGACCGAGCTCGCCCAGGTGCGAATGTTTTCGCCACGATGCTCGGCTGCTTTTGCCCCGGTTATGTGAAAATCAACGTTACGGATGACCTTGAAGTCGCAGGCGCCGCAGTACGTGCACCGTTGTACACTGCAGTCGGGAGTCAGAGTCCCTTCGAACGCTCTCGCGAGTTCACGATGGAGAAATTCTTTGCTAACGCCGCTGTCGAGGTGGTCCCAAGGCAACGGCTCGTCCAGGCGACGCCTGCGCAGCTCATGGTCGGGATCGATTTCCGTCTCAGCGAATGCCTGAGACCAGAGGTCAAAGCGGCACTGGTCCTGCCAGCCATCGAACCGGCATCCGAGGCGGAATGCATGTTCCAGGGCATTAGCGAGTCGCCGGTCCCCACGCGAAAACACTCCTTCGAGGGCAGAAAGGCGCACGTCGTGACAGCGGAACACAATGCCGCGCTGCCACAGGCGGGCCCGTAGGAACTCTTGTCGTCTGCCGAGTTCCGTCGCGTCCACCTGGCGGAGCCACTGGAAGGGTGTGTGCGCTTTGGGAACGAAATTCGAAACGGAGGCTACGACCTCCGCTCCGGGCGGGGCAACGGCGCGTACACGTGCGCAGAGTTCGACGATGGCATCCAAGTCTTCTTCTGTTTCGGCGGGCAGCCCGATCATGAAGTAGAGCTTAAGGTGCCGCCAGCCCAAGGAAAAAATGAGTTCGGCCGCCTCGATCAGTTCTGTTTCTTGGTATTCCTTTTGGATGACGTCACGAAGCCGTTGACTGCCTGCTTCCGGCGCCAGCGTGAAGCCAGTTTTCCGAACCCGACGGATTTGCTCCAGTAGCTGGGGGGCCAGTGCATCTACTCGGGTCGATGGCAACGACACTGCCACTTGGTCCTTTTGCAGCCGATTCATCAATTCCGCCAGTACCGGATTGATGCAACTGTAGTCGCCGGTGCTCAGACTCAATAACGACAGTTCCTCCTGTCCCGTCCGCTTTGCTGCCAGAACGGCCTCGTGGAGGACGCGTTGCGGGTTGCGTTCTCGCAGTGGGCGGTAAATGTAGCCAGCCTGGCAGAAACGGCAGCCTTTCACACAGCCCCGCATGACTTCGATCGCTGGCCGGTCATGCACGACTTGCGCAGTGGGGACGATGAACGTTTCTCGTACGGGGATCGAATCCAAGTCCGCGACAACGCGTTTTCGGACCCGATCTGGCGCCGAGTGGCGTACCGGCTCGGTTCGAACCAGCTCCCCGCGTTGACTGTAAACCGGGCGATAGAAAGCAGGTACGTAGACTCCACGGACGGAGGCAAGCGCGTCCAGCACGTCGATCCGCCGCCCCGTTCGGCTCGCCTGCAGATAAGCGTCGCAGATTTCGTGAACAGCTTCCTCACCATCGCCTAGAAGAACGGCATCTAAGAACTCCGCGAGCGGCTCAGGATTGAAAGCGCAGGGACCGCCTGCGAGCACAATCGGGTGATGGTCGCTGCGCTCAGCCGAGCGGAGGGGAATCCCCCCAAGCTCGAGCATGCACAACAAGTTGGTGTACGTGAGTTCGTATTGGAGCGTAAATCCGACAATGTGGAATTCGGCAAGCGGCGTAAACGTCTCGAGTGAGACCAGAGGCAGACCTGCCGCGCGTAACTGCTCCTCTAAGTCCAGCCACGGTGCAAACACCCGCTCGGCGTAAGTATCGTGACGCCGGTTCAGAACATCGTACAAGATTTGCAAACCAGGGTAGGACTGCCCGATTTCGTACACATCGGGGAAGGCGAGAGCGAAGCGCAAGCGTACCGACTGGGGGTCTTTGATGGCACGGCCGGTCTCCGTGCCCAAGTAGCGAGACGGTTTTTGGACGAAGGGCAGAATGTTTTCGTAGGCTGCCTCCCATCTCGACCGAACTGAACCACTCACGGGTTGCTCCTTTAGCGCGACATGGGCCCGCGACAAGCGAGCGGCACTGGGTCCCACTGGTCAGGGATGCTGCTTTCTCGTTATTCTGGGCAAAACTCGATTGAGGAGAGAAAAGTGTGGCGGCGTCCGTCTTGAACTCGAAAGTGTTAGTGCTGAATCGGTCCTTTTTGCCGGTTCACATCACCTCAGTTAAGCGGGCATTTTGTCTGCTGTACCAGGGGCTCGCTCACGCCGTGGATGAGCAGTACCGGACGTTCGATTTCGAGAGCTGGTCTGCTCTGTCGGCGAGCATCCATGACGAGAAAATCGGTTGTGTGGACCGGGTCATCCGGGTCCCGCGGGTCATTCTGCTGTTGGCGTATGATCGAGTTCCGAAGCGGAGGGTTCGGTTCAGTCGTTTCAACATTTACAACCGCGACAGAAACACGTGCCAATACTGTGGGCGCGTATTTCCCCGAAGCGAACTAAACTTGGACCATGTTATCCCGCGCTCCCAGGGCGGCCGTTCCACCTGGGAAAACGTCGTGTGCTCGTGCCAAAGCTGCAATCGGAAGAAGGGCGGGCGTACACCTGAACAGGCGGGAATGAGGCTGCTCCGGCCGCCGAGGAAACCGGAGTGGACGCCGTTCATGCTCGAAACGTTTAGCCTGCGACGATACAAAGAGTGGGTACCGTTCTTGTCGATGGTGGACGCGGCTTACTGGAACACGGAGCTTCAAGAGTAAGTTGTTCATCGGTCGGTGGCGGAGAAGTTGCGGGCCTCGATCCGCAGCGCGTACGGCGATTCTTCCCCGGTGATCCGAGCGAGTACCTTCATCAACGGATAGGCCGGCTCGACGTCGTGCGCGCCAACGCCGACCGGGGTGAATTCCGATCCTTGGGCAGACCAAAGTCGCGTGTTCCAGTCTTGAATTCGTTGGCGGGCCTCGGCGTATGCCGGTTCTGCATAGACATCTTGGAGAGAAATCAGCGCGTTGGAGTCGACGAACACGCGGAGTCCAACTTCCAGGCCTCTGCTCCGGACGGTCGCGACCGCTTCGGGGAGCGGCTTTGGCAAGAGCATCATGTAGTGAGAGCCTCGCTCGTCGCCTTGCGTAAGGTAAAAGCCGTCCCGCATTAGCGAGAAGATTGGCTCGACCAGTGTTCGAACTCCCAAGAGGACAGGGTCGTCTTTGCCGACATACTCTCCCCCGGCAATGACGGCGAGCTTCTCGGTCGACGCGGCGAGAAGCATGCGTCCGAGCAGCTCCCGGATCTTCCGCGGGTCCTCGACCGGCCCCGGGAGCGCCCAAAGCCGCTTCACGTTGAATAAATTGGTTGCTCCCAGCAAAGCCTGTAAAGCTGGGCGATGGCACCGAGCGTCGAGAAAGATGCGCCGATGTGCGTGCACATCGAAGATTTCGAAAGCAATGCTCTCGCCATAAGCAGAGCGGAACCCTGGGTCTTCTAACGCGGTCTCCGCCGCTCGGAACAACGGTAGATTGAAGGCGGCCGGACCAGCTTTATCTGCTGCAACAAGCGCAAAATCATTTCCTCCGTCAAGTGGGAGTTCGGCAAACCCCGGCCCCTGTCCGGTCACGTTTCCAGCGAAGGGTTTCGTAATTCGTGCTGTACTCAGGCCCTGCTGCCAGCGGTGAAAGGACGCCTGTAAACGATCCCAGTGCGACCTTTCCGGGGAAGGGAGGAAATCGCGGAGCAGCTCGAGGAAGCGTTGACTCGGCTGTGCCAGCTCTTCGACCGCTTTACCTTTCGTGGCTGGACCGATCTTCAGATCCTGCGCGAGGCCGTACGGTTTGTAACCGATCGTCTGCGTAACCCATACGGTGCGCCAAAAGGTCTGGAAAGCGAACAGGTGGATCTCATTGGCGTCCACTCCCTGGTCATGGGTCATCAGTAAGTGCAAGTCATCGCCTACGGGAAATGTGTGGCCATCTCGCAAAAGTCCTTTTTCTTCTGCCTCGGCCAGACAAGCCTGCGCAACCGAGACAAATACCGTGGGTGGCGCAGTGTGCCCTAATTTCCCTCCTGCGTCGGCTTTGATGTCCGTAAGCGTGCGCCCCCCGGAACGCTCCCGGCAACGTTGCACCAGCGGGTCGGCTTCTCCCGACTCAGTTTTGGGGATCGGCTCAAAACAGCCCTCCAACTGCAGCGCTTGTGCCTTGGCGCGCCGTTCCGCTTCCTCCGCGACGACAAACGGCTGGAACTCTCCGTGTTGGCACATGCACCGCGCCAGTTCCAAAGCTTGTGCCTGAAGCCAGCCGGTTTCCACGGGATCTTGGGCGAACAGGTCCACAACGTCGTGTGGGGGCGGGATCACGCCATTGTTATAAGATTGGTACGAGTACGCAGCCAGCCTGCATAAGCCTCGACCGGAACGCGTGGCCCGAGCGTCTGCCAAGCTCACGGGGAGGACGGCGAGGTGGTAGCCATTGTTTGGACCACCGACCGTCAGAGTCGGTTCACCTCCGAGATTGGCGTGAGCCTCGCCGACAGCGGGCAGCCCGCTCTGTAGCCGCAGTACGCAAGCCGGTCGCACGCCGCCGGACTCTGTGTTTGCCGCGGCCAGACCGACGACCGCGACCGGTTCGTGTCGAGTCGGTTGCCATTGGTCAGCGTCGCGGACGAACCGCCCGCGAACCGCATACACTGCGCTAATGGCCCACTCCACAGGGTTGGCGATGAGGGAGAGGAGCTCCGCGATGTCTCCGATCTGTTGCCGGCTTACCAACAAAGGAGACTGCGCCAAGGGATAGAGTAAGGCAAGCACCTCCTCCTCGGGCCGATCGCCGAAAAGAAACACTCTGCGCTCGTTGCTCGCGGGCGTTGCGAGCGCAGGCAAGTGTTCGACCACTGCGACAAACCGGGTACCGTCGAGCCGCTGATGCGATCCTTTGTCTGGATGGAAGAACAGATTAAAGAGCATCCGATTGAACCCCCCGGGGGCCCCTTCAACGAGTTTGGCGACCAGGATCGCTTCAGCGCCTCGCTCGGTATATGGAAACGAGAAGAAGCGGAGATTCAGGCGGCGCCACTGCTCCGCCTTCGGGGCAGACAGAAGATCGGAAACCTGGCTAGCCAGAGGCCCGTCTTTCTGCGCCTCCTTCAGTACTGCAATCACTGCCTGTTGTAACGCGTCGAGAAGCTCGTGGTCTGCGGTTCCCTCCTGAAAAGCGCTGATATGAATGAAAAGGTCAACACCCAACGGAAACAGGCGAAAATCGCGCAACGAGCCCTTGTCTCGTAGGCGCGCTAACGTCTGGCGGCCTGTCTCCACGACTCGCTGTGGAATTTCAACCGGGTTGCCGAGAAGCCAGGCGATCTCGACACTGGCAATTCCTAGAACAACGCGAGCTTTAGCCTGCTCGGAATTCCAACCTTGGAATTCGGAATAGATCCTTTTGACCTGCTCCTTGTTCATCGAGCGCTCCTCCTGATCTCTGACCCCTAATCGCTTCCTGCATGGGGCGTGCTCTGTCTCCCGGCTCCCTATTTTCCTCTGGTTGAGCAAGGGCGCAACGCGGTTTTCTACGTACCACAAGCTCCGAGTGCGGGGGAATAACTCGGGTTTTGGGAAGAAGAAACACAGAGCATCCCCCTGCGCGCCGCAGACCTTGCAGCCATTGACAGAAACTGTGAACTTGTAGTTCAAGTGCGGTGTCAACCGGCGCGAGTGGTGGCATGCGGCTGAGGCGGTTGGAAATCCAAGGATTCAAATCCTTCCCTACGCGGTCTTTGATTGAATTTGCTCCTGGCGTAACTGGTATCGTTGGGCCGAACGGCTGTGGAAAGTCGAATTTGGTGGATGCCATTCGCTGGGTTTTGGGTGAACAAAGTGCAAAGCAGCTGCGCGGCGGCTCGATGGAAGACGTGCTCTTTAAGGGCTCGGAAACTTACCCGGCTGCGAACTTGGCGGAGGTCTGCCTGACTTTTGAAAATTCGTCCGATTCCTGGGTTGAAGCCCCCCCCGACGCGGATCCACTGGTGGCGCTTGCGCGTGGCTCCTCAGAGTTCACAGTAAGCCGCCGATACTATCGGACCGGCGAGTCCGAGTACCTGATCAATCGGCAACCCTGTCGCCTGAAAGACGTTCTGGAACTCATCGCTGGAACCGGTGCCGGCTTGAGCTCTTACGCGATTATCGAACAGGGCCGTGTGGAGAAACTCGTGTTGGCAAAGCCCGAGGAGCGGCGGCTGTTTATCGAAGATGCGGCGGGCACAGCATTGTACCGCTCGCGACGTATGGCGGCCCAACGCAGGATGGAACGGACGCGCGAGAACGTGGCGCGAGTCAACGACATTAGCCGGGAGTTAGAACGGCAGGTTTCGTATTGGCGGCGCCTCGCAAAAAGGGGGGAACAAGCCCGTGCGCTCCGTGAGCAAATCCGTGCGTTAGACCTCACGATCGCTTGGCGGCAGCTCAACGATTTCAAGGCCGAGCAGGAAGGCTTGCGAGTGCAAGCACTGGCTTTGGATGAAAAACTTTCCGCCTTATCCGAGGAGATCGAGCAGAATGCCCGGGCACTCAGCGAACGGGTCGTTCAAGTGACGCGAGCCAATGAAGCCATTGGTGAACTAGAGCGGCAGCGCGAGCGGTGTGCTGCGGAACTGGCCGCACTGCAGCGGGAGCGGGAGTTCGTGCTGAGCCAAATGCAAGAGGCAGAACGCCGCCAGCAAGCGTTGCGACTGGAGGCCACGCAAGTCGAGACCGAACGGGCGGCTGCTGCAACCAACAGTGTTCGTGATCTCGAGGGTCGCGAGTCTATTTGGCGAGGCTTGCTCGAGGCGGAACGGCTCCTAACGCGGCGCCGATTCGAAGAACAGTGCCTGCGCTGGCGGGTTGAGCGAGTGCGGCACGAGCAACAGGGCGTCTTGGTGGATCGCGAGCGACTGTGGCGAGCGGAGCTCGAGACGAGAAATCGGTTACAGCGAAACGAGCGGGAATTTGGCCTGCTGCAAGAACGTTGCAACGAATTAGCGCGCGCGGCGGATAGGAATGCCTCGGTTTTGCGGCGGCTTGAACGGATGCTCGTCGGCCAGGCTTCGAGGCTGCACGAACTTCGCGAAGATGCCAGCCGGGCGGAGCAAGAAGCGCAGAGAGGACAGGCACTGCTTTCCGCGCGGGGGATCGTGTTGGCGGAGGCGGAGCGGCAATTGGAGGCGCTCCGCTCGGAACTGCTTGAAACCCAATCCCGACTGAAGGTGCTCGATGACTTGCGCCGCGCGTACGATGGCTACCCCCGTAGTGTGAAGAGCTTGCTTGAGGACGAGTCGTTTCGGCAGGGCGAGGGAGTTCTAGGAACCGTGGCTGACGTCTTGGATGTACCCGCCGAGTGGGAGCGTGCGGTTGCAGCGGCCCTCGGCCCTTACCTGCACTGCCTGATCGTTGGCTCGGAAGAGCGCAGCCTGGAAGCAATTCGGGCGTTGCGAGAAAGGAGCTTGGGCCGCGGGCAGTTCATTGCGCGTCGTCCGCGTGTGCTGACTGCCGCATGTAATCGTGTTGCGGGACTGAACGGCGCTTCGCGCCCGCTGTTGCAACTGGTGAATGTCGAGACCGGGTTCGAGGAGCTAGCCAAAGCGCTTTTAGGTCCGGTGGCCGTAGCTCCGACGATCCGCGAGGGATTGCGGCTGTGGGAGGAGGCCGGCGGAGACATTACGGTGGTTACGCCGGAGGGTGATGCGGTGGATCGTCAGGGCGTTGTTACCGGAGGATATGAAGGAGGCGCGCGAGAGCACGAGTTGTTGGCGAGGCGCCGTTTGGTAGGAGAGTTGTCTGACGCTTTGTCGAAGACCCGCACCCGTGTCAGCGAAGCGGAGCGACATGTGCAGCAGCTCCGCCAGGAATGGGACCACCTCAAGGAGTCCCACGAGGTCGCAAGGGCGCGGACCCGAGAACTGGGTTCGCTCATTGAACAGACCCAAGAGCAACTGCGCCGTGGGTGGGTGGAGCGCGCCCGGCTCGTCGAGGAGCTTGAAGAAAAGCGGCGCGAGCTTTGTCGGCACACTCAGGAGAGGGAACGGCTGGGGCGATTACTTTGTGAAGACCGAATGGCGTTGGATCAACTTGTGAGGGACCGGACGGAATTCGAAGAGCGGGCGTTCGGCGCTGAGGATCTGAGGCGAGCGGAAGCGGCGCTCGTGGCGGCGCGGGAGGGCGTTGCTCAGGCGCAAGTTCGGTTGGCCGTGCTCCGTCAGCAGCACGAAGCCGCGGTGCAGAGCCTGGTTGCCGCCGAGTACAAAGCCGCGCACCTGGCACAACGCAGGCAAAACGTGGACGCAGAGCAAGCGGCGCAGGATCGGCTGTTAAGAGAACATAAACAGCGGTTGGCAGCGGTCCGCACCCGAGAAGAGCAGCTGCGAGCCGACGTTGAACGCTTCACGTTGCGTTTGCAGGAGGTTCGCCATTTGGCCTCGCAGTTGGACCAGGACGTGCGTTGCTTAGAAGAAAAGCGGGTTGCGCTGGAGAGGGAGCGCGACAAGGGACGTGAGGAGCGCGCGCAAGTAGATGTTCGGCTCGCAGAACTTTCGGTGCGCATGTCTCACTTGGTGGAGGATACGGTGCGCAAGCACGGGCTCCCCGAGGAAGCATGGGCAGAGTACGCGGCGCAGCAAGGAGAAACTGGCACTGACGAGCTTCGTCAGCGGGTAGCAGAGTTGGAGCGTTCCTTGGAACGGCTCGGGGATGTTGGCTCAGCGACGTTGTCCGAGCTGGAAAGTTTGGAGAGCCGACTTGAGTTCCTGCGTCAGCAAAAGACTGACTTGGAGCGATCGTTGCACGATTTGGAGCGAACGATTCAGCGTTTAGATGAGACCTCTCGGGAGCGTTTTGCGAAGACCCTGGCGCAGGTCTCGGAATCGTTCCGACAAATCGTTCCCCGCCTGCTTGGTGGTGCCGATGCCGAGTTGGTCCTCTGTGAGGAACAAGATGGGGTAGGAGCGGGCGTTGAAATCCTAGTGCGCCCCCCTGGAAAGCGGTTGGAGTCGGTGTCCCTACTGTCGGGGGGAGAAAAGGCGTTAGTGGCAATTGCCCTCTTGTTTGCGATGTTCGAGGCCAACCCGGCGCCCTTCTGCGTTCTCGACGAGGTAGATGCACCCCTCGACGATGCTAACGTGGCCCGGTTCTCGGACCTCATCCGAGTGATTAGTCAGCGGGCACAAGTGCTGGTGGTTACACACAACAAGAGAACGATGTTTGCTGCCGACCGGTTGTATGGCGTAACCATGCAGACTCCAGGAATCTCCACGGTGTTGTCCATTAATCTGTCCGGGGCCGCGCCAAGTTAAAAGGCGGAAGCGAAAAAAAGATCGAGGGCTGCACGCCACTACGGGCGAGCGCTATGGGATAGCCATGGAGCTCGAGCCCGCTGTTTTGCTTGTTGGATTCGGTTCGCTGACGGCGATCGCCTCGCTGGTGGTTTTGATCCGAGTTCGTACCCGTCGCCGCAAAGCCGGGCAGACGGCAGCCGCCCGGCGAGCTGAGGAAGCATTCCCTGCCATCGGGATCGGTCTGACGCGTACCCGGAGGGCGATGTGGGCGAGGCTGCTCTCTGCTGATGCAGCGGAGAGGGAAAGCCTTGGCTTGGTTGAGGAAGCGTTACTGGGAGCGGACGTGGGCGTGTCGGTGACCCGGAAGATCGTTGAACAACTACAAGCCGCCCCGGCTGGAGTTCAGAGAGACCGGCAGACCCTTCGTTCAAGGCTGGCCACAATCATGCTGGAAATGCTCTCGGTCCATCGCACGCCCGAACCGTGCGCCCGGCCCCATGTGGTGTTTGTCGTTGGGGTGAATGGAGTGGGGAAAACGACTTCCGTGGCCAAGCTGGCTTACTGGTTTCGTGCTCAAGGCCGGAGCGTGTTGATCGTCGGCGCAGATACGTTTCGCGCTGCAGCAACGGAGCAGCTCAAGACATGGGCGCAGAGGGTCGGGGTCGAGTTGGTCACGCAACCGAGCGGAGCGGACCCGGCAGCGGTCGTTCACGACGGACTCACGGCTGCCGTCGCGCGAGAGGTGGATGTGGTGCTGGTGGATACCGCCGGCCGATTGCACGCAAAGAAAAACCTGATGGAGGAGCTGCGTAAGATGATGCGGATCGCGGGACGCGTAGTGCCCGGGGCACCGCATGATGTTTGGCTGGTGTTGGACGCTACCGTCGGCCAAAATGGACTGTCTCAAGCACGGACGTTCAGTCAGGTTGCCCCGCTGACTGGGGTCATTCTGACGAAATTGGACGGAACTGCAAAAGGGGGAGTCGTGTTTGCCATTTCAAACGAACTCGGGGTCCCGATTCGCTTCGTGGGCACCGGGGAGGGACTGGAGGATCTGCAGGAGTTCGATCCGCGTGCATTCGTGCAAAGTATTTTGTGGGAGGAGACAGAGAGTCCAGCGCTGGCTGCCTCTGCGGCATGATGGCGGGTACAAGCGGGCACGACACGTGTGACTCGCAATGGCCAACGTTGACCTGGCGCCGGGGCGGGAACGGCTGTGAATGGGCACAGGAGAGGATCGGACGTGCAAAAGGGGGATAGAAGGCACTCTGAAAAACCGGTGGTTCGCCGCTTTCTTCTCGACCAGCGGTTGGTCTTCCCGTCGTATTTCCGCGATCTTGCCGCCCAGTCGGTTGCAGCTCGTGTGTGTGCGTTGCCGGAAGTCTGTGACGCGGATGTATTGGTCCTTTACCAAGAGGTTGGCGGGGAACTCCCCACAGGGCCACTGCTGGAGCAATTTGCTCGCAGGAAAACGGCGACCATCGTTTTACCGGCATACCGTGGCGGGCAATGGGTGCTCGCGGTTTGGAATCCCGAGACGGACATGGCTGTGGGACGTTATTCCATCCGGACCCCGCGCGGTCCGCAGTGGCAACCTGTAGGGAATGAGATCTTGGTCGTATTTGCACCCTTGGTCGGATGGGATCGAACCGGATTCCGGCTTGGGCGTGGTGGCGGCGTTTACGATCGGCTGCTGCGGGACCTAACGCGGAAAGCAAAGCCGTTTGCTATTGGGCTAGGGTACGAGGCGCAGTACGTCGCCGGATTGCACCGCGATGCTTGGGACGTTCCAATGGACCTGATCGTGACAGAAAGAAGAGTCGTCCGAGCCGGCGGTGTGGGCGAAACAGTAAAAACAGGAGGCTAACAAGTGGAATACTTTGGAGTCGGACTCGTCTGCGGCGCACTGCTCGCAGTCTTGTTCGAGATCGTTCGGAACCGGCGTCAGCGCATTTTCGCCGCTAACGCACGGAGAGATGCGGAGACGTTGATTGAGCAGGCCAAAGCCGAGGCAGAGGCAATTCGCCGCGAGGCAGACCTCAAACGAAAAGAGATTTTACTGGAAGCACAGGAGGCGGTGGAACGCGAGTCCCGCGAGCGGCGGCGGGAGTTACAGCATTTAGAGCGCAGGTTGGCTCAGAAGGAAGAGCTTCTGGACCGCCGTGGTGAACAGATGGAACAGCGGGAGGCTGCCATTGAGCGGAAAGAGGAGGAACTGAAAGCGCGGCAGAGGGAGATTGAGACGAAGGAAGCCCAGTGCCAGGGGTTATTTGACAAGGCTCGCTCCGAACTTGAACGGGTCGCCGGCCTGACCGC
>JBBILD010000023.1:0-59028 GCA_037445065.1 Myxococcales bacterium
GTGCGCCGCTGTGCTTCGGCCAACGCCTCGACTCTTTCTTCCGTGCGCCGCTGAGCTTCGGCGAGTTCGGCCATGCGTTGTTCGAGCAGGTTGAGCCGCTCCTCGGTACGCCGCTGAGCTTCGGCTAATGCCTCGAGTCGCTCTTCGGTGCGCCGTTGTGCCTCGGCGAGGGAGGCAACGGCTACTTGGAGTTCGTGTACCGCGCTCGTAAGTGTGGCGAGCCTTTCTTCACTTTTTTCCTGCGCTTGAGCCAGTTCGGCTACGGCGCGGGTTAGCTGCGTCCACGGTGCGGGCTCACCGAGCAAGAGATCCCGCAACGTCTTCCGCCACTCGGGATGCTCGTTCAAGAAGTGAAGAAAATCTTGCCAGTCCGCAGCACTGAAAGGCACTGTGTCTGTATAACACAGCGACGAGGAGTCGTGCACTAGGACTTTGACCAAAAACAACAATTGTCAAATCTGTAGGCGACGGGTAAGCTCGGCGGTTCGAGCGCATCGGGTCGCCTGGGGCCGGAGAAGCTCGGTGGCTTCGTTGCTGTTGCCTCGCACGGCAGAGCGGCTCCGGCTGTGGCACTTGAGCGGGGCATGTGGGCAGGACTGGGCGGTGGTGGCGTGTCGTCGCTATGCGCGCGCTGCCGCGAAGGTGCTTACCTGCCAGCTCCGGTGAGGGACTTACAGCGATCGTTCCCACAACATGGCTAGACCGGGCTCGAAGGGGTGGCCTCTCGGGGGCTTGAAGCGAACGGGAGTGTAGCCCTTGCTGGTGGCGAGCCTGTTGCCTCGCACGATCTCGGCTCCGGGGTAGACTCGTTCATGCGAGCCGCTGGCGGCCTTCGGTTGCTGTGGCAAATCGCAGGCTGACCGCTTTCCAACGGAGGAGCGACTCCGCAGAGGCGGTGCCGAGGCGGGGGCTGCGCAGGCGCTGGAGTCAGTTGCCTGAAAGAGTGTGTTTGACTAATTCGCGGCTCCCTCAATTGCGGATGGATCCCTCAGTAGAGACAGCCCCTCGCTCTGCGCCAGCCAATTTTCTGGTCCGGCTCGCCTCTAACCCGCTGGTTGCGTGGTCGTTTGTAGCCGGCCTGGCGGCAACCCTCTTGTTTTGGAATCTAGGCAGTTCGCCCTTGAGCGATCCCGACGAGGCTCGGCATGCCGAGATCGCGCGAGAGGCGCTGGTCACAGGCCAGTTCGTTACACCGGTGCTGGCTTTCCAGCCCTACCACGATAAGCCGATGCCATTTTACTGGCTTGTGGCCGGCAGCTTTTGGCTGTTCGGACTCAATGAGTTTGCGGCACGCCTGCCGTCGGCCCTTGCTGCGTTTCTCGTGGTCATGCTCACGGCTGTTTGGACTCGGCGTTACGTCGGCCCGCTGGAAGGGATACTTGCCGGCACGGTGTTGGGGACGGCTGTGGCATTCGTAGCCCTCGGTCGCGTGGTGCTCGTCGATATGAGTTTCTCTGCGTGGGTGAGCGTTGCTGCGTTTTACGGAGGTGCCTGGCTTCTTGAAGGAGTCCGCGTAGGCTGGCCCGTCTGGCCGATGTGGGTCGCACTCGGGGTCGCAGTGTTGCTCAAAGGACCGGTGGCAGTGGTCCTGGTAGCAATTCCGCTGGCCGCTTTCACGGCGATGCGAGGGTGCTGGGGGGACGTTCGCGGCCTTCGGCCGGTGCAGGGGCTGTTGCTCGTCTCGCTCATCGCAGGGAGTTGGTATCTGGCCGCCTACCTGCACGACCCAGAGTATTTGCGGGAGTTTTTGCTCCAGCACAACGTGAACCGCTTTGTTTCGGGAAATCCCGGCCACCCGAAAAATCCGTGTTTCTTTTTCTACACTCTGCCCGTGCTGGCGTTGCCCTGGAGCCTTTTCTGGCCAGTGGCGGGACGGCGCGTGTGGGGGCGCTTGCGCCGGGGAGAGAACGCGCTGCTGTTTTGCGCGTTGTGGTTTGCGGCAGTGCTGCTGTTTTTCTCCGCGAGCCGTTCCAAGCTGGCGACATACGTCCTGCCGTTATTTCCGCCAGCGGCTGTCCTCACTGCGGCGGGACTGGCGGATTTTCTACGCGATCCCAGCGAAGCGGGCGTAGAGGCGCGCGCCTTGTTCGCAGGCTGTGCTCTGCTCGCTGCTTTGGGGCTGCTCGCTCCGGGCGTGGCTTCCGGGTTCTTGCTTTACCTGCACGAGGAGTTGTTGGCGCGAGCCGCGCTGAAGGCCTGGCTCGTTTTGGCTCCCGTCTCGGTGCTTACGCTCGTGCTTTTGCGCTGGCGTAATCCAGTCGTGGGCTTGGTGACTGTGCTTGTTTTCGCGCTCGTCGCAGAGATCGGCTTCTATCGCGTCATCGCTCCGGAAGCGATCGCCCGTTACACGTTGCGCGATGCCGCGCAGCTCGTCCGTCAGCTCTCGGAGCCCGCTGCTTTGTTTTCCTGGAGTGCCACGCCGAACTCGCTGATGTTTTACTCCGGCCAGCCGGTTACACGGCTGGCAGAGGTGGCGGAAGCAGCACAGGCACTGGCGCGCCCGCAAAGTGTGTTGCTCACAAAACAGGATCGTGTGCCGGAGTTGCTGTGCGTTGTGCAAACAAGCGTGTACGAGTGGTGGCGCGGCGCCAATCGCAAGGTCTTGTTGTCGACCAATCCTCATCCGGTTGCCGGTGGTCGCAAAATTCCGCCGCCCAGCGACTGCCCCGCAGTAGAGCCGGCTGCGATCAGGCTTGGTGCGGGAAAGTAAGCGGATTCTTCTGCCGTCTCGCTCCTCGCCTGCGAGCCGGCGAATGCGGGTGCGGTTCGCTCAGATGGCACCGCTGGGTGCTTGTGTCGGCGTGCGACGCACGCCGGGGCACCTGTGCGCACCGCCGATGGCCGCCTCGCTTGCCAATTGCCCGCACGCTGCTTGCACTTCCGCGCCGTGGGTGATCCGCCGCTTCGCAAACACCCCGCGCGCACGCAACTCTTGTAAGAACGCAAGCACGACTCCTTCCGCGGGGGGGTCGAAGAGCGGCGGCCGCTGTGGATTGTAAGGGATCAAATTGACCACGCACGGGAGCTCGCTGCACCACTGAGCCAAAGCGCGGGCGTGGCTCAAAGAGTCATTGATGCCGCGCAACAGAACGTATTGAAACAGGAAGCGGCCACGCGGCGGCAGCGGAAAAGCGCGCAGAACACGTTTCAGCTCGGCAAGCGGCATTGCGCGGGCGATCGGCACAAGGGTGCGGCGCAGCTCGTCGTCCGCGGCGTGGAGCGACACGGCAATGCGCAGTTTGCGCCATTCTGCCTCCTCGCGCGCTAGCGCTGCCAAGCGCTCCAGGCCCGGCACGTGCCCGACCGTGGAGAGTGTCATCTTTGCGCGCGGGAAACCGATCCCGCGTGGATCGCTCAGCACCCGGATTGCCTGCGCCACTGCCTCGAAGTTGTCGAGCGGCTCGCCCATGCCCATGAAGACGAGGTTGCGCAAGTCGTAGAGATCGAAGCGGTAGGGCCCGGGCGGTGGCCCGTGGCGCTCGCACAAGAGGGTTCGGGCGGCGAGCAGTTGCGCCACGATCTCTGCAGCGCTGAGATTGCGCACAAGCCCCATCCTGCCGGTGGCGCAAAACACGCAGCCCATGCGGCACCCAGCCTGCGTAGATACGCACAACGTGCGCCAGGACGCGGCTCGGTAGCTATCCATCGGGATCACTACCGACTCTACTTCTACTCCCCCTGCGAGCGTCAGAGAGAACTTGAGCAGTTGCCCGCTCTCCCGCACGCGAATCGGCAGCGACACGCTTACGGTTGGTCTACGGAACAGGGTCGGGTACCTGAGCCGGCCTGCCTCGAAGGGCAGGCCGGCCTCTTCCAGATACTGGTTGAAGGTAAGGCCCCACACCGGATCCGCGGTCGTCGCGGTGGTCGGAGAAGTGCAGGGAATCACAGCCGCTCAATGATCGTTCCGGTACCCAGCCCACCGCCACAACACATGGAGATTAAAGCATAGCGCCGCTGGGTACGCTCGAGTTCGTGCAAAGCAGTGGTGATGAGACGCGCACCCGTGCAACCGGTGGGGTGCCCGAGTGCGATCGCACCTCCGTTCGGGTTCACCCGCTCGGGGTTGGGCTCGCACGCCTTCATCCACGCCAGCACGACAGAAGCGAACGCCTCGTTGACCTCGAACACGTCAATGTCATCCACCTTGAGCCCGGTTTGCTGCAACAGCTTGCGCGTGGCCGGGATCGGCCCCTTGAGCATGGTGACTGGATCGACGCCCACGAGCGTGGTGGCGACAATGCGGGCGCGCGGCTTGAGCCCCAGGCGCTCGAGACCTTGCTTGGAGGCCAGTAACACCGCCGCCGCACCGTCCGATACCTGCGAGGACGTGCCCGCGGTGTGGATTCCGTCCGGTTCGACAGGCTGGAGGGCGGCGAGTTTTTCGAGCGAGGTCTCGCGCAACCCTTCATCCCGCTCGATCACCCGTGTTTCGCCGGTGGGGGTGCCGTTTTCATCCAGCACGGGCGCTTCGATGGGCACCACCTCGCGCGCGAAACGTCCCTCCCGCCACGCCTGTTGGGCGAGAGTTTGGCTACGCAGGCCGAAGCGGTCGGTATCCTCGCGCGTGATGCCGAACTCCTTCGCAATCATTTCCGCGCCTTGGAACTGGGTGGCAAACGCGTAGTGCTCGGCGTACGAGGGAGGGAACGGAGAGCCGCCGCGCATGTTCGAGCCGAGTGGAACGCGCGTCATCATCTCCACGCCGCAGGCCAGCACCACGTCCTCGATGCCACAACCAATGAGTCCCGCAGCCAGCGTGGTGGCTTGCTGGCTCGACCCGCACTGACTGTCCACCGTGGTCGCGGGCACCTCCATGGGCAAGCCCTCTGCGAGCCAGGCGGTGCGAGCGATGTTGAAGGACTGCTCTCCAACCTGCGACACGCAGCCGCCCACCACCTGCCCGATGGCGCGCGGATCAATACCGGCGCGCTCGATGACAGCACGTTGGATCTTACCGAGCAAAGCCCCAGGGTGCAGTCCTGCGAGACCTCCTTTGCGCTTGCCGATGGCACTGCGAGCAGCAGCAACGATGTATACCTCGTTCATGATTCCTCCTTATGCGATCTGGCCCGCGCCTGCCTGCACAACCGCAGACACCGCGGTCCTAGCCAAACAAGCAAAGGTGAGGGCACGCTGCCAGCGGCCGGAGCAATGGACGGCCTGGAACGCAGAAAGTGCCGTGGCAGCAAGACTGTCGCGCGGTGGCAAGCCGATCCACTGGCTCTTGCGTGCATACGGCGCGCGATGATACGCGGCCCGCCGCGATATAAGGCAAATTGACAGCCCGCTCCGCTCGTGCGGCCCTGGCGGTACTCACGGGCTTGCTCCTGCTGGCTGGGTTTGTCGCCCTCAAGCATCGCCACAGCAGCGGTGTGGTGGCCCATGCAGCAACCCAGTGCGCAGCCTGTACTCTAGCGAGCGGCGTGCGCACCGTGGTGCTGGAGGACGCGTGCGTCCTCCCGAATCCAGTTGCTGTAGTTGGCGCAGCGCCTTGCGAGGCACCGCCGCTGCTCGTTGTTCGCTTTAGCGCACCCGTCGCGGTGCGAGCTCCGCCCGTGGTCTAGAGGCAGTTCCTTTGTCGCTTCCGCGAGCTGGGCCGCTCCCGGGCGGAGTGCACGGGAGTGGGCCCCGGCTGGTGGTTTGAGGAATCAGGTTGGAGCGGTCGCGTCAGAGCGCGTTACGACTCAGCCGCTCTGCCTATTTCGATACGGCACTTTGGAGTCTGTCACGGGTGGTCTAATGCAAGGGCAGAACGAATTTGGGCAGAAGAGTTCCAAGCGACAGTGGAAGCCGTTGCGGCGAGTCGCTGTTTGGACGGTGGGGCTCGGGCTTGTAGTGGTTGCGTGCGGTCCGGAGAAGCCACCAGAATTCGATAAACTTTTTCGACATCGGGACATTGTCGTGGCTGCGTCTCCTGCTGGACGCTTGATCGCAGTGTGGGAGGAAGCAGAGGCACGGAGCGCGACTTGCGAGCCAATTGGGCCTGCCGTCTACTGCTCCACGACGGATCCTGACTTCGCGGCGCTGGAGCAGGCCGCAGAGAACGCGTTGCCCCTGGATCCGCGGGTGTCGGTTATCGCGGAAATCGTGGCATTGACGCCAGGTGCACGCCTGCGCCTCGAACAGACAGTCGCCGATGCCCCGGGGGCGAGAGTTTTGCTCGGCTCTGGCGACGAGATCCACGTACACGCGGCGTGGAGTACCTGAGTGCGGAACGGCTAAGCGAGATGCAAATTTCGTTTTGCTTGCTTGCCAACCCGCCCTTATACGAGCCGTCACCGACGTATACGGCGACCTTTCTGCTGGTCGGTGCTGAGGGTTGATCCTACTGATGGGGTTCATCGAATCCTTTCGGGGGCGGGCCAGGCACTGGGTCTCTGCGCTCTTATTGGTCGTCCTCACCGCCGCTCTTGCAGCTGAGCGAGCGCACGCGGCGCGCTTCCTTGGACACCATGCTGTTACGTGCGCGGCGTGTGCTGCGGGGTCGCTGCCAGCGGTTTCGCCGCCTCCGGACCCCGCGCTCGCGCCGCCTGCGACTGGAGCGAGGTGTAATCGCGGGCCCACTTTGGCATGGTGCGCTGTCGCACCGAGGAGCTGCTCGGTGCCGCGTACGGGGACGCTGTAGAGAAGCTGGAGGACTTCCAAGCGCGGCCGTCGCAGGGAGGAGATCCCCTACGGGAGTACTTCCCCTGCATGCGCTCGCGCCAGCACTGAAACTGAGACGGGTCGGGGTGGCTTTCGGCCACCCCGACCCGATCCCCAGAAATCGCGGATTTCAGCGGGACAGGAGAAACCGTAATGGCTCTTGTATTGGTGCTCGTTGTGTTGCTGGCGTTCCACCTTCCACGCCCGAGCGATGGTGAGACCCATGCTGACTTTGTCGTCGGCTCTGATCGAGAAGGCGGCGGGCGGCTTGTTGCCCTGGGCGCGGGAGAGACGAGAATCGGGCTGCGCCAGGTCGTTTGCGTGGCGGGGGGCTGTTTATGGGGAGCGAGCGATCCCGGCTTTCTCGCCCTGCAGGAGGCACGCAGTGGCGCCTACCCGTTGCGTTCTGGTACCCGCGTGCGTTTCGAACTCACTTCGACCCAGCCTGAGGTAAGTATTCGAGTCGGTAGCACGATCCTGCGGGCTCCAGGTGAGACGGCCCTGTCGGGAACCGCTCCAGGTCTACACCTCCACCCGAGCTGGCAACTGACCTTGCCGGAGGGCACAGGCGGTACGTACGAAATCTCTCTCAGATTGATCCCGGAGGGAGGCGCTTATTCTCCTTCGTTGCCTTTGCTTCTCAGCTTGGTAGCCGAGGTCGCGCCTCCACCAAGTGCAACGGCGACGATGACTTCGACCCCCACCCCGACTTCCACGCTCACGCCTTCGCACACGGCTTCGCCATCCGCGACCTCAGTACCAACGCTCACACCCACCCCAGCTGAGCCAACCGTCACGGCTTCGGCAACCTCCTCGCCGACCTCACCGCCCTCCCCCACGGCCACCGCGACTGCGACGTGGAGTCCGCCCACGCCCCCCGTTTGCCGAGGCGACTGCAACCAGAGCGTTGAGGTCACGGTGGACTAGCTGTTGCTGGCGGTCCGGATCGGCCTCAGCTTGGAGAGCGCCGCGGCGTGTGCTGCTGCCGATCGCGACCGCGACGGAGAAGTCACCATTGATGAGATCGTCGCCGCGGTCGGGGTTGCACTGACTGGATGCAACTGGTGAGTTTTCCTTCCGATCGCGCCTTCAGTTCAGAATCGCACGGCAGGAGCGGAGAGAATATTCGCCGCACCGCACGAGCGGCTTGTGGCGCGTGGCCGGCAGCGCGCGGCGCCGGGCCGCGCGGACACCGCGTGGGGATGGCTCGGTTCCTCCCCGGCGCTAGCAGCTTTGCCCCCAGCGTTGCTTAAGGCGGCGTACGATGGTGGTCGGTCCCTCGGGGGCGTCGGCAACCCGCCGGGTCGGCGCCGGCGACGGCTTTGCGGCTCGGTGCCTGGCTTGAGCCGCTGCTTCGCCGTGCCACCCGACGCGACTTTCGGCGCCAAGTTGACTGCGATGTCGTACTGCAAGGTTCTGCGTGAACGAGGGGTCTACGTTTTCCGCTCCCGTGAGGCTGCTGTGCCCTTCGAGGGCTGTGGGGGACGGGCAGACCCTGGGTCTGGGAGCCGCGGGCAACGCCAGCTCTCGGTGCTGCGAATGCTTGGTCCTCCCGCGACTGGCTGAGAAGCTCGATGAGCGCGGCCCACCATTGGGCGGTTTGTCTGCCCAGGCTGTCCCGCTGTTGGCCGAGCATCAGGGGCCGTGCTAGGCGATGCCCGCTCGCAGAGAGGAGGAAAACACGTGGACCCGTTTCGAGGCCGGGTAGCTGTAATCACAGGTGGCGCGGGAGGGATTGGGCAGGCGCTCGCGGAGGCGTTTGCGGCCCGCGGCGCATCCTTGGTGCTGGCCGATTTGGATGCACAAGCACTGGCTTCGGTCGTGGAGCGCATGCGCGCCGCTGGGCACACGGTTACCGGGGTGGTTACCGATGTCACCCGGCGCGAGAGTGTCGAAGCGCTGGCCAAGGAGGCGGTGGCGCAATTCGGCAAGGTGCACATCGTCTGCAACAACGCGGGTGTGGCTGTGTTCGGGCCGTTGCGCGAGGCACGGTACGAGGACTGGCAGTTCGCGATGGGCGTGAACTTTTGGGGTGTGGTGCATGGCGTGCACGCGTTTCTCCCTCTCCTACTCGCGCACGCTGAGGGCGGGCACATCGTCAACACGGCCTCGATGGCGGGTTTGGTAGGGATGGAGTGGCTTGGGGTGTACTGCGCTTCCAAATTCGCGGTGGTCGGGCTCAGCGAGTCGCTGTATCGTGAACTCAAACCACTCGGCATCGGGGTAAGCGTGTTGTGCCCGATGATCGTGGACACGCGCATCAATGAAAACTCGGTACGCCTGCGCCCGGCCGCCCTGCGGCCACCGGGAGTGGAGCCGGTGGTGCCGCCGGCGGAAGCGATGAAGGGCGGCGTGATTGCTCCGCAGGAGGTGGCGCGCCGGGTCGTGCGCGCCATCGAGCGCAAGGACCTCTACATCCTGACCCACCCCGAGCAACGTGAGTTTTTGCGCCGTCGGGCGGCGCGACTCGACCGCATGTTCGATCCCGATCTTTGGTGAAAACGGTCTACAGGGAGGGAGCGTGAAGAACCTCTTCGATGTCTCAGGAAAGGTCGCTTTGGTCACCGGTGGCTCGCGCGGAATCGGGCTCATGATCGCGCGCGGTTTCGTGGAAAATGGTGCGCGGGTGTACATTTCTTCGCGTAAGAAGGAGGCGTGCGACCAAGTCGCGGCCGAGCTCTCGCGCCTGGGCACGTGCGTGTCGCTCCCGGCGGACCTTTCCACTGAGGCGGAATGCCGCCGCCTGGCAAGCGAGCTGGCGGCACGGGAGCCAGAACTGCATATCTTGGTGAACAATGCGGGAGCCAATTGGGGCGCGCCCCTACAAGAGTATCCGGACAGCGCGTGGGACAAGGTGTTGGCCTTGAATGTCAAAGCGGTGTTTCACCTCACCCGCGCGCTGCTGCCCCAACTGGAGGCGGCGGCGCGTGCGGGCGATCCGGCACGGGTCATCAACATCGGCTCGATTGATGGCTTGCGCGTCCCCATGTTGGAGACCTACGCGTACTCGGCAAGCAAGGCCGCGGTGCACCACCTCACCCGCGTGCTGGCGGTGCAACTCGCTGCCCGCAACATCACCGTGAACGCGGTGGCTCCCGGCCCCTTCGAGAGCAAGATGATGGCTGCGACGCTCGAACGCTTTCGCGATGCGATCGTGGCTGCCTGCCCCCTCGGCCGCATTGGCGAACCCGAGGACATGGCCGGCGTCGCCCTGTACTTGGCCTCTCGTGCGGCCGCGTACGTGACCGGCGCAGTGATCCCGGTTGACGGCGGATTGAGCCTACGCTGAAAGAGGATTGCGCTGCGCGCGAGGCGGGCCGAGGCAGGGTTGCCGAGCAGCGATGGAGCGAGGCAAAGGCGAGATCGTGGTTCCTGTACGCAGGCTGCGGCCGGAGCGCGAGCCGCTGCTCCCGCTACCTGCCTATGCGACCGCCGGCGCCGCAGGGATGGATTTGTACGCTGACCTCGATGAACCGATCGAGCTTCAGGTCGGTGCACGCTGCGCGGTGCCCACTGGCATCGCGATCGCCCTGCCGCCAGGGTATGAAGCTCAAGTGCGTCCACGCTCGGGATGGGCGCTGCATGCGGGGGTGACGCTGCTGAATAGCCCCGGTACCATTGATTCGGATTACCGGGGCGAAATTCAGGTAATCGTGGTTAATCTGGGCTCCGCGCCGGTTCGGATCGAGCGGGGTGACCGCATTGCGCAACTGGTGATCGCCCCAGTGAGCCGCGTCCGTTGGCAAGAACTGGGAGAGCTGCCGGACACCGAGCGCGGAAGTGGGGGGTTCGGCCACACGGGAGGCGCAGGTGGCTTGGGCGGCAGGTGAGGACGGACGGCAAGCAGGCTGACGTGGTGTGGCAGGCAAGCTAGATTGCCTGCATCTTGGTTCTGCTTGTGGCTTTTCGGCCAAGGCAGACACGGTGGGAGTGGCGGCCGCCTTCAGTTCAAAAGGACAATACGAGCGGAGTGTTCGTGCATGACGAAGGGCAAGCTTTTGTACGAGGGAAAAGCCAAGCAGATCTTTGCCACCGAGGATCCAGACTTGGTCATCCAGCGCTTCAAAGACGATGCGACCGCTTTCAACGCCCAGAAGCGAGGTTCGATCGAAGGCAAGGGGATCTTCAACAACGCCATCAGCGCCACCTTGTTCGAACTGCTCACTCGCCACGGCATTCCCAACCATTTCGTGCGGCGCCTGAACGAGCGCGAGATGTTGGTCCAACGCGTGCGGATCGTTCCGGTGGAAATGGTGGTGCGCAACATCGTCGCCGGCAGCTTGGCCAAGCGCTTGGGCTTGGAAGAGGGCCGGGAATTACCCCGGCCAATTTTAGAGTACTATTACAAAAGCGATGCCCTAGGAGACCCGATGATCAATCAGTGGCACATTACCGTGCTGGGCATGGCGAGCGAGGCCGAGCTGCAGCGCATGGATGAGCTTGCCTTGCGCGTCAACGAGATCTTGCGCAGCTTTTTTCAAGAGCGCTCGCTGCTGCTCGTGGACTTCAAACTCGAGTTCGGCCGTTTCCATGGGGATCTCTTGCTGGCCGATGAGATCAGCCCAGACACCTGCCGGTTTTGGGACGCGCACACGCGCGAAAAGCTCGACAAGGATCGCTTTCGTTTCGACTTGGGGCAGGTAGAACAAGCGTATGCGGAAGTGCACCGCCGCGTTTGCGGCAGCGCTTGAGGAGGGCGAGGTGCGAGTACACGTGATCGTAACCCCGAAGCGAGAAGTGCTGGATCCGCAAGGGCAGGCGGTAGCGCATTCGCTGCACGCGCTCGGCTTCGCGGAAGTGCAAGAGGTGCGGATCGGGAAGTTCATCGAACTCGAGATCGAAGAATCGGATCGCCAGCGTGCAGCGGCTCGGGTAGAGGAAATGTGCCGGCGGTTGCTGGCCAACGGTGTGATCGAGGACTTCCGTTTTCAGATCGAGGGAGCGTGATGCGCTGGGGGGTTGTGATCTTTCCCGGGTCGAATGATGATCAAGACGCCCTTTGGGCGATCGAGCAGGTGCTGGGGGAAACCGCCGTCCCCCTCTGGCACAAAGAGCGGGACCTCAAAGGGGTGGATCTTGTCCTCCTGCCCGGGGGCTTTTCCTTCGGCGATTACTTGCGCTGCGGAGCCCTGGCGCGCTTTTCCCCGGTGATGGATAGCGTCATCCAGTTCGCCCGCGCGGGCGGGCTGGTGTGGGGGATTTGCAACGGTTTTCAGGTGCTCTGCGAAGCGGGGCTGTTACCGGGTGCGCTGGTGCGCAACCGTTCGCGGCGCTTCGTGTGCGGCATGGTCAATGTGCGCGTGGAAACCACCGACACTCCGTTCACGCGCTTGTGCCGCCGGGGCGAGGTGCTGGAAATCCCCATCAAACACGGCGAGGGCTGTTACGTCGCAGACGCGCAGACGCTGCAGCGCCTGGAGGAAAACCACCAAGTGGTGCTGCGGTATGTGGATGCCACTGGGCGTGCGGTCGAGGAAGCCAACCCAAACGGGTCCCTGCGCAACATTGCGGGTGTGGTCAACCACACCCGCAACGTGTTCGGGCTCATGCCGCACCCGGAGCACGCAGTAGAAAAATGGATGGGTAGCGACGACGGGCTCAAGTTGTTCCAATCGGTGCTGTCTGCTCAGCGGCAAGCGGGCAGCACTGAGTCGGCCGCTGTGGTACCGGGGCACTGAATCATGGATCTGGACAAGCTGCTACGCCCCGTAGATGAGTACCACGCGGTCGAGCACGGGCTCACCCCGGAGGAGTTCGAGCTGCTTTGCCGCAAGCTCGGCCGCCCACCGAACCTCGTGGAGCTGGGCGTGGTTTCGGTGATGTGGTCCGAACACTGCAGCTACAAAAGCTCGCGCGTGCACTTGAAGAAGCTTCCCACTCATGGGCCGCGGGTTCTTCAGGGGCCGGGCGAAAACGCGGGAGTGGTGGACATCGGCGACGGCTTGGCCGTGGTCTTCAAAATGGAAAGTCACAACCATCCCTCGTATGTGGAGCCCTATCAGGGAGCCGCCACAGGCGTGGGAGGGATCCTGCGCGACGTTTTTACCATGGGCGCGCGGCCGATCGCCTCGCTCGATTCTTTGCGTTTCGGGAGCTTCGATCACCCTCGGACCCGCTACTTGCTCTCCGGGGTGGTGGGCGGAATCGGGGGCTATGGCAACTGCGTGGGAGTGCCGACCGTGGGCGGCGAGACCTACTTCGACTCGGGCTATGATCTCAACATCCTGGTCAATGCGTTCACCCTGGGCGTGGTCGAGAAAGACCGCATTTTTCGCGCCCGCGCCGCGGGTCCGGGCAATCCGATCATGTACGTTGGCGCCAAGACTGGCCGCGACGGAATTCACGGCGCCAGCCTCCTCGCCTCGGCCGAATTCCGGGGTGAGGCAGAGGACAAGCGGCCTACCGTACAGGTGGGCGACCCGTTCACCGAAAAGCTCCTGCTGGAGGCGTGCCTCGAACTCATGGCGCACGACGCAATCGTGGCGATCCAAGACATGGGAGCGGCGGGGTTGACCAGTTCGAGCGCCGAGATGGCAGCGCGGGGAGGCACGGGGGTGTGGCTCGATCTGGACCGTGTGCCGACCCGGGCCGCAGGCATGACTCCGTACGAGATCCTTCTCTCGGAGTCGCAAGAGCGCATGTTGCTGGTTGCACAAGCGGGCAAGGAAGAGGTGGTCCGCGAGGTGTTCCGCAAGTGGGACCTGGACGCGGTGGTCATTGGCCAAGTCACCGATGATGGTTTGTTCCGTGCCCAGTTTGCGGGCCGCGAAGTGGTGCGCCTGCCGGTCCGCCTGCTTGCCGACGACGCCCCGCTCTACGAGCGCCCGGTGCGCGTCCCGGCCGATCTCGAAGAGCGCCAGACCTTGCGCTTCGAAGACATTGCGCCGCCCGAGGACTGGAATCAGGCACTGCTCGCCATGCTCGATTCCCCCAACCTGGCAAGCAAAGCCTGGATTTATTCGCAGTACGACTTCCTCGTGCGCGGCAACACCGTGGTTGGCCCAGGCTCCGATGCGGCTGTGCTGCGCATCAAGGGAACCGACAAAGGCATTGCCGTGAGCGTGGATTGCAACAGCCGGTACTGCCTGCAAGACCCGTACGTGGGCGCGGTCATCGCCGTAGCCGAGGCGGCCCGCAACGTGAGTTGCGCCGGTGCAGAGCCAATCGGCCTGACCGACTGCTTGAACTTTGGCAGCCCCGAAAAACCCGAGGTGATGTGGCAGTTCGAACAGGCCGTTTGCGGCATCCGCGACGCATGCGTGGCGCTGGAGGTCCCGGTGGTGAGCGGCAATGTGAGCTTTTACAACGAAACCGAGGGTCGCTCGATCCCGCCCACACCCACCATTGCCATGGTTGGGCTGCTTCCCAACGTGCGACACTTTGCCACGCAGTGGTTCAAGGAAGAAGGGGACGTCATCGTGTTGCTGGGGAGGACCCGGGAAGAGCTGGGTGCTTCGGAGTACCTGGCTTGGGTCCACGGCAGAGTGGCTGGCGTACCTCCGTGGATTGACCTGGCGCTGGAGAAGAAGGTCCAGCAGGTGGTGCGGCGCGCCGTGCAAGACGGCTTGGTGCGCTCGGCGCACGACGTCAGTGAAGGAGGTCTGGCGGTCGCCCTGGCCGAGTGCTGCATGAGCCGCCCGGGTGCCGCCATGGGCGCCGAGGTAGATCTACCGATCGAAGGCATGCGCGTGGACGCCTTGCTGTTTGGCGAGAGCCAATCGCGCGTCATTCTTTCCCTGCACCGCCGACACGTGGCGCGGGTGCGCGACTTGGCGACTGCGGCCGGAGTTCCGTTCGTGGCGATCGGTGAGGTAGGCGGGCGCCGCTTGGTGATCCGGCCGTGGATCGATGTGCCGGTGGAGGAGCTGCGCCGGGTGTGGGGCCAAGCCCTTGCGCGCCGAGCTGAGGTGGCAACGGGTGCGGCAGCAGGGTAGGGGAATCCAGTGATGACAGGCGAGGAGTTCACCGCTCGCGCATGGCAGGAAAAGTGTGGCGTGGTCGGGGTGTTCGGTCATCCCGAAGCTGCCAACCTGGTGTACCTGAGCTTGTACGCGCTCCAGCACCGCGGCCAGGAGGGAGCGGGCATCGTTTCGGCACACGAGGGGGTGCTGCTGTCGCATCGCGGGCTCGGGCTGGTGGCGGACATATTTCCGGAAAGCATCATTCGCCAGCTCAAGGGGTCAGCGGCGATTGGTCATAACCGGTACTCCACATCAGGGCAGACCTTGCTCAAAAACACGCAGCCCTTTGTGGTCGAGTACGGCCGCGGCGGGCTGGCGGTGGCGCACAACGGCAACTTGGTCAACGCCCTCGAGCTACGCGAGCGGCTGGAGGCGCAAGGCTCGATTTTCCAGTCCAACGTCGACACGGAAGTGATCATTCACTTGATCGCGAGCGCGCGGGGGGAATCCCTGGTGGAGCGCATTTGCGCGGCGCTCGCCCAGGTACGCGGGGCGTACTCGCTGGTGTTTCTGACTCCCAACGAATTGGTGGTGGCGCGCGATCCGCACGGGTTTCGGCCGCTCGTCCTTGGGCGCATTCGCGAAGGTTGGATCGCTGCTTCCGAGACCTGTGCCTTCGACCTGATCGGTGCTTCGTACGAACGCGAGATCGAGCCTGGGGAAGTGCTGCGCATTTCCAGCCAAGGGTTGCAAAGCGCACATCCGTTTCCCCGTGCGCCGGGCGCTGCCTGTGTGTTCGAGTACGTGTATTTCTCGCGCCCGGATAGCCGCGTGTTCGGCCGTAACGTTTACGAGATTCGCAAAGAACTGGGCCGCCAGCTTGCGCGCGAACAGCCAGCGGATGGCGACATTGTGGTGCCCGTGCCCGACTCCGGTGTGCCGGCAGCACTGGGGTATGCGGAAGAGTCAGGACTGCCCTTCGAGATGGGGCTGATCCGTAACCACTACGTGGGCCGTACCTTCATCGAGCCGCAGGAATCGATCCGGCACTTCGGGGTGCGGGTCAAGCTCAACGCCCAGGCTGATGTGCTGCGTGGCAAGCGCGTGGTGATCGTGGACGACTCGATCGTGCGCGGGACGACCAGCAAGAAAATCGTGCAAATGGTGCGGCAGGCCGGTGCGACGGCGGTGCACATGCGCATTAGTTCGCCGCCCACCATCGGTTCGTGCTTTTATGGGGTGGACACGCCAACCACCGAAGAACTCATCGCCTCGCAATTGCCGGTGGAAGAAATCTGCAAGTTCATCACCGCCGACAGCCTGGGCTACTTGAGCGAGCAGGGTCTCTTTGCGTTCGCTCACGGCAACCCAGCAGGATTTTGCGCTGCCTGTTTTACCCGGCGCTACCCGGTGCCAGTCCCCGACCAAGGGCGCAAAAACCAGCTCTGGCTGTTCGAGGTGGCAGAACTCGCCCGCTAACGCCAAGCTGGCCGTTAGCACCGCCGTTGCTGGCTGCTTGCAAGCAGCCCGGCTTCCGGTTTTAGGTAACGTCTCTCCCATGAAATGCCCGTTTTGCCAGCACCCAGAAAACCACGTGATCGACTCGCGTGTGGGGCGCGACGGGCGCAGCATCCGCCGGCGCCGCGTCTGCCAGCGCTGCAAGCGCCGCTTTACCACCTATGAGCGGGTGGAGGAGATTTTGCCGGTGGTGGTGAAAAAGGATGGCCGGCGCGAACCTTACGATCGGCAAAAGGTGCTGGCTGGCCTCAAGAAGGCATGCGAAAAACGCCCGGTCAGCACGAGCGCCATCGAACAAGCCGTGGATCGGATCGAGCAGTGGTTGCAGGAACGCGGCGAAAAGGAGGTGCCGAGTTCTCTGATCGGTGAAGCCGCGATGCGCGAGCTGCACCGGCTCGATCAAGTCGCCTACGTTCGCTTTGCCTCCGTGTACCGGGAGTTCAAGGACGTGGACGAGTTCATGCGCGAACTCAAGCGGCTCATGAAGGGCCGCCGTACCGCTCGCAAGGGAGGGCGGGGCGGGCACGCGTAGCGCAGGAGCCAACGAATGGCGCACTCCAGCGACCCGCGGGCTGTTCTCGATCGAAAACTCATGCAGCTTGCCCTGCGCCTGGCGCGGCGCGGGGTTGGCCGCACCCGCCCGAACCCACCGGTCGGAGCAGTGGTGGCACACAATGGGGAGGTGGTGGGCCGCGGCTTCCACCGCCGCGCCGGCCTGCCCCACGCGGAAGTGGAGGCCCTGCGTGAGGCGGGAGAGCGGGCGCGGGGAGGAACACTCTACGTCACGCTCGAGCCGTGCAACCACACCGGGCGGACCCCGCCCTGTACCGAGGCCATCTTGGCGGCTGGCATCCGCCGCGTCGTGGTGGGTGTGCGCGACCCCAATCCTGGCGTGCGTGGGGGAGGGGTAAACGTCCTCAGGCAAGCCGGAATCGAGGTCGTGGAGGGGATCGAGGGGGAGCGCTGCGCTGAACTCGTGGCTCCGTTTCGCAAGTGGGTGACCAGTGGCCGGCCATGGGTGACGCTCAAGATCGCCGCCTCGCTGGACGGCAAAATTGCGACCGCGACCGGTGACTCCCGCTGGATCACGAATGAACGGAGCCGCCGTTACGTGCACCGCCTGCGTGACGAGCACGACGCGGTTTTGGTCGGTGCCGGCACGGTGCTGGCCGACGATCCAGAGCTGACTTGCCGGCGCCGTGGCGGGCGCAACCCCCTGCGCGTCATCCTCGACGGCCGCCTGCGCTCGCCGCTTACCGCGCGGGTGTTCGACACCGAGAAGGCTGCCACACTGGTGCTGACGTCTGCGGTAGCGCCGGCGCGCAAACGCGCGCAACTGCAGGCGCGCGGCGTCGAGGTGGAAGAGGTGGGCGCGCATGCCTGCCTCGAGTGGGAAGCCGTGCTCGGCGCCCTCGGCCGCCGCGGCGTGCTCGCTGTACTGGTGGAAGGCGGGGCGCAAGTGGCGGCGCAGGCGCTCCGCCAAGGTGGCGTAGATCGCCTTTTGCTTTTCCTTGCGCCTCTCCTCATTGGCGGTGACGGGCGGCCGTGGCTGGCGAGCTTAGGTGTGCGCACAATTGCCGAGGCTCTGCGCCTGCCGGAACTGGAAGTGCGCCGATTTGCAGGGGACATCCTGGTTGCTACACAGTGGCGCGCCGCATGACACGGGAGTCGCTCGACTCAGTTCTAGCCGCTTTGCGCCGCGGCCAAATCGTAATTCTCTCGGATCCGCAAGAGAGCGAGGCTGTGCTCTGCCTGGCGGCGCAGTTTGTCACGCCAGAGGCGGTGAACTTCCTGACCCGCCATGGACGCGGGTTGGTCGAACTGGTGATGACCCGCCAGCGCATGCAGCAATTGGGGATCCCGCTGCTCGGCGACGAGAAGGGCAAAGTGCGCAAGCGCTTCGGCGCCTCGATCGAAGCGCGCCGTGGCGTGACCACCGGCATTTCCGCTGCCGACCGCGCCGCCACCATTCGTGCGGCTGCAGCCGACAAGGCCACCGCGGATGATTTGGTGATGCCCGGGCATGTGTTCCCCGTACTCGCGCAAGACGGCGGCGTGCTGGCCAAGCGCTCCCTGCCCGAAGCGGCGCTCGACTTGGTTCGCCTAGCGGGTTTGCGCCCGCTGGCGGTGATCTGTGAGGTGCTGGACGAAGCCGGCAACCTCGCCACCGAGCCGGACCTCCAAGCCTTGGCCGAGCTGTTCTCGCTTCCTCTGGTGAGCGTGGATGAGGTGGTATCGCACCGCATGCGCGAGGACGTTCTCGTGCAGCGCGCTGTGGACGTGCCGATTGTCACCGCCTTTGGCACGAAGTTTCGCATGGTGGTGTACCGCAGCGAGATTGACCGGCATGAGCATATCGCGGTCATCAAAGGCCGCTGGAAGGCAAGCGAGGGGGTGTTGGTCCGCATTCACTCGGAGTGCCTGACGGGCGATGTGTTCGGCTCGCTACGCTGTGACTGCGGGGAGCAGTTACGCGGCGCTCTCGAGGCCATTGACCGCGCTGGCCGCGGCGTGCTGGTATATATGCAACAGGAGGGGCGCGGAATCGGGCTTGCCAACAAGATCCGCGCGTATGCCTTACAGGACCGCGGGCTCGACACCGTGCAAGCCAACCTCGAACTGGGCTTCGAAGACGATAGCCGCGACTACGGCATTGCGGCGCAAATCCTGCGCGATTTGGGTATATCCCGCGTGCGCTTGCTCACCAACAACCCGCGCAAGCTCGAAGGCTTGGCCCATTACGGGCTCCAGGTGGTGGAGCGCGTGCCCCTGGAGGTGAAGCCGCACGAGGGCAATTTGCACTACCTCAAAACCAAGCGCGAGAAACTCGGCCACTTGCTGAGCGTGCTGAGCGCGGACAAGGAGAGCTGAGCCGTGCCCGTCGAGCACCGAGCGCAACCGAGGGGAGAGGGGGCGCGAGTGGGCATCGTGGTGTCGCGCTTCAACGAAGTGGTGACCGAGCGCTTGCTGCGCGGTGCCTTGCGCGCACTGGCCGAGGCGGGGGTTGCGGACGAGCGCATCGAAGTCGTGTACGTCCCGGGTGCCTTCGAAATTCCGTTGTTTGCCGAGCTACTGGCAAGCCGCGGTTGTTTCGCAGCGCTGGTGTGCTTGGGCGCCATCGTTCGTGGCGAGACTCAGCACCACGACTACCTAGCGCGGGCCGTGTTCCAAGCGTTGCAAGAGATCCAAGTGTCTCGCCACGTCCCTATGGGCGTCGGGATCCTCACCACCGAAGACCTCGCACAGGCGCTGGCGCGAGCTGGGGACGACCCTGGCAACAAGGGCTACGAGGCGGCGCGCGTGGCGCTCGAGTGCGCGAGTTTGCATCGCGAGTTGGGCTGAGGGAGAACCATGGGGATGCGCCGGCGAGGCCGCGAGTTGGCCATGCAAGCGTTGTATCAGATCGAGGTGACGGGCCGGTACGATCCGGTCGCCATCGCTGCGTGCTGGGAGTCTGCAAAAGCGGGAGAGGAGGCGCGCCGCTTTGCCAGCGAACTGCTGCGTGGAGTGCGCGAGCGGCAGGTGGAGATTGACCACCTCATTGCTCAGGCCGCCGAAAACTGGCGGCTCGAGCGCATGGCGGCGGTGGACCTGTGTATCTTGCGCGTGGCAACGTACGAACTGCTGTCGAGCGAGGTGCCCATGACCGCTGTGATCATCAACGAGGCGATCGAAATCGCCAAGCGCTTCGGCTCGAAGGACTCGCCCGTGTTTGTCAATGGCGTGCTCGACCGGATCGCGGCTGTGCTCGGAGTCAAAGAGCCGGCCGCGCGGTCCGACCAGGAGTGAGGCGCAGCAATGGAGGAACGCTACAACCCAGCCGTGATCGAAGCGAAATGGCAACGCCGGTGGGAGGAGCGGGGTACCAACCGCGTCGATTTGGAGCAGGCAACGCGCCCCTACTACAACCTGATGATGTTCCCCTACCCGTCGGCCGAGGGACTGCACGTGGGGCATGCGTTTGCCTTTCCGGGGGCCGACATCCACGGCCGCTTTCGCCGTTTGCAGGGTTATGACGTGTTCGAGCCGATGGGCTTCGATGCCTTCGGGATTCACTCCGAGAATTACGCCCTCAAGATTGGCGCTCACCCGGCCGAACTCATCCCGCGCACGGTGGCTAAGTTTCGCTCGCAGCTCAACCGCTTGGGGCTTATGTTGGACTGGTCCCACGCCGTCGATACGACGGATCCCGGCTACTACCGCTGGACGCAGTGGATTTTTCTCAAGTTGTATCACTTTGGGCTGGCGGAGCGGAAAAAGGCGCCGGTGAACTGGTGTCCGGCATGCCATACGGTGTTGGCGAACGAGCAGGTGATTGACGGGTACTGCGAGCGCCACCCGGAGGTCGCCGTCGAGCAGCGTTTTGCCGAGCAGTGGTTCTTTAAGATCACGCGCTACGCCGAACGGCTACTGCGCAACCTCGACTGGATCGATTGGTCAGAGACCACCAAGACCGCACAGCGCAACTGGATCGGGCGCTCCGAAGGAGCGGCGATCGAATTTCCCTTGAACGACGGCAGCGGGTTGCGCATCCGGGTGTTTACGACCCGTCCTGACACCCTGTTCGGTGCCACCTACTTGGTGCTCGCCCCGGAGCACGAGTTGGTCGCTCGCATCACCTCGCCCGCACAGCGCGGTGCGGTGGATGCCTACGTGCAGCGCACGCTCAAGATGGACCTGGTGCGCCGCCGCTCGGTGCGCGACAAGACCGGAGTGTTCACCGGCGCGTACGCGCTGAACCCGGCCACCCAGAAGCTCATTCCGATTTGGATCGCGGATTACGTGTTGGCCGAATACGGTACGGGCGCCATCATGGCTGTGCCCGCCCATGACCAGCGCGATTTCGAGTTTGCGGCGGCCTTTGGCTTGCCGGTTGTGCAGGTCATCCAGCCGCCTCCTGGAACGCGGGTCGAGCAAGACACTGCCTACGAGGGGCCCGGCGTACTGGTCAACAGTGGCCCGTTCGACGGCATGGCTTCGGCCGAGGCAAAAAAGGCGATTACCGCTTGGCTGGCAGAGCGAGGCTTCGGGGAGGAGCGAGTCGAGTACAAGTTGCACGACTGGTGCATTTCGCGCCAGCGCTACTGGGGGCCCCCGATCCCGATGATTTACTGCGACCACTGCGGCGTGGTGCCGGTACCGGAGCAGGACCTGCCGGTCCTGCTCCCCTTCGTAGAGAACTTCCGCCCCGATGAAAGCGGCGTGAGTCCGCTCGCGCGTGTGCGAGAGTTTTACGAGGTGAGCTGCCCGCGCTGCCGCGCTCTGGCCCGCCGCGAGACCGATGTGTCCGATACGTTTCTCGATTCGGCCTGGTACTTCTTGCGGTACCCGTCGGCCCATCGCAGCGATGTCGCGTTCGATCCGGAACTTACTTGCAAGTGGCTGCCGGTAGACATGTACATCGGCGGGAACGAGCACGCCGTCCTGCACCTCATGTACACCCGCTTCATCACCATGGCCTTGCACGACATGGGGTTGCTGCCCTTCGAAGAGCCGTTCCGGAAGTTCCGCGCCCATGGGTTGATCACCAAGGATGGCGCCAAGATGTCGAAGTCGCGCGGGAACGTGGTGAACCCGGATCAGTACATTGACCAGTACGGTGCCGACGTGTTCCGCATGTACATGATGTTTCTCGGCCCGTACACCGAGGGTGGTGACTTCCGCGACGAAGGCATCGCTGGCGTGCAGCGGTTTTTGGAAGCGGTCTGGCGACTGGTGCGCCAGTTCGACCCACAGGCGCAAGCCTCGCCAGTTTTGCGCCGGAGCGTGCACCGGACGATCGCTAAGGTGCAGGAGGATCTCGAGGAGCTGCGGTACAACACCGCCATTGCCGCCCTCATGAGCCTCGCCAACGACATCCGGCGTTACGGGCCGCCCGACCGCTGGGTGCTGGAATGCTTGCTGATCATGATCGCGCCGTTTGCGCCGCATTTGGCAGAGGAGCTGTGGGAGGCACTCGGGCACCAGACCAGTATCTTTGATGCGCGCTGGCCACAGTACGACCCGCAAGCGCTCCTGGAGGAACAGGTGGAGCTGGCCGTGCAAGTAAACGGCAAGGTGCGCGGGCGCATCACCGTGGCACGCACGGCGAGCGATGAGGAAATCGTGCGCGCCGCGCAGGAGATTCCCTCGGTGCGCGCACACCTGCAAGGGAAAACCATCCGCAAGCAGGTGGTGGTGCCCGGACGGCTCGTGAGTTTCGTGGTCGGATGAAAGGCGCGTTACTCGGCGTGCTTCTCCTCTGCGGATGTGGCTACCACTTTGCCGGTGTGGAGGTGGGCTTGCCGCCCGAGGTGCGTAGCGTGAGTGTTGCCACGATTGACAATCGCTCTACCGAGCAGGCGTTGGACAAGTTGCTCGCTTTCGCGTTCGAGCGGGAAGTTCTGGCACGCGGGCAACTCCGCTGGGAGCAGGCCCCGGCAGCCGCGGACGCGGTCGTGAAAGGAACCATCCGCAGCCTGAGCATCCGCCCGGTGGCATTCAACAGACGCGACGAGGCGGTGCAATATGAAGTGATTTTGTCTCTCGACTTGAGCTTGGAGCTCACCTCAGACGGCGCTGTGCTGTGGCAAGTGGAGGGATACCGGGTAGAAGGCGAGTATGCGAGCAGCCCGGGAGTCGTGGTGGTGAGTTCCGCTGCGTTTCAACAGCAGACACTCGACGCAGCCAACCTGCGCGACCCGGAGTGGAGCCCACAGGCAGCGGCGGATGCCAACGCCATCAACCCGCAACTGGCCGAGGGCTTCAAGCGGGAACTGCTGCGTGCCCTGGCCCAACGCGCGGCGCGCGACCTTTACGCGCAAATGGTGGAAGGGTTCTGAGCATGCGCGGGCAACCCACGCCGCACTCAAGCGGCCGCTTGCTGGCGCAAGCGAGCCACCCGCTGGCTCAGGCGGGCAATCCGACGGGAAGCATTGTTCCGGTGCAGCACCCCTTTGCTCACCGCCTTGGACAAGGTCTTCATGGCTAGGCGCAACTTTTCCTCTGCCGCAGCCACATTCCCTTGGGCGATGGTTTCGCGCAGCTCGCGCAGCACGTGCTTGACGCGCGTGCGCACCGCCTTGTTGCGGGCTGCGCGCTTGAGTGATTGGCGATGGCGTTTGATGGCAGACTTGTGACGTAGTGCCACGAACAACTACCTCCCGTGTGCGAGTCGGCCATGCGTAGCGACGGCGTCTTCTTGCGTCAACCCACCGTCGCCAGTCCCTGTCTTCACCAGCGAGCAACCGGGGCCGGGGCGTGAGCGAGAATCGGCAAATCGCACGCGCTGCGGGTCTGGTGGCTGCTTTTACGTTCGTCAGCCGCATCGCTGGCCTCGTGCGCGATGCGGTGGTCGGATACTTCTTCGGCACTGGGCTTGCGGCCGATGCGTTCTTTGTCGCCTTTCGCATCCCGAACTTGCTGCGCCGCTTCGTTGCCGAGGGTGCCATGAGCACGGCGTTTATCCCGATTTTCACCGAGTACTGGACTCTGCGCAGCCGCAGCGAAGCGATCGAGGCGGCGCGGGTGCTGGCCACCAGCTTGGCGGTCGTGGTCGGCTCGATTGCCATGGCCGGGGTGGTGTGCGCGCCTTGGCTCACGCGCTGGTTTGCACCGGGCTTTGTTGCCGATCCGGAAAAGTTCGCGCTCACGGTGAGCCTCACCCGCTGGACCTTCCCTTACATTGCTTTGGTGAGCCTGGTGGCTCTGTGCAGCGGGATTTTGAATTCCTTGCGCCACTTTGCCGCACCCGCGATGTCGCCCATCTTCCTCAACCTGGCGATGATTGCCGCAGCGCTAGTGAGTCCCTGGCTCGACCCACCGGTTCACGCCCTCGCTTATGGGGTGGTGCTCGGGGGTGTGGTTCAGCTTCTCACCCAGCTCGTTCCGCTGTGGCGGTACGGAATCAGTTTGCGCCCGCGCTGGGATTGGGGCCATGAAGCGGTGCGGCGCGCGGGGCGCTTGATGCTCCCGATGGTCATCGGTGCGGCTGTGTACCAGATCAATTTGTTGGTAGACACCATCCTCGCCTCTGCCCTTCCACCCGGAAGCGTTTCCTATCTTTGGTATGCGGATCGCGTCTTCGAGTTCCCGCTGGGCTTGTTCGCGGTGGCGTTGGGCACTGCGGCGCTGCCCAGCTTTTCTGCTCTGGCAGCGCGTGGCGATCTCGAAGGCATGCGGCGCAGTTTGCGTTTTGCCGTGCGCTTGACCAGTTTCATCGTCCTGCCGGCCTCGGCCGGGCTCTTGCTGCTCGCCGTGCCCATCACCTCGGTTCTCTTCGAGCGCGGGGCCTTTACGTACGATCAAGCCGTGCTCACCGCACGAGCGCTGGCTGGTTTCGCGCTCGGCCTGTGGCCGGTCGCCGTGCTGCGCGTGATCGTACCGGCGTTCTACGCTCTGCAAGATACGCGCACACCGGTGTGGAGCGCAGCCGCCGCCTTCGTTGTGAACTTGCTGGCGAGCCTGTGCCTGATGGGCCCGGTGGCGGCTCGAGCCGACGCCCCCCTGCTGGTTTTGCTTGCCACCGCCACGCAGTGGCTCGGAGTGGCTGATCTGCGCCACGCGGGACTGGCGGTGGCGACTTCGGTGGCCGCCGCGGCCAACCTCGCGTTGTTGGTCGTTTGCTTGCGGCGGCGCCTCGGCCCCTTGGGCCTGCGCGAACTCGGGCCGGGTCTGGCGCGCGACGCGCTGGCGCTCGCCGCCATGTGCCCGCTCGTGTGGTGGGTGCAGGGCCTGGTGTCGTGGGAGACCGCGCCGCTTGTGGAGCGCGCGGGCTCGCTTTGCCTCGCGGTGCTGGCTGGGGCGGCGGCGTACGGGGTTGCCCACTGGTTGCTGGGTGGAGAGGAAACCGTGGCCATGCTGCGCTTGCTGCGCGGGCGCTGGCGGCGGGAGCCGAGCAGCGAACAGGCGAGCCGATAAGCAGCCAAGCGAGCGCCCGCGGGGGCGAAAGCGGCGCTGGTCCGGGGAAAGCCGGCTCGCGCCCCGGCGTCGTTGAGCGGAAGCGGCTCGTTCGGATCAGCCACGGGGGCTCGCCGCGCCACCGCTACCGGTGGCGGAGGCCCGGGACGATCAGTCCGGCACGCTGCGCTTGGCGCGCTCCCACCACTCGTCCCACTGCTCGGCAGAGAGGCCGTGGGCGTCCTTGCCAGCGGCAACAAGCTGCTCCTCGATCCACTGAAAGCGGGCGAGAAAGCGATCGTTGGCGGCCTGCAGAGCGTCTTCGGCGTGGAAGCGCAAATGACGGGCGAGAGAGGCGAGGGCAAAGAGCAGGTCGCCCAGTTCGGCGCTGATCCGCTGCCGGTCACCGGCCGCCAGCGCTGCCTCGAACTCGGCCAGCTCTTCGTGTACTTTGCCGAGCACGGCAGTAGGTTCAGCCCAATCGAACCCCACCTGCGCTGCCTTCTCCGCCAGCCGATGCGCGCGCTGCAGAGCTGGGAGAGAGCGCGGCACACCGGAGAGGAGCGAGCGGTCTTGCTCGCCTTTTTCTTCCTGCTTGATGCGGGCCCAGTTGCGCAGCACTTCAGCGGAGGTCGTGGCCGTTGCGTCACCGAACACATGCGGGTGGCGGCGCTGCATCTTTTCATTGATCGCACGCAGCACGTCTTCGATCGTAAAGCGGCCCTGCTCGCGCGCCATTTGTGCGTGAAAGACCACTTGCAGGAGCAGGTCGCCCAACTCCGCGCACAGCTCGGTGTCGTCTTCCCGATCGATGGCTTCGGCCACCTCGTGTGCTTCTTCGATCACGTAGCGCTTGATGGACTGGTGCGTTTGTTCCCGATCCCAGGGGCAACCGCCTGGCCCACGCAGGCGATCCATGATGCGCACAAGCTCGCCGAACTGTTCCTCTGCACTCATGACCTGCAGGCGCTAGCAAGCTTGCCGGACGCCTTCCATGCCAGGCTCGAACCGTCGGTGAGAGGAGTCGCGAGAGTCCCCTTGGTTTAGCACGTGCGTTGAGTAAGTTCGGATCATACGCAGCGACCAACGGCCATGGAATCCAAAGCGAGAATCGTAGTGTACACCACTACTTACTGCCCGTATTGCGTGGCGGCAAAGCGGCTGCTGAGCGAACGCGGGTTGGAGTATCAGGAAATTGACGTCACCGGGGCGGACGACCTGCGCCGCTGGCTGGTGGAGGTATCGGGCCAGCGCACGGTCCCGCAAATTTTTATCGATGGCCGCCCGATTGGAGGGTACACCGAACTCGCTGAGCTGGACCGCAGCGGGGAACTCGCAGCTTTACTCGGGAGCGCAGCGTAGGGAACCCGCGGGAACGTGGGTCCGCGATTCTCAAGGGCGCGTATCGGCCGTGCTCGGGAGCGGCAAAGAACTCTTGTTGACCTCGTTGAACTTGCCTCAACTAGCTGCCGCTCTTGCGGGATCGCTTTGCGAATCTGCACGCTTTCGCTGAAGACACAGCAGTAGGGCCCTTCGTGATCCTCGGTGAGAGCGAGCAAGACCAGTGGCGCATCTGGGAGCCACGCTAGGGCCCTTGAGCTGCCTTGAGACGCGCCTCTGCACACGGCTCGCCGCCTCGTCAATGCTTACGCGACCGTCCGGATGTTGCCCCGGAAGCGTGTTCTCGAGCGTGTCGCAGGGCGCGCCTGGGCGTGGGGTCGCCCCTCGTGGCCGCCCCGGGCGCGATTCCGCATCGGTGGCGTGGTTCGGACACGGGCAGGCACGAGGCCTGCCCCTAGAGGGGCTGACGGCACGGTTCCGCTGGGGACATGAGCGTCCTTTTCGCTCGTACGAGGGGTTCGTTGAAGCCAGGGGCAGAGCTTGCGGAGACTCTGCTTGCAGGATGAGGTTCGCGCGGCAAGCGAGGCGCCGATCAAGTGGGTCGTTCGCCTGCACTGGTGACCCGGAGGGGGGAGCCAGGGGCGTGCGTAGGGAGGGGGTGCGAGGGACGTGAGCGGTCCCTCGCACCGTAGGCGCACGGCTTCAGGAGAGGCGGTCTCGCCAAACCCGCGCGCGCAGCCGTTCCGTCAAACGTTCGAACAGTTGGCACCAGGCGGCAGACTCGGCTGCCCGCTCGAGGCAAACGCTCGCAGCCGGTAGCCTGCGCCGATGGTGTGCTGCGCGAGGCACCCGCAAGGAAAAGACGAATGTGCGGGAGGAAGGAGCGGGAGGCAACGAGGGGAGGCGAAGGGTTCGTCTTTCCTTGCGAGTAGCCATCGTGGGGGCATTGAGCACCTCTCGTGCCAGCGCCCCGGTTCTGGCGCGCGTGGTGAGGATGGTGAGCGGCGAGGTAAGCGAGTCCGCTGCAGCAGACTGCGGCAGGGAGCTTGTCCGCAATTTCAGACACCCGCGCTGAGCGGGTGCGAGGACGATGCTGAGCCCCAGGGCGAGGGGCTGTCGTGCAATTCAGTGCCGAAGCCGAGCCCGCTCTGAGCCTCTGGCGAGGGTACCGGGTGCGCCTGCTCTTTACAGATGCAAGGCGGTGGCGAGGTGCTCTGGCGTCACCCGGATGCCCACGTAAAACGGCCCGAAGATGCCGTACACAGCGCTCGCTTCGTCGTAGCGTAGCTCGTAGACGATGTCGCGAATTGCCTTGAGGTCGTGCGCAAACAAAGTGACGCCCCATTCCCAGTCATCAATGCCGGTGCAGGTGGTGATGAGCTGGGTAACCCGGTCGGCGAAGCGCCGCCCAGCCTCGCCGTGCTGGAGCATGAGCCGCTTGCGGTCCTCGAAGCTCAGGCGGTACCAGTTCTCCTGGTCGCGGCGCGCTTTTGCCATCGGGTAAAAACACACGATGGGGTAGTTGTCCGGCAAGCGCGGATGAATGCGCGAGTCGGCGTAAATGGAAGTCCGCTTGCGCAACTGGGCAAAACGGGTGGCGAACTCGGGAGAGGTCGGATCGAGGTGCTCTTTCTCCCACAGCAGTCGCATCCAATCGATTTCGTTGGTGATGTATTCGCTCGCCTCGGTGAGCGACAAAAATTCTGCCACTGGCTCTAGGCAGGCCCCGAACGCAGTGGCAGCCAGTTGCTGACGCAAGCTTTGCGTACGGCGCAGGCTCGGATGGATCGTCATGATCCCGAAATCGAACTTGGTGACGCCTGCTTGCGGTACGATTTGCAGCTCCCGCTCGTCGAGCGAAGCAAGCCAGCGTTGCACTTCATCGATCGCGGCTGTCCGTTGCTCGGCATCGAAGCTGCGCCAACGCTGGCGCTGCAACCGGTAGAACCCGTGGAAAACGACCCATCCAGCCGACGGTCGCAGTTCGTCTTGACTCGCGTTCGACATGTCCTCAGCCTCGCGCTTCCCTACATAACCCTCACTCAGCCTGCAACGCGGCCGGCGCACAGGCCGCGGACTCCCCGCGCTGCCCAATTCGCGCACCCCTTGCTAGCCCGGCGCCGGTTGGGTCCGGTGGCGGTCCGCGACCTGAGAACTCGGCATCCGGGCGCAGGCCGGGTCCCCACTGCTGCGCCGCGATTCGCACGGCTCGGAACGGCTCCCTTGGCTGCCTCCTGGCCGCGGTGGAACCCTTGCGCGCCGGGACCAGCGGGTCCAATTCGTCCGCCGTTTGTTCCAGTTCGGCCACCTCCGCAGTGAGCCCGTGGTAGCTCGCGCCGTGGGGCTCCCTCAGCCCACACTGCATCATTGGTTGAACCCGCTCGAGACCTCGCACTTTTTGCTGTGCCGTCCAGCCTACGCCCGTGGCTGCACCAAGCGACTCATCAGGTCGCCCAAACTCTCCTCGAGCGACATCGGGCTCGCCCCTTGACCTCGCGGGGCTGGAAGAGCCTACGGGCGCTTCCCTGGAGAACCTGGTGCTGCCGGACTTCGTCGCCGGGCGGGACGCGCGCTCGGACCGTACCGAGGTGCACGACTGGCGCGCGGCCGTGCGACAGGAAGTGGACTTCGTGGTCGAGAGCGGCGGCCACCTGATGCCGGTCGAGGTCAGTGCCACCTCCTGCCCACGCCTGGTGGACGCCGCCAGCTTCAGCCTTCTCCGCGCTGAGTACGGCGAGCACGCTCGGGCTGGACTTCTGCTCCACACCGGTAAAACGCGCGAGTGGCTGGCACCGGGAATCTTGGCAGCTCCGTGGTGGAGGGTGTTGGTTGTAAGAGCAGCCTCGGGCGCCGGCAGCCGACCTAGCGGTACGGGTTCGCTTGCGCACGGAAAGCTCGGAGCTTCGCCTTGCCGAGTCCGTTGCCTTCGCGCCTCTTCCCCGCCGGAAAACATCTCGCGCCTGCGGATGATGGGTCCCGCCCCTCGTGACCCAGCCTCCGGCCGCCGATAGAATCGCATGCATGAGCGACGCAGGTTCCGCTTCGGTGACGCAGGCCCGGGTGGAGGTCATGACCTACGGTCCGCACGGCCTCGCGCGCCTGGACGGTAAGGTGATTTTCCTGCGTCACGTCGCCCCGGGCGACGAAGTGGAACTCGCGATCGAGGAAGACCACGGCTCGTATGCGTACGCGTCGCTCGTGCGCCTTCTCCGTCCCTCTGCGGAACGTCGTGAGCCACCTTGCCCGTATTTACCCCGCTGTGGTGGTTGCCCGTGGCAGCATTTGGCCTACCCGGCGCAGCTTGCTGCCAAACAGCGCAACCTCGCCGACCACCTCGAGCGGATCGCCAAGCTCGATGCTCCGGCATTGCGGCCTCCCCTCCCGGCGCCAGCAGAGTTCGGCTACCGGCACCGCCTGTCGTTGCGCGTGGAAAATGGCCGAGTTGGCTTCTTTGCCGCTGCTTCGCACGAGCTGGTCGAAGTCGAGCGCTGCCTGCTGGGTAGCGAAGCCGTGAATGCCCTGCTCGCCCCGGCGCGCCGTTTGGTGCGCGCTTTGCGCATGCGGGTGAAGCGCTTGGAGCTGGCGGCCGAAGGAGCGAGTGCGCGGGCTGCGTTGGCGCTCGAAGCGGAAGGGGGCTGGGTCGAAGCGGACGGACAGGTGATCGCCGGCTGGCTCGCAGAGAACCCGAATGTTGCAGGCGTGGTGGCGCGCGGGCGCGGCTGGCGCCGGGTCTGGGGCGATCCAACTGTGCGGCTCGAGGTGGCGCCGGGTCAATTCGTGCGCGTGCATGCGGGGGTGTTCACACAAGTCCATCCGACTGCAAACCGCATCCTGGTCGGCTCAGTGCTGGCTTGCCTACAGTTGCGCCCGGGTGCGAGAGTGGCCGATGCGTATTGCGGTGCCGGCAACTTTACCTTGCCGTTAGCGGCGCAGGGAGCGCGGGTGGTCGCCATCGAGCAGGACGCTACCGCTTGTGCCGACCTGCGCGCGAACTTGGAGTGCGCCGGTCTCGCGGCACGCGTGATCGAGAAGCCAGCCCACGTCGCCTTGCGGCGTCTGGTGGAGGAACACGCTCGGATTGACGCTCTGCTGCTCGACCCGCCGCGCGGTGGGGCGAGAGAAACCATCCCGTACATCCTCGAATTGCTGCCAGCCCGCATTGTGTACGTCTCCTGCCACTCGGCCGCGCTGGCGCGCGACCTGGCTGCTTTGCGCTCGCGTTACCAGGTGGAGAGCGTGCAACTTCTCGACATGTTTCCGCAGACATACCACGCCGAGGCGGTGGCGAATCTCGTATTGACTTGCTGACGGGCTGCCCCTATGAGCGAGTCATCTGGCCCTCACTCCGGCGATGGCATGCGCGCGAGAATCGTGGATCGGAACGCGGTCGGGTGCTTGCCAGTCGCGGATCGTGTGGAGACGGTTATGAAACAGCAGGAGTCGCTTCGGCCTAAAATCACCATCATCCCCGGCAAGGGTGTGGCGCAAACGCTGAACTACTTGCTGGAGGATCGCGACCAGCTCGAGTGGTTGGTGGCGGTGGGGCGCAACAAGAACGGGGAGATCCTGTTTTACGATACCGGAGGCGACATCATCGAAGACCTCGGCACGCTCGAGTACCTGAAACAACGAATCGTGCGTGCCCACTTCGGCGAAGAACCCGAGTGAGGTACGGTCTCGGCGGCTGGGCTCGGGACGCGGCGCTCGCGCTTGCCCAGGCTGCTGCTTGGTTCGCTGTCCTCTCCTGGCTCCTGTGGGGTGCGCCGGGGCGGGCCGCCCCACAACTCGCAAGCCGCGGGATGGTGGCGGCGGAGCATCCGCGCGCCGCGGAGGCCGGGGCCGCCTTGCTCGAAGAGGGCGGCAACGCCTTCGACGCTGCGGTCGCCACCGCCTTCGCCGTGTGTGTGGTGAACCCTTCGTCGTGCGGGATTGGTGGCGGAGGGTTCGCAGTCGCGTACGATGCACGCAGCCGCAGCTTGGTGGCTCTGGATTTCCGCGAAACGGCTCCGGCTGGCTTGCGCGCCGAGCACTTCGTGGCTGGCGGCAAGGTTGATCCGAAGCGCAGTCTGCGCGGCGGCCTCGCCGTGGGCGTGCCGGGCGAAGTGGCTGGGCTTGCCTCGCTCCACCGCCGTTTTGGTCGCTTGCCGTGGGCGGTGGTGCTGGAACCTGCCGTGCGCCTGGCGCGCGATGGCTTTGCAGTAGGGGGACATCTGGCCGAGCAAATTACGCGTTACCGAGACGAACTGCGGGCCGATCCCATGCTCGCGCGGGTTTTCCTGCACCCGGATGGTTCGCCACGCAAGGCGGGAGATTGGCTGCGGCAGCCGGAACTCGCGCGCACACTGGCCGCCGTCGCAGAGAAGGGGCCGGAGGCGTTTTACCGAGGGCCGATTGCGCACGAGATCGTGCGCGCGGTGCAGGCAGCCGGCGGGGTGATGCGGGAGGAAGACCTGGCGCGCTATCGCCCCCTCTGGCGCCAGCCTCTCGAGGCGGAGTGGCGGGGCTACCGCGTCGCCAGCATGCCGCCACCCAGCTCGGGCGGGGGCGTGCTGCTCGCTGCCTTGGGGATGCTGGCGCAGGATCCGCTACGCGAACTCGGGCACAACTCGCCCACCTACCTGCATTTGCTTGCCGAGACCATGAAGCACGTGTTTGCCGACCGCGCGCGGTACTACGGAGACCCGGATTTCGTGTTCGTTCCCCTCGACCGTTTGCTGTCTGCGAACACGCTTTCCATGCTGCGTCGGCGCATCACCGCGACCCGAACGTACGAGCCGGAATGGTACGGTGCCGGGGCGATCCGCGGTGGCGAGATGCCCGAGGATCGAGGCACGGCACACTTGTCGGTGATGGACCGTGAAGGCAACGCCGTGGCGTGCACCACCACCATCAACACCGCCTTCGGGGCGTTGCTCGTGGGAGGCAGCAGTGGTGTAGTGCTCAATAACCAAATAGACGATTTTTCTTTGGCCCCTGGGGTGGCAAATGCGTACGGGTTGGTGGGTTCCGCGCCCAATCGCGTGGAGCCGAACAAACGCCCGCTGAGCAGTATGACCCCGACGTTGGTGTTCGCCGGCGGGCAGCCGATCCTAGCCGCCGGCGGCTCGGGCGGCCCGATGATTATCTCCGGCACCCTACAGGTCTTGCTCAACGTGCTGGCGTTTGGTTTCGACGCGGAGGCAGCGGTGACTGCCGCTCGCATTCATCACCAGTGGCAGCCGCCGGTGCTGTATGTGGACGAGGGAATCGCCCCGGCCGTGCGCGGGGCGCTTGAAAGAATCGGGCACACGGTGAAAGAGGGAAGCTCCATGGCGGCAATTCAGATCGTGCGGCGGGTCGGTGACGGGTTCGAAGGTGCGGCCGACCCGCGCAAAGGCGGGGCTGCAAGCGGGTGGTAGTACATGGCGAGTAACCAACAGCCGCCGGTGTGGTCGCGCTGGTGGTTCAAAGCAGCCATCAGCCTCGCTGTTCTTGTTTTCCTGTTTTACCGGGTTGAGCGGCGCGAGCTGCAGATGGCCCTCCTCGAGGCCGATCCGCGCTGGGTGGCTGCAGCGCTGGGTGCATACTTGTTGAGCATGGTGGTGAGCTGCTTGCGGTGGACGCTGTTGGCTCGGCCACTCGGATTTTCTCAGCCGCTCTCCCATTTTTTCGGCTCGTACTTCACCGGTATGTACATGAATCTGTTCGGGGTGAGTACAGTGGCGGGGGATATCGGCCGGGCCTTGCTGCTGGCGGGCGGACCCGGCAGGCGCGCTTTGGCACTGACGACCGTGCTTGCCGACCGCGGGCTCGGCTTCGTGGTGCTGGTGTGGATCGGTGCGTTCGCGGTGATCCTCCAGCCTTGGTATCGCTTGCCGGTGCCGCTGTATTACGCGGCGTGGCTCGTCCCGCCAGCCAGTGTGCTCGCCTGGCTGTACGGCCCTCAATGGATGGTCCGCATTCTCCGCCCGGAGAACCGCTACCGGCGGATGGTGGAGGTGGAGCTGCAACCGTATTGGGGCGACGCCCGCCTGCTCCTCGGGACCAGCCTGGTCGCGGTGGTCTTTCACACCTTGCAAATTGTTTCGCAGGTCTTCCTGGGTTGGGGTCTGGGCCTAAGGGTGCCTTGGGGGTACTATTTTATCTTCGTCCCGGTCGTGAACATCGCTGGGATGTTGCCCATTACCTTCAGCGGGATCGGCATCCGCGAGGCCGGCTACATTTTCTTTTTGCGCCGGGTGGGCGGCGATCCGCACGCGGCCATGGCGCTGGGCCTGTTGGCCAGCGCCATCGTGCTGGCTTCGGGGCTGGCGGGAGGCATCGTGTATCTGTTTTGGTCTGGAGGCAAAAGCGAGGCCCTGGCCAGCGCCGACGAACAAGACTCCCTGCGCAAGTGTTCTTCGGCTGGCCGATAAGGAGAAGCCGTGGCGGAGCACTCCGAGAAGGTGGAGACGGGCGGCTCGGTCGCAAGCTTGGTGCAAGAGTTGCGGCTTGCGCAGTACCTGCCCGGGCAACGGCGGGGGCACTACGAAAGCTACTTCTTTCGCGCCAATCACGCGCAGCGTCCGCTCGCGTTTTGGATCCGCTACACGCTCTTTAGCCCCCACCGCCAACCGTACCGCGCGATCGGCGAGCTGTGGGGGATTTGGTTCGACGGCGAGACCAACCGTCACGTGGCAGTCAAAAAGGAACTCCCGCTCGGCCACTGCGTGTTCAGCCGCGAGGAGTTTCACGTCGGGGTCGGCAACGCGGGAGCGAACGGGCGAGAGCTGTGGGGCGAAGCTGAGAGCAATGGCGAACGTTTACGCTGGCGCTTGTCGTACCGGGGGGAGGAGCCACCGCTGTTGCTGCTCCCACCCCTTATGTACCGAGCGCGGCTGCCCCGAGCCAAGAGCCTGGTGCTGCTGCCCAATGCTCGCTTCGAGGGGGAAATCGAGGTCAACGGCCGTACGGAACGCATCGAGCAGTGGGTGGGCAGCCAGAACCACAACTGGGGCTCGCGGCATACGGACCAATACGCGTGGGGTCAGGTGGCCGGGTTCGATAACGCTCCCGAATCGTTCCTCGAGGTTGCCACCGCGCGGGTAAAATTCGGCTGGTTTTGGACCCCACCGCTCACCCCGCTAGTGCTGCGGCACGCGGGCCGCGAGCATCGCTTCACCGAACTTGCGCAAACCCGCCGGGCAAAGGGGCAGTGGGATTTTTTCTGGTGGAAGTTTGCGAGCGAAAACCCCGAGTTGCGCATCGAAGGGGAGATCCGCGCCCCCGCCGAGCGTTTTGTCGCTCTGCGCTACTACAACCCGCCTGGCGGTGAGAAGCATTGTTTGAACAGTAAACTCGCGCGTTGCCAGCTCCGCTTGCACTGGAAGCGAGAGGGGCGAAGCGAGGATCTCCTAAGCGAACACCGCGCCGCCTTCGAGATTCTCACCGACCGTCGCGATCACGGCTTGCTAGTGCGGGTGTAAACCGCTGGAACGCTAGGCAAGCGCCCTTTCCCGCAGTTCGCTCGGATAGCCGAAGCGCTCTTGCGCCGCCTGCGCCGCGCGCGCCCGGAATTCTTCCGGCACAAATACGTAAAAGCGCCACAACTCCTCGTAGCGGGCCTGCAAGGCGCGGATCTCGCCACTTCGGTCGTAGCGTTCGAGCGGAGAGACTCCGCTCGCCGTCAGTGCCAAGGCACGCGCTTCCTTCATCACCGTTAGTGCCGGGCAATACACCACCACTTCGCTACTGGCGCAGCCGATGGCCTGGGCCAGCTCCTCTTCGGCACGGCGCCGCTCTGCGGCGTTTTCGTGGTACTGAGCGACAAAACGTGCCCGCTCGGCGAGATCCAATACTTGCGCGGAAAGGGCATAGCCCCGTTTGAGCAACCGGCGCTGTTCGAGGCGCTCGACGAGCCGCACGATCGCAGCATCGGGGGAACGGGTCGAGGGAACGCAGCGCAGCCGCTCGAATAACTTGGCGTCAGTCAGCGCCAGCAGCTCGCGCTCCCCCAGCTGGCCGTACCGGTGCGCCAATTCGACCGCTTTCGACACCATCGCCCCGGCTGCCACCTTAGTGTGGTGGTAGTACACGCGTTCCGTGAGAAAATAGCGGAGCCGCAACACCTGCACCGTCTCCGAGTACGCATCCGCCCGCTCCATTCCATGGCGCGCCAGCGCCACGCAGAGCTGCTCGTCATGAACGGTGAAGTAGCGGAACACTCGCTCGTCGTAGCGCGGCGCTAGCCCGGCGAAGTACGCGTCGCGTTTGAGATAGTCCAACAGGTCGGCATCGAGAGTACTCGAAACCACCTGGCAAGCCCAGGGCGGAACGGTTTTGCGCGGCACCGCACCGAGTAGCTCGCAAACCGCGCCATCCAACCCCCAGCGGGCGAGTGCCTCGCGCAGACCTCCTTCCAACAGCCAGGTACGACGGCTCCCCTTGTCGTGGCGCGGGAACAGCCGCCGCTCGTCCTCGAACGTATGCCCGAAAGGAACATGGGTCGCGTCGTGCAACAGGGCCGCAATCCCGATCGCCCGCGCGAGCTCCGCTTCGATGGCGAATCCCTGCGCGCGCAGCGACTCCACGATGCGCTGCGCCATGGCGCAGGTGCCGAGCGAATGATCGAAGCGGGTGTGGAGAGCGCCGGGGTAGACGAGGTAGGCGGTGCCGAGCTGCTTGACACCACGCAGGCGTTGCACCTCGGGGCGGTCGAGCAGGGATGCTTGCGCCGGGTCCAACTCGATGTCGCCATGCACCGGGTCCCGCACCACCATGCACGTACGCTAGCGCGCGCCGCCCGTGGCGGGCAACGCAGCCCGTCGGATTCGTGTTGCGTCTTCTGCCCTAGCTCAGGAACGGCAATTGCCGTATGAAAGGGCTCCCCAGGAGCTGTGGCGATGCGTGCGATTCGGTGGCTGGTGGTGGCATGGGCCGTGGTAGGGTACGCGCCGGTCGCCGGGGCAGCAACTGTGATTGACTCCTTCGAGTCGCTGGCTGGCTGGACCACGCACGCCTCCGACAACGCCAGCGTGGAGATTTCTCTCGAAGAAGGAATCGAGGGCAAGGCAATGCGAGTGGATTTCGACATCGCTCCTGGCGGCAGCTTCGTGATCGTGCGCAAGGCTGTGGCGCTGACCTTTCCCAAGGCGTTCGCCCTCAAACTGTGGATGCGTGGCGATGCACCCGCCAACGACTTTCAGTTGAAGCTCGTGGACCGCAGCGGGCGAAACGTGTGGTGGTACCGGCAGCGGCCGTGCCGGTTTCCGCACGATTGGCGCCTGCTTACCGTGCGCGACTCGCGACTCGAGTTCGCCTGGGGGGATCGGCCGACCGCGCGGCCGCGCGAGGTCGGCTTCATCGAACTCGCGATTGCCGCAGGAGAAGGTGGCCGCGGCTCGTTTTGGGTGGACGAGCTGGTCTGGGAACCGCGGCGGCCGTTCAGTGACCCGCTGCCGCCACCCAAAGTGGAGGCCTCCACCTCGTTGCCGGGAAGTGGAGCGGAGCTGGTCCTCGACACCGACCCGCACACTGCCTGGCGCAGCGGCACGCTTGTGTCCGAGCAGTGGTTGCAACTCGATTTTCAAGTGCCGCGCGAATACGGCGCGCTGGTGATCGAGTGGGACCCACTCGACTACGCCCGGGAGTACCGGGTGATGGCCTCGGAAGAAGGCGAGCATTGGTGGATGCTGTACCGCAGCGAGCACGGTGATGGGGGGCGGGACTTGATCCCGACAGGGGAGGCGGTGTCTCGCTACATCCGTATCGAGCTGCAACGCAGTAGCCGGGGCTTGGGTTACGGCATCCGCTCCCTTGCCATCAAGCCGTACGAGTTGGCGGCCTCGCCCAACCAGTTTTTCACAGCCGTAGCAGAGGAGGCTCGCCCTGGTTTGTTCCCCCGGTACTTCACTCCCGAGCAAACCTATTGGACCGTGCTCGGCCGACCCGAGGGTGGCAAGCAAGCGTTGCTCAGCACGGACGGGGTGATCGAGCCCTTCCCGGGGGGCTTTTCGCTCGAGCCGTTCGTGTACCGGAACGGTGAGCTGCTCACTTGGAAAGACCTGACCGCGACTGCGGAACTCGCCGCTCCTTCTCTGCCGTTGCCGAGCGTGGTGTTGGAGCACGACTGGCTGCGCTTGCGGGTGGTTGCAGTGAGTGGTGGAAGCGCGCAGGCACGGGCCGTGTACGCCCGCTACGAGCTGACCAACCGGCTCGCCGAGCAAGCCGAGTTCACGTTCTTCCTCGCCGTGCGCCCCTTCCAGGTTCTCCCACCTTGGCAAAACCTGAACCTCGTGGGCGGGGTGTCGAGCGTGCGCGACCTGACCTTCGACGGCCGCACCTTGTGGGTGAACGAGCGGCCGGCGCTCATCGTGCAGACTTCCCCGCACCACTTTGGTGCCGCACTGTTCGAAGAGGGGATGATCACGAAATTCCTGCAAGAGGGCACCGTTCCGCAGCGGCAAGAGATCACCGACCCACTCGGTTACGGCTCGGGGGCGCTCGAGTACCGCTTTGCCCTGGCCCCTGGAGCGAGCGCCAGCGTATACGTTGTGCTGCCGTGGCCGGGCGACCCGGTGGAGCAACTGCCCTTGCCCGTGGATGGCGTCGCAGAACATTTTGAGGGGGAACTCGCTCGCTTGCAGAGCGGATGGCGGCAGGCCCTCGAGCGGGTGGAAATTCGGGTGCCCGCGGCTGCCGAACTGGTGGACGCACTCCGTGCTTCCCTGGGCCACATTCTTGCCAACCGCTCCGGTGCGGCCTTGCACCCGGGGCCGCGCACCTACCAGCGCGCCTGGATTCGCGACGGCGCCTCGATGGCGACAGCCCTGCTGCAGATGGGAGCCGCCGACGAGGCCCGTGCCTTTGTCCGTTGGTACGCCGCCTACCAGATGCCCGATGGCCGCATCCCCTGCTGCATTGACCGGCGCGGGGCGGACGTCGTTCCCGAGCACGACGCAAACGGCGAGTTCGTGTTTATCGTAGCCGAGGTTTACCGTTACACGCGCGACATTGGCCTCGTGGCCGATCTGTGGCCGCAGGTGGTGCGGGCGGTGGAGTGGATCGAGCGGGCGCGCGCCCTACGCATGACCGAAGAGTACCGCACTCCAGCCAAGAAAGTGTTTTTTGGTTTGTTGCCGGAGTCCATCAGTCACGAAGGGTATTCGGCCAAACCGGTGCATTCGTATTGGGACGATTTTTGGGCGTTACGCGGCCTCAAGGATGCGGCAACCCTGGCCGCAGTGATGGGAAACCACGAGCGAGCCGCAGCGTTTGCGGCCCTGCGCGACGACTTCCGGCGTACCTTGCTCGACTCGCTGGCGGCAGTGATGGCGCGGGGCCGCTTGGACTTTTTGCCCGGCTCGGTGGAGCTGCTCGACTTCGATCCGAACTCGACCGCCATCGCTCTTTATCCCGTGGAAGAACTGGCTGCGTTGCCTCGCCCAGCAGTAGAGCGGACCTTCCGGCGGTACTTGGAGGTGGTCGAGCGCCGCTTAGCTGGGCAGGATACAGGGGAATCCTATACCCCGTACGAGCTGCGTACCGTGCCGGCCTTGATTCGGCTCGGCTGGCGGAACGAAGCGTGGCGCATTTTGCAAGCCGTGTTTGCCGACCGGCGGCCGCGGCCCTGGCAGCAGTGGCCCGAAATTTTGTGGCGCGATCCGACGTGGCCCCGCTTCATCGGCGACATGCCTCACGCTTGGATCAGTGCCTTGTGGATCGAAGCGGTTCGCCATTTGTTCGCGTACGAGCGGGAAAGCGATGCATCTCTGGTCTTGGGCGCAGGTTTGCCGTTGGAGTGGATTGAGCAAGGCGTGAGCGTCCGCCGCCTGCCGACCCACTACGGCCCGCTGCATTTCGATTTGCACGCCGAGTCGGTCACACAGTGGCGCCTGCGTTTGTTTGGCGACGTGCAGGTGCCGCCGGGTGGCGTTGTACTGCCGATCCCGGAAGCACGCCGACTGAAGGCGGCAGCGATCAACGGAGTCCCTGCCACTCTGACCTCGGAACGAGAACTGCGAATCTTGGCCCTGCCTGCGGAGGTGTTGGTGTTGCTCGAGGAGCCGGTGCAGCCGTGAGCCGCAAGAACATGGATCCCTATTGGATTGCGCGCAACGGCCGCCTTTTGGGCAATGGCCGCTACCGCGTCTTTCTCGACGCGCGTGGCGGAGGGGTGTCGTTTTGGGAGGGCGTGCAACTCTCCGCTTGGGAGCCGGATCCGGTGCTGGCCGCTGGGGGTTGGTGGATCGCGCTCCAGGAAGAAGGTGAGGACAGCGCCTGGTTTACAAGCCCGGGCCCACCTGGGGCACGGCTCGTCCGCTCTCGCATCGAGCGTCATCCGGCCACGCAGGTATACTGCACGGCTCGAGGGCGCGTGCGGGCGTGCCTCGAAGTTTGGGTGGATGCGGAGCGGGACTTCGAGGTCCGCCGCCTCACGGTGCAGAACAGCGGCCTACGCCCTGTGCGCTTGCTGGTCACGAGCTGCGCGGACGTGGTCTTGAACGACTTTCACGCCCACCGCGCGCACCCGGCGTTTTCCAAACTCTTCGTGCAGAGCGAGTGGGACGCAGAACTGCAGGCACTCTGCTTCCGCCGGCGCCCGCGCAGCGCTGAGGAACATTGGCCGGTATTGGCGCTGATGGTGTGCGAACGGCGCGCGTGCGAATGGGAGAGCGAGCGCGCCAAGTGCTTGGGCCGCTACCGCACGATCGCAAGCGCACGCGCTTTCTGCTCTGCGCAGCCGCTGAGCGGCAGTGCCGGTTCGGTCCTCGACCCCACCGCCGCGCTCCGGCAACGGCTTTTGCTCGCGCCGGGAGAACGGGCTCAGGTCACGTTTGTGGCGGCGGTGGCGGCCACGCGCAGCGAGCTGCGCGCTTTGCTGGCCTCCGTGCGCCGCGCCAGCGCGATTGCTGCCTCCCGAGAGCGCAGTGACCGCGCCGCCCGGCAGTGGTTGCAACAGCATGGTCTCGGGCTGGGCGAGGCCTTGGACAGCGAGGAAGTCGCGGTGGCGCTGCAGTACGGCTGTGGTGCACCCCGGCTCGAACCGGTGGAGCGGCGCCAGGCACGGGTCTACGCGAGTCAGCTCGGTGGACATTCGGCTCCGCTCCTCTTGTGGAATGCCGAGCCGAGTGCGCAGAGCAAAACCCGCGCTGCACGTCTGCTCGCTTTGTGGCAAGCGCGAGGCTTTGCGGTGGACGCCGTCGTCCGCGCGGAAGGGGCGCGCTCAGCCGAGGTGTGGCAGCGTCACAGCGGCTCTTGGGTCAAGGCGCCCCACTGGGCAAAGGTTCCGCCCGCGGTCCTGCGCCGGATGGCGGCCTGTACCATTCCGGGCCCCAGACTCGCCTTGCTTGAGCCGCTCAAAGAGCGTCAGCCCAAAGAGCGTCAGCCCAAAGCGCGTTATCGGCCGCGCGTCCTGAGCGGCAAACAACCGCGGGGCGACGGTGGACTCGAACTGGGAAACGGTTACGGCGGCTTTGAACCGCAGAGTGCGGACTATGTGATCCTGCTGCAGCGCGACCGCGTCCCCCCCATGCCTTGGGCCAACGTGATCGCCAACCCGAGCTTCGGCTGCTTGGTAAGCGAGCGGGGCACGATCCACACCTGGGGCCAGAACAGCCGCGAGTGGCGCCTGACTCCCTGGAGCAACGATCCAGTCGGTGACCCGTTCGCGCAGGCGCTCTATGTGCGTGACGAGCAGCGCGGCGTGTTTTGGTCGCCGTTGCCCGGGCCGGCCCCCAGCGCACCGGGCTGCGTGGTCCGGCACAGCCGCGGTTTCAGCGAGTGGCGGAGCGAGTGCAACGGCTTGGTGCAAGCGGTGCGGGTGCTGGTTGCCGCTGAGGATCCGGTACAACTCGTCCAACTCGACCTCGAAAACCCGAGCACGACGCGGCGCGAACTCTCCGTGTGGTGGTACGCACAGCTCGTGCTCGGGGATTTGCCAGAGAAGAGCCGCCGCTGGGTGTCTGTGCAGTGGGAGTCGCGTTCCAACCTTTTGCTGGCCGAGCGGAGCGACGTGGAGCAGCGGTTTTCCAGGGTAGCGTTTGCCACTGCGAGCGGCGGGCACGCGATCTTCGCGAACGGTTGCCGGCAGCACTTTTTCGGCGTGGGCGGCTCGCTCGGCGCGCCGCGGGCAGTGTGCGAGGACGAGCATCTCGTGTGGTGCGGCGGCGACCACAGCGATCCCGCCTTTGTCTTACAAGTACGCGTGACGGTGCCAGCGCAGGCGCGGGCGCAAGTGGTCATCGTGTTCGGAGAAGCGCGCGACCGCGCGCAAGCGGCCTTGCTGGCGCGCAAGTACGCGCGGCGGGATGCGGACACAGCGCTCCGCGAGGTGCAGGAGCGGTGGCGTGCTTTGCTCGCGCCGGTAGAAGTGCGCACACCGGTACCGGCGTTGGATCGGCTTCTCAATCCGTGGAGCCTGTACCAGGCGCTGAGTTGCCGGCTGTGGGGGCGAACCGCCTTTTACCAGTCGGGAGGGGCCTTTGGCTTCCGCGACCAACTGCAGGATGCGACCGCGTTGCTCTGGGTGGATCCCAGCATCACCCGGGAGCAGATTCTGCTGCATGCCTCCCATCAGTTCCCCGAGGGAGATGTTTTGCACTGGTGGCACCCCCCGTGGGAGCGGGGCACACGTACGCGTTTTTCCGATGACTTGCTATGGCTGCCGTGGGCCGTGAACGAGTATTGCGCGTTCACGGGCGATGTTCGGATTTTGCAGGAGCCCGCTCCCTTTGTTTGCGCGCGCGACCTCGAACCAGGGGAGGACGAAGCTTACCTCGCGGTCCAGCGCATGTCTCTGACTGCCGACTTGTACCTGCACTGTTGCTTGGCCATCGAGCGCGCGCTGACCCGCGGAGCGCACGGTCTGCCGCTCATGGGCACGGGTGACTGGAATGACGGCATGAATCGCGTGGGCCGGCTGGGCAAAGGGGAAAGCGTGTGGCTCGGCTTCTTCTTGACCATGGTGATCGAGAGGTTCGTGAGTTTTTGTGTGTATCGGGGTGACCGAACGCAGGCACGGCGCTACCAACGCTATTTGCGCGAGTTGCGCCAGGCGCTGGAGACGGCGGGTTGGGACGGCCGCTGGTACCGTCGCGCGTACTACGACGACGGCTCGCCGCTAGGCTCCGCGAGCAACCAGGAGTGCCGCATTGATGCGCTCGTTCAGGCATGGGCGGTGATCTCCGGCGTTGCGCCACCCGCGCGTGCGAACTCTGCGCTGGACGCAGTGAACGAGTTCCTGGTGGACCCGGAGGCCGGTTTGATTCGGCTGCTCGCGCCGCCATTCGATCGCGATCCGCACGATCCCGGCTACATCAAAGGCTATCTCCCCGGGATCCGAGAAAACGGCGGCCAGTATACGCATGCCGCCCTGTGGGTGGTGCAGGCGTTTGCCCTGCTCGGGCGGCGCAACGAAGCGGGGCGCCTCCTGGAACGACTCCTACCACAATGGCATGCGCGCGATCCGCAAGCTGTAGAGCGGTATCAAGTCGAGCCGTACGTGGTGGCAGCCGACATTTACGGTGCCGAGCCTCATCGCGGGCGGGGTGGGTGGACGTGGTACACGGGCTCTGCTGGTTGGCTGTTCCGGGTGGCCGTGGAGACCATTCTCGGATTGCGAATTGCAAACGGCATGAGCCTAGTGGTGTCGCCCCGTATTCCTGACTGGTGGCCTGGCTACGAAGCCACGGTTCGCCCGCCGGGTGCAGTTGTGACGTACCGGGTACGGGTCGAGAACCAAAACGGTTGCGCGGCGCGGATTGTTCGAGCCAGGCTGGATGGACGCCCGGTCTACCCCTACGGCGACAAGGTCATGGTGCCTTTGCTCAAGGATTCGGGCGAACACGAACTCGTGTTGGAACTGGGCTACTGAACAGGCGACTGTCGCCGGCGCAGTCCGCTTTTGCCGTCTGCCCTGAGCCGTGGCTCCGGCGAGGTATGGAAACTTGTAACCCTCTTGAATCCCGAGGGTCGTAGGGAGGAGCAAGGGTCCCGGCGCTCAGCGCTCTGTTGCCTGTTTGAACTGTTTGACCAGGTCGGTCAGCGCGACCACGAGCTTACCGAGGCTGAACTCGACTCGTGCCATGGCCGACGGCAACGGCTCCGAGCGGCGCTCGCGCGCCAGCAGTTCGAGGCGCAGCGTGGACTGGACCAGTGCTTCGGCGCCGAAGATGGCGGCCGAGCCCCGCAGGGAATGCGCCAAGGACGCAATGGCCGCCAAGTCGTTTGTTGCCAGAGCTTCGTGGAGGGCACCGATACGCCGCGGCACATCGTCAAGAAACAACTCTGCGATTTCGCACAAGATCGCGCGGTCGCCGCCGGCGGCGGCAAGGGCCCTCGTTGCATCGAACCAGCGTTCCTCGGACATGCTTGCCATCGGATTCAATCCTCAAACCTCCTCTCTTTTGCCAGTCAAGCGCAAGCGAGATGGCTGCGCGGCTGGGCTTCATTCGGTCGGCCTTCGCGCGTTGTGCCTTCGTATCCGTAGGTACGCTGCAAAATGCGGCGCACGCGAGCCACCAGCTCATCGCGCGAAAACGGTTTGGTCAAGTAGTCGTCTGTGCCGAGCAAAAACGCTCGGGTGCGGTGTTCGCTGCTGTCTAGCGCTGTGAGCATCAAGACCGGCAAAAAGGCGGTGCGAATGTCGCTGCGCAGGCGTTCGCAAAGCTCGAATCCACTCATCCCTGGCATCATCACGTCGAGCACGAGCAAGTGAGGCAGGGCGGCTTCGATCCGCTCCAGGGCTTCGCCTCCGCTTTCTGCCGTGCGGACCACGAGTGGCAGGCCGCTCCGTTCCAGGACGCGTTGTACCAAGCGGCGCGCGTCAGGCTCGTCTTCCACCACCAGCACGTCGAACGAAGGCGGTCGGGCGCCCGCGGGCTGCTTTTGCAGGGGAGGGCCCGCGGGCGAGGGGGTGACCGCCTGGCTTGCTGCGGGCTGGGGGGTCGTCGCCGGCCCGCAGCAAGGGGAGGGATCGGATCCGCTCACCTCGGAGCGGTTTGCACTGCGCTTCGATGCTTCCTCTTGGCCATCGGCAAACGGATTCCCGGCGGGCGTGGCAAAAGCGGTTCGCTGGTGCGGGCAAACGCTGCTCCCTTCGTCTCCAGCCAGTACGCGCCACGCCTCTTCCACCGTCGTCGAGCCTTCGAGGACCAGACGGGCAAGTTCCTCGGTGAGGCCCGGAGTTTTTCCGTGTTGCAGGGCAAAGCGCAGGTCCTGTTCGCTGCGCACGGAGGGCAAAAAAGCGCGGATCTCGGGCGAGATCGGGAGAAATTGGAACACCGGAACGCGGCCGCGGTAACCGGTCTTGCGGCACGCTCCGCAACCCCGCCCGCGTACGTAGCATTGGCTCGATGCGGGCACATGCAAGCGCACAAGCAGACCGCGTTCCGGTTCGTACGGCTCTTGGCAGTGGGCGCACACCTTGCGTGGTAAGGCTTGGGCGATCACGAGACCCAGCCCTTTGGTGACGAGGGACGGGTCGTCTGCGAGTTCAAAGAGGTGCCAGAGCGCCCCCACCGCGTCGGTGCAGTCGCTTTCGGCCAGCACGAGCCAACCGTTGCTGGCCATTTGCAGCGCGAATCGTGCGGCGGACGAATCTGCAATTCTTCCCGTCACGAGAGTGAGTTGGGGAGATGCTGGAGACTGAGCCAGCACACCCTCCGGATCGGAAAGGTTCGGGGCGTAGCGGGAGGCGTGACTGTCCGCGGCGCTTCCGGGATCGAACCAGTACGAGCCATCGATCGGGAAGACCGGACCCTGCTGCGCGCACAACAAGGCCAAGGCGTTCAAGGTCGTGCTCTTGCCGCTGTGTGGCCCGCCTGCCACCAGCACGAGACCGCTTCCGCGACGCAAGGTGTGGTGGACTTGCTGCAAGGCGCCCGCCTCCATGCCGAGTTCCTCGACGGCAAGTGCCCCGCGTGTGCTTTCGCGCCAGCGAAAGGCCAGATGCACGCCGACAGCGCTTGGTTCGGCCCAGCCCTCGAGTGTGCCGCTCCGGCCGGACAATACCAAGCACACCGCTCCACGCCGCCCGATGGGCCGTGCCGCTGGGTCGAGGCCGATGAGAGCCTTTCCAGCGCGCACCAGGGCTTGCTCGAGCCACTTGGGAAAGCGCAGAAATTCCTCGTACACGCCGTCAATGCGTACCCACACGTAGAGTGCTTCCGCGGTAGGCTCGAGGTGAATTTCTTCCGCTCCGCAGGCGATTGCTTTTTCCAGTACGGTGCGCAGGAGCTGATCTTCGCTGGCGGCAGCGGCGGCGCCGCGAGTGGCGCGCTGCAGGCTCGCGTCCCGGCTCGCTCGGGTCGTCTTGCCGGCTTGCTCCCCTGCGAGCGCCCTGGCGAGGTATTGTGCCACGGTCTCTTCCGCTTGGTAGGCCAGTGCCGTTGCCTCGCGGATTGCGCGTGGCGAGGCAACGACCAATTGCACCGGCTTGCCGCTTGCCGCCTGGACACGCTGGATTGCGTTCCGGTCGAACGGGTTTGCAATGGCGATGCTCACCGTCGCCGAGGATTCGCCCACCCCTACGAGTTGGTATCGCTCGGCGACTTCTCGGGTAATGCCGGGAATGGGCGAGGCCGCACCCGACAAAGTTCCGGGCGAAGCGTATGGGAGGTGGAGCTTGGCGGCAACCCCTTGGGCGAGTGCCTCCTCATCCGTGTCCGTTCGCGAGCCGAGCCAATCCCAGACCCGTCCGAAGCCCTCGTTTTGGAACGCCTGTTCCAGCTCCAAACAAATCGCTTCCGGTAGCAGCCCATGGCGGATCAAAAACCGCGCGAAGGCTTTCTCCCCATGGATCTCTTGTACAGTCACGCCCCGATGCTCCGCGGCAGGCGATCACCAAGAGTTGTGCCACCGCGGCCTCCTCGTCGCCCGGTTCGGCTGTTGTTCGATCCGCGGCGGGCCTCGCCACTGAGGGAGTGTCAATTGGCTGCCAAAAATCCGGGATTGTCCGATCTGCAACGCACTGTGGGTCTGGAACGAGGACTGGCGAGGCCGTAGAGGAACGGGCATGCGTTGGACGTCGTTCTCAGGGCCGGTCGGTTTGTTCCTTCTCATCTGGATCATTGCGGGCAGCGGTTGTGGGAGCGACGGCGATCCTCCCGGCGCGACCCTACCCGAATTGATGGCATTGCACGCCCGGCGCGGGGCGGCGGCTGGAATCTACGACAGCGCCGGCCGGCAGGTGTTGTTGCGGGGCGTCAATCTCAACAGTCTCGGCGATTATTACCAGGATGATCCGCAGTTGCCGACCGTGGTGCCGGCCACGCGACGCGATTTCGCGGCCATGGCCGAGTTGGGATTTAATGTTGTGCGCCTGGTGTTGAGCTGGTCGCGCCTCGAGCCGGAACCCGGGGTGATCGATCGGGGCTACATCGCAGCAATCCGTCAGTCCGTGCAGTGGGCAAAGGAGAACGGGTTGTACACCGTGCTGGACATGCACCAAGACGCTTGGGGCAAGTTTATCGCCACACCGCCGGGCACGCTTTGTACGGGCGAGCGGGAAGCAGCCATTGGCTGGGACGGTGCTCCCCAATGGGCCACCTTCACCGATGGTCGCAGTACCTGCAGGGTGCGCGGCGTGCGCGAGTTATCGCCGGCAGTGTCGGCTGCGTTCGAGAACTTTTATGCGAACCGCGACGGCATCCAGGACCACTTTGTGCGTGCCTGGGCTTCGCTTGTTGCAGAGTTCGCGAGCGAGACGGCGGTGGCCGGGTACGATTTGTTCAACGAACCACACTTCGGCGCCAGTCTGACAGGCGGAGCGGAAAAGCTCGCTGGCCTGTACCGCAGTCTAGTCCCAGCCCTGCGCGAAGCGGAACGACGGGCAGGCGGCTTCCCGCACATCATCTTCTTTGAGCCGGTGATCCTGTGGCCGGTCGGCGACTCGCTGCCAGCAGAGGATTTTATCCTGGATGATTCGTTTGTCTTTGCACCGCACAATTACGCGGAGTCGATTACCGGGTTCAATTCCCTGACCATCGAGCAGGCGTTTGCACGAGCTGTTGAAGACGCGGCCCGATACGGCACCACATTTTGGATTGGCGAGTATGGGTGGTTTTCCGATCCGGCGGACAACGCGGAGCGGCTTGGCCGCTACGCTGCCGAAGAGGATCGCTTGCTCGTCGGCGGCGCTTGGTGGCAGTGGCGGCAGGCGTGTGGCGACCCGCACAGCATCTGGGTTCCCGGTGGGCGGCCCCCAGCGGTCCTGATTCACCTACACCGCACGGGCTGCCCGGGCGACATGGACTTGGGCCTCGTGCCCGAATGGGTCGGTGTGTTGTCTCGCCCCTATGTGCGCGCAGCGCCGGGAAAGCTGCGCACGATGCAAAGCGATCCGAATCGTGCATGGCTGCGCTTCGCGGGGGAAACTGATTTAATAGGTATAGCGGACGTGTGGGTCCCGGCGCGCGGCGGGCACGTGCCCCAAGTGCGTGCAGAAAACGCGGTTGGCTGGGCAGTGGTTGAAGTGCCTGGCGGCTTCCGCGTATTCGTGCGCGTTGCGCAGGCGTATCGAGTCGAGGTCGGTTACTTTTGAAACCTGTGTGCCCGCTGGGGTTCCCCGCCCGCGGAGCCACTCGTTTCGCGAATGGTGGGTGGAGGGCACAAAAGGTGTCGGCGCTTGCCAACGGTTCCCGCGAAGCGGGGTTTTTGCTGCTAGCGCTGAAGCGCCGTGCTTCCTGGTTGCCGACTCTGGCTCGTCCTGGCGGTTGGCTCTCGCTCCCGGACCTTGGGGCGGGCTCAGTGGCGGCCGCTCGCTAGTTCACGCACGATGCGCACCAGCTCGGACTGTTGGACAGTACGGGTGAGGGCGTGGTCGTCGTCCACCTCGATGAGCCGGACCAGCTCCGGGGAGCCCGTTCTGGCGAGCTGGCGGCTATCCTCGATGCGCACCACCGTGTCGTTGCGGCCGTGTACGATCCACACTGGGACGCCGGGAGGCAGATGTCGCGGCACGGGGTAGTGAAATACCGCTGGCGCGAGTAGCAGGGTGGGGCCTCTCCAACGGCCGCGATGGAGCAGTGCCACGGCGACCGCTCCCCCGAAAGAAGAACCGACCAAAACCTGCGGTTGAAACTCCCCCAGCACTCGTTCGTGGAGTTCGACGCAGCCCCAAAAGTCGGAAGTGTCCATGGCAGGCGTGTAGGCATCGAAATGGCGGGAAAAAAGCTGCGCCTTGGTGCCCCGCGGGCTGCCTTCGAGGCCGTGGATGAACTGCAAACGGATCGCCGTTGCCATGCGCCCCATTGTGCCGGACGGACACGGAATCGCAAACCCCGTGCGTGGCTCCTGTTACCGACTAAGCGCGGCGGCCTGCGCGACGGTGTTCTTTCTTTGCTGCCAGGCCTGTGCTTGATAGCCGCGGCGGAGGAGGAAGTATGGACTTGGCAACTGTGGATCATCTGCTCACCACCACACGCTCGGTGCGCAAGCGGCTCGATTTGCGCCGACCCGTGCCGCTCGAGGTGATCGAGAAGTGCATCGAAATCGCGATTCAGGCTCCCACCGGTTCCAATGCGCAGAACTGGCATTTTGTGGTGGTCACCGATGCCGATAAGCGACGTGCGGTGGCAGACCTGTACCGGCGCGCCTTTACGGCGTACCGTGAGATGAACACGGATGCGCCGCAGCTACGCCCCGGAGACCCGCGGCGGGAGCAGACGCTGCGCATCGTGGATTCGGCGTCGTACCTCGCCGAGCATTTGCACGAGGTGCCGGTCCACATCATCCCTTGTGTCGAAGGGCGCGCCGAGCACGGCCCGCTGGTCATGCAGGCATCTCTGTACGGTTCGATCCTGCCGGCGACGTGGTCGCTGATGCTGGCCTTGCGCGCACGCGGAATCGGCTCCGCCTGGACCACTCTGCACCTGGTCTACGAGAAAGAAGCCGCCGCGGTACTGGGGATTCCGGAACACGTGACGCAGGCGGCGCTTCTGCCGGTGGCGTATTTCACCGGGGAGGATTTCAAGCCAGCCAAGCGCCTACCGGTCCGCCGCTTTATTTCTTTGAATCGTTGGGGCGGGCCCCTGCCAGGGTAATCAGCGCGCAGGCCTCACGGCGCTCGGGCCGGGCCTAGCGGCCGCGAAAGTTTGGCGGGCGGCGTTCGAGAAACGAGCGCACACCCTCTTGCATGTCTTCGGATTGGGCCACGATGCACTGGGCCAGCCCTTCTTCCTCGAGCGCGGTGTCCAAATCGCTTTCCAAGGAGCGGTTGAGTAGCCGTTTGGACATGGCCAGCGCCACCGTGGGCCCGTTGGCCAGGCGCTGAGCCCACTCGCGCCCCGTGGCTTCGAGCTGCTCCGGGGGGAGCACCCGATTCACTAGGCCCCAGCGCGCAGCCTCTTCCGCATGGAGATCGTCGCCAAAGAACACCAGCTCCTTGGCGCGGCGCAGTCCGACCAAGCGGGGCAACAAGAACGCACCGCCCGCATCTACCGCCAGGCCGCGCCGAACGAACACCTCGATGAAACGCGCTTCGGTGGAAGCAAGCACGAAGTCGCACGCGAACGCTAGGTGCGCGCCGAGGCCGGCAGCCACGCCGTGCACCACCGCTAGGGTCGGCTTTTCGAGTTCCCACAAGGTGCGGATCAAGCGCTGCGAGCTTGCCTTCATGATCAGGCGGGTGGCACCGGGCCCGCTCGGCCCGGGGGCACGCGGGCCGCTCAAGTCGGCTCCCGTACAAAAGCCCTTGCCCGCTCCGCTCAACACAACAGCGCGGATGTCGGGGTTCGTCTGAGCGTCGCTCAGCACCTGCAGCAGTTCGTCCCGCATTTGGGCGTTGACTGCGTTGCGTTGTTCGGGCCGGTTCAGAGCGACCCAGCAGATGTGCTCTTCGAGACGAACAAGCAGAGTTCCGAAATCCGTCATGGTGCAGGCTCCGATGGGGTCTTGCCGTCTTGGTTTACTTGCCGAAGCGATTCAGCGTGGCGTAGTCGAAAAAGCCACTCGGGAAGCGTACCTTGCGGTCGTTCGGTACGTCCTTACCTGCGGGCAGCAGACCACCGAGAGTGGCACGCTGCATCTTCACGTTTTCAGCGCACTGATACGAGAAATGCGAGGACCATTGGTATTCGATCTTGCCATCGGTTGGGCGACGGTTTTTGTCTCTCTGGTAGGTGAGCACTTGCAGGGTGTTGACCAGCTCGCCATTCCACCCGAACTTGCGGTTCCAGGCGCCGAGATACGTTTCTTTGTCGATGTACAGTTGAATGCGCCCGTAAAGGTAGTAGCGGTCTTTAGGTACCCCCTCGATGATCCACATCGGCCGTTTTGCCAACGCGGCGCGCACGGGTGCCCAGGCAACACCCGTCCAGCCCGGCTTCTGGAACCCCACCACCGGTTGGTCGTCCCAAATCGTGCGCCAGCCGCCTTCGGGAAGCCAGCGTCGCTCCGGCATGCGTTCGAAGCTTTCCGCGTCTACCAACCGGAACATCTCTGTTTCGCCCACATACGACCAAGTGAAGTCTTCCGGCTTGCCGTCGAAGAAGGGGCCATCGTCTTGGCTCATGTCGGAGCCGAGAAAGCCGTCTGAGCGGTTGGCCGGACTGACCGCGCGAATCCGGCGTAAGGCTGGCACGTAGGCCCAGTTCGAGTCGCGCTTGTTGGGGTCGCGGTAGCGCCATGTGAGAGACGCCGTACCGTGGAGGTCGGCGGGTGCAGTGGCGACGGCGACGAACTGACTCAAGAAGTTGTTCGGGTTCTCGAGGCGATAATCCGGGTCTTGCCCGTCGTAGTAAAGGAAGTAGACGTCTTGGATCGCTTGCCGGTCTACTCCCGCAGGGCGCGCCCAGACGAGCAGCACGAGGTTGCGCGAACTGCCCTCGTTCCAATAATGGTAGAAGAAATTCCACAAGATCTTGATGCCGGCATTGGGGTCGTTTTTGGCGTCAATGTCAGGAAACGGTAGTCCGTAAATAAACGGGGGCTGCTGGCGGGTGTCCACGCTGATCACGGTGCCCTCGGGGCTCACCGTGTACCGGCCTTTGTTCGTTTCGGTGGCCTGCAAGAAATTCGGGTCCCAGCGGTACACGCCGAGCGGAAAGTCAATGATGCGGTTTGTGTAATGCCCCTGCCGGTAGTGTTCGAGGATCTCGGGCGGCAACAGTCCTTGTGCTAAATGCCAGTTGTCTTTGCTCAGTACATCTCCTGGCTTGAGGCCGCCCCCTGCTGGCGCAGTTTCCGTGGACTGTGCCAGCGCCGCGCCACACCAAAGCACCCAAGCTGCATAAGCCAGCCATCTCATCCGTCGCATCGCCTCACCTCGGGTAGAGCTGCGCCCTATTTGTCACCGACTCGCACCGGCTTGCAAGAGCACTGCCTCGCTTCGGTGATTGGCACGCTCGGTGGCAAAACGCGGGCGCAGGAGGGAGACCATGGCGGGGATGAAGATCAAGGCGCCTGCTGCGTGGAAAATCATGAGCAGCATCAACACCAGCGCCATTTCCGCTTGGAACTTGAGCGGAAAGAACAGCCAGAAGACGACGCTTACCACCAGCGTAGTGCATGTGAAGATGATGGCCTTGCCTGTCGTCAGGATTGTGCGTTGGTTGGCCTGATCGAAGTCGGGGGTTTGCTCGTACTCCTCGACGATGCGGCTCAGCACGTAGTAACCGTAGTCAATGCCGATCCCGATACCCACCGCGGCCACGGGCAAAGAGTTAATGTTGAAGTCGATTCCCAGCAGGTACATCACCGCCTCCGAGAGCGGCTGGGCGACGATGGAGGGAATCATCACGATCAGCGCCCCGATCACTGACCAGTAGGTGAGAAAACTGAGCACGAAGACCACGAAGAAGATCAAGGGTACGTTGACGCGATACGACCACTCCACCTCCTCGTTGGTCGCAGCGAGGATCCCGAGCAGGCCACCCGCGAGGAGGTAACGGACACTGTCTTCGGGTTGGCTGTTCTCGCGAATGTACGCCTTGGCCCGGTCAATGGCGTTGTGGATGATCTCGTTGTTGTAGTTCCGGTAGAGGATGGTGATGGTGGCGTTGGTGTAATCGGGGCTGAAGAAGCGGTCCATCTCGCCGCGGCTCGTGCCAGCGGTGAGTAGGTAGAAAAGCTGCCCGATGTGATCGTCGCGGGTGGGGAGCATTTCCCACTTGGGGTCCCCCTCCCGAAAGGTGCGGTAGATCTTCTTGAGCAGGGTGGCGGCGGTGATGTTTCCGTTGGCACCGTCGCCCTGCGTCATGTGGCGGGCGAAGAGTTCGATGTTGTTGAGGGTTCTTGCGTCCTTGATCGCTTCGGGTTTCTTCCCTTCGGCGATAATCACGAGCTGGCTGGCCACGCCAACGAACTTTTCGTTGAGTTTGCGGAAGGCGACGTTGTACGGGTGATCGGGGTAGAGCAGCGCGGCTCCCGGTTCTGTGTCTCCGGTCTTGAGCTTGTGTGCGAAGTACAGACCGAAGACCATCGTTGCCGCGAACAGAGCCACTACAAACCAGCGCAGGTTCCCCTGCCCGACGGCAATGAGCCCGCGGCTGATCCCGCCATAAATCGCGTCCGAGAGGCGCCCGACCTGCGGCTGCTCTTTGGGCGGCCGTACAAAGGTCAAGATAATCGGATGCAGCGTCACCACGCTCAAGAAGATGCTGATGATCCAGAAGCTGGCTACAAAGGCGAGCTTCTGCATCAGTGGAATGCTGGCCACGGCGATGGTGAGAATGGCAACGCCATCGGCGACGATCGAAACCATCGCCGGCGGAAACAGCGCCCGGTAGGAGCGCACGATGGCCTCGTGCTTGTCGTGGCAGAGGTAGTACTCGTCGTGGTAGCGCTCCATGGACTGCACGGAGTGGCTCAGGGCGCGGGCGGTGATCAGTACAAAGACCACCAGCACCAGCGGATCGAGCGTGAAGCCGCAGAGCCCAGCGAAACCCAGCCCCCAAATGGCGCTCATCAGCCCCGAGAACACGGGGATCAGCACGCCTTGCAAGGAGCGGAAGTAAAACCACAGCAGCACGACGATCGCCACGCCCGTGGCCAAGAACACGTATCCCATTTTGCCCAATGCTTCGTTGAAGTACGCGTACAGCACGGGCGGACCGGCCACGTAGATTTTGACGAGCCCGTCGGCTTCTTCCCGTTGCACGATCTCTTGCACGCGCCGCCACATGGTCTTCAGGTCGAAGTACTCCTCCCAGAAGCCGGCGGTGATCAGCGTGGCGGTGTCGTCGGGTGACACGAAGAAACCGCGCACCCCCTCCGTCGTGTACACCTTCTGGCGCAGGAACTCCATGTCCTCCTGATCGCGCGGCAGGCGCGGGTACATGAGCGGTACGACCTTGATGCCCGAGCCTGAGGTCAGCGTGGTTTTGAGTTTCGGGTGCGTGATGGAGAGCACCTGCTCGCCATTGACGCCCGGCACCGTGTGCAAGAGGTCTACGGTGATGCGGTCCACCTTTTCGATGATCCGCGGGTCGTCGAAAATCGTGCCCTGCTTGGCTTCGACCACCATCACCAGTTGGTTGGCCGTGCCGAACATGTTTCGGTACTTGATGTACAGTTGGATATACGGGTGGTTCGGCGGCATGAGATCGAAGAAGCTCGTGAAAATGGTGAGCTGTGTAGCGGTGAACCACACGAAAAAGAGCGTGCCGAGCCCGACCACGACCGACACCGCAACACGGTGGCGGAGGAGAAAGTAGAGGTAGGCTTCGATCCAACCTTTCGGCAGCATACGCTAACGCCCCGCAGGCAGCTTGAGGTTTTCGCCGTCCACACGCACGGTGAGCCCACCGGCGCCAACGAACAGGCCGGCGCCGTTGGAGACCAGGCTCACGCTGCGAATCCAACCGAGGCGCCACGCTGCCGGCACCGGCTTTCGCTCCCAGGTCGTACCCCCGTCGGTGCTAACGAACACCGTGCCGATGTCTCCCACCGCGATTCCCATCCTCCCGCGCACGACAATGTCGTAGAGACTCGCGTTTTCCATCGCCTCTGCCACTCCCACCTGTTCTAGTGCCCCGATCTCCGGATCGCCCCGCACCACTTGCCAGGTCGTACCCCCGTCGCGCGTGCGCAGGATGAGGCCGTCGAGCCCACAGGCCCAGCCGTTTTGCGTGTCGGCGAAATGCACCCCGAACAAGGTTTTCGCCACGCCGGGGTCCTGCTCGATCCAGGTCTGTCCGCCGTCCTTGGTGTGCAGCACTGTACCCGCTTCACCCACAAGCCAGCCGTGGCCCGGGTCGGGCCAGGACTGGCTGTACAGGATGACGTCCCGCTCGAACGAACGGTCCTCCCACGTTTCACCCCCGTCGCGTGTGAACAGGAGTGCACCCCAGTCCCCCGCCGCCCACGCCCTCCGCTCGTCCAGGCCAGCGACGTGAAAGAGGTGCTTGCCGCCACCGACGACTTGCTTGCGCCAGCGCGCCCCACCATCGCGCGTATGCAGGATGACCCCTTGCCGGCCTACGGCCCAGCCTACGCGGGAATTGACGAAGTCCACCGAAAAGAGTGGCTCCTGCGTACCCGACGCCTGCATCTGCCAGCGCTCGCCCCCGTCGCTGGTGTGGTAAATCGTGCCAAACGCACCGACGACCCAACCCTCATCCGCGCTGACGAAATCGGCGGCGTAAAGGTTGTCTACAATCCGCTGCACCAGCGCATCGGCTCGCGCCACCGCCAGGCCCACCGCTGCGACTGCGACAGCCCACAAGAACCACGCGGCGACTCCCTGTTCTTCCCTTGCTCTGACTCGTTGCACCTTCCTGCTCACGGCTGAAGGATTCCTGCCATATACGGCGTGCGAACGCTGCGAGTCAACTACAGGTTAACAACTGATAATTGCGGCTGGCTCCCGGTTTCTGTTTCTCAGGCCAGTGGCGCCGGCGCCGAGACGCCATGGGTGCTCCTGCATTTTTGGCCCTGCCTGTATGCCTGAATCCAGGAGCGTGGATCGGGTTTGCTCGCGTTCGTCTCGCACCCCGCGCGAGGAGCAAGGGGTTTTGTGAGCCCAGATCCGTTGCATGAGGCAAAGCTTCTCGAGTGATGGTGAGTTGCTCAAGTGCTCTATCGAGAGGGAAGAAATGGAAGTCGCCCTTTGTGGGACGCGGAAACCGGATGTGTCTAACAACGCGAAGAGTCCACGGAGTGGGAGCCCGTTGGTAAGCGACGTACTTTCTCCGCAAGCGCAGTCGAACGAAAGTAAGGCAGGACTCGCTGTTTCTGCGACGGGGCAAGGGGAGGAAAAAGCCCTCCGAACAGGATATGTTTGCAAAGCCAAGCGGTTGTTCGGTCGTGCACAAGACCAGTTCCCCGGTTTACTCGCCGGGGCCGTGCAAGCGAGATGCGCGTCCGCATCGCAGCAGCGTGTTCTGCTTCACATCGTTGGCGTTCGCCTTGCAGGGGCGCAGGCTTTCGCCTGCGGTGCATGCCTCGCAGGCTCTCCGGGATGCTGCGGAAGAGGCGGATCTTCACTGGCTCGCGCGCCACGGCGACGGCGCTTTGCTTGACTGGGACGTGCCGGGTCGTCCACGTCTTCGGTCGGATGTGCCGGCACGCGGCGTGCCTTTTTACGTTCTCGGGGAGACGTCTGTAACCAGGACTTATACCTGAGCCCTCGGGGCTGGATGCTGGCAACCTTGTTGGGGCTCTCCAGCGGGAGCGGCCGGGGGCGCCAGGCGCTCTTCATCTCAGCAGGCGGGCGCCACGAAGCAGACGAAATTCGGTGCAGGACGAGTCGCCGGCGCTGGCCTACCTGCCCGCCTTGCGCCGCAGTGCACCTTCACGCCCGCGCCTCCGTCCGCTTATAGTCGAGTGAATGTTGCAAAGAAGCCGGCTACGAGTTCCGCAGGTCAAAAGCGGCGGCCCGCGCCGCTGGGAAACGACCATGATTGCGCAGCTTCTCAGGAACCTTTGCTCGCTGTTGGACCTGCCCCGACAGGGCGCTGCAGACAAGCTTGTCTCGTTGGGGGCGATTTCAACTCATTGCGGCACGTACAGGCGTCACAGCGAAGCCCGGCATACGTTGGTCTTTCTGGGCGTGGCACCGAAACCGCCCTCGAACGGCGTGCTGCTCGGCGCGGGTGCGAGGGCCTCCTGCAGCGCGCAGCCGCACGATCACCCGCGGCGCGGCGGAGAGACGCGAGGCGTCTTCGGCATTGCAGAGGTTCCGCGCCGCATCGAGCCGCTGGCCGGGACAAAATTCAGCGCAGGAAGTTCTTCGGGGGCGGTTTTTCGGGTGACATCCCCGGCCCCTGGTATTGGAGCGTTCCCGAGACAATGTTGATGCCGAACCGCGCGCGGGAACCCGGGGGGTGTTGCACTCAGCGCCTGGTTGCGTCGCGGAACGGTTGCTTGCGGAGAGTCGCTTTGGCTGGCTTCACTTCTCGGCAACTGACGGCTTCCCCGCGGAGCAGCGGCGGTGCGGGCGAGGCCGCGTGGAGCTCCGGCGCCCGGCAATAGTGTGGAGCGCGCTTGGGCCCGAGGCCGCAGGCACATGAGGTGGGCAGCGAGCTCAAAGGATCTTTGCGCGCGCCTAGCGCTGGTCGTGCTTGGTGTGCTCGGCGGTATGCTGGTGGCAGAAGCGGCGCTGCGGACCAGCGGCTGGAGGCGTCAGTTTGCGCGGCCCGACGCCGTGGTCGGGTACGTGCTGGAGCCGAACTTTCAGCGCTCCGTACCCGTGCACGGGTTTCCCGGAGGTTCGGTCGTGCTTCGGACGAACAATGTCGGATTGCGATGTGACACCGACGTGCCGCTCGCCAAACCTGCGGGAACGGCGCGCATCCTGGTGCTGGGGGATTCGCAAGCCGAGGGCATCGTCCCCAACGGTGACACTTTCAGTAGTCGGATCGAACGTGCTCTGAACCGATCCCAAGGGGGCGCAGCCGGCTTCCGCATCGAGGTACTGAACGCCGCCGTGAGCGGTTACTCACCGCTGCTCGAGTACCTGTGGATGGCAGGCTACGGGCGAGCCTTGCACCCTGATTTGGTCCTCCTGGCGGTGTACGTCGGTAACGACGTCGCGGACGTATTGATGCATGAGGTAGACTTCGGAGGGTTTGGACGGCGCTTTCAGATCGCCTCGCTCGATTGGCAAAGATGGCGAATGGCAGATCCTTCTTTCGGTCTAGCGCGGTGGCCGCCTGCGACGAGCGAATTGGCTGCTGCAGTGCCACTCGGGGCTCTACTCTCTGCTGCGCCGCACCGTGGGCCGAAGTTCACGGGAGGACGGCGTCTGAAAACGTGTCGCGCAGCACTGTTTTGGATGCCTGCAGAGCTTCTGGCAAGCCGCGGTGGTGCATACAGATCCGGCGCAGCCTGCAGAAGGTTTTGAGCGCCTCGACTATGTGTTCGGCTTGTTGGTAGAAGCGTCGCGGACCGGTGGCATGCCCCTGCTCGCAGTTGTGATTCCCACCAAGGTCGAGGGGGCTCCGTGCAAGAAGAGATGCAGCGCGCCGCCGAGATGCTTGGCCTTCTATGCGATGCTGCCGCCTTCGGCGGCGCGGTGGGCGAGAGGATCGTGGGGTTGCTGGAGCGACGGGGTGCTCCGACGGTGGATCTTTTGCCGGCGCTGCGCGCTGCGTTTGCCGCGCAGGGAGCACCGCTTTTCTGGGCGGCCGATTGGCACCTCAATGTGGCTGGGCACGCCGTTGTCGCGGACACCGTAGTACCGGTCCTTGGGCGCATTCTCGCGCGTGAGCACTCGCCGATGCCTTGATGCCGTCGTCGCCTCTTCGTAGAGGGTGGAGTACAAGCTTCCCGGATGGGAGCGTGCCGCCGGAGTGCTGCGTGGCGGCAAACCTGGCGCCGTTGTGGCCTGCCACCCGGCGGACGCTGCCGTTGATGATCAGCACCACAGATGCGCACTTGCCTTGCAACGCTGCGCTTTTCGAATGCGCTCCGCGAACCAAGGTCGCCGCTGCACACGATGGAGCGCGCTTCTGCGCGTTTGCGCCTCCGCGCAAGGCCGGTTCTGGAGGGTGTTTGGGTGCGACGAAGCCGAGCGGAGGAGTGGTTGCAGCGCTTCCGCGCCGAGTCCGTGCGCTGGTTGTCCGCGGCGTGGGAGACCGGTAGTGCATCTTTGCGCCAGGACGCTTGTCGCTGGTGGGCCAGGACTCGAGCGTGTTGATTGGCTCGATTCGCGTTCCCTTCCGTTTTTTCCGGGGCCTCTTTTCCGGCACCGCGCTGTCAGGCCGTATGGCTCTCCGGTTTACGTCGCGGCCGCCGCGGCAACGGTTGCCGCGCTGGACCCGGCGGCTCCGACGAACATCGAAATCATGCACGCAGCTACCACAGCTTCCCGAGTGGTGGTGTGGTTCCCAGCGGCTCGGCCATCCCTGGCGCCAGCTTCCGCTGTGCGGGGAAGGCCGCCTCGTCGACCGTGTCGGCGGGCGGCAGTGCAATGAAGGATTGCAATCCGGGGCACCTTTTCGCCAGCTCGCAGTGGCTTAGGTTGTCCGCGCGATCTGGTCGGATGCCAAGGTGCGCTCGGGGTCTGGGAGCTGGGCAGCGAGGGCTACGCGGGCATGGAGGAGGGGCGGACTTGCTGTCTGCGGTCGCGACACGGTGCTTCATTTTGCTCGCCTGTCCGTGCCGGCAGGAACACGGTCGTACTCCCGCACCACGATCTCGAGAAAGCGCAGAGTCTCTTCCAAAGCCCCGAGCGGGATGCGCTCGGCGCGGTCCTGCGCGCTGTGTAAGCCGCGCGGAATGCCGAACGGGGGAACGGGATTCAACACCGTGGCCGCAGGGCGGCCGGCACGCAAGAACGACCAGGCATCGGTGAGCCCACTGAGATCAAGCACGGGAATGGGCTTTTTGCGCAGCCGCTGGTGGG
>JBBILD010000024.1:0-55000 GCA_037445065.1 Myxococcales bacterium
GAATTCGCTCGATGCGAAACGGCTGACCTGTAACAACGGACAAGGCGAGCGCCGAGCGCAAGATTTGACCGCCGCCCTCGCCCACGGATCCATCGAGCAGCAGCACCGCGACGGCTCCCCTTTGAACGCTGCTTACTGCAAGCGGCGATAGCGAAACGAATCCCCAGTATCGGGGTCCTCCAGAATGAGTTCGTTCTGCTCGAAGCGCACCTTGCGCCGGAACTCGACGATCGGCTTGCCCTCCGGCGTGGCCCCGGGAGTTGCAGCCTGCTTTGTCTCAGGTGTGCGCTTGCCCCGGTACAGTGGCAGGCCCCAGGCGATGCTCAACTCTCCCTGCGGCGTGATCCGGTAGCGTCCCGTCATCTCGGCATGTTCGGAGACCCCGCGAAAGGTGCCCTCAGCAGAAAATTCCAGCACATCACCCTGGCCGACCATCTGCCAGCGCCCCAAGATTTTCTCTTGCACTTCACGCGCCAGTGCTTCCGAGTCTGGGGGCGCGCTAGGCGTCCTCTCGCCCTTTGCCGCCGGAACGCCCGTGCTCCCGGGCACGGCTTGTTCGGCTGGTAGAATCGAACTCCACAAAAGGATCCCCAGCACACTCGCCACACACCCCATGCCGCCGAGCCAGACACGCGCGCGCATTCCCTACCTTCCTTTCTTTCGATGATCCCTTAGCCAGTACCTGGGCAAACAAACGCGGCCTTCCCTAACGCAGGAACCGCAGCGTTGCCACGGCGTTTGGCTGCGAGCGCAGGAACAATAGGCGTGTCGCGCAGGTTTCCGCATACAAAATCGCTTGACCTAGTGTTGCCAGCGGGCTTAGAAGTTGGGCGCACTTTTGTGGTACAAGGCGGCGCGGGACGGATCTCTTGCGGTGCAGGGCGCTGGTGCCGTCTCGGCGGAGCAACACACTTCTCGACGGGTCAAGACAAATAAGGAAGGGATGGGGATGAAGGCACGGTCGGCAATCGCGGGGACCCTCGCCGTGGGAATGGTCCTCCAAGGTTGTGCAAGCCAACAGCGCACTTTTTCCAAGCCCTGGGGGAAAGGCGCCTGGATTCCAGCGGCCATTTGCTCGGTTGCCGGTGCAGGAGCGGGGATCGGCATCCAGGAGGCTCGCCGCGGCGAGTCGGTGGTGACGGTCTTCGACAGTTCGGGCAATGTGGTCTCGCGCAAGCGCGAAAAAGACGATCCTGAATACTACAAAGGGGCCTTGGTTGGCGCTGCTGTCGGCGCAGTCGTCTGCGGTTTGCTCGGCCATTACTTCTTGGATGAAGAGGTGGTTCCTCCACCTCCTCCTCCGCCGCCACCGCCCACGCCCTCGCCAGAAGCGTTACCACCTCCCTGGGCAACCCGGTTGGTGCTGCGCGGAGTCAACTTCGACTTCAACAAGAGCGACATCCGGCCTGATTCTCGTCCGGTTCTCGACGAGGCAGCGGAGATTTTGCGCGCGAACCCGAACGTGCGCATCTCCATCGAGGGTCACACCGACGCAATCGGCTCGGATGCGTACAACGAGAAGCTGTCGGTGCGCCGTGCCGAAGCCGTCTTCCGCTACTTGGTCAACCTTGGAGTGGCACCGGAACGGCTGGAGGTGGTGGGCTACGGCGAAACGCGCCCGCTTGCGGACAATGAGACCGAGGAAGGACGCGCCCAGAACCGGCGCGTGGAGCTTCATATCATCGCCCCGATTCCACCGCCCGAAGAACCGCCGGTGGCGCCTCCGGCCGCCGCACCAGCGCCCGAGCCGGAAGCGAGTCCGGGAGGGACGGGAAGCGAAGGTGAAGCACCCGGAGATGGCGCGGCTTCACCGGAAGCGGACACGTCTCCTTGAAGCGGCTTGCGTGGCAGCATGGTACCGCGCAAGCTGTTCAGACCAACGCTTGAAGGCGGCGCTCGATCTCCGCGGCGATGCGGCGAGCTGCTTGCCCGTCGCCGTATGGATTCCCGGCACTTGCCATCGCTCGATAGGAAGCCGGGTCGTGCAGCAACGTGGACACGGCTCCAACGATTGCTTCGACGTTGGTTCCAACCAGCTTAGCAGCGCCCGCTCGAACTCCCTCCGGGCGTTCTGTCTTCTCGCGCATTACGAGCACCGGTTTCTGAAGCGAGGGTGCTTCTTCCTGAATGCCGCCAGAATCGGTGAGAATCAGCTCGGCCCGTTGCATCAATGCCACAAAGGCGACGTACTCGAGCGGGTCAATCAGCAACAGGCGGGGATGACCGCCGAGCAGGCGAAACACCGGCTCGCGCACGTTGGGATTCAAGTGCACCGGGTACACGATCGCCACTTCGGGTTCCTGTTCGACGATCCGGCGCAGGGCTTGGCAAATCCGCTCGAAGCCCGCGCCGAAGCTCTCGCGCCGATGGCCGGTCACGAGCACCAGGCGATAGCGGTCAGCCAGCCGCAACACGGGCTCCGGTAAGGCAGCTTCGAGGCGGCCACCGTCCAACTCCCCTGCGACCCAAAGCAGCGCATCAATCGCCGTGTTGCCAGTGACAACGATCCGCTCGGCGGGCACGCCCTCGCGCAGCAAGTTCTCCCTCGCCCAGGGAGTCGGCGCAAAGTGCACGTCGGCCAATACCGAGGTGAGCCGCCGGTTGACCTCCTCCGGAAAAGGGCGCTGCTTATCGTGTGTGCGCAGCCCGGCTTCCACGTGAGCAACGGGCACGTGCGCGTAAAACGCGGCCAAGGCTGCGGCAAAGGTTGTTGTCGTATCGCCCTGCACGACCACAAAACGGGGACGAACTTCCGCCAAAACCGGCCCCAGCGCGCGCACCACGTTGGCGGTCAGGTCGAACAGGTTTTGGTTCGGCTGCATCACAGCCAAGTCCCGATCCGGCTGGATGTGGAAGACGCGTAGCACCTGATCCAGCATGGTGCGGTGTTGGCCAGTCACGCACACGAACACCGAACTGCGATCGCGCAAGGCCCGCACGACCGGCGCAAGCTTGATCGCCTCCGGCCGAGTGCCGAACACCACCATGACGCCGTGCCGGAAGTCCATCTATCTGGTCGTCTTCTCCCCGGAAGCTTCGAATTCCGCCAAGCAACGTTCGAGTTCCTGTAGCACGGCCGGCGCTGCGGGCACTAGGTCACGCTGTTCGCCAGGGTCAGCAAGCAAATCGAATAGACGCTTTTCCTCCACATCAGAGCCAACACTGCGAGTCGTAGCCGCCGCGGGCATGTCCACCAGGGCGTGAGGCCGGCGAACGATCAGCTTGTACCGCCCGAGGCGAACGCCGCGAAGCACCGAGCCGATCCGGCGCTTTTCCCCGCCAGTGAGTCGCACTTCCCTGCTCGCTGCGGCGGTAGCCGGCAAAAACGTCTCCAACCACACGGGACGCTCCGGGAGCTCTGAGGGTTTGTCCGCAAAAAAGGGGCGCAAGCTACGCCCCCTCGCCTCCGCCAAAGGTCCCCAATCCAGTAAATCTGCCACCGTCGGTGCGACGTCGAGAAGCGAAACCGGAACGTCGAAGCGCTGTTCGGGGGAGATTCGTTTCGGCCACACAAAGGAAAGAGGGATGCGGATCGCCGGCTCGTACAAGGAGAGCCCAACACCGTAATCGCCGTGCTCTAGGAGAGCGAAGCCAGAATCCGCGTACAACACTACGAGCGTGCGCTCTGCCAAGCCGAGCGCCTGAACGCCATCGAGCAAGCGTTGCACTTCACGGTCCAACTGCTGAATGCGCTCCTCGTAGTCCTGCTTGGACCAAAACGACAAAGCGTCTTCTCTCCACGTTTGGCTTGCGCCGAAGTAACTCACCCACAAGAAGAGCCGCCGGCCGCGGTGCTTCGCCAGCGCACCTAGAGCCGCTTCGGTGGTCTCGGCATCGCTGCGCCGCGCGTTGGCCCGCAAGCGAGCCGCACGGACACTGCGGTCGTGGGCTCGGTCACCGAAGTACAGACTGGGCACCGGCAGGGCTTCCGGACCATGCTCCACGATGGGCAGGGACAAGCGAGCGTCGAAGCGCGCAAAGCCTCGATCGAACCCGAAGGCGGGATCCAAGTCGGCGTGGCTGACGACGGCGACCGTATCGTAGCCGCGTGCTGCGGCGATACGGGCGAGCGATGTCGCAGCAGGCGACAGCGCATCCAATGGCCCCTGGATGCCGTGATACGCGCTCAGAGAACCAGTCAGCAACGTCGCCGCTGCCGCCCGCGGCCACGGAGTGTTGGAGTATGCATGCGTGAAAGTGGCGCCGCGGGATGCCAGCCAGTGCAACGTAGGCGCGACCTCGGCCTTCTGCACGATGTCCGCGCGCGCCGCCCCTAGCCCGAGCAGTAGAAGCACGGTCCGCTCTGCTGCCGCGTGAGTAGGGAATGCCGAGCACACCCAGAGTGCCGCCAGGAGGCAGCGCAAATACAGGGAGGGCCTACGAGGTTTTCTTGAGCAACGCAACACAGACCCGCTGGTTCGCTCAAGACGCTGCAGCCGCTTTCGGACCGCTGCGCAGAGGAAGCCCGCGATAAAGGCGCACCTTGTCACAATCCGTGCAAAAGTGGTCGGCAGGCAGCGGACTGGTCGGGGCGGTCCAGATCCGTCGCGCAGCTACGAATTTCTCATTGTTCCACATCTCGCGGAAGCGGCCCGGGCGGTAGTGGTCGAAATCATCCTGCTTGCGGTAACCTGCACAGCAAGAAGCAAAGCCACCGTCCCAATGAAACACCGCCTTCTGCCACAGCCACGTGCAGCGGTTACCATGCACTTGCAAGTAATCGAACGAATACTTCCCGCGCGGTGCCCACGAAGGGTCGTCGTACAGGCCGCCGTTGGCGGTAAAGGCATCCACTCCGATTTCCTCGGCGAGCCGGCGCGCTTGCTCCACCTGTCCCTCGTTGTGGGCAAACACCAGATACTGCCAGGTGATGTGAGGCCGGGCGACTCCGAGTTCGCGCTTCAAGCGCACAAACATGCGCAAGTTGGCCAGTGCCTGGTCTAACCGACCGCCGCGCCGGTAACGCTCGTACGTCGCTTGGTCAGCCCCGTCAATCGCAGCGGTGAGATACGACAGGCCGGCGGAGACAATCGCTGCGGCGCGTTCCTCGGATAAGGGGAAACTCAAGTTCGAGGAAATAATCGTGCGCACGTCGCGTTCTTCCGCATAGCGAATCATTTCCGGGAGTTGTTTTGCGAAGAACGGCTCTCCCCAATTGAACAACTCGAGGCGGTACGCGTATGGCGCCAGTTCGTCCACGATGCGGCAGAACACCCCCCAGTCCATCTGCCCACGGCCTCGACCACTGGGGTCACCGCGGCCGGTGGGGCAGTACGGGCAGTGCAAGTTGCACTTGTTGGTAACGTCAATACACAGCTCGTAGGGGTAGGACCACACCCGCTCGCGCCCGAGTTTCATCTCGGCTTTGACCAAGTAAAAGTTCGCGCGCCGGCGGATTTTCCTCCAGAGCCTGAGCACGGCGCCATCCTAACCGAGCACGCAAGCCCGGAACAAGCGGCCATCTTTCCGCTGCGCGTTCTCTGCCACCGTCTGCTCTGCCAGCCGCCGGCAAACCGCCGAAGGTGGCCGAAAGCGAGCCGCGTGTGCTCGTCTGAGATCGGCACCAGACAGCGGACCTCGATCCTACGGCAAGAGCTACCCTCTGCGGCGTGCCACTCGCAGCTTCCGGCGAACACCACCGTCGAGCAACGCCCGACGGTACAAGGCCCAGAAACGGTGAAAAACGGGGCGTGCGCCCCTGAGGATCTGCACGGCAGGCGTTCGTGGGATTTCGCACGCCGCAGGGCAACGCGAGCACGAGGGCGGCGCCGGCAGCCGGGGGGGCGACCGGCACCGCCCTGATCGGTCACTAGCTCTTGCCGAGGCCGCTCACTCGCCTGCGGCGGTGGCGCGCAGCATCCAGGCGTGTTTCTCGTGCTCCTCGAGCAGCCCGGTCAGAAAGTCCGCCGTACCAACGTCGCCGTCCTTCGACTGTACGGTTTCGATGTCGGCACGAAGCTGGCGACACAGGGCTTCGTGGTCCATTGCCAGGTTGCGCACCATCTCCCGCCAGTGCGGCACCGTGCCAGGGTGCTCCACGAGGCGCTTGGACTGAGAAAACTCCTGCAGCGTCCCCGGTGCCACCCCGCCCAGTGTCCGGATCCGTTCCGCAACCTGGTCCACGATCTCGTCGAGAGCTTCGTATTGCTCCTCGAAGAGTTTATGGAGATCGTGAAAGTGTGGACCGACCACGTTCCAGTGATAGTTGCGGGCCTTGGTGTACAGAGTGAACTCATCCGCCAACAACGCCTTGAGGATCTGGCAGACTCCCTCTCGTTGTGCATCGCTGAGACCAATTTCCACTTTCATGGCATCATCCTCCTTTCACTGGCTGGGACTATAAGTCTGGCGCGCTTCACCGCAATTGTTTTCTTCCAATGGCCTCCTTAGAAAACGGCTATGGACCTGAATGCGGTCACCCTGACGGAGCTTCGCTACCTGCTGGCGCTGGCAGAAACCGGGCATTTCGGGCGCGCGGCAGCGCGCTGCTTTGTCACCCAACCGACTCTGAGCGTGCAACTGAAGAAGCTCGAAGACAACCTCGGGCACCAGCTCGTAGAACGAGGACCCAAAGGCGCACAACTCACTCCGCTCGGGGAGCAAGTGGCTGAGCACGCACGCGCCATGTTCGAGCACTTGCAAGCAATCGGCGACCTGGCTCGCGGAATTCGTGACCCGCTGGGAGGGGAGTTTCGTGTGGGGCTGATCCCTACCCTGGGACCGTACTTGCTGCCGCGGTTGTTGGCTCCACTGCGCCGCCGTTTTGCCGAGCTGAGACTCACCGTCGTGGAGCAGCTCACCGCCACCCTGCTGGAACTCCTCGCGCACCACGACCTGGACGCCGCTCTGCTCGCCCTGCCGGTCGAAGCCAGCGGTATCCAAGTCGCCCCCCTATTCCGCGAGCCCTTTTGGCTACTCGTCTCGGAAAAGGATCCGCTGGCGCGCACCAAGGCGGTCAGCGAGGGAGACCTCCGAGGCAAGCCGGTCCTCCTTTTGGCAGAGGGGCACTGCATGCGCGAGCAAGCGCTGTCGGTGTGTAGCGAGGCTGGAAGCAACCCGCTCGCCGACTTTCGCGCCAGCAGCCTGGAGACCCTTCGCCATCTCGTGTCCGCCGGCTTTGGCTGCACGCTGGTGCCCGCTCTCTCCGTGCCACGCATGCGGGAGGCGGGCGCGTGCTTGCGCCCGTTCCGGGAGCCTGTGCCCACGCGAGACATCGGCATTGCCTGGCGCCGAACCTATCCGCGCCCCATGGCAATTCAGGCGTTTGCCGATTTTGTGCGCGAGCACCTACCGCGCAACCTGGTCGAACCGCTCCCTTCAGGAGGAGCCGCTAAAGTTTAAGATGGCGATTCTTCCCCGCCTTCACGACTGCGCGCGGAACCTTCCGCTGACCGAGTCGGCGCCGACAGGGCCAGTTCCTGGTATCGTTCCATGACGCGGCGGACGTACGCCAAGGTTCGCCGGCCCTGCGCGTACCCGGCGGCAAGCTTGGTGTAAACAGCGGGCTCCTCCAGCAAGTGCAACACACGCTCGACATGCCCGTGCCACAACCGGGGCGAGAAGCCGAGGAACTCGGCTAGCGCTTGCGCATCGCGCACGTGAGCGATGCCCATGTGATAGGCGGCCAGCACAAAAGGCAGGCGTTCCCCCGGGTGTACGTCGGCAAGCTGCCGAGCGAGGTAGCGCAAATATTTGGTCCCAGTGCGGATGTTGTCTTCCGGAGCGTGGAACTCTTCTTCTCCGACATCTGCAGCAGCCGCCGGCCGCACCTGCATGAGCCCGACCGCACCCCGCTCGCTCATCGCCGTGGGATCGAAGTTCGACTCTGCCTCGATGACCGCAGCCACCAACTGCCAGTCGAGACCTTGTGACACAGCATGGGAGACGATCAAATCCGCGTAGGAACGGGCCGCATCGTCCGCACTGCGTTCCACGGCACGATCCGGAGTAGATGTGCGCGTGCCGACGAACGCCGCAAGACCCTCGACGCGGATCTGCCAGCCGTCAACCGCGATGGTCCACCCTCCGCCGGTGGAGATCGCTGTGCGCGCCCCCGGGGCTGCTGGGCCATGCGGCAAGGTCACCGGCTGTGCGGAGCGCAACAGGCGTGGCGGCGGGCCTGGTCGGACACCGACGGCCACCGCGCAGGCCACTGCCGCGGCGCATCCCGCGCCGGCCAAAAACGCGGCGCTCCGGTTCCGCAGCCTCGGCACACGCCGCTTGTGGCGCATCGCGCCCGGGTGCGCAAGATGGGCACAAGGTTCGTTCGGCTCGCCTCGCGAGGCGGATTTCGCTAGCACGGCTGCCCGTGCAGCCGTTTCCACCCTGGCACTGGGACATTCCCGAGTTTTTCAACATCGGTGAAGCGTGTACCGACGTGCACGCCAAAGGGCCGCGCGCGCAACAAGACGCGGTCATCGTGGAAGACGAGTTCGGCGGGACGAAAAAGCTCACGTTCGCTGAGCTTGCCGACCTCACCGACCGTTTTACCGAGCTTTTACGCCAGCTCGGTGTCGAGCGCGGCGAACGGATCTTGATCCGCCTACCCAATTGCATCGAATACTCGGTGGTCTTCCTGGGGGCGCTCAAGCGAGCGGCGATTCCGGTCCCGACCTCGATTTTGCTCACCTTCGATGAACTGGCCTACCTGGCAAAGGACTCAGGTGCGGTGGTTTGGGTGGTCGATGCCGCGAGCTGGGCCGCACTACATTCGCGCCTCGGGGAACTGCCTTCTGTGCGCCTCATCCTCGTGGTCAGTGACAGGGAGGCCAGTGTGGAGTGTTGGACGGAGGAGGGCAAGTCCGTTCTCGCGCTGTGGCCAGCGTTGCGCTCGGTTTCCGGGGTAAGAGGACCCGAGCGAACGCGCGCGGAGGACCCTGCCTACCTGGTCTACACCTCGGGGACCACAGGCTACCCCAAAGGGGTGTTGCACGCGCACCGGGTTTTGCTGGGCAAGCAACCATCCTCGGAGTACTGGTTTCACTTTTTGCCCGAGGGGGAACGGGTGCTGCACTCGGGAAAGTACAACTGGACCTACGTCCTGGGCACCGGGCTCATGGACCCTCTGTATCGCGGCCACACCACGATCGTCTACGAAGGCAAGCCAGAGGCACATGTGTGGCCGGCGCTGATCGCCAAGCAACGGGCAACCACCTTCATTGGCGTTCCGACCCTGTACCGGCACATCCTGCAGTACACCCAGGCGAGCCGCGCCGACGTTCCAACGTTACGCCACTGCATGTCGGCTGGAGAACATCTCTCCGAAGAACTCTTGCAGCGCTGGCTCGATCGTTTCGGCCTGTACATTTACGAGGGCCTGGGGATGACCGAATGTTCCTACTACATCTGCCACACCGTATCGCGGCCGATCCGCCCTGGGTCTGCAGGTTTCATCCAGCCGGGGCACCGCGTCGCCATTTTGGATCCGACCACCTGGCGCGAGTGCGGGTGCGTGCACTCCGGGATGCTCTGCATCCACAAGAGCGATCCTGCGCTCATGCTGGGCTACTGGAACCAACCGGAGGAAACCGCGCGTTGCTTCCATGGCGAGTGGTTCCTGACAGGAGATTATGCGCGGCGCGACGCGGACGGATACATCTGGTTCCTGGGGCGCAAGGACGATTTGATCAAGAGTTTTGGTTACCGCGTTTCCCCCTTCGAGGTGGACCGGGTGCTCAAGGACCACCCGGATGTGTTGGATGCTGCGACGACGGGTGAGGACGTGGATGCGGAAAAAAGACTCGTCGTGTCCTACGTGGTCCTCCGCCCCGACTCCCCCACCACTGCTGACGACATCCTCGCCTACGCGCGCCAGCACCTCGCCGCATACAAAGCGCCCAAAATCGTGTATGTGGTGGATGACTTACCGCGCACTCGCAACGGCAAGACTTTGCGCCGCGCCCTTCATCCCGGCCTGGCCCGGGCCCGCTCGCAACAGGGCGCGCCACGCTGAACTCACGTGAAACGATCGGCGCCGAGCCAAGCCGATCGAGGGCCCAGCGCGGTCTGCTCGAGGTCGCGCCGTCGTGGTGCCTGGCTCAATCAAAGACGCCGGTAGGCAGTCAGGCAGAAGCTGGATGGCTCACCATGCTCTGCAGGCGCTGGATGAGTCGCTCGTTCTCTTCCCACAATTCGCGCGGCAGCCGATCTCCAAACTGGCGTAGAAACTCCGCCTGCGCACCCGCGTTTTCGAGCCATCCTAAGCGATCCACAGCGAGCAGTTTCCGCAGCGTGTCGCGGCTCACATTGGTCCCTTCCAAATCAATGTCTCGCGGGCGAGGAAGCAGCCCGATGGGGCTTTCTTCCGCCTCCACCTCCCCGTGCACGCGGCGAATGATCCACTGCAGCACCCGCAAGTTTTCGCCGAATCCGGGCCACATGAAGTTGCCGTGTTCATCGCGGCGGAACCAATTGACGCGGAAAATCCGCGGGACTTTGGAGAGACGCTGCTCCAAGGAGAGCCAGTGCGCAAAGTAATCCCCCATGTGGTACCCGCAGAAGGGCAGCATGGCCATCGGGTCGCGCCGCACCACACCGACCGCACCGGTTGCGGCGGCGGTCGTTTCTGAGGACAGCACCGCACCCAAGAACACCCCGTGCTTCCAATCGAACGATTCGAACACGAGCGGCACCAAGCTCGCCCGGCGGCCGCCGAACAAAATGGCAGAAATCGGTACCCCGTCCGGATCTTCCCAGTGAGGGGACATCGAAGGGCACTGGCGAGCCGGGGCGGTAAAGCGCGAGTTCGGGTGGGCAGCTTTCGTCTCGCTCTGCGGAGTCCATGGCCGGCCTTGCCAATCCAGGCACTCCGCGGGGACGTCCTCCAACCCTTCCCAGTACGGGGTGCCATCCGGGCGCAAGGCCACGTTCGTGTAAATGGTGTTGCGCTGGATGGTCTTCGTGACCGTGGGATTGGTCTTCCAGTTGGTCCCAGGAGCAACCCCGAAGAAGCCCGCCTCCGGATTGATGGCGCGGAGCTGCTTGGTGGTGTCAATGTGCATCCAGGCAATATCCTCTCCTACGGTCCACACCCGATACCCTTTAAAGTGCTGGGGTGGCACCAACATGGCCAGGTTGGTTTTCCCACAGGCACTGGGGAAGGCACCCGAGAGATACGTGATGCGCCCATTGGGCTCTTCGACGCCGACGATCAGCATGTGTTCCGCCAGCCAACCCTCGAAGCGGGCCATGTAGCTTGCGATCCGCAAAGCAAAGCATTTCTTCCCCAGCAAAGCGTTGCCACCGTAGCCGGAGCCAATGGACCAGATGTCTCGTTCCTCCGGGAAGTGAAGGATGAATCGGCGCTCCGGGCTCAGGTCTCCGAGCGAATGTTGTCCTTTGACGAAATCCTCGGACGAACCTAATCGCTCGAGAGCAATCCGACCCATTCGCGTCATGATCCGCATACTGACCGCCACGTAGGGGCTATCGGTCACCTCGACCCCCACGCGCGCGTAAGGGGATGAAGGAGGCCCCATCAGGTACGGCAGCACGTACATCGTGCGGTTGCGCATCGCGCCCCGGAACAAAGCCCCGACACGTTTCTTCGCCTCGCGCGGATCCATCCAGTTGTTGTTGGGTCCAGCGTCCTCCTTGTTACGAGTGCAGACAAAGGTGAGGTGTTCGGTGCGAGCCACATCGTTGGGATGGCTGCGGTGCAGGTAGCAACCAGGGTAGAGCTGCTGGTTCAGCTCGATGAGGGTACCGTCGTCCAGCATTTCTCGGATGAGCTTTTCGTACTCGTCATCCGAGCCATCGCACCAGACGATGCGTTTCGGCTGGGTAGTGGCAGCGACTTGCTCCACCCATTGTTCCACCGGCTTTGGCATAAACCATCCCTCCCTTGTTCGAGACTGCCGACTCGCGTTCCTCCAGTGGTTCACCCTTGTCCTTCTCGGCAGTGGTTTCTGAGGATTCCGATCCCTTCGATTTCGGACTCGATCGTATCTCCCGGCTGCAAATACCGACGCGGCTTGCGGGTAGACCCGACCCCTGCCGGAGTTCCCGTAAAGATCAAATCCCCGGGTTCCAGAGTACAGCGGCGCGAGAGAAAAGCGATCAGGCTTGGCACGGAAAAAATCATTTCGCTCGTGCGGCTGTTCTGCATCCGTTCGCCGTTTACGCGGCAACTGAGGGCAAGATCATCAGGGTTTGAAAAGGCCGATACGGGAACCACTGCCGGGCCGATGGGGCCAAAGGTATCGTAGGACTTTCCCATCGAAAACTGGGGCGGATTGCCCGCGAACTGGGCTTTACGATCGGAAATGTCTTGCCCGACGCAAAAGCCCGCCACGAACTCGTAGGCCTCCGACTCCGAAATGGCCCGCCCGCGCTTACCGATGACCACTACCAGTTCGACTTCCCAGTCCACATAGGTCGAAGACAGTTCCACATCCGCGCGCGGCCCCACCAAACAGTTCGGGAACTTCGTGAAGACCAGCGGCTGGTCCGGGATCGGCAACCCGGCTTCTTCGGCGTGGGAGCGGTAGTTTAAGCCGATGCCAAAGACTTTAGACGGCCGCGGCACAGGCGGACCGAGTTCTTCTTCCACCACGGGGCCTTCTACGGCAGCGGGCTGCAGAGTTCTGGCCCACTCGCAAAACTCTCGCCAGCGGGTCAGTACGGCCATCGGATCCGCACCAAAGCGGCCGCCCGAGCCATGTTCGACGTCGACAAAGCCGTCGGCAAGCCACACACAGGCACGGCCCTGGCGATTGATCAAGCGTACCGTCATGCGGCTTCTAGCTCCTCAGCGGAGAAACCATACAAACGAGCGAGTTCCGGGTCCTTCCTCGCCAGCATCTTGGCCAGCGTCACCATGACCCGGCACTGTTTCCAAGTGGCATCGTCTTGCATTTTCCCGTCAATCATCTGTACCCCGCGACCGTCGGGCATGGCTGCCATGACCTTGCGGGCAAACGCCACTTCTTCGGCGGGTGGGCTGAAGACCTTTTTGGCAATCGCAATCTGGCTTGGATGCAAGGACCAAGCTCCGACGCATCCCAGCAGAAACGCGGCGCGAAATTGGTCCTCGCAGCCCAGTGGATCCGAGATATCACCAAAAGGCCCGTAAAACGGCAGGCATCCAGTGGCTGCGCAAGCATCCACCATGCGGGCGATGGAATAGTGCCAGGGGTCCTGCTGCGCCACTGGGCGGGGGGCCTGAGGGTTCTTCGGATCAGGGTCGGAGCGCACCAAGTAGGCGGGGTGGCCGCCACCCACTCGGGTCGTTTTCATGCGGCGCGAGGCAGCAAGGTCGGCAGGGCCAAAACTGATACCCTGCATGCGCGGGCTGGCAGCACAGATTTCTTCCACGTTGGTCATGCCCAGGGCCGTCTCCAAGATGGCGTGGATCAGAATCGGCCGTTTGAGCCCAAAGCGAGCTTCGAGTTGGGCGAACAAACGATCTACGTAATGGATGTCCCAAGGGCCTTCGACTTTTGGCACCATGACGACCTCGATGCGGTCACCGGCTTCGCCGAGAACCTCCATCACGTCATCGAGAAACCACGGGCTATCCAAGCTGTTCACCCGCGTCCAGAGGGGCGTGTCGCCCAGGTCAGCCTCGCGTGCAACGCGGATCAAACCACGTCGGGCTTCTTCCTTCTTGTCAATGGGGATCGCGTCTTCGAGGTTGCCCAGCAAAATATCCGCTTGGCGGGCCAACTCTGGAACCTTGCTCGCCATCTTCGGATTGCTCGGATCGAAGAAGTGAATGACGCGCGACGGTTTGACCGGTACTTCCTTGATCGGCTCGGGAGCACCGATCGCAAGCGGCTTGAAAAACTCTCGTGGATTGCGCATCGCCCCTCCTGGGTTTCGGAGTGAGCCCGAAGCCTACTTTTCCACAGCTTTTGGGGCAACCCACAAACGTTGAGGATTTTTGCCAGCTACCATTAGGTACCCATTACGCGGGCGTGTACCTGCGGCGTCGGGACCGCCAATGCGCGATCCCTCGCTTGTCTCGGAACCGCACGCACTGTAGGAGCCAGCCGCATGAACCTCGGAAAACTCGCCATTAGTTTGCCCGTGCCCCCGGACGTAAATGCCTGTATCGAGTGGGCCAAGCGGGCGGAAGACCTCGGCTACGAAAGCGTTTGGATCGCGGATACGAACGGGCCGGATCCCTTCGTCCTTGCTGCGGCCGTCTTGCGGGCCACTGAGCGGGTTCGCGCAGGGATTGCTGTCTCGCCGGTATACACGCGAACTCCGGGAGTGTTGGCTGCAGCCGCAGCAACGCTGGGACAATTGGCACCCGGACGATTCATCCTGGGACTTGGCTCGTCCAGCCACGCAATCGTCGAGCAATGGCACGGACTGAAGTTTCACCGCCCATTGACCCGCGTGCGCGAGACGGTGGCGCTAGTGCGGGCGTTACTGGCCGGGGAAAAATCCCGCTTTGATGGGCAGACAGTCCGCAGTCATGGACTCAAGCTCTTCGTGCAACCCCCGTCGCCGGTACCGATTTACATCGGCGCCTTGCGTCCACCGATGTTAGAACTGGCCGGTGAAATCGCGGACGGCGTTGCGGTAAACCTGTTTCCGGTCGAGGCGCTGCCCCGGATGCTGTCCCACGTTGCGGCCGGCGCGCAGAAAGCAGGCAAGGATGCCTCGCAACTTGAGGTTGTCTGCCGCCACCAAGTGCTGGTCACGAACGATCGCGCCGCCGCGCGGGAACTGTTTCGAGCAGCGCTCACCGGCTACTTCGCGACCCCGGTCTACAACCGGTTCGCTGCCTGGTACGGCTTCGAGGAAGAGGCGCGGCTCGTTGCCGAGGGTTTCCGTACGGGCGACCGGGCACGGACGCGGCAGGGAATGACCGATCGTTTCGTGGACGCGCTCGCCATCTTCGGTACGGTGGAGGAATGCCGCGAGCGAATCGCGGCATATGTGGCAGCGGGAGTCACGACGACGGCCATCAGCGTGCTGAGCTTCGATCCAGACGCGATTCGTCTCACCCTAGAGGGTCTCGCCCCGGCGAAGGCCTAGCCGGCAGCGCTCGGTTTCGAGGTCCAGCCGTCGCCGTTGGCAGGTGCGCTGCGCGGTGGCACTGACCTTCGCCCGCCCGCTTCCCTGCCCGGAGCCAAGCAACCAATGGCGGCACTCGAAGCCAGGCCCGCGTAAGTCCCTCGGTTCCGAAGGCACGCCCAGACTCGCTAGACGCAGCGAGGCAGAGCCCCGTCTCCGGCCCTCGCAAAACTCCCACGCTTCCACGGAGAGCGCGCGGTCACTGGTACGTGATCACGCTGCGTGCCACCTCGCCCTTCTCGATGAGTTCCATCGCGGTGTTGATCTCTTCGAGGCGCAGGCGCTTGCTGACCAGTTCGTCGAGTTTGATGCGCTTTGCCATGTACAGATCGAGGATCCGAGGCATGTCGTATCGGAAGCGAGGGGAGCCATAATAGGAACCGATCACCCCTTTTTCCTCCAGGGGGAAATTCAACGCTGGGAAGGTCACCTGCTGACCAATGGGCGGTACGCCCACCAGGACGAGTTTGCCTCCACGGCGCACAGCGGCAAATGCCTCCTGGGCGAGTTCGGCGCGTCCCACGACTTCAAAGACGAAGTCGGCGCCCTTGCCACCAGTAAGGCTGCGCACCTGATCGGTCCAGCTCCCAGCGGATGGATTCACGACGTCGGTGGCGCCGAACTGGCGGGCCAGTTCGAGTTTGCGATCGAGCAAATCCACCGCGATGATCCGCTCCGCCCCGCACACTGCCGCGCCTTGGATCACGTTCAGTCCCACACCGCCGCATCCCACCACGGCAACCGTATCTCCCGGCTCCACCTTGGCGGTGTTCATGGCTGCGCCAATCCCAGTCATCACCCCGCAGCCCACCAGACACGCACTTGTGAGGGGTACGTCTTTGCGAATGGGGATGACCGCTTGTTCTGGCACCACCGTGTACTCCGCGAACGTTCCGCACCAATGCCGCAGCCCTTGCCCTTGCCATTGGAAACGGGTGGTTCCGTCGTACATGGCGCCAGACATGGTTGCCATCGCTGCTTTTTCGCAAAGGTGGGGCCGCCCACGCCCGCAGTCGCGGCAGTAGCCACAGGAATAGAGCCAGGTCAAAATAACGTGGTCTCCCTTTTGAACGGAACTCACACCCGGCCCCACCTCCTCGATGATTCCTGCTCCTTCGTGCCCTATGATGATCGGCGGCATCATCGGCAACAGTCCGCGCTGGATGCTCAGGTCACTGTGGCAGACACCACTGGCTACGAGTCGGACCAAGACTTCGCCCTGATGGGGTCGCTCCAATTCCACGGTTTCGACGGAAAACGGTTCGTTCCAAGCTTTCAACACTGCTGCGCGCATTGCTTCCTCAGTTCCTCCTTGGCGAATCTCATTGCAGTTGCCTAGCTACCGCGGCTACACGCACAACGCAACGCGATGGAAGAGCAAAGCGCACGTCCGGTAGCCGCGATCACTGGCGGAGCGCGCCGCTTGGGCGGGACGATTAGCCGTGCCCTGGCAAGAGCTGGGTATGACGTGGCAATCAACTACTTCGAAAGCGCTGCACTGGCCGAGCAACTCCGCCGGGAGCTGCAAGCGCTGGGGGTACGGGTGTTGTGCGAGCAAGGCGACATGTCGCGGCGCGCGGACGTGGAGCGGTTCTTCCACCGCACCGTTACCGAGTTCGGACGGGTAGATCTACTGGTTACGAATGCCGGCTGGTTCGAGCGCACTCCGCTCGAGCATCTTACCGACGAGCAATGGGAGCGCATCCAGCAGCGAAACCTCGCCACCACTTGGCTTCCGGTGCAGCAGTTCGGCTTGCGCATGCGCGCACAAGGGTACGGGTGTATCGTGGCGATCGCAGACGTGGCGGCGCTGCGGCCGTGGCGAGGCTACCTTGCCTATAACGTCGCCAAGGCCGGAGTGGTGGCGCTTGTCCAAACGCTCGCCAAAGAACTGGCCCCGGCGGTGCGCGTCAATGCTGTGGCGCCCGGGCCCGTTTGGTTTCCCGAAGACTTTGCTGCCGAGCAGCGCCAGCGGGAGATCGAGCGCACGTTGCTTCGCCGAGAGGGGCGGCCTGAGAATGTCGCAGACGCGGTGCTGTTTCTTGCTCGCAACGACTACGTCACCGGCGTGATCTTGCCTGTGGACGGAGGTCGTTTGCATGGAGGCTGAGCGGGGGCGTGAATTCTGGCGACAAGTGTTCGGTCGCGAGGGACACGTGGAGGTGGAAATCGGGCCAGGCACGGGCTCCTTTTTGCTCTCCGTGGCGCAAGCCCACCCGGAGGTCAACTTTCTCGGGATCGAGGCGTCGCGGCGGCGCGCTACGAGGCTCGAGCAGCAGGTGGTGTCGCGTGGTTTGGGCAATGTGGTCGTCTTGTACGCGCCGGCGCAATGCGTCCTTGCCCAACTGATCCCGGCATTGAGTGTCGCTGCCTTCCATATCTACTTTCCGGACCCTTGGTGGAAGCGGCGTCACCAACGGCGCCGGCTACTCACCCCGGAACTGGTCGCCAGTGTCGAACGGGTTCTGGTGCCCGAGGGCAAGGTGTTTTTTGCTACCGATGTCGACCTGGTCTGGCAGCTCGCACTGTCCGTGTTTGCAACCTGCGCTTCCCTGCGCCCCGACCCTTCCTTACAACCGGTCCGACCCGTGCCGACTCATTTCGAAACCAAAGCAATGCGCCGCGGTGCGATGGTGCGCGATCTGGTGTTGGTGAAGCGACCCGGGGCGCTGCTCCTGCCTGGCCCGCCTAGCCACCCGACTTCCGTGGATTCGGGAACCACGGCGGACGTACTCCCTTCAGGGCTGCCATCCACCGCTTCCCATCCTCGGCCGTAACAGCGCCAAACGCTGCCAGCAAACCCACGTAGGCGCCGGCTGCAACCAGCGCTGCACTCGTGCCCGCCCCGAGGACGTTGGGGATGGGCCAGGTCGCAATGCCCGCCAGCACAGGGCGCCAGGCTTGCCTTACAGCATCGAGTACGGTGGCTCGGGTATTGGGCAGGAAGAACCAGCAACAGAAACCCAACACCGAACTCGCCAAAGTGGCCGCGCCAGCGCCTGCGGCCCCGTATGCAGGAATCCAGAACAGGTTGAGGCCGATGTTCGCGGCCACCGCTAAGGCGCTCACCAGCAGCATCGAGCGCAACCAGCGGGCAATCAGAAATTCGTTCAAAAACACGGAACCGAGGAAGGCAAAGAACATATTCGAGCCCAGAAAAGCGAGTGCCGGTGCCCCGGCCCGAAACGGCTCGCCGAAAATCAGGCCGAGCATCGTTTCCCCCCACCACACGCATGAGGACACCACCGGCACGGCGATCACGGCTAAGTACCGAAAGGCGAGCTGGCGGGCGCGTCGGTAGCGCTCGGGCCGCGAATGGAACGAAGCGGCCATCACAGGAAGAAGCGAAAGCATGGCCGCCTCAGGCATCAACGCGAAGGCCTCCGCCAGGCGCACAGCGGCTGCGTACAAGGCCAGCTCGTGGGCGTCGCGCCAGCGGAATAGGAGAACCTGATCCACCCGCATGGCCGCGAGGAACAGAAAGGAAAGCGTGCCAAGCTGCAGCCCATCTCCCACCAGCAGCCTCAGTACGTCCCGGTGCAGGCTCCAGCGGATTGCACCCTCGCGCAAAAGCAGCGCGAGGATGATTCCGCTCAAAATTATGGAGTTGATGAGTCCGGCGGCAAAAACGGACACCAGAGGCCACTGCATCCACAGACACATGCCAACCAAGGCCAAAAAGAGCAGCGAGGAAGCAAGGGTCAGCGGGTACAGGCGGTCCATTTGCAGGCGGGCCTGAAAGTAGGCGCGGCCGATCGGATCGAACGACAGCGGGAAGACCCCCAATCCCAGCAAGTAGCAAGCGAGTACAGCGCTGGAGAGAGCAAGCAACCGCGCCACGACGAGACCAACCAGGACCGTGACCACACCCAGCGTGAAACGCAGAGCGAGCGCGTTGGCGATGAGCACCGGTACACGCTCTGGCTGGCGAGCCAGTTCCCGTACAAGCACCCTTTCCACGCCGAGATCGCTGACAAAGCCGACCAGCAGCAAGAGCACCCCAACGTACGAGTATGTGCCGAACTCTTCTGGGCCGAGCCCGCGTGCCAGCACAAACACCAGCAGGAAGTTGAGGCTCTTGTGCGACACCATGCCGGCCAAGCTGACCAACGACTGGCTGAGCACTCGGGCGGAACCGTACCGGATCATGCATTCGCCCGAGCCGCCTGCACTGCCTGCGGCCACGTTGCTTCGCCACAGCCCAGCGCCGGCTGCTTATTGCAAGCCCAAGTCACGCAACGGAAGCTGACCCCGCACGCCATCGAAAAAGCCCCGCAGTAGCCAGAGATACGACTTGATCCGCTCCCGCCGCAACAGTGCGAGCACGATCCACCAACCGACACCAGCAAAGAACAAGGTCACGAATTTGGTCAGTTGCAAGAGCGTGCCGTGTTTCTTGGCGAACAAAATGCTGTTCCGCCCGAGGAAATACAAAACTGGAAACTGCTTTTCTCGGTTTGGGTTCGCGGCACCGAAGCCCTGGTGATAAATGATGGCGTGGCCGTTGTAGACGATCCGGAAGCCCGCTTTGCGAGCGCGCTCGCACCAGTCCACGTCTTCGTGGTAGCCGAAGAAACTCTCATCAAAGCCGCCGACTCGTTCGATGGCTGCGCGCTTCATCATGACCCCGTTGCCGATCACCCAATCTACGTCCTTGACGCAGGTGAACTCCGGACCGTCCGGCTGGCGGGAGCCGACCAGTTCCACCAAGTCACGGTGGTAACGAATCTCCCCGTAAGCACCCCAGACGATGCGGTGGTCTTCGAGCAAGATGTTCTTCGAGCCCACCGCTCCGATGCGTGGGTCGGATTCCGCCACGCGGACCAGTTCGTCTAGCAAGTCGGGGTGCAACTCGGTGTCATTGTTGAGCAGCAACACATAGTCCGCGCCGCGCTCGAGTGCGTCACGGATCCCCCGGTTGTTGCCTCCACAAAAACCGAGGTTCTTTTCCATGACCAACACCCGCTGCTCGGGGAAGTGCAGGCGGATGGCTTCCACGCTGCCGTCCGTGGAGGCGTTGTCCACTACGGTCGCGCTCCAATTTGGGTAGCGGATGCGGGGCAAGGTAGCGAGGCAGCGCAAAACATCCTCCTTGCCGTTCCAGTTCAAAATCACAATAGCCACGTGCGCGGGTGACCTCATTGCCTCACTGCGCAGCGCCTCGCTGGTGAGAGGAGCGGTCCAAGCCCAAGGCTTCCACCGGCACGGGGCGGCGCAGCAAGCCATCCCGGATGCCCAGCAAGCGTAAGCGGAACCCCGGCAGCTCGTGCCGGCGATAGCGAAGCCATGCGTCCTTGCACAGGTTCACGGTCAAGTGGAGGGCGTACTTCAGTTGCTCTCCGGTAGAGGCATTCTTGCGCACGAACAGAATTGCGTTTCTCGCGGAGAGGTACGTAATCGGGCTCAGGTATCCGCCTCCTGTGGACGCGTGCATGCGGTGGTACACGACTGCGCTCGGCACGTAGCGCACGCGGTAGCCTGCACGCCGCGCACGAACACACCAGTCGAGGTCCTCGTGGTAAGCAAAGAACTCTTCATCGAACCAACCCACCTCTCGTAGAGCACGCGCGCGAAGCAACATGGCGCAGCCGGATACGTAATCCACGTCCTCCTGCTCCGAGAACAGAGACACGTCGTCTTCCATCCATCCACGCTGCTGCACGAGGGGACCGTGGTACGTGAGCACCCCATACGCTGTGTGAATGCGGGGCGGCGTTTCCTGGGTAAGGGTCTTCGCTCCCGCCACGCCGATGCGATCGTCCGCTTCCACCGCGCGAACCAGCTCTGCCAGGCAATTCGGCGCCGCCACCGCATCGTTATTGATCAAAAACACGCCGTCCGCTTGTTGGGCGAGTGCGGATCGAATCCCAGCGTTTGCGCCGGCAGCAAAGCCGAGGTTCCGTTCCAACTGCACGACACGCACCCGCTCTGGTTCTCGAGGCAGCAGGGGGCGTGGATCTTCCTCCGAGCCGTTGTCCACCACGACCACCTGCCGCGGGGTCAGGGAGCCGGCGAGCAGGCTCTGCACGCATGCTCGCGTTAGCTCTGCCTGATTCCAATTCACCACAACCGCGTCAATCCGCATACTGGTTCGGTTTGCTCAAGCAGGTCGGCGGGCCACGGCTAGTACGCCTCCGGCGATGATCCAGGGGGAAAGCGTATTGGCCACTCGCTGCAGGAGGCGCCCCTTGCGGTTGAGTTCCCAGCGCTTGCGGCCCGGTGCCATGTCGAACATCCCAACCCGGTACCCGAAGAATGATGAGGAGTCGACCCACAGCCCCTTCCCCAACGGGGGATGGAACTCGTCCGCATGCACGGACAGGACCTCGAAGCCTGCTTGGCGGAGAAACCCAGATAACTCACGCGCGGAAAAGCGGTACTCGGCAAATTCCAGACGAAGTCCCTGACGCCGCTTTTGCCAGTCGCGCAGCCGCCTCAGGTGGTTGATCAGCAGCCGGCGCCACAAGTTGTTGTAGGGCACGGCAACCAGCGCCACGCCACCCGGGCGCAACACCCGCCACAACTCGCGCAGAGCCGGCACCGGTCCTGCCTCCTCGTGTTCGACCACACCCAAGGAGATCACTCCGCCCAGAGCGCCGTCTGCGATCGGCAACCGGTTGGTGTCCCCCACAAACACCCATCCTCGGGCTCCATTTGCCGCCGCTGCAGAGATGGCGGCCCGCGCGCGGTCGACCCCGAAGACTCGATAACCGTGCTGGCGCAAAAAGATCACCCAGCGGGCAAGGCCGCATCCCGCGTCGAGCACGGCTGTGTCAGGCGGCAGCTCGCGCAAAAACACAGGTAATGTCGTTTCGTGCGCGCAAAGTTCTACGTGGTCGGCGACCGAATCAAAGCTCCAGAAGATCTGGCTCGCTTCGATACCGGTGTTCACGGTGAAATATTTGAAGCTCACCTGCTTCACCTCCGCCTCAGGCCGAGTTCTGCAAACGGGATCGGCCGCCCGCGCAGGGCATCCCACATACCTCGTACTTTGTAGGTCACGCCGGCCTGTTCTCCAGTGAGCAAGCGGCGCACGTATTGAAGCGGTAAGGTGGCAATCTGGAAGGCGACGAATTTGCACTTCTGTAGCGGACTCGCGTGCTTGCGAACGAACAGGACCATATTGCGGCCAGCTAAGTATTGGCGCGGGCTCACGTACCGCTTACCGCCCGAACTCCCGTGGCCTTTGTGTAAAATTCGTCCCTGCGGAGCAAAAACCACCCGATACCCCTTTTTGCGGGCGGCGGTACACCAGTCCACATCTTCGTGGTACGCGAAAAACTCCTCGTCGAAGAGGCCCACTTCTTCCAACGCTTGGCGGCTGAGCAGCACTGCGGTGCCCGGCACCCATTCGACATCGCGTTGGGCGGCGAAACGCTCATCATCTTTCCAGTAGTAACCAATTAACCGGACCAGCCCTTGCCGGTACGTCACCTCCCCGTACGCAACCCAAACCCGAGTCGGGTCATCCCAAGCTAACACTTTCACCCCCACTGCAGCGATGCGCCGATCTTGCCGGGCCACTTGCACGGCTTGGCGAATGGCATCTGGCTCCACAACTGTGTCGTTGTTCAGCACAAAGACATACTCGTGCCCGCGTGCAAGAGCGTAGCGAATGCCAGCGTTGTTTCCGCCGGCATAGCCGATGTTTTCTGGCAACCCCAAGTACTTCACCTCGGGGAAGCGCTCGAGGATGATTTCCTTCGGGTCTGGCTGCGAGCCGTTGTCAACGACAATCCACTCGGCATTCGGGTAATCCGACCGGACCAAGCTCGCTAAGCACTCCAGCGTGTCGCTGGTGCCGTTCCAGTTCAGGACGACCACACCGACCTTTGGCCAGTCTGGCACAGCGCGGTCACGCACGTGTCACCTCGCGATATACCTCGAGGGTAGCTTTCGCCGTCTTTCGCCAACTAAACTGCCGCGCTCGCTCCAGTCCGGCTTCCCGCAACTGCCTCCGCAAACCACTGTCTCCGGCCACGCGGGCGATCGCGTCGGCGAGGCTCGGCACGTCGAAATCAAAAAAATACGCCGCCTCACCAATCACTTCCGGAAGGGAGCCGGCGCGAGGCGCGAGCACAGGACACCCGCTTTGCATGGCTTCGAGAAAAGACAGACCAAACCCTTCGTAACGGCTCGGGCTGCAAAAGGCGACTGCGTGACGATATAACGCCGCTAGTTCTTCGTCCGTGACCTCCCCGAGGTAGTTCACTCCGGGGGGCGGCGACTGGACAAACGAGGGTCGGTAATCCGGGCGAAGCCGGCCGGCAATCACAAGGTTCAGTTCCGGATTGCGATCCCGCAGCGAGGAAAACGCGCTCACTAAGTCCGCAACGCCTTTGCGCGGTTGTACAGTGCCAGCGTACAGCAAGTAGGGGAGTCGGACTCCTAGGCGCTCGAGAGTCGCCGGGTCGGAACCTTGTGGTTCTGAGCAAAACACGGAAGCCGCGGCCAAAGGAGCGACACGCAGGCGCGGGCTAATCGAGGGGAAAGCCTTACAAAGGTCGGCACGAGAATGCTCGCTGTCGGTCAGGACCGCGCGAGCCAAGCGCACGGTGCGCGGCAACAATGCGCGCAGGTGGAGGCGCTGCAGCACCGAGAAGGTACGCGGAAAGCGCAGCACGGCAAGGTCGTGGATCGTGACCACGTATGGGGCGCACTGAACGGGGGGCAAGATCCCCTTTGTACCGTGGTACAAGTCTAGCTTTCTGCCTCGCATGGCGAGCGCCACTTTGAGGTCCCACCACGCTTGCTCCCAGGTCCGCCGCAGCGGGACATGAACGAGGGAAATTCGCCCGCCAGCGAGCGGGGCGAGGGCGCTCGGCTGATCCGTGAAGATGATCAGCTCGAGGTCTGCATCCAAGCGTGACAAGGCTCGAACCAATTCCACCCCGTACCGAGCTGGCCCACCTCGGATGCTTGCCATCACCCCGATCCCGGCACGCATGGTTGCACCACTGGAAGGCCTGACAAAGCGCCGCCTCTTCCGCGCAGGCCAGTCCAAGCTCCACGCAGTAGCGCCCGGACAACTGGCCAGTCCAAACGTACCGCAGCGAACAACACGCTCATGACGATGAGACCCTCGACCAGCGGACCCAGGAGCAAGTAGTGGTACCAACGTGCGTGCCGGCGGAAGAGCAAGTGCACGTTGCGTGCCTTGAGCTCTGCGCTGACCGCTGTCAGTCCGCGCCGGAACCCTCGCCAGCCCCCGTGGTACACACGCGCCGCCGGCACCACAACGGTTCGAATGCCGTGCCGGCGCGCCCGCATGGCCAAGTCGACTTCTTCGTAATAGGCAAACAAGTCTTCCCAAAACCCTCCCAGCCGCTGCCAGGCTGCAGCGCTAAAAAACAGCGTACAACCGAGCAATCCTGAAACCGCGTAGTAAGGCACAGCCGTGTCGGGTACCTGCGCGAAAGCCCAGCGTCTCGGCCAGGCCAAATACCAAAGGCTTGCGCGCTCGCCGGCGGAGAGGAGAGAGCCGCTGTCGCGGTCGTACACCACAGGTCCTGCCAGCACGGCCTCCCCGAGCTGCGGAGCCACCTGTTGAAAAGCCGCCAAAGTCGCAGGCTCCAAGACTGTATCTTGCGTAGTCAAGAGAACCCAGCGGGCGCCGCGTGCAAGAGCGCGCCCGACTCCCACGTTCGCACCACCAGCAAAACCGACGTTCTTTTCGTTCCACAAGATCTCGCTGCGCTCGCTCTCCGGCACCAGTGCTCGAAGTTGCGCCCTTTGCAACGGGTGGGACGCGTTATCCACTACCACCAGGAACCAATCTTGCGTGGTTTGTGCGTGCAAGGAGCGCATGAGTTCGCGCAGCGGCTCGGCGCCATTCCAGTGTACAACCACGACGGCGAGAGAGTGGTTCATTGCTGGCCGGCCTCTAATACCAAGTCGCGGAATCTTGCGCCCTGGCAACGAACGGAGAAACGGTCCTCCATCAGACGAGCCGCCCGGCTGCCAAGCTGCAGCCGAACATCCCGATCCCGTGCCAGCATTTCCAGGGCATCCGCGAGTGCTTGAGCATCACGGGGCCGAACGAGCCAAATATCCTCCCCGTGGCTGAAGACCTCGCGCACCGCCGGAGTGTCAGCCGTCACAACCGGGCGGCCCACCGCCGCACTTTGGTAGATCTTGTTCGGGATGACCATGCGCGCCTTCGTTCCATTGTCGAAGATGCCCAAACACACGTCATGGCTAGCAATCAAGTGCTGCAGTTCCTGGTACGGGACCCACGGCACAAAGGCGACGTGGGCCAGTTGTCGCTCTTCGGCGTACCGCCTGCACCGCGCGTACTCCCAACCATCCCCACACAGCGTGAAGTGAATTCCACGATCCCTCGGTAGTCGTTCTGCCGCCTCCAGGATGGTACGTACCCCATGGAGCGGCAGGAACGAACCGAAGAACAAAACTTTGAGTTCGTCTCGCGCAGTCGGTGGTTCGCTGAGGTGAAATACGGACCAGTCCGGCCCCAAATAAAACACCGCCAGGCGTTCTTCGGAGATGCCAAAGGTGCGCTGCAAGTAACGGGCGTGTTCCTGAGTATCAACGATGACCAGGTCGGAAACCGAGAGACTTTTGCGGTCCAACCAGCGCAGCAAGCGCGCAAGCCAGGAGCGAGGCGCGAGCCAAGCCCGGTCCTCGACCATGGTTTCGGTGATGGTGGTCAGTGGCGCGAACAACAAGGGCCGCTGGGGTCGAAGCATGCGGAGCAGCAGCACATCGAGGGAGCCCTGGAAACCCACCAAGTAGGCCGTAAATCCAGAAGCATCTCGGTGGTACACCCGGGTCAGATGCCATGCAGCGCGGCAATAGCCTAAGGCCTTTCCGATCAGCGAAACGGGTCGGAAGTAGCGGGTGTCTTTGACTGGGTCTTTTTCCCACACTGGGTAGTGGTACTCAACGACCTGAAACCCGGCTTCCGTGGCAGCCGAGCGGAGAATTCGCGTCACCGTGTACGAGGCAGGATAGGTTCCAAAAAAACAAATCCGCGCTGCTTGCTGCACTTCCCAGGTTGCGCAGAGCGTGGTCAGGCCTGCGCTCTCGCTTTCTCGTCTCTGCGCGCCTCGACCTTTTCGGGCTCGGGCACTTTCTCTCCGAGTTCGAGGCAGCGGATGCGGAAGAGTACGTCTTCGATGAGGGCTCGATTGCCCGCAATCAAGTCGGCAACCAAGCCGATCAAGACGGTTTGAAAGCCGATGATGATGAGAAGGACTGTGAGCAAGAGCGATTGGATGTGCCCGCCGCCTTCTCCGATCCAGTAGAAGTACAAGAAACGAATCCCTGGGATGAGTCCGAGAAAAATCAATGCACCGCCCACATACGAAAAGACCTTGAGCGGTTCGTACAACGCGTAGATGCGCACGATGGTGGCGGCGGAGCGTTTCACGTACTCCCAGACGCTGTGGAAGAGCTTCGAGCCCCGCGTTGGGTTCGTGCGTACGGGAACATGGGTGATGGGCAGGCGCTTCTTGCCCGCCTGGATGATGGTTTCGATCGTGTACGTAAAGTCCGACAGCACGTTCAGCCGCAGGGCAGCCTCACGGCTGAGGGCGCGAAAACCACTGGTCGTATCGGGTACGCTGGTTCCCGACAAGGTACGAACCACCCAACTTCCGTAAACCTGGAGCAGGCGTTTTCCCCGGGAGAAATGTTTGACCGTGGCGGGATCGCGGTCCCCCACGACCATGTCTGCCTTGCCCTCTAAAATTGGCCGAATCAACGCGGGAATGTCCGCGCCATCGTATTGATTGTCCGCGTCCGTGTTGACGATCACGTCGGCGCCGAGGCGCAGGCACGCATCGAGGCCGGCGCGAAATGCGCGCGCCAGACCGCGGTTATTTGGAAAGCGCAAGATGTAATCCGCGCCTTCCCGGCGGGCGACCTCGGAGGTTGCGTCGCGCGAGCCGTCATCAATCACCAGCACCTCTACCACGTCCACGCCCGGAATCCTGCGCGGCAAGTTGCGCAGGGTTTGAGCCAGATGCTCCTCTTCGTCGTAGCAGGGAATCTGGATAATGAGTTTCTTCGCTCGCATGGAAGCAGCGTCATGCTGTCACTGCGCCTCGCCGCAGTCAAATCCTGCTCTGATTTGACGCCGGCTCGGCGCCCAGATTAAGAAGCGTTTTCCCATGACCTCGTTCCTCGAACTGCTGGTCGCCGCGCTCTGCTTGTACCTGCCCGGGCGCGCGTGGTTTCCGCTTTTTCTGGAGAGAACCACCGGACCGGCGTTGCCGATCTCGCGCTTGGTCGTGGAGGTCGCGACCAGTACCGCCGGAGCGACCTTCGTCTCGCTTCTCTTGTTGGACCTCGGTGCCTTCTCCCTAGCGACCCTAGGAGTTGTGCTTGCAGCCTGGGCACTGTTGGGTTGGATCCTCGCGCGCAACGCGCCTCGCTTTCGCTACGGCAGGACGGATCTGGCCGTGGTCGGCGTGTTCGTCCTGGGGCTGCTGTGGCTCTCGCCGCCCATGTCGGCTCATTTTGCCGGAGCCGATGGAACCGCGTACTTGGCTGCGGGTGCGGCAGGGGCGCGGACCGGCACGTTCGTCAGGAAGGACCCTAGCGTGCTGGCCTTGGACCCGGACGCGCGCCGGGCGTTTTTTCCCAGCGTCGCCGCCGATCGGGGCTCCCCCCCCTACGTTCGTTTGGAAGGCGGGCTCATCTTGCGGGACCTGGACAGCGGCGACGTCCTCCCAGCATTCCAAGCCGGGCTGATCCCGTGGCTGGCACTCGGGGCATCGTGGCTCGGAAGCGAGCGGATGGTCTGGATCGTTCCGTTTTTTGCCGCCTCCGCTCTCGGCACGCTCTACGCGCTTTTACGCACCTTCACGCGCTCGTCCGCAGCGCTGCTCGGCACCTTGCTGCTGGCAGTGCAAGCGCCATTTGTGTTTTACGGTCGCTTCCCGCAACCAGAAGCGGGCGCAACTTTCTTCCTGCTGAGCGGCCTTTATGCGTTGGTGATGTTCGAAACGGGTTACCCGGCCGCGTCTGCTCTGGTCGGCCTCGCCTTTGGCGCGGCAGGGCTATTCCGCATGGAAATGCTTTTCCTCCTTCCCGCCGGCTTGTGGTGGGCTTGGCTGCACCTTGCCATCTCACGGGTCGCCCGGGTGGCAATCGCAGCGGCTCCGTTTTGCGGCGCAGCGCTCGCCCGCGCCGCCTGGTTTCGAACGCACTACTGGGGAAACCTAGAGACGTTTGCCAGCGACCACGCTGTCCTCCTCGGCATTCTCTTCGGCGTCGCTGGTGCTGCCACCGCACTGCGCCTATGGAAAGGCGCGCTCCGAACAAGCCACGTACTCTCCGCTGTCGTCCTAGGAGGAGTCTTGGCTCTGGGTGCGTTCCAACTCTCGTCCTCAGCGCGATGGCTGATCGAAGCGAGTGGCGCCTTACTGTTTCTCGGTGTTAGCGGCTGGTTTTACATCTTTGCGCGCGGCAGGGGCTTGCCTGCGCCGTTCACCATGTGTGCACTTGCGACTTTGGGCACTTTGGCTTTTTGCCTCTATGTTTTCGCGCCAAACGCCGCCCCGGTACCCTGGTGGGTTCTGCGACGATCCGTTCCTGTGATCCTCCCGTGCTTGGCAATCGGCGCGGCGATTCTCCTAGCCAGCGCCTCGCACGGACGGGTGGCCGCACCCCTGCTCGCCGCATCTGCCGTTGTCGCTTTGGCCGCCTTCTCCCCCGCGAGCCGATCCTTACACCGCTCGGGATTTTTTTCGTCCGCGGCCACACATGCCAAAGCCGTATCGCATCTATTCCCAGACCGATGCATCGCGGTCGTAGAACCAAAACTCGCCCCGCTCGGGCTGCCGTTGTGGCTGTGGTCTGAGCGAGACTGCGGCGGTTACTACATTCCGGCCGACGACTGCGAGCGCCTTCGGATGCTCACTTCGAGCACTACGCCGTCCCCACCGGTCTACCTCGTGACCGCGGGCGATCGAGCAGATCATTGCAGCGGAACTCAGTTTCGGATCGTGCCGGTGGCCCGCTACGAATTTGCACTTCGCAACCCATTGGAAGAGACTGCGGGCCTGCACGCCGCTTCAGGCGAACGACCCGGCTTTCGACTCTACGAGCTCTCCGTGTATCTCCTGCGAACGCGTGGGCAATAAAAAAGGCGGCGGGGCAAAGCCCCACCGCCTTTCGTTCACCAAGTGACGTGCCGTTAGTTCAGAATACCCGGCCGCGCTACGACGAATCCATCGTCGCAGTTGACCACCTCGGCAGACAAAATCTCGAGATTGTGGCTGGCGAGCCCCTTGGGCTGGGAACTCTGAGTCAAGCAGCTCTGGATGTCCTGTGTCCCCAAGACCACCCCACGGCCATTGGCAACGAAGCAGCCGCTGATCTGATTTCCACACTCGAACGTAGTGTCGGCAAAAGTAACCAACGCGTTGGTTTTCGGAGGGTGCTTCGTCGTCACACCGGCACGGGTGGTTCTGACCGTCAACCGCACCTTTACCTTCTGCCCATTCTGCAGCCCAGTCATGAAGAGCTTGACGCGCCCCTGTCCGCCGGCAAGCCCAGGGAACCGGCGCACGTCAAGTCGCCCGATTTTCATCGGTGCTCCCACTGGGTTCGTACCCAGTGGTGGAGGAAAAGGGTCGGATGGGTTTGCCAAACATCCCCCGCTCGGCAAGTTTGCCGGAGCCGTCACCGTCAACCCCGATGGAGTACATGCGTCAAATGCTCGTGCCAGCCACGACGAAAAGCGAGCCGCCCTCGACGGGAACAGTGGACTTTGCCCCTCACTCATTTGTGGCACCATGCCTGCCAGCAGGATTGCCCCAGCTGCCAAAACCGCCTTTTTCATACTCCCTCCTTTGAACTTGTTGCCTCGTTCTCCCTTATTCGGTGCTTCCATCCTAAGTCAAGAGACAATTTCACCGCAGGATACCGCTGCGCGCGAGTTCCTTACCACTCGAAACATTCACTAGGCTCGCGCCCAAGACCTCGATATTCGCCAAGTTCGGCGTTGCGCCGCCCGCAAGACCGGTGTTCGGGGAGAGGCAAGCGGCCAGATCCGTTCTACCGAGGATCGCTCCACTCGGCCGAACCACGAAAGCATTTGGCGCGGCGGGACAATCCACAGAAAAGTCTGCAAACGTAACGGTGGCTCCGGTCTTCGGTGGGTGCTTGGTGGAAACTCCCTTTCGGGTGACGCGTAAATTGAGCCGAACGCGGACAGACTCACCGAACGTGAAGCCGCGGCCAAAAATACCGATCTTTCCCGACTTGCTCACGCGCAGACGCGCGAAGTTCATCGGCAGCGTGGGCTCGGTCACTGAATTCGCAGCCAAGCACCCACCACCCGACGGAAGCCCGGTCGTCAGCACCGTCAACGTGGATGGAGTGCAGGGATCAAAGGCCCGTGCCATCCAAGTGTCGTACAAAGGAGCTTTCGTCACAAACAATGGCAACGTCTGCGCCAGCGCTGGCTTCCCCGCGACGAAGCCGAACCACCCGAGCACGGCCAACCCAAAAATCCTTGTTCCCTTCATTGTCGCGCCTCCCTTCGCTCCGGCACTCAGCGCATGATTCCTGGCCGCGCAAAGACCTTGTTTGCGTTATCCGCGTTTACCAAGGCCACGTCCACAATCTCGATGTTTCCAAGCGCAAGACCCGGATAAGGCTGCAAACAGTCCGACAAATCAATTTTGCCACCCAAGTTTCCGCTCGGCCACACAGCAATGAACCCGAACGGTGGGGGTCCGCAAACGACCGTTGTATCTTGGAAAGTGACGCGCTTCGTCCCGGGGGGATGCTTGGTCGAGATCCCGTTACGGGTCGTGCGCACCGTAAGCTGCACTTTTACGCGCCCACCGGGCGTGAGCCCCCGACCGAAGACTTTGATCTTCCCGTTTCCCTTCGAGATCGTGATTTTCCCAAACTGCATCGGCATCTGGTTGTCCACGACCGTCGCGCTCGACAGGCAACCCTGAGCCGGTAAGCCAGTGGTTGTCACCGTGAGGCTTCCTGGGGTGCAAGCATCGAACGCTCGCACAAGCCAAGCCGAATAATTTCGGGCCACCTGTGGAAACGCCGGCGTCTGAGCTTGCGCCCAAGCCGCGAGCCACGTCACCGCGACCGCTGCCAGACCGCCGGCTGCCCAACCGTACAGCCTAGTTTTCATACCCGCCTCCTTGTCTTGCTCTCGACCAAGCCCGGAACCGTTTGCTGCTCCTCGGATCAACGCACCGATCATATATGCACTAAGTGACAATCAGTTGTCAAGAACAAACCCCTCCGGCCCAACGGTTATTTTTCGACCAACTGGGCCAAAGCCCGCCGCGCGGCTTCCTGTTCCGCGGCGCGTTTGCTTTTCCCCTCGCCACGCGCAACTACTTGTCCGCCAACCACCGCCTCGACCACAAACCATCGGGCGTGGTCGGGGCCGCTCTGGGCGACCGTCACGTAGCGGGGCGTTTGGCGCAGTCGCCCCTGACAGAGTTCCTGCAGCGCAGTTTTCGCATCAATACGCCTGCGCGCCGGGAGGGTCGCAATGTCCTCTTCAAAATGGCGAGCGAGGACGGCACGCGCCGCCTCAAACCCACCGTCCAGGTACAACGCCCCCAGCAGCGCCTCGAAGGCGGCGGCCAAGATGGACGCCTTCTCCCGGCCTCCCGTCTTTTCCTCGCCGCGTCCCAACTGCAGCGCCTTCCCCAATCCCAGCTCGCGGGCTTTCACCGCAAGGCTTTGCGTGTTCACCAGTGCCGCTCGGTATTGGGAGAGGCGGCCCTCTGCCGCATCAGGGTAGCGCTGCAAGAGAAGGTCACTGAGCACGAGTCCGAGCACGGCGTCGCCCAAAAATTCGAGCTGCTCCATGCGCTGTGTGCTCGCGGTCGGAGTTGCAGAGGGGTGAGTCAGCGCCCACTGGAGTAGCTGCACATCGCGGAACTCATAGCCGAGCCGCTGCTGAAGCTCGTTGATCGAGAGCGTACGGGGCTCTTCGGTCGCTACGCGAGACACCGCCCCCGTACCCCCCGGTCGGCCACTTCTTCTACGTGCACGTACACTTCTCGGTTACGGGTGGTCTCGCCCTCAACGTACACCCGCACGTAATTGCGGGAGTAGCCTACGCCACCTTTGCCGTTCTCCGTCGGGCGTTCGATGAGCACGGGTACAATTTGGCCCACCATACGTTGGGCGAAAGCGCGGCGGTGCAAAGCATCGATTCTGCGCAATCGCCGCGCGCGTTCCCGCACCAGAGAAGGATGAATCCGCCCGGCCATTTTTGCCGCCGTCGTACCACTGCGCGGCGAATAGGGGAACACGTGGAAGTAATGCAGCGGCAGAGAATCGAACCAGGCCAAGCCGGCGTCGAATTGTTCCTCGGTCTCCCCCGGGAATCCCGCAATCACGTCCGTCCCCAAGGAGGCGTGGGGAAAGCGTTCGTGGATGGAAGACAATAGCTCGCTCACAAAGCCGGTAGAATAACGGCGCCGCATCCGCCGCAGCACATCATCGTGCCCGGCTTGGATCGGGATGTGGAAGTGCGGGCAAAGTCGCTCCGAAGCTGCGAATAGTTCGAGGAGCCGCGGTGTCACCTCCGGCGGATCGATCGAACTCAAGCGAACACGCTGGATTGTGCTCTGCGCGAGCACGGCTTCGACCAGGTCAGCAAGTTCTCGCTGAGGGCGGAGGTCTGCTCCCCAACCTCCCAGATGGACTCCCGTGAGAACGACTTCCACAACGCCCCGGTCCTCCAGCCGCCGCAGATGCTCGACGACCTCTCCTTCTGGAAGGCTGCGGCTAGCCCCACGCGAGAATGGCACAATGCAAAACGAGCAAAACAGGTTACAGCCTTCCTGAACCTTGAGAAACGCTCGTGTGTGCCCCTCCACAACTCCACCGCCGATCGTTCGGATCCGCCGTGCCTGCCGCACATCGTCGACCGCAATTCGCTGGAGCAACTCGCCCGAGGCTGCTCGCAAGACATCTTCCAGCCGATTCAAACCGACCACGTAATCAACCTCTGGAATCGCCGCTCGCTGGGGCGAGACCTGTGCGAAGCAACCGGTCAACACCACTCGTGCGCAGGGATTCCGGCGGCGGGCGCGCCGTGCGAGCTGGCGGCTCTCGGCATCGGCTCGGTCGGTGACCGAGCAAGTGTTGACAACGTACACGTCCGCCTCCTGATCGAACGGAACGACCTGCCAACCGCGAGCCCGCGCGGCGGTTTCCACCACAGAGGAATCGTATTGATTCACCTTGCAACCAAGGGTGGCAACTGCGATCCGCATGAGAGTCCCGTCCCGCACTTCAGCCCCAGCTTTCTTCGATCCAGCCACCGCCGAGCACGCGCGGACCTTCATACAGTACCGCCGCTTGTCCCGGAGTGACGGCACTCAACGGGCTGTCGGCCCGGACCGCGAACCCCTCTGCACTCGCTTCTTCGATCAGCACCGGCACAGGCGCAGAGCGAGCGCGAATTTTCACAAGCGCACGCGTGCCCGCTTCGGGTGGCTGCGCAACAAGCCAGTTTGCCCCCGAGGCACGCAATCCATGAGCAAGCGTGCGCGGCTTGGTACCCACACGCACGGTACCGGACTCCGGGTCAATCGCCACCACGTACCTGGGCTCCCCGCGACTCACCCCGAGGCCGCGTCTCTGCCCAACGGTAAACCGGTGCACCCCCGGGTGGGCGCCGACCACGGTTCCCGATTCCTCGTCCAGAATGACCCCGGGGCGGACGCGATCCGGCGCCAGTTGCTCCACCAGCGCCGCGTAACCAGCGCGAGGAGCAAAGCACACTTCCTGACTTTCCGGCTTGTGGGCGACCGGCAATCCGAGCTGTTCCGCGATGGCTCTGACTTCTCGCTTGCTCAACTCTCCCACCGGGAAAAGGAGTTGAGGCAACCGCTCGGGCGCAATTCCGAACAGGTAATACGACTGATCCTTAGCGGCGTCGCTCGCTGCCCACAGTTGTGGCTCCCCCGTGGCTGACTGGCGGACTCGCGCGTAGTGACCGGTGGCCACAAAGGACGCCCCCAACGCTTGCGCTCTCTGGAACAGGGCATCGAACTTCACAAACTGGTTACATCGCGCGCAGGGATTCGGAGTGCGGCCGCGCAAGTACTCCGCAACGAAAGGCTCCAAAACGCTCGTTTCGAACTCCCGCGCAAAGTCGAGCACGTAGAAGGGGAAACCCATCAGCGCTGCCACTCTGCGCGCATCGGCGAAATCGTCCAGCGAGCAACAACCACTCTGGCTGCCGGGCGCGCTCCACAAGCGCATCGCGACACCGACCACGTCGTATCCAGCCAGCTTGAGCAGCGCTGCGGCCACCGAACTGTCGACACCGCCGCTCATCGCCACCAACACCCGGCCTAACGCACGCGCCATTGCTCCCTCCGCGCTCCGCCCAAGGCCATCTCCAGCACCACGGAGCGAACAATGCGCACCGCTTCGTCAATCTCGGCGGCAGTGTTTTCGACTCCCAAACTGAAACGGACTACTTGCGACGCCCGCTCGCGATCCACGCCCAAAGCGAGCAGAACGTGGGACGGTTGCGCCGCCCCCGCACTGCACGCCGATCCCACCGAAGCGCAAACTCCCTCCAAATCCAGGCGGGCAACCAATGCGTCACCAGGAATCCCACCAAATCCCACACTCAGAGTGTTCGGGAGAAACTCCGCACTGTTCCCGCTGTACCGCACCACCCCTGGCAAGTCGGCAAGACCTTCCCACAACCGTTCGCGCAGTTTCATGCAGTGAGGCATCGCCTGCGAAAGCTCGCCCAAGCAGGCACGAAGGGCCGCGGCACAACCCATTGCCGCCGGTACATTTTCCGTCCCTGCCCGCAAACCACGTTCCTGATCGCCACCGCGCAACAGCGGCTCCAACGCAGTTCCTTGGCGAACAAACAGAATCCCGCTTCCCGCCGGCCCTCCGAACTTGTGGGAAGACGCGGTCAACAAGTCTACCAGCGCCACCTTTACTGGAATGCGACCCAAGGCCTGCACCGCGTCGGAATGCAGCGGTACCCCCTGTTCGCGGCACACGGCGGAAAGTTCCGCCATGGGCTGGCATACACCCGTCTCGTTGTTTGCCCATCCGATGCTCACCAGCGCGACGTTACCTGCTCGCAGGGTCTCGCGCAGTTCTTGCGGATCGACTCTGCCATCGCGACCGACGCGCAGAAGATGCGTTGCAAATCCGAAATCCGCTAACAAGCGAAGCGGGCGCAGAACTGAAGAGTGCTCGATCGGCGTGGTGCAAATCACCCGCTTCTTGCTCGCCAGTGCTGCACCCAAAATGGCAGTCGTGTTGCCTTCGGTGCCGCCGCTGGTGAAGACGATTTCACCTGGGCTCACGGACAGGGCATGGGCGACCTGGGCGCGAGCGTCTTCCAACATGGCACGGGCCGACTGTCCGAGGGCGTGCGTACTGGACGGATTTCCCCTCTCCTCTGCCAGCGCGCCAAGCATGGCGCGGCGCGCCTCAGGGCGAAGCGGCGCGGTCGCATTGTGGTCGAGGTAAATCCGCATAGGTTGTTCTCCGAAGCCGAGTCGCTCAACGGTGGAAATTCTGTGGGGCGGGCGACTTGTGGCTAGGGTCTAACTCACCCCTCCTTCCCGCGCGGCGCCGGAGTGCCGGCGCTTGCGGTCGAGGTACAACTTATAATCAATACTGTCGACCAGCGCCTGCCAACTCGCTTCGATCACGTTCTGGGAGACCCCAACCGTTCCCCAACGGTGTTTTCCGTCGCCGGACTCGATCAGCACGCGCACCGTGGCAGCGGTACCGTCGCCCCCTCCGAGCACGCGTACCTTGTAATCGAGCAGTTTGACCTCGTCGATCTCAGGGTAAAACTTGCGCAAGGCCTTGCGCAGCGCATTGTCCAAGGCATTCACCGGGCCGTTTCCTTGCGCTGCCGTATGTTCCACCTCGCCGTCTGGTCCCTGGATCATGATCGTGGCTTCGGAAAGAGGAGGTTCCTCCTCGGACCGCTTCTCGTCAATCACGCGAAACCCAATCAGCCGGAAAAAGCGGGAGCGGCGCCCGCTCGCTGTCTTCTGAAGAAGGAGTTCGAACGAGGCTTCTGCCCCCTCGAATTGAAAGCCGCGGTTTTCGAGTTCCTTGACCTCGGCCAGCACCTTGCGCACGGCCGGGCTGAGCTCTTCTGTGTCTAAACCGAACTCCTTTGCCTTGTACAGAATGTTTCCGCGGCCGGACAAATCGGACACCAGAACGCGCTGCCGGTTGCCCACCAAGGCAGGATCAATGTGCTCGTAGGTTTGCGGATTCTTTTGCACCGCCGCCACGTGGACTCCGCCCTTGTGCGCAAAGGCGCTGAGACCAACGTACGGCTGGCGTTTATTCGGCTCCAGGTTCGCAAGTTCCCATACGAAGTGCGATAATTCGCGCAATCGCCGGAGCTGGGCCGGGCTGACAACGCGGTAGCCCATTTTGAGCTGAAGATTGGCTACGATCGAGCAGAGGTTCGCATTACCACAGCGTTCCCCAATTCCGTTGATCGTGCCCTGCACCTGGACAACACCGTGTTGGACCGCAACCAAGCTATTCGCCACCGCTAGCTCTGAGTCGTTGTGGCAATGAATGCCCAATGGCGTCGAGATCGCCGCCCGCACTGCATCCACCCCCTGCGCGACCTCGTCGGGCAACCTGCCGCCATTTGTTTCGCATAGGCAAATGACGTCAGCGCCGGCCTGCGCCGCAACCCGGCAACATTCGACCGCGTACTCCGGGTTGGCGCGGAACCCATCGAAGAAGTGTTCTGCGTCGAACACCACGACATCTGTGTGGCGCTTGAGAAACGCCACGCTGTCGTAAATGACCTCCAAATTTTCCTTGAGTGGGATCCGCAGGTCCTCACGCACGTGCAAGTCCCAAGTCTTCCCGAACACGGTGATCACAGGAGTTTCCGCCTGAATGAGCTTGCGCAGGTTCAAATCGTCGCTGGCGCGGACGTTCACTCTGCGGGTGGCCCCAAACGCGGCGAGTTTTGCCTGTTTGAGGCGGAGCTTCTTTGCCTCGCGGAAGAACGCCTCGTCACGCGGGTTCGATCCTGGCCAGCCGCCCTCGATGTAGCGAATCCCGAAGTCATCGAGCCTCTCTGCAATGCGCAACTTGTCCTCGACGGTGAAGGCAATATCCTCCGCCTGGCATCCGTCGCGCAGTGTTGTGTCGTAAAGCTCGATGACCTTGGCTCCCTTCATGATTGCTCGACCTCCTCAAAACCTTTCTCGATCAACGCCTCGTGCAACACGCGTACGGCCAGTTCCGTGTACTTGGCGTCGATCACAATCGAAATCTTGATCTCCGAGGTCGAGATCATCTGAATATTGATTCCCTCCCGGGCGAGCACTTCGAACATCCTCGCAGCCACCCCAGCGTGACTGCGCATGCCCAATCCCACTACGGACACTTTGGTGATGTGCGTGTCGGAGGTCACTCCTGCGGCGCCGATCCGCTCGGCCACCTCCCGCACAAGTGCGAGAGCTTTGTCGAAATCCGCTTTCGGCACGGTGAAGGTGACATCGGTGAACCCCGCCTCGCTGGCGTTTTGAATGATCATGTCCACCACGATGTGCGCTTGCGCAATGGGACCAAAAATCTTGGCCGCAAGCCCTGGGCGGTCCGGCACCCGCAGAATCGTAATCTTTGCTTCGTTTTGATCCGCAGCGACTCCTGACACAAGAACGTTTTCCATGCTTGGCTCCTCTTGCACGACCCAGGTCCCGGGCTCGTCATTGAAACTCGAGCGCACGCACAAAGGCACATTGTAGCGTTTCGCGAATTCTACGGAGCGGATTTGCAGCACCTTTGCCCCTAAGCTGGCAAGTTCGAGCATCTCGTCGAACGAGATCCGCTCCAACTTGCGCGCGTTGGGGCAGATCCGCGGGTCGGTGGTAAACACCCCGTCCACGTCCGTGTAAATTTCGCACACGTCGGCTTTGACTGCGGCCGCGATCGCTACCGCACTCGTGTCGCTCCCACCTCGGCCCAACGTGGTCAGGTTTCCCGCGCGGTCTACCCCCTGAAAGCCTGCGACCACTGCCACCTCCCCATTTTCCAGGACCTCGCGCAATTTGTTCGCATCAATGTGGCGAATACGGGCTTTTTGGAAGACGCCGTCTGTGATCACTGGGACCTGGAACCCAAGGAGAGAACGGGCCGGAACACCCCAGTCCTGCAGCGCGATGGCGACCAGGCCCACAGCTACTTGCTCGCCAGCGGCCGCCACAACATCGGCTTCTCGCGGCACCGGCTTCGGAGAAAGGTCGTGCGCGAGCTTGAGAAGGCGATTGGTTTCCCCCGCCATCGCAGACACCACCACAATGACCTGGTTGCCAGCGCGCCAAGTCTTGGCCACCCGTTCAGCCACCGCGCGAATGCGCTCCAGATTGCCGACCGAGGTGCCTCCAAACTTTTGTACCACCAAAGCCACGGCTCAAATCACCTCCCGCAGTTGTTGGGAGGCCCCGGCGGCTGCGTCCATCCAATCGAGAAGCCGGCCCTCTTCGCTGCAAAAAGATAGCCGGCGCCTGTCGTCGGGCAGCAACTCCAGATGGACCACCAGGGACGCGCGCTCCCCTACCAGGTGCTCCCACCATTCGACCACGGCCACTCCATCCCCATCGAGAACCTCGCGCAGCGCCAGCACATCTTCGCTAGCGAGGGAAAGACGATAGAGGTCAATGTGGAAGAGCGGAAAGCGGCCACTTCGGTACTCGTGCATCAAAGCAAAGGAAGGGCTGCGCACCTCCTCCTCGCGCACGCCGAGCCCGCCTGCAATCCCGCGCACCAGGGTGGTCTTGCCAGCGCCGAGCGGCCCGCACAGGCCGATCACGTCGCCTGGCTCGAGAGCCCCAGCGAGCAACCCCCCGAGTCGACGCGTCTCATCCTCGCTCGAGGAAACACAAATCCGCCGCATGGCCAAGGAACATACCTGCTTTTCTGCGCGCTTGCACGGGGCAACACACAGCGCAGAGTGGTAGCCGCCTACCGCACCAAGTCCTTCAGCACCACTGGAACCAGCCGCGCCACCTCGGAGGCCAGGAAGCCGAACGGGGCATAGTCCGCAGCCAAACGGTCCGCCGCGCGGCCATGTACGAAAGCCCCGAGGCGCGCGGCGTCCAACGGCGAGAGGCCTTGGGCCCGCAAGGCTCCAATGACCCCGGATAGAACGTCGCCCATGCCGCCTGTGGCCATTCCAGGATTGCCAGTGGGGTTGATCCACAGTTCATCGTCAGGGGCAGCAATCAAGGTACGTGCCCCTTTGAGCAGCAGGATGCAACCGTAAGTCTTCGCAAAGCGGCGAGCAACGCCGGGGCGGTCCTGCTGTACATCCTTGGTAGAAGCGGCAACCAGGCGGGCCATTTCCCCAGGGTGCGGGGTCAGGACCGGTTGCACCGCGCAGTTCCGCAGGATTTCTGGCTGGCGCGCAAGGCAGGTGAGCGCGTCAGCATCTAATACGACGGGAAGTCTCGCTTGAGTCAGGACAAAGCGAACGATTTCGAACGCTTGCTCGTCGGTGCCCATTCCGGGGCCCAGGACCACAACGGACTTGCCCTCTAGAACGGACCGCAGCGCTTGCTCATCGAACAACAAGTGGCCGTCTCGATCCGGCAAAGTGGCGGTCATGATTTCCGGAACGTGGCTCGCAAGCACCGCGTTCAACGAAGCCGGGCCTGCCAGGGTGGTCAGACCCGCACCAGCACGCGCAGAGGCTGCAGCAGCCAATACAGCGGCTCCGGTGCGGCCGCGGGCACCGCCGATCACCAGCACATGGCCAAAATGGCCTTTGTGTGCATCCCGCGCCCGAGCGGGCAAAGTTCCTACAAAGTCGTTTGGCTCGGCAAGAAAGGTGCGCGGGTTCACGGCAAGGACTGCGCCCGCAGCCAACCCGATATCCACGACCCGCAACGTGCCGACGTAGTCGGCGCCCGGGTAGATCACTTGGCCAATCTTCGCCAAGCCGAAGGTCGGGGTCAGGTGCGCGCGAATGGAAGTTCCAAGAGGCACGCCGCGGTCGGCGTCGAGCCCCGAGGGGATATCGAGGGAGACGATTTTCTTCCCACTCTCATTGACAGTCGCGATGATCTTCGCCACTTCTCCGGTCACCGGGGCGTTGAGTCCCGTGCCAAAGAGGGCGTCTACGATCCAGTCCGCGTCTCGCCCACTCGTGCGCACGAACTCCGCATCTGCGCCCGCCGTGACCGCCACGGCCTTGTTTTTCTGCAGTTCGTCCCAAGCGCGGCGAGCATCGCCGCGCAGGTCTTGCGGATGGGCGATCAGAGCTACCCGAACCTGTGCCGCACGTTCAGCTAAGAGGCAAGCGAGCACCATCCCGTCACCCCCGTTGTTACCTCGTCCGGCGATCACCAGTACCCGCTTGCCAGCCGCCGGCCCCCACGTCTCCTCGATTGTCTTTAGGGCGCCCTCGGCTGCGCGCCGCATCAAGCTGAATCCTGGAATGCCGTACTGCTCGATCGACAGGCGATCAATTTCGCGCATTTGCGATGCAGTGACGACTCGCAGCGACACGCAAGACTCCCTTCGCGGGACTCACGCCCCCAAGCTTTTCTGCAAAGAAGCCACTAACTCATTGAGCCAACGTTCCGCCTGTTCCAGGTCTTCAGCCTCCACCATCACGCGCAACACGGGCTCGGTGCCTGAGTAGCGAACAAGGACGCGGCCCCGTTCGCCCAAGGAGGCGGTGGCCGCCTGCAGGCACTGCTGAAAGGCATCGATTGTTTCCAGGGGGGCGTACCGGGCAACCGGCACGCTTCGCATTCGCTGTGGAAGCCGATCGAAGCCCCGTCGAAGTTCACTGAGCGGCGACCCCACTCGCCGTGCCAGCTCCAGTGCGGTGAGTGCGGCGAGGAGTCCGTCTCCGGTTGTCGCCCTACGCCGCAGAACAACGTGCCCGGACGGTTCTCCGCCAAGGTCGCTCCCTTCTCGCGCCATGGCCTCGCTCACCTGGCGGTCACCAACGCCGGTTCGCACGAAACGCATCCCGACCGCTTGCAGTGCGCGCTCGAGGCCGAGGTTCGACATGACCGTTCCAACGACCACGGGAGAATGGATCAGCTCCATGGCCTTGCCGTAACGTGCGAAAATAAACAGCAAGTCGTCTCCGTCGAGCAGATGCCCCTGCTCATCGACCAGCACCACGCGATCAGCATCGCCATCCAGGGCAATGCCGACGTCGCTGCGAGTCCGCAGCGTTTCGCTCCGTACAAGTTCCGGATGGGTCGCGCCACATCTTTCGTTGATATTCGTGCCGTCCGGCGTGGACCCCACCGGATGCACGGACGCACCGGCAGCAGAAAACGCCTGAGGGGCGACTTCAAAGGCGGCACCGTTGGCGGCGTCGATCACCACTCGCGTTCCCTTCAACCAGGTGCCACTCGGTAGAAAACGTGCCAAACCACGCAGGTAACGTTCACTCGCGTCGACGAGGAAGGTGACCGATCCCACGTCCCTCCCTATGGGGCGAGACAAGGGAAGGGCCCTACCGGCTTCTTCCAGTTCTTGTTCGATGCGGCGCTCGAGGGCCTCCGGTGCCTTCGTTCCATCCCGAGTGAACAGTTTGATTCCATTGTCCGCAAAGGGATTATGCGAGGCGGAAAGAACCACTCCCAATTCCGCGCCGAGAACACGCGTGAGGTACGCGACCGCTGGGGTCGGCAAAATGCCGACCAACCACGGGTTGGCTCCAGCCGCACAAACACCGGCGACGAGCGCGCTTTGCAGCATCTCTCCCGATCGGCGGGTATCTCGGCCGACAACCACGCGTGCCGCTCCCGCCTCCAGGCTCAGGCGCCCCAGCACTTCACCCAAAGCAGCAACGGTCGGCGGGACCAACGGCGGGCGGTTTGCGACTCCGCGAATACCGTCCGTTCCAAACAGTCTCCTATGCATGGGGCGACCCGACCGACTCCAGCAGTCCGATTCCTCCCTAATATCACGTCTGGAGCGAATCAACGAACGCTTCTTGCGGGAAGCGGAGAGTGCGCCTAGTGAGGCGATCGCCCGGCGCTGCCACGGCGCGCAGCCAGTAATTTGACCGAAACCTGCGCGGGGTCCACCTGCACGATTTCCACACCCTCCGGCACGGTGACACTCACATCCACTACGTGCTGTCCAGGGGCTTTGCCATTCACGTCCACAAACGCAGCCGGTTCCGCCGCCCCCTCCTCGGCGCCTAGGAGACGTTTTGGTCCGCGCACGGTTACGGCTACGGTTCGGGGAGAGAGCACAGACGCAAAACGAGCGTTGCGCACTTCAACTGGCACACGGCGAAACTCTCGAGTCACCAAGATCTCTTCCGCCCGTAGCTGCACTGCAACTCGACTGGCACTGAACGAGACGTAGTCGCCACTCGCCTCCAGTGGCAGTTCCTTTTCGAAGGTGCCCGGAGTCAAAGCGGTCACGTCAATGGGCTGCGTGTAGGCGGTGGTAATATCCTCGATGGTTGAAGCCGGTCCGCTGACTTCCACCATTTCAGGTGAGACTTTGGTTTCGGTCACCTGCAGATGCCCAGGTAAGCGGCCAGCAAAGCGAACCCGAACGGGAACGGTCTTGTGCCCGACCCGTTCGAGCTCCAGTGTCACTTGGGCGGGTGTGATTCGCGCCACGCGCACCCCTCTCGGCAGCGCCAACGAATCGGAACTCAGCCGAAACACGGCCGGACCTGGCTTGACCCCGCTCAAGTCCACAGGAATGGACAAACGGTTCCGATCGATCCTTCCCAAGAGGGTGCGGGGACCGACGACCCGCACCTCGACAAAGTCGTCGCGCGGGCTCGTAATCATCAAGTTCGATGGGACGTTGCGTAGCTCCAGAGGAACGCGCAGGGTATCCTCCGCATCCCGTTCCCCGAAGTTGACGAAGCTCCAAAGAGCGAAGGCGATGGCCAGCGAGAGCAGTTTCAACGGCAAGTTGTACGTGAACACCTCGACCCACTGGCGCGGGCTCCACAAGATGGGCCCGAAGCGTCGAGCCAGCTCGAGCGGTCCATAACGCTTCCACCAACTCATGCACCCAAAAGTTTCTGCAGAGTGGCACGGAGGGTGCCAGCGTCCACGTCACGGGTGATCCGCCCCTCCCGGACCAACGAAATCGCCCCTTCTTCCTCGGAAATCACCACCACTACGGCATCCGTCTCTTCGGTCAGCCCGATGGCAGCGCGATGGCGAGTGCCGAGCGACTTGCTGACGTGGGGGTTGCCCGTGAGGGGCAAAAAGCAGCCAGCGGCAATGATCCGGCCGTGATGGATGATTACCGCACCGTCATGAATTGGAGAGGTAGGTAGGAAGATGCTCATGATGAGTTCCTTACTGACACGAGCGTCCAAGCGAGTACCAACCTCCACGTACTGATCCAGACCGACTTCTCTTTGCAACACGATCAATGCCCCCACGCGCTTACTCGCTAGAGCCACCGCTGCGCGGACGATTTCTTCGAGATCTTCTTGCTCGATCCATTTGCGACGTCCCCAAAACGGCTGCGTCCCAACTTGGGTAAGTGCGCGGCGAATGTCATCTTGGAAAATGACGACAATGACTAAGAAGATCGAACCGAGAAAATTGTCTAACAACCAGTTGAGCGTGTAGAGTTCGAAGTACTGTGAAGACAGGAAGGCAACAAACACGACCGCGAGCCCAATGAGCATCTGCATCGCCCGGGTGCCACGGATCAGGTCGATCGTACGGTAGATCACGTACGCGATGACCAGGATGTCGATCGCATCCTGAACACGCAGCGTACCGATCCAGTCCAGCATGGCTCACCGTTCCCGCCCGATTTCCATCGCTCCGAATCGACCCGCCGCTCCGCCCCCTCTTGTCACCGATGGCCCGAAATTCTGCAAGGCAATGCCCCCAACCCCCTGGGCCCCGCGCAAATCAGCGGGCCCCCTCAGGCGCGTCCTTAGGGATTGGCTTGCCACATTTGCTCCGCACCAGGGTTCAACCCGGCGCGACCCTGCCGCACGATTGCATCAATCTCGGCACCGTCGAGCACTTCTCTTTCGAGCAGGGCCTCAGCCAAGCGGTGAAGTGTATCCAGGTTGACGGTGAGCAAGTGTTTCGCCTTTTCGTAACACTCGGTTACGATTCGGCGCACTTCGTTGTCAATTTCCACCGCCGTTTGCTCGGAATAATCCTGAAGTTGGGTAAAGTCGCGGCCCAGGAAAATCTGTTCTTCTTTCTTGCCAAAGGTCATGGGCCCCAACCGTTCGCTCATGCCCCACTGGCAGACCATCTTTCTGGCCCACTCCGTCGCGCGTTCGATGTCATTGGCGGCGCCCGTGGTCAGATGACCCATGACAATTTCTTCCGCTGCACGCCCACCGAACAAGATCGTGATCTGGTTCACGATGTAGTCCTTGGAATACGAATGGCGGTCGTCCACCGGCACTTGCTGGGTAATCCCTAAAGCCATCCCGCGCGGAATAATGGACACTTTGTGGACGGGGTCCGTGCCGGGAAGGAGTTTGGCGACCAGGGCGTGGCCTGCCTCGTGATAGGCCGTACTACGCCGCTCCTCTGCACTCATGATCATGCTGCGGCGCTCCACCCCCATGAGCACCTTATCTTTCGCGAGCTCGAAATCGGCCATCGTGACTTTGTCTTTGTTCGCGCGGGCGGCAAGGAGCGCTGCCTCGTTGACCAGGTTTTCGAGGTCCGCCCCAGCGAACCCTGGGGTACCGCGTGCAAGTAAGCTCAAATCAACGTCGTCAGCGATCGGCACCCGGCGGGTGTGAACGCGAAGAATTCCCTCGCGGCCCTTCACATCCGGCCTTGGCACCACCACCCGGCGATCAAAGCGGCCGGGGCGAAGCAAGGCCGGGTCCAAAACGTCGGGGCGATTGGTGGCAGCGATGAGGATCACCCCCTCGTTGGTCTCAAAGCCGTCCATCTCGACCAGAAGCTGATTGAGGGTCTGCTCCCGCTCGTCGTGCCCACCGCCCAAACCCGCTCCGCGGTGACGGCCCACGGCATCGATCTCGTCAATGAAGATGATGCACGGGGCGTTTTTCTTCCCCTGCACGAACAAGTCCCGCACCCGCGACGCTCCCACCCCAACAAACATTTCCACGAAGTCCGAGCCGCTGATCGAGAAGAAGGGCACGCCAGCCTCCCCGGCAATCGCACGCGCAAGCAGCGTTTTGCCAGTGCCGGGCGGGCCAACGAGCAACACGCCTTTCGGGATTCGTCCACCGAGTTTGGTGAACTTCTTCGGATCTTTGAGGAACGCAATGATCTCTTCGAGTTCCTCTTTCGCCTCGTCGATCCCAGCTACGTCACTGAACGTCACCCGATTCGTGTTTTCAGTCAACAGCTTGGCTCGGCTTTTTCCGAACGCCATCGCCTTGCCGCCGCCGATTTGCATCTGACGCATGAAGAAGATCCAGACCCCGATCAGGAGCAGCATTGGGAACCATTGAACGAACAGAATGACGTACCAGGGCTCTCCATCCTCGGGCCGAGCCTCGATCTTCACCGCCTTCTCACGCAAGAGGCGAATTAGGTCCGGGTCGCGCGGCGCGTAGGTTTTAAACCGCTCACCGTTCCCGTAACGTCCACGAATCGTCTGGCCTTGGATCGTTACCTGAGAGACCTCGCCCTTTTCCAGGGCTGCGAGGAAGTCGCTGAAAATTACCTCGGGCTCCCGCACCTGCTGGCGGTTGAACAAGTTAAACAAAAGTAGAAACAGGAGCCCCATCACCAACCACAGGGCCACGTTTCGTGAAAACTGGTTCACCATAGAAACTTCGCCAGCCTAGCGCAGCCTGCTTCCGTAACACAGGTATTCCAACGCGGCAACGTTAAACCCCCGACTCCGCGGCGAAACGCCGAGGAGAAACCTCGATCCACAGGCACTGGGTCCCCCGCTCCGGCAAGAGAAAATGCCGGGAGCGGACCACCCCAGGAACCCAAAGCAACGTGTCGCCACACACCAACACGGGCCGGCCCCAGCGGAGAGACCGCGGTACTTTGCGGTCCACAAAAATATCCTGAAGCTTCTTACTCTGCGCCATCCCAATGGGCTCGATCCGGTCGCCGGGGCGCGCCGGGCGAAACCTCCACGCTGTTGCGGCCGCTGGATTTTCGGCATCAAAAGCTGCGATCCATTCCCGCGCGCACGCCAGTCGGTGCCGGAGCTGCGATCTCTGGAACGCACCAACGACTTCGACCTCAGCGGTAAGCCCGCCCGGAAGGGCCAGCCTGCCCGGGCCAGCGAACGGCACCGAGGTCCACTCGTAAGGGAAATGCCCCGCCCGTTCCTTAGGCGCCTGTCCGCGCAGAAGTGCCCACGCTTCTTCCCGAGAAAGGAAGCGATCGTCTCCGCGCCCTGCGTGGGCAACCAGCGCGTCCCAGTGGCACAGTGTGCGTGCCTTCTGTTTGCCCGACTCGTGCACCTCGCCCAACCACGCCCGCAAGAGTGCGCCCCGCAAGGGTGTTGGGGTGGCGCGAAGGGCACGGATGCAGATGCGGCCTTCAGCATCGAGCAGGGTACGCATTTTTTCCTCTAGGAGGGCATGAAGGGCACTGTCATGTCGCCGAGCCAACGAAGCAAGACGCGCAAGGCTGGCGACCACCTGCGGGTTCAATCGTTCCAGGAGCGGGAGAACCTCCGACCGAATCCGATTGCGGGCAAAGCGGCGATCGCGATTCATTTCGTCATCGTCAAAGCCGATTTGGTGCTGCCGCAAAAATCCGAGCACTTCTTGGCGGGTCCGCTCGATGAGCGGGCGCACGACGCCGTCCCGCCGCACCGGGAGGATTCCCTTCAAACCGCTGACGCCGGTTCCACGTACTAACCGCAGGAGTACCGTTTCGGCCTGATCCGTCATCGTGTGGGCGGTGGCGATCTTCGCACACGCTGCTTGCTGAGCGGCGAGTTGCAGGAAACGGTACCTCTCGGATCGCGCCCGTGCTTCCAAATTGCTGCCGCCTAGTTGCAAAGTACTGCTACGGCCGGCGATGAAAGGCAGGCCGAAGTCATCCACGACCCGGCGGCACAAAGCTTCGACACGGTCTGCATCCGCACGCAGCCCATGATTGAAGTGAGCCACCACCAACTGCCCTTCCCACTCAGGCGCCAGCGCGTAGAGTGCATGCAAGAGCGCAGTGGAATCAGGCCCGCCGGAGAACGCGACGAGGACACGCTCACCGCCCTTGAACATCTGATATTTCTGAATCGTCGCGAACACGCTCTGAAAAAACACGTTCATGGCGTTGGGCGGAAGCACTTTAAACGAACTCGCGGTCACCGCAATTCAAGCGCGAGCTCTGCTTGCCAACCCCACAGAATTCCCCGACAAAGCGTGCTAAGCGCGCTCCATGCGCATTGCGATTATCGGCGCCGGGCCGACCGGCCTGGCCGCAGCCTACGATCTGACCCGGGCTGGGCACGAAGTCGTCTTGTACGAGGCGGGAGAGCAAGTCGGGGGTCTCGCCGGGGGGTTCCGGGAGCCACATTGGGAGTGGAGTCTCGAGAAGTTCTACCATCATTGGTTCAGGTCAGACCGAGCCATCCTCGGGCTCATTTCCGAGCTGGGGTGGTCCGATCAAGTCCTGTTTCCGCGCCCGTATACGGTCCTTTACTACCAGGGCAAATTTTACCCCGCGGACTCGGTGTGGACGGCGCTTCGCTTCTTCTTGCCCCGTTTCCCGCCCGCGGACGTGATCCGCTTCGGTGCTGTGGGTACGTATCTCAAACTCACCTCGCGCTGGCAGCGGCTCGAGCGGGTGCCGGCCGCCACGTGGTTGCGGCGCTGGGCGGGGCGCTGGATCTACGAAGCGGTTTGGGAACCCATGCTGGTGGGGAAGTTCGGGGAAGAATACGTGGAAGAAGTAAACATGGCCTGGTTTTGGGCCCGCATCAAGTCGCGCACGACGCGACTCGGAACGTTCGTCGGGGGCTTTCAAGCTTTTTTCGATCGTTTTGCTGCGGTGCTCCGAGAGTCAGGGGCAACGATCCAACTCAAGGCCACCGTGACTGGCATCTTTCCAGGGCCCGGCGGGCACTTTCGGGTCGAGACGGTGCAAGAATCTGGGGATTACGATGCGGTCATCTGCACCGCTTCTCCGACCTTGGCAACACGCATGATTCCAGATCTACCCAAAGACTATGCAGCGCGGTTGCAATCGCTCAAGTCGCTTGGAGCCGTCGTGCTGATCGTGGCGCTCGATCGCCCACTAACCCAGTACTACTGGCATAACCTACCCAAGTCGGCTGGGTTCCCTTTCTTGGCACTCGTCGAACACACCAACTTCGTCAGCCCATCTTACTTCGGGGGCGATCACCTTCTCTACTGTGGCGACTACCTACCGCCGGGGCATGACTACTTCCGCCTGAGCAAAGAGGAGTTGCTCGAACACTTCCTGCAGGCATTCCCTCGCTTCAATCCTTCGTTTCGGCGTTCTTGGGTCCGGCAGAGTTGGCTTTGGAGGGCGACGTACGCGCAACCCGTCCCCCCGGTGAACCACTCGCAAAACATTCCGGATCTGCGCACACCGATCCCCGGCTTGTACTTTGCGTCGATGAGCCAGGTTTATCCCTGGGATCGGGGCACGAACTACGCTGTGGAGCTTGGGCGGAAAGTGGCTGGACTCATCCTTGCCGACGTGCAAGCTGGCCGGCTCCGTGAGAATCGTTCGGTCCACTTCCTGGCACCAGTGGCTGCATCAAAGTTCCAGTGAGATCGAGACCCACGCTTGATCGTTGCGGCGATACTGCCCGATTGTCGAGTGGCGACTGCCCGCGATCCACAAAAAGCCGATCTCGGTGGACAGCCAATCTGTCCACCGGTACTGTACTCGCGGCCGGGCATAAGCGTACCCGCTCTCGACGCCGAGGCCTCCCAGCACGTACAGTTGCAAGCGTGAACCAAGTAAGGCCTTTTTGACGCTAGCGAGTGCCCGCGTCTCCACATCTTCAATGAGGAGCGGGGTGCGGTTGCGGAGCACGTCGGTCTGATTGACCTGAACCAAGAACAACCACCCTTCGACCAGCAGGTCCACCCCCATGCCCCACTCCACCGCATCGCGAGTAACCACGGAACTCGGCAAGGCTACCGGTACGGCTCCTGCGCCGCGGGCGAGCGAGCCGACGACGCGCGCGAGTTCGGGCTGTAAGACCAATGGATCCGAGATCAACGTTCGCAGATCGCGCGCAAACGGCCGTCCGAAAACGTAAGCCATTTCGGCTCGCAGGGTCAGCGCCGCAAAAGAGCGAGACAAGTCCCAACCGACCAAATCAATGGTTCGGTAGGCAGGCTCGAGGACCGTGTGAGCAGTGAGGTTCCGAACTTGGAAAGGGTTCGCCGGGTCTGGGTCCGGGACACCCGTAGCCCAAGCACGAAAGAGGAAGGCAGGCTGGTTGTCGAACCCATGGAAGTAGTAGAGGGAGGTGTCAAAGTCCGCCACCCTGCCCGCCAGGCGGGTGCCGTACGAGGCGTGCCGGAGAGACACGGGCGGAACCACGTTTCGCACGCGGAAGCTGAGTGGAACAGAAATCGGCGGACTCGGCGTGCCATTGGGAAGTAGTACCAAACCAGAAGGAATCGCAAAAACGGTCGGTGGCACTGCGGCGGGGGGGAACCATCTCTCTACCGTACAGTGCGGCGGGCCGGTCGGTTGGGGGTCGCAAAACGCGTCAGCAAATCGAAACGGCAAAAACATCGGAAGCCAGGTCAAGTACAAGCGAGGTTCTCCGATCTGCTCCAATGGGCTCGGCAAAGCCAAGGAAAGAAGCACCCCCGGTGACCCGATTCGACGCTCGCCTTCTTCGACTAAAAACGGGTCGGTAAAGGACAACGCGTTCAGCACGTCGGTCGGCGAAAACCGGTCGAGTTTTCCCCAAGCGATCCGTTGCTTGCCAAGGCGCAAGTCAGCCGGGCCCAGTGAGGCTTCGGCGTAGGCCTCTTCCAGGTCGAGTGCAGGCGAACGGTTCTGGAACGGCTCCCGCCAGCGGTAAAAACCATCGGAGCGAGCGTGAATCGTGGGCCCGCCGTGACTTGCAGCCAGACTCGCCACGAGCCTCAGCCAAGGCGTCGGCCGGCTCCGAGGAGTCAAGCGCAGCCTCGTTAGGGTTCGCTCCCGAGTAGTGGAACGATTGGCCTCGACGACTTCGCGTACCATGAGCGAAACGCCCAACTCATGATTCGCATTTCCGAGACTCACTGCGCGGGCCGTGCAGGTACCCCACAACAGGGCCAGACAAACCCCGGTAACGGGGGCCAGCACCCGCCTTCTGCTCCGCACGCCGCCACCACGCTTGCCTCGCATACCCGGCGAGCGCTTACCTTGATTTGCCTGGAGGGGCAAGATAACCAGCCCTTGTGCTTCCGTACTGGCACCAAATCGCTGTTCATCCGGTCGCGAGCGACGTGGGCCCCCTACGTTCGCGCGGTTCGCTACCGCAAGGTAGAATCAATTGGCTCTTCCGGGCGCGTTTTCCGCAAGTGCACACCTGCAACCGGGTGCGCCACGCGAAGTCCCAGAGCGTTGGTTGGTAAAGAGCTCTGTCCGAGGATGGAGAGCTTGCGCAGCGCCGGCGAGCAGCTGGGAAAGGACGGTAACGCCCAGCAGGTGGCAAGCAACTCGGAGAGCGGATCGAAGGAACGAGTGCGATCTTCGTTTGCACCTCGGTTAGTCAACGGCCCTTTTGGCGACCCCGGGTTGTACGTGGGCCTACGCTGGCTCGGGCGTGCCGTGCTTTTCGACTTAGGCAGCTTGGATCGCATGCCAGCCTCGGCCCTAGCTCGAGTGACGCACATTTTTGTGTCGCACACCCACATGGATCACTTCATCGGCTTTGACCGGGTGTTGCGCATTTTCCTCGGTCGGGCCGATCTCCTGCATCTGTATGGCCCGGCAGGCTTTACAGAAAACGTTGCCGGAAAGTTGCGTGGGTACACCTGGAACCTGGTGGAGAACTACCGGTTCTCGCTGATGGTCCACGAAGTGGATGGGGCGAGCATCAGAACAACGCGGATGGCAGCGTGGGAAGGTTTTCGACCGAGTCGAGAAGGCGAACAGCCGTTTACAGGGGTCTTACACGCTGAAGATGCGTTTTCGGTCCACGCGGCGGGTCTGGACCACCGGATCCCTTGCCTCGCCTTTGCCCTCAGTGAGCCGACTCGGCTCAATGTCCGCGTGGATACCCTGCAGCGACTCGGCATACCGCCCGGCCCCTGGCTGAGCGAACTCAAACGGGCGATCCGTTCCGGGGTTGCAGACGATGAGCCGTTTGTCGTTCGCTGGCGTGAGGCGGGGCAAACCCGTGAGGCGAACTTTCCGTTGGGGGAGCTACGTCGCAACTTGTTGCTAGAAACGAAAGGGATGAAAATCGCGTATGTTGTGGACGTCCTGTTCCATGCGGAGAACGTACGGAGGCTTGTGGAGCTCGTACAAGGTGCAGACATTTTGTACTGCGAATCCCTCTTTCTGGACGCGGATCGAGACGAGGCCAGAAAGCGGTACCACCTCACAGCCCGTCAGGCCGGCACCATTGCGCGGCTCGCGCAAGTCGAGCAGCTAAGAACTTTCCATTTCTCTCCCCGTTATTCCGGGCGTGCCAATGAACTGACTGCCGAGGCGCAGGCTGCATTTCGCGGAGAGATCCCGGCGGATGAGCCTTGAGCGAGAGGTTGCGCAACTTGCCCTTCAATTCCGGTTGGCACGGCTCGCGACTGCTGACCCCTCCGACCACCAACCACATGTAGTGCCGATCTGCTTCACGATTTTAGATGGCAACGTGTACTTCGTGGTAGACGAAAAGCCGAAACGCCAGCGTCGAGAGCTGCGGCGGCTTCGCAACATCCGCAACAACCCGCGAGTCGCGTTGCTTTGGGATGATTACTCGGAAGACTGGGACCGGTTGACTTTCCTACTCGCGTTTGGCCGTGCCTATATCGTTTCCGACCGTGCAGAGTGGGAACGCGCGGTGAGCTCCCTTTGCGATCGCTACCCCCAATACCAACGCATGTCATTGCGGTTCGAGGACAACCCGGCGGTCCGAATCGAAGTCCTGCGCTGCCACCGGTGGCAAGCGTCACACTAGACGGAGAAGAATTCACGAAGCGGGCAAAGGTTCTACCACGACCGTGACGTGCGCAACGACCCCAGCGGGGAGATGTACCGCCACGGTGTACTCTCCCAGGTGTTTGATCGGCTCCTCCAGCTGGATACGCCGGCGGTCCAGTTCCATGCCCAATTCCGCCAGCGCTTTTTGAATGTCTTGGTTCGTAACGGAACCAAACAGTTTTCCTTCTTCGCCGGCCCGCATGGGGAATTGAAGCCGCGTCTGGGTCAAGCGCTGGGCTAAAGTTTCTGCCTGTTGCCGCTGCCGATCGTATCGTTGAGCAGCTACTCTCTGCTCGTGCTCGAGCATCCTCCGATTCCGGCGATCTGCGTAGACCGCGAGCCCACGCGGAAAGAGGTAGTTGCGAGCGAAGCCCGGCTTCACTTTCACAATCTCGCCACTACGGCCGAGATTCGGAACGGTTTCTTTCAGGATGACCTCCATGGCTCACTCCTTCTGCTGATGCACACGCCAGCACGAAAACGTCGTCTCCGGGGCGGAAGTTCACACCTCGGTGACCGTGAACGGAAGCAGGGCGGCCACACGAGCCCGCTTGATGGCCAACGTCAGTTGCCTCTGGTGCTTTGCGCAAGTCCCTGTGATGCGGCTAGGTACGATCTTGCCGCGTTCGGTTAGAAACGTCTGCAACGTGCGGGCGTCTTTGTAATCAATCCAGGGTGTCTTGTCCGCGCAAAATCGGCAGATCTTCCTGCGCCCAGGACTTCTTCTGCGAAATACTGCTTTATCCTCCATGGCCGTCCGACTCCTTCGATCGTCTCCTCAGAGCTTCGTCACGCGTGTTTGATTACATGCTCTGGGGGCTTACTGCACCGCTTTCGCTTGGCTCGGTCCGCCCCCCCTCGAGCCGCGTTCGTCCACCCTCACTCGCCACCCCAAGCTGTCCCTTCAGCAGCCGGGCTGGAATGCGCACCGTGACATAGCGCAGCACTTCATCCAAAATTCTGAGGTTGCGTTGCAGCTCCTCCACAACCTGTCCGCTCCCGGTGTAACGGATCAGAAAGTACAAGCCGCGCTTCTGGTGACGAATCGGGTAAGCGAGTTCGCGCAACCCCCACTCCTGAAAATCCGCCACGCGTCCGCCCAACGTCGTGACAATCCCCTGAATCCTCTCATTGATCTCGGCGACGCGTTGCGTGGCTGTTTCCGGGTGTTGCACGTACAAGGTTTCGTATTGTCTCTCCATCGTGGCACCTCGCCTTTCTGAATCCTCTAAGCGTTCTTCTCTGCCTCGGCTGTCGGGGCCGCTTCTACCGTCCCTTCGGCAGCAGGATGAGCAGCTTCTACCGTCGGAGCGAGCACAGTGACCACGGGAACATCCTCATGGTAAACAGCTGTGACGCCTTCTCCCAAGCGAAGTTCGCTCACGTGTATCGTGTCGTGGATTCCTAACTCGGAGACATCCACCTCCACAAATTCCGGAATTTGAAGAGGCAAGCACTCAATTTCGACTTCCCGCTGCAGCGGCTGGAGAATGCCGCCCAGGACCACCCCCTTGGGCCGACCCACAAAGTGCAACGGAACACGCACTCGAATCTTCGCCGTTAGGTCCACCTCGTAAAAATCCACATGCAACGGTTTCAGTCTGACCGGGTCAAACTGGGTCTCCTTCACCAAGGCAACACACTCGCGAAGCTCCGGAAGATCCGTTGCGAAGCGAATCAGGTGTGCCCCCTCCAGAGCGGTGATTTTCTCCACCAGCTCCTTCTCAGCGACCACCAAAGGCACTGGGGCCCGCTTCGGGCCATACAACACTGCAGGAACCTTTCCTTGGCGTCTCAGTCTTCGCGCCGGGCCTTTCCCTACTCCTACCCTCGGTTCCACTCTGAGTTCGATTGTTTCCATGGAGAGTCTCGACTCCTTTTCCGGTTCGTCTCAGTCTCAATACGGCATCCAACGAACACTCACACAAATAATGAGCTAATGGACTCCTCGTAATGCGTCCGACGAATCGCCTCGCCCAGCAAATGAGCCACGGACAACACTTTCAGCTTATTGCTGCGCACAGCTTCCGGGCGCAACGGGATCGTGTCCGTTACAATGAGTTCTTCCAGCGCCGAATCCTCAATTCGCTGCACTGCGTTTCCAGATAGAACCGGGTGTGTGCAGCAAGCCAGAACGGTGGTGGCTCCGTTTTCTCGAAGCGCTGACGCTGCTGCGGCCAGTGTTCCCCCTGTGTCTACCATGTCATCCACAAGGATAGCGACTCGATTGCGCACATCTCCAACGATATGCATCTCCGCCACTTCGTTGGGCCGCGCACGTCGCTTGTCGATGATTGCCAAGCCGGCATCCAGGTGCTTGGCGAACGCACGCGCCCGCTCCACCCCTCCGGCGTCCGGCGAGACAACGCAGATGTCATCGGCCGGGAGGCGTTCCCGGACGTAACGGAGCAAGACAGGAGTTGCGAACAAGTTGTCTACCGGAACATTGAAAAAGCCCTGGATCTGGCCGGCGTGCAAGTCCACCGTTAGCACGCGCGAGGCTCCAGCGGTTGTGATCAGGTCTGCAACGAGCTTGGCACTGATGGGCACGCGCGGGGCAACTTTCCGGTCCTGCCGCGCGTATCCGTAATACGGCACGACAGCCGTAATCCTCTTTGCGGAGGCGCGTCGGAAGGCATCGAGCATTAAAAGAAGTTCGATCAAGTTGTCGTTCACCGGGGTACACGTCGATTGGATGACGAACACGTCGCCACCGCGAACGTTTTCCTTGATTTCCACCAGGACCTCGCCGTCGCTAAAGCGGCGCACCTCGGCTTGGCCGCGGTGAATCTTCAAGTAAGCACACACCGCATCCGCAAGCGTTGGATTAGAATTGCCAGCAAAGACCTTAATTTCGTCCCGCACCTTGGTGTGGCCTCCTGCCAGTGGCGAAGGACTGCGACCTC
>JBBILD010000025.1:0-54252 GCA_037445065.1 Myxococcales bacterium
GCGCGTCGTCCTCACAACACTTCTGTCGCTGGCTTTTTTCCAGCCTCTGCCCGTACAGGCCACGGTGTGGACTGTGAACTCCACGAACGACTTGCCCGACGCCCAGCCTGGGGACGGCGTGTGTGCGGCTTCCAACGGAGCCTGCACACTTCGAGCCGCGGTACAGGAAGCCAATGCTTCGCGTGGCGAGGACGTGATTCAAGTGCCCAGTCTGCAGCCTCGTTTTCGCTTGTTGATTGCCGGTGACGGGGAAGAAGAAGCAGCAACTGGGGACCTAGATCTCACCGACAATGTCGTGCTGGAAGGGAATGGACCTGGGGTGACCACCATTGACGGGAATTTGCTCGACCGAGTTTTTGATGTCTTCCCGCCCGCCACCGTCACGATGCGGAACCTCGTCATCCAGAATGGCAACGTCGGCGCTGGCGGAGGAGGCATCCGAAACCGAGCGAGCCTGCGCCTGGAAAGTGTGACGATTCAGATGAACACAGTGACCGCAGGCGCAGGGGGCGGCGTCGCCAACCTGCCTGGGGGGCAACTGGTCGCGTTGAACTCCACGTTCTATGGCAACGACGCCGCGACGAACGGCCAAGGAGGTGGACTCGCCAACCTCAATGACGCAGTCGCCGACTTGGAAAGCGTGACCATTCTCAACAACATCGCTAGTGCCGGGGGCGGCATTCACAACCTGGGCGAGCTGCGAATGCACAACACGATCGTCGCCGGCAGCGCTTTGGGAGGAAACTGTGCAGGGCGCCCGGTTTTGTCTCTGGGCTTTAACCTCGACTCCGGCACAACTTGCCTTCTAGATCGAGACTCCGATTTGAGCAGCGCCGACCCGCGACTTTCCTTGCCGGCTTTCAACGGCGGCCGTTCTTTGACCGCGGCCTTGCAGGCGGGGAGCATCGCGATCGATGCAGGCGACCCGGAGAACTGTCCTTTGGTGGATCAACGCGGCTTCCCGAGACCAGCGGACGGGAACAACGACGGCATTGCGCGCTGCGATATCGGTGCCTTCGAAGTGAACCCGCCGACACCCACTCCCACCATCACGAGGACTTTTACGCCCACGGTTCCGACTGCCACACCAACGTTGTCACCGAGCGCGCCCCCACCCTCTCCCACCGCGACATTGACGCCTCTCCCACCGTCGCCGACTTCTACGCCCACGCGCTCTTTCACACCAACCGGTTCTCCCCCGCCGTTGGAACCCTCTCCTACCCCTACGGCTGCTGCCACCACGACCTTCACGCCTACGGTTGGATTCCCGCGCTTGGAGGCTGACAGTGTAGCTGGCTTCCCAGGGCAGGTAGTGAGCTTCGCAGTCCGACTCGCTGAGGCACCACGGGGCATCGCGGCTGCGCAAGCGGTGGTTCATTTCGACGCGGAGTTCGCTCCGGTGCGGCCCTTGCCCGACGGCTCCCCGGACTGCGAACCGAATCCCTCGCTCGAGCGCAGCTTCCTGGCTCAGTATCAGCCGAGCGGCTGCACGGGCACGAGTTGTACCGCTGCGAAGGTCTTTCTCTTTCCTGAGCAACCATTATTCGAGGCCATTCCGCCCGGCACGGTGTTGTGGATTTGCACGGTGGCAATTTCACCGACAGCGCCGCCTGGAGCATACGCGCTGACGCTTACTGAAATCAGCCTCGTAGACGCCGAGGGTGAGGACCTGACAAACGTGCAGGCGGGCCATGGCGCCATCCTGGTGGTGATTCCGACACCCACCTTGACAGCGACGACATCGCCAACGCCGACCGCCACCGACACCCCCACGCCGATTCCGACGCCAACCCCACCATGCAGCGGCGACTGCAACGGAGATGGCGAGGTGACGGTGGATGAGTTGATCGTCCTGGTCAACATCGCGTTGGGCACGCAACCGGCAGCCGCTTGCCCACCAGGGGACCGCGATGGAGACGGGTCTGTCACTATTGATGAGATCGTGCTCGCAGTAAGGCTAGCGCTCGAGGGATGCCCGCTTTCGTAAGGAGGTGTTTCGATGGCAAGTGTGTTTTCCCGCATCATTGCTGGGGAGCTGCCGGCCCGGTTCGTGTGGAAGGATCACCAATGCGTCGCTTTCCTGTCGATTCATCCGCTGCGTCCGGGGCACACCTTGGTGGTGCCACGCGAAGAGATCGACCATTGGCTGGATCTACCCCAGCCTTTGCTGAATCATCTCGTCGGCGTAGCGCAAAAGATCGGGCAAGGCCTACAGCTCGCCTTCAACCCAGCAAAGGTGGGACTGATGCTGGCCGGCCTCGAAGTGCCGCACGTACATTTTCATGTCGTACCAATTGATTCGGTTCACGACTTGGATTTTGCGCGCCAGGACTTGAACCCGCGCCCAGAAGATTTGGATCGTGCCGCAGACCAGATCCGTGCCGCCCTGCGCTCGCTGGGCTTGGCCCAGGTGGCGGAATGACAGGTCCAACAGGTAGCTCTCGGCGGCTGGACTGCTCCGCTTCCTGATCTGGGCAAGCCCAGCGCGACGGAAAGGACCGTCGCCTTCCTCCTCGCGCGGCTCCGGGTACAAGCGCAGGTTCTGCTGTGCTTGAGGCGGCGGTGGTGCTGCCGCCCTCAGCGCGCGCCTACGCGAAAATCACTTGCCGTACTTGGTGAGCGTCATCGAGTCGAACAGGCGTGGATCGAGTGGCACGCGCCGGTATGCGGGGGCCTGCGGGTCTGCCCGCAAGCCGCCCAAGGTCGCCCGTTCCATCTTGATGTTCTCCGCTGCTGCCCAGATCATGGTGCTCGCCGGAAGCCACTCTGGATCCTTCGGGTCTCCGGCCATGTGATTCACACGAGCCTGCATCTGGTAATTGTGGACGAGTTCACCGTTCCAGGAGAACTTCCGGTTCCAGGCCCCATCCCAGGTTTCGGCGTCGATCCAAAGTTCGATGCGGCCGTACAAGTAGTACTTGTCGCGCGGGATCGCCTCGATGATCCACATGGGGCGCTTGGCGAGCGCGGAGTCCGTGGGTGCCCAAGGAACGCCTTTCCAACCGGGGAGGTTGTAACCTACGGTCGGCGGGTTGAGGTCGGTCAGGATATTCCATCCTCCGCCAGGCGCTGGGGGAATCGGGATGGGCCCGCTGACCGCATTCGGATCTACGAAGCGAAGCGCGTCCTTTTTTCCAATCAGACGCCACTGGAAGTCCTCCGGCTTGCCGTCGAAAAAGAAACCATCATCGCCACTAATATCCGAGCCTAAGTAACCGTCAGAGCGGTTGGCCGGGCTTACCGCGCGCACGCGCCGGAGCGCCGGAACGAAGGCCCACACCGAATCGCGCTTGCCTGGGTCGCGGTAACGCCAAGTTAGTGAAGCCGTGCCTTGGAGATCCGCAGGAGACAACGTGACGCCGAGAAACTGACTTTGGATCCCGAGGGGGTTTGGCTTTCGGTATTTCGGAGGGACTCCGTCGTAAAATTCGAACCAGCCATTCGCTACGATCCCTCGATCCAAGCCGCGGCGGCTGGTCATGGCAACGAGCGTTCGGTTGTAGCTGGAGCCCCCGTACCAGTACGCTAGGAACTGGTTCCAGGCGATTTTCACACCGGCTTTCGGGTCCTTGGGGTCAATGATCGGGAACGGAATGCCGTAGTAAAAGTCGGGCTGTTTCCCTGTGCCCTTCTCGACAATGGTTCCGCGCTCATCCACGTCCAACTGGCCAGCGTTCTTCTCGGTCGCCTCCAGGAACGATTTCTCCCACCTCGCGGTTCCGACTGGGTAGGAGACGATTTTGTTTCGGTACTCTCCTTTCGCGTAGTGCTGGTAGATCTCCTCGGGCAACAGGTCCTTTGCGAGATGCGCGTTCGACTCGGTCAGAATATCCCCGACCTTCAACCCCGGCGCGACTTCCTCCGTTGCCAGTGCGGAATGTGTGCTCAGAAAAACACTGCTGCAGAGCAGTGCCGCGAGCAACACGCTGCTGTGGCTGCGGCCCTGCCGCCCTTCGCGCGAATGCCTCTGCCATGGCTGGCTCATCTCGTCGGTCAACGCGTATGCTTTTCCTTGCTCCATTTGGAACGGCTCCTCCCCAGACAAGAGTTTTTGCGTCTTGCTTGCGGCTCCTTCCCAACCCATGAGGCCCCCTGCTTAGCATCAAGATTCTTGACAAACAAACGTTAGTTGGAATACATGCTCGCGCCATGCGCATCCAAGACTTCGATACCGCACCGCTCACGCAGCGACAGATTCTCGAATTCACGTACAAGCATTCCACTGGGCCAGTTGTGGGGCGGTTCCTTGCCGCACTGAAGGAACAGAAGCAAATCTGGGGGCAACGTGTGGCTGGCGGGGCAGTTGTCGTGCCGCCGTTGGGGTATTCCGAATGGGATGCGAGCACGGCCAAGGAATGGGTTCCCGTTGCGGACGAGGGAACGGTTGTCGGGATTGCCCGCGTGCGCCAGCCGGTGGAAAGGTTGCACCCGTTCACCGAGCCGTTTGCATACATTCTGGTGCGGCTCGACGGTGCCGATACCGCACTCTTGCACGTGACGCGCGCAGACTGGGAGCGGGTGGAAATCGGGTCGCGGGTGCGAGCGGTGTGGAAGCCCGATGGCGAACGGGCCGGCAGTATTCTCGATATCGCCGAGTTTCGCCTCGTCGAGTGAGACGGCGAGCAAGGAGGAAGATCGCCAAATGCCTGCATTTACAGAACCACCGACAGAACCGATCAAATACGTGGACGCTCATGTCTGGCTCCCGTACGATTACGTGGCGGGAGATTATCGCGCAGCGTACCTGCGGGCGTTGAAGGAAAAGCGCATCCTCGGTTCGCGTTGCGACCGTACGGGGAAGGTATTTGTACCACCGGTGTCCTTCTCGCCGCACGCCTTTGCGCCTTGTTCGGAGTTGGTCGAAGTGGCCGATCGCGGCACGGTCACGACCTTTTGCATCGTGAACATCCCGGTCATTGGGCGCAACCTCGAGCTGCCCTACGTTGCCGCATCCGTGGCCTTGGACGGTGCCGATATCTCGATCTTTGCGCTGATCCAGGAGTGCAAGCCGGAGGAAGTGCGCATGGGCATGCGCGTCGAGGCAGTGTGGAAGCCAGACGGGGAACGCCACGGGGACCACGAGGACATTCAGTACTTTCGCCCCACCGGTGAACCAGACGCGCCTCCAGAAACGTATTTGCACAGACTGTAGGAGTTCGATGACACAGCTTCGAAACGTTGCGATTGTGAGTTTTGCCCAGCTGCCGGTCGTCGCCCGCGACGAACACCGGACCGCCATGGAGATGCTCAGTCCGGTGGTGCAGGCCGCCCTGGCAGCCTGCGGTGCCAGCCGGGACGACATTGACTACCAGATTGCCGGCTCCACGGATTACATGGACGGGCGCCCTTTTGGCTTTGTCGCGGCTCTCGATGCCATGGGTTCCTGGCCCCCTCGGCACGACAACCATTTCGAAATGGACGCGGCATTCTGCGCTTACTACGCGTGGGTCCGAATGCAAGCGGGTGAGTGTGACACCGCGCTGGTGGTGGCGCATGGGAAGGTTTCCGAAGGCGAGCCACGGCGGATCATGAATCTCCAACTCGACCCGTATTACCAGGCGCCCCTCGGCCTGGATCCGGTTGCTTCCGCTGCACTGCAAGCGAGCATGGTGATGGCGCGCTTACAACTCTCCGACCGCGACCTTGCCGAGGTTGCGGCGCGGAACCGTTGCGCAGGAGCGAAAAACCCCGACAACCTCGTGCGCGAAGCTGCTTCGCCCGAGCAGTTGGCGGCCACGCCGTTCGTGGTGGATCCCTTGCGCGCGGCCTACCTGCCAGCGATTGGAGAGACCGCGTCGTGCCTGGTTCTTGCCGCCGAAGGGAAGGCGGAACGCATGTGCGAGCGGCCGGTCTGGATCCACGGCGCGCACCACATCTCCGAGCTGCAAAGCTTGGGGGCGCGCGACTTGTCGCGCAGCGAGAGCACTCGGCTTGCGGCGCAACGTGCATTAGCGATGGCGGGCCTCGACCGTGCCGACCAAGCGGACCTAGTAGAACTGTCCGCTGCGACTCCGGCCGAAGAGTGGATCGTATGCGAGGCTCTCGGCCTCGATCCGAGGTCTTCCACACCTGTCCTCAATCCCTCCGGCGGACCGCTGTGCGCCCATCCGATCATGAACACGGGCTTGATTCGCTTGGGTGAGGTGTTTCGGCAGCTCTCCGGCCAAGCTGGGGAGCGGGCCGTGCCCGGAGCCGAACGTGCCGTCGCGCATGCGACTCAAGGGCACTGCCTGCAGACGAACCTGGTGTTCGTCTTGGGCTCACAGAGGAGGTGGTCATGAAGCGAGCTGTGGCGGTGGTCGGAGTAGGCCAGACGCACCACGCTTCTCGGCGCTCTGATGTGAACATTCCCGGCCTGATCCGCGAGGCGGTGGACCGTGCGCTCTTGGATGCTGGGCTCGATCATTCTGACATTGACGCCGTCGTCCTCGGGAAGGCCCCCGACATGCTCGAGGGCGTGGCGCAGCCCGAGCAGTTCCTGGTTGGTGCTCTGGGTGCGCATCTGAAGCCCATGCTACGCGTGCACACCGCTGGTTCGGTGGGAGCCACGACCGCGATCACCGCGGCCACGCACGTTGCTTCAGGGCTGTACGAGCGGGTCCTTGCCGTCGCGTTCGAGAAGCAGTCGGAGGGCAACGCCATGTGGGCGTTGTCCCCAAATTTACCGTTTACGCCGCCGCTGGTGGCCGGCGCCGGCGGGTTTTTTGCCCCCTACTGCCGCGCCTACATCACGCGCAGCAAAGCCCCCTTACACATTGGGCCGCTCACGGTGGTCAACGCGCGCGAAAATGCTTCTCGGAATGAGTACGCTCATTTGCGCGAGCGCGTGACGATCGAGCAAGTCATGGAGACGCCGATGTTATGGGACCCGATCCGCTTTGGCGAGACCTGCCCCTCCTCTGATGGCGCGATTGCTTTGGTCCTGGCATCGGAAGATTTGGCCAAGAAAGGCCCGCGCAAACCGGCCTGGATCAAGGCAGGCTTCTCGTTGGCAGAGGCCATGTGGGTGCCGGGGCGCGACCAGGTGAGCCCGCGCGCGGGCGCCGAGTGTGCCCGCCTTTGTTACGAGCGCGCCGGGATTACCGACCCGTGGAACGAGATTGACACGGCTGAAATTTACGTCCCCTTCTCGTGGTTCGAAGCCATGTGGCTCGAGAACTTGGGTTTCTGTGCCGAAGGTGAAGGGTGGAAGGCGATTGATCGCGGCGACACCCGCTTTGATGGACACCTGCCCATCAACCCTTCCGGCGGCGTGCTTTGCACGAACCCCATTGGTGCCTCCGGGATGATTCGACTCGGCGAAGCTGCCCTGCAAGTCATGGGGCGTGCAGGCGAGCATCAAGTGGAGGGCGCCAAGGTTGCGCTCGGGCACGCTTACGGGGGCGGGGCGCAGTATTTCGCCATGTGGATCGTGAGCGGCGAACTTTGACAACGTGGGAGGACGTGATGGCAGCGCCAGCAGTGTTGTTCGAGAAACAAGACGGGATCGCCTGGGTGACCATGAACCGCCCGGAGGTGCGCAATGCGATCAACCCAGAGATGCTCTGTCGCCTCGCCGACGCATGGGAGGAGATCAATGCTGACCCGAACATCCGCGTTGCTGTGCTCACTGGAGCTGGAGAGCAGGCCTTTTGCGCCGGGGCAGACTTGAACAAGCTCGTTCGTATGATGCAGGGGCTACGGCCTCCGGAGACCGAGTATGACGAGCGGATCCGCAACGACGTGAGCATCATTTATAAGGGGCTGTTGCGCAACTACCGCGTGCACAAGCCGTTGATTGCGGCGGTGCGCGGCTACTGCATCGCTGGGGGTACCGAACTGCTGACCACCACTGACATCCGCATCGCGAGTGAGGACGCGCGCTTCGGTTTGGCGGAGGTCAAATGGAGCTTGTTTCCGATGGGCGGTTCGACGGTTCGCTTGCCTCGGCAAATTCCGTACTGTTACGCGATGGAGATCTTGCTCACAGGCGAGCAGTTCTCGGCCGCCGACGCGCTCCGCATGGGGCTCATCAACAAGGTGGTGCCAGCCGATCAGGTACTCCCCGAAGCGAGACGCTATGCGGAGATCATTCGCGACAACGGCCCACTAGCCGTTCAAGCCGTCAAGCGATCGGTCGTCGAAGGGCTCGATTTGCCGAGCGAGAAAGCCCTCGAACGGGAACTCGAGTTGGGAATTCCGGTGTCTATGTCTGACGACTGTAAAGAAGGCACCCGCGCCTTCAACGAGAAGCGCAAGCCTGTGTTTCACGGCCGCTGAGTCCGATGCTGGCACACCTCGGGCATTTGTTCCAAACCCTCGCTGGCGCCTTACCGGAACGTCCGGCCTTTGTCTGGCGTGACCGCGAACTCACCTACGCAGAGTTGCACCAGCGCTCGGCTCGCTTGGCCAATGCGCTGCTCGACTGGGGGCTGGGCTGCCACACCGAGCGGCAACACTTGCAGCCGTGGGAGTCGGGGCAGGATCACATCGCGCTTTACATGTACAACTGTAACGAGTACCTGGAGGCCGCTTACGCCGCATACTACGCCCGGGCTGTTCCGATCAATGTCAACTACCGCTACGTCGAAGACGAGTTGGTATACGTCTTCCGGAACTCTCGCGCGCGTGCCGTGGTGTACCACGCAGCGTTGGCTCCTCGCCTGGCTGCCATCCGCCACCGACTTTCCGACCTCCAGTTCTTCATCCAGGTTCAAGACGAATCGAACGAGCCGCTCCTCCCTGGCGCCGTGGAGTACGAGACATTGCTGGCCCAGTATCCGGCGGCTCTCCCCTCACTGTCCTACTCTCCGGATGACCTTTACATTCTTTACACCGGTGGCACGACGGGGCTCCCGAAGGGAGTGGTCTGGAGACAGGAAGACGTGTTTTATGCGGGGCTCGGTGGTGCTTTGCCGGGTTTCCCGCGCATCGAATCGGAAGAGCAGCTCATTGATCTAGCAAGGGCGGGGTTCGGAGGGCGCCCCTTGGTGGCGGCGCCCTTTATGCACGGTGCCGGACACTGGACTTGCTTCAACACATTCCACCGCGGCGGCACCGTGATTTTGCCGGACCAAACCAGGCACTTCGATCCACACGACTTCTGGCGCACGGTCGAGCGACATCGGGTAGATTCGTTGGGCTTGATCGGCGACTCCTTCGCCTTGCCCCTTCTCGGTGCACTCGAAGAACGAACGTACGACACATCTTCCGTGCGGGTGGTGGTGAGCACCGCGGCTGTGTTGTCTGCAAGCGTCCGCGACCGGCTGCTCCGCTACTTGCCCGAGGGGGTCATGGTGATCGAAAACATCGGGGCCAGTGAGGCAGGCTTGCAGGCGATGAGCTTCGATACGCGCTCCGAGTATTCCGGACTTCCCGCCTACCAACTGCGCGACAACACGGTGCTGCTCAACGCGGATCGCACTGCTCGCCTCGACCCGGATCAAGCGCGTCCAGGGCCAGAAGGCGATATTGGTTGGGTTGCCACCTTTGGCCACATCCCACTTGGCTACTTGGGGGACCCACAAAAAACGCAGCAAACCTTCCCGGTGATCGGCGGGGTTCGTTACTGCGTCGGCGGCGACCGGGCTTGTTACGCGGCAAACGGCCAGGTGCTGTTTTTGGGCCGCGAATCTTCCTGTGTGAACACCGGTGGCGAAAAAGTATACGTCGAGGAGGTCGAGCGGGTTCTCAAAAGCCACCCAGCAATCTACGACGCGCTGGTCGTGGGTGTTCCCGATCCTCGCTGGGGGCAGCGCGTCACTGCTGTGGTCGCGCTGCGCCCAGGCCACCAGACGCCTGCTCTCGAGGAAATCCGCGAGCACTGCGGACAGTACTTGGCTGGCTATAAGATCCCTCGTTCCTTGGTGGTGGCACCGCAGATCCAGCGTAGTCCCAGCGGCAAGCCAGACTACGCCTGGGCCAAACAGTTCGCACGCCAGGTACTGGGCGTGTAGCGGTTCGTTAGCGCGCCGCCCTGCGCCGCTCGCTGGCTCCTCGCCGCGAGAACACGTTGCCGGCGTCAGCCTTCCCTGACGAGCGTCGTTCGTTTCTGCGAGCTCAAGGCTTCGCAGCGGCGATCAGGCGTCCTGCGGCCACCGCAACAAGGCAAGCGACCGCGTTCAGGGAATCTCACGTGTTGACAAACAAACGTTTGTTGGAGTAAGAGTTCGCGCGTGAAACGAACGGCGAGACCGGCAAGTAACAGCGAAGAGAAATCTACCCGCCAGGCGATCCTCGACGCGGCGGAACGCCGCTTTGCAGAGCGCGGGTTTTCGGGGGTGTCGGTACGGGAGATCGCGGCCGAAGTGGGCCTGAAGAACCAGGCCAGCCTCTATCACTACTTCCGCAACAAGCGGGCGTTGTATGAGGCCGTACTGGCCAGGGGAGTGGAGGAACTCGTCCGTCTTGTTGCGGGGGGTGTGCCGGCAAGCACGAGGGAGGAGTCTCGCTCGGCGGTGGAGCAAACACTCGATCACGTACTCGACTACCTCAGCGCGCACCCCCACTTGCCGCGCCTCATCCAACGGGCTGGGGTGGATGACCTGCGGTTTTTCCGCGCCACTGTGGTGCGCTTGCTGCGCCCCCTGTTCCAGCAGGGCCTGGGCGTGTTGGCGATGTCCGGCGCGCCTTGGCGCCGCGAGGAGCTTCCCTTTGTTGCAGCGGGCATTTACCACATGATCTTCGGTTACTTCGCAAATGCGCAGCTCTTGTCGCTGGTCGCTGAAGCAGACTGGCTTTCGCCAACTGCAGTCCGGCGCCAGCGCGAGTTTCTCAAGACGGCGATCACGCAGTTGCTCGGCATGCCGCGCGGTGTCGTCACTCCGCTACGCGGCGCGACCAACGTACCTAAGGCGTAAACAGGGAGGTGCAGCATGCGACTCGAAGACGTCAATTTGTATGATCTCGATCGTTGGGAGCAGGGGGTCCCGCATGACATGTTTGCGGTGCTACGCAAAGAGGCGCCGGTCTACTGGCACCCGGAGCCGAAAGGTGGGCGTGGCTTTTGGGCGGTGACGAAGTATGCGGATGTGGTGCACATCTCCAAGAACCCGCGCCTGTTTTCCTCGTACCGTGGTGGGACCAACATTTTCGATGTTCCGGAAGAGGATCTGCACGTCACGCGGAACCTAATGTTGAACATGGACCCACCGCAGCACACGAAGTACCGAAGACTGGTCAGCCAAGGGTTCTCGCCGCGCCGTGTCGCAGCGCTCGAGCCACACATCCGCGAACTCACCACCCGCATCCTCGATCAAGTCGCGCCGCGGGGCGAGTGCGACTTCGTAACCGAGATCGCGGCGGAGTTGCCCCTTCAGGTGATTGCAGAACTCATCGGCATTCCTCAAGAGGATCGCCACCTCATCTTCGACTGGAGCAATAAGCTCGTTGGTTTTGACGACCCCGAGTTCCGACAAGATCCGAACAATATGGAGGAAGGTAAACGGGTGGCGGCGGAAATGTGGGCGTACGCGCACCAGTTAGCCGAACGTCGCAAGCGTGAGCCCGGGGATGATTTCGTCAGCAAGCTCATGCATGCAGAAGTCGAGGGGCGGCGCCTGAGTGAACTGGAGTTCGATTCCTTCTTTTTGCTGCTCGCGGTGGCCGGTAACGAAACTACCCGGAACCTCATCTCGGGAGGCATGCTCGCCCTGATCGAGCACCCGGAACAGAAGCAAAAGCTGCTTGCGCACCCGGAACTCTTGCCTACGGCCGTCGAAGAGATGCTGCGCTGGGTGACGCCCGTGATTTGTTTTCGCCGCACGGCCGCAGCGGACACAGAAATTCGGGGGCAAAAAATCCGCGAGGGCGATAAGGTGGTCATGTTTTACATTTCGGCCAATCGGGACGAGGAGGTGTTTGCCAACCCGGACCAGTTCGACGTGGCCCGTTCGCCGAATGAGCACATCTCCTTCGGGATCGGGGAGCACTACTGTCTAGGCGCCAACCTCGCTCGTTTGGAAATCCGGATCATGTTCGAGGAGATTTTGCGCCGCTTCCCAGATATGGAGTTGGCCGGTTCGCTACGGCGCCTGCGCTCGAACTTTTTGTCTGGCATCAAGTCCATGCCCGTGCGTTTCACCCCCGAGCGGCGCCGCACAACCGCCGCTCACTAGCGGGTGTGGTTGACCGAGCTCGACGCTCCAGGCAACGTAAGGAAGCGAAACGAGGAGTGCAGGGCATGAAAATCCGCATTGATTACGATCTGTGCGAGGGCAACGCGGTTTGTATGAAAGTGGCGCCGGAGGTCTTCGTGGTCGGGGAGGACGACCGTGCACGCTTGCTCGACCCGAACCCGCCGGAATCGCTCCGAGCAAAAGTGGAAACAGCAGTCCGCCGCTGCCCCCGGCAAGCGATTTCCCTAGAAGACTGAACGTACGCGCTCCTCGGATTTGCGGTTTTCGAAGGCAGCATGGAGCGCGTCCGCGAGCTCGGGGCAAAACTCTCGAATTGGGGGCGCTGGGGTGCGAACGACCAACGCGGCACCCTGAACTTTGTTACCCCAGAGGTCATCCTACGCGCAAAGCAAAGTGTTCGGCGCGGTGTCGTCTTCAGTTTGGGCTTGCCGATCGGTCCGGATGGCCCGCAAATCGGACAAGGGGGGCGAACCAACCCGCAGCACTATATGAGCGCGTTGCATGTCGGCTACGGAGCGGATCCTGGCGGCTTTCGTTACAACGATGATGTGGTGCTCCTGCCACTGCAGTGTGCTACCCAGTGGGACGCGCTCGCCCACGTTTACTACGGGGACCGCTTGTACAACGGGGCCTCGCCGCAAACGGTTACCTCGAGCGGCGCGAGCTGCAACGCAATCGACGCGATCGGCGATGGAATCCTCTCACGCGGCGTACTTTTGGACATCGCGCGCTTGCAAGGCGTCGAACGACTGCCGCCGGGGTTCGCGATCCAGCCTGAGCACCTTTCTCGTGCCGAACGGGAGCAGGGCGTACGAGTCGAGCCAGGAGACGTGGTCTTGATCCGCACTGGGCATATTACGGTCTTCACGCGGGAACAAAACCGCGAGGGATACATGCGGCAAATGCCGGGGCTCGGCCTCGCTTGCGCAGAATGGTTGTGGGAGCGCCAAGCCGCCGCCGTCGCCAGCGACACGAATGCGGTGGAAGTCATCCCGTTCGAAGACCCGAGCACACCCCTACCCTTCCACCTCGTGTGCATCCGGGACATGGGGCTCACCTTAGGCGAGATGTTCGATCTCGAAGAACTCGCCGAGGATTGCGCCCGCGAGGGGGAATGGACGTGCCTGCTTGCCGCCCCAGTGCTCAAGGTGCGCGGCGGCGTGGGCTCACCGCTGAACCCGCTGGCGGTGCGCTAGCTGGTTCTGGCCGCTTGTCGGACCGTTCGGTCTGCGTACCAACAAGCGCTCGACCCATAGCTGCAACTGGCGCAGCAGTTCCTCCTTGCTCGCGCGCAGCCCGAGTTCCACCCAGCGGGCCAGGAGCACCTGATCTACCGCACTGAACAGGCGCGCGAGTAGTGCGGGATCCTCATCCACCAGCACTCCCTCGCGTACACCTTTGCCCATGAGATCGGCCTGCAAGCGATGAATCTCTTCCCAAACCGCCGCCCGCCGTTTGCCGTTGGCTGGACTCACGCTCCAGGCGCCACCCAGCCGCAAGTGCATCCGTAAAAAATCCGGATGCGCGGTAAAGTAGGTCACGTACGCTTCCATGAGTCGTCGGAGCGCTTCCAGCGCCCCGGCCGCGCTCGCGGTAGCGTCTCGCACCAACGCCAGAATCTCCTCGCCGCGCCACTGCAGGACCCCCTCTAGCACGGCCTCCTTGCTCGCAAACACGCTGTAAATGGTACCCATGGACACGCCGGCTTGGCGCCCGATCTCCTGCATGGAGGCCGACGCAAATCCCTTGTCGGCAAACACCCGCTCCGCGGCCTCAAGAATGTGCCGGCGGTACACCTCTGCCCGAGCTTGACGCAGTTTGTCCCTCGCAGTTCGCGGCTCGCGACCCATGATTCGGCAATATCACCAGATTCGTGCATTGACAATTCAATGTTCCGAATGATAGTTCGGTGATGCGAATCCGGATTTCGCATCGCGCTCGGCAAAGGAGGGTTGGACGATGGAGTTTGGAATCTTTTCCCAAATGCACGTACCGCCGTGGGATGATGAGCACTCTCGCTTCATGCGGGAGTTAGAGGTGTCCGAGGCGGTCGAGGCCGCAGGTTTTAAGTACAACTGGGCTCCTGAGCACCACTTCCTCCAATACTACTCGCACCAGCCTGCGCCGGAAGTATATCTGAGCTGGGTGGCGGCGCGAACCAAACGAATTCATATCGGCACCGCCATTGTGAACATTACGGCTCCCGTCAACCACCCGGTCCGTGTGGCTGAGCGCATTGCCACCATGGATCACCTTTCCGAAGGCAGAGTCGAGTTTGGCACCGGGAGAGGTTCTTCGTCGGCCGAGTGGGCTGGATTCTGCATTCCCTCGGCGGCGGAGACCAAGCCTATGTGGCGCGAATCACTCGAGCAGATTCCTCGCATGTGGCGAGAGGAGTCGTACGAGTACGAAGGAAAGTATTTCCGCGTCCCGCGGCGGGTCATTTTGCCGAAGCCGTATACGAAGCCGCATCCGCCGCTCTGGCTCGCTTGTTCGAGTCCGCACACCTTTGTCGAGGCTGGCGAACTCGGTCTGGGAGCGTTGTGCTTTACCTTCGGAACTCCGGCGGAAATTGCACCGCTGATCAAAGCGTACAAGGAAGCGATCGGGCGCTGCACCAACCCGATTGGCGGGTACATCAACAACAACATTGCCGTCACCACCAACATGTTTTGCTTGCCAGACGGGGACGAGGCCCGGTATCTGTACGCCAACGCCAAGGTCGAGCGCTTCACAGAGTACTTTTTCCAGTGGCTCGACTCGATCCCCCGCCCGAAGGGCCTTCCGCAGGAAGGCCCGATCGGTCCTCTTCCTCCGACCACCCCCGAGCAGCTAAAAGCCGGTCTCGCAGTGGGTGGCCGGCAAATCGGTGCCCCGGAAGAGATCATTCCGGTTATTCAAATGTACGAAGAGCTTGGCGTGGACCAACTCATCTACGCTCCGCTCACCTTGACGTTGGACCAAAAGCACGTGCTGCGTTCAATCGAGACTTTTGGAAAGTACGTACTCCCCAAGTTCGATAAGGACCCTGTGCACAGCACTGTGCGCCAGCGCGAGCAACAGCTTGCGGCGCGCGCCGCATGACGTTGAGGAGCGCTTGCCGGCAGGTGCTTCATGGCTGGGCTGGTGGTTGACCGGGTGCTGATCGGCGGAAAATGGGTGGCCGCAGAACGCGGCACCTACCCCGTTGTGAACCCGGCCACCGAGGAACCGGTGGGGGAGGCGCCCTACGCCAGTGTGGAACAAGCCCGGCAGGCTGCTCAAGCCGCCTCCGAAGCTTTTCTTCACGGTCCCTGGCCCCGCATGACCGGCGCGGAACGCGGAGCGCGGCTCCGGGATGCAGCGGCTGCCCTTCGCAAAGAAGCGGAGCGGCTGGTGGAACTTGCCATTGACGAAACCGGGGCGCTGCGACAAGTGGCGGTTTCTCAGCAGGTTGGCGCCGCCATTCAGCGCCTAGAGCGCTACGCGGAACTCGCGGCTGAAGCTCCGGAAGTGCCGTTTGCACCTCGGAGCGTGGCCTCGCCCCGAGGCGAATTTCTCACCGGTGGCATTGCCGTACGCGAGCCGGTGGGAGTGGTGGCGGCAATCACCCCGTTCAATTTCCCGATGACCAATTGCGCCGGCAAAATCGGGCCGGCGTTAGCCTGTGGCAACACCGTGGTGGTGAAACCGGCGCCCGTGGACCCGTTGTGCGTCGCCGAAATGTGCCGGATTCTGGCTGAGTTCTTACCTCCCGGCACCTTGAACTTCGTGTGCGGCCCAGAGCCGGATGTCGGTGAAGCTCTGTGCGAGAGCCCTCACGTGGACATGATCTCCTTCACCGGGAGCACAAAGGTCGGGCGCGTGCTGCAGGAGCGCGCCGGTGCCGCAATGAAACGCACGTTGATGGAACTCGGGGGGAAATCAGCGTGCATCGTATTTGCCGACGCCGATTTCGACGCAGCGTTGCAGGGGGCGATGCAAACGTGGACGTTCCACTCCGGCCAAATCTGTATCGCCGGCACGCGCCTGCTGATCGAGCGCGGACTGTACGATTCGTTCGTCGGGCAGCTCAAGCAAGCCGCGGCGCGCCTGCCCATCGGCTCGCCGCGCGATCCGCGCACGGTGGTGGGTCCGTTGGTTTCGGCCGCTCAGCGTGAGCGCGTTGAGTCCTTTATCGCTCTCGGATTGCAAGAAGGGGCGACCCTCGCTTGCGGCGGCGGGAGGCCAGCACACCTGCCCAAGGGCTTTTACCTGGAGCCCACTCTTTTCACGGGCGTGCACAATCAGATGACCATCGCGCGCGAGGAGATTTTCGGTCCGGTCTTGGTCGCGATCCCGTTCGCGGACGAAGCGGAAGCAGTGGCGATCGCCAATGACTCCCCGTACGGCCTGTACGGGTACGTGTGGTCACGAGACATGGCCCGCGCCATCCGCGTCGCGCGCGCGCTGCGAACGGGTACCGTACAAATCAACGGTTCCCCTCCGCATCCAGAAGCGCCCTTTGGCGGATACAAACTCAGCGGTGTCGGCCGCGATGGGGGCCGGTGGGGGATGCAAGCGTACTCGGAGTGGAAATTTATTGGCTGGAGGATGTGAAGGCTCATGCGCGTACAGGCGGCGGTGCTGAGGAAGTCCGGGCAACCTGTGGAGATCCGCGAGGTAGAGGTGCGCGATCCCGGGCCGGGCGAGGTTCGCGTCCGCATGCGTGCCGCTGGGCTCTGCCACTCCGACCTGAGTGTGATTGATGGTACGATCCCCTACCCCACGCCCCTCGTCCTCGGGCACGAAGGTGCGGGCGTCGTCGAGGCGGTGGGTGCCGGCGTGCGTAGCGTGCGGGAGGGAGACGCCGTCATTCTCTCTACCCTCTCTCACTGTGGGCGCTGCCCTGCTTGTGAGTCAGGACACCCTACCCTGTGCCGTAATGCACCAAGCCCGAAGGAGGTGCGCCCCTTCTTACTGGACGGGGAACCGGCGTTTCAGTTTGCCAACGCCTCCGTGTTTGCGGAGGCGACGCTTGTGCGTGAGGAAGGGGCTATCCCGATCGATGCACGGATTCCATTCGATCGAGCGTGTTTGATCGGCTGCGGCATCGTGACCGGCTATGGCGCTGTGGTCCATCGCGCGAAGCTTCGACCCGGCGCCCGGATGGCTGTGTTCGGAGCGGGTGGCATCGGCTTGAACTGCATCCAAGCGGGAGCGTTGGTTGGGGCAAGCCAGATTGTCGCCGTTGATGTTGTACCCCAGAAGCTCGACTGGGCGCGCCAGTTTGGGGCTACGCACACCGTCAACGCCGCGCAGGACGACGCGGTGGCAATGGTGCAAAAACTCTCTGGCGGCGGGGTGGATTACGCCTTCGAGGCGGTCGGCTCGCTCAGCGTCATCCGCCAGGCGCTCGACTGTCTTGCCCCGGGCGGCACACTCACCATCGTTGGTGTGCCCGCACTGGGCTCGCAGTTTTCGTTTCCCGTCCATCAGCTCTATCAAAACAAAGCGATTCTCGGTTGCCGCTATGGCGCCGCCCAGCCGCGGGTGGATTTTCCCCTGCTCGCGCAACTGTACTTGGCGGGGCGGTGGAAAATCGATGAGCTGATCACCCGGCATTACGCGCTCGCGGAGTTTGCGCAGGCTTTGCACGACCTGCAGAGGGGAGAGTTGGCCAGAGGCGTGTTCACGTTTTCTTGAGAGATCCCAATCTCAGAAAGGAGGTCGGAAGATGGGCCGCTTCGGTTATCACGTAATTGACGCAGATGGACACGGTGGCGACCTGCCGCAATGGTGGGAGCGACTTCCCGAACGCTTCCGCGCGCAGTGGGAGGAACGGCGAGAACGATTGCGCCGCCACTTCGCGAATTTGCCCGGGGTGGGGGTACGCCACACGCGCGGCACAGCCAAAATAGACAGCCTCGAGCGCGCGGGCATGACCGATCCGAAGGCTCGCTTGGAAGACATGGACCTCGAAGGGATTGACCGCACGGTGATGTTTCCAGGGGGCGCAGGAGAGGAATGGGCGGGGCTCGACCGCGAGTTTGCAATTGCCCTCTGCCGCACCCTCAATGATGCACGCGCCGAGTTTCTGAAATACGACCCGTACCGGCTCATGTCCGTGGCCAAACTCCCCATGATCGACCCCGCCGCCGCGGCCGAGGAGCTGCGCCGTTGCGTCACCCAGCACGGTATGGTGGGGATGGTGACTCCTCAACACATCCGTGACAAAAACCTCGACGACCCGAGTTTCGACGTGGTTTGGGCAGAAGCCGAGCGCCTCGGGGTGGCGGTGTGCGTGCACGGTGGCGGCCAAGCGCTCGACCAGGTACCCATCGGCGTGGACCGTTTTAAGACCCGCCTAGAGACGCACGCCTTTACTCACCCAGTCGGCCAGATGCTGGCGGTGATGAACTTCACCGTGGGGGGCATCCTGCACAAGTTCCCGAAACTGCGCGTTGCCTTTCTGGAAGCAAACGTAGGCTGGCTGCCGTTCTGGCTCGAGCGGTTGGACGAACACTGGGAGTTGACCCCCGAGCAAGCCCCGAACATTGATCGCAAGCCGAGCGAGTACTTCCTCTCGGGCCGCTGTTTCATTGGCTGTGATCCAGACGAGTCCACGATTCCGGCAGTGATCCATGCCTTAGGTGAGGACGTGATCGTGTACGCCTCCGACTACTGCCACTGGGACTGTCGTTTTCCTGACACGGTGAAAATCCTCGCTGAGCGCAATGACCTGTCGCGTTCGGCCAAGGAGAAAATCCTATCGAAGAACCCGGCCCGGCTCTACAACTTGAACTGACCGACGCAGACTGCCAAGCAACCGCGCGCAGTGCCCCGATGCCCGAGCCGCGCTTCGATTGGAAAGAGCTTCTCGAACCACGCCAAGCGGCCTTATTGATCATGGAGTGCCAAAAGGGGGTGGTGCTGCCGTCCGGCCGCTTCGATCAACTGGCGCAAGTGGTGGCCGCTCACGGAACTATTGGCCAGATCGCCCGCCTGAGCCAAGCTGCGCGAGCGGCTGGCGTTCCGGTCGTGTACCTGACCGCCTCGCGCCGCGCCGATGGCCGCGGGAGCAGCACGAACTGCCCCTTGCTGGCAGGCCGGTGGGAGAACGCGCCGCTGGTTCCGGGAAGCGAACGGCACTCCATCGTCGAGGAGCTTCGGCCGCACCCGGAGGACTTCGTGATTGACCGTATGCACGGTGTTTCCCCCTTCCACGGAACAGAACTCGACGCGCTCCTACGCAATTTGGGAGTTTGCACCGTGGTCGCCACCGGGGTGTCCGTGAACGTGGGAATTCTCGGCCTCGCGATCGAAGCAGTGAACGCCGGGTATCGTGTCGTCATTCCGCGCCAAGCAGTGGCAGGTGTGCCGCCCCAGTACGCCGAGGATGTACTCCGATACACGCTGCGCTTGCTCGCGGCGATCAGCAGTGTGGACGAGGTGGCCGCCGCCTGGCAAGGCGCTCGCGGACGACCAACATGAAACGCTTTGTCGATCGTACGGTTTTGGTCACTGGTGCCGCCTCGGGCATCGGGAGAGGAATTGCCGAGCGCTTCCTTGCCGAGGGAGCACGGGTTGCTGCGTTCGATGTTCAAGGGGATGCCTTGGAGCGGCTGACGGCGGACCTTGCCGTGGACCGCGCGCAGTTGCTGGCGGTTCCGTGTGACGTCACGGAAGCCACTGCAGTGCGCGATGCGGTGGCAGAAGTGGCCCGCTGGACCGGCGGGATTGATGTGCTCGTCAATGCCGCTGGGATTGGTCGCGCCCGCCGTTTCGAGGAACTCGAGGAAGAGGAATGGGAGCGCACGCTACGCGTGAATCTATTCGGGCCGTTCTTCGTGACCAAGTACACCCTCCCCCATTTGCTCGGCCGGGCCGGTGCCAACATCGTCAATATCGCTTCGATCGCAGCGCTGCGCGGCCAGGCCTACAACTCTGCGTACTGTGCCTCGAAAGCAGGCTTGCTGAATTTTACTCGTTCGCTGGCTCTGGAATTCGCCACCCGCGGGCTGCGCGCCAACTGCGTTTGCCCGGGCGGTGTGAAAACCCCGCTTGTGCAAAACTTCGTTCCCGATGGTTCCATGGAGTCCCACCTGATCGCGTATGCAATGCCGCCGATTCCCGGAAAATGGGGCAAGCCAGCGGACATTGCCGCTGCAGTGGCGTTTTTAGCTTCCGAGGAAGCGCGCATGATCAACGGAGCGGCCTTGGTCGTGGATTTTGGCGTGCTCGCCTGACGGACGGGTCTCATGGAACTGCTTACCGAAGTGCTGGCGCGCCACGCGCACGAAACCCCTGAGAAGGTGTACCTGCTGCACGAAGGACAGCGGGTTTCTTACCGCGAGGTGGAGGAGCGGACGAACCAAGTAGCGCACGTGTTTTTGCAACTCGGCCTCGGAAGAGGAGACCGCGTCACTTTAGCCATGGGCAACTCGCTCGCGTACGTGCTTGCCGCGTTCGGGACGCTGAAGGCCGGCGGCGTACTGCACCCACTGAATCCGAGCCTAGGACGCAGCGAACTCGAGTACTTACTGCGTCACGCAGAACCGCGGCTGGTTGTGGTGGATCCGCAAAGTGCAGCGGGCGTCGTCGAGTTGGCCAGGAGGGTGGCGCCGCAAGCTGTCGTGGCAAGTTTCGTCACTGCGGATGGCTTGGTGGGTCTCAGCTCCCTTCTCGCCGCTGCACCCACCGATCCAGTGCCTGTGCGCCTCGGCCCCGACGATGCGTCCACTCTCCTTTACACTTCTGGTACCACCGGAGCCCCGAAGGGCGTGCTGTTCCGGCACCGCAGTACCGGCGCCGCAGGGAAACATTTCCTCGAAGCCTTGGGAATCGGCCGCGATGATGTGCTGTTGGCAGTGACGCCTTTGTTCCACGGAAACGCGTGGGGTGGCTTGGTGACCGCGTTACAAGCGGGTGCGAGCTTTGCGTTCCCGCGTCAGTTTTCCGCATCGCAGTTCTGGAACTTGGTGGGCGAAGTCGGTGCCACGGTGCTCTATACCCTGGGCACGATCCTCGCGATTTTGCTTCAGCAACCCCCTTCCCCAGCAGAGCGCAAGCACAAGCTACGCGTGATTCTCGGCTTGGGCAGCGCGCCCATTCGCACGCAAATTATCGAGCGCTTCGGAGTTGCGCACGTGGTCGAATGCTTTGGCTCGACCGACGCCGGAGTGGTCACGATCGAGCCGCTTGGGGCCTCACCCCGGGCGGGCTCCTGCGGCCCTCCTGTGCCCGGAGTGCAAGTGCGCATCGTGGACGACCTCGGGCAAGACCTGCCACCCGGCCAAGTGGGGGAAATCGCGGTGCGTTCCGCCCACTGCCTCTCCGAGTACTTCCGCGACCCGGAGCAGACGCGCCAGGCGCTGCGTGACGGTTGGTTTTTCACAGGCGACCTCGGGTACGTGGATGCCGACGGCTGGCTCTACTTTGTGGATCGCAAGCGGGACGTGATTCGACGGGGGGGCGAGAACGTTTCTTCCCTGTTCGTCGAGAAAGTCTTGCGCGAACACCCCGCCGTGGCAGAGGTCGCTGTAGTTGGAGTACCGCACCCGGTGCTTGGGCAGGAAATCAAGGCCTTTGTCGTCGCCCGGAGCCCGGTGACTGCCGAAGAATTGGAGCGCTTTGCAGCCGAACGTCTGGCCAAGTTCCAGGTTCCGCGTCTGTGGGAGTTCCGCGAGTCGCTACCCAAAACCCCGACCCAGAGGGTCGAAAAGTACAAGTTGCGGCAGGAGGCTGGATCCTCTGGGCCGTTACTCGGTTGATTACCCTGCTTGCATTGGTGCTGGCGGCTGGGCCAGAAGAGCGATTGCCATGAGCTTCACCCTACCGTCAATTCATGACGCACTAGTCGAGCGCTTTCCGGAGCGAGAAGCCATTGTTACCCCGGGCCGCCGTTTGACGTGGGCAAGCTTTGTGGATCGGACCCGGCGGCTGGCCAGAGTGTTGAATGAGGCCGGCCTCGGCTGTCACCAAGAACGAGCGGTACTGTCACCGTGGGAGTCGGGGCAAGATCACCTAGGGATCTACCTGTACAACTGCCCTGAATATTTGGAGGCGATGGCGGCTGCTTTTCGCGCTCGCGTCGCACCCTTCAACGTCAACTACCGGTATGTTGAAGATGAACTGTTGTACTTGCTCCGCGACGCGAAAACGCGTGCACTCGTTTACCACGCCAGCTTTGCACCGCGCTTAGCCCGCCTGCTTCCGCAGCTCGAAGGAGTACGACTTTTGCTTCAAGTCGCGGACGAGAGTGGCGAGCCCTTACTGCCAGGGGCGCAGGATTACGAACAGGCTCTTGCTAAAGTGGCGCCCGACCCGCTTCCGCTCACTCCCAGTCCGGATGACCTCTACATTGTCTACACCGGTGGTACTACCGGGCGCCCCAAAGGAGTGCTGTGGCGGCAAGAAGATATTTTCTTTGCTGCCCTGGGCGGACGGATGCCCGGCGGCGAAGCAGTCAGCAGCATTGAGGAATTGGTCGAGCGCGCACAGTACGGAGAGTTTTTGCGCATCCTTCCGGCGCCGCCCTTCATGCATGGTGCCGGTCATTGGACTGCCTTCATGATGCTTCACCAGGGAGGCACGGTCGTGCTGCCTGCACAGGTCCGCCACCTCGACCCGGATGACATTTGGCGCACGATCGAGCGCGAGCGCGTGACGTCGCTTTCGATCGTCGGAGACGCGTTTGCTCGGCCGCTGCTCGACCAACTCGAGAAGGGCACTTACGACTTGTCCAGCTTGCGCGTGCTTGGTTCGGGAGGAGCGCTGCTCTCTCCTGCCATCAAACGAGCCTTCCTCGAGCGCTTGCCCGGGATGATGGTAGTGGATGGCTTCGGCTCCTCGGAGACCGGAGCGCAAGGCGCGGCGCCGGCAGCCAGCCCAGACGATGTGACCCCAACGTTTCGGATGGACCCGGACACCGTGATCCTCGACGAGTCGTGTACGCGCCTGCTCGATCCCAGCGAGGACGCAGTCGGATGGCTCGCACGGCGCGGCTTCGTCCCGCTGGGATATTTGGGTGATCGGGAAAAAACCGAGCGTACCTTCCCAGTCGTGAACGGGGTCCGCTACGCGGTTCCCGGCGATCGCGCCCGTTACGGTCCGGGTGGCTCCGTTGTGGTCCTCGGACGCGATTCGGTATGCATCAACACCGGAGGCGAAAAGGTCTTCGCTGAGGAGGTGGAAGAAGTACTCAAGCGCCATCCAGCGGTCTACGACGTGCTGGTGACTGGCACACCCAGCGAACGGTGGGGCCAGCAAGTCACCGCCGTCGTTGCCCTACGTCCTGGCCACTCTGCCACCGCCGAGGACCTCCGTGCCTTCGCCTCCCAGCACCTCGCTCGCTACAAGCTGCCGCGCGCTGTCGTCTTTGTGGAGCGTGTCGAGCGGAGCCCGACGGGCAAACCGGACTACCGCTGGGCAAGAGAAGTCGCGCTCGAACTTCTCCGCCAGGAGAGCGCCGGATCCTGACTGCTTGAGGCCAGATTGCCGAGCTGCAGCGCCCAGCAGAGGCCACGACTCGGGGCATGCTTCTTCGGTACCGTCGGGTGCTTTCTGCCCGCCTGGTACAGGTCGTGAGTTCCAGAACATGCAAGCATGAGATCGGCACGTTTTGCCGAGAGTCCGCAAAGCGGAGCTTGCGGCAAAACACGCTGCCGGAGCCGAGCACTGATGTTGGCGCATTGCGGAAGTCGGATCGCACAGCTTAAAAAGTGTACCATGCTGTTTGTTTCACCGAGAGGGGAGCGAGCAAATCGCAGTTTTGTCCGCTGTCACCCCTCCGCGAGCCAAGAAAGGACGAGACGCATGCAAGCATCCGTTAAGAAGCTGATGGTAGGAGCTGTTCTGGTGAGCATGACCGGTTGCGCAGCGTACGAGGCAGCCCCGCGGACGGTAAAGGGAGCCGGCGTTGGCGCCGCTGCCGGTGCCGCAACCGGTGCAGCGATCGGCGCCATCGTTGGCGGTGGAGAAGGGGCTGGTAAGGGCGCCGCGATCGGCGCGGTGGTGGGCCTGATCGGCGGCGGCTTGATTGGGAATTACCTCGACCAGCAGGCGAAGGAGATGCAAGCCATTTTGGCAGAGCAGGACCGCTTGCGCCGCGCGCAAGATCGCCTCGAGTTAGCCCTCTCCAGCGATATCTTGTTCGCCTCGGGCAGTGCCTCGCTGCAGCCAGGTGCGCGCGATAAAATCCGCCAGCTCGCGAGCGTGTTGAACCGCTACCCGCGCACGACCGTACAGGTGATCGGACACACCGACAGCCGTGGCAGTGAAGAGTCGAATCTCGAACTCTCCCGCCGCCGAGCACAGTCGGTAGCCGAAGAGTTGGTGTCGGCTGGCGTGTCGCCCTCGCGCATCACAACCTTTGGGCGGGGAGAATCGAGTCCGATTGCTAGCAACGACACCCCCGAGGGACGAGCGCAAAACCGGCGGGTGGAAATCATCGTGGAGCCCGACGAGGGTTTGCGCCGCGAGCAGGGTTCGTCGGGCACCGAAGAGCCCCGCTGAGGCAGGTTCGCTTCTGAGCCATGCTGCGACTGGGGACGCTTTCAGACCTCCCGGCGGCGTGGGCTCGCTTGTGGCCCGAATCTCTTGCTTGCGCCGACCTTGCCTGCCAGCGCTCCTTCGCGCAGTTGGAGCGCGCATCGAGACGTTGGGCAAACGCGCTCCTTCGCGCGGGCTTGGGTCCCGGCACGCGCGTGAGCCTATGGGCGGGAAACAGCCCGCGCTGGCTCGAGCGCGCCTTCGGCGTCTGGCGCGCGGGGGCCACGCTCGTTCCCCTCTCGACCTTCGCCACCGCGCGTGAACTCGAGGAAATTCTGCAAAGTGCACAGCCGCAAGCTTTGTTACTCGACGCCTCCGTCGGCCGCCACGACTTGCTGACAGTATGGGAACAGACCCGGCCACATGCTTCGCTCGCGCACGTAGTCATCCATGACGGAGGTAACGGGCGCCCCCGGGCTCGCGGGTGGCAGGAACGAGACTTCTTGAACACTGGTTCTTCTTTCGAGCTGCCACTCCCGGCGCCGCGGAGCGAGGCAGAGGCGCTTCTGCTGTACACTTCGGGAACCACCGGCAAGCCCAAAGGCGTGCGGCTCTCGCATGGCGCGGTTTTGGCGACCATTGCGCCCACGGTCGAACGTGGCGGGCTGGTTCCGGGTGACCGCTTATACTCCTCGCTGCCGTTGTTCTGGGTGGCAGGCCTGGTCATCCGCGCCCTACCGACGTTGGCTAGCGGCGCTGCCTTGCTGCTGTCGCCGACCTTTTGCTCAGCTGAGTGCTGGGAAATGTTGCGCCGTTTTCGTGCCAACGGCTTACATTTGCGACCGCCGCAAGTGGCCGCCTTGCTCGCGGATTCTCGGTTCGACCCTGCCCTGTTGCGCCGGGTAACGAAAGGTGGCGGGCGCAGTGCGTGGTACGGTGACCACCTGCGGGAAGCGCGCTTGATCACCGGCTACGGGATGACCGAAATGTCCGGCTACGTGACCTGCACCGACCACCGCGACCCGGAGCACATCCGGGAGGAGTCCATCGGCACCCCTCTTCCTAGCGTCGAGATCCGCATCGTGGATGCAAACGGAAAGGATCTCCCCAGTGCGCAGGTAGGAGAGATCCGCGTGCGCGGCCCCGGGTTATTCTTGGGTTACGAGGGCATGCCCGCAGGGGCCGGGCTCGATGAGCGCGGTTTCTTTTGCACCGGAGACTTGGGCTTTTGGGACCCGGCGGGACGGTTGCGGTTCACTGGTCGCAGCAAGGACCTGCTACGAGTAAAAGGTGTCAATGTTTCGCCGTTGGAAGTGGAGGAGGTCCTTGCTCGGCACCCGAGTGTGGATCTGGCGTATGTGGTCGGCCTGCCCGTAGACGCACTCGATCAAGAGCTGGTTGCGGTGGTCGTGCCGCGCGCTGGAAGTACTAACGAAGACAGCTGGCGTGCTTGGTGTGAGCACGAACTGTCCGTCTACAAGCGCCCCGCTCGGTACGTGGTGGTTGCCAGGGAGGAACTCCCCTTTGGCCCCACTGCGAAACCGCAGCGCGCCGAAATCGCCCGACTCGCACAACAAAAGCTCGCATCCTGAGCCACCACCACTGAAGCAGGCGCTGCGGCTCTTGGCCCGCCCCTTTTGCGCACCGACAGCCCTGCCTGTGGCGAGAACGTGCAGCCTGCTCGGGCTTAGAGACCGCGCCGTTGCGGGATCCGGTTCGCAATAGACAAAAGCGTTTGTTGTCATGCCTCCACCGTAGAGTTGCCAAGGCGGAACGCTCCCAGGTGCTTTCGCACCGAAGCCAACCGGCACCCGTGGGGAGTCATCGTGGCCCCGTGGAGTCTCACGCGAGGGGTGGTGCTTGCCCTTCTACGAGGTGCATCTCCCCGAACCCGCAAGCGCAGGTCACCGTCACCTAACCCGTTGTCGCTTCAAAAGCGACGCCACTTGGTGTAAGCGGCTCGGCGGAACCTTTGAACCGCGGAGTGAAAACGATGAACCTGACCGGGAAGGAAGCACTTGCGCGGCGGCCGGTGCCCAACAGCAGTGACTTTCTGGAACTGTACTCGTTCGAGCGACCGCAACCGGCGCAGCCAGTGGAGCTGTTCGTGGAAGAACTCAAACAACTGGTCCGCGACCATCCTGTGGATCCGCGACTCGCGGAAGGGCTCAAGTATGGCCAGCTCTCGCGCGACGCCATGCGGCGCTGGATCAAGGAATACTACCACTTCATTCGCATGGACGCGCAGGGCAGTGCGGCCATGATCGCGCGCTGCAGGCGTCGAGGCTTGTTCTTAGCACTGAGCCAAATCGTGAACCGCAAAACGGGCTTTCATCAAGTGACGCGACCAGCGCGCGAATTGTTCCTGCGCTTTGCTGCCGCCTTCGGCCTGAGTCAGGAGGAACTGGAAGCGCATTATCCGTGCCCAGAAACGCTGCAGGCGCTGTACTCTCGCTTGCAGTTTCAGTTCAGCTCCTTCGAGGAAGGCTTTGTGGTGACGGCCCTCGCCGCCGAGGGCTCCTTGCTCGACGTCGTCCGCGACGAGCGCCCCTGGCTCTGCCAGCGCGGCATCGCCGAGTACATGAAACGGGCCTACCAGCTCGACGACGACGCGGTGGCCTATTGGAGAGCCTACGAGGATTTCCGGAGCTTCGTATGCGAACCCGTGTGGGACATTGTAAAGGAAATTGCCCAAGACGCCGAACAGCAGGCGTTGCTGCGCACGACCCTGCACCATTGGCTTCTCCTCTACCAGAACATGCGCCGGGCGTGGGCGGAAATCGCCACCGAAACGTATCCGCTGCCAGAGTTTGTCTGGCCTCCTCCGGGTCGCTCGTTTCAAAAGGCTGCCGAGCAAACGTACGAAGAACTCGTAGAAGAGTTGGGCGAGTTTTGCCTGGCTCTGCCGCAGCCCAAAGAGACCGCGTTCGGTTTGCTGCTCTCCGGTAAGGCTTCCTTGGCTGCGGCCAAAGAGCTCATCAAAGACTTCATCCACATGGATGCAACGCGCGCCATTGCCGGACAGTTCAGCCGCATTTTCTCTGGCAAGGCCCTGCGCGCGATTTCCCAGGCGTTCGCCACGGAGTCCGGAGGGTATCTCACCCGCAACCACATGGAGATTTGGGCGGATTTTGCCGAGCAAGCCTGCGGCATCACGCGACAAGAGCTTTTTGAATGGGTGCCACCGACGGAAACGCTGGGCAGCCGTTACGTGGCTCGTTGGTTTCTCGTGCACTGCCCACCAGAAGAAGCTATTGCCGCGTTCCACCTCGGTCCACCCCCAGAAGTGAAGCCCAAACTGGGTAAGCGCGCCCTTGGCCTCGGACAAGGCGGGGCTGCCGGGGAAGGTCTTCTCCAGCACACCCCGGGAAAGCATCCCCTGGCGGCAGCGCTAGAACGGCTTGGAATCAGGTCGGACCTCGCCGACTACTTCTTCCGGTTGCACCGCGAGATCGAACCGTTCGAACAAGAGGAAGGCTGGGAGTACGTACCGGATGTGCTCGAGACTGCGTTACAACGGCGCGCCTTCAAGCGCGCATACATCGCCAAGATCCTGGCCGAGTCGCGCAAGGACGAAGCTTTGCTGCGACGCATGAAACAGCTTTCCGGCCTACCCGTTTAAGCTACGCTTGCGCGTCGCCTGTGGCCTACGGTCGCGCCGGGTGCCACTCGTAAAAAGCCACACGGGTCCCGGAAGCCAGTGCCGCGGATCCTTCTGAGAACACAGGACTGCCCCAGCCTAGATTTCCAACCACCATTCCTTCAACGCTGAACAACATCGGAACAGATTTGTCTGGGTGAAACAGCAAATCGCCGGTGGAATTGTATGCGCGCCACCCGTCACGCCAGCAAAGCACATAAAGGTTCCCTGAGCGGTCGGCGGCAAGCTCGCTCTCCCACCACGAACGGGGCAAAACCCGATACGTTTGGAGTGTTCCATCGAGACCATATCCCAGCAACTGACCCAACCCAGAATCGATCACCCATAAGCGTCCTTCGTGCACCAGTGCCGACGCCACGTGGTGCAGGGGCTTACCGTCCGCGGCGAGGAGTTGTCGTTGCTCGCCGGACGAAAAACGCACCGCCCCACGCTCGCTAACCAGCACCAGCCGCTCCCCATCGCGCAAAGCGGCGCGGAGCGAACCCGGCGATTCGATGAACCCCTCGAGTCGGGCTGGCACGAATTGCAACCAGCGGCCACTCGAGTCAATCAGCTCCACGCCGCTGCTATTTCGAACCGGACGAAAATCGTGCGGATACGGCAAGGGAAAGCCGGGACCGCGTGGACCAGGACCTGCCTGCAGCGACACCAGTTCCCGTGCTGCTGCCGCCCACAAGCCTTGCGTTTCTTCCCAGATCAAGCCAGAGACGCGTTCCGCCGTGACCACACTCCCCTTCTGCTCCCAAAAGCCCTCTGCGACTGCACCGAGGCTTGCCTCGTACGGACGTAAGCCCTCCTCTTCTCCTCGGGGAGCGTGCACCAGAAAGAGATCGAGCGGTTCCCACGTTCCACCGGCCTGGCGGATTTGCCAACCAGTCCAACCGAAGGCGAGCAGCGGCAATTCGATGGGATGGTAGCCCTCCTCCAGGTAAACGGTCCGGCCGTTTGCCACATCCGTCCCGTGCAAGCGGAGAGCCGCCGCCGGAACGAACGACCGAAACTCGTACCCACTGTCCGCCGGAATCCAGAGATGGCCGCGAGCGGCCCCGCCTTGTTCCACCACGCCGAATCGCGCCCGTAACGCTTCCCAAGGGATTTCGATCTCCCAACCAATGGACGAAACCCCGAGGCTTGGCCATGGTGGTGGGGAAGCCACCTCGCGTATCGCAACGTCACGGTATAGCCGCCGCCAAGTCGGAAGCAGGAACCGCTCCGCAAACGGCGCCCGAGGCACATACGCAACCGCGTCGTGGCCCTCGCGCAGGGCGACGGCTGGGAAGAGCGCGGTCTGTGAGGTCAGCACCCCGACGGCGTTCAGCCACCGGTAGCCAGGCAACGCGGCGAGCGAGAACGCTTCCCCTTCGAAGTCGCGCCCCGGTTCGTTGCGCGGAACGAAGAGGTTCTTTCCCCTGTGAGCTTGGAGCCGCTCGAGCAGGATGAATCCCTGTGCCTCCGGCCGGTTGGCACCGCGTAGCATGGTCCGCGAGATCACCTGCAGGAAGTGCTGCTGGTTCTGTTCGTATCCCTGCGCCATGAGCACCCAATACGCAGCGATTGCCAACAACCCCGCGGCGGCATGGCAACTCCACCAGGTAGCAATCGCTCGTCCGAGACCGAGCCCCGCCAGCAAATACAGCGGGCAGAGTAGCGCACCGATGTAAAACTCGTTCGCAATGCTCAGTGCCAGGGCAGGGATGTACAGAAACAGAAGCAGCAAAACCGCCATTGCGCTCAGCTCCGAGCGGCAGGTGCGAAGCGCGAGGACCAAACCGACCGCCGTGGCTGCCCATGTCACCGGATCCAGTACCGCGTGACCGGTCTGCTCCAATGGCACACCAGGCAAGAGTGCTTGCCGCAAGTAGTTCAGGTTGACCGAGAGCTTTGCAACAGTCGAGGAAGCGCCGACGCGCTGGGGATCGAGCGACTCCACGATGTACTGAAACGCCTGCGGACGAGTTGCAAAGAAGCACCCGAGTGGGATCAGCCCCACTGCGGTGCCCCAGGTAAACCAGCGGATGGCCCGAACCCGCTGTGCCCACACCTCGGGGAATTTCCAGCGCACCACCAGGGCCAACAAGGCAGCGTACAGCGGCATCACGTACAAGCCCCAATATGCATGCAACCCGAGCACGAGCCCCAACGCTGCCAGCCCAAAACCCAGCGAAGAACCGTTGCGCAGACCTGCGACCATTCCTCCCACGACCAGGGGCTGGAGCAAGGGCATCAAAAATTGATGGTAACCGTTGCGGGTCGCCCACAGATGCCACCAGGAAATGGCCAGCAAGGATGCTGTCGCCCAGGCAGCTGCGCCCCCGAAGAGCTGCCAGGCACACCAGGCGACGGCCAGCACGGTGGCGACGCTGATCCCAGCAGCAGCCAGACGCATCGCGAGCATCTCATCCGCGACGAACGAGTTCACTGCGCCGATCACGTAGGACAAAAGCGTGTGGGCGTACCACGCGTACGGCTCGTACGGGAAGCCACGCTGCACGAGGGAACTGGCAAACTTCACGAAGTTCAATACTTCGTAGCTGTAACCGGCAGGAACCGTGCGCCAGTGCATGGCCCGAAAGGAAACCGCTGCCGCGAGGGCGACCGTGAGGCAGAGCCAGGTGAGCCAGCGGGGTGTTGTCGCCGACGGGAGCTTGCGATGCGTGGCGGCAAGCCCGAGAGCGATCAGTAGCCAGCCGCCGGCAAACCACAGGGACAGCGGACGAACTGGTGCGAGCAAGGTCGCACCAACGGCGAGCGCGGCGGTGAGAACCATCGCCTGCAAGAGTCGGCTCACGGAGCGCCCCTCCCCCATTCGGGAACCGCCTACACCTTGCCGGATGCGGGGCGCGCGGCCAGAGAGGCGTCGCACGGGTCTTCCGGCCAGGCATGCTTCGGGTAACGGCCACGCAGTTGCCGGCGGACTTCTGCGTACCCGTGCTTCCAAAAGCTGGCGAGATCGCTAGTAATTTGCACGGGACGCCCGTTCGGGGCCAGTAAGCGCAACGTCACCGGGATCTTGCGCGTGCCAATGCGGGGCGTCTCTGCCCACCCGAACGCCTCCTGGACACGCAGGGACAACACGGGGCCGCTGCCTTCGCCATACTCCAGGGGGGCCATGCGGCCCTCTGGAAGTCGCAGGTGACTAGGCGCCTCTCGCTCTAGGATGGGTAGCAGCGGTGCGGTCAGACAACGCCGCAGCACCGCACCAGCGTCTACCTGCGCCAGCTCATCCACACTCGTACAACGCTGCGCGGCCTCCTCGAGAACCATAACCCACACGGCGCTCGGTTCGTGCCAGGCCGCGAACTCTGCCCATCCGAGCCGGGCCAGAAACGACAGGCGATGCGCGAGTTCGCGGTCTGCGCGGGTGAGCCGCAGCGCACCCCCAGCTTGGTTGCGAAGCGCCGCACACAGTACCGCGGCGGTTTGCGGCCCTGGCGGGGCGGGCCGCGTCGCAGACCAGGCGACCAAGTCGAACACGCGGAGTTGTTCCTCTTCGAGGACGCGCCGCTCCGCTCCGTCGAAGTACAAACGGCTTGCGCGCACGGTGGCGTCGGCCAAAAAGCGCTCGATCCATTCCCACGCGACGGCGCTGGCAACGCGCACCAGCCCTTCTCGGCGCGCTCCGCTCGCGGGCCACTCGACGTCCAAGGCCAGGAACCAGTCTGCTCTCCGAACTACGGAAGCGGAACGCAAGCGCACGCCGTGTCCCCCCACCATCAGCCCACGTTCAGGGTCGTCTTTTCGTGTCCGACACAGCCGATCCGGGTATGCCAGCAGCAAAGTGGCAAAGGCAAGGCTGTCTGCAGGAGGACAAGTGGGGGCCGCCGGCGGCACACCCAACAGGCGGAGCAACTCCCGCCGAGTACGCTCGATGCGCTGCACCTGGAATGCGGGGAGAGATGCGGAACCTCGCGACCGTGGCGACGATTCTCGCCCCAAGAAAAGGCAGTACGCCTGCGCCCAGGCCCACAAGTCCGACCCGGCTGAGCCTGCGGGGCCGGCCTCTTGTCGGCCAGCAAAGCCCGGCCCAGCTTCGCTCCACAGCGCCGCCAGCAGCGCAACGTCTTCCGCGCAACCTTGCTCGCAAGCGGCTTCGAGCCAGCGCGCAAGGCGCACCTCCACCGGCAAGCGTGCCAAACGCCTGCCCAGATCCGTGATCCTTCCCCGGTCGTCCACAGCACCGAGCCGGCGCAACAAGGCGCGAGCGGCTTCCACGCCACTTGCTGGCGGCGGGTCCAGCCAAGGCAAGTTTTGTGGCTCTTCGAGCCCCCAGGCTGCCACCTGGAGTAGCAAGTCAGCGAGATCAACGCGTAGGATCTCGGGAGCTGTTTGTGGACGCCTATGTTCGAACTCGGCTGCCGTACCCAGGCGCACACAAACGCCGGCAGCGGTACGGCCAGCACGACCGCGGCGCTGCTCCGCACTAGCCTGGCTAATACGCATCAAGCGCAGCGTGTTGAGGCCGCGCCTGCGGTCGAAATAGGCCTCCCGCGCTAACCCGGAATCTACCACCGCAGTGACACCCGGCACCGTAATGGAACTCTCTGCCACGTTCGTGGCGAGAACAATCCGCCGCTGGCCAACCGTGAAGATGCGCTGCTGTTCGGACAGGGGCTGGCTCCCGTGCAGGTGCAGCAGCTCTAGTCCCCTCGCTTGCACCCACGGTCGAAGATGCCCCTCCGCCTGCCGGATTTCCCGCATGCCGGGCAGAAACACGAGGGTATCTCCCGTGTGTTCGGGTTGCGCAAAAGCCACCTCCACGGCCGCCGCGATGCTGGCGCCCAGAGAGGCGCGCGGCGCTCCGCTGTACAGCGTCCGCACAGGGAAACAGCGACCCGGGCAATCTACGACCGCACAATCCGGAAATGCACTCTGGAAGGATCGGACTTGGATCGTGGCGGAGAGAATCACGACGCGCAGTTCGGGGCGAAGGCTTCGTTGCAGAAAGCGTGCAATAGCGAAGAGCAGGTCGGTTGCCGCTCTGCGCTCGTGAAACTCATCCAAGACCAGAATTGCGACGCCCTCGAGAAACGGGTCGCGCATCAGGTCTCGCATCACCAGCCCATCGGTGGCGTACCAGAGGCGGGTCGTGGGTCCGCCCCGCTGCTCGTGCCGCACTCGGTAACCAACCGTCGAGCCGACGCGTTCTCCGGCCTCGGTGGCAACCCGTGCGGCCGCGTTCAGGGCAGCGATTCGCCGCGGTTCCACCACCAGCACCGACTTCTCCCCGGCGAGGGCGAGCAGGGCGGGGGGCAAGCGCGTGGTCTTCCCGCTCCCAGGCTCCGCCCGCACGACCACGAGCGGGTGCGCCTCCACCGCGGCTTTAATCTGCGGCAGATAGGGATCGATCGGTAAGGGTTCTCTCCCAAGTTGCAACCGAACCATGTGGCTCACCGCGATTTCCGTCGCTGCGGGAACGCCTGGCGGGCTTCCTTATGCGATCCGGGACACCGAGTTCCAGTGTGCCGTGCTACGGCGTGCGGGGCACGAAGTATTGATCGCGGTAGAAACGCAGCTCGGCCAGCGACTCGCGGATATCGTCCAGCGCCAGGTGCGCATGCTTTTTTTCCGGCGGCCGCGGCCCGCGCGGATACCACCGGCGCACCAACTCTTTGACCGTGCTGACATCAATGATGCGATAATGCAGGTACTGGTCGAGTTCGCGCATGTAGCGGGCGAGGAAGCGGCGGTCCTGCCAGATCGAGTTGCCGCACAGGGGTGCTGAGCGGGGCGCACAGTACTGGCGCACAAACGACAGGGTCCGCTCCTCAGCCTCGCGCAACGGCACTCCTTCTGCGCGGCAGCGGGCCAATAGCCCGGAGGCACTGTGGTGCTCGCGATTCCACTCGTCCATTGCTTCGTACACCTCCTCCGGGTGGGCGATGGCGAGCACTGGTCCTTCGGCAACCACCTCCAATTGGTCGTCAGTAATCAAGGTTGCGATCTCGAGAATTTGGTCTCGCTCGGGATCGAGCCCGGTCATCTCGAGATCCATCCAAACTAAGCGGCGTCCTTCGCCTGCACTCACAGGTGGCGGCGATAACAGGGAGCCGTGCCGCGCACAACTAAACAGCCTGCTACTGTAAATCGTGGGCTGTCCCCCGTCGCCCGCCACCTTGCCGCAAGCAGGCTTTGGCAGCGCTCAGGGAAACCGGCGTGGTCGCAGCAGCTTCAGCGTTTTGCCTCTGGCAGCGAGCGCCCCGCCAGTGCTTCGAGGGCGGTCACTAGAGCCTGAACCCCGAGTTCGCCGCCACCGTGAGCCTCGACCGCGGCGAAAAGCTGATCCACCAAGACAGTTCCTGGTAACGGGACCCCAACCGAGGAAGCCAACTCCGTGGCCAAGCGGAGGTCCTTGCGCTGCAAACGAACGTAAAACCCAGGGTTGAAATCGCGCGCCAGTATCTTCGGCCCCTGCTGCCGGAGGTTCCACGAGTCTCCCGAGCCAGCGCTGATGGCTTCCAGAACGCGCTGCACTTCCACGCCGCTCGCGGCGGCAAGCAACAGGGCCTCACACACCGACTGAAGGGTCAACACACCTGCGACTTGATTGCAGAGCTTGGCGATCTGCCCGCTCCCGTGCCCGCCGATGTAGGTGATCTTGCGGCCTAACGCGGTAAAGATCGGACGGCACTGCTCGAACACCTCCTCTTTACCACCGACCATGATGGATAACGTCGCTTGGCGCGCTCCCGTCTCCCCGCCCGACACGGGAGCATCCAGCATCTCGATGCCGTGCACTGCCAGCCGCTGGGCAAAGCTGCGCGTCGCCAGCGGTGAGATGGTAGACATATCAATCACCACCTGTCCCGAGCGCCCGCCTGAGGCGACGCCGTGATCACCGAACAAAACCTGCTCCACGTCCGGCGTGTCCGGAACCATGGTGATCACGACCTCGCAACGCGCGGCAACGTCGGCGGGCGAAGAGGCGGCCTCACCTCCGGCGGTAAGCAGTGGCTCCAGCCGTTGCGGACTGCGGCTGTAACCCACCACCTGAAACCCGGCGCGTAGCAGGTTGTAACTCATGGGCCGGCCCATGATGCCAAGCCCGATCCAACCGACCCGCTTGATGGTCATGGCGGGGATCCTCTCAGCTTTGCGCCGGCTCCGGCGGCTCCACCTCGATGCGTGCCGCTACTGCCCGGCTCGTCCCGAAGAGTTGAAACAACCAAGCGAGCGGATACTTGCGGCGGATGCGGTGCAGAATCTCGCGAATCTGCTCGCGCGACTCCACCGCACGCGCCTGCCCGCGCAGCGGCCCATCGCCAAAGTCCACTATGACTGCTGGGTTGCGGAGCAAGTTCCGGTACCAGTTCGCGTTCGGCCCTTGCACGTGCTGGACGCAAATCTCGCGCGGCCCGGTAACCACGAACCACACCTTTACCGTTCGCGGCTGACCCGAGCGCCGACCCGTGGTCGTCAGCCGCACAGTGCGCTTGCGTGCATAGGGGGTGAGATCAAAACTCGCCTGAGTTGAGGCTTGCGGTTGCGCCACGCGCGCTGCCTTCCTTCACCCGTTGAACGCCCGTACCACTTCTCGCCAGAACCCGCGGTCTTCCCGATCGAAGGGAAAGTAGAAACTAATGCGGTCGAGGTAACCGGTGTACTTCTTCTTGATTTGGTCCACGAGATCGTCGCGGCGCGCAATGACCGCGTAGGCTGCCAGCATGTCGTCGGTGATGAGGTCCGCCATTTCGGTCCAGCGCCCTTGCTTGGAAAGCTCTGTGAGGCGCCGCCCGGTTTCACCCCAGCCGTGCGCTTCGAGAACGCCAATATAGGCCGGGGTGGACGCGTAAAAGGCAATTTGCTGTTTCACCGGCCCTTTTGCCGCCTCCATCTCCTCCTCGTTGCGGCCGGTCACGACAAACGCCGTTGTGGAAAGCTGAATCTGCTCCCGCTTGCGCCCCGCCTTCTCGAGACCCTTCTGAATGTTGGGCAGAACCAAGGTCTCCAGGTACCGAATCGAATGAAACGGATGAATGTGGAAACCATCGCATAGCTCCCCAGCCAGGCGGCACATGTATTCGTTGACCCCAGCAATAAAGATGCGCGGTTTCGGATACGGGATGGGACCGGGATTAAAAAAGGGCGTCATGAGCGTGAAGTTGTAAAACTTTCCGACGAAGTTGGGCCTCGTCCCATTCTGCCAGCAATCCCAAGCCGCGTGGATGACTTGGATCATTTCGCGCAGCTTGGGTCCCGGGTGCTCCCACTTCACGCCAAAGCGCTTCTCGTTGTGGGCCTTCACTTGCGTTCCGAGGCCGAGAATAAAGCGCCCGCGGGAAAGCGCCTGCAGATCCCAGGCGGTGTAAGCGAGCACCACTGGGCTGCGCGGAAAAGCGACGGCGATCGCCGTGCCGAGCTCGATTCGCTCGGTGTGCTCCGCGGCGAGCACGAGGGGCAAAAACGGGTCATGGGCCGCTTCTGCCGTCCACAAACCCGCAAAGCCGAACTCCTCCGCCTCGCGTGCAGCCTTGCCTGCATCCTCCAATCGGGGCGCCAACAAGCCGGTGTCGAGTTTCACAGCATACCTCCTGATGGCCTCAGCAATGCCCAAGTGCAGGGTTAGTGCAAGTCGGCTTTGCCCAATGGCGAAGCGCCCACTCCAGGCCTGGGGCCAACGAGTTCACACCGAACTCGCCCGCTCGCTACGGCTCCCCTCTCAGGCGCGGCGACCTTTCTGCATTCCGCGCGCCGGTGCCCCATGCTAAACGCGGCGCGCGTATGAGCGAGAGGAGGCCGTAGAGTGCGGCGCAAGCGGGTCTGGGCGCTCCTCTTGCTCTGCACCCTGCCATCTCCCTTGTGGGGCGCGTGGTCACAGGCAGCGGCACCGGCAGCGATGTTCCCTGCGCCTGTACCGCCAGCCTCGGTGGAAGGCTCGATTGCACCAGAGCAGGCTTCCGTTCCACTGGAGGTGCGGGAGGTGTTCCCCGGGCTACCCTTCGACGGGCGTATTCCACCGAACCCGACGGTTGCTGTAGGGCCGAACCACGTGCTGCTGGTGCACAACGGTGCCCTACGGGTACAGGCGCGCACGGGGGAGGTCCTCTGGGAACAAGAGCTGTTGAGTTTTTTCTCCCCGCTAGCGCAAAGCGCTGACTTCCTCACCGATCCGCGGGCGATGTTCGATGCAGGTCGCTTCTGGCTCGTGGTGGCGGCACGGCGGCCGAGCCCGCTCAGCTCGTTTTTTTTTCTCGCCGTGTCCCGCACTGCCGACGCAACCGGCCCATGGTGGCTCTACGCCCTCGACGTGAATTCGCAAGGTAGCTCCGACTTCGCTGACCTCCCGTCCATCGGCTCCGATGACCGTGCCATTTACCTGACTGCGAACCTGTTCGACCTCGACACCCTGGACTTTCGCGGCGCCCTGATCCGCGTGCTGCCCAAGGCAGCCGCGCTGCAAGGCGCACCTGTGAGCTGGCACGATTTCCGCGGCCTTTCCGCGGGAGGCACTGCGGCGTTTCACCTGGTCGCCGCGCAGGCCTGGTCGCCCGCGCCTGCTGGGTACATTGCGGCGACTCGCTTTCCGGCGGCTTGTGAACTCGCAGTGTGGCGGGTGATCACGCCGGAAACCGGAGACCCTCTGCTGACCTTGAGGCGAATCCCGGTACAGCCACCGTGCGGGCCCCCGCCCAATGCGGCGCAGCAAGGAAGCTCGGTGCGCATCGAGACCGGCGGGCCGCGCCTCAACAGCGCCATTTGGCGGGATGATTCTCTGTGGCTCGCCGCGACCGCGGGCTTCGACTGGGGCAGTGGTTTGGCAGCAACGGTGCGCGTTTGGCAAGTGCATACGGCGGGATTCCCCGCCGTGAATCTCTTGCAGGACTTCTGGCACGGGGCGGCGGGCATTCATACCTTTTACCCCGCTCTTGCGGTGGACCCGGCGGGTAACGCGCTTCTGACCTACAACTCGTCTGGCGCGAGTGCGTTCGTGGGGCTGTTTGCCGCTGGTCAGTTGCGCCAGGATGCGCGCAACGCCTTGGGTGCCCCAATCGGCATCCAGGCCGGACTCGATTCCTATGTGCGGCTCGACTCCCAAGGGCGCAACCGTTGGGGCGATTACAACACCGCAGTGGTGGACCCAGTAGACAACTCCTTCTGGGTATTCGGAGAAGTGGCCGACCGCGACAACCAATGGCAAACCGTGTTGGCACGCCTGGCGTTTGCGTTCCCGACTCCAACGGCCACCCGCACTGGCACCGCAACCGGCACGCCCACCGCCTCTCGCACCGCGACCCCTACCCCGACGCGCACGCGCACACCGCTCCCGTCGGTTACACCCTCCTCCAGCGGGACTCCCACCCGGACCGCTACGCGGACCGCTACCCCGAGCCCAACCTGGTCGGCGACTGCTAGTCCCAGTGCTACTCGCTCCCCGAGTCCCACGAGCACGGCGACTTTCTCTGTCACTCCCAGCCCTACACGGAGCGCCACTTACAGCCCAACGCCGACCGTGACGCCCACCTTCACCGCGACTCCGAGTCGGACACCCACTGCCACCGCATCGGCCTCACCCTCCGTTACCGCCTCGCCCACCGCGAGCGCAACACCGACGCCCTCTCGCAGTCCTCGGCCCTCAGCGACGTTCTCCCCGAGCAGCACTTACACCATTACGAGGACACCCACCGTAACCCGAACTCCCAGCCGTTCGCCCAGCCCCACGGCAACGGCAACTCGGATTCCCACCCGCACCCACACTCCGACGCGCGAGCCTACTCTTACCGCCACGCCGACCTGGACGGTGACGCCCACCCGCACGCACACGCCCACCCGTACTGCGACGGGTCCGACGCCAACCCCCTCCCCGACACCTTCTGCTTCTCCCTCGCCAAGCGCGCCGACGAGGACCCCGACCGGGTCGCCGACTTCGTCCCCTACGCCCACCCCTACCCTCTCGCCGCCGCCGTCCTCGACTCCATCCTTCACCGCTAGCGCGTCCCCCACTCTCTCCCCGACTCTGGAACCCACAGCCACCCCCAGCGCCACACCCTCTCTTACGGCCACAGCCACCGCTTCACCCAGTCCCTCTCACAGCTCGACACCCTCCGCGACCCCGTCCGCAAGCTGGACGGTTCCTCCCTCTCCCAGCCCTTCGCGCACAGCCACCGCAAGCGTGAGCCCGTCTGCCAGCGCAACCAACACTCGCACTGTGACGCGGACGCTGTCTGCGACGGTAACTGCCACTCCCTCTGCGTCACAAAGCGCGCCACCCAGTGCGACCCCAAGTGCCAGCGCGACGCAGACGCCCACTGCCTCCCCGAGCCGTTCTCTGACTGCAAGCCGCACGCCTACGCTTACCGCAAGCCCCACGGCAACGCCTTCCCGCACGCCGAGTGCGAGCCCCAGTGTCACAGCCAGCTACACGATGACGGCGACCGCGACCCTGTCTGCAACTCCGTCTGCGAGTCCCTCCCCCACACCGAGCCGCACGACTACGCCCTCTCCCACAGCCAGCCACTCCGCCTCCCCGACTCTCACCGCGACCCTGACTCCAACTGCGAGCGCGAGCCCGACACCGACGGCGAGCGCTACGCCCACCAAGACACCCTCCCCAACTTCGTCTCCGACTCCCCCGAGTGCTCGCGCCGATTTCGACGGCGATGGGGTGCTCAGCGAGGCCGACTTGCGGATTTTGTTGCGGCAGATCTTCTCCCCGCAGGCGCTCAGCCGCAGTGCCGACTTGAATCACGACGGGCACGTGTCGGCTGCCGACGTGACGGCCTTCTTGCTCCTGTGGCAGGAGCCTCCGCTCCCCTAACTGGAGAGGCTGCACGGCGTTGCACCACTGACCTTCCTTTCCGCGGAGGGCTCTGTTCCTGTGGAGCCGCAGCGACTGCGCAACACGCCGCCGGGGAACGGTCTCCCTCTTGAGCGTCTGGCTGGCAATCGCGGACGGCCGCGTTTTGGATTCTCTCTCGCAACGGCACGCGCCGCCGAGACGTGCAGGCTGCCGCAGAGCAGATCCTGCAACAAAGAACTCCTTCACCGAAAACCACCCTTCCTTCGTGCTGCAGTTACGACGGTAAAACGCGGAGCCTGGCCTGGGCCTCGGGCAGAGTCCGCTCTCCGCGCCCTACGTCCTGTTGAAACGGCAGTGGTGGTGTTCGGCGGCTGCGGTGGAGCAGGAGACGCTTTCGCAGCAGATCGGGACGTGAAGCTCCTTGCCCGCCTGACTACGAGGTCACGGCGGTAAGGTGCAGGGTGCGGGCTTCCCGCAAAACGTCGTCGCTGCTGCCCCCAGCCACGATTCTTCCCTCGTGCAGCAATAGAGCGCGGCTAGCAACCTGCCGTGCGAATTCCGGCTGATGGGTGGCGAGCACCACACTGCCGCCGCGCCCGGCGAATTCGGTGACCACTTCCGCAATCAGTTCTTGGCGCGAGGCATCGAGCGCCGAGGTCGGTTCGTCGAGCAGGAGAATGTCCGGCTCGAGCATCAGAGCGCGGGCCAGCGACACGCGCTGCTGTTCTCCCCCGGAAAGCGTGCGCGGAAACGCATCGCGCAGGTGCGCGAGGTGCAGCCGCTCAAGCCACGCGCAAGCCCGCTCCTCGGCGCGCTGGGCAGGCCAACCCAACGCGTAGAGCGGCGCCTCGGTGAGGTTCTCGAACACCGTGCGATGGGGGAACAAGTGGAAATGCTGAAACACCATGCCGACCTTTCGCCTGACAGCCACGAATTCGCGCGCGTGCCGACGTTCCGACATGCCGGGCAGCAAAGCGTGCCCGAGCACCTCGATGCGTCCTGCGTCGAACGGCGTGAGATAGTTGATGGTACGCAGCAGCGTGGTCTTTCCCCCTCCGGAAGGCCCGAAGAGTGCGACCACCTCGCCGCGCGAGGTCGTAAACGACACGCCGCGCAAAACGGGCCGACCCGCGAACCGTACGTGTACCCCTTCGACCCGCAGCGCCAGCCCGTCGTTCATCGCTCCCCACTCAATTGTTGCTCGAGACGGCGCGCGAGTCGGGACAATGGCAAGCTCATGGCGAGATACAGCGCCGCACACAAGAGACCCGGGACGAGCCAACTGCGCAAGTCTACCGCCGTGATGGTCATCTGCTTGGTGAGTTCCACAACGGTAATCACAGAGACGATCGAAGAGTCTTTAAGCAAAGCGATAAAATCATTGGCCATCCCGGGCAGAGCGACCTTCAAAGCCTGCGGCAACACGACGCGCCGGAAGGTGACCCAGCGCGACATGCCGAGAGCGAGCCCTGCCTCTCGCTGTCCGAGCGACACAGCGCGAAAGCCGGCACGGTACAGTTCCGATTCGTAAGCAGCGTAGTTCATCCCCAGACCGAGCACCGCCGTGGTGAATGCGTCGAGGGCAATATACGGTGCAAGCCCGTAGTAGAGCACGTAGAGCTGCAAGAGAACGGGCGTGCCCCGAAAGAGCTCCACGTATCCACGCGCCAGCCCGCGCAAGGCGAGGACGCTGGATTCCGCTCCCGCGCTGACGATGAGGCCGAGGCTCACCGCGACTGCCATGGCCAGGATCGAGAGCACGAAGGTCACCCCGGCACCGCGCAAAAACAGGCCAAGGTGTGACCAGGTTGCCGTAGAGGCCTCGGCCCGTGAAATTCGTGCCGCCACCTCCGGCATCGAGAGTCGCCAAGCGCTGAGGATGCGTGCCAGCTCTCCGTCGCTGCTCATCTCCGCCAAGGCCTGGTCTAGCGCTCGCCATAACGTTCGATCCCGTGGGCGAACCGCCATCGCATACCCTCCGCCCGGCAAGCGCGCGGCTTCTACTAAGTGCGGGCGCACTAGCCCGTACCGCTCGGCGATCACGTGATCGAGCAACACTGCTTCGAGCCGCCGATTCTCGAGGTCAATGAATGGCTCCTCCACGCCATCGTAGAGAACCACGTGCACACCTGGAGTGGCACGCAACATCTCGTGCGCAAGCGAGCTGGCGAGTGTACCGACCCGCTGCCCCGTCAAGGCAGCTAGGGACGGCGGCAGCGAGCTGGATGCTTCGCGGCGGACCACGAGACTCTCGTAAAAAGCGGCGTAGGGGCGGGTGAGCAAAAAATCCCGTGCGCGCGCAGGGGTAACCTCGATCCCGTTCACGGCCACATCGAAATCCCCGCGCACAAGAGCTGAAAGAAGCGTTGCCCAATCGGCCTGCACGAATTCCGCCCGCACACCCAAGCGGCGAGCAACCGACTCCATGATTTCCACCTCGAAGCCGCGCAGTTGCTCTGCGTTGAGGGGGTCACGGAACACATAGGGCTCTCCACCCTGTAGGTCGCCTCCCCAACGCAGCACTCCAGCCTGGCGCACGCGGGACAGACTCTCGTCGGACACCGCTGCGTCGTTTCCCTGCGCGGCGCAAGCGGCCGGGGCCGATGCGGTCGCCAGCAAGATCAGGCCGCCAATCGCGCACTGCACGAGCACGCTCCCGAGCCGGGTGCCAACATGCGCAGCCAAGGAGATTGCCGGGCTAAGACAGCAGGAACCCATCAGCGGCGTGCGGTACGCCGGCAAAAGCAGCCGGGAGCCGAGTTCTGCTCTCCATCGCGGGTCGGCAGCGTAGCGACGATGGCCCTCAGTGGGAAGAGGTTTGCGGCAGGAGTCCAGCAGCCACCAGACCCTGCGTCGGGTCAACTTCGAACCACGCCACGGCGGTCGCCTCTTCTAACAAGACGGGCCACGGCTCCGGAAAGAGCCAGCAGTACAGGCGAAACCGCTGGCCATCCGATTCAACCGCGCCTAAGGCGAACGACAGGAACGACCCGGTAGCCGGGAGCGGGTGCTCGAGCAGCGCCGGCGCAAAACGACGGAAGAGTTCCTCGCCCGCCTGCCACAGACGCGCCTTCTCAGGGTCTGCAAGTACCTCTGCAGGCGGCCACGAAGGCAACACCGCGCGCCGCAATTCGATCAGGGACACACCTTTCTTCGTAGGATCCGCTTGGGGGAGCGGCGGTAAGACCACACACCGCCGTACAGCCTCTTTCGGAGGGACGCCCTCCGGTGGCGGGGTAGCCAATGCGCTCGGCTGGGCTGCTGGCGCTGCCAGCTCATCGCCGGAAGGCGTCTCTGCATCGGCCACTCGCTCGCCGAGCGTGCTACTTCTCAAGGCGCCCTCGCTCGCGGCCGCGGCAGGTGCTGGTTCTACTGCGATCTCAGGGGCCGTGGGCGCTTCCACCGGGGTGCGCGACTCTCGTTCGGCGTAAGCTGTCTCGGCAGGCGAAGGTCCATTGTCCGGATGCCACGGGTCCACCGATGGCAGCGGCGGCGCAGTGGGCCACAACCATTCTGCCTCCTCGCCTTCCGCGCTTGCCGGGGTTGGCGCGTGTGCCCCAACTGTGGGCACCGGTGCAGTGCTCGAAGCCACGGCTTCTGCCGTCTCGGCCTCCACCGCAAGAGTGGCTCTCCGGCGCCGTTCTTCCGCCAAACGCATCAGGAACGGAACCAAGCTCAGAAAAAGGAAAGCGCAGGCAACCGCAGCAACTTCCTCCGCGGTCAGCGAAGGGCCGGACAAGAGCAGCCGTTCCATCGCGCGTGATGAAGCCGATTTCACCGCGACAGGCAAGAAGCCTTGCATCTTGCCTTCGGCACCGCCCGCAGAAGCGCCCTGCCTTGAAATTTGGGAAGGCTTCGCCTGTCCCCCAGGGAGGCCCGGCCGCCCATTCAGTGATGCTGCTGGCCCTGCGTACGCCCGCACCATGCCCGTGAAGGGTTCACCGCGAGTGCCGAGTGACGGCTCGTTTTCTGCGCGCCACACCCAGCGAGGGAACGATCGAGTTGCCATCCCAGCAGCTTTGTGCGAACCAGCGCGGCCTGCGGGGTTTCTATGCGTGGAAGACGACGACTGCCCGCTCTCACCGACAACGCCTTGCCAGGGTGGGACCAGGAAGTGCGGTGGACATGAACCCCCTCTTCCACATTTCCTTGGCGCTGATCGCAGGTGTGGTCGCGCACTTGATCGCGGCACGTTTGGCGCTTCCCAGCATTGTTATCTTGCTGCCCACGGGCGTGCTCATCGGGCCAGACGGCTTGGGTTGGCTGGATCCGGCACAGTTTCGTGCCGCGCAAGCGGAGTTGGTGAGTTTGGCGGTAACGATCATCCTATTCGAGGGAGCGTTAGCTTTGCGCGTTCCTTACCTCCGCCAGCAAACCCGCACCCTCGGCATGCTCCTCACTGTGGGCGCACTGATCTCGCTCTTGTGCGGCACAGCGGCAGCACGGTTCTTCCTCGACATGCCGTGGAATCTGGCTTGGCTCTATGGAGCGATCGTCATCGTGACCGGACCGACTGTGGTCTCCCCCCTGCTCGCCCGCTTAGCCATAGACCGTCGGGTGCGCGAGATTCTGGTTGCCGAGGGGGTTCTGATCGATCCAATCGGCGCGATCTTTGCGATCGTGCTCGCGGAGTATTTCCTCGGGCACGCCGGCCCGTGGGCTGCCGGCTGGCTCGTCCTGTTTCGACTCGGTGTGGGCGCCTTCGTAGGCGCGGGAGCCGGGCTCGTTCTTACTGCCGCGTTGCGTCGCGGCTTGATTCCTGAGCAGCTCCGCAACCCGACTGTGCTCGCAGTGGTGCTGTTTGCAGCAACGCTGGCGAGTCGTATCTCGGCGGAAGCAGGGCTCATGGCGGCCGTAGCTCAGGGTGTGGTGATGGCCAACGCCGACCTGTACGGCACCGGCCGGTTGCGCGCTTTCAAGGAGGAGCTGACGCTGCTGTTCTTGGCGTTCATCTTCGTGGCCCTGGCTGCCGGATTGCCTGTGGCCGAAGTCGCCGCCCTCGACTGGAGGGGCCTAGCGGTGGTGGCGAGTCTGTTGTGGATCGGCCGCCCCCTCGCCGTGGTCGTATCTACCTGCGGTACGGACTTGCGTTGGGGCGAACGCGTGTTTCTCGCGTGGATTTGCCCGCGCGGGATCGTCGCTGCTTCGGTAGCTGGCTTGTTCGGCTTGCTACTCGCTGAGAAAGGCGTGGCGGGAGCAACGCGTCTCGAAGCGCTGGTCTTTGTTACCGTGGCCGTTACCGTGGCCCTTCAGGGACTCACTGCGCCGCTCGTGGCACGGGTGACCGGGGTCAACTTGCCTTCGCTCAACGGTGCCCTGATCGTAGGCGGCGACTTCTTTGGCAGGTTGGTGGGGCGCTTGCTGGCCGCGCGCGGCCGACAAGTGGTGATCGTAGACAACAACGCCGGCCATTGCGCGGCCGCACAAAGCGCGGGTCTGGCAGTGTACCGAGGCGACGCGCTCCAAGCCGACACTCTGGATGCTGCCGGGATCCGGTTCGTAGACACGGTACTGGCCTTGACCCGCAATCTCGAGCTGAACGATCTTGTCGCACAAGAGGTGCGAGAGCACTTTCGCATCGAGCGGGTGCTGTCTGTCGGTGCAGCCGCGCAAAGAAACGCCGATCGCCCATTCCCCGGGCGGCTTCCCCACCTCGATGAGGTGAACGCTGCTTTGCGGCACCGCCGCGCGCGTGTGAGGATATACCGGGTGCCGCGGGCAGTGGCCCGCAGGCTGCTCGCCGACCTGCCCTTTGCGGACGGTGAGGCGGCGGTGCTGCTCGAACGCCGCGGTCGAGTGTTTGTGGCTCGAGAGAACGAAGTACTCGAAGAGGAAGACACCGTCATTTGCCTGCAAACGGAGCCCACCTCGAGTCCGCTCGAGCAGGTCCTGGAACTGGTTGCCGACCAACCCGCAGCTTCTCTGGAAGCGGAGAGCACGGCACCGTTGCCGGGGCAACCGCGCGGGATGGAAAGCGGCGGAAGCTAAGGTTGCGGCCCGACACCCCCGTCCAAGACGGTGCCCTAGTTTTCCCGAACCTCCTATAATCGCCCCTTCTCCGCTTCCGCTCGCCACGCCTTGCCAGAAAGGAATTGAGCAGCGCGCCTCACTCCTGAGGAAGAGGCCCGGCCGGCGGCCGCTCTCTACCCTCGCCATCCTCCAAGGCGGACTGGTGCGACTGGGGCCCGTTGGTCAGGGCCACGTACAGGGAGGGTGGACGTCCTTGCTTCGGAACGCCGGGGTACAGCGTGAGATGTGGGAAGGGAATCTCGATGCCAGCCTGGTCAAAAGCCTTTTTCAGGCGGCGCAGATACTCCCGCCGCACGTCCCACTGGGAGCCTGGCAGCACTTTCATGCGTAGGCGCAAGAGTACCGCGCTGTCCTGAAATGCCTCCACGCCTACAACTTCGGGAGCGTCGAGAATGCGCTCGCACCACGGGCTCTCGTTTGCCATTTCCTGAGCCACCCGCCGCATCACCGCCAGGGCGGTGTCCGGGTCTTCCCGGTAGGCGACCCCGACATCGATTACCGATTGGGCAAAGCCCATGCTCTTGTTCACCACTGTGGTCACCGACCCGCAAGGTACGAAAATCACTTGCCCGCTGTAGTCGCGCAACCGAACCGTGCGGAGCGTAATTCCTTCCACGACGCCCGAGTACCCGCCCACTTCGACGATATCGCCGACGCGCAGTTGGCCCTCCAATAGGAGGGCGAAGCCGGAAAAGTAATCTTTCACTAAGCTTTGTGCGGCAAAGCCAGCGGCAATGCCTGTCACCCCAGCGGCAGTCAGTAGGGGAGCAATCGAAACGCCCAGGATCGACAGAATGCTGATTGCCGCCACCGTCCAAATGACAGCCCGCACCACCAGCGTGAGGACGCGCCGAATGGTCTCCACTTGTTTGGCCCCATCGAGATCTGCCTTGGCACGCTTCACTCGCTCCAGGGCAACTCGAATGGAATGAACCAAGATGGTGCTCGTGAGCAGTGCCAGCCCCACGACCAGTGCGACCCGCAGGGCGTTTGCCGCAAGCTGGATGCGCCATAGGTTCCAATCGAAAACCGCGAGTTCGCTGCGAATGTTTTGTAGCAATTCCTCCATGCTCCCCTCCTGCGACGGGAATCCTTGCACGATACCAGCCGCGAACTGCATTTCATCCCGTCCGTGCCCCTCGCCGGACCGATTCTGCAAGACTGTGCGACACGCGATCCGACCGTACAGCCCGCCGCATCGTGGCGTTGCATCCGTTCGGACCGCCTCCTGCCAGCGGCGAGTGCCGGCGAAAACTGCGCCCGCAAAACCCTTGCCGCCTCGCTTCGCGTTGTGGCAAGTTCGGGCGCCGTGGCTTACGCGATCCAGCGATGCTGCCTGAGCGGTGTGCTCACGTTCCTCGCCGCGTTCGGGGCGATCCCGAGCAAGTCGCTTGCCCTGCAGATTTTCGTGCGTCCTCCCAGCGGTGGGACCATCACGTTGGAGGTCGAGCCGAGCGACACGATTGCAATCGTGAAGCAACAAATTCAGGACCGCACCGCGATCCCAGCCGACCAGCAATGCCTGTTTTTCGCGGGGGCGCCGCTGCCCGATGAACGCACCCTGGCCGAGTTGAATATCCAAAAGGAGTCCCCCTCGAATTGCGATTGTGCCAGAGCCTCGCGCCCAGCGCTGTGCCGGTAGTCGGTTCTGGCCTCACCCTGGTGCTACCGGTGAGCCTGTTTTTTGTGGCCGCCATTCGCAGCCGGCTGCCGGGTCGAAAGGCTACCGTGGAGCACTCGCTGCGACACTGATCGAGGCAGCTAGGAACGCGCAGTTCGCACCGCTGCGTTCCGGGGCAGCACGGCTTGTGGCCTCGGGAACGCGAGGCTGTGCACCTGCTAGCGTGCGCCACACGGGGCTCCCATCGTGGAGCCGCCGCCCTCGGTGGGCCTACCAGCCGGCTCCAGTTCGAAGCGTCGCCGCGGCCGCGGCGCACCGCACGGAGGACCCGCGACCGCACGTCCTTTCGCCGAGGCGCACGGTCGCCGTCACGGGGAGTGCCAGCGCGTGCTGCGTTCAAACCGGGCCGCGAGCGTACGCGGCATCAAAGGCAGCGTCCAGACCGGGGTTCAAACCGCGCACCTGTTCGGCGACCGCTTTTGCCCAGGAGAAGTATTTTTGCCGTCGCTCAACCGGCCAGTCGTGCGGAGGCCGCTCCACGATGTCGCGCAGGTTGGCAACCTTGTCGGCAAGCTTCACGAGTTGCGCTGCGCGACTCAAGGTGGCCACACGCTGCACCTGCCGCTGTTTGCGCTCGTCCGACTCGAGGTTCGCCGGGTCGGTCAACTCCTCGACAATGCGTGCAATCGTGTCGCCGAACTCTGCACGCAGCTCTTCTGCCGTAGTGTCGGTGTCTTCCAGGGTATCGTGGAGCAAGGCCGCGCAAATAACCAAGATGTCTTGCACGCCTCCCTCGTTGCACAAGAGATTTGCCACTGCGATCGGGTGGTTGATGTAGGGCGAAGCCTCGACATCCTTCCGCCGTTGGTCGCGGTGCTTGTGTGCACTGAAAGCGAGTGCCTTCAAAAGAAGCCTGAGTTCTTCCCCGCTGATGGACATGGCTGCGTAAGAGCAAGGAGTGGTGGCCAAAACAAGTGGCAGCCGCACCGGCGGTCCACCGGAAACACCGTTGCCGGTCTGCACCAGCGATCGTCCCGCCGCAGAACCCTGCTCTGCGCCCGCTGCTTTGGCATCAGCAATGGTTCACCCGCCCTCCCTGCTCACACCAGCGAGCGACCGTCGGCGCTGTTCACGCAGGTTGCCTCCGCCTCAGGCGGCCAGCCCACTGCTGCTGTCCACGGGGCGCGCACTCCGCAGAGACCCGGTTCGACGGATCTCGAGGAACCGTTCCGCGTGACACAACGACAGAGGCAAACAGAAAATCCGCGACGATACACATTCCCGGCGTACAACGACGGTAACAGCCACTGCTCGCACCGCAGGAAGCGAACCCCGCCAACGCGCCCCTTCCCTGTCTCGAGCCGCGTGCTTGAACCCTTGACGCGCACGCAACGGCGCTTATCGGGTAAGGGCGTCGCTTCTCCGACGGCCTGCTCCCAGCATTCTACACTGTCCACCTACGAACCGCGGTGTCGCTTAGCCCTCATCGCGGTGATAGACCCACCCTGCTTGCAGCTTGATCTCGGCAAGGTTCTCTGGTTCTCTATGATACAAGGTTTCCGTATGGAAGGACTAGAAGGGCAAGCCGCCGCGGTCGGTTCGCGGTGCGCGTTCTCGTTGTTCGATCGAATGCTCGCCTACTCGCGAGCGTAAAATAGAACCGCAAAAAAGAGTTCGGAGCGAGCCGTGTTCAAAATTACAGTTCGGGTAAACGGCAGAGCGGTAAGCCTTGATGAGGCGGAGAGTGCTTTAGAAAAGGCGTTACTGGAAAAGATCGAGGCGTCCTTGCAGAAAAGAGTGGCCGGCGTTCGGTGTCCCGACCACGATGCAACTCCACGGATCATCCCGAAAGGTCCTACGCTGCGGCGACTCTCTTGGGAAGTGCGCGCCTGCTGTAAAAGCTTGCTTCAACTAGCCGTGGACAAACTGAAAGGGGAACGTTCCTAAGCTGACATGGGCCGTTCTCGGCGAGCCTGCTGAAGGGATGCTCGAACCGAGCCTCCGTAGCTGCTTGCTCCCTGTGCGTCCAGTAGCGACCTGGCTCGCCACTCAGGCGACGCGCACTATGCCGCTCTACCGGCGCATGCCTCGAAACAGTCTAGCTCGAACGCCGGAGAGCCGAGGCCAGCCGGTGGTGGATCCACCGTTTACGATCTGGGGCGGGCGGCGCCTCGCGGTCCCCCATGCGCAGCGGCGACATGCATGGAAAGCTTGCGACGCCTGCGTCCCTAACACCGCCGGAGCGCTTGAAACACAGCCTGCCCCGCCGCTCGGCGGCTACCACCAGCATGGTTCGATCCCTTACCACTGCGCTGAATACAGATATCTGAGGACAGCTTTAATTTGCGCTCGCAGGGAAACTCGGGTGATCGGCATAGATAAGCGAGCGGGGCTGACATAAGGACAGCGACCAACCATTCGTGCGATGCGCTTTCGCTCCCGCTGAGCGTTGTCCCAATGCGCTATGGACCCCACCTATGGAGGCTCTCCAAGCCCCCTTTGTTCGGAGCCGATCCTCAGGGTCCTTGCTGGGTTGCGCGGGTCACGAGCCCGCCCCGCGTCCCCTTAGCTGCGGGGCCGCAGGCGCGGTTCTCACCGGCGCTTGCCGGGGGCTCTCCCCGGGGGGTAGAAGCGGCACCGCAGTGCGGAAACAGGCCGCAATGGCCTTTCGGGGACGCCTACTCGCCGATGATCTTGATCAGCACGCGCTTGCGGCGGCGCCCGTCGAACTCGCCATAAAAGATCTGCTCCCAGGGACCGAAATCCAACTTGCCGTTCGTAATCGCCACCACCACCTCACGCCCCATCACCTGGCGCTTGTGGTGAGCGTCGCCGTTGTCTTCGCCCGTGCGGTTGTGGTGGTAGCGCTTCGGACTGGGGTCGTATGGAGCGAGTTGTTCCAGCCAGCGGGCGTAGTCTTCGAGCAGTCCGGGCTCGTCGTCATTGATGAAGACGCTTGCGGTAATGTGCATGGCGTTGACCAGACACAACCCTTCCTGGACACCACTCTCGCGGACCGCCCCTTCCACCTCGCGCGTGATGTTCACGAAGCCCATCCGCGCCGGTACGTTCATCACCAGCTCTTTCCGGTACGAGCGCATATCCCTGCCCTACCAGCGCAGGCGCCTGCCTGTCCAGCGCCCGACGTTGCGCCTGGGTAGTTCAGTGAGCGCTGGAACGATTCCCCCCTTAGTGCCACGTGCGCACAGACAGAAAGTGAACCCGTCGGGTGGAAGCCAGCACGTTCGGCGACCCGGGCGGACACCGTCTTGCTTGCGAGCCGGCTCTGGCCCAACCCGGTGTGGGTGAGGCTCTCACCGATGAGTTGGGGCTGTCGAGGCCGACTGCTGAGAACAACGCCTTGGCGCGGGAGGCGTCGAGGTTTCCCACGCCGGGAGGCCACGCCGCGTATTCCGCCTTGCCCAAACTTCATTCCGCCGCGCTGTATCGGCAAAGCACCGTACCTAGGCGACACCCGGCGAAGCTACGCGAAGACGCGTGAGCGCTGGGACCAGCCTCGTATCTCGTCTGCCCCGGCTGCGACGCTCCCGCCCGCCAAGGCGCCGGCAACCAATCGTACCGATTAGCCCACCGCCAACCGCATCGCCGCCGTGAGCGAGGGGCGTCCTTGCTCGACGATCGGCCGGTACCGTTTCTTCTCGCAATCCCGCCAGATCGCCGCCGCCGTGGCCAAACAACGCTTCGTTGCGGCCCGGATTTGCGTCAGGCTTGCCTTCCAACTGCTGAGGTAGAAGCCAGACGCTTGTGCAGTGTCCACGCCGGCCAGGCTGAGCAGGAAAAACGAAGTCAGTTCGGCTTCGAGTTCCGCTTGGTTCCGGCTGAGCGCTTGGTCTACGCGGTCCACAATTGTGACCTTTCCTCGTTCTTTCTTCTGGAAATGGAGCTTCACATGCGCGATTTCGTGCGCGAGAGTGGCAAGCCGCTCGGCCGGGCCTAAGCTTGGCTGCACCCAGATCGTGCGGCCGTTTGTACAGCCCGCCACCATGTAATTGGCCATGGGGCTTCCGTACACAAGTTCGACCCCGGAGCGCCGCGTCCACTCCTCCAGCGCACCCAAAGTCTTGGCGATGACTTCCTCCGGTCCTCGAGTGTCGAGCCAGGTTGGCATCGAAAACGGCGGCCCTTCTGTGTCAGAAACATCGTATACTCGCGTAAGGGCGAAAAACCGGGTGGGCCGCTTGTCCCCGGGCTTCAAAGCCGGAGCGATGATAAAGATCGCTTTCGCGCCGCGTCACACGGTCCGCCCCTCTTTCTCCCACTGTTTGCGCCCTTTCACAAACGTCGCATCCGGGCGCTGCAACCCGATCAGGATCCGATTCAAGGGCGAGTAGTCACGAAATCCCTTGGCGAACGCGCGTAGCTGCTCCCGAATCGGGCCCGGATCTGTGGCTAAGCACGTTTCGAGCTTGCGCAGTGCTTGGTCTACCCGGCTGCGTGGCTTGATCAGCTCATTCTGTCGCCGCTTCTTGGCGGGCACGATCGAACCTCCCTCATAATGGAACCTCCTTTCTGCGAGGCATCACTGTAGCATGCACGAAGGAGTTTCCATCGGAAACCTACAAAACGTCCCGACTGTCCATGGCCCGATTGAAACTCCTCTCCCTCGCCGGACACAATGCCGTGCGCTGCTCTTTTGTCTGTATTGCGGTGAAGGAGCAGGCGAGCAGATGAGCCGCCTGATTCCACGCTGCTTGAACGCGGGCCTACGGGTTTTCGGGCAACGTCTCGATGTCTGCCTCGTCCAGCGGCTCGATGACGGCGTTGCGGACCCACAATGGATCGAAACCCTCGGCGGATGTGCCCTCGATGTGGATCGTGACCTTCCGCTCGTCCGCCTTGTCCGCAAGATTGGCAATGGCCGGGAAGGCTTTGAAAATCTGGTCCCTAGTGGCTCGGAACTTAAGACGCAGGATCCTCTCGTGTACTCGGGTGGCTGGGCCTGCGGTCGGCGTTGGAGGGCTGGAAACGGTGCCCGCCTGTGCGGAAGCTGCTTCACCGCCTACCACGGGTTGAAGGGGAGAGGCGGGAGCTAGACCCGTGGGCTCCGCGATGGCGGGCAAGGCAGACGGCACGATGAGGAATCCGGATTCAAAGTCCACCTCGTCCTCGGCGATCGGCCGTTGGAAGGCGACTCTTTCACGGCTCACTTGGAACTTGCCATCTGGTCCCGGGGTCGGCGTGATCCCGCTTACGTAGGCAAAGGCTCCTTCGGCAACCCCACGCGCAATGCCCTTTGCAAGAACGGCTGCAGACTCGAGACGCGGTGGCACGAGGTCGCGGAAAAACGATTCGAGAACCTCGCCGGCCTTGACTCCAAGCACCGGGGCGTCACTCTGCGCAGCCGGCTCTCCCAGCCTCACCCGCTCCATGATCTTCCGCGGCGTCACGCTGCCATGCACGCGCGGAGTTCCCACGCTGGTGAGGAGCTCCATGATTCGCTCGTGGACGGTGGTCGCTTGTAAGGGTCGGCCCCCGCGCTCCACGCGCTCGATAGCGATTTCACCCTGCTCGACACGGGGCAACCACACGGCAGCGTACAGATCGCGAAAGCTTGCTTCCGCAGCCGCCTCTTCCGTGCGTTTGCGCTCCTTCAGTTGATCTAACTGATCCTTTGTAAGGCGCAGTTGCTGCTTCTTGGCGTCAACCCGCTCGATCGCAATAAGGTAGCGCACCGCCCGGCGAAGGGCCTCGATCTGTTTCTTGTCAGGGATCGCGAGCCCAAGGCCGTTGCGGTATCGCCTCGGCCGCTCTCCGTATCTCGACAAGAACTCCTTAGCCAGGCGTTCCTGCTCCGCCTTGCTTTCCACCGCAAACTCCAGCGGCAGATACGCGACGAGGAAGCGCGGTTCCCCGTCGGGGATATCCTGGCTCTTGTCGGGCCACACTACGGCACCTGGGTGTCCGGCAAGTCGAGCCTCGAGCATCTCCTTGATCCTCTCGCGGACCGGACCTCGCCCGTGCGCTTGAGTTTCCTCCCGTGATACCGTCTGTTCCGCATCCTCGATGAGCTTAGTGACGTTGGGGTCCTTCTTGAAACAGTAGCGAACCCCGTCGTAGTGCAGATACAGGCAGCTATTGCGAAGTTCGGCGAGAGCTGCGGTAGCAGTGATGTTGTCCAGATCTGGGCCCACACAAGCTGCCAGCAGCTCGCTTTCCGTCACTCCGGGGGGAAGGGCCTCGGCGTCGTCGCTGCCTTTCCGCCGCAGTCCACCGAACGAATACACCAGGATAGCAGTGGCTAGGCGTGTGGCTGGTTTCACGCTCGCCAACGCAGGCGTCTCGCGGGCCAGCCGCTCGTCAATGTGCTTGGCCCTCGCGTTCGGGCCCTCGATGTCTGCGGTGATGACCGGGTCGTACTCGTTCTGGACCCCGAGCTCCTTAAGCATCTTGACCCGGACCTCCACGTCCTTGAGCGGCACATCGGAAGGTCCCAACAGCGGGCCCGCACCGCCGTTCCTCTTGAGCGAATGCATGCACGACGCGAGAAACCGGAGCGCGCCCCGTGTCCTTTGGAAGGCATCCAAGGCGGACCACCTCTCGCGCATCACGTCGATCAAAGCGGGGTGGAACGGGTACGCGGCCCGCATCCGGCCGCGCAGCAGCCGTCCTTCTTCTTCGG
>JBBILD010000026.1:0-50255 GCA_037445065.1 Myxococcales bacterium
GGCCGGCACACCGCCGTGCTCTTCTGGTCCACCGGACACACCGGGCTCGTGCCCGTGCAGAATTCCGCCAGGTCGCAGTCACCCGCGGAGGGGCGGCACACGGTGCTCGGCGGAGCCACCTGATCTGGCGGGCAGTTTTGGTTGAAACCATCGCAGTAATCGGTCACGTCGCACACTCCCACGGAGGGGCGGCACACGGTGGTGTTAGGAGCAATCGGGTGCGTGCAGTTGTTGCTCACGCCATCGCAGATATCCAAGCGGCACGGAAATCCGTCATCGGAGCAAGCGGTGCCTGCCGGCTTCTTCGCATCGCCGGGGCAGGTGGCCGCTGTCCCGGTGCAAAACTCGGCCTGATCGCACTCCCCGGCGGCGCTGCGGCACACCGTGGAACTCGAGGCAAAGGTGCAGTTCGCGGTGCAGCAAACGCTGCCCGAGATCCCTGGGTCGCACTGTTCGCCGACGCTCGAGTCGATCACACCGTTCCCGCACAGAGCCGTGAACGTCACGGTCACGAAGTGGCCGTCGTTCGCCTGCGTGCGGGAGGGATCGCCCGGGTAGCCGCACACGCTGCAGCCGGTGGTGGTGCCGTTCTGCTCGCCCAAGCGTACCGCCGCCTCGCACGAGTTGCTGCGTACGTTTGCCGTCCACGTGAAGGTGAGCGTGTGGTTCTTGGTCACGCCATTGCTCACGCCGACGATTTGTGCGTTGTTGCCTAAACTAAAGCTGCCGCTCCCCGGGGCCGAAATGCCGAGTCCGCCCGAGATCAGCGTACCACCCGACTGGCTGCCGGAGACGGCGGACATGTTGGTGCTGCCGTCGCAACCGACCGCGTCCGAGTTGACCTCGCGTGCACCCACCAAGCTTTGCGCCACGTCCAGCCGGTAGCCGCCTGGGGTGGTCACGCTGAAGGAAATGTTGTGCTGAGCCGTGCCGGCCTGGTCGCGCGTGCTGAAGATCCCGACGTCAGCGTTGACATTGAAGGCATACCGGCTGCGGATCTGAGTGCCGGTTTCGATCTGCTTGGCGACAGAAAAGCCGGTGAACCCCTCGCTGCTGTTCCCCGGGCTACCGCTGCTACCCGCGGTACTGACGGAAAAACCACTGATTTGCGCGCCTGCCGGCCCCCCAGCGAGGCACAACCATGCGCAGGTCACAAAGAACTTCACGATCCGTCCACTGATCCTTCGCCGTTGCATCGCTGACCCCTTTTCCCTCCCGATGCGGCTGGCCCTTCGAGCAGCCCCTCTTTTGGCAGATGAAGTTTATAGTCCTTTACCATGCAGCCAGCGCACTTTGTCAATACGATTTCTGCAAAGCAGCGAACGGCGAACGGGCGTGCTGGCAGCACGGTCTTCCGATCGTGGATGCAGGGGCGGCCGTTGCGGGAGCCAGCGGCGAGCAGCGAGCGGCGAGCGGTGGGCCAGTGAACGGCGAATGGTGAATGGTGAATGGTGAATGGCGAACGGTGAATGGGCGTATCGCACGTACAACGTGGTGCGATGCCGGCCCCGCTGTGCGGCATCCCCTCGGATTCGCAACGCGGGCAGGCACAAGGCCTGCCCCTACGCGCTGTTTGCAGCAGTGCGTCACGAAAAGGCCACGCATGTTTCCTGCGCGATGTAGGGGCGGCCCTGGTGGCCGCCCGTGGTGCGATTTGGCGTTCGTGGTCCGACCGTGCGCACGGTGCTACCGACAAGGGACCTCGCGTGGACGGCGCGGCGCGCGCGGCCCTCAGCCGGTATTCACGGCCGGCCGTTCGCCCGTTCGTTCCCCGGCGGGCTTCTGCGGGTAGAAGTATTTGAGCAGCAGCGCTGCGTTGTACGCATTCTCCACCCAACGGATCTCGCCGCGATCGAGGGTTAGAACCGTGGCGCCCGCAATCGCCTCTCCCTGCCCTTGCGGGTAGGCAAGCCATTCGACGACGATGTCGTGTCGGTTCCCGTGTACCGCTTTCAACTCCACGCGGCCTTTGGGGAAGCGCCGCCAAAAGCCAGCGATGTGGCCGACGGCCGCGGTCGGGCCGAGGACACGTGGCGCGAGGGGGCTTATGTAGCCCGCTGCGGAGCGCAGCAGCGGCTCGACTTGCTCCACGCTGCGGCTGTTGATTGCCCCGATCCACGCCCGTGCCCAGCGCTCGCGCTCCACCGCATCGAGCCGCCTGCTCATGCAGCCGGGCGACAAGGCACAGCCGACCACGAGCGTGCTCAGGAAGAGCCGCACGGCGGGCAGGTGCCGCGGCCATCTACTCTTTCGCCGTCTGTGGACTTGCCGCTCGTTGGACGATGCGCGGGCTGGGTTCAAAGCCACTTGCGCCATTTCCTGCGCTCGAGTTCGGCGGTCACGGCACGCACGGACTGGGCCTGCTCTTTGTGGCAGACCAGCACTGCGTCCGAGGTTTCCACGACGACCAAGTCGTTCACGCCGACCAGTGCCAGCAGGCGCCCCTGACTCCACGCCAGGCAGCCTTTCGTAGCGACGCTGACGACGCAGCCCTGCAAAGCGTTGCCGTGCTTGTCCTTGAGCCACAGCTCAGCCAGTTCCTGCCAACTCCCGATGTCGCTCCAGCGGAAGCGCGCCGGCACCACCGCCACTCGCACCGGCGCGGCAGGCAAGGACGCAACCGGTTCGAGGAGGGCAACGTCCACAGATCGGCTCGGTGCTGCTCGGTACAAGTCGCGCAGGCGCGCCGCTTGCGGCCGCCCTCCGCGTCCCAGCACAGAACGCCACGTTCCCCAAACTCCCGGCACGCAGGTCTCGGCAGCGGCCACGAAGCTCGGCAGCGACCAAACGAAGAGCCCGCTGTTCCAAAAAAACTTGCCACTTTGCACGAAACGCCGCGCGGTGCGGGCATCCGGTTTTTCCCGAAAGCGGCGCACCCAAAACGCCTCGTGTTCCCCCTTACCCTGGCCGACAGGTTGCCCGCGCTCGATGTAGCCGTAGCCGGTTTCCGGCCGCTGCGGGCGAATGCCGAGCGTGACCAAGCACGGATGCTGCTCGGCAAGTTGCAGCGCTAGGTGCAAGTCGCGCAAGAACACGCTGTGCGGCTGGATCAAGTGATCCGCGGGGGCGGCGATGAGCAGCGCGTGCGGGTCGCGCTCGGCAACCCACGCTGCTGCGAACAGTAAGCAAGGGAACGTGTTGCGCGCCTGCGGTTCGGCGAGCACGTTCGCCGCGGGTAGCTCGGGCAGCTCGCGCCGCACGGCTGCGGCGTAGCGTTGGTGGGTCACCACCAGCAGCCGCTGCCATCCGACCAGGGGCAGGAGGCGCTCCGCGGTGGTGCGCAACAACGACTCGGCGTTAAACAGGCGCAAGAACTGCTTTGGCTGCGCCGCCCGGCTCAGCGGCCAGAAGCGCGTGCCCTGTCCTCCCGCCATGATGACCGCGTAGCACGGCGAGCGGTTGTGCTGTCTTTTCTCCCTTTTCTCCCTGGTCGCGCGGGCGCGGGCCACGGCTCAAGTGCCCTCGCCGCGGGCGGCGGTGCTCAGCGGCGCCGGAGCGCAAAAGGGCTCGATGGCGCGCAGCGTATCTTCCCATCCTGCCACAGGAACGGCGCGTACCGGGCAAGGGCGATCACCGTTCCACTGTTCGATCCAATCGAGCACGGCGCTGTCGTTGCCGAGCGGGTGCAGGGCATCGCCGAAGTACCACACCTCACTAGCCCCCTCTGCGAGCAAGGCACGTAAGGGGAAGCTCTTGTCGTGTCCCTGGATGACGAGATCGAACGAGGTCTGACCACCGAGGGTCACGCGCAAGCCGAAGCGCTCTTGCCAGGGCCGCGTTTCCTCGCGCAGGCGGGCGAGCAAGCGCTCGCGGTAGGCGGTGCGCCGATCAAAGGCGACGAAGGCGGCGCGATTGGCATGGTCTTGAGCGTCGAGCCGTTCGGGCCGCCCCATCGGTGCGAGGTTGATCATGCTGCCGCGGTCAATGATGCGAGGGCCGCGCACGGTAACGCCGGAGCCAGCCAGCGAAAACTCCGGCTCGTCGAGCAGACGAGCGAGCAAGGAGGTGAGTTCGGCAAGGCTCTCCGGCCCCAAGTGATCGCGTAGGCGGAAGCAGAAGAGCGGCTCGATCGCGAGCGAGCGCCCGAGCCGGCAGCGGTACCGATCGGCACCATTGCAAACGAAGGCATCGAGTTCGCCACGGAAGCCAGAGGCGAGCAGCGGCTCGAGGAGCTGCTCGCGGACCAAGGGCAAATCACTGCCGGCGGCCAAGTGAAAGGGGACCGCGAGGCGGTGGAGGGCAGTTGCCATTTCCGGCAAAAGCGGTTTGCGCGGCGGGGTAAGGGTATTGTCCACATCGAACACCAGCACGCAGCCCATGAGAGCGCTTCTGCTAGCGCACAGCGATAGAGGCAATCAACCGGAAACCGCAGGCAGCAGCGCCTACGAGTGCGCCCTGGAGCAGGCCGCGCCGTAAGCGCCCGGCCCACGACCCGCGCGGCAACTGGATCTGACCGGAGTGCGCGGCCTCAATCCTCCCAGGTGACTTCGGCGGCACGGAAGCAGACGCCGGGGCCCGTCAAGGTCAGGTGCAATACGTAGCGGAACGGCTCGCGCACCGTTTCTGCCGGCTCGATCGAGGCGGCCACCGGGCTGCCGTGCGGCTTGGGAAGCGACATCGGTGTGATGACGACCAGATCCGAGGTGGCCACGCCAACACGATAAAGCGCGAGGGCTCCGAAGGCCGTGTCCGAACCGTCCTCGAAGTAAGCGCGCAGGTTCGTGAGGCGCGTGCCCGCCGGCAAATCGAGCACCGCCGTAAAGTAGCCGGCACCGCGCGCCATGCAGAGGTCGGCGAGCCCGGACATCCGGCGGTAGTATGCGACTCCGTGATTGGCGGGATGGAACTGCGCGGGCAACACGAGCAGCGTCCGTTCCCCTGCTTGGGCCGCAGTGGGAGCGAAAGCGAGCGCCAACCCGATCAGGCACATTGCCCTCCGCCCCACCCGCATCCACGGCTGCCAACCACTCATCGTTGACTCCCCTGCCAAAGTGCATCCGCGAAAGCAAGGAACATGCGAAGCGAGGCAGCGAGCTGACCAGGCTCGCGCCACGCCTTCCGAGCTGCGGGTCTGGGCTGCCCGATCGCACCACGCATGCCGAATCGCACCACGGGCGGCCACAAGGGCCGTCCCTACACGGCCAGGGGGACATGCGGTGCCATAGGGCGGTAGGTGTTTCATCACAAGGTTGGGTGTCCACGGAACGGTGCCCGCCCATTCGCGATTCGCCATTCGCCCGGGGTGGCGCGGGCCGCCGCCACGAGGTGGGTGTCGAGGGAACAATGGAACACCGCTTGACTAACCGCGCTGGATCTGAGCAAGAGCGTCGGTCATCGTAGAAACTCGATGATGGACCCCGTACTGAAAGCTTTCCCGCCCGCTCGCCGCTCGCTGCCACTGTGCAAGGGCCGGTCCCGAACGTGTCGGTGCGCCTCCTGGCGTGGGTTGCCTCGCCGGCGAGCGTTGCGTTTCATCGAGCGAGCGAGGCACCGGCAGCAATCGTGCGTCCTGTCACCCGGGTGCCCGCGCAAACGGCTCGCCAAGGAGCAGAGGCAGAATGAGGGATGAGGATTGGCAGGTGCTGAGCTGGCGCTCTTACGCAGGCTTATTCCTGGTTTGTTGCGCCACGCTGCTCACCGAGATCGTGCTGACTCGCTACTTCTCGTTTACGATCTGGTATCACTTCGCGTACATGGCGATTAGCGTCGCGCTGCTCGGCTACGGCGCGGCGGGGTCGGTCTACTACGCATGGCCAACTCTGACCCGGCGCGGCATCGAGACCACGCTCGGCTGGATTTCGCTGTTCGCAGCAATGGCCTCGGTGATTGCCCTCCTGATCGCCGCGAGGATTCCCTTCGATCCGTTCTTGCTTTTCGCGCAGGGACGGCCGACGCTGGCGGCGAGCCCCGCGCAAGTGTTGTATCTGCTGGCCCTTTACGTGACCGTCACCGTCCCGTTTTTCCTCGCCGGGCTGGCGGTCACTGTGGTGTTGAGTCACAGCGGCAAGCGAGCCGGGAAGTTTTACTTTGCCGACTTGCTCGGCGCCGGCATCGGCTGCGCCCTGGCGGTTTACCTGCTCACTCCGCTCGGTGCTCCGGGAGTGGTGCTCGCCGCCAGCGTCTTGTTCGCCATCGCTGCGTTTTTGTGGGCGAACGAGCGGGCGAGTGTACGCGCCCTCGCCTTCCTTTGGGCGGCCTTTGTGTTGTTGCTTTCCGGGCCGCTCTCGCGCGCAAGCGAGGGGCGCCCGTCGAGCAACAAGTTCCTGGCGCGGCTTCTGAACAACCCAGACACGCAGCGCCTCTTCTCGGCGTGGAGCCCCGTTTATCGGGTGGACGTGTTGGCGGGCAAACCCGATCGGCCGTGGCGGATGGGGCGGGCGGCAGCGTGGGGGATCAGCCCGAAATTCCAGGGCCAACCGCCGGAAAACATGGTGATCACGCACGACGGCGACGCCTCCACGATGATGTACCGGTACGATGGCAACCCGGAAGTCATGAGCATCCTCGATTACTCGATTCTGCGCTTCCCCTACCTCACCCTCTCGCAGCCGAATGTGCTCATTGTGGGCGTTGGCGGCGGGGTAGATGTGCATGCGGCGCTGCGCTTCGGGGCCCGGCACATCACGGGCGTGGAACTCAACCCGGTGACGGTGGAGACTTTGCTCACGCGCTTCGTGGACTACAACGGCGGCGTGTTCCTGCGGCCCAACGTGCGGGTGATCAACGACGAGGGGCGCAACTTCATCCGCAACAGCCGAGAGCACTACGACCTCGTCGAGTTCACCGGCATTGACACGTTGGCGGCGGTTTATTCCGGGGCGTACGTGCTGGCAGAGAGCTACCTGTACACCAAGGAGGCGATGCGGGAGTACTGGGAGCGGCTGAGCCCGACCGGGGTGATCTCATTCGTGCGCGGCGACTGGGGCTTTGCCGATCGCCCGCCGATCCAGCTTATGCGGCTTGCCAACGTAGCCTTGGAGACTCTGCAAGAGGCAGGCGTCGCTAATCCCCGGCAGCACCTGCTTATTGTCAGCTCGCGGCCGCGACCAGGAGTGCCCGGTCCACCGATTTTCAATTTGCAGATCCGCAAGGCGCCGTTCGAGGCGTCCATCCTACAGCCGATTTTGCGTCATGCCGCCGAGTACGGTTACGAAATTTGGTACGCGCCCGACCAACCTCGGGACAATCCTCTTGCCCGCCTGATCCAACCCGATCCGGTGGCTCGCGCCGTGCTGCTCGACAGCCTGCCCTACAACGTGTCCGCGCCCACCGACGACCAGCCCTTTTTCTTCAACTTCTTGAAGTGGTCGCGCTTGGGGGTCGCGCTGTGGCAGCGCTCGGACTACACGTTCGCCTCCGGCCAGCTCGTGCTGCTGGTCATCTTGATCCAGGCAGCTCTCCTTGCTGCGGCCTTTGTCTTGTTACCGCTGCTGCGCGTGCGCACCGGGGCGCTGGCAGTGCGGCCGTGGCCGTATTTGGCCTACTTCAGTGCGCTCGGCTTCGGTTTCATCCTCATCGAGATCAGTTACGTGCAGCGCTTCACGCTATTTCTGGGTTCACCGGTCTACTCCCTAGCGGTGATCATCGCCGCGATGCTGGTATTTGCGGCTTGCGGCAGCTTCACCACGGGCGCGATTTTGCAGCGGCTTTCCGCACCACGTGCGATTTTGCTCCTGCTTGCCGCTCTCGCCGCGATCAATCTGCTGTACGCCGCAACTCTGCCGGCCATCCTGCAAGCGTTTCTGGGCAGCGCCTTTGCAATGCGGGTGATCGTGACTCTGCTGCTGCTCGCGCCGCTTGCCGCGCTCATGGGCACGTTCCTGCCGATCGGGCTACAGGTGTTGGACCGTAGAGCCCCGGCGTTGATTCCGTGGGCCTGGGCGGTCAACGGGGTCACCTCGGTGGTGGGCTCGATTCTCTGCATCTTGCTGGCCATGGTGGTCGGGTTCCGCGCCGTGAACTTGCTGGCGCTCGGCATCTACATCGCCGGAGGGCTGGCACTGGTGTCGGCGCAGCGCCGTCCACAGGCCGAGGCTGCGGTTGCCCCCAAGCGCAGCGCGGCGTGAGGGCGGGCGGGTTGCCGGGGTAAGCGCCGCGCGCCAACCCCGGCCGGTATGGGGCAAGGCTTTCCGCGTTGCGTGGCGATGGTGCCAAGGTGGATGTTCGGCAGCAGCGCGGCGGTGGAAACACGGGCGGCACCGCGCCTCTCCGGTACCGGCGCGCGGACGATCGGTTCGCCGTGGCGCCCACACCACGTGCGGCACCGGGGACACCTTGGCAGGCACCACCACCTGCCCCATCGGAGCACTGTGCCGGCGCTACGCCCATTCACCATTCACCATTCGCCATTCACCATTCGCCCGTGGTGGCGCGGCCCCCCCCACCACGACGTGGGTGTCCAGGGAACGCACGCCGTCGCCAAGGAAATGTGGGGCAGGCCTTGTGCCTGCCCGTGTTTCGAATCCGACGGGATGCCGCATCGCGGGCCCAGACACGGCACCTCGTTGTGCGTGCGATACGCCCATTCGCCATTCGCGATTCGCCCGCCCCACCGCCCACGGCACAAAGTAGGTATCCTCAGAGCAACACGTGATTCCGCATGCTCCACCAATGGCATCATCCATTCGCCGCTTGACGCCGGTGTTCGCGGCCGCCACAAAGGCGGCCACAGTTTCCATGCGGAGAGGATCATGGCGAGACAATCCGGGTGGTGGGTCATCGCAGCACTGTTTCTTCTGATCGGTTGCCGGCGCGAGGAGGCTGGCACACCCGCGCCACGCAAGGGCTGGAACGTGCTGCTGATCACCATCGACACCCAGCGTCCGGACCGGCTGAGCTGCTATGGCTACAAGCAGCACCAAACTCCCGCCTTCGACCGCCTCGCGCGCGAGGGGGTGCGCTTTGCCAACGCATTTTGCGATGTGACCTGGACCACTCCCTCGATGAGTTCGGTGATGACCGGTTCCTACCCGACCCGGCACGGGCTGCGCTCCACCTACCAGCGGCTAGCAGCAGAGAACATCACTTTGGCGGAAGTGCTGAAGGCAAACGGGTACGCGACTGCGGCGATCGTGGGTTCGTTCCCGGTGGCCGCCATGTTCGGCCTGGAACAGGGCTTCGACCACTACGACGATCGCTTCTCCGCACCGATCGTGGTCGGGGCTCCCACGCAGCCAGCGCGGGTGGAGAACAAATTTCACGAGAACGTGGACGATCAGCGCCTGTTTCAAATGCTCAAGGCGCGCGCCGACGCTTACCGGCCCGACGCCGAAGTCACCGATACGGCGATCCAATGGCTCGACCAGAACCGTCCCAAGGATCAGCCCTTTTTCCTCTGGCTACACTACTTCGGGCCACACGAGCTGCAGGACTTACGGCTTTCCCCAGAGGAGCAAAACGTCCAAATCCTGAGGGAGTACGATGGCCAGGTGAGGGAGACAGACCGTCAGCTCGGGCGCCTGCTCGCCGCCCTGGATCAGCGGGGGCTTACCGGCAACACGCTCACCATTCTGCACGCGGATCACGGCCAGAGCCTTGGCGAGCACTGGTACGTGGGGCACGGACGGAACCTGTACGATCCCACGTTACGCATCCCCTTGCTGGTGCGCCTGCCCGGTGTCGTGCCAGCCGGGAAGGTAGTCGAAGCGCTCGCCCGCAACATTGACATCTTCCCTACTGTGCTCGACCTCACCGGCATCAGGATCAGCCAACCGATCGACGGCGAAACCCTGCGTGTCCTCTGGGAAGCCGACGGCAAGCAGACGCCGGCAGAGCGCGAGCTGTACTGCGAGACGTACATGCCAGCGATGTCCGCCTTCGCACAAAAAGTCAGCTTCGAAGGCCAGCAGGTCGCCCTGCCCTTTCGCCGCCGGGGGGTGCGCACGAGCCAGTGGAAGTACGTGATCAACGAACCGTGGCCCATGCTCGACTTCTCCAACCCGCCCCCGATCCCCCCCGCGCTCGCGGAGCGGGAACGTAGCGAAGAACTCTACGACTTGCGCTCCAACCCACTCGAACTGGCCAAGCACCGGGTGACCGACCGTCCTGATTTGCTCGCAACCTTCCGCGAACGCGTGGAGGAATACGCGCGCACCACCGCTGCCCCCAGCCAGCGCCGGGAGCTGGACGAGGCGGCCAAGGAACGGCTGCGCAGCCTGGGCTACGAACACTGAGTCCCCTGGCCACCAGCGGCACCCAAGAGTGTTGCCCGCGGGGCGCAGCGGAGAGTCCGCGAGCTTGGGCCGGGGCTCATTTTGTCAAGGTTCGGCGGTCCATCGCGGTTCGGAGCGCCCCTCGCCGCAATTCCTTCAGGGTTGCGACGCAATCTTTGGCGGGCCCGCGTTCCTGGGATGGTGTTTCATCACAAGGTGGGTGTCCATGGAACGGCGGGGCGGCCACAAGGGCCGCCCCTACGCTTGCGGCTGCTCCGGCTCTTCAGGAATCGAGGCGTACACGGTGGCGAGCTGCTGCAGCACGTCTTGCGTGGTCACCGGCCGTTTCTCGGTCGTAGGAGGTTTGCCACCGCGGGAGCGCACGGTGAGGTCCACGTCCGCCGATTCGGCACGCAGCGCGCCCACCGTGCACTTCTCGCGTGGCCGGTGGCGGAACGGGTCGAAGGAAAAGAAGCGCAAGGCGTTGGCGTGTGTGATTTTATGGATGTCCTCTTCCGGCACGCCTTGAAAGCACTGCCACAGGGCTTCCGGGGAGCGCGGCCAGGTCGTGTCCGAGTGCGGGTAATCGCACTCCCAAGTGATCGTCTCGACGCCGATCACATCGCGGTTGCGAATGCCCACCGGGTCATGGATGAAGCACGACACCACGTGTTCGCGCCACACCTGGCTTGGCTTCTTGCCGCCAAAATCCTGATGCGTCCACACGTGGTGCCGCTCGTGCACGTAGTCGGCGCGCTCGAGGAAGTACGGGATCCAGCCGATGCCGCTTTCCGACATGGCAAAGCGGATCCCTGGGTAGCGGCGCAGCACCGGCGACCAGAGCAAGTTCACGGCGCAGTCCACCGAGGCAATCGGCTGCAGGGTGATCATCGTGTCCACGGGTGCATCCATAGCCGAGAACTTCATCCCGGAACCCGAACCGATGTGGATGCAGATCACCGTACCTTCGTCCGCGCATGCCTCCCAAAACGGGTTCCAGTACTCGTTGTGCACGCTCGGCCAGCCGTGCGCCTCCGGGCTCTCGGTAAAGCTCACCGCGCGGCATCCCTTTTTGGCCAGCCGCCGCACCTCCTCGGCCATGAGTTGCGGATCCCAGCACGGCAGCAGTCCCAACGAGATGAAGCGGCCGGGGTAAGCGCCGCACCACTCGTCCACGTGCCAGTCGTTGTATGCGCGCAGCACTGCCAGCGCCAGTTCGCGATCAGCGCGCTTGGAGATTTTTTCCCCGAAGAGTCCGGGGAAGGAGGGGAAGCACAAGGAAGCGAGCACGCCGTTGGCGTTCATGTCACGCACGCGCTCGTGCACGTTGTAGGTTCCCGGGCGGAGCTGATCGAAGGAGGTGGGCTCCATGCCGTATTCTTCCGGCGGGCGGCCCACCACCGCATTCAGCGCCACGTTGGGGAACTGCTCGCCGTCGAACACCCACACATCGCTGCCGTCTTTCTTGCGCACCAAGCGGGGCGCCTTCGACTTCCACTTGAGCGGTAGGTGTTGGTCGAAGAGATTGGGCGGCTCGACCACGTGGTCGTCAACGCTGACCAGGATCATGTCCTGCAGGCGCATCGTCGCTCCCTCCTGTACGCGGAACGTTCAAGCACTTGATTGATTGCCTACCACGACGCGAGCCCACGGCTCAAGCACTGCCGCACGGATGTGCCCGCGCGGTGCAGGCGCCGAGGGCGCGCTAGATGCGCTCCAGGATCGTGACGGCGGCGTTGGCGCCCCGCCCCACGGTGTGGGTGAGCCCCAGGCGCGCACCTTCGACCTGACGCGGCCCGGCCCGTCCTTCGAGCTGGCGGCAGACTTCGACGACTTGTGCGAGGCCCGAGGCTCCCAGCGGCTCGCCTTTGCTCAGCAAGCCGCCGCTCACATTGACCGGCAACCGGCCACCCAGTCGCGTTGCGCCGCTCTCCAGTGCAGCGCGGCAACCGCCAGGCGGGCACAACCCGAGTTCGCGGTAGGCCAAGAGTTCGCGCGCGGCATCGGTGTCTTGGCATTCCACCAAATCCAAATCGCGCGCTTCCACGCCAGCCTCCGCGTAGGCTGCTTGCGCCGCACGCTGGGAGGGGCTCGGCATTCCCGAATCGGCCCAGCCGCTCATCGGAGTGTGTTCTCCGAGGACGTCGCCATACACGTGGGAACGCAGCGCCACCGCACGAATACGCACCGCGGCGGCACGCTCAGGCGGACGGCGCGAGAGAACCACCGCGGCGGCACCTTCGTTCGGCGAGCACAACATCCACAAGTGCAGAGGCGGGCAAACGAGCGGCGAGGCGAGCACCTGCTCGCGGGTCACCGGCTGGCGGAACATCGCGTCCGGGTTTCGCGCGCCGTGGGCGCGGTTTTTCACCACCACCTCTGCCAAGTGCTCGGGCTTCAGTTCCTCTTCTTCCATCAAGCGTTGGGCCCGCAAGGCAAAGTACGCTGGCGTGGCGGACAGTCCCGAGCGCTCCTGCCAAGGCTCGAAAAACGAGGAGCGGATCATGCCCTTGGGCATCTTCTCCATGCCGAGAACGAGTACCGAGTCGTACTGCCCGCCGAGCAGCGCGCTGCGAGCCAAGGCAAGCGCCGCTACGCCGCTAGCGCAGCCGGCCTCGACGTTGACCACCGGCACTCCGGTGGCACCGAGCAGGCTGAGCACCTTATGCCCAGCTGCCACCCCACCGTACACGGTTCCGCAAAAGACGGCTTGGATCTCGTCGCGACGCACACCGGCGTCGCGCAGCGCCGCGCGCACCGCCGCTGCACCGAGTTCAGCCAAGCTCTTGTCGGGGAAGCGGCCAAAGGGGTGCAGCCCCGCGCCGGCGACAAACGCTTCGGGCTTCACTGCTCCACCTCCCGCGCGCTCTCCGCCGCACCCCCCGAAGCGACCTCCAAAGGGCGAAACGCATAGGTAACGATTTCTGCTCCGTGATCGCTGGTCCCGACCACCCAGGCCACACTGCGCACCGGCGCTCCTTTCGCCAATGGGGATGTGCAAAGCAGAGGCGCGATCAATTCGAGCCCACTCCCGTACCGCACCACGGCGAGGCCAAAGGGAACGGGGCCCGTGAAGCCGGGTGGTGGCGTCGAGACCACGGTGCTGAAGATCACCGCCGCCTGCGAATCGAGCAGCACCGGCTCGACGTCCGTTTCACCACAGTACGGGCACAATCCGGCACGGGGAAAGAACGCGCGATCGCAGTGGTTGCATTCACTGGCGCAAAGCCGGATCTCGTCGCCTCCGGCAAGCTCGAACAACCCTTCTCGCACGGGGACCTGCTTTTTCGTACCGGCTGCCTCCATTCGCTGCTCTCCGCTGCTCCGCTCCGCTCGACCCGCCCTCGCCCCTGTTGCCTTACGAGATCACCGCGGCCTCGCGCAAGCGCGTCCGCACAGGGCCCTCTTGTGGCGGCCACAACGTGGCCCGATTGGGCCGTGGCCACCGGGAAGCCGTGGGCAGCAGTAGCCCCTGCACCATGGAAACGGCTTGCACGCACCACCACGGGCGGCCACAAGGGCCGCCCCTACACGGCCCTGGGGGACATGCGGTGCCACGGGGCGCTAGGTGTTTCATCACAAAGTGGGTGTCCACGGAGCACGCGCAACACGCGATCGAGACACCGTGCCCGCTGCACGCCCATTGCCCATTCGCGATTCGCCATTCATCGGCCCACCGCTCGCCGCTCGCTCCCCCAACGGCCGCCTCGCGCGGTTTTGCACGCGGGCGGAATCGCCGAGCCGGGGTGCGTCAGTGGGCTACCTTGGAGGTAGCGTTCCAAACCGCGGGGCTTACCCACTCGCGCCATTCTGCTTCGGTCATCAGCACGGGCTCGAGCGGCAAGCGGAGCAGGAACACGGAGCCTGCGCCGGGCGCGCTGCGGCAGCGCAAGTCGCCACCCAGCCGCTCCGCCAGCTCGCGCGCCAGTGCCAAGCCGATCCCCAAGCCACCGGCGCGCCGAGTGAGCGAGAGGTCTTGCTGCCAAAACGGCTCGAAGACTTGCTCCACCGCATCCGGAGGGATCCCCGGGCCGTTATCGCGCACGCGGACCTCGAGCCAGCGCCCTGGCTCGATCACATCCGCCTCGATGCGTACGGTGCCTTGGGGAGTGAACTTGACCGCGTTGGTGATCAGATTGCGCAAGATGCAGGCAATTTTATCCGGGTCGCTTTGCAGCGTGGGCAGCGAGCGTGGCGGCAAGTCGAGCAGGATCTTCACGTTCTTGTCACCGGCCAGGGTCTGGCCCCAGTCCCGCGCTTCTTCCAGCAAATCGGCGATGGCACAGGGCACACGGCGCAACTGACAATGGCCGGCACGCAACTCGGCCAGCAACAGCAGGTCGCTTACCAGTTCGTTCAAGTGGTGCACGTTGGCGCGCAGGCGCTCGAGCGCCTCGTGAAGCTCCTGTTTGCCTGCGCCTGCGGCCATGGATTCGATCATCTCGGCATAACCGAGGATGGCGTGCAGCGGTGTGCGCAACTCATGCGACACCACGCCCAGCAGCTCCCGCCGCAACTGGCGCAAGCCGACCTCGACGCGCGCCCCTTGGGCTTGGATGTGTTCACCCAGTGCCCCGACCACGGAGCAAAACTCTTTTTCCACGGGGTCGGCCGGGGTGCCGTCTCGGTGCCGCGCGACAAGCACCATAGGGGGACCCTCCCGGGAACGTCCCACCACAATCCCGACCCCGTCCGCCGCCTCCTCTTCCGGCACCCACGAGCAGCTCATACCCGGAAAGGCCATCTCGATGCCGCGGCAGGCGAGTTCCAGCCACGCGCGGCTGGCGCGGTCGGGCTCCTCCGCCTGCAGCAAGCCCAGCAGGGCACGAAACCAGCGGCTCTCCTGTTCCGCCCGCTCCCGCCGCCAGCGCTCGATTTTCGTTTCCTCGGTCACGTAAGCGTAAAACACCGCGACGATGAAGAAGAACGGCAACCGCAGCCATTCGCCCGGGCCCAGGTGACCGCCGCTCGACACCCATAGCCAGTAGCCGTAGAGGCTACTGACCACAGCGGCCGCCAGGGCGATTTGCGCAACTCCTTGCGTGGCCGCGGTCAGGAAGATGGTGAAGAAGTAAATCACCAAGAAGTCCTGCGAAAAGCTCCCAACCGTGAAATACAGGCCGGCGAGAACAAAACCCGTGTCAGCCAGAAGCAGCGCCGCGGAAAAATTCGTCTGGTGAAACGACGAGGCCGGAACCCAACCCAAGGCTAAGTTGCTTGCCAGCAGCAGGGCTACGTAGGCGAGCGCCCAGGGGTCGGTGGGATGTGGTCCGAAGACCACTAGGTACGCCGTGCACAGCACCACGACCGTGCGCAGGAGCAACACGGTCCGTTTCTTATCGAGCAGGCGCCGCCCCTCCGGCGGGTACAAAGTTGGTGTGGACACGCTCGGCGGCGCACTGCTCTCAAGCCACGGCACGAACGTGCGCCGGCTGCAACGGCGGTGCCACGGCCTCTGGCAACGACCGCTGCGCTTGCGCCACCCGCGGGCGACTTATCCGCGCGTCACTCCGTTAGCGACTCACGCCTTCCGCGTTGCATTTGCCACGCGGTACCCGTGCTCGGGCAGCCGGGCTCGTACCTTCGTCCGCTTCTGCTGGCCAATCACCACTGCCCCCGTTGCACTCGGCCCGCCTTGCCGTTACCGCACACCCGCTGTGCGCTCTGCCGTTGCGGCTGCGTGCAGGCAGGCGCGCGCCGTATCTCAGCCTTCGGGAATGAGCAAGACCTGCCCTGCTTGCAGCGGTTTTCCTTTGCGCAAGCCGTTCTGCTTGCGGATTCGCTCGGGCGAGGTGCCGTACAGCCGCGCGATACTGATCAAAGTTTGCCCCCGCTGCACGCGGTGCTTGCGCGGCCGGCTCGCGACCACTCGTTTTCGCTCCTGGCGCGCTACCGCACCGCCACCGGGGCTGCTGCCGCGTGCCACCTTCGCGGTACTTGCCTGGCTCCGCTCCCAAGCGGCGTAGCGTTGCGCAAAGGCCGCCACTTGAGTGGGCGGCATTCTCAAGCGATAGCCGGCAGGAACTGGCAGCCGCCCCGCCACCACTGCGGGGGTCAGGGCCAGGTTCCACTCCGCCAGCTCGCTAGGATCGAGCCCAGCCGCCCTCGCCAACACAGAAAACGGGGTGCTCCTCCGCAGCGTCACCTGCTCGGCTGGCCGCGGCCGCTCGAACGGGATGCGGCCGAAATACTGCTCGTGCTCGCGGTCCACCTCCAGCGCCGCCAGAAATTCCGCATAAAAGTTGCGAGAAGCAAAGCCGAAGCTCGGCCCGCGGTAGCGGCGCACGATCTGTACGAGGTCGCGCGTGCCAAGCGTCTCCACCGCGCGCTGCACCCCTGCTGGGCCGTGGTTGTATGCGGTAATCGCCAGCGGCCAGGTGCCGAGCCGTGCGTAGTTTTCTTTCAAGAATGCGGCGGCAGCGCGGGTAGCTTCAATCGGGTCGCGCCGCTCATCAACGACGTTGTCAATACGCAAGAATCTGCGGCCGGTACCGGGAATGAACTGCCAGATGCCAGCTGCTCCTGCTTTTGAATACGCGCGCACGTTGAAGGCGGACTCGACCAGCGGCAAGCGCGTGATTTCCACCGGTACACCGTGCGCGCGGAAGATCGCTTCCATTTCGGGCAGGTAACGACGCGATACGCGCAGTCCCTCGCGGAAGCGCTCGCGCAGTCCGCGCTGGGCGCGAATGCGGGTCGGGTCGGCGGCTAGCAAAAACTTTTGTGGATCCGGATCGCGGGCAAACAAGGCGGCGATGCGCCGCTCCTCCTCGTTCCAGGGCTGCGGCTTTCCCCCGGCTTGGTGCAGGCGCAGAAGCAAGGAGCGAATCCGCTCCTTTTCCTGGTCCACGCGAATTTGCACGTAAGCCGGCAGGACATCGCTGGAGAGTTCATCGCGCGCGGAGGAGAAATCCAAGGTCGAGTAGACGCGGTCCAACTCCCACGCATCGTGGATGACCACCTCGTATACACTGTAACGAGCGAAGACATCCTTCCAGAACTCCACCTGCGTTCGCAGCTCCGGAGGGTTGGGCAGCGCACTTGCCAGTGCAGCAGCGGCCGAACAACAAAACGCCGCGATCAGCAGAATTCCGCCGGCCACTCCCCCTCTTCCCCACCGACACCGGAACCCTGCATCCGTTCGCGACCACATCTCCCAGCACCCGAGCACCGACCAAGCTAGCAAAGGGGAAAACGTCGAGGCAACGAAGAATCTACTCGGAGCTCGCCGCGACTGATTGCAAACCACCCCGCCGTTGCTGGTCTAGACCAACCCGCCCCGCCCTGCCCCTGGGGCCGCCGGCAGCACACGCGACCCAGCAGAATGCGGCGCTCCACAAGTCCGCGGCTGCATCCGTCCCGCAAGCTCCTCCGGGCGTCGCGCTCGGCAGACCCGGATCGCGCCGGCGCGAGGCGCACACGCGACGGCACCTGCATGCTGCGGTCAGCGGGTAGCGAGGCGTACCGACCATGCTGCAGACGCAAAACACTCCCGTATGCTCCGTGCGGTGCACGCAGCCCGCGAATTCGGCAAGGAGGGGCGAAAGGAACTCCGCTCGAGGATGCCAGTTTTTTCAAGCCGGGGCGGCCGAGCGCCCCTAAGTTGGGGCCGTCAACTTCGCTCGGGAGGTTTGGAATGGAATGGTTTCGCTGGGTGTTTCGTTACGCGGCATGGCCACTCATGATGTTCGGATTTGGCGGCGCAGTCGTATGGCTCGGGGCGGGTGGGGCGAGGATGGTGCTTTTGTTCTTGGTGCTGGGCGGGGCAGTGGCCTTCTGCTTTTTGAGCGAGCGCCTGATTCCGTACCAGCCGGACTGGAACCGCGATCGCGGCGACACCGTGCGCGACTGGCTGCACGCGCTGGTGAACATCACGCTCAACCGAGCCGCTTTGTGGCTTCTTCCCGCGTTCGCGTGGCTCTCCCCTGGCGGGGGAGCGTGGCCGCACTACTGGCCCTTTGCGCTCCAGGTGGTGCTAGCGGTGCTGGTCTTGGATTTCGGCATCGCCGCCGCGCACCACGCCAGCCACCGCTTCGAGCTGCTCTGGCGCTTCCACGCCGTGCACCACAGCCCCAAGCGCCTGTACGGCTTCAACGGCCTCATGAAGCATCCCGTGCATCAGTCCATCGAACTCGTTGCCGGTGTGCTGCCCTTGCTGCTGCTCGGCATTCCGCGCGAAGTCGCTGTCACCCTGCCCTTCCTGGTGAGCATCACCTTGCTCTGTCAGCACAGCAACGCGGATTTTTGCAGCGGCTACTTTCGCTACCTCTTTGCCAACGCCGAAGTGCACCGCTTTCATCACAGTAACGATGCCAGCAAGGGCGACGTGAACTTCGGACTCTTCACCAACCTGTACGATCACCTGGCCGGGACGTTTCACTACCAGGCTGGCAAAGCTCCGCGCGCGAGTGAGGCCATCGGCATTCATGACCGTCCGGATTACCCCACCCGCTACCTTGCCCAACTGATCGAACCATTTCGGGCGTTGGGGTAAAAGGGCCCCATGCGCGGCGCCGCCACGTTCCGTCTGTTCCTGTGGCCCCATCGGCTGCTCCTGCTCGGCCCGTCGTTTGCGGCTGAGATTCACCGGCACCACGCCGCGCAGCTTTCTGCGGGGCTGGAAGGGTCCTTGGCGATGCGCAGTGCGGAGCACGAAGCGTGGAAGCGAGCCCCAACGTTCTTAGTGCCCCCCGACGTGCCGCACGGCTTCGATGCATCCGGTGGGGCATGCGCACTGCTCTATTTGGACCCAGAAAGTACCGAGTGGGCGGGCCTGCGCCAGCACTACCCAGAGAACCACCTGCAGGCAATGCAAGGCACCGGTAAAGCACGCCGCGCATTGCAACAGCTCTACCGCCTGGGTGGTCCGATCGAAGAAGCGGAGCGCGCCTGCCGCCTGTTTCTGGGCAGTGCTGCGCCACAGAGCAGCCCCGCACTCGACCCCCGGCTCGTGCGTGCCCTCGAGTGGGTGGGCGCCAATCTGGATCGTGGCATCAGCCTCGCGGAGGTGGCTGGCGCGGCGGGCGTGTCCGAGAGTTGGCTCTCCCACCGCTTCGGCGAGGCGATCGGCATTCCGCTGCGGCGCTACGTGCTCTGGCTGCGCGTGCGCGTTGCCATGCAAGCCGCACTACGCGGAGCCACACTCACCGAGGCAGCACAGGCAGCCGGCCTCTCCGACTCCGCGCATCTCGCACGTAGCTTTCGCGACATGTTCGGAGTGCCGCCCTCGTTCTTGGTCGCGCCCCGCTGCTGCGTTGATTTTCAGTTTGCGGCGCCGGGCGGGAACGGCGAGCGGTAAGCGGCAAGTGGCGAACGGTCCGTTTCACACAAACACACGTGGTAAGAGCGGTTCGCAATGCGAGGCGTTGCGGGCCGCTTTCCTTCGCCCAGGGTGCCGGGGGACGTGCACGCTGCGCTTCGGATTGGCGCTGCAACCATCGGAATTCTCCGGCCACGCTTGTGGCCGCCCGCGGTGCGATTTGGCGGCGGGGGATGGTGGGCCGTGGACTTGGTGCGGCGTGCGTCGGTCTGGCGCAATAATTGCGCCATTTCGTTCGGTCTGGGGCGCGGGGCAGGCACAAGGCCTGGCCCTACAATTTTTCGATGGGGCAGTGAGACCGGAGTCGCCGGTATGTTGGGGCGGGCGCTTGTGGCCCCCCGGGTGAAACGGACGCGTGCCGTCTCACGCTGCACCGGCGTGGGCGCGCATTTCGTCAATGGTGTCTACGATATCGGCCACGATCTGGGTGAAGGTCGCTTCCCCGGGCGTGTAAATGCGGGCCACGCCGGCGCGCTGCAGAGCTTCGTGGTCGGTGCGCGGAATAATCCCGCCGACGAATACGGGCACGTCGGCGAGTCCCTTTGCGCGCAGCAGCTCGACCACCCGCGGGACCAGTGTCAAGTGCGAACCGGAATGAATGGAAAGGCCGACCGCATCCACGTCTTCCTGCAAAGCCGATTCGGCGATCTGTTCCGGAGTGAGGCGGATACCGTCGTAGATCACCTCGAAGCCCGCCTCGCGGGCACGCACGGCGATTTGTTCGGCGCCGTTGGAGTGGCCATCGAGGCCCGGTTTGGCCACCAACAGGCGCAGGGGGTGACCGAGCTTTTGTGCCACCTTTTGAGTGCGTGCGCGCAAGGCAGCGATTACCTCCCCCTCTGTACGCGTGGCGACCCCTTGCAGCCCGGTGGGGGCGCGGTACTCACCGAACACCTTGCGCAGCGTGCCGGCCCATTCGCCGGTAGTCACACCGGCATGAGCGGCGCGGATGGAGGGCGGCATGATGTTGGCGCCGCTGCGCGCGGCCTCCTCGAGTGCGCGCAAGGCCGCCTCCACCTCGGCTTGATTGCGGCGCGCGCGAAAGGCCTGCAGCCGCTCCACTTGCCGCCGTTCGGCTTCCGGGTCCACCACCAAAATCGCCGTTCCCCCGTCTCCGGCCAATAGCGGGCACGGCTCAGTTTCGGTGAAACGATTCACCCCGACCACTACCAGCTCGCCCGATTCGATCTTGCGCTGCCGTTCAGCGTGGCTCGCCACCAGCGCGCGCTTCATGTACTCGATGGCGCGCTGCGCATCGCCGATCTCGAGCACCCGATGCAGCTCGGCTTCGGCTGCCTCCATCAGCTCGCGTACCTTTTCCTCGATGACCACCGAGCCCTCGAACAGGTCGCGCTCGTACTCGAGCAAATCCGTTTCGTAGGCCAGCACCTGCTGGATGCGCAGCGACCACTGTTGGTCCCACGGACGCGGTAAGCCCAGGGCCTCGTTCCAGGCAGGCAACTGCACGGAGCGCGCCCGCGCCTCTTTGGACAGTGTGACCGCCAGCATCTCGAGCACAATGCGCTGCACGTTGTTCTCCGGCTGCTGCGCGGTGAGGCCGAGCGAGTTGACTTGCACGCCGTAGCGAAAGCGGCGCTTGACCGGATCCTCGACGCCATAGCGCTCGCGCGTGAGCCGATCCCACAGGCGGGTAAACGCCTTGAGCTTGCACATCTCCTCGATGAAGCGGATACCGGCGTTCACGAAAAAAGACATGGCGCCGATGACGTCGGGCATGGACACCCCCGGCCGCTGGCGTACACGGTCGAGCACGGCGCACGCGTTGGCAAGCGCGAAGGACACCTCTTGTACTGGAGTGGCCCCTGCCTCCTGCAGGTGGTAGCTACAGATGTTGATTGGGTTCCACTTGGGGACGTGGCGGACCGTGTACTCGATTGTGTCCACGGTAAGCCGCAACGAGGGTTCGGGAGGAAAGGCGTACGTTCCACGGGCCAGAAACTCTTTGAGGATGTCGTTTTGGGTGGTGCCGCGCAGGCCGCGCGGATCGGCCCCCTGCCGTTCGGCCACCGCAATGTAGAGCGCCAGCAACCACGGCGCGGTGGCATTGATGGTCATCGAGGTGTTCATCTTGGCCAGTGGGATCTCATCGAAGAGCAGTTCCATGTCCTCGATGTGGCAGATGGGCACCCCCACCTTGCCGACCTCGCCGCTGGCCATGGGATGGTCGGAGTCGTACCCAGTTTGGGTGGGCAAGTCGAACGCCACGCTCAGGCCAGTTTGCCCCTTGGCCAGGTTTTTCCGGAACAGCTCGTTCGCAGCGCGCGGGTCGGTGTGCCCCGCGTATGTGCGCATCAGCCACGGTTCTTGACGTTGTGCCATGGCCGCGAACATACCAGCGAGGCTCCAAGTCGAGCAACCGCGCTTGGCAGGGGCATGGCCTGCGGGCGAGACCTTGTCACAGCGCAGCAAACATGCCAGTAGTCGCCAACTTATTCATTCCGTTTTTCGAGGGTTGGCATGATTCCGATTCAAAAAGTCGTGGTATTGGGCGCGAACGGAACCATGGGAGCTGGCAGCGGCGAAGTGTTCGCAGCCGGCGGGTGCGACGTGGTGTTCCTCGCGCGCACGGTCGAAAAGGCGCACGAGGGGCTGGTCACAGCCCAGAACTTGGCCAAGTCGGTTCGCATCGCCGATCGCATCTCCCTGGGCACCTACGATCAGGACTTGGAAGAGGCGTGCAGCAAAGCGGACCTGATCTTCGAAGCGCTAGCCGAAGACATGGAGCTCAAGAAGTCGTTTTTCGCCAAGGTGGACAAATTCCGCCGTCCCGATTCGATCGTCGCCACGGTGTCTTCCGGCCTATCCATCGCGGAAATGGCACTCGGCCGCTCGGATAGTTTTCGGCGCAACTTCCTCGGCATCCACTTGTTCAACCCGCCGAGTGTGATCGTGGGGACCGAAGTGATCCCCCACAAGGAAACCGATCCGCAGTTAGTACGGGAGATCGTCGAGCTGCTCGAACGGCGCTTTGGGCGGGTGGCAATCGTAGCCGCCGACAAACCGGCCTTTGCGGGAAATCGGGTGGGCTTCAAGGTATTGAACGAAGTCGCGCAACTCGCCGAGGAGCATGGCGTGGCCTTTATGGATTACCTAATCGGTCCGTACACGGGGCGCGCGATGCCGCCCCTGGCCACCATTGATCTCGTGGGATGGGATGTCCACAAGGCCATTGTGGACAACGTTTATGCCCACACCAACGACGAAGCGCACGAAGCCTTCCGCCTGCCCGCGTACATGGACGACCTCATCGCCCATGGCCACCTGGGAAACAAGACGCCCCAATTCGGGGGCTTTTACCGGCGGGTGAAAGAAGGCGGACAGACCATCCAGCTCGTGCTCGACCCGAAAACCGGTGCGTACAAAGACATCCGCGACGACGGCGTGCGCAAGGTGCCGTTCGTGGAAGAAGTGCGCGGTTTGCACCACGTGGGCCGCTACCGCGAGGCCTTGCGCCGCTTCGCTGCCGCCACCGGGCCGGAAGCAGAACTCGCCCACAAGGTGATCTTCGGGTACGTGAGCTACGCTCTCAACCGAGTCGGCGAGCAAGAAGTGGTGCGCGAAGCGCGCGACATAGACCGCATCATGGGTTTTGGTTTCAACTGGGCACCACCCACCGTGCTGGTGGATTTGATCGGGCTCGAAGAAACGATTCGCCACTTGGAGAAGCACGAGCTACCCGTGCCCAAAGTGCTGCGGGATGCGCGCCCGGGACAGCGCCTGTTTCGCGAACCCTACGTGAACATCGGCCGCTTCTTCGCCGGCTGAGCGCCGCGCGTGGTTGCGAAAGGTTTCGCTCGGGTGGTAGGTTTTGCACAGTTTTCTTTTTAGGGAGGCCCAATGGCAGCGCCGGTATACGTTTTAGGTGGATACCAGACTGATTTTGCCCGCAACTGGAAAAAGGAAAACAAGCACATTGTGGCAATGATCCGGGAAGCGGTCGAAGGTGGGCTCGAGGCCACGCAGCTCGAACCCAAGGACATCCAAGTGGGGCACGTCGGCAACTTCGCTGCCGAGCTCTACGCGATGCAGGGTCATTTGGGGGCCTTCCTAGTGGACGTAGACCCGACCTTTTCCGGGCTGCCGACTGCGCGCCACGAAGCAGCCTGCGCCTCGGGGAGCATCGCCATCCTCGCTGCTTCCGCCGAGATCGAAGCGGGTCGCTACGATCTTGCCCTGGTGGTGGGCGTCGAGCAAATGAAAACGGTGGACCCTGCCAAGGGCGGCGAGTTTTTGGGCACGGCAGCCTGGTACGAGAAAGAGGCCAAGGGGATCGAGTTTCCCTTCCCCAAGCTGTTCGGGCGCCTGGGTGACGAGTACGACCGGCGCTATGGGCTCAAAGACGAGCATTTGGCCCACATTTCTGCCGTCAACTACTCGAACGCCAAGCGCAACCCGCTGGCCCAAACCCGCAACTGGTACATGTCGGAAGACCAAGCCCGCTGTGTGGACAAGTTCAACACCGTGATCGGCGGTCGCATCAAGATTTCCGATTGCTCACAGGTCACCGATGGCGCCGTGTCGCTGTTTTTGGCCTCCGAAAAGGCAGCGGCGGAGTACGCGAAGAAGCGGGGCCTCTCGCTCGAGCGGATCCCGCGCATTTTGGGTTGGGGCCATCGTACCGCGCCCATCGAGTTCGACGCCAAAATTGCGGAGAGCAAGAACAACCCCTACGTGCTGCCACACACCCGCCAGGCGATTCTGGATGCGTTTCGTCGCGCAGGGATCGCCGACGTGTGGGGAGTGCAAGCCATCGAGACGCACGACTGCTTCACGACCTCCGAGTACATGGCCATTGACCATTTCGGCATCACTGCACCCGGAGAATCGTGGAAAGCGATCGAGGACGGAACCATCGAGATGGGCGGGCGGATGCCCATCAACCCGAGCGGTGGTCTCATTGGCTGCGGCCACCCGGTCGGCGCCACGGGCGTGCGCCAGGTGCTGGATGCCTACAAACAGGTCACCAATCAGTGTGGAGACTATCAGGTGGAAGGAGCGCGCCGGGTTGCCACGCTCAATATCGGTGGCAGTGGCACGACCACTGTGTCCTTCATTGTAGGCTTCGCCTGATTGGCCGCTTGCGCGCGGAGCGCACAAGCGTCGCGTCCTCCCTTGGCTCTTCGAAGCGCAGAGTCTTTTTGTTCTTACCAGCAATGAACGAGTTCGGTGCTCGATCGGTAACACTCCACGGGAAGCTACACGGCAAGCTCGAAGTGCGCAGCAAGGTACCGCTGCAGAACCGGCTCGACCTGAGCCTCGCCTACACGCCCGGGGTAGCAGAAGTGTGCCTGGAGATTGCGCGCGATCCACGGCGGGTGTTCGACCTGACGGTGAAACGCAACACGGTAGCTGTGGTGTCGGACGGCTCGGCCATTCTCGGGCTCGGCAACTTAGGCGCCGAGGCGGCAATTCCGGTGATGGAGGGCAAGGCAGTGCTCTTCAAGGAATTCGCCAACGTGGACGCCTTCCCCATTTGCCTGGCCTCGCAGGACACGGACGAGATCGTACGCACGGTGCGCCTGCTCGCCCCGGTGTTCGGTGGGATCAACCTCGAAGACATCGCCGCGCCGCGCTGCTTCGAGGTGGAGGAGAAGCTGCAAGACCTGGGGATTCCGGTGTTTCACGACGACCAGCACGGTACCGCGATCGTGGTGCTGGCTGCCCTGCTCAACGCCCTGCGGGTGACAGCCAAGGACCTCTCCCAGTGCACGGTGGTGTTCAGCGGCAGCGGTGCGTCGGCCATCGCTTGCGCCAAGCTCATTCGCAGTTTCGGAGAGCTGGGGGTGTTGCCGCGGGTTGGCGACGTCCTGCTGTGCGACTCGAAGGGCATCGTTCATCGCCAACGCACGGACCTGAACCCCTATAAGCAAGAGCTGGCACAGTGGACCAATCGGGAGAATCGAACCGGCAGCCTGGCCGATGCCTTGCGCGGGGCAGACGTGTTCATCGGCTTATCCCAGGCCGGGCTCGTCTCCCAGGAGATGGTCCGCTCCATGAACCGCAACCCCATCATTTTCGCCATGGCCAACCCGGTACCAGAAATCATGCCCGACGAGGCGCGTGCTGCCGGGGCCGTGGTGGTGGGTACAGGACGCAGCGACTTCCCCAATCAAATCAACAACGTGCTGGCCTTTCCCGGCGTTTTCCGCGGGGCGCTCGACGTCGGCGCTACAGTCATCAATGAATCCATGAAAGTGGCTGCGGCGCAAGCCCTGGCAGCAACGGTGCTCGAGCCCACCCCAGAGCGGATTTTGCCGGACCCGCTCGACAAGGCAGTCGCCTACCGAGTCGCCGAGGCTGTAGCCGAAGCCGCAAAAAAAACCGGCGTCTGCCGTTCGTGATCGTCGCCCCGGCCCTGCAGTGGTGACGCATTCGGGTCGTAAGACCCGACCTCGTGCCTGCCCGTGCCGCGAATCCGACGGGATGGCGCACGGCGGGCCAGCCATCCCAGCGCGTGGCACGTGCGATACGCCCATTCGCCATTCACCGTTCACCATTCGCCATTCGCCACACAAAATGGTTGTCCACCGAACACGCGGCTGCCGTGATCTGGCCACACATGCCCAATCGGACGACGGGTGGCCACAAGGGCCGCCCCTACATGGCGCGGGGGGCATCGGTGCCGGCGGGGTCGCGCGCGGTTGCCACGGAAATGTAGGGGCAGGCCTTGTGCCTGCCCGTGGTTCGAATCCGACGGGTTGCCGAATCACGGCCCAGCCATCGCACAACGTTGTGGATGCGGCGTGCCCCATCCGACCGCGCGTGCCACCCACACCACGGGCGGGACAAACGATCCCCAAGGGCGACCCGGCCCCCAACCACAAGTGGGTGTCCACGGAACGGTAGTCCATTCACCATTCGCCTCTTGCGGCTCGTGGCCCTCGCTTGCGGAGGGCAGGGGCTGCGGGTATGCCGGGGGCGTGAGGCGGCACAGTTCGGTTTGGCTCGTTGCCTCGGTGCTTGCGTTGGCCAGCACCCGCGTGCCAGCGAGCGGGCAAGTGGGCAGTGTGGGACCGGTTGCCGAGACCGGCGGGCCGGTGCACGAGCCGGGAGCGCCCACGGTGCGGGGTGGTCCGGTGTATGAGTCGCGCTTGCCAGCGGGCAGCGAGCCGCGGCTTCCTCTGAGCGGCGTGCCCGTGCGCCTCGAGCAGCGCGGCGTGTACGGTGACGGACCGGTGCGGGCGGGGACCGCGGGCAGCGTCGCTACAGCAGAAGAGGCGCCACCTGTGCTGTGGGTTCCACCCGAAAGTGCATGGGAACAGGCTGCCCCTGTTCCTCCGCCCGAAGAGCCTCTTCTGGACGTCGTTCGCGCCATCGAGCCTCTGCCGCGAGCCTCGGAAGCAGGGCCGGAGGGGACCGCCGAGCAACGAGACGAAGAGCAGGCGTCAGGCGAGGCGTTCGTCGCCCGTGAACCGGGTGTCGGGTCCGCGGAGGAGACGCAGGTGGAAGAACCGCAAAGCGAGAGCGACTCTGCCTCTCCCGCCGAAGACGAGGAGGGTTCGCGTTCTGCGAGCGAGTAATGCGTGCCACAGGCGGCATTGCGGGGGCGCGAGGAGACGCGTGCAATCACATCGAAGCGACCAGAGAGAGGGTGCCGAGCAAGCGCGGGCAACCCCTCCGGGGCCACAAAGGCAAGGCGGCTGCAACCTCGATCCTGAGCGGTAGGCTCCTGAGAACGACTCTGGGCGGGGACCGAACTGGACGCTGATCCAGCGGGCACTCGGAAGGCCCCCCGGCTCAGCCTTCGCGCTCCGCCCGCTCAGGAACCGATCAGCACGAGCTGCTCGGGAGTGACGAACCAGCGCAGCACGCCCGGGGCGCGAGGTGGGAGCTGGTCCACTTCGATGGCGGCCACCGCCCCGGCGCGAAAAGGCATCTGCAGGCGCTGTTCCCCTCCCAGGAGCAAGTGCGAGGCGAGCCGTCCCATATCCGGTTCGTGGCCAACCAAAGCCACCCTCTCGCGATCTCGTACTGCTGTCAGGCTGGCGAGGAGTTCCCTAGGGTCCAAACCTGGCGCCAATTCCTGCCAGGAAAGTACTTCCCCTGCGGTCTCCTCACTGAGCAGCCGTGCGGTTTCGAGCGCCCTGCGCAGCGGGCTAGAGAGGATCGCATCGAAGCGCACTCCGAGCCGGCGCAAGCCGATCCCCGCCAAAAGTACGGATTCTCGCCCCTCACGGCTCAACACTCGGTCCTCATCTCTCTGATCGGGAGCTGCGACTTCGGCCTTTCCGTGCCGCACCAAAAAGAGCACCCTCGCACTCATCGAGCGCCTCGCTGCTCAGCCGCGTTCGAGCCTTCCACCCAGCGATCCACAGCACGCACCAAGCGCAAATACCGCGCTGCGTTCAAACAACGCAAGACCGCTCGCACCTCGCCCCGCTCGGCGTGGTTCGTCGCGGTTGGACGACTGCGTGTTCCTGGAGGCACGGGAGGCGTGCCTGCCGCTGCGAGTTCTCCTTCGAGCCAAGCAAGCTCCCGCTCGAGCCAGCGGGCGCGCGAGCGCTGCGCGGCACGCAACAAGGTTCGTACGGCGCAGCGCAGGGCCGCAAGAGCCGCGCTCCTGCCTAAGCGCAGGGCCACGTCGGCCTCCCGCCACGTCGCCCACGCGGAGCGCATCTTCCGCCCACCGGGTTTGGAGCCCGCCACCGAGCGCCAGCGCGCGCCCCGGTGAAAGTGCTTCATGCCGGTCTCGAATTTCGACCCGGCGCTGGCCCGCAACGCAAAGCGCTGCTGCAAAAGTCGTACGACTCGCTCGAGTTCTTCCAGGGGCGCGCCTGGGTACTGCTCCACTTCCACCTCCGCGTAGCGCAACGGTGCCACCTTGCGGCCGGGCGCACCCACCTCCACTCGGTCACAGACCAATTCCGCGATCGGTACCTTTTCCGCCCCGCCACCGCGCTCCACTTCGAACAAGTGCCGCCGCACGATCGTGCGCAGCAGCGGCTTCAAGGGGCGGCCTGCTGCGTACACGGTAACGTACGGTGCCACGGCCGCAGGAACGCTCTTCCATGGCAACGGCGGTACGCGGCGCAGCGGACACTCCAGTTCCGGCCGCTCGTACCGATTGCCGCGCCGCACCCCCATGCCCTTCACCGATACCAACACACCGTGCGGACCGCGGCGAACCCGCAGTACAAGGCCGGCACGCCCCAAGGCGAGGTCAGCGGTGTCCAAGTAGGTGGTCTCCAGCACACGCTCACCGCGGTCTCGCACGCGGTAACCGTCGAGCCAGCGCAGGCGCGACAGTTCGGCGACGAGGTCCTTGCTCCCACCGGCTAGCTTCACTTCCACTTCCACCGGCACTCCCGCCATCGCTCGATGCCCGCCCCCAAGACCACGGGCACGCTCCGGGCCTATCGCTGCCATGTTCCCTCCCCCACCCCGTACCGCTGCTCAGCCATGGAACTCGGTTACCGCGCTGCGGATCTGGCGCAGCGCTCGCACCAGTGCGCCTCCTTCCGTCGGCAGCGGAGCGTGAAACAATTCGGGCGGGAAGGGGCGATCGAATTGGACATGCTCGATGAGTTGCTCCGCCGCCAAGCCGCTCAGCGGCACACCGGCGGGATCGGCCGGGAAGAAAGAACGCACGCGTTCCATGCGGATCCCTTGGACGGTGCGGTATTCCCGCCAGCGACCGAGCCACAGTGGGTGATTCAGAAACGGCGCGTTGACCTGTGCCAGCACCTGGTCAATGAGGCCGGTTTTCGATTCGAAATAGAGCACCGCCCATTCGATTGGGGAGCGGAAGCTCTTCGGGTACACGAGCCGCAGTTTCTGCCAGTGGCGGTCATCGTCGGACTCCTCACCCGCGTACTCGAGCTCTAGGTCCGCGAACTCCGCGAGCACGAACGGAAGGCCGAACGAGAGCGTCGAACTCACCCCGTGAAACTCGGTAAACATCTTCTCTTCCGGCTCGTGGACCCAGCGGCCGCCGACCCGCATCCACGACTCGCGGCCGTTGTAACCGAACACGATTTCGTCGCGCAGGCCGATGGATTCGAGCCGTCCGATCGGACCCTGATGCAATGGCTGCTTGTGCAAAAAGATGGTTTCCGAGGTCGCGTCGCCGCGCGGATCGAAGATGGTGAGCGTCGAGATGAAGCTCACCGAGCGCACCTTTTGCCACTGCTCCCAACCACCCGCAGCCACGATGGCCCGTTCCAACACCTCCCCGGCTTTGCCTTTGGGCACATGCATCTGCACTGGCGAGCGCGCCTCCGGCGCCGCGGGCCGCTCGGAGCACCCGAGCAGCCAAGCGGCAATCACCCACAGCACGAGCCAGGTGCGCACGCGCCAAGCGGAACCGTTCACGGCAACCCTCGGAGATACTCCACAATGGCTTTCGCCTCGCCCTCGTTCAACCACGCGGAAAAGTGCGGCATGCGGCTGGTCTTTTCATGCACCATATGGCGGATCTTCTCGCGCACGTGTGCTTCGGACTTTCCTTGAAAATAGCGGCGGTCGAAGACCACCGTGGGCCTCCCTTCTGCCTCCCCGAGCACAGGGCGCACTCCGCGCCCATCGTCGCCATGACAGGGAGCACAGAAGCGCTGGTATGTCTCGAACCCAGGCGACAACATGCGCACAAAGGTGCGCAGCGCACGCGCCTCGGAGTCGCTCACCTGCGGCACCAGCGCGGGCATCCCTTTGCGTCCATGCCGGACTGCTTCGAGCAAACCAGCATCGCTGACCGAGCGCTGGAAGTCCGGCGAAGCCAAATCCCGCGCCTGCCGCACTCCAGGCGGGAGCTGTGCCGGCGGCCGCCCGAAGGGCCCATGGCAGTCCGTACAGCGTGCCAAGTACACGGCCCAACCTCGCTCCACCATCGCCCAATTCACCCGCGCTAGGTGGCGCAGGTGTGCGAGCAGTTCGCTGGTACGCTGCTCTACCTGGGCGAGCGCTTGCGGGTCCACTGCCAGTGACAGCCGGCGCCCGGTGCGAATTCGTTCCACCAGCTCTTCGAGGGAATGAAGTTGCAACACGCCGTCGCGCAAGTTGCGGGGTTTTTGAGCGAGGAGCGCGGCATCGGGACCATCGCCTCTTGCGTCTGCCCCGTGGCAGTTCGCGCAGTAGCGGCGGTACAGCGTCTCTCCCCCTCCATCGGCCTGTGATCGAGCTTCCGTACTCAACAAGAGGCTCGCCACCAGGAAAAGCAGTGCACACCCGCCACGCCGCATGTTGCGCTTCTAGCGCAGCACACAAATCCGGCAAACAGAAATCGTGCCCCGCTGCGATTCGCGTTGCGCCCGCGATGCGGGCACGGGGTGGCTTGCGCGCCAGCTCCTCCTTCGCTCACAACAGGCAGCATGTCCGTTCAAGGCCGATGCGACCCCCGTTTTGCCCGCGTGCAAGAGGAGTTCGAAGAGAATTTTCGCAGCCGGGGAGAACTCGGTGCCGCGTTGCACGTGACGGTAGACGGACGCCCGGTGGTGGACCTGTGGGGCGGGATCGCCGATCACCGGAGCGCCCGCCCTTGGAGGGAAGACACACTCGTGATTCTGTTCTCCTCGACGAAAGGCGCCACCGCTCTGTGCGCGCACGTGCTCGCCGCCCAGGGTCGGCTCGACTGGGAACGCCCGGTGGCAGCGTATTGGCCGGAGTTTGCGCGTGCTGGCAAGGAGCGCCTTCCGGTGCGCATGTTGTTGACTCACGAAGCCGGGCTAGCCGGGATCGAAAAGCCCCTACCGGGCGAGGCGCTTTTGGACTGGGAGGCCATGACCGCAGCGCTTGCCGAGCAAGCGCCGCTCTGGCCTCCAGGCCAAGGGCATGGCTACCATGCCATCACCTTCGGCTTCTTAGTGGGAGAAGTGGTGCGGCGGATCAGTGGCCTCACACTGGGCCGCTTCTTTCGCGAAACGATCTCTCTCCCCCTCGACCTCGATTTCTGGATCGGTTTGCCCGCAACCGAGGAACACCGAGTGGCCTTCGTGCGCATGCCTCCCTTGCGCACCGAGCGTACGGAGTTCCAGCGCGCCATGATGCAGCGTGGCACGCTCACCTGGAAGGCGTTCATGAACCCACCCGGGTTCCTGGCCGGCGGGCACGCCAACTCGGCCCGCACGCACGCGGCGGAAATCCCGTCCAGCAACGGCATCAGCAACGCGCGCGGGTTGGCGCGCCTTTACACCGTGCTCGCCTGTGGCGGTACCCTGAATGGCCGCGAGCTGGTCAGCAGCGCCGAGCTAGACAAAATGATCACCACTGCAGTGGAGGGCCCGGACCGGGTGCTCCTGGCACCAACCCGCTTCAGTTTCGGTTTCATGAAATCGGGCTGCGGTGCTGGCAACGATCGCGCCATCTTTGGGCCCAATCCAGAAGCCTTCGGGCACGTGGGCGCGGGTGGATCCTTCGGCATGGCGGATCCCGTCGCACGGGTAGCCATCGGTTACGTCATGAACCAACTCGGCCATGGAGTGTTCTTGAACGATCGCGGGCAACGCCTGATCCAAGCCGTCTACGAATGCCTCGGCGCCCCGGGGCACGCGCGCTGATTCCGCGGGTGCATCGAGTGCATGGCCGGCACGTGGCAACGACCCACGCACGGTCGGGCGCGTTTGTGCCCAGGCTCCTAGCTCGGGATCCGTTCGCGCAAAAACGCGCCGATCCGTTCGATCGCTTGTTGGCCCTCCGGCAGGAGCGCTGCAAACGCCTGCCAAACGTGAATCATGTCCTCCCACGGCTCGAGCGTCACATCCACCCCCGCAGCGCGTGCCTTTTCTGCGAAGCGCAGGGAGTCGTCGAGCAGCGTTTCCGCAGTGCCCACCTGGATGAGGAGCGGAGGCAAGCCACGCAGGTCTGCGTACAAGGGCGCCGCCAGTGGCGTGCGCGGATCTTGGCCGGCCAAGTACATCTCCGCCATGCGCAGCAAAAACTCGCGCTGCACCATTGGGTCCACCTCGGCCTTGGTGCGCATCGACTCGCCGAGCCCCTCGAGGTCCACCCAGGGCGAGAGCATCACTCCAGCCGCTGGCAGTGGCTTCCCGGCATCGCGCAAGGCCACCAGCGTGGCTGCGGTCAGTCCTCCGCCCGCTGAATCGCCGGCAATCGCGATGCGCGACGGGGCAATGCCGCTCTCCAACATCCAGCTATAGGCGGCGGTGGCATCTTGCACTGCCGCCGGATGCGGGTGCTCGGGCGCCAAGCGATAGTCAATCAACAGGACGCGCGCCCGCGCCGCGCGCGCAATCCGCTGCGCCAAGTCGCGGTGCGTGCGGATGGAGCCGATCACATAGCCGCCGCCGTGCAGGTAGAGAACGAAGCGCTCCTCTGGTCCTGTGTCTACCGCGATCCATTCCGCCGGCACTCCGCTCGCATTGACCGCTTCGGCACGCACGTCCGGCGGCAGGGGCGACATTTGCGCCATCGCCTCCAGGCCGGCGCGCATTTGCTCGACGCTCGGCATCTCCAACGTGCGCTGGGCACGCAACATTTGCACGATCATGTTCAACGCTTCGCTCGCCATGGTCTTCCTCCTCGAACTTACCGGCGCGCCGGCTCCACGCGCACCGGCGCCTGTTACACCGAGTGCACCGCCAAGTAAACGCCGCCCCGCACCTCTCAGCGCACGATCGGGTGCATCCGCCGGTAGAGCCAGGGCGGCACGGGGTCCTGTTCCGCCCACAGTCCGCGCCGCTGTTCCCGCGCCTGCCGCTCGAGTTGTTGCAACTGACGGTTGCGGGAGTACTGGCGGTACCACCAAGCCAGACCGGCGCGCAACAATTCCTCGCCCACATCGCGGCCGTCCTCCATGCGCACGTGTGCGACGAGGCGGTCGTACTGGTCCACCGTAACCACCTCGAGCCGCACGGTTCGCTCGAGGACCAGGCGGCTCAGCAGCTCGCGGGCTTGGTAGCCATACGGCTGGTGCAGCTCCGGGGCATCCACCTCGGCCAGGCGCACGCGCAGGTTGCGCCCACCGGAACGCACGACCAGCGTGTCGCCGTCGTTCACCGCCACCACCACCCCCTCGAGCGTGCGCGCCGCCCCCGCCGCAACGGCGAGGAGCAAGAGAAGCGCAGCACCGAGCCCTCGCGTGGCACGGCGGGGCGCGCTCACCGCCGATCCTCCAGCGACGAGCGCACTTGCGAGTTGGCGATCAGTTCCTCGTACGAATCACGATTGCGCAAAATCTCGATGAGCCCGCGCATCACGCACATGAGCGGATCTTCCGCCACGCGCACCTTGAGCCCCATCGCCGCGTACAGCCGCTCCGGCCAGCCGCGCAGCAAGGCACCGCCGCCCACCATGGCGGCACCGTCGGTAAACACGTCCGCCGCCAGCTCGGGCGCCAGGCGCTCCACGCAGCGACGGACCGCGTCGGTAATCGCGCGTGCGATGGGCTCGAGCGCCTCCCGGACTTCGGCAATGCGGATGTGCAGCCGTTCGGGCTTGCGGGTGCGCGAGTTCAAGCCCTTCACTTCGAAAGTGGCTTCGTCCATGCCGTCGTTCGGCCACACCGCGCCGTAGCGAATTTTGATTTGCTCGGCGGTGTTCTCGCCAATCGCGAAGTTGTATCGGCTACGGAAAAACCCCTGCACGGCCTGGTCCATGGCGTTGCCTGCCATGCGCAAAGACTCGCAGTGCACGATATCGTTGAGCGACAGCGAGGTCACCTCGGTGGTCCCACCGCCAATGTCGATTACCAAGTTGCCGCGCGGCTCGGAAATGGGCAGCCCCGCCCCCAGCGCGGCTGCAAACGGCTCGCGTACCAGGTCCACCCGGTGCGCACCGGCGGCCTCTGCCTCGCGTACCAGCGCTTCCATTTCGACCGCGGTCGCACCGTGCGGAACCGACACGATTACGTGCTTGCGACTCAAGAGGCGCCCGCGGGAGGCGACCTCGATGTAATGTGCCAGCAAGGCACGCGCGGCTCCAAAGTCGGCAATCACCCCGTCGCGCAACGGGCGCACCACTTCGATGAATTCCGGCACGCGCCCGAGCATGGTGCGGGCGCGTTCGCCAAAGGCGATCGCTTCGCCGGTCGACTTCTTCAGCGCCACCGCCGAAGGCTCGCGCAGCACAAGCCCTTTGTCCTGGGTGTACACGAGTGAGTACGTGGTACCCAAGTCGATGGCGATCCGGTGCCAAAACATAACTCGCGCTCCTATCGCACCGCGCGTGCCAACGAGCAATCGTTGCCCACTTCCAGAACAGGTCGACTTCCGAGGTTGACAGCCTTCGCGCCTGCTGCCTATCCCTCGCTGCGCCATGGCACGCTCTCGCTCCGCAGTGAGGAATGCGCTCCTAAGCCTCCTGCTCGCCTACGGTTCCCCGAACGCCGCCCCCGCCGAAATTGCTTTTGCCACGCGGCGGGACGTGACCCTGCCTTCTGCCGTGCGCGATCTGGCGGTGGCGCGCCTCAATGCCGACCCCCGCCCAGACGCCCTGGTGGTAACCGACCGCGGGATCGAGGTACTCTTGGGCAGTGCGGAGGGTGTTTTTGCGGCCCCCTTGCTCATCCGCCAGCAACCTGTGCCCGCACGCGTTGCGGTGGGAGACTTCGATGGCGACGGGAGGGCCGACCTGGTGGTGGCTGGCATCAGCGAGCCCGCGCTGCACGTGCGTTTCGGAGCCGGTGACGGTAGCTTCGAAGCGGGGCCGCGCCTCGCCCTACCCGGGCGCGTGCTGGGCTTGCAGGTAGCAGACGTGAACCGAGACGGGCTTGCCGACATTCTGGCCGGGTGGAGCGATGGGATCCTGGTGTTCCGCGGGCAAAACGGCCGCTCCTTTGCAGAGCCGCAAGGGGTGGACACGGAGGGCGCCCCGGGCAGCGCCTTCCGCACTGCCGATGTAGACGGGGACGGATTGGTGGACCTTCTCTTGCTCGAGCGGAGCGGGGAGGGAGTCGGCTTTTTCCGCGGCGATGGCCAGGGGGGGTTTGCCGCCACCACGGCCTCGTTCGCTGGCAGCGAGCCCCGCGCTCTCGCTGCGTTGCAGGACCTCGATGGTGACCAACTCCTGGATCTGGCTGTGGTGGACGGGCGTGGGCTGTCTTGGCTCAAAGGAGACGGCAAAGGCGGATTCAGCGAGCCAGCGCGCCTGATTCGTTCCGACGATCTCGCCGCAGTGGCGGCGGTGGACTGGGATCGGGATGGCATTTACGACCTCGTTGCCCTGGATGAGCGGCGCGCAGTCGTGCACGTCTTGAAGAACCGCGGGCGCGGGCGTTTCGAGATGGCCGGACAACGGCTCGCCGGCGCCCAACCACGGGTGCTGGCGGTTGCGGATTTGGACGGCGATGGGGCACCTGACCTGCTCGCTGGCAACACCCTCGGCCGCTCCCTCACGATCCTATGGAACCGCGACGGGCAGATCGAGGGCGCGCCGGTGTTCGACGTCGGCAGCGACCCGGGGGAGGCGACTGCACTGGATGCCGATCGCGACGGCCATCTCGATCTAGCGGTCCTGCACAGGGAGGCAGGATCGGTGAGCGTGCATCTCGGCGATGGGAACGGGAACTTCGTTTCCCACTTCGAGCAACGGGTCGGCCAGGACCCCCGTGCTCTGGTCAGCACTGACTTCGACGGCGACAGCGTGCTCGACCTTGCCATCGCCAACTTCGCCTCCGACGACATTGCTGTGTTGCTCGGTAACGGCCGGGGCAAGTTCACTCCCCCTCTTCTGCTGGCGGCTGGGCTCGGGCCGAGTGCGATCACTGCGGGCGACTTCAACGGCGACGGCAAGCTTGATCTCGCAGTCGCCAATCGGCTGTCGAACAGTCTATCGGTCTTTTGGGGAGACGGCAAAGGGCGGTTCCGCGACCCCACGAATTTTGCCACCCCGCCGCGGCCCACTTTCGTGCTTGCCGGAGATTTGAACCGGGACGGACGGCTCGACTTGGTGGCTGGCAGCAGCCGGCCTGAACAAGTGGCGGTGTTTTACGGGCGGCAGGAAGGATTGGCCGAAACGGCAGACGTAGCCGCCTTTCAGTCGCCGGTGCGGCCTGTGGTGGCCGCTGATTTCGACGGGGACGGCACTGCCGATGTGGTTCGCGTGGATGAATTTTCCGACCGAGTCGCTGTCTTTCCCGGCCGCGTGGAAAGCGACCTCGCCATGCCGCGTTACTTTGCCACTGGCCGCCAGCCCACGGCGGCGGTAGCGGGAGATTTCGACGGCGACGGGAAGCCGGACTTGGTCGTGTTGCACCGGCGCAGCCGAGTTGCCTTGTTTTTGCGCAACACGACCGCGGACTTTGCGCGCCCGGGGCATGCCACGAGCGCAGCGCAAGCGCCCACACCTGCAAGCGATCCATGGCAAGCAGCCATCGAGCCCTGGTAGTCCGGTTGCCAGCAGCAATCCACCGGAAGCGCACGAACAATTTTGCTTTCGCGCGCTGCTTTTGGCATGATCGGCGCCCATGGCCATTCAGGGCGAGCAGCAATTCACAACCGAGATCGTGGCGCCAGTGGCGGTGTGCTTCGAGGTAATCACGACGTTCGAACGCTACCCGGAGTGGTTCGACGAAATCTCGGAGGCCACGGTCCTCGAACGTTATCCCGACGGCCTCGGTAAGATCGTGGAGTTCTCGATGGACTTTTTCCTCAAACGCATTCGCTACGTGCTCGAGTACCGGTATCAAAAGCCACGCCGACTCGAGTGGCACTCGGTGGATGGAGATATCGAGTCCATCGAAGGCAGCTACGACCTGGAGCCGGTAGACAAGACCCACACCCGAGCCACTTGCCGGCAAGCCGTCAAAGTCGGCTTCTGGGTGCCCGGCTCGATCAAAAAAACGGTCGAGCAAAGCGCCTTGCGCCAATCGGTACTCGCCTTCAAGGCTGCCGCCGAGGCCCACTACAAGGAAACCCAACCTCGCAAGAGCAAGCGCGCGTGAACTACGAACAGATCTCGCTGTCCGTGGCGGATGGCATCGCCACCCTGACCCTGAACCGGCCGGAGCGGCTGAACGCCTACACGCCGCAAATGCGGCGCGAAATCGCGCACGCCTTTGGTTGCTGCGACGAAGACGATGCCGTGCGCGCCGTGGTGGTGACCGGCGCGGGCCGCGCCTTTTGTGCAGGGGCTGACCTCAGCGCCGGCACGGCCATGTTCGACCACCGGGACGACCCTGCCTACTTAGAGCGCCTCGCCGCCGAGCGGGCCGCAGCAGTGCGGCCATGGGAGATGCGCAAGCCGGTGATCGCCGCGATCAATGGGGTCGCGGTAGGTGTGGGCGCCACCATGACCCTGCAATGGGATCTTCGCTTAGCGGCAGAGAGTGCCCGCATTGGCTTTGTGTTCGTGCGCCTCGGGTTGCCGCCGGAGGCACTGAGCACTTGGATTCTGCCGCGCCTGATCGGCGTGAGTCGAGCTGCAGAGTTGCTGCTCACTGGGCGCATGCTGTCCGCACGGGAGGCCTGCGACTATGGAATTGTGAGCCGCGTGGTTCCGGACGCGGAGCTTCTCCCCACTGCATACTCCCTGGCGCGCGAGATTGCGGCTGCCGCGCCGGTGGCCGTGGCGGTCACCAAACGACTGCTCTGGTATCAGTTGACCGAGTTCGACCTGCAGCGCGCAGAAGAAATCGAGCAGCGCTTATTTTCGTGGGCAGGCCAGCAAGACGACGTCCGCGAGGGGGTGCGGGCGCTGCGCGAAAAGCGAGCTGCACAGTGGAAGGGATCGGCCAGTCACGACTTGCCAGATTTCCTACCGGGCCGGCGGCATCCGGGTGCGGGCGAGGAGCCCCGCCGCTAATCAGGCTTGCATGCTGCCCCAGCCTGCCACCGTCGTGAGAGATCGCGTCGAGAAGTGGTTCTTCGCGCACTTCTTCTCGCTCTTGCTACTGGCTCTGAGCGTGGCGCAAGCGGGTGTGGTCTGGTGGGTTGCGCGCGCCTGGATGGCTCTCGGCGTGCCGGCGTTGGCGCTCCTCAGTGTGGCCACCTTTGCCTTCAATCGCTGGTGGATTCGCCGCCGCCCGTCGTGGCAACGGGCCCCAGTGGATCGCTTGCCGCGCCTATACAATGCGGCCGTTTTTACCTGCTTGTTTTGCGGCCTCTGGCTGCTCGCGAACCATGCGGGGTGGACGGTGGCACGGTACGCCCACCAAGCCCTGGCCAGCGAGGCTCGCGGCGCCGGCGGGAGCGGCCACTCGGCACCGTGGTGGCCGGCAGGTCCGCGAACCACCGGGTGGATGGGGCTGTTCATGGTCGTTGGTCTGTTCGGGTGGGGCTACACCTTCGGGCAGCGCGCCCTGACCGTCCGCCGTCTCACCGTGCGCATCCCGCGCTTGCCGGCTGCTCTTCACGGGCTGCGCGTGGTCCAGCTCAGTGACATTCACGTTGGCACCAACATGACTCCCCAGCAGCTTGCGCATTTTGTGGACCGCGCCAATGCGCTCGCACCGGATCTGATTTGCATTACCGGAGACATTGCCGACCACGCCGGCTCGGATCTCGAATTGTACTTCCCGATCCTGGCGAGACTACGCGCCCGACTGGGCGTCGTGGCGATCTTAGGGAACCACGATCACTACGCTGGAGCGCAGCGGGTCAGTGCGGCTCTGGCTCGCCATACGCTGTTCCACGTATTGCGGGACCAAGTGCTGGAGCTGCGCGTCGGAGCCGGGCGACTGTGGGTGCTGGGCCTCGACGATCGCGGCCGCGATTGGGCACGCGGGCTACCGGCAGTGCCACAGCTTGCAGCGATGGTCCGCGAGATCCCGAGTGGCGATCCCAAGATCCTGCTTGCGCATCGCCCAGACGTGTTCCCGCAAGCGGCAGAACTCGGCATCGAGCTGGTGCTTTCTGGGCACACCCACGGCGGGCAACTGGCACTACCGGGATTGCGTGGAAGGCCGTTGAGCCTAGCCCGATTCATCACCCGCTACGATCGCGGGCTGTTCCGGGAGGGAGGCTCCACCCTGTACGTCAACTGCGGCCTCGGGGTCACCGGACAGCGCATCCGGCTGTTTACCCCGCGCGAAATCACGGTGCTCGAGTTGCACGGCAGCGATTCTGCCGAGGCTGCACACGCGTGCGCATGACCAACGCTGCGGGCCTCTGCGCTTCGTGCCGCCACTGCCGGATCGTAAGAAACGCTCGCGGCTCCACGTTTTATTTGTGCCGCAGAGCGGAATCCGAACCCGCTTACGCCCGCTACCCTCGCCTCCCGGTGCTGCGTTGCCCAGGCTTCCAACCGGCATCCGAGGGTCGCAACGAGGACGGCGGCTAAGACGCCGCCGCACCAACGAGCTTCGCGATCGACACACCGTGCCGGCGGTACGCCCATTCGCCATTCGCCCGTGGTGGCGTGGGCCGCCACCACGTAGTGGGTGTCCAGGGAACGCACGCCGTCGCCAAGGAAATGTAGGGGCAGGCCTTGTGCCTGCCCGTGTTTCGAATCCGACGGGATGCCACATCGCGGGCCAGGCACGGCACCACGTTGTACGTGCGGTACGACATCCAACATTCTCCGTTCGCCACACAAAGTGGGTGTCCACGGAACGCGGCCCGCCGCACGTGCGACGCCACCTAGCCGACTATTCGCCAGTGGTGATCCGCCGTTGCTGCACCACAACGTGGGTGTCCTGCGAACACCCTGCCCAATCCCACCACGGGCGGCCACAAGGGCCGCCCCTACATCGCGCAGGAAACATCCGTGGCCTTTCGGTGACGCACTGCTGCAAACACGGTGTAGGGGCAGGCCTTGTGCCTGCCCGCAGTTCGAATCCGACGGGATGCCGCATCGCGGGCCAGGCACGGCACCACCTTGTCGGTGCGGCGCGCCCGATGGGACCACGAATGCCGAATCGCACCACGGGCGGCCACAAGGGCCGCCCCTACATCGCGCAGGAAACATCCGTGGCCTTTCGGTGACGCACTGCTGCAAACACGGCGTAGGGGCAGGCCTTGTGCCTGCCCGCAGTTCGAATCCGACGGGATGCCGCATCGTGGGCCAGGCACGGCGCCGCGTTGTGCCAACGGCACCCCCATTCCCCGTTCGCCATTCGCGATTCGCCGGCTTACCGCTCGCTGCTCGCCGCTGGCTCTCACAAGCACCGCCGTAGATCTCACGGCCCGAGCGTGCCAAGCACCACCTGCCTTCCGCCATTCGCCGATCACGGCGCGCTACGCCTTGGCGCGCGCCACCAAGCGCTCTGCTTGCTTTTTGACAGCGGCCTCCGGGCATAACCAGAGAAACGCTTTTCCGCTCATTGCGGCCAGCACCAAGTCATCGAGGTAGCTGGTGGCTTCACCTGGGTCTCCCACCAGATCGGTGGGCACGACCCAATACAACAGCGCGCAAAACAGGCCGAGGCGGGGCAGCACGGGCACCTCGCGATCGAAGGCGAGGCGCACGAACAACCACACGCCGAGCCAAAGCTGCCGGAGGGCGTGCGAGGCGTGGCGGGCGACCTCGCGCAACAACGAGGTGTCGAACACCGCAACGGTGGCAGACCAGAGCAGAAACAGCAGCGCGGAGGGAAGAACCCACGCCAGGGTTCGCACCGTCATCCACACCGCTTGCGCAGCGCGAGCCACCAAGCGCTCCGTGCGGGTCATCCAGCGGCCGACGCGCCGATCGAGCGAGCTGGCACGAAACACTCGTCCCGCCTCCATGTGAAGCGCGCGTGCAGGAAACGCGGTGCTGGCAGCACCCGCATCTGCGCCTTCCCGTACTTGGCCGTGCACTACCCCGGCAAAGGCGACCCACACTAGGAACAAAAGCCGCTGCACAGACAGCCAAGTGTGGCCCGAGCGGGAACGGCCCCTCCGCGTCATGTCGCCTTGCACAGCACAAGCGTGGCTTGCAAAGCAAGAGCGCGCGCGACATGTTTCGGGCATCGTGAATGCGAGTGTTCCAGCCGGGCTCCTCTTGCTTCTCGCCGCGACGGTGCAAGCCCAGATGGCCGTGGAAGTGAATCGCCCGCGCTCGCCCTTCGAATGCTCGCTTCCCAACGCTATGCGCTGGTACGGGAGCGAGGATCGCTGCCTCGAATTCTTGTGCGCGGGCCAGAACGTCTACAACGAGTACGTCTTCGATCAGGACAACCGCCGGCGACGCAATCCCTGCTACGGGCGCAGTCCGACCGAGTTTCGCGAACCGGAGCCGAGCCACCGATGAACTTCTGGAAGACCGCGGCCTGGCGCCGGCTGCAGGAAAAAAGCGACCGCATCGGTTCGATTCGCTTGCCGGTAAGCGCAAGACTGCACGCTGCCGCGGGCGCACTGCCGCAAGCACTCTCTTCGGGCTCGCCAGCGCGGGTGCAAGCAGTGGTTCAAGTGATTGCCGACGAGATCTGCCGTGCGCTTGCCGTACCCCCGGTGCGCGTCCACGTACTCTTGCGGCGACCGCACAACGCCCGCGGAGAGCTGCAGGGTCTCTACACCGCAAGCAAAGAGCGGGGAGCCGAGATCCGCGTCTGGATGCTGACGGCGAAGCGACAGCAAGTCGCCGCCTTCAAAACGTTTCTGCGCACGTTCTTGCATGAAGTCTGTCATCATTTGGATTACACCCTTTTGCGCTTAGGCGGCTCGGTTCATTGCGCCGGTTTTTACAAGCGGGAGTCGAGTTTGTTCCATCAGCTCACACGCGGCCTGCCGCCAGAGTTATTGGCTCGCCCGCGTTCTGCACACAGCCACGCGAGTGGGGCAGGCGCGATGTCAGACGCACCGGCAAGGCAAGATCGGACAAAGCCCGGTCGCGGCGCCCCATCCTAACGCCACCGGCGCAATCGAGGGGGAAAAGAGAACGGAAGCCAACGACCGGCCTTTTCTGGCGCCTCGCTTCGACGTACGTTCGCTCGCAGTGGGTGTGTCCTCGGCACGCGCTCGCTGTGAGGGCAGGCGGTACCTGCTTGCCGGCGTGCATTGGGTGCGCCGCACGCGGAGTGCCAAGCCTGGGGGCCGAAGGCAGCTCGCTCCCGCCTTGGGCGCGGTACGCCGAGCACTGCCCAACTTGCCTGCGGTCCACCGCGGATTGCGCGGCACTCGGCCACCGGATGCAGCATTGGGTGCCGAGCGCAGGCCGGATGTGGGGTTACGACCGGTCGTCGCTAGCTGCGCGGACAGCGCGAACGAACCGCTCGAGCCTGCGGATGTCGCGGCGGCCGTGCTCGTCTTCCACACCGGTGTGGGTATCCACCGCCCACGGTCGCACCGTGCCGATCGCTTGCGCCACGTTCTCCGCGTGCAAGCCCCCGGCGAGAATCACCGGCACCCGCACCGAGGCCACGATCTCGCGGCTGATGTTCCAGTCGTGCACCTTACCCGTGGCGCCGCGCCGGCCCGTAGCGGGGTCGAAGGTGTCGAGTAGGACTGCGTCTACTTTGCGCTCCCAAGAACGCGCGACGGCGACGGATTCCGGCCCGACCACATTCACGGCGCGGATCAGCTTCAAATGCGGCATGGCCACCCGGATCATTTCCACTTCGGGCGCCGGGAAGTCACCGTGCAACTGCAAGGCGCTCACGCCGAGGTAGCGACACAAGTCAATCGCTTCGCGGGCTGCCTGCACGTAGGTGATGGCCACCGTAGCAATGAACGGGGGCAGAGCCTGAATGATCGAACGGGCTTTGGCTTCGGTGAGTCCATCGTGCAGGCCCTCCGGCAAGCGAACCGGGAACCCGAGCGCGTCCACCCCGAGCCGTTCGGCCACGCGCGCCTCTTCGAGGCTCGCGACTCCCGCAATCTGGATGCGCACGTACATGATGCGCGGCCGTTAGCAAAGCCCTACCGCGCAGACAAAAACACACCCCTTCTCGCCCGCTCGCATTCGTGAGACAAAGCGGTCGGATTAACCAGACCCGCCATGCACCGCTTTCCAAAGGTCCCATGACCGTGCACCGTCCCCCGAGCCGAAGCGACCTTTTCTCGACGGCCCATCACTGGGCGTCTCTCCTCCCGGAGGCCTGCCTCGAGGCGCTCGGTAGTCACGCCGAAGGTCTTTCCGCAAGCGAGGCACACGCGCGGCTGGTTCGCTTCGGCCCCAACGCCACACCGCACATCCCTCCCCCACCGTGGTACCGCGAACTCGCGAGAGCATTTGGGAACTTCTTTGCTTTGTTGCTGTGGCTGGCCTCTGCACTGGCTTGGGTCGCCGGGATGCCGCAACTCACCATCGCCATCTTGTTCGTTGTCGTCGTCAACGGAACCTTCAGCTTCTGGCAGGAATACCGAGCCGAGCGTGCCGCCGAAGCGCTGGAAGCCTTGCTGCCGCGGCGTGCGCGTGTGCGCCGCGAGGGCGAGGTACGAGACGTTGCCAACACGGAGGTGGTTCCAGGGGACATCCTCATTTTGTGCGCAGGGGATCAAGTGCCCGCCGATGCGCGTCTCCTGCGTGCGCAAGAACTCCGCTTGGATCTTTCGACGCTGACCGGGGAGTCTCGCCCTGCGCCGCGTACGGCTGCACCGGTGAGCCGGTCTGGCGAACCCGCGATCTCCTTGCCGAACCTGGTCTTTGCCGGAACCTTGGTGGTCGGTGGGACGGGCGAGGCAGTGGTGTTCGCGACCGGGGAGGCCACCGAGTTTGGCCGCCTGGCAGCCCTCGCTCAGCGACAACCCGAGGCACAAAGCCCACTGCAACGCGAACTGGTGCGGGTCACGCGAGCCGTAAGCACGGTCGCCGTGGCTCTCGGTGCCGCTAGCTTTTTCGCCGCCGAGGCAGTTGGCCAGTTCTCAGCGGCTGACGCTTTTGTCTTCGCTCTCGGCATGATCGTCGCGAACGTTCCCGAAGGGTTGCTCCCGACCCTCAGCCTCGCTCTGGCCACGGCGGTGAGGATCATGGCCCGGCAAAACGCTCTGGTAAAGCGCCTGTCGACAGTCGAGGCGCTCGGAGCCGCAACGGTCATCCTCACCGACAAGACCGGCACACTCACGCAAAATCAAATGCGCGTGCGGGAAGCGTGGATGGGGTCGGTGCGCGCCGTCTTCCAGGGCGCGGGCTACGAGCCCACCGGTAACGTCGAGTACGACCCACGGGCGGACCCAAGCGCACCCGCACTCACCACTCGGGTCCTCCGCGCCGCGGCGCTGTGTTGCAATGCGCGGCTCGAGTACGATTCTACGAAGGGCCGCTGGCTGGCACGCGGCGATGCAACCGAAGCGGCAATTCTCGCGGCCGCGGGCAAGGCTGGGCTCACCGCCGAGCGGTTGGCGCTGTGGCCACGACTGGCGGAGCTGCCTTTCGACTCGGTGCGCAAGCGGATGACCACCGTGCACCAAGATGGAACGCGTGCGGTGGCCTGCACCAAAGGGGCCCTGAGCGAAGTTCTCGAATTGTGCTCTCGGGTCGGCGTAGCCGCCGGCGAGAGCCCGTTGAGCGCAGAGCGCAAGCGGGCAATCGTCGAGGCGCACCGAGCGCTCACGGAGCAAGGGCTGCGCGTGCTGGCCGTGGCCGAAAAAGACCTGGGTTCTGCCAGTGACGCTGCGTGGGAGCAGGCGGCACACGAGGTCGAGCAGGAACTGACGTTTCTTGGTTTGCTGGCGCTCGAGGATCCTCCACGGCCAGAGGTCCCAGCCGCAATTGCCGCCTGCCGGCAGGCAGGAATTCGCGTGTGCATGGTCACCGGGGACGACCCCCACACGGCACTTGCGATCGGAAAAACAATCGGGCTTTACGGCGAGGACGCACTCGTGGTGTGCGGACCGGAACTGGACGCGATGCATGCCGCCCGGCTAGACCAACTTCTCCGCCGCGACGCGATTCTCTTCGCTCGCACCACACCGGAGCACAAGTTGCGCCTAGTCGAGGCCTTTCAGCGGCGTGGCGAAGTGGTGGCGGTCACTGGCGACGGGGTGAACGACGCCCCTGCCCTGCGCCGCGCCGAAATCGGTGTCGCGATGGGAGCCAGCGGTACCGACGTGGCACGGGAGGCGGCGGACATGATTCTGCTCGACGATCACTTTGCCACCATCGTGGCGGCAATCCGCGAAGGCCGCGCAGTCTTCGACAATGTCCGCAAGTTCATCACTTATATTCTTGCCAGCAACATTCCGGAGATCGTCCCGTTCGTGCTGTTTGTGATCTTCGCCATTCCTCTCCCACTCACTGTGATGCAGATTCTGGCCGTGGACCTGGGCACGGATCTGTTCCCCGCGCTGGCCCTGGGGCGCGAGCCAGCGGAGCCAGACGTGATGCAGCGCCCGCCCCGGACACGGCGCGAGCGTCTCCTCGACTGGCGCACTCTGTTGCGCGCCTACGCTTGGCTCGGTCCCATCCAAGCCGCCCTCTCGATCGCGGCGTTTTTCTGGACATACTGGCTATATGGCTGGACGTTCGGGGAAAGTCTGAACGCATACGAGGGAGCCTATCCACAAGCCACCACAGCCACCTTTGCTGCCATCGTCGCTTGCCAAGTCGGCAACGCCTTTGCGTGTCGGAGCGAACGTACTTCCACCTTTGCCTTAGGCTTCACTTCGAACCGCCCGCTCTTGCTTGCGATCGGCATCGAATTGGCCTTGCTGTTTGTTTTCATCTACTGGCCTCCGTTGGGATGGGTGTTCGACTTTGCGCCGCTCGAGCCTCAGCAGTGGGCCTTGATCGCCTCCTTCCCTCTGGTGTTCTTGCTCGTAGAGGAGAGCAGGAAACTCGTGATGCGCGCCTTCTGGCCAGACAACACGGCATCCAGGGTTCGCAGGGGGTCGTTCGATACAGCGACAGACTGATCCGCGAGGGCGAACCTCCAAGGGACGCTGGAGGAAGGGGCCGGCAAGGCTTCAGGTCTGCTGGGCGCCGGTCGCCGCCGGGGTTCGCCGCGATACAGGAGAGGCGGGCCGCACAACACGGTGTGCCCGCGGACGTGCCTCACAAACGCCCAGCGAGCGCAAAGGTCGGCCCTTCGAGTTATGGGGGAAGAGCGGCCCGCCCGTAGGGAGAAGCATTTTTCCAGGGCAACCTCCCGGAAGGGCTGCGCTACGATGGGGAGGAGGACCTGCTCTTCCGCGAGCAGGCGCTGCGCACCTACCCCCAGGGTGAATCGGCCAACGCCTCGAGCGTTACCGGTCGTGGTGGCGACAAGGTGGCCCTGACACAGCAGCGTGGAAGTGGAACCGCGATGCCCCGAGTACCGCGCGCTCCCGGTATCGCCCCGTGCATGATCGGGACGGCGTGCCTCCCACACTGCAGGCGACCACAAGGGCGGCCCCTACCTTGCTGCGAGCGACATCGGTGCCGGTGTGGTCGCACGCCGATGGGAAGGACCACGTAAGGGCAGGCCTTGTGCCTGCCCGTGTTCCAGCGGGACCACGAACCCCCGCATCGCAACACGGGGGGCGACAGGGGCTGCCGGTACGACCCGCCGGTCCCCGCCTCGGTTCGCGATTCGCCGTCCGCTGAACGCTCGTCGGTCGCCATACGCCCCCCAAGGGATACCGCCTCGGGCTTTCGGTTAGGTGGCGGTTCTTTCCACCGAGCCGATGCCTGTCCACCCTGCTGCCCGCGTACCGGTGCCAGCGTACGGCGCCCTTCCTGATCCGCGTGGTGCGCACCGGGAAAGAGCGGTGCTTCGTTGCGGGCGCGAGGCCAGCGCGGCAAGCTCGCTCAAGCCGGCTCCAGCCCGGCGAACTTGACCATCAGCTTTTTTCTACCCGCGCGGGCGAACAGCACCGTGACTTTCTGCTGATCTCCGCGGCCCTCTATCTGCACCACGGTTCCGACGCCAAAGCTCTGGTGGCGCACGCGCGCGCCGACGCGCAGACCGTCGTCGTACACAATACGTGGTCCCTCCTCACTCACCTCGGACAGCCCGGGCGCGCTGCGCCGGAGGGCGGAACGAGCCGAGCGCCAGGCGACCGCCGGGTCACCGACCCAGCGCACCAGGTGTTGGGGGATCTCGTCGAGAAAGCGACTCCGTTCGTTGTTCTGCACAGAGCCAAAGAGGCGACGTTGGCGGGCAAAGGTGAGATAAAGGCGTTCCCGCGCACGAGTCATGCCGACGTAGCAAAGGCGCCGTTCCTCCTCGATGCCGTCTTCGTCGCGGTGACTGCGGACGTGGGGAAACACGCCTTCTTCCATGGCCACCAAGAACACGATTGGGAACTCCAGCCCCTTGGCAGCGTGCAGAGTCATGAGCGTGATCCGCTCGCTGCCGCTTTCATAGCGGTCGAGATCGGTGACCAGCGCTGCCTGTTCGAGGAACTCGGCAAGCGACTCTGCCTCGCCCGCGTGTTCTTCGAGTGCGCGCAAGAGTTCTTCCAAGTTCGCGAGCCGTTCTTCCGCTTGCGGGTCGCCAGAATCGCGCAGCATGGGCCCATAGCCCGTTTGCTCGATGATACGGGCTGCCAGCTCGGGGTAAGAGACTTCGTCCATCATCCCTCGGAAGTGATCCATCATGCGCACGAACTGCGCCACCTTTTCCGCTGCCGGGTTCTTCAGCACGCCGCGCTGGAGGGCGAGTCTACAGGCTGGGAAGAAGCCTCCGGCCTCCGCTTGCAAACCCTCGATGCGAGCAATGGTGAGGCCGCCAATGCCGCGCGGTGGGACATTGACGATCCGCTTGGCGGCCACGTCGTCGGCTGGATTCACCAACAACCGCAGGTAGGCCAAAATGTCCTTCACTTCCGTGCGCGCGAAAAAGCGCAAGCCGCCGATCACCACATGCGGCAAGCGCGCCCGCACCAGGGCCTCTTCGAACGGACGCGAGTGCGCGTTGACGCGGTAGAAAATCGCGAAATCGGAGGCGCACCTGCCCTCGCCCAGCAGGCGCTGAATCTCGTCTGCCACCCAGCGCGCCTCCTGGCCATCGTCGGCGAACTCGCCGACGACCACTTTTTCCCCTTCGGGGTTGCGCGTCCACAGTACCTTCCCCTTGCGCTGCTGGTTGTGCGCCACCACGGCAGACGCAGCGCGCAAAATCGTACCGGTGGAGCGGTAGTTTTCCTCCAGGCGGATGATGCGAGCGTCGGGAAAATCCTTTTCGAAATCCAAGATGTTGCGGATCTCGGCACCTCGCCACCGGTAGATGGACTGATCTTCGTCGCCCACCACGCATAAATTGCGATGCGGTCCGAGCAGCGCGGTTACCAAGCGGTACTGCACGAGGTTGGTGTCCTGGTATTCGTCCACCAAGAGATGGTCGAAGCGGTCGCTCCAACGCTGGCGTACCTCCGGGAAATCGCGGAACAAGCGCCAGGCGAGCAACAGTAAGTCCCCGAAGTCGAGCGCGTGGGCTTGCTCGAGCCTGCGCTGGTAGAGATTGTAGACGCGCTGCAGCAATTCCTCACGGGGCGACTGAGGCGCGAAGGACTCGGCTTCGATGCCGCGATTCTTGAGCGTGTCTATCCACGCGGCTGCGCTTTGCGGGCTCAGCACCTCGGTGGCAATGTTGGCCTCTTGCAAGCAATCGCGCAGCAGGCGTTGTTGGTCCTGGTCATCGTAAATGACGAAATCTCGTGAATACCCGAGCTGCGGGATTTCCTGGCGCAAGATGCGAGCGCAGGCGGAGTGAAAGGTCGCGACCCACGGCGAACGCTCGCTCGCCACCATGTGCAGCACGCGCTGGCGCAGCTCGCCAGCCGCTTTGTTCGTAAAGGTGACGGCAAAAATCCGCTCTGGCTCCACCCGTTGCGCTTGGATCAAATACGCCACCCGGTAGGTCAACGTGCGGGTTTTCCCCGAACCGGCTCCAGCCAGGATCAACAACGGCCCCCCCGGATGCAGCACGGCCTCGCGCTGGGCCGGATTCAAACTCGCCAGTAAGTCCTCGACCATCCGTGTTACTCCTCAGCTCCGCACCGCGACGCCGTTACCGCCGGCTCCCCTGCCAACGGCGCGAGCGTTTCCTGTTCGCACTCACCGGACCTCGACTTCCACCGCGTCCCGCCCGCAAGGCTCAATGCGGACCATGCAGTCTACAAACGTTTCCACAATGTGTCGATTCGTCTCCGCATGGCGCGAGAGCGGCAAGGTTCGGAAGCAGCCCTTGGCAAAGGCCAGGGGCAAGAGCAGTTGATCCGCCAAGTGCGCTCCCACCGGCACGCCCGCGTCGAGGTACCGCTGGACCTGCGCGCACGCGTCGCGGGCAACCTCTTCGGCGCGGATCCCGCGCTGGCCGAAGGAGGCAACCAATTCCGTGATTCGATCCGCCTCGACCGTGACGAAGATCACATTCCCAGGCCCCTGCCCCGGGGGCAGCACCTCGGTAATGAGTGCCTCATCGGACAAGCCGAGCCCCTGCTGAACCACGCGCAACTCGCGGTGGGCAATGGAAGGAGGGAGATCCGCCACCATCGCACGCGCAACGATCGCTCTGACCGCTCCCCGTTCGCGCAAGTCGAGTTCTGTCCAGGACTGCACGGGATCTACCCAAGCGCGGAATTCTCCATTGCCGCGCGGGTAAAAGCCGTGCCGCATCAAGGAGACGGTGGCGTGCGCTCCCATGGACTGGAGTACCGGCAGGTAGGTAGTGGCGATGAAATCGAACGGCGGGGCACCTGGGTTATCCGTTCCGCCTACCAGTTCGAGTTCGGAAGGTCCTTTCGCACACCACAAGGGCAGCAGCACCGTTTGCAGCACCAGCGTTGCACTCCCAGCCGAACCCACGTCGAAGCGAAAGCGGCCGTGCCGGATCGTGCGCGGGCGGAATTCCAACGTCTGGGAACCTAAAGTGTCCCCTGCGAGCGTTGCATCGCTGATCTCGGCCGCTGCCCGCACCGCGGTCAAGTGCTGGCGCAGCAAGCCGGGCCGGTTCCTGCCGGCGCGAATTCGCTCGATGCGAAACGGCTGACCCGTAACGACGGACAAGGCGAGCGCCGAGCGCAAGATTTGACCGCCGCCCTCGCCCACGGATCCATCGAGCAGCAGCACCGCGACGGCTCCCCTTTTACCGC
>JBBILD010000027.1:0-50161 GCA_037445065.1 Myxococcales bacterium
ACTTGTGGCGGCGTTGACCTTCGGCTTGGTCCGCAGCGCGGATCCGCGCATCGAGGAGACGGCGCTCACCTTGGGAGCCACGCCCCTGCGCGCCGCCTGGATGCTGGTGCATGAACTCCGGGCTGGGTTCGCGATGGTGCTTGCGACCGCCTTTGGGCGTTTGGTGTCGGAGTTGGGGGTCGCCCTCATGGTCGGAGGCAACATCTTGGGTGCCACCCGCACCCTGACCACGGCGATTGCCCTGGAGACAGGGAAAGGCGAGTTTGCGCTGGCCTTCGCACTCGGGATCGTCCTCTTGGCCGTAGCGCTCCTGGTGAACTTGGCGGTCTCCTGGTCCACCGCCTCGGCGCGACTCCCATGACAGCCAACTCCCAACTCGCCTACTTGGTTCGCGGGCTCGAATTGGTCCGGGGCAACTGCTCCTTGCTCTCGCAAGCGCAGCTGGCCATCGAAGCCGGGGGTGCCACCGCCATCGTGGGAGCCAATGGAACCGGCAAGACCTCGCTTCTCAAGTTTCTCGCCTTCTTATTGTCCATGCCCTTTCAGGAATTCTGGTTTTTCGGCATCCCTGTGTGCCCGAACCCGCGGGACTGGGGCTCGTTCCGGCTGCAGGTGACCTACATCGGCCAGGTGCCCTACCTGTTCCGCGGCTCGGTTTGGGACAATGTTGCGTTTGGCTTGTCGGTGCGCGGCCCCGTGGACTCCGCTCGGGTAAACGAGGCGTTGCGGCAGGTGGGTGTGCAGCACTTGGCCTCGCGTAACGCACAGCGCCTCTCCGGTGGGGAAGCGCAACGGGTAGCGTGGGCGCGCGCTCTTGCCCTCGACCCTCCGGTGTACTTGCTCGACGAGCCTACGGCCAACGTGGACCGGGACTTTGTCGGCGTGCTGGAGGAAATCGTGACCGAGCTTGTGGCGCGCGGGCGTACGGTGGTGTTCAGTACGCACTCGGTGGCGCAAGCGTACCGGCTCGCCAGCCGTGTTCTGAGTCTCGGGAGCAATGAGCTTCTGCCCTTCCCCTTGCTGAATGCCTGGCCAGGGGAGGTGGTGCGGAGTCAGGGAGAGTTGCTCGAGGTCGCAGTAGGCGGCGTGCGGTTGATAGCGGCGACTGGGACGGTCGCGAATGGCAAGTGCCTGGCGACCGTCGACCCGGAAAACATCTTGCTCGCGCGCGAGCCGTTACGCTCGAGTGCGCGCAATTGTTTGCCCGGCGCCGTCACGCGCGTGGAAGGGGACGCCTCCTCGCACTTGGTATTCGTGGACTGCGGTGTGCTCGCCGCGGCACGGCTGACCACTGCTGCCGTGCGCGAGTTGCAGCTCACCGTGGGCACTCCGGTGTATGTGATCTTCAAGGCCAGCGCCGTACACCTGCTCTCGCGCCCGGCAATGCAACGGGAAGAGAGCCGCGGGCCGGCGCAGCACGGAGCAATGAACGAGCGATGATGCGAGAGCTGCAAGGCCGCGAGGAGAAGCCGTTGGTCCTGACTGTGGTTGGCCCCACGGCGAGTGGCAAGACGGCGCTCGCCATCGAGATTGCCGAGCGCTTCGGAGCTGAGATCGTGAATGCGGATTCGCGGCAAGTGTATCGCGGCTTGGACATTGGCAGCGCCAAGCCGACCCCAGACCAGCAGCAGCGAGTTCCCCATCATTTGCTCGACGTGGTGGCCCCCGACGAGCCCTTCGATTGCGCCCGCTTCGAACAACTGGCACGACAGGCAATTGCCAGTATTCACCGGCGCGGCAAGCGTGCGCTGGTGGTTGGTGGTACCGGCTTGTACGTGCGGGTGTTGCGCGGAGGACTCTTCCGCGGGCCGGGCCGCGATCCGCGCCTGCGCGCCGAGCTGGCCGCCCGCGAGGTGCAGTGCCCTGGCACTTTGCACGCGCAACTGGCTCAGGTGGACCCGGTCGCAGCCGCGCGCCTGCACCCGAACGATCGCGTGCGCTTGATTCGCGCGTTGGAAGTCTACCACCAGACCGGCGTACCGATCAGCGACTGGCAAGCGCGCCACGGTTTTCGCGAAGGCGCGGTGCGCTTGGTGCTCCTTGGGGTGCACATCGCACCCGCCGAGTTGCGGGAGCGGATTGCCGCTCGCTGCCGCGCGATGCTCGAGCGTGGTCTGATCGAGGAGATCCGTTCGTTGTACGCGCGCGGGTATTCACCCGAACTGCCCGCACTGCAGAGCCTCGGGTACCGCGAATTGGGGGCGTACGTGCGGGGCGAGACCGATCTCGACACCGCCTTTCACTGCATGGTGCGGGCCACCTGCCAGTTCGCAAAGCGACAGCGCACCTGGTTCCGGCGCGAGCCGGTGGCGCACTGGTTGCCCCCGAGAAGCGAGGATTTCTTGCGCGCGGCGGCCGCGTACTGGGCGTGACGGGTTGCGGTGCGTTGCATTCGGCCACCGCCTCGGCTACGGGCTGCGGCCGCAGAGCGCCAAAACTGGAATAGGTACGCACGCACCATGGAGATCAAGCCGGTTCCCTTCGGCTGCGGGTTAGACGATTTCGCGTGTGTGCCGCGGAGAGAAGAACCGTGGGACGAGCCAGCTCGATCGAAGAACTACGCGCCCGCATTGACGCGATTGATCGCCGGCTGCTGGAGCTGTTGAACCAGCGTGCCCGCTTGGCGATCGAAATCGGGCAGCACAAGCGCAAGCAAAACACCGCTTTGTATGCTCCGGCGCGCGAGAAGGAAATCTTGCGCAAACTGCTCAAGGCAAACCCCGGCCCCTTGAATGCCGAGCGTTTGCGCCCCATCTTTCGCGAAATCATTGGCGCTTGCCTGTCGCTGGAACAACCCCTGCGCATCTCTTGCCTAGGCCCGCTCGGTACCTACTCCCATCAGGCGGTGCTGCAACAGTTCGGTACCCAAACCCAGATCGTACCCATGCTTACGATTGGGGAAGTATTCGATGAGGTAGAGCACCAGCGGGTGGACTACGGTGTCGTGCCAGTGGAGAACTCCACCGAGGGGGTGGTGGCAGCCACCTTGGATCGGGCCTTCGAGTCTACCGCTACGATCAAGGCGGAGATTCAACTGCGGATCGAGCACTGCTTGCTCTCGCGCGGCGGGCGGTCGGATCAGGTGCGGGTGATTCTCGGCCACCCGCAGGCGCTGGCGCAGTGCCGCAAGTGGCTTTCCCAGCATTACCCGAGCGTGCCCCAGATCGAGACCAGTAGCACCGCCGCAGCGGCCCAACGCGCACGCGAGGAAGAAGGAAGCGCTGCGATCGCCAGTCGGATCGCTGCGGACCTCTACGACTTGCAAATCGTGGCCGCGAATATCCAAGACCTGGCCAATAATTTTACCCGCTTTTGGGTGCTCGGGCGCGACGGCTTCGGGCGGCCAAGCGGAGACGATAAGACCTCGATTGTACTCTCCACCCGCCACGAGGCGGGCGCCCTCTATCGCATTCTCAAGCCGTTCGCCGAGCACGGCGTGAGCTTGTGCAACATCGAATCGCGGCCGCAAAAAGGGCGGCCTTGGGAGTACCTGTTTTTCTTGGACCTGGTTGGGCACGTGGAAGACCAACAGGTTGCCGCTGCGTTGGAAGCAGTGCGCAAGCGGGCCTTGTTGTGCAAGGTGTTGGGCTCCTACCCGGCGGCCTTGCCACCGGTGTGAGGGTGGTTTGAGCGGACGGTAAGTCATGGGGAGCGAGCGCGATCTTTTCGAACTAGCCCCGGAGTGGATTCGCACACTGGCTCCGTATCCTCCGGGAAAACCGGTGGAAGAGTTGGAGCGCGAGTACGGGATCCGCGACTCGATCAAGCTCGCTTCCAACGAGAACCCATTGGGCCCTTCGCCGAAAGCCGTGGCCGCCATCCAGCGAGCACTGGCCGAATTGCACCGCTACCCGGATGGAAGCGGCTACTACCTCAAGAGGGCTCTGGCGCAAAAGCTTGGAGTGTCGCCGGACGCGCTCATTCTCGGCAATGGCTCCAACGAGATTATCGAGTTGGTGGTGCGAACGTTTTTGCGGCCGGGAGAAGAGGCGGTGTCGGCGGACCAGTCGTTCGCCATTTACCGCCTGGTGGTCCAAGCCCAAGGCGGGCAAAACCGAATCGTCCCTCTGCGGCGTTACACCCACGATCTCGAGGCCATGCTCGACGCGATCTCGAGCCGGACTCGCATCGTCTTTCTGGCCAACCCGAATAACCCGACCGGAACCATTTTTCGCCGGCAGGAATGGGAAGAATTCATCGCCCAGGTGCCGCCGCACGTGATTGTCGTCATGGACGAGGCGTACTGCGAGTTTGTGGACGATCCGGACTACCCAAACTCCCTCGCCAGCCAGCGGCCGGGGCGCGCGCTCGTCACCCTGCGCACGTTCTCGAAAATTTACGGTCTGGCTGGCTTGCGCATCGGATACGGCGTAGCCCCGCCGGAACTGGTGGACCTCATGGATCGCGTCCGCGCTCCCTTTAACGTTAGCAGCCTAGCTCAGGTCGCTGCTCTGGCCGCGCTCGAGGACGACGAGCACGTGGAGCGTACCCGCCAGTGCAATCGCGAGGGCATGGCGTACTTGCAGGCCGAGCTGCGCCGCTTGAAGCTCGACTTCGTGCCGAGCTGGGCCAACTTTTTGCTAGTGCGGGTGGGTAACGGGGTGCGAGTGTACGAGGCGCTGCTGCGCGAGGGCGTGATCGTGCGCCCGATGGGCGTGTACGGCTTCCCGGAGCACGTGCGGATTAGCGTCGGCTCGCGCGCGGAAAACGAGCGTTGTATCTTTGCGCTCGAGCGTGTGTTGCGCCGCGGAGGACGAAGTGCCGCCACGTTTTGAGCGAGTCGCTCTCGCCGGCGTGGGCCTGATCGGCGGCTCGCTTTCTCTGGCCGCCCGCCGTGCTGGCTGCTTCGGGGAAGTGGTTGGTTTGGGCCGTCGTGCGGAGCACCTCGAGTTCGCACGCCAGAGAGGCATCATTGATCGCTGGACCCAGCAGCCGGCTGAGGCTGTGCGCGACGCAGATCTGGTCGTGCTCGCCGTGCCCCTCCGTTCGATGCCCAGCGTCGTCGAGGCGATGCGCCCTGCCCTTCGCCAGGGAGCGGTGGTGACGGACGTCGGCAGCGTGAAGCAGTATGTCCACACCGTCGTAGAGCCGCTCTTACCCGCCGGGGTGACGTTTGTCGGTGGCCACCCGATCGCGGGTACCGAGGCCAGTGGAGCTGCGGCCGCGGATCCCGAGTTGTTTCGCGGTCGCCGCTGCGTGCTGACGCGCGGCCCGAACGCAGCGATCGGTGCCGTAGCCTCGGTACGGGCTCTGTGGGAGACAGTGGGCATGGAGGTGGTGGAGCTCACGGCCGAGGAACACGACCGCATCCTCGCCTGGGTGAGCCACCTGCCGCATGTTCTGGCCTTCTCGGCGGCCGCCGCCGTGCAACGCCATGCGCCCGGGGCGCGCGGCTTTGCAGGGCCCAGCTTTGCGAGCCTGACTCGGGTTGCTGCGAGTTCGGCCGAGACCTGGACGGATATTTTCCTTGCCAATGCCTCGCACGTGGAAAGTGCGGTTGCGGCGCTGCTCGCTGTGGTCGAGGAACTGCGGGCGCTGCTTCGCGCCGGCGATCCACACGCGTTGCACGGGTGGCTAGAGGATGTCCGCCAGCGCCACACCGCGGCCCGCGCGGCAGAGCGCGGAGAGAAAGGATGAGCGAGCCAGACGTGTATTGGGTACGACCGCTCACTCAGCCTTTGCAGGCGGTGGTGCGCGTGCCGGGATCGAAGAGCCTGACCAACCGCGCGTTGTTGCTGGCCGCACTAGCCAAGGGAACGAGCACGATCGAGCACGCGCTTTGGAGCGACGATACCCGCTACATGGCCGAGGCTTGGCAAACGTTGGGCATTCCGGTCGAGTTCGATGCGGCCGCCTCCTGCTTCGTTGTACAGGGCGGGGGCGGTAGCTTCCCCGCGCGTGAGGCAGAGTTGTTCGTGGGCAATGCCGGCACGGCCATGCGCTTCTTGGTTGCCGCGCTGTGTTTGGGGCGAGGCGTGTTTCGCGTTGACGGAACGCCGCGCATGCGCGAACGCCCCATCGAAGATCTGTTGGCGGCGCTGCGGGAACTCGGCGCGGACGTGCGCAGCGAGGCAGGAAACCAATGCCCTCCCGTGCTCATCCGAGCTGCTGGCCTCAAAGGAGGGCGAGCCCGAGTACGCGCCGAACGCAGCAGCCAGTACCTCTCTGCCTTGTTGCAAGTGGGGCCGTGTAGCGAGCGTGGCCTGGAAATCGAAGTGGAAGGTCCATTGGTGGCGGCGCCGTACGTGGACATGACAGCAGCCGTGATGGCTGCCTTCGGTGCGCGCGTAGAGCGCGAAGGATACCGCTGGTTTCGGGTGCCCGCAGGGGGGTACGAGGCTTGCCATTACGAGGTCGAGCCCGATGCCTCGAGCGCACACTACTTTTGGGCTGCGGCAGCTTTGTGCGGTGGCAGTGTGCGCACACCCGGTTTGGGGAGCCGCTCGCTGCAGGGCGATGTACGGTTTGCAGAACTCTTGGCGTGCATGGGAGCGCAAGTGGAAATCACAGAAGATTTCATCGAGGTGCGTGGTACCGGCGAGTTGGGAGGAATTGACGCCGACATGAACGAGATTTCCGACACCGCCATGACCCTGGCCGTGCTCGGCGCGTTCGCCTCCAGTCCGGTCACTATCCGCAACGTTGCCCACTTGCGCGTTCAGGAAAGCGACCGCTTGCGAGCCGTAGCGACCGAGCTAAACCGCCTTGGAATTCGCGTGGAGGAAGCGCCGGACGCGCTCACCGTCTACCCTGGTCGGGTCCAGCCGGCTGTGATCGAGACGTACGAGGACCATCGCATTGCCATGAGCTTTGCGCTGGTGGGCTTGCGCCAGCCTGGCATCGGCATTCGCAACCCGCGATGTGTAGAAAAAACCTTCCCCGAGTTTTTTGCCGTGTTGGAGAGTTTGCAGAGATGAAGAAGCGGATCGTGGTGGCCATTGATGGCCCGGCCGGCGCCGGCAAGAGCACCGTGAGCCGCTTGCTGGCGCGCCGACTGGGTTACCGCTACGTGGACACCGGCGCCATGTACCGCGTGATCGGCGTGCTGGCGGCACGGGCGGGAATCCCGAGCGATGATCGTGAACGACTGTCCGAATTGTGCCGGCAAACGCGCATCGAGTTCCGTGAAGGTGCGGGCGGGCAGACTCGGGTGATCGCTAACGGCGAGGACCTCACCGAGGCGATCCGCACGCCAGAGGCGGCCGAGTGGGCCTCGAAAACCTCGACCCTGCCCGAGGTGCGGGAGTGCTTGGTGGCGCAGCAGCGGGCCATGGGAGCCGCCGGCGGCGTGGTCATGGAGGGCCGCGATATCGGCACGGTGGTGTTTCCCAACGCCGCGCTCAAGGTTTTTCTCGACGCCTCGCCGTTGGAGCGAGCGCGCCGGCGTGCGGCCGAACTGCACGAACAGGTCACCGAGGAAGAGATCCAACGCGTGGCCCAGGCGATTGCCGAGCGAGACGAGCGCGACCGCAATCGGCAACACGCGCCGCTGCGTCCGGCCGCAGACGCGCTGGTGCTCGATACCACCGAGCGCAGTGTGGACGACGTCGTGCAAATGCTCTACGACATCGCTTGCCAACGTGCGAGTGAGAATCCTTGAAAGGTCAGAAGCGTGTCGGTATGAGAGAGCCAACTTCACCTCCAGGGGGAACCATCCACATGGAACAAGCTAGGGACGAAGCTGCGTCCGGCAGCGAACAAGACTTGCAGGCCCTTTTCGAGCAAAGCCTGCGTGCGCCTCGTCCGGGGCAAGTGGTTCGCGGTCGGGTCGTGGACGTCTCGCGAGAGTTCGTCACCGTTGACATTGGATTCAAATCGGAAGGAATGATTCCTGTCTCCGAGTTCACGGAGCGCGATGGAGTGCTCGAAGTGCGGCCCGGGGACGAAATTGACGTGTACTTCTCCGGCGCGGATACGGAGAGCGGCACGATTTATCTGTCGCGGGTCAAAGCTGAGCAGTTGCGTGTCTGGCGCGATATCGAGGCGGCCTTTGCGTCCGGCGGAACCATTCCGGGAAAGATCGTTGCCAAGACCAAAGGCGGACTGCGAGTAGACGTTGGCGTACCGGCATTCCTACCGGGCTCGCACGTTGACATCCGGCCACCCAGGTCGCTGGATCGCTACATCGGTCAGGAAGGGCGCTTTGCGGTGCTCAAGTGCAACCGCGCGCGTGGCAACGTGGTGGTCTCCCGCCGGATCGTGATCGAGCGCGAGCGGGAGCAAATGAAAGAGGAGACACTGCGCGTGCTCGAGGAAGGGCTGATCCTCGAGGGCGTCGTGAAGAACATCACCGAGTACGGGGCGTTTGTGGACCTCGGCGGCATTGATGGTTTGCTGCACGTGACCGACATGTCGTGGGGGAGGGTGAACCACCCGTCCGACGTGGTGAAAGTAGGTGAAAAGGTCCGAGTCGTGGTGCTGCGTTTCGACCCGGAACGCAAACGTGTCTCCTTGGGGATGAAGCAGATCCAGCCCGACCCGTGGCACGGAGTGAGCGACCGGTATCCGGTCGGGAGTCGGGTGCGGGGCAAGGTAGTGAGCCTCGCCGAGTATGGAGCCTTTGTGGAACTCGAGCCAGGAGTGGAGGGCTTGGTGCACGTGTCGGAGATGTCGTGGACCAAGCGCATCCAGCATCCCTCGAAGGTCGTAGAAGTGGGCCAAGAGGTGGAAGTGGTGGTGCTGGAGGTGGATGAGCAGAACCGGCGCATTTCGCTGGGCTTAAAGCAGGCCGTTCCCAACCCGTGGGACCTGTTGCGTGTCAACCATCCGGTGGGGTCGCGGATCACCGGCGTGGTCAAGCACATCACGGATTTTGGCGTGTTTGTGGGCTTGGCAGAGGGGATTGACGGGCTGGTGCACATCTCGGACATGCACTGGACGAAGAAGATCAAGCATCCCTCGGAGTTGTACAAAAAAGGGGATACGATCGAAGCCGTGGTGCTTTCGATCGATCCCGAGAACGAACGGGTGGCCTTGGGTGTCAAGCAGCTTACGGAGGACCCCTGGAGCACGATGGCGCGTCGTTATCCGGTGGGCAGCCGGGTGCGCGGCAAGGTAACTACGGTCACCGACTTTGGCGTGTTTGTCGAAATCGAAGAGGGCGTGGAGGGACTCATCCACGTTTCCCAGTTAGGACCCGAACGCATGGAGCGACCTCCGGCAGACATCCAGCCGGGGCAGGAACTGGAAGCAGAAGTGGTGTCGGTGGACGCCAAAAACCGCAAGATCAGCCTGAGTATCAAGGCACTGCGGCGCACCGAGGAACGGCAAGAGATCGAGTCGTACCTGCAGCGTGACCGCGACCAGGGCCGTTTCTCCTTGCAGGACGTGTTGGCCGATCAGCTCAGGTTGAATTCGGAAGAAAAGAAAGAAGAGTCCTGAGGCGGGTTCTGCGGAGGGGGTTGGCGCCGTGACCAAGCGGGACCTGGTGGAAGAGCTGCTTCGCCGCCACAACTATTGCCAGCGGCGCGATGTGGAAACCGCAGTGAACGCCACCTTGCGGGCCATGGTGGATGCCTTGCGCAACGATGACCGGATCGAGATTCGCGGCTTCGGAACCCTCGAGGTGCGCCAGCGCGGGCCGCGCGAGGGGCGCAATCCCCGCACCGGTGCGCCGGTTCGAGTGAGCGCGAAAAAGGTTCCGTTTTTCCGCGCCGGCAAAGAGTTGCGCCAGCGCGTCAACGGCGGCCGGCGTTCCGCGGGCTGACGTTCCCGCGCAGAAGGCAAGGCCGTGGGCCGCACCCGGGGTCCGCGCCGCCCGAAGGGCGAAGGAGTGCAAATGCCGAGGCAGGTCGTGTGGGCGCCGTGGCGCGGCGCGTATTTGAACAGTCCGAAGTCGGGTGAGTGTATCTTTTGTCTGGCTCGCGACGCTTCGGATCCGCGTTCCCAGTACGTGCTTGCCACCGAGCCAGCGATCGTCATGCTCAACAAATTTCCCTACGCCAACGGACACCTGATGGTGGCACCGCGTGCGCACCGCGCCGATTTTGCTTCCATGCCGCCAGAGATCGCGGACAGTGTCTTTGCTGCCGTGCGGCATGCGGCCGAGGTACTGTTTCGGGCCTACCGGCCGGACGGCATGAACATCGGCCTCAACTTGGGCATGGCTGCCGGGGCCGGATTCGCAGAGCATCTCCACTGGCACTTGGTGCCCCGCTGGCTCGGTGACACCAACTTCATGCCGGTGCTCGCCGACGTGCGGGTGATGCCTGAGCACTTGGCAGCGACGTACGAAAAGCTCCTCCCGTATTTCCGCAACCCGGCTTGAGCCGTTTCGCGCGAGCGCCCGCTGCGTTCCCGTCAGCGCAGGTGCACCGCCTTCAGGGACCGCCGAGCGCACTTTTCTGCAGCGAAGCACCTGTTAGAGAGACCACCTGAATTGCGTCGTTGCCCGCGGAGAGAGCGGGCCGTATAATCGGCGTTGCCGTTGTTCAGCAGGGAACTCGCAATGGACGAAGCCAGAACACTCGGGGATCTCAAGCGTGCCGGTTACGAGGTGCTGCCGGTGCGTGAGGAAATGCGCCGCAATTTGCTCGCGCTCATGGCAAAGGGCGAGCCGTTGCTGCCGGGAATCATTGGCTTTGACGAGACCGTGATCCCCGAGATCGAGAACGCCATTTTAGCGGGACACCACATGGTGTTTCTCGGCGAGCGGGGACAGGGGAAGTCGCGCATCATTCGCTCGCTGGTGCGCTTGCTCGACCCAGCAGTGCCGGCCGTTGCCGGTTGCCCGATTCACGACAACCCCTACCGGCCGATTTGCAAGCAGTGCCGCGAGCAACTGGCTCGGCTGGGTGACGAGCTGCCGATCGCGTGGATCGAGCGCGAGCAGCGCTACGGAGAGAAACTCGCTACTCCGGACGTATCCATCGCGGATCTGATCGGCGAGATCGATCCGGTCAAGGTTGCGGAGGGCCGCTACTTGGCCGACGAGGACACCATCCACTTTGGCATCATCCCGCGCACCAATCGCGGTATTTTCGCCATCAACGAGCTTCCCGACCTGACGGAGAAAGTTCAGGTGGGCTTGTTCAACCTCATGGAAGAGCGGGACATCCAGATCAAAGGTTACAAAATCCGCCTGCCGCTCGACATCGTGATCGTGGCCAGCGCCAACCCGGAGGACTACACCAATCGCGGCCGCATCATTACCCCGCTCAAGGATCGCTTCGACGTCCAGATCCGCACCCATTACCCGCTGCGCTTGGAGGACGAGATCGCCATCATGGAGCAGGAAGCCACTCGCTTGCGCTCCGGATCGCGCCCCGTGGCTGTGCCGCAGTTTCTCAAGGAAATCGTCGCCCAGTTGACCTTCGAAGCGCGCGCCAGCAACGAGGTCAATCAGACCTCGGGGGTGAGCGTGCGTACCTCGATCAACAACTACGAGAGTCTGATTAGTAACGCCGAGAAACGTGCTGTGCGCAACAACGAACCCGAAATCGTGCCGCGCTTGAGCGACCTGCCTGCCCTGCTCGCCTCTACTGCTGGAAAAATCGAGGTCGAGTATATGGGCGAGGAACGCCGCGCTTCGGACTTGTTCGAGCGGCTGCTCAACCGTGCTGTCCGCCAAGTCTTCGACCGCTGGTGCAAGGTGGACGACCTCAAGCCCATTCTCACGTACTTTCAAGAGGGCGGCGGTGTGGAAGTGTCGGACGCGATGCCAGCCGAGGAGTACTTGGAAGGTATCCGTGTGATCCCTGGCTTGGAGCGAGCTGTCGGGTTGGTGGGCGGGCTCGAAAACCCGGGGTTTATTGCAGCCGCAACCGAGTTTTTGCTGGAGGGATTGCACCTGCATCAGAAGCTCAACAAAGACCGGCAGGGTGGCCGCTTTAGCTACCACCTTTGAGTGGAGAGTCCAGCCATGATCGTGACCCGCTACACCGAATGGGACGGCACCCAGAAGGTCCACCTGGATGCCGAGCGGGTCTTCGACCAACTCGCCCGCTACCTGTCCGAAACCGAAAACGTGCAGGAAGCGCTGGACTTCCTGCTCCGCCATGGTTTCGAGTGGGAAGGGGTGCAGGTAATCGGGTGGGAAGATTTGCTCGCCATGGTGCGAGAGCAGATCGAGCAGCGGCTGCGCGACTACGATCTGCGTTCGGCACTCGACGATGCCCGTCACCGGCTGGACGAACTCATTGAAAGCGAGCGCGATAAGCTGCGCGAGCGAGTCGCGGAACAGCGCGAGCTAGAACGCAAACTCGACTTTCTCGACGGGCTTTCGCCCTTGCCCGGTACAGCCTTGCAGCAGTTGCGCGACTACCAGTTCGAAGACGAAGACGCCGCGGAAGAGTTTCAGTACCGCGCCGAAGAGCTGGAGGATGCCGAAGCACTGGAGCGCTTCTTCGAGCAGTACGGTTCGTTGTTTCGCGGCAAACAGCCGCTCAGCTACGAAGACGCTGTCGAACTCATGCACGAGTTTCAGCGGCTCAAAGAGCTCGAAGAGCACTTGGCGCAAGGCCAGTTGGACCGCGTGGATGTCGAGACCTTACGCGAACTCCTGGGTGTGGAGGCGGTGTTGGACTTCCAACGGCTGCGGCAAATGCAGGCCTTGCTCGAACAGGCCGGCTACTTGCTGCGCCGCGGGGAGCGGGTGCAACTCTCCCCGAAGGGGGTGCGGCGATTGGGCCAGCTCGCCTTGCGGGATATTTACCAGGGGCTCTTGCGCGATCGGGCTGGTGGTCACGGCACGGACTTTCGCGGGCAAGCGCAAATGCGACCGGAAAGCACACACCGCCTGCAGTTCGGCGACCCCATGTACCTCGACCTAGTTCAGACACTGAAAAACGCCGTCGCACGCCGACCGGGCACCCCGGTCGAACTCGAACCGGGTGACTTCGAGGTGTTCTCTCTCGACCACTCGACGACCACCTCTACCGTGCTGCTCCTCGACATGAGCTGGTCAATGAGTTGGGAGGGTCGCTTTTCCGCCGCCAAGCGCGTGGCCCTCGCCCTCGAGGAGTTGGTGCGCACCCGTTTCCCGCGCGACTATTTGGGCATCGTCGGCTTTTACACGCGGGCGGTGGAAATCCGGCCGCGGGACTTGCCCGAGGTGAGTTGGAACATGGGAGATCCGTTCACGAATCTGCAAGATGGTTTGCGCCTGGCCACGCGCTTACTCGACCTCCACCCCGCCGCCAACCGTCACATGATCGTCATTACCGATGGCCAGCCCACCGCGTACTTTTCGCGCGGACGGCTGTACTGCGAGTGGCCCTTGTCCTTTGGTGGTATCAGCATGCGTGCTGCCCAAGAAACCTTGCGCGAAGTGGAGCGGGTGACGCGAAAAGGGATCGTGATCAACACGTTCATGCTGGATGACAGCCCTGCCTTGCGCGCCTTCGTGGAGCGGATGACCCGTATCAACCGCGGGCGCGCGCTGTATACCGATCCTGCGCACTTGGGGCAGTACCTGCTGGTTGACTACCTCGGGCGCAAGCGCAAGCGGGTTTGAGTCTCGCCGCATCGACTCGTCCGCGCCCTTGTGGCAGATGCGGCAGAACACCGAGTCGCAAGGGGAGGAATGGCAGATGCCGATGCCGTTAGAAGGGATCCGCGTGATTGACTGGACCATCTGGCAGCAGGGCCCGGTGTGTTCCGTCATGCTGGGAGATTTGGGGGCGGAAGTGATCAAAGTCGAGGAGCGGCAAAGCGGCGATCCGGGCCGCGGCATCCTCAAGATGAGCGGCATCGACTTGTCCGACCGCCCGAACTTTTACTTCGAGGCCAACAATCGCAACAAAAAGGGCATCGCGATTGATCTGAAAAAGGAGGAAGGGCGCAAGATTCTCTACCGCTTGGTGGAGAAGTCCGACGTCTTCGTGCAGAATTTTCGGTTAGGGGTCGCCGAACGACTCGGGTTTGGATACGAGGAGCTGCGCCGGCGTAACCCGCGCTTGATATACGCCAGCGCTACTGGCTACGGCCCGCTCGGCCCGGAGAGCGAGGATCCCTCGTTCGATCAGATGGGGCTCGCGCGCTCCGGATTCATGTATGCCGTGGGCGAGCCGGATATGCCTCCGTTGCAGGTGGCTGGCGGCATTGCCGATCAAATGGGAGCCATCATGCTTGCCTACGGAGTGCTCGCCGCCTTGCTCGCGCGCGAGCGCTACGGGGTGGGACAGAAGGTGGATGCCTCGCATTTAGGGAGCATGATTTGGTTGCAAGGTTTGTCGGTGGCTTCGCGCCTGATGATGGGCTTTGCCATCCCGCGCATGTCGCGGCTCTACGCTGCCAACCCCCTTTGGAACCATTACCGGTGTCAGGACGGGTTGTGGATTTGCTTGGGCATGCTCCAGCCCGACCGCTATTGGGCAGACTTCGTGCGCGTCCTCGGGCGCCCAGAGCTGGCAACCGACCCGCGCTTTTCCGAGCTGCGCGCCAGAGCCGCGCACGCTGCGGAGGCCGTGGCCATCCTCGACGAGATTTTTGCCTCGCAGCCGCGCTCGTACTGGGTGGAGCGGTTGCGCCAAGGGGGCGACTTCATTTTTACGGTGGTCAATACGGTGGACGATTTACCGAACGATCCTCAGGTCCAGGCAAACCGGTACGTGGCGGACTTCGAACACCCGGCCTTTGGCCGCACCCAGGTGGTTGGGATTCCCGTGCAACTGAGCGAAACGCCGGGGGCGATTCGCTCTGCAGCCCCCGAGTTCGGCCAGCACACGGAAGAGATCCTCACCGGACTCCTCGGCTACTCCTGGGAGGAGATCGCCCGCCTCAAGGAACGCGAAGTGATCTAACGGTTTTGGCCGGCGGCGGGTTGGCGCGGGTAGCGCTGCTGTACCCACTCCAAGGCTTGCTCTCGGTTTTGCAACTGGCCCTCCAGTTGCGCCTCGCGCACGGCGCGCAAGATCATCCCAAGGTGCGGCCCTGGCTCGTAGCCCGCAGCGAGCAGGTCCCGCCCGAGCAGGAGCGGGGGTGCGGGGAGACCTTGGGCGCGGAACTCCGCCAGCTTGGCGCGGCAAAATTCGTAGGTAGCCAGGTTCCCGTTCGACGCCAAAACGTCCATGCGGATGAGTTCGAGCAGCTCGTCGATACCCTCGCGCAGCAAGAACTTTTTCAATGTCGAGGGCCGCATTTCCTGGGCGTGGATGTGGTGCAGGTGCTCGCGCACGAGGAATTCCACTCGTTCCCGGGTCGCACGGCTGCGGCGTAAACGCTGGCAGACGGCTACCGCCATGCGGGCGCCCAGCTCGCAGTGGCCAACAAACGTGATCTTGCCGTTGACTCGCTGCTGGGTGGCGGGCTTGCCAATGTCGTGGAGCAGGCCACCGAAGGCCAACGTTTCGCTGGGCTGCTCGAATTGAGCGAGCACGCGCAGGGTGTGCTCCCAGACGTCTCCCTCGGGATGGTAGACGGGCGATTGCTCCACTCCTTGGAGCGCGGCCACCTCCGGCAGCACATGCACCAGGAGGCCGGTCGAATCGAGCAACTCGAAAGCGCGCCGTGCCGAACCGGAGCTGCTCTCGGTGAGCATGCGCACGATCTCGTCCCCGATCCTTTCCCAGGCAATGCCGGTGATCGTGTGCGCATGCTGGCGCACGGCGGCGAAGGTTTCCGGATCGATGTCGAAGCCCAGGGTGGCAGCGAACCGCACCGCGCGCAGCATTCTCAGCCGATCCTCGCCGATGCGCGTATGCGGGTCCCCGATGGCTCGAACGCGGCGACGGGCGAGATCCTCTTGGCCGCCTACAAAGTCGAGCACCGCGTTGGTGGCCGGATCTAAAAACATCCCGTTGATGGTGAAATCCCGGCGCAAGGCATCCTCGCGTGGGCTGGCAAAGCGCACGGCCGAAGGCCGCCGCCCGTCCTCGTACCGCTCGTCTACCCGAAAGGTGGCCACCTCGATTGCTGGCCCAAAGTCGCATACCAAGACGACCCCGAACTGGGCCCCCACCGGAACGGTATGGCGGAACAGACGCTGCACCTCAGGGCTTGGCGCGTCGGTGGCAACGTCGAAATCCTTGGGCTCCCGCCCGAGCAAAAAATCTCGAACGCAACCACCGGCCAGGTAGGCGGTATACCCAGCCTCCCGCAGGCGGAGAGCGATCTGGCGGGCAGCGCGCTCCTTTTCGGACATGACTCCAGCATGGTCGCAAGGGCTCTTTGGGGGCGCAAGGGCGGCCCCGCTTGCCGAGGCAGCTTGCGGGCCCCCGCGGCGGTCGAGATAATGGTTAGGGATGAGCTTCGAGCCTGTGCTTTCCCCGGAGGAAATTCGCCGCGAGCGCGCGAAAGCGCGCGAACTCCGCAATTCGCAGTGGTGGAAGCGCAAGCGCGGCCGCGGAGTCTGTCATTACTGTGGGCGGCGATTCCCTCCACGCGAGCTGACCATGGACCACCTGGTTCCCCTTGTGCGGGGTGGGCGCTCGACCAAGGGCAACCTGGTGCCCGCCTGCAAAGAGTGCAACGCGAAGAAAAAGTACCTCCTGGCCTTCGAGTTCGACCCCCAAGCCTGAGCGAGTCGCGCAGACTCTCGGCTCGCCGGCGGTTTCCCCGACGTGCAACAGCCCAGCCGCGGGCTCGCGTGGAAAAAGGGCGAGCGCCCGACCCGAACGAGCCCGCTGGCGAGGGGCTGGGCCCGCTCAAACCGTGGTCGCTCAGCTAATGCTCGACGCCGCCACTTGCCGAGAGGGATCGCTCCTCGCAGCAGAGCGTACAAACCGATCGAGATTCGGTGCGGGCCGTACTTCGCCCAAGCCGCCTGCCTGAGAAGCCGGGCAGTGTGAGCGCCGCTCCGGAATTTCATGATCTGGAACAAGGAGCGAGCACGCGGAAGCACGGAGAACTGCGTAGAGTGAGGCTGCACAGAACGGGTCCCAAAATGCGCGGCGCCAACCGCTGGTTCGAGCTTCGAGCCGGTTTGACTCCCAATCCGTATCGGGTGACTCCAGAGTAGTCACGGTGGCCGGAACGCCCCTCGTCTTTTGGGACCGCCGCTCGGTTGCCTGGAAGCAACGAGGCAGTTTCGAGCGGGCTACTTATCGCCCGTGCTTGATTCCCGCGCCGCCGATGGGGAAGCGACCGGCAGCGGACGGGGGTGGGGGAGACGCCAGATCCGCCGCCAGCCGCTCGCCATCGGTGTTCACCGGAGGTCGCTACCCGGTAAGCACCCGAGGAGTCCGGGCAGCTCTACCCGCGGGAAAACCGAAAACAATCTTCGAACTCAGGCTTTTCCCTCTACAGCGGAGTGCAAGTTCACGAGGGCGAAATAGAGCTCTTCCAGCGACTGGTACCGCCCTGCCTCTGGAGAATCGCAGCAGAAGTCCCCCAAGTCGATGGTAAAACCCCAGCGCTCGTCTCCGTACACGGGAAACACCTCGTTTCCCACACGTAAGAGCTGGGCGCGCATGACCCCTGGCTGACGGTGGCGAGTTCTCCGATCGCTTTCCATATCGCGCCCTCCTTCTGGAGGCGCGAGGCGCAGCGAAGCTCGTGCCAGGTTGTGCGCTTCGTACCGGCGCATTTGCCTCGCGCGAGCGGCAACGCGGGCAACGATACGGTTGCCACACTGTCGCAAAAGCGCAACGTGGAGCCGCAAAGCGGCCACTGGGCTTCCCCGCCCCCGCACGGGCGGCCCTTGTGGGCGCGTGGTGCGCTTCGGCATTGGTGGTCCAGTCGTGCACGCGACACCGACAACGGGTGCGGTGCCTGGACCGCGAGGCGGCATCTGGTCCGATTCGAAAGACGGGCAGGCACAAGACCTGCCCCTACATCTTCTTTGCGACAGTCCGTCAGCAGAAGGCCACGCATGCTTCCGGCGCGGTGTAGAGGCGGCCCTAGGGGCCGCCCGTGGCGCCGCCGGCCCCGCGTGTCGATAAGGCGCGGACCCGCACCAGAATGCGCTGTGTGCTGCCTCGCGTCTCCAGCCCCACGCTGCCGCGCGACTCTGTACCCGTTGCGGCCACGCAATCCGGCAGCAGGACGTCCACGCCATCTCCCCCGACAGTCCCCCCGAAGGCAGCCGGGTGATCTGAGCACGGGGAGACGCTCGCCGGCCTACGAGCAGCTGTACGCCAGCCTCCAGACAGGACTGACCGGCAACGACCCGTCTCGGGGCCGAGCCTGGAGAGGCAAGCCATTGCCTGAATCATCCCCCGTGGGGTCGGCTCGCGTCCGGCGTCCTGGCGCGGGCCTTGCCCGCGGTGGCTGCGGGGGTACCCGCTCACTGGACGCCGACCCAGGCCGGAGGGGCGGTTCGCTCGGCGGTCTCCCGAAGATGTGCAGGAGGTGCACGGCACGAGAGGTTTTTGCTAAGCGGCCGCGAGTGTCCCTAGTTCCCTTTTATCTACCTGTTGCCGACGAAGTCGAAGTCTTTCGTGCTGCTTACCAGTGCCGCTTGCCCGTTTTGCTCAAAGGGCCGACGGGTTGTGGCAAGACCCGCTTCGTAGAGTATATGGCAGCCACGCTCCGTCCGGGTGAGGGCCAGGGCGGCCCCCATCTCGTCACTGTGGCTTGTCATGAGGACCTGACCGGGAGCGACTTGGTCGGTCGTTACCTCATCAAGGGCGACGAAACGGTGTGGGTGGACGGGCCGCTCACCCAAGCCGTTCGCTGCGGCGCGATTTGTTACTTGGACGAGATCGTGGAGGCCCGCAAAGATACCATGGTCTTGATCCACCCGCTCACCGACCACCGCCGGATCTTGCCCATTGACAAGCGGGGCGAGATCCTGGAGGCGCATCCTGACTTCCTGCTGGTGATTTCGTACAACCCCGGGTACCAGAGCGTCCTCAAGGACCTCAAACACTCCACCCGCCAACGCTTCGTTACCATCAACTTCGATTACCCGCCCAGGGAAAAAGAAGCACAGGTCATTGCCCACGAGGCGGGGGTGGACTTGGATCTCGCGCTCAGTCTTGCCACGTTGGGCGAGAAGGTCCGGCACCTGAAAGCATCAGGGTTGGAAGAAGGGGTAAGCACACGCTTGCTGATTTACGCGGCGCAACTGATCCGAGAAGGCATAGTCCCGCGCCGAGCCTGCCAAGTGGCAGTGAGTACATCGCTTACGGACGACGCGGAAGCGCAGCGCGCAATCGACGCGCTTGCAGGTACCTTGTTTTCGTGAGCCGACATGACCCGCCCGCGAGCCTGCTGGCCACAGCCTCGAGCGGAGGAAGAACGAGGAGCACACGTACATCCAGAACTTGCGGCCGAACCCCCGGAGTGGCTGCTACACGGGCTCGGATCCCTGCCCCTGGCAAAGAGCCTGTGGGAGCAGGTGAGAGCCTTGCCCTCGGCCTTTCAACGTCGCCTGGCCGCTGTAGCCGAGCGCCTGGCTCGGGTCTCTCCACGGCTCGCAGCCGGCGCTGTGCAAAGAGGCCTCGGCGACGAACGCCGCGGGCCCGACGATGTTCCCGTGCGGTTGGTGCTGCTGGAGGCTGCAACACAAGAACCGCCCTTGCCCCGTGAGGCGTTCGAGCTGCTCCTGACTCTGCCAAAGCGCTCGTTTGCGGAAAGCGAAGCGTTCGCGCTCGTCGAACTTCTCGAACAAAGCCGCCGCCTCTTGCCGTGGAGTCGCCGCCTCTCAGCCGCGTATCTGCGCGCCGGGCTGCTCCTTTGTGCTCGTGTACCCATTGAGCATCTGAGGCAAGCGGCGGAGGTCGCGCGAGAGGTGGCCGAGCAGGGCGGTCCCGTGGGCGAGTTCGTCAGCCTCGCCTTTGTGGAAGCGCTGCCGAGCGCGCTGCCAAAGTTGGACGCAGCCGGACTTGCACTGTGGGCTCGCTGTGGGGTGCGTTTCCACCAGACCGACTGGGGTCGGGATTGGTTCCGCCGGCCACCCGCGGCGTTGTGGCGCCTGCGCGTGAGCGAGCGGAGCGCACTGTTGCGTGCCGTGTGGGAATGCCGGGAGAAGGAACGAACCGCAGCTCGGCTGTACCACGATTTACCCCAAGCGTTGTTGCCACTCCGCCCGGTGGAGCGAGAACAACTGCTCGAACTTTGCCTGCGCTCGGTAACCCAGGAGCCGGCTGCTTGGGAGTCCCTGGCCACAACTTGCGGAGCGCTGCTGCGCAGCTTTCGCGCGCCACTTCGCAGCCGTGCCTTGAGGCTCCTCGAGCGGGTCTCCGATGAATTCGCCCGGGCGGTGCCGGTCTTACTCCCGCAACTGCCTCGTTTGGCCGAGCAGTTTCCTTTGGAGCGGATTGAGAGTTGGGCGGACTACGGCCTCCACCTGGCGGCACGCAACCCTGCTGCGGCGTTGGCGTTTTTTGCCTGCGAATCGCGCACGAGTGCTCGCATCCTCCACGCCTCCCCGACCGCAGCGGAGTTGCAAGAAGTGCGCGGTTGGTTGGCCAAGTACCTGCACATGCTGGCCGGTTCGCCATTTAGCGTTCGCTGCACGAGTACGGTGAGCTTGCGACCGCGCTTCGAGGATCAGCCTCTCGAGGGCGAAGTGGAATTACCGGAACGGATTGACTGGTTCCCAACCTTCGAAGACAACGTGCGCCTCTACCAGTGGCTGGCGGTGCAGCTCGCCGGCCGCTGGGAGCACGGCACGTACGCGGGAGCAGAAAACGGTGAATTGGATTGGCAACGAGCGCTGGCGCAAAGCGAGCCCCGTATGCAGCTTGCGGAGTGGTTTTCGCTTGCCGAGGGATACCGTGTGGCCTGTGCCTCTGCCCGCTCGTACCCGGCCTGGGCGGCGGAGCAAGAGGCTCTTGCGCGAGCCTTGCTCCGACTCTGGCACGAGCGAGGCGAGAACGTGCGGGTCTCGTGGTTCGACCGCCTCTTGGCCTGGCTGTTGAGTGGTGAGCCGCCAGCAGCGGCTCCAGCTGGTTTGGGCGATGTGGTTAAGGTGGTCGCACGCGCGTTGGAGCCACTGCGCCATCCCGGTGCCAGCGCCGACACCGCGCTCGCGCTCGCACAGGTCCTCGCGCAATCCTTCGCACCGCAAGTGCAAAGTGCGGTGGTGGTTGAAGAAAGCGCGGGGGAGACACCACCGTATCTGCTGGTGGCCGACCTGTTGGAAGGAGAAGAGATGCCTCCCCTTCCCGGTGGTAGCACGGGCGAGGCGGATGCGGCGGCCCCGGCAGAAACAGCGGGCGCCGACAAGCAATGGAGCGTGGACGATGCCGTACCGGATGCTGCCGGGCAGCCTTTGAGCCCGGAGGCCCTGCAAGCTCTGCTCGAGCGCGGTGCCGACTTGCACTTGCAGCAAGGAAAGGCCGATGCGGTTGCCTCGCTCGGCTTCTACATCAGCGATTTGCTGGGCAAGCTGCCGCTCGAGCAACGCGAGCGGTTGCGTCGGTTGTTGGCACAGGAGCAGCCAACGCAGTCACCGCGTCGCTTTCTCGACCGGCGAGTCCGGGGAGCGGAGTTCTTTTACGACGAGTGGGACTACCTCATCCAGGATTACCGCCGCCAGTGGTGCCGCTTGGTCGAACTACCGGTGGAGGGTGACTCGGGCGAGTTTTTCATCCGTACGATCGAGGAATACGCCGGCTTGCTCCCGCAGGTACGACGGGAGTTCCAGAAGGTGCGGGCCGACCAGTACCGTTTCGTGCGCGGGCTCGAGAGTGGCGAGGAGATTGACCTGAACGCCGTGGTGGAAGCGCGCTCCGACTTGCGCGCGCGCCGCACTCCGTCGAGCAAGCTCTACCGCGCGCGCCAGCGCGAGGAACGGGACGTCGCCACCTTGTTCCTGGTTGATCTCAGCGCCAGTACCGACGAGCCCGCTGAGCCGTCTGCTTCGCTGGCACAGAAGCGGCCGCCTCGCCGCATCATTGACATTGCCAAAGAAGCTCTGGTGTTGATGGCCGCAGCCTTGGAAGAGATTGGCGACGCGTACGCCATTTATGGCTTCTCTGGGCACGGCCGGCAAAACGTAGAATTTTACTTGGTGAAATCCTTCCGCGAAAGTTTGTCGAGCGCGGTGAAAGGGCGGATCGGGGCGCTCGAACCGAAGCGCAGCACACGGATGGGGGCGGCAGTGCGCCACGCGGTGGAGAAGATGGCGGCGGTCTCTGCCCGCTCGCGCCATTTGATTCTGCTGAGCGACGGCTTTCCGCAAGACTTCGATTACGGGCAAGACCGGCGCAGCAACACGTATGGTTTGCGCGATACCACCATGGCCCTCAAGGAATGCGAGGCGGCTGGGATCGTACCGTTCTGTGTGACCGTGGACCGCGCTGGGCACGATTACCTACGCGAAATGTGCCCCAGTTCGCGCTACTTGGTGATCGACGACATTCCTTCCTTGCCGCGTGAGCTCCCGAAAATTTACCAGCGCGTGGTCGGACGCTGAGGGGTCAGGGGCGAACTCGCCTGTCAGCTCGACGGAGAAAAACGCGAAGGCTCGACTGAGACCTGCGGCCCCAGCCAGCGGACCAGAAGTCGCCCGGGAGGTATTTGCTCCACGTTGGCCAACTCCGCCAACACATCGCCATGGCACGGCAACGGATGGCAGCGGCAGCCGAGCACTTTGCCGCGCAAACTCCAGATCATCCGCAGGAGCCCAGGGTGACGCACGGCACGCTGGCAGTAGCGGCGCAGCACCTGCTGCCGGTTTCCGTGGGTGCCGATGTGAAAGGGATTGGCCCACGGGCTCGGCCGGCCGATGTACACATCGAAGTGCCCATCGCGACAATGGACCACCCGCGTCGGGTCGCTTGGGCTCAAGCCGGCACGCGCCGTTGCCGTTCGCCACGCGGCCTCGAAGGCACGCCAGTGCGACTGCGGCTCCCGCTCGAGCACAATGGGCAGCCGCTCTCTTAAGGCGGCTTCTGCTTGCCGCGGAGTAAAGCGCGCGCCCACGAAATAGGCGGCGGGAGGCGCGTCGAGCGATACGTGCGGAGCGTAGGTTGGATCAACGATCTGTCCGTCAACCTCGCACCAGCCGTGCTCAATCACGTGCGGCACCGTTCCGGCCGTAACGATCCAACCCTCCACGTAGCGCGCCGCCGGTCCCAAATGCGACACAGCCAGCGCTGCGTTGCGCCAGCAGCGCCGATGCTGAGCCCGCACCCGCCGCGCAAGCCAGACCGAACGTTCGAAGTCGAACTGAAAGTTCGGTTGTAACAACATGCCCGAAACCCCAAAAACGCGCCGTTGTCACATACTCGCGGAACACGTTGTCAGTCAAGAGTTGCCACAGCAGAAGACCAGACCATTTTCTGGACCAGCGACCCTCGGCGAAGTCTTCGCTGCTTCGCGCCGCAAGGCGGTCAGGACTCGGCAATGGCGGCAGCCGAATCAGGCCGCGTGTACCACCAAGCCCACAAGATCAAAACGCCCTGAAAGGGCAGGCGTACCCAGTTCCAGATTCCGAGCCCTTCGCTTCTGCCGCCGAGCGGCACGTTGTTGATGGCAATGTGGATATTGGCTGGAAACACCGCGATCAGGAGCGCAATGGTTGCCCAGGCGGCAGCACGGCGTGTTGCCGGGATGAGCACGCCGATGCCGCACAGTACCTCCGCAACGCCAGACCAGAAGATCAGCTCGCGATGATAGGGAAGATAGGGCGGCATCATGGGCAGGTAAAACTCTGGATTGGCAAAGTGCATGAGCCCCGCAACGATGTAAAACGCGCCCATCAGCCACAGCAGCACAGTCTTGGTCCAGCTCATAGCTCGAGTGGATCACGGACTCACTCGTGAAGCAAATCCCCTGGAGTGTTTTGGAACCTCGTCCCTGGGGCTCGGCGACCTGCCATTGTTCGCTTGGAGTCCGCGGAACGGACCATCCGCGCGGGCGATCCGCTCTGCTGGTGAACGGGTCGGTGCGCGTTTGCCTGATCTGGCCCGTGCCCTCCACTGCGGAGGCCAACGGTGCCCTTCCTCGCACCGACGGGCGGCGACTCAAAACGGATCCAGACCGGACGGCAGGGGCGCTCGGGTGAGTCAGCAGCCGGAGGACTGACGGCGCAGCCAATGCCCTATGGCCTGTGTTTCCCACCAAGAGATCTGACACGCTCGGCCTCGAATTGCACATGGCCTAACGATGTCGTAGGGCATGGCGAGCGAGATTTTGGGTGTCCAGGCGAACATGAACGAGGCTTTGTTTTGGCTCGCCTTGGCTCTCCACTTGGGGATGTGGGTGTGGCCGGTGGTGTTGTTCGTGCGAGCGAATCGAGAACGCATCCGGTTCGGGCTGGTCGCCGCGATTTTGGCTCTGACGGTAAGCCTTTGGCGCTTTGCGGAGACTCCGCCGAGTGTGTGCTGTATGGATCAGGCGGAGAACATGCACCTGTTCTACAAGCAGCAGAGGTGGGTTTTGCCGTGGCTCGAGGCGCGGGCCTTTGCTTCCCAGGGCTTCAGCTTTTTCCCGATTTACTTGGCGAATGTTTGGACGGGTAGTTTCTATGGTGAGCGCTTGGTAGGGCTTTTGTGCCACCTGCTTCTCGTGCTCGGCGGAGCCGCACTCTTACCTTGGCACGGCTTGCCCTGTTGACAACGTCACCCACGGTCTTGTGGAATTCACGCCACTATGATGGCACCATCCTCTTGGTGCCAGAGCGTGGGCTGATTGCGGCACTCGGCATCTTGCGCAGGAGGGACAGTGCTTGGGCGGCGGTGGCAGGTGGGGTGAGCCTGGGCTTCCTCTCGTACGCCTATATGCCGGCGCGCATTACGTACCTGTTTCCGGCGTTGTGGTTATGGCGTCAGCCCCTGCGCGCGCTGGCGGTGTATGGTGTACTCGGACTCTGCTTCACGCCTCTGTTTTGGCTGCCCGCTTAAACGGGTCAAGCAGCGGTATGGAGGCTTTTGCCGGGTCACGTCGAAATCGCATCCTATCAGATCCCTTCGCTGAAATACGCGGCAACCAGCCTTCGTAGCCTAGTCGATCATACGGCTGGCGCGACTGCGACGACCTCTTACAGGGGCGTGCAAACGATTCCTTGGCTCGCGATCCCGTCCATTGTGGCCGGCTCTGTGAAAAGCCCGTTCGGGCTCGCGGGCCTTATCGGTCTCGCTCCTGATATGTTTTCCTCGCACGAAGCTGCCAAAAGCCACCGGCAAATGTTTGCGTTTTTGCCGTTCGTGTTCGCGGCGGCACGCTCCGTAGCGTTGTTCGGCCGGCCTCGGGTGCGGTTGCTTCTCGGTGCGGCCGTGGGCGCGGAGGGGGTCGTGCGCTGGGTGCGGCTCACCAGCTCTGTGCGCTCGATGCTCTGGCGTTGGCCCAATGGCTACTCCGGTCTCGATCCGTGCAATCGCGTGGTTCCACCCCCAGTCTGGTGACCACCCGACGCCGCCAGCGCAGCTCCGCAGAGCCCGGGCGACGCCGCCCGATAGTGGGAACGGTTGCCCACCGTTGCCTTTGTCCCCGGGCGGGCGCGAGGTCAGAACGAACGGCCGAGGCGGGAGATTGGGTGCGTGGATTTTTTCTCGCTACGCCTTTAGTGATGATCGGGTGCGGGCAAAGTTGATGCAGCGAACACGGCGCGGCGAGGCCAGTGGTTCCGCGCTCGCGACGGTGAAGCCGAGCCGCCGACCAGGTTCTGCGCCCGGCTACTACCCATCTCTGCGAAAGTCGGCCTGAAGGCATCGCCGCTCCGTCGGCAACCACTCGGAAGCGCCTTGCCGAATGGCGGGGGCTCACCCTGATTCCCCCGGAATTCACAGATGGCCACCCGAAGTGGACGCGCCCCCGGTTGGACCGCCGTACCTCTTAGCTGCGCAGCCGTGGCACTTTTTCGCGCTAGCCGGCTTGGATACAAGACGCGCTCATGAGCAAACAAGACTTTCGTTTGCCGAGCACCGTTTGGCCGCGCTGGTATGGGTTGCGCATCGAGGCCGATTTGGAGCGTTGGCAGTACCGCGCGGAAGAGAGGATCGAGCTAGAAGTGCAGGAGGCGACGCGCGAGGTTGTGCTGCACTCCGTCGGCCACCAGTTCGAAACGGTGACCGCATTTTTCCACGGCCGCACGTGGGTTGGAGAGGCGGAGGCGGATGAGGAAGCAGAGATCGTGACGCTGCGCTTCCCGCAGCCCTTGCCGGTGGGCTTCGTGCGCTTGGACTTGGTCTTTTCTGGGCCGATTCTGGAGCGACTGCGGGGTTTTTATCGCTCGCAGAAAGACGGCCGGCGGTATGCCGCCACCCAGTTCGAAGCGGCCGACGCGCGGCGCGCTTTCCCGTGCTTCGATGAACCTGAGTTCAAAGCCCGCTTCCAACTCACTCTCGTGGTTCCTGCAGGCAACGAGGCCATTGCCAACGGTGCCGAGGTGGCACGTCGGGTTTTGCCGGACGGGCGCACCGAGGTTCGGTTTACCGAGACTCCCCCCATCTCGAGTTACCTGGTCGCTTGGTGCATCGGACCGTTCGAGCCCACTCCAACCGCGTTCAGCGCTAGCGGTGTGCCGGTGCGCGTCTGGTTGCCGCAGGGCATGGCCGACAAGGCGGAATACGCTCTGCAGGCGCACGTGCGCTCGCTCGAAGCTCTCGAAGAGTATACGGCCATCCCGTACCCGTACGCCAAAGTGGACGCGATTGGAGTGCCGGACTTCGAAGCGGGCGCGATGGAGAATCCCGGCGCCATCACGTACCGCCTGACGGCGATTGCGGCCGACCCGGAACGCTCCTCGATCGGAGCCCGCAAAGGCATCTTCACCACGGTAGCGCACGAACTCACCCATATGTGGTGGGGCGATTTGGTGACTATGGCGTGGTGGGAAGACCTGTGGCTGAACGAGTCGTTTGCCACCTTTGTCGGGACTAAAGTCAGCGCGGAGTTGTTACCGGAGTGGGGGCTCTGGCGCGACTTCGTCGCCTCGTTGCACCGGCCCTTCCAGCTCGATGCGCTGGTGTCTACGCACCCAATCTCCTTCGAGGTGCGAAACGCGAAGCAAGCCACCGAACGCTTCGACGTGATCACATACTGGAAAGGAGCGGCGGTGGTGCGCATGCTCGAACACTTTCTCGGCGCCGAGGCGTTTCGGATGGGGGTGCGAGCCTACCTGCAGCGGTTTCGCGAAACGAATGCACGAGCCGAGGATTTTTGGCAGGAGCTCAGTAGCGCCTCGGGCCACGATGTGGCGAGCCTCGCCCGCGCCTGGATCAAGCAGCCTGGGCATCCGTTGCTCATAGTGAGCGCTGCGGAAGAGGGTGTTGGCCTGCGCCTCGAGTTGAAACAGCGAAGGTTCTTCGCCGACTCAGCGAAGCAACAAGAGCCATGCGAGCAGAGCTGGCCGATTCCGGTAGTATGGAAGATCGGCTCTGCGGATGGCGTGCGCGAGGAGCGCATCCTGTTCGCGGACCGGAACGGGCAAGTGCACCTGCCACACGCGCAGTGGGTGTACCCGAACGGTAATGCAAGTGGCTTTTACCGCTTTCGCCTCGATCAAGGGAGCTTGCGGCGACTGGTGCCCCACGTACAGGCGGCACTGGCGGAACACGAACGGCTCAATTTGCTCGACAACCAGTGGGCTCTCGTGCGCGCAGGGTATGAGTCGTTGCACAGCTACTTCGCGCTGCTGGAAGGTTTTCGGAACGAGCAAGACCGCGCGGTGGTGGCTACGTTCACCGAGCATTTGGGCTGGCTCTGGCTGCACGTGGTCGAGGGCCATACCGAGGAGGCGTTCGCGCGTTACGTCGAGGCGTTTTTCCGGCCGCAATGGGAAACCCTGGGATGGGAGCCACGGGCGGGAGAGAAGGACGACGATCGCGTGCGCCGCTCGGTTGTCTTGCACGCAATGGGCAACCTGGCGCGCGCACGCGATGTCCAGACGGCGGCACGCGAGCGGATCGAGCGTTACCTGGCGGAGAGAAGCGTGCTCGACCCGAACATCGTGTTCGCCACCGCTTCGGTGGCTGCGAGTTCGGCCGACGGTTTCTTGTTCGACCGCTACCTCGCGCACAAACGCGCGTGGTCCCGAGACCCGGAAGAGGAGCACCGGTTTCTCATTGCGCTCAGTGCCTTCGAACGCCCCGAGCTGGTGGAGCGCACACTCTCGTTGGTGCTGAGCGAGGAGGTGCGCGCGCAGGACCGGCCCTTCGTGCTCAATGCGTTACTTGCCCGCAGAGCTTCTAGCTTTGCTGCCTGGCGGTTCGTACGTAGCCGCTGGGAGCAGTTGCGTGAACTGCTCGACCCGATGCTCTTGCAGAATCTGGTGCGCGGATTGGCGCAATTGACTTCCCCGGACCTGGCCGAGGATGTACGCGCGTTCTTGCAAGAGCGGGCGATCGAGGAGACCCGAGAGACCACCCAACAGGCCTGCGAGCAACTGCGCCTCGATAGCGCCACGGTGCTGCGCTTGCGCGAGCAGTTACCGGAGGTGCTGCGCGAGGCCAGCAGCCGGGTGTGAGAGACTGGGGGCAACCGGGCCGCCTGCTTCGCACGTCAAGTTGCGCTCGGGCCTCGTGCAGCCAACCTGCGCCCTAGGCGGTCAGGCACGGCCGTGACTCGAACCGCGCGCTAAGGCCCCGGCAATCAGATGAGCGGCGCGCAGCGGCTCCGGTATCCTGCCATGAACGCACAGGAGTTGGAGGACCCATTCTGCCTCTGCCCGGCTCAAGCCGCAGCGTTGCACGTAAACCGAAGCCAGCGCCTCCATGGGTCCCAGCCGCTCGATTCGCCGCCACTTTTGCTTCCCGTTCGGTACCCGTTCGAGCAACGCTTTGCGGATGCGTTCCCAGTTCGGTTGCTTGCGGCTCACCACCAGCACCGGCCGCCCGGTGACCTCAGCGAGGCGAGGCACGTCTACGACATTGAATCCCGCCAAGGCGATTCCTTGCAGCAGGATCACTTGCACGTGCTGGTCGAAGCGCGACCCGCGCACCAGCCGCGCGATTTCTCCCGTCGCATCGTCACCATCGCGCTCCACCGAGCCGATGAGTACGCCGTCGAATCGCGTGCGCGCGAAAACGGCCCCTACAATGGGCACCGCCTCACGCTGCTCGCGCGCAAAAGGGGCGTCGTCGAAGCCCACCGAGTTGGCTAGACGCCGGGCCGGTGAGGTTGGGGAGCCGGTCATCGCACCGAACGCTTAGATTTCGATGCTGCGCCAAGCACCGCGCTGAAACCGCCAGAGCCAAACAGCGCCTAACACGGTGACGTAGAGCAGCTCGGCGATCCAGGCCCCGAGCACGCCGCCACCCCAGACGAGGGCAAAGAGGTAGACGAGCGGCAAGCGTAAGGCCCAGGCGAGGATGGCCTGCAAGAGGAAGGGAATGCGCGTATCGCCGGCCCCGCGGAGCGAGCCGCTGGTCACGATCCCGACGGCATCCAGCAGTTGGAAGAGCGCACCCAAAACCAAAAGCTTGCGCCCTACCTGGACCACTTCGTCGTCACGCGTGAACAAGTGGAGCAGGGGTTCCGGGATAGCGACGAACAGCGCCGCAACCAGGACCGCGAGGATCCCAGCTAACTTGAGTGCCGACCAATGTGTGCGCTCTGCAGCTGCGTAGTCTTTGGCGCCCACGTAGCGTCCCACAAGAGCGGCGGCAGCAGCAGAAATTCCATAGGCTTGCATGAAGGAGAGGCTCAATAACTGGATCATGGCTTGGCTTGCTGCCATCGCCACCGAACCCATGTGCGAGATCACGGTGGAAAAAACTGCGAAGGAGAGCATGTCCAAGAACCACTGCCCGCCGAGAGGAAGGCTGGTGCGCAAGTACCGGTAGGTGAGTGGCAGCGAGGGTCGCACCGGTGTCGTGTCCATCTCGCGCCGGAAACCCGGACCCAGCACAAAGGCGAGCAGAACGGTACAGTGCAAGAGGTTGGCACAGGAGGTGGCGAGCGCGGCGCCGACCACACCGAGCCGAGGCAAACCCCACAGACCGAAGACCAAGCCCAGGCTCAGCACGAGGTTGAGCAGGTGGGCTACCAGACTGGCGAGGAGCGGGGAGCGAGTGTCGCCAAGTCCCCGCAAGAACGCCGTGAGGACCACTGCGCCGGCCAAAAAGGGCGTGCCCGGTAAGCGTGCGAGCACGTAGCTGGTGGCCACCTGGGTCAGCTCCGGTGAGGCACCGGAGTGCCCCATCCAAACAGGGAAAAACAGGGCAATGGCGCCAGCCCACAGTGCCATGAGCGGGCAGAGGAGCCAGATCGCTTGCCACAGCCAGCGGCCGCATTCGGTCCAACGTCCGGCGCCATAGGCTTGCGCCACGAAGGTCTGGGCGCCGTTGGCAACGCCGACGAAGGGAACCACGAGTGTCCACAACCAAATCCCACCGAGCCCCACACCCCCGAGTTCTGCAACTCCCAGGCGGCCGACGATCATGCTGTCCACCGTGTGCATCAACGTGTCGGACAACGTGTGCAGCACCGCCGGGTAGGCGAGCGCGGCGACTTCAGGCACATTGCCGCGCCGTGACAGCGCTGCTTGCGAAAGGGGAACGGAGCCAGCGGTCACGGGAGTTTCCTCGCATCCTGGATTGCACGAGCGGGCACGCACCCAACCTGCGGGGCCGTGCCCCCGTCGTGCCTGCCTTGAAACCACGAACTCCTGGCTTGTACAAGCGCGAGATTCCCACGCTTGTCGGCAACTTCAAGCGCGCGCGGTCACAATCCAGGCAGTCCCCTCCATCCGCACGCCTGCCGGCGTCTGGTAAGGCTGCAGGGCAGTGCACACGCTTTCCGCGACGCGTTCGATCAAATCCGCCGGTGCGCCGCGTAGCAGCTTTCCAGTGGGGCCCATTTGCAGCAGGAAATCCACCACTTGCTCGAGCGGAGCCTCTCCGCCGATGGAGAGCATCTCGCGCACGGTCTCGAACTCGATTGCTCGGTAGCCCGCCTCGCCCAAAATGCGGCGCACTTTGTCGGCATTGGCAAAGGCGAACGGGCCGGGGGCGTCAGGGTTGGGCAATTCTGGATTGGGCAAGTGAGGCAGCACCGCCATCATCGGCACGGCCATCCACGGGTTTTCCGTTACCGCCTGCCAGCATACGAATGCCAAGCGCCCGCCGCGCTTACTGGCCCGGCGCAAGTTGGCAAAAGCGGCCACAGGGTCGGCAAAGAACATGACCCCGAAGCGCGAGAACACCACATCGAAGCTCGCTTCCGGAAAGTCGTGGATCTGGGCATCGGCTTGCACGAACGAAGCTCCGGTCACCCCCTTTTGCGCGGCGCGCTCCCTTGCACGCTCGAGCATGGGGGCGGAAATGTCCACGCCCAGCACCTGCCCGCTGGGAGCGACACGCTCTGCCAACTCGAGGGTGGTATCCCCGCAGCCGCAGCCGACGTCGAGCACATGTTCACCGGCACTCACGCCGGCACGGTCCATGGCCTTGCGGCCGAGGGGGCGGATTTGGCCGTCGAGGAGCTCCTGAAAGCGCACCCATTTTTGTCCCGCCTCTTCATTCCAGTACCGGATTTGCTCGGCGTTCGGGCTTCCGTGCATTTTCTCCTCCGTGTTGCAGCAGCCCGTTTACGAGGCGGGCCGCGCGTGCGAGCGAAACTCTACTTCGCAGGCGTCTTGTGGGTCAAGTTGAACCGTAATGTGGGTGATCCCGAACTGATCGCGCAGGCCGCGTTGCACTTGCGGCAGTAAAGACCGCGAGTCCGTGCTGCCCGCGACCACCAGATGGGCGGTGAGTTGGTACATGCCCGAGGTCATGGTCCACACATGCAGGTCGTGCACCTCGCGGACGCCCGGTAAGCTGCGCAAGTAGCGGTCAATTTCCCGCAGGCTCAGTTCGCGTGGTGTTCCCATCATGAGAATATCGAGCGATTCGCGAATGACGCCCCAGGAACTGTAAAGAATGAGGCCCCCGATCAGGAAGCTGGCGATGCTGTCCGCCCGCATCCAGCCGCTCCACCACATGGTGGCCGCGGCGAGCAAGGCGCCAAGCGAGCCCAAGGCATCGCCCAACACGTGTACGAAGGCCGCACGAACGTTGAGGCTTTGCCGCTGCGCGCGGTGCAGAAGCAGCATCACGGCCACGTTCACGATCAGGCCCGCCGCCGCCACCGCGAGCATTCCTTGGCTGTGCACCGCGGGCGGCTCGAGAAAGCGGGTGTACGCCTCGTGCCAGATGAGACCGACCACCAACCACATGGCCAGTCCGTTCACGAACGCCGCTACGATTTCGATTCGGTGGTAGCCAAAGGTCTTGCTCGCGGTCGGCGGTCGCTCCGCGAGCCAAAGCGCGAGTAGGCTGATCGACAGCGCCACCACATCGGAAAGCATGTGGCCGGCGTCGGAAAGCAAGGCCAAGCTGTTCGTCCACCACCCGCCGGCTGCTTCGAAGGCACAAAAGCCGGCAGTGACGACGAGCGCCCACCGGAGGGGCTGCGTGAACGGGCGAGAGGCCGCGGGGTCGGGACGGCTTCGGGCGTTGCCAGCGGCCGGGCCTCGGCTCAGTTCTTGCCTTCCTGGAGCTGCCGTTTCCATTCCAGCACGCGCGCCTTTGCTGCCCACGCCTCGGCCTCGGCAATGTTCCCGGCCCGCTGGTAGATGCGGGAGAGGTTGGTGTACGCGAGTTGCTCTTCGGGATTGAGTTCGACCACTTTGCGGGCCGCTGCGATGGCTTCTTCCCACTGCTCCTTGTCGGCAAGCGCCATGGACAAGCCCTCCCAGGCGTCGGCGAAGCCGGGATCCTGCTCGAGCGCGGCTCGGTATAGGGCGATGGCGCCGTCGAGATCCCCCTCTGCGACCCGGTCCACTGCCTGCTCGTAAAGCTCTTCTGCGCTTGCCATCGTGTGTTCCTCGCGGCGCCCACTTTACTGAATTGGGTCGGCGGCTGCTAGCCGCGAGTTGCGTCTGAGGCGCTTCTGTTGTTGCGTTTTCTTTCGCCTGCTAGCCAACTGCGGCGTTGTTCCCGTTTGGGCCGCGCGTTTCGTGAGGGTATGAGCGAATCTCTTTCGGACTTTCGCCGTGCTTGCCAACTGATTGAGGCTGGCTTGCGGCAGGGCAAGCAACAAAGCCAAACGTGGCAAGTGCGGGGTCTCATTGGTGGCGCGCGCGCGTACTTTTTGCGCGAGCTGGCCAGCGCCGTCGAGCGCCCGGCCCTGATCGTTACCGAGGGCGCGGAACAGGCTGAGTCCTTGTACGAGGACTTGCGCAGCTTCTTTGGCGAGGGTGACTGGACCCCGTTGCTCAACCGCCGCGTGCAGATTTTTCCCGCCTATGGCTTCGACCCATTCGAAGAAGTTTCCCCTCCGCCCGAGCTGGTGGCGCAGCGCATCGAGGCCCTGTTTCATCTCCTCCATGGCAAGCACCCGCTGGTGGTGGCGCCGGTGGAAGCGCTTCTCCAGCGGGTCCCTCCCCGCCGGCACTTCGGCGAGTGCTGGAAGTATCTGGCGGTGGGGGAGAGCTTCGATCGGGAGTCTTTGCTCAGCGAACTCGTAGACTGGGGCTACCGCCGCGTCGGGCTGGTCGAGGATCGTGGCGACTTGGCTGTGCGGGGCGCCGTGATGGATCTCTTCCCGCCTGGGTACTACCTGCCGGTGCGGCTGGAGCTGGACGGGGATACGCTTGTTGCCTTGCACAGCTTCGATCCTTCGACACAGCGTTCCCTGCACGAGCTGCGCGAACTCGTCCTCCTACCAGTGCGCGAGTTTCCCGTCTCGGCGCTGAGCGATCCTTCGACGTTACGCGCCGTGGAGGAGCGCGCCTTCGCGCTGGAAGTGCCACGCGAGCAGCGACGGCGCTACCTCGAGGCCTTGGAGGCCGGCGTCTTGTTGCCGGGAGTGGAGCAGTGGTTGCCGCTCTTGTACCGCGAGCCGCTCGACTCCGTGGTGGCGTACCTGCCGGAGTCATGCTGGCTGTGCCTCGACTCCGCTGGCGCGGTGGAGGCGCGTTTGGAAGCGTTCGCGGAAACCGTCCAGCAGCGCGCCCAGGAACGGGCCGAAGCGCACGAACTCGTGGTCGCTGCCGGCGAGCTGTACCTTACCCCGAAGCAGTGGCGCGAAGCATTTTTCTTTTCTCGAGCGCGTGTGGAACTCGAGCCGCTGGACATGTTGGCGGCCAGCGACGACCCGCACCATCTTTCGGTTGCGTGTTCCTCAGTACGGGGGCTCAAGTTGCAACGCTTACCGGGACGGCGTGAAGTTTCGTTCGAGCCTGTCGCCACCCAGGTGAGGGAGTGGAACAAAGCGGGCGAACGGATCATCGTGGCGGTGCAGGGAGGGGCACAAGTACGGCGCTTGGAGCAACTGTTCCAGAACCACGGCGTTTGGGTGCGGCCGCCGGTTCCCCTGGTCGAGGCGCTGGCACAAGAGTGGCGAGAAGGGGTGCAGTTCGCTGTCGGCCAACTCAGCGAGGGCTTTCGCCTGCCCCGCGAGAAGCTCGTGCTGTTAAGCGAAGCGAGCATTTTTGGCGAGCACCGCCAGCGTCGGCGCGGTCCGAAGGTGGAGGTGGCGCAGCTCCTGCGCAACTTGGCGGAACTCAAAGTGGGCGATTTCGTGGTCCACATTGATTTCGGGGTGGCCCGCTACCGCGGCCTGGCTCACCTCAATATCACCGGCTGCGCGGGAGACTTCCTGCTCTTGGAGTACGCGGGTGGGGATCGCCTCTACGTGCCCGTGGAGCGGGTGAACCTGCTGCAAAAGTACGTCGGGAACGACGACAAGCCCCCGCCGTTGGACCGCTTGGGCAGCCAGCGCTGGGCGGCGGTCAAGAAACGCATCAAAGAGCACGTGCTGGCCATGGCCAAGGAACTCTTGGAGGTGTACGCCGCGCGCGAGGTATTGGAGCGCAAGCCGTACCCGCCTCCGGATGCATACTACCGCCAGTTCGAAGCGGAGTTTCCGTTCGAAGAAACGGAGGACCAAGCTCGCGCCATCGAAGAAGTGCTCGAAGATATGCAGAGGCCCCGCCCGATGGATCGCTTGATCTGCGGAGATGTGGGCTTCGGCAAGACCGAGGTGGCCATGCGTGCCGCCTTCCTTGCCGTCATGGATGGCCGCCAGGTAGCGGTGCTCGTCCCCACCACACTGCTGGCGCAGCAGCACCTCCACACGTTCCGCAAGCGCTTTGCCGACTACCCGGTACGCATCGAGATGTTGTCGCGATTACAAAGTGCGGCTCAGAACAGGGAGGTGCTGCAAGGGGTGGAGAGCGGCTCGGTGGACATCGTCATTGGTACGCACCGACTGCTGCAAAAGGACGTCCGCTTCCGCCACCTCGGCCTGTTGGTGGTGGACGAGGAACACCGCTTCGGTGTGCGCCACAAGGAGAAAATCCGGCAATTGCGGAAACTGGTGGACACTCTGACCCTTACGGCCACCCCGATCCCCCGCACACTGCAGATGGCCCTGCTTGGCATCCGCGACTTGTCGGTGATCGAAACTCCACCCATCGATCGCTTGGCAGTGCGCACCTATGTGACCCGGTACGACGAGAAGACGGTGCGCGAGGTGCTTTTGCGCGAAAAGGCCCGCGGCGGGCAGGCGTTTTTTGTCCACAATCGCGTGGAGACCATCGAGATCCGCGCCCGCAACTTGCGAGAGCTCGTCCCGGAGTGCCGGTTTGCGGTCGCGCACGGACAAATGAACGAGCACCAGCTCGAGCGGGTCATGCAGGATTTCTTGGAGCGGCGCGTGGACGTATTGGTGTGCACGGCGATCATCGAGTCGGGTTTGGACATTCCCTCCGCGAACACCATTGTGATCGATCGCGCCGACCGCTTCGGGCTGGCACAGCTCTACCAGTTGCGCGGCCGTGTGGGCCGCTCCCACGAGCGAGCTTACGCCTACCTGATGATCCCTGGCGAACAGCTCGTTACGCGCGAGGCACACATGCGCCTGCGCGCCCTGCTCGAACTCGACGACCTCGGCAGTGGCTTCCGCCTGGCAGCCAACGACCTCGAGATTCGCGGCGCGGGGAATTTGCTCGGTAAAGAGCAATCCGGGCAGATTGCTGCCGTGGGTTTGGAATTGTACGAGCAAATGCTGGCGGAAGCCGTGCAAGAGCTGCGCGGGCAAGCCGTGGAGCGGGACATCGAACCCGAGATGCAACTGGGCATCCCGGCGTATCTTCCCGGCAGTTACATCCCAGACGAGCACCAGCGGCTGGTGTTGTACCGCCGCTTAGCGAGTATCCGCGTCCTGTCCGAGGTGGAAGACATCGCTGCCGAACTGCGCGATCGCTTCGGCCCGTTGCCATCCGAAGCGGACTCCTTACTGCGCGTGATGCGGCTGCGGCGCATTCTCAAGAATTACCGCATCGAGCGGGTGCTGCGGCAGGGGCAGGCAGTGACCATTTCCTTCGACCCCCAGGCGCCAGTGGATTTGCAGCGGCTGGTGGAGTTGGTGCAGGCGGGCAAGGGCCGTTACTCCCTGCCGGCGGACTTTCAGCTTCGTGCCGAGCTGACCGCCCGCGATTTCGACGGGATCCTGGCCGAGATTGAGGAACTGCTGCACAAGCTTTTTGCTCCGCCCGAGGCGCAGGTACCGGCGGAGCGAGTTGCAAAACGGGTAGCCATGAGGGCAGAGGGATGAAGAAAAGCGGCTGGATCGCTGTGTTCGTGCTGGTGCTGGGCGCGGCAGAATCGGGTGCCGAGCGGATCAACGCCATTCTCGCAACCGTAGACGGTGAACCCATTACGTTGTACGAGGTGCGGCAGTTCGAGAAGACCAACATTCGCGCCCGGCAGGCGCCTCCCTCCTCGCTCGCGGAATCGCTGCAGGCGGTCATTACAGAGAAGATCCTCGAGCAAGAAGTGAAGCAAAAGGGCATTATCGTGCGCGATCAAGACGTGAACGGCTACATCGAGCAGGTTAAAAGCCGCAACCGCTTGGACGACCGCGGGCTCGCTGAGGCCCTGCGCCAGCAAGGCCTGACGCTCGACGACTACCGCAAGCAAGTGCGCCGCGACTTGGCCCGCCAACAACTGATCGCCCGCGAGATTCGCGGCAAAGTGAGCGTCACCCCGGAAGACGTCGAACGGTACCTCAAAGAGCACCAAGAAGAAACCAAGAGCGCGGCGCGCACGCGCGTTGCGCACATTTTTTTCCGCCTGCCGGCGGGTGCGGATGCAGCGCAGCGGGCGGCAGTGCTCGCTAAGGCGGAGAGCGTGCGCGAAGAAATCGGAGCCGGGCTGGACTTTTCCGCCGCCGCGGCTCGGTACTCAGAAGACGCCTCGGCCCGCAGTGGTGGCGATCTCGGCTGGTTCAAGCCCGGGGAGATGCTCGACGAACTCGAAGAGGTGGCACGGCGCCTGCCAGTAGGGGAGGTGAGCGAGCCGATTGTCACCCGTTCCGGGGTGCACCTGCTGCGCGTGCTGGCACGCGAGGAAGGCGGCAAGGGCGATCGCAGCGCGCTCGAGGAGGAAGTGCGGCAGAAACTCTACAACCAAGCCCTCGAGGAGCGCTTCCAACGCTGGATTAACGAAGACCTGTACAAGCAACACCACGTCGAGATTCTGGACTGACGAGGCTGCCGCTGTGCGTCCGTATCTGGCGATCAGCATGGGCGACCCTGCCGGGATCGGCCCCGAAGTGGCCCTCAAGGCACTGGCCGCACTTCCTCGGCGCAGTGGTGTGCGTGCCCTGCTGGTCGGGGTGCCGGAGGTGTTTGTGCGCACCGCGCAAGCGCTGGGGCTCGCACTGTCCTTCCGCACTTGCAGCTCGCTGAAGGAGCTGGCGGCGATGCCCGCACAGGTGCTGCCAGTGTGGCCGGTGGAAAGCTCGCTCGTGACCGTTGCCCCGGGAAAGCCGCGCTCTGCCCGCGAGGCGGCCGCTTGCGGGCAAGCATCGTACCGAGCTGTGTGTTGCGCTGTGGAACTCGTGCAGCAGGGCTGGGTGGCCGGCCTGGTGACCGCCCCAGTGGCAAAGCGGCATTGGGAATTGGCAGGGTACGATGTACCCGGACACACCGAGCTGCTCGCGCGCTTGGCTGGGAACGTTCCCGTGCGCATGATGCTGGCAGGGCCGCGCTTGCGCGTGGTGCTGATGACCACGCACCTGCCCTTGCGCGAGGTGACCCAGCGCCTCTCCATGCCGCTGGTAGACGAGACCATCTTCATCACCTACCGCGCTCTGCGCCAGCGCTTCGCGATCCGCAACCCGCGACTGGCGGTCGCAGGAGTCAACCCACACGCTGGCGAGGGGGGCATGTTCGGCGACGAAGACGAGCGGATCCTTCGCCCGGCGGTGGGCCGGGCCCGGCAACGGCACATTGATGCCGAGGGCCCACTGCCAGCCGACACGGTGTATTACCGCGCCGCCTCCGGCGCGTACGACGCAGTGCTTGCCCCCTATCACGATCAGGCGCTGGCACCGTTCAAGCTCCTGCATTTCCAAGACGGAGTGAACGTCACTTTGGGCCTGCCCTTCGTGCGCACCTCGCCGGACCACGGTACCGCGTTCGATATTGCCGGCAAGGGCGTTGCCGACCCGTCCAGCATGGCAGCCGCGATCCGCATGGCGGCCGAGCTGGTGGCGCGGACGGGCACGACGCGGTAGCGACGGCGCGGAAAGGCGTGTGCGCGCGGAGCTAGCGCCCAGCCTCCCTTTGCACGGGTTCTACAGCGCACGGATCAGTCCGCGGGAGCAGGTGGAAAGTAAAAGTTCAGGTCTGCCACCAAACGCGCGAGCGGGATCTGTCCGAAAACCGGCCTGAGGCTGGTGTAGACCAAGAGAGACCCAGCCAGGGGGAGCAGCAAACGCGAGAGCGAGCCCTGCGGCCCCATCCCCATGGTGACCAGCGGGGTGCGGCGGTGCTTCCAGGTGAATAGAAAGAGCCGCAGCGTGTCCTCGCGGTTGCGTACCTGGGTGGCGAGCTTGACCACATCCGCTCCTGCCCGGCGCGCCTCCCGCAGCCGGCGCTCGAGCGCCGAGTGGCCTGGGGTGCGGGCAAAATCATGGTGTGAGAGAAGCACCAGCTTTCCCTGCGCGCGTGCCGCTTGGATCACGCTGCGCAGCGCACCCGCTGCTGCAATCTCCACGTCCACCGCCTCCACGAGCGGCAGTAAGGCAAGGAAGAGGTCGCGTCGCTCGCCATCGGCGAGGGCGCATCCACCCCCTTCCCGCGCGCTGCGCACGGTGAGCAGCAAAGGAGGCCCAAGCGTTCTCAGAGTGGCTGCTGCCCGCTCCGCACTTGCGATCGTCGGCCTCGGTATCAGGTCGGCGCGCAACTCGAGCACGTCGGCACCCTTGCGTACCGCGGCGGTGACAGCCGCCGCGGGCCCGCGCACCGCAAGGACGATGCGCGGCCGTGGTCCCAGTTCGAGCGAACCGAGCCGCAATGACGCAGAGGCTTCTGTGGGCATAAACCGATTAGCAGTTCGTGGATCCGTGTTCGCGCCTTTTGGCACAACACCCAGCCATTAGGCTAGGGGCTCGCGAGACAAGCGACGGCGAGTGGTTGTTTCGCTAAATACCATTCATGCTCATCACCATTTCCGGGACGCCCGGCAGCGGCAAAACAACAGTAGCGCGGCTATTGAGCGAGCGCTTGGGCTTACCTCATATATACGCGGGCGACTTGTACCGCAGGGAAGCAGAGCGGCGCGGCATGACCTTGGAACAACTCAACCGGGAGAGCGAGCGCGATCACACCATTGATCGCCAGCTCGACCAGCTAGTGGTCGAGGCGCTCAAGCGCGGGCAGGCAATCGTGGAGGGACGCCTGGCTGCCTTTTTTGCACGCCTCGAGAACATCGAGGCGTTCAAAGTGTATCTGACCGCAGACGAGCGCGTGCGGGCCGAGCGCGTGCGGCGGCGCGAGGGCGGTGATGCGTTGGCTCAATTACACGCCAACGAGGAGCGGCAGCGATCCGATGCGCGTCGCTACCGGGAGATTTACGGGTTCGACTTACAGGATCTCTCGCTCTACGACCTCGTGCTCTGTACTGACGATGCGTCGCCGGAGGAGTTGGCAGAAATGATTGCGCGCGCGGCCTCGATCCGCTTTGGCAGCGCAGCGAAGCAGCAGGTATGAAACTCGAGTCGCTCATCGAGACCATCCGCAAGTACGATCCTGGTGCCGACGTGAGCGTGGTGGCGCGGGCGTACGAGTTTTCCGAGCGCGTTCATCGCGGGCAGAAGCGCGCCTCCGGGGAGCCGTATTTTACCCATCCGATCGAGGTGGCCAAGATTGTGGCGGAGTTGCGTCTGGATGTTGCTACGGTGGCCACGGCGCTCCTGCACGATACCGTCGAGGATACCCTTGCCACGCTCGACACCATCCGCGCGGAATTCGGGGAAGAGATCGCGCGCTTGGTGGATGGTGTGACCAAGATCAGCAAAATTTCCTTCAGCAGCCGCGAGGAGAAACAGGCCGAGAACTTCCGCAAGATGCTCCTCGCGATGGCGCAGGATATCCGCGTCGTGCTGGTCAAACTCGCAGACCGCACCCACAACATGCGCACCCTCGACGCGCTGCCCCCAGAACGGCAAATCGAAATTGCGCAGGAGACCCTGGACATCTACGCGCCGCTTGCCCATCGCCTCGGAATTTACGGGCTGAAGAGCGAACTCGAAGACCAGGCGCTGCGCTACTTGCAGCCCGAGGTCTACCACCAGCTCAAGCGCGCGGTGAATCGGCGCAAAGAAGAGCGTGAGCGCTACATCCAGGAAGTGATCTCGATCTTGCAGAAGCGGCTGAAAGAAGCCGGCATCGAAGCGGAAGTCACCGGGCGGCCCAAACACTTTTACTCGATTTACCAAAAGATGCAGTCGCAAAACCTGTTGTACGACCAGATCCACGACCTGATCGCGTTTCGCGTGATCGTGGACACGGTGCGCGACTGCTACGCCGCTCTGGGTGTGGTGCATGCGCACTGGACGCCGATTCCCGGCCGTTTCAAGGACTACATCGCGCTGCCCAAGGAGAACATGTACCAGTCGCTGCACACGACGGTGATCGGGCCTTACGGGGAGCGTATGGAGGTGCAGATCCGCACCCATGAAATGCACCGGGTGGCAGAAATGGGCATCGCGGCGCACTGGCGGTACAAGGGAGGCAAGCGCTTCGACGAGGAGGACGCGCGCCAGTTCGCCTGGTTACGCCGCCTGCTCGAGTGGCTGCAGAATCAGTCCGAGCCGCAAGAATTCATGCGCCTGGTGCGCGAGGATTTGTTCAGCGAAGAGGTCATGGTGTTCACCCCGAAAGGGGAGTGCCTCTCGTTCCCGGAAGGTTCCACCGTGGTGGACTTTGCTTACCGCATCCACACCGAAGTGGGCCATCATTGCGCCAAGGCACGGGTCAACGGGCGCCTGGTGCCGCTCCGTTACGTGCTGCGGAACGGCGATACGGTCGAGATCATCACCACCCCGAACCAGACACCGAGCCGTGACTGGCTGAGCTTCGTCAAGACCGCTCGCGCGCGCCAGAAAATCCGCAGTTGGATCAAGCAGCAGGAGCGCGAGCGAAGCGTGGAGGTGGGGCGCGAGATCCTGCTGCGCGACTTGAGCCGGCACGGGCTGGACTGGACTCAGTTGCGCAAACAAAGCGACTTCGCCCAGGTGCTGAGCCAATTGGGCGTGCGGAACGAAGAAGACCTCTACGCGGCCATCGGCTTTGGGCGGGTCACTCCGCAACAGGTGATCAGCCAGTTCGTTCCGCTCGAGCGCTTGCGCGCTGGACGCGACGAGTCGGCACTCAAGCGCTTGTTCCGCCGCATGCGGCGCGGCGAGCCGCCGGCGGTGCAAGTCGGCGGGCTGGACGACGTGATGGTCCGCTTTGGCGGTTGCTGCTCGCCGATTCCGGGAGAGCGAATCCAAGGCTTCTTGACCCGCGGGCGCGGCGTGACCGTGCACACCGCGGACTGCCCGCGCGTGCTGGAAAGCGATCCGCAGCGGCGCATTGAAGTGACTTGGCGCAACGGCGCCACTGCCGAACAGTCGGTTCGGGTAGAAGTGGTGTGCGTGAATCAGCCCGGTTTGCTGGCCGCCGTCTCCGGTGCCATCGGAGCAGCAGGCGTCAATATCCAGAATGCGGTGGTCAAAGAGCTGCCGGACGGCAAGGCGAGAAACGTGTTCGAACTGCGGGTCCATCACATGGAGCAACTGCAGCGGGTTCTGAGAGCGGTACGGAAAGTAGACGGCGTGCTGCGCGTCACGCGCGGCCGGATCGAGGCGTGAGCCGGGAGGAGAGATGGCGTACGAGGAGGGCAAAGTCGCGGTGACGAGCGAGGCAGCGCCGCAGGCCATCGGCCCGTACTCGCAAGCGGTGCGCAGCGGTGCGTGGTTGTTCCTGAGCGGCCAGCTCGGTCTGGACCCGCAGAGTGGCCAGTTGGCCGGCTCCGACGCCGCGAGCCAGGCGCGGCAAGCTTTGCAGAACCTGGCTGCCGTGCTCGCCGCCGCCGGCGCCAGCTTGCAACACGTGGTGCGTACCACTGTGTACCTGGTCCGCATGGAAGATTTCCCTGCCGTCAACGAGGTGTACGCCTCGTTTTTCTCCGCCCCATACCCAGCACGCTCGACCGTCGGAGTGGTGAACCTCCCGCGCGGCGCCTTGGTCGAGATTGACGCCATCGCCCATTGCCCCTCCCGCGACGAGTAACCACACCGCGGCCGCCATTGCCTGACGACTCCCCACGCCCGCACAGAGCGCCGCACGGATCCGTAGGGGCGGCGCTTGTCGCCACCCATAGTTCGATTCGGCAGCGCGTTCCCAGGACACCCACGTTGTTGTGGTGGCGGCCCGCGCTACCCCGGATGTTCCCAGGACGTGTTCCCTGGACACCCACGTTGCGGTGGCGACCCGCCCCACCTCGTGGGATGGTGTTCTGTGTTCCGTGTTCCGCGGACACCCACCTTGTTCCGTGGACACCCACCTTGTGATGAGAGGCCCCACCGGCCCCGGGACCACGTCCCCCTGGGGTTATAGGGGCGGCCTTGGTGGCCGCCCGTGGTTGGGTTCGGCGACGGCAAATCGCCAATGGCGGGCTGGGCCGCATCCCGTCTCCACCCGCCACACCCATTCCGGCATTCGGTTGGATTTGGAACACGGGCAGGCACAAGGCCTGCCCCTACAACACATCGCACCACCCCTGCCGCCCCGGACACCGGTACCACTGCCGGTCGAATCCGTTCCGCCCCAACACAGGACACCCATCACAACCGGCACGGGATGCACGACCGCAACATCCGGTTCCGTGGACACCCACTTTGTGATGAGGCCCCGGCCCACGGCACCGCATGCGCCGCCGCGGGTGTAGGGGCGGCCCTGGAGGCCGCCGGTGGCGTGCGTTCCGTGGATGCAAACCGTGGGTGGACACCCGTTGTAGATGGGCACAGCGCAGCACGCCGTTTTGTCGGCCCCGGCGCCGCGACGACTACAATGCCACGGCTTTCGTGTCCGCTCTGCAGGAGACCCAAAGGCGCTCTCGAGGACACCCATTGCAACACGCACCGAGCCATGTCCTCGGTGGCCGCGTTGCACGAGAAGGTCCGCAGAGGGATCAGCGTTGATGGCCGAGCCACGAAGGATCAGGGCGTGAACGTCCCCTGGGACGGCGACGCGGATTCCGCCTGGGCCAGAACAGACTCGCGATACGGTCCTCTCCTTTACTTGGGGAGAGCATCCAGCAGGAATCCAAAATCTATTGCGAGTTTATAAAACGATCGTATCCGAATACTTGACAAATTCGTACCAGTGGGTGTAATGTATCGCCTGGCCGAGGGGCAACGAATGGATCCGGGCCGGGAGACTGGCAGAACGGGCAGGACGCCGATCGCGTCCACCGCTCGCGTTTGTGGTCGGACGGCCGCGCAGCACCGCACCCGAGATGAGGAGAAGGAGGCCAACGATGCATTCCGGATTTGGCTGAAGCGGTGGCAGAGTGCCGAGCGTTTCGGCGGAGGATGCGACCGAGGTGGAATCGAGCCCCGAAGCTCTTCGTCGCGTGCTCCGCTGCGGGGTTCCACCAGTGCAAGCAGGAGGGTCGTTATGATGGACAGTTTGCGCGCGAAGGTCGTACTGGGGATGGGCCTCTTGTGGGCTACAGCCGGCACGGCGCAAGTCGAGCCGGGGCAATTTCGGTTGGGCGCTTCGCTTGCGGCGCTATCGATCGGAACGATCTCGGTGGAGAAAAAGAGCGTGGATACGCAGGAATTTGGATTGGCGCCGGGCGGAATCCTGCGTCTGGGGTATACCCTAACCGAGAGTTGGGAAGCCGGTCTCACTGCGGGGGTTGCGCACGTTGAGGTAGACTTCGGCCGTCGCGAGGAGACCGCCACTTCGTGGCGGATTGTCCCCTACGTCGAGTACAACAAGCCGTTGAACCTCAGCAAAACTCTGCTGTTAGCTCCGGGCCTCGCACTGGGATACGCGGACTTTTCAACAGGTGAGATCGATTTCGCAGGCCTCGAACTCAGTGGGAGTTTGTGGCTGAAATACTTCTTGATGGAGCGTGCTTCGCTCGAATTCGGCATCGTCCTGACGTATTTCACCGGGGATGTGAGCGAAGACCTCCGACTGTTCGAGGGAAGAGGTGATTTGGACGCAACCGGGGTGCGAGTCGGTCCGCAAGTAGCGTTTTCCATTTGGCCTAGAAGAGGGGGGCCAAAAACCGGTATGGCCTCGGAGTAGCGGAACGAGTTTTTTGCGCCGGGCGGAAAGCCCCTGCGGGAAGCTTGCTCGGTCTGAAAAACGCTTCGCGTGCTCCCCTGCTCCGTGCGTAAGCCCTCCCGAGACAGATGACCGACTCTGTCCCCGCGGATCGCTCGTCCGATTTGCGCTTGTGAGGGCTGTCCGCCCGATCGGGCCCCTCGCCCGCGAGGTTCGTTGAGCGACGCGCGGCGGCGGGAGAGCAGGCACGTCCGCCGGCATCCGGCTCAGGTGCCTATTGCTTTGCGCGGTATAGAACCTGGATTTCCGTGAAAGCGGCGAGACCCCAGGGGCCGTTCTCGACCCCGATCCCACTCCATTTAAATCCCCCGAAGGGCTGGTGCGGGGCGAGTTCGAGGTGGGTGTTGACCCACACCGTGCCGCACTCGAGCTGCGAGGCCACCGCCGCAGCATGCTCAGGGTCGCTCGACCACACTGAGCCGGACAGGCCGTACATGGTCGCATTCGCGCGCTCGATCGCTTCCTTTTCGTCCTTGTACGTTAACACCGGCAGCACAGGGCCGAATTGCTCTTCGTCTACGACCCGCACGCCTTCTCGCACTTCGTGCAAGATGGTCGGTGCGAAAAAGTAGCCGGGACGCTCGAGCGGTTTGCCACCGGCGGCAGCCCGTGCGCCGTGCCGTAAAGCGTCCTCCACCAGCGACTTCACCCGCTCGAACTGAGGCTGGTTGTTGATCGGCCCGAGTTCGACACCCTCCTCGAAGCCGTCACCCACTTTGGCGCTTTGGGCACGTGCCGCGAGGCGTTCCACGATCGCGTCCCGCATCCGTTCTGGCACGTAGAGGCGCTTGATTGCGGAACACACCTGACCGCAGTTCATAAAGGCACCCGCGAAGATTCGCTCGGCGATCGCATCGGGGTCAGCGTCGTCGAGCACGATTGCCGGGTCATTGCCGCCCAGCTCGAGCGTGACCCGTTTCAAGTCCGGCGCCGCCGAGGCTGCCACGTGCTTGCCGGCCTCGATCGAGCCCGTGAAGCTGATCTTGCGCGGCACGGGGTGTGCCGTCATCCACTTTCCCAACTCGTCGCCGCCACTCACCACATTCAGCACCCCGGGCGGCAACACCTCCTGCAGCAGCTCGCCGAGCTTGAGCGTGGCGAGCGGGGTGAACGGTGAGGGCTTGAGGACCATGGTGTTGCCGGCACGGAGGGCGGGACCGATCTTCCACGCCGCCAGGATGAGCGGGAAGTTCCACGGCGTGATCGCGGCCACGACCCCGCTCGGGCGGCGCACCACTTCGGCGTAGCCCTTGTCATCGTCCTGCACCACCTCGCGTGGCACTTCGAGTTCGGCAAAGTACTTGAGCCACACACCGGTGCCGATGCACTCCCCTTTGGCTTGCGGCAAGGGTTTGCCTTGCTCGCGGGTGAGGATCGGCGCCAAGGTGTCGATGTTCGCAAACACCACTTGCGCTGCCTTCGCCAACGCCTCGCGCCGCTTCTGTTCATCTGCTCGCCAGGAACAAAACGCCTTTGCCGCGGCTTGCATCGCTTGCTCGAGTTGGCTCCGCGAACAATCGGGCGCTTCTTCCCACACTTGCGCAGTGGCAGGGTTGACAACGCCAAAGCTTCCCTCGCCTGTGCACAACTCTCCGCCGATCGACATGCGAAAGTCGCTCATCGCTGCTCCTCCGTGAAGCTCGTCACCTAGCAGCCGGGTAGGGGCGTGGGCAGGGGCGTACAGAAAGACGGCCGCGGCTTGCGCGCAGCAAGGCGGAGCCCGGGGCCTTCGGTTTCGCTGCCGGTGGCGCGTTGCAGGGCACGACTCCGTTCAATCGCGCGCGGAAATCCCATCTGGCGCGCGTGGAGGCACACGGGCCGGTTGCGGCAAGTCGAGCGCCGCAGTCATTTCTTTGCCCACTTGCGAGCCCGCGCGGTAAAACACCGCCGGCTGGCCCACGGGCGCTGCAACGTCGAGGTCGAGGGGTCCATCGTGCACCGTGCCCGACCACAAGTGGACCCAACGGCCAGCAGGCAAGTACACGGGCACACGCTTGGTGCCGGCTTCCGAGACCGGTGCGACCAGCAAGTCCGGCCCGATCAGAAACTCTTCGTAAGTTAGTTCCCAGGTGCGAGGATCGTCTGGGTAATGCAGGAAGAGGTGCCGGCAAACGGGCGCTCCGCTTTCGGCTGCCTCGCGGATGAGTCGCTTCCGGTATTCGTACCAAGCTGCGTGCAGGCGGGCGCAATCCCGGAAGTGGGTGAGGCTTTGCTCATCCGAATAAAACTGATGGTTGGCTTCCGGCAGGTTGCCCTCGTGCGTGCGAAACACCACTTGGAAGGCACCCAGCTCCATCCAGCGGAACAAGAGTTCTGGTGAGCGCCGGTAGCGGAGCAAAGGCACGTTGATGGTGGTGTAGCCGCCGATGTCGCCGTGTTGGAAGGCGAAGCCGGAAAGCCCGGAGGAGAGCAAGCCGACGATCGCGCTGCGCATACCGTCGTAGCGGTCCCAACTCACCAGTTGATCGCCCAGCCAAAAGAGGGTGCTAAAGCGCGGGCTCTGGGTAAAGCCGGCGCGCGTGAAAAACACAGCATCCTCACCGCGGCCGCTTGCTTCGATCGCTTCCCGGTTCAACCGAGCCCACTCCACAGGATAGAGATTGTGGAACGCCTTGGGGTCGCCGCTTGCCAGCACCGCGTCGTAGGGCAAGCCCTCGCCAAAGTCTGCCATCCAGCCAGATGCGCCTGCCCCCAGCACGTTCTCTTGCAGCACGCCGATCATCCACCGCCGTGCCTCCGGATTGGTGAGATCGAGAAGGCCGGCGGGAAAGGTCGTGACCTGCAGCAAATAGGGCTCGCCATCGGCCCGCCGCACGAGAAAACCGCGTTCGCGCGCTTCTTGGAACAAGTTGCGGCGGTGCGGCTTTTGCCCGGACACGTCGACCAGGAAGGGGTTCACGTAGGTGAGCACGCGGATCCCCTTTGCGTCCAACTCGCTGAGTAATTCTTCCCACATCGGGTAGTGCTCGCCATCGAGTTCCCAATTCCACCACAGTTGCTTGCCGAAAGCGGTAAGGCGCCGGCCCACCCAGTCCTGCAGCCAGAAGGCGGCAATCGGTACCCCGAGTCGCTCGAGTTGGCGCCACACGCTTCGCACCCGCTCGGTGCCCCCTTGCATTCCAACCACGGCGCCGGCGTGAATCCAGTCGGGGAGCGCGCGCATGCGCCCGGCCACGGCACTGTGCTCGCGAATCAAATCCAGCGGCGTGCGGCCAGCGTAGATGTGACCGCGCACCTCGGTTGCAAACACCTCGATTTCGGCGCGTTCGGCCGCCTGCAGATCGAACGCCGCATACTCGCTGTTGTCGAGCGCAAGCGAGCGTAACCGACTGCTCACGAAGTGGGGAACCGGCGCGTACGTGGTGTGCCACGAGCCTCCCGATCCCGCCAGCAGGTCGAGCAGCCAAGTCAGGGGCTGGAGCCCGCGCCCGATGCCCTGCTCGCTGACCCACACGGGCAACTTGCGGCCGCGCACATCGAAGTAGGTGAACTGCTCACCGAAGCCGAAGAAGCGTTCTCCTGGATCGGTGGCAAAGCGCAGGAACAAGCGGTTCGCGCGCGGGTGCTCGACGCGCCCTGCAAAGCGCAGCGTGCGGTGACCGGCAGCGCGAAACGACATTTCGTAGGGCACCGCCCAGGCTTCATCACGCAGGGTGCCGCGCAGGATCAGTGCATCGGGCGATGCTTCGAGCGCCTCGACAGTCTGCACGAAGGTACGGGCCAATAGCCGCTCGCGCACCCGGAACATGCCGTGCCGCTCGCGCACCTCTTCACGCCCCTCGGCGGCGAAAAGGAACGGCTGGCCCGGCACGCTTTCCCAGCATGTCGTTGGGGAATCCGGATGACGGATTCGCAGCGAGGCAGTGTTCCACCCCGTGCCGGCCCACTCCAGCACGAACGAGCCCACTTGGTGCGTACGGTTCTCGAAGCGCAGGGCTTGGCTCTGCAGCAGCTCGCGTGGCGCTGCGAAAGGCAGAAAGGCGGGCAACGCACGTGCCCATCGTGCAAGCGGAGCGAACCAGGAAAACAACGGCATGTGCAGCGGCTAGCATGAGCGCACTCAGCGAGGAAACGGACGGTGCTCCCAGAGCGGACCGTTGCTGCACCGCGGCCAGGGCTAGAGCACCCGTACGAGCACCTCCGCCTCGTCGCTCGCTACCGAGGCGAGAGGAACGGAACGATCCGCGCATTGCGCGACGGCGGCCCCACGGCTAGCCCGTAGCGTCGAATTGGGCGAGGAGGGATACATGCCGGGGCGGGGAAAACCGAAGCGCGACATTGAAAGAGACTACCCGCCGAGGTTGTTTGTGCAAAAGCTGCGGCGCCTCGCGGATTGCATCGAGCAGGGCAAGGGATTCCGCATCCAAATTGCGGGCGAGCGAATCTCGGTGCCGCCCGCGGCGACCATTAACATCGAGCATGAGCGCAGTGCGAGCGGCGAGGAAATCGAGTTCCAGCTCAAATGGAGCCTCGTGCCAGCCGCAGAGCAAAAGAGGAAGGCACGCAAGGGCGTTTCGCCCCGGCGCAAGCGCTGAGGACGCGCGCTGAACGGCGCACCGGCCTCGGCCCACGCAGCAATTCGCGCAGTTGCACTCGGAGCGAGTCCGACAGATAGCCGCTCCGCACGACGCTCTGTGGGTGCGCATCGGAGCCTTCGCGCGATTACCACGCACCTCCCCTTCTGAATGAGCTGTCGGCGTGGCCCCAGTGGGCGGCCGCCGCCCGAAGAGCGAACTGCGAGTGGCGATCTGCGCGCAGCGGATGGTATTGACTGCACGACGAAGAACCGGTTTCCTGCACACCCAACACGCGCCTGCGCCTCGGTCCAGCGCTAAGAGGGCACCCATCACGACACCGCCCCCCGGTTTTGTAGGGGCGGCCCTTGTGGCCGCCCGAGGCGCGACTGGCGCGCTGTGCCGGTTGGGCAGGCGTGGAAGCCACTGCAACGACCCTGCCGACAGTTTACCAACGCCGCCGCCTCGCCGGAGCACACCGTGCTTGCTGCATCACCACCAACAACACCGAGGGCGTTCAGCAATACGGCCATTCCAGGATACCTCTCGGTGGCCAGCAGTGCGCGGGCGGGGCATTTCGATTGCGCACCTGGCGGCACGACATCGTTTCGATCCGCGCGTTTCCTTCACCCAACTGCCGCGCAACTTCCACCCCGGGCTAAACCACTAGGTAACGCGGACAGCGTTGCTCCAATACAGCCTGGGGTTGGCGCACACCACTAGCACTAGGAAAGGGCGAATCTCCCTTTGCACGGTTGTCCAACCCTGAAGGGGTTGCGCAAACCACGATGTGCAAGGCGCGTCTCCTGCAGCCACGCAGTCCCCACCCACGACAACGCCGAAGGCGTTGGCCAGGCGGCCAACTTCTAAATGCATAGGCGTGGTCCTTGTGCCCGCCCGCACTGCGATTCGGCGTTGGTGCCGCGATCGAGGTACGGTCAGGCACAAGGCCTGCCCCTACAACCCATGCTGGCTGCCGTGGCTGCACAGACACCCACCGACGATGCGACGGCACGCCCTGCGCTGCAGGCGTGGACACCGACACCGGGTTCGCGACGCCCTCACAAGTACGTGTAGGGGCGGCCTTTGTGGCCGCCCGAGGTGCGACTGGCACGCTATGCCGGTTGCGCAGGCGTGGAAGCCACTGCAACGACCCTGCCGACAGCTTACCAACGCCGCCGCGCGGGCGAGGAGCAAGAGGCAGCTTCAATGGGGCCGCGCTCGTAGAAGCGCGGAAACGCGCGGAATGCTGGCG
>JBBILD010000028.1:0-44430 GCA_037445065.1 Myxococcales bacterium
CGGCCGCACCTGGTCCGCCGGACAGTCGTTGCCCACCCCGTCGCAGTTCTCCGCCACATCACACGGCCCGCTGGCAGAACGACACACAAAGGTGTTCGGCTGCTTGGCATCACTGGGGCAAGTGGCACTCGTCCCGGTGCAGTTCTCCGCCACATCGCACACCCCAGCCGAAGCCCGGCACACCACCGTGTTCGGCTTGAAGTTCTGCGGGCAAACCTTGCTCGTCCCCGTGCACGAGTCATCCACGTCACAGTCGCCCGCGGCTGCGCGGCAGAAGGTGCCGTTCGGCAACACTCCGTCCGCAGGACAAGACGCACTCGTCCCGGTGCAGTTCTCCGCCGCGTCGCACAAATCCGTGGCGCTGCGGCAAACCACGCTCGAAGGCTGGAAGCCATCCGGCGGGCAGCTGTTGCTGGTGCCCGTGCAAAACTCCGCCACGTCGCACGCCCCAGCCACCGCTCGGCACAGGGTGCCAGAGGGTGCAAACGTATCAGCCGGACAGCTCGCACTCGTGCCGGTGCACACCTCGGTCACGTCACACACACCGACCGAAGCCCGGCACGTCTGCCCGGCAGCACGAAACTGACAGCCCGACGTACAACACGAGGTCGGAGAGCCGTTGGCGCCGCCCAAGTCGCACTGCTCCCCAAAAGCTCCTTGCACTACCCCGTCTCCACACAGTTCCTGGAACGTCACCGTCACGAAATGCCCGTCGCTGCTCTGCGTCCGCGAAGGACTCCCAGGGTACCCGCACGCGCCGCAGCCTGTTGTGCTGCCATTCTGCTGCCCTAGCCGCACGGCAGCTTCGCACGAGTTGCTACGTACGCTGCCACTCCAGGTAAAGGTCAGCGAATGGCTCTGGGCCACGCCCCCGCTGAACCGCTCGATGGTCGCCGTGCTCCCGCTATTGATGTTGATCGTCGTACCACCCGAGTTGCCCGTATTGGCGCCGCCAAAGTTGTTCAGGGTACCGCTGGTGAGCGCAATGTTCGAGCTCCCACTTACCCCATTGTGCGTGGCGCGTCCGTTACAGCCGCCGGCGTCGTTGTTTACCTGCGCCATGCCAACAGACCGCGGCTGAATCGTGAGCCGGTAGCCTTTCACGGCTGTGGCTGTGAACGACACGTTGTGCCGTGCCGTTCCGGCCGTATCCCGGGTGCTGAAAATTCCCACGTCCGCATTGATGTTCCAGGCGTAGCGGCTCTGGATCTGCGTGGCGGTGTTGATGGTGATCGAACTCGAAAAGCCACAGAAACCAGAGGAGTTGTTCGACCCAGAACAAGTACTCCCGCTGGTCGTCGAGGACGGCGAGGCGAGGCCCGCCCAACTACTCGGAGCTCCTGCGAACAGGAACAGCCATACAAGCGCAAGCCCGCGCAACGTCCCCCGCGCAGCTCTGCCGAGCCGTGCGCACCGTCTGCCGATAGACAAGTGGCTCGCGCACGCACCCTCGAAAACCCGGTCCTTCTGTGCCATTGCTCCCTCCTCGCCCTCTCCGGAAGGTTCTGGATCGGTCTCCCCTCGCTAGACCCAACTCTACCGAAGCGTCGCCAGCCTTCCTCCGAGCGTTCCGCCTCTTACTCTTACCACACAAAGCTGCGTCTTTGTCAATACAGAAACAGGTTTTTCCTTGACACCCCCAGCATTCCCCGTGAAGAGCGCAGGACTGGGCTCTGGACAAGGCGCCCCTCTCCAGGAAGCAGGCCGGACCCGCACAACGGAATTCGCTCCGGGTACTGGCCTGGCAACAGCGACTGGGACGCTGGGATTGCAGCTCACCATCCCTGTTGCTGCGTTGCACGGCCCCCGGCCTTTCTTCGAGTCAGAGTTTCCACCTCCGCGGTCCCCGTTGCTTCCCGGCTCGTTCGTGAGCCATGCGTCCGGTCGCCGGTTCATCCAGGAACCCTGTAGCCGCGGCCGTGTGCCTCGCCGCAGCCAGCCAGTCCTCCCTCTGGAAATGCCCTTGCGCCTCTGGCAACAGTGGCAAGTCAGTCCGGATGCATTGCTCTGTGAGGAGGAGAGGATGGAAGAGATTCGTTTCGACGATATCGAACGACTGCGGTCCAAAATCAGCGAGCAGTTCGGACCATGGGGCCCTGAGGTCGAGGTGACGCAAGACATGATCAACCGCTTTGCCGATCTCACCGGCGATCACCAATGGATCCACGTGGACGTAGAACGCTGCAAGCGGGAGAGCCCGTTCAAGGCTCCGATTGCGCACGGCTTCCTCACCCTCAGCCTGATTCCCCGCCTGCGTGCGAAAAGCGACTTCCAAATCGTCGGCTACGGCAATGCCACGAATTACGGCGCGGACAAGCTGCGCTTCACGGCACCGGTTCCGGCTGGCTCCAAGATCCACGCGCGCAGTCGCCTGGTGGCGGTAGAAGCCAAGCCGGCGGGCACGCAAGTGACCACGGAGATTCACGTGCACGTCGTCGGCCAGGAGCGCCCGGCGCTGATTTACGTCATGCACGTGCTCTACCACCCACCGGTGCGGCGCAACTGAGTCGGTTGGCGGCACTTCTCTCAGTCCTCTGCCGAACCACAAAGGCACCCCAGAAAGCGCGGGTATGCCTGCTCGGAGGCGTTTGCGCCTGGCTGCTGGTTGCCTGCCACCGCCAAGAGAGCCCTTCGCCGACCACGCCACGCTCCCGCGCCGACCAGAGCGGGATGGAAGCTCCTGTATATGCGGCGTGGGTGGAGCACGAACCGTGGCTCGACAAGGAGGAAGCAGCGGAGCGGCGGGTGCGTTATCTGGACATCGAACTCGGGCACCAAGTGTTTCCGCTACCGCCGCAAGGCCTCCCCTTCTCGCGTGCTCGGGCGCTGCTGCTCGACGACGACAAGCTCCTACTCGCCGCGGGCCGACGACTGTGGGCTGCGGAACTGGCCTTTCAGCCCGGCATGGTTGGGCGCATTTGCTTTTTGCACTCCTTTTTCTGCTTCTCCCAACTGTTCCAGGTACACTTCGCGGTGGACGGCACACCGCGACCCATCGCAGAGGATCAAGTGTCGGTGGTGCGGTTTCCGAGCCACACCCACATCCGATATTTGCTGCACCCGATCACGGTGGACGAGTTCAAGTTCATCACCGAGGATGACCGTGCTGCCGCGGTTTACGAACTCCGCGCCGTTGATCAGAAACCGCACAAGGTGCGGGCCGACGTCTTTGCTCCCTACCTAACTCTACCCAACGCTGCGACACCGGGCCGCTCTCCTTTGCTCGGCAGCGGAAACTTCCAGCAGATTCCCCTGTTCGTCTACCTCGATGCGCCAGGTTTCTCGGACGACGGTGGCGGCTACACGCACTTGACGCAGGAATGGGAGGTACCCGCGAGCGGCGAGCCGGTGCGGGCATCGGTGGCGGTGGGTTTCGAGTCTGCCCCCCGGACGCGCGCCGTACGAGAGCAGGAGGTGGCGCTCACGGAGCACTCCCACAGCTACCACCGCTGGTTTGCGGACTACGTGCCGTACTTCGACTGCTCCGACCCCGGCTTCAAGCGCATGTGGTACTACCGCTGGTGGCTGGTGCGCTTTAACATGACGGAGGCGAACACGCCGGATCTCTCGGGCTACCGCTTTTACGAGGGTAAGCTCGGCTTCGACAACGCCATTACCTTCGCTCTGCCGGTACAAATCAAAGAGCTCACCTACCTGCGCGATCCCAAGTTCGCAGTCAGTCAGGTGCACAACGCGTACCGAAACTTGGCACCCTCTGGGGCTTTGGTGGACCCGCCGGGCAGTCCGTACTGGGGCGAAACCTATTCGCACTGGACCGCAGCAGCGGTGTGGGAACTGCATCTCGTGCATCCCTTTCCGCTGGCAACGCTACGGCAACTGCTCCCGCAAATGGCGCGCGACGTGCGTGCCTGGGTGACGAGTTTCGACCCTGATGGCGACGGCCTGCCACAAAGTGGGCGGCCGCGCATCACGGGATACGATCTGGACATCCTCTCCTACTGGTTTTTCAACGGCCTGCGCATCGACCCGCATGCGGAGCCCGCGGAACTCGAGCGGGTAGACTTTGCCAGCTTCGTGTACGCCAACGCACGGGCTTTGGCGGCACTCGCCCAGTCCGCTGGCGATGCCGCCACCGAGCGCGAATTCGCGGCCGTAGCGGAACGCGTGCGCGAGGCAGCCCTACGTGCCTTCTGGGACGACGAGACGCACTTCTTTTACCCGCGCCGGGCAGCAGACGACCAGCGCGCGCCGATCCGCGAACTGCACGGTTTCTTCCCGTTCTTGACGGAGCTTGCCCCCGATGAGCCGCGCTATACGCAAGCACTCCGGTATTTGATCGACCCGGAAGAGTTTTGGGGTCGCTTTCCACCTGTGATCACGAGCCAAGTCCACTACCGCCAGTGGACCTGGCAGATGGACGGGCTCACCCGCAACATCGCCCCTCATCCGATCAGCATGGGGGCGCGCCTCATCCTGCAGGCCATCCACCGGTACCACAACCACCCAGTGGCGCCACATCACTTCATGGAACTACTCCAGCGGTACAACCAACTCGTCTATCCCGGCGTGCATCCGTACGACCCGTATTGGCGTCCCAACGCGCACGAATATTACTCCAAGTGGGAACCGCACCAACCCTCGGCCAAGCCGAAACCTTCCGACATCTCCCATGACTTCCACTCGATGTACAACGCCTTGATCGTGGAAGGAGCGGTGGGTCTGCGACCGCGCCCTGACGACTGGATCGAGCTCCACCCACTGGCGCGGGAGTGGGATCGCTTTCTGCTCGACCGCTTGCGCTACCGTGGCCACGACCTCACGATCGTTTGGGACCGCCCCGATGGCCAGCGGGCTTACCCCAAATTCGACGAGGGCTTTTCCCTCTACCAGGATGGCCAGCGGTTGTTCCATGACACCGAACTCCGCCATGTTCTGGTGCACGCTTATACAAAGGAGGTGCGCGACGGCACGGAACGGTAAGCCGACGGCTCCGGCGCTGACCCGCAGCGAAGCCGGCCGATCCTCTGAGCGATCCCGCCAACAACACCCGCCGTATCATACCGAGAGTCTCATCCTGGGCCCGTTCGGGCGGGTGATGCTGGCGAACTTCGCGTTCTTCATGAACTTCGCGTCCTTCTTCTTGCTCCCCTTGTTCGTGAAAGAACTCGGCGGAAAAGAAACAGCGGTCGGTTGGACGATGGGCTCAGCCGGCGTAGCCACCTTACTGAGCTTGCCCTTGATCGGCCGGATGATTGACCGAGTCAGCCGCCGCCGCATGTTCCTGCTCGGGGCCACCAACATGAGCGCGGCAGCCATCGGGTATCTTTGGGTGCGCGACATCGGCTGGGCCTTGCTTCTGCTCCGCCTCTGGCAAGGGGTGAGTTTCGCCGCAGCATTCACAGCGTCCACCACGTTGGCGGCGGAACTCGCGCCGGCCCAGCAGCGTGGGCGAGCGCTGGGCTGGTTCGGCGTTTCCACCTTGCTCACCCACGGCTTGGCACCAGCGCTGGGAGAAGAGGTCTTGCATCGTTGGGGTTTTTCCACCCTCTTCTTGCTCGCGGCTAACTTTTCGCTCCCCGCCTTGTGGGTCATGCGCAGCGTTCCGGAGGCGCCGAGGTCGCATTCCCTAGCGGCAACTACCCAAACCCTGCCGGCCCATCTGTTTCTGCTCGGTATCGTCGTGTTGCTGTTTGCAATGGGCTTTGGCGTGGTGACCACGTACGCTGCCAGCTTCATCCGGGGAGAACAATTGGGCAGAGTCGGTGTGTTCTTCTCCGCCTACACCCTAACCGCCATTGGCGTACGCATCGCTGGCGGGGGACTGTCGGACCGCTTCGGCCGCAAAGCGGTGGTCATTCCGGCCCTCGTGCTCCTGGGCGTTTCCGTTGCCGCTCTCTCCACAGTGCACTCGGCGCGCGCACTGTTCGCGGTAGGAGTTCTGTTCGGACTGGGGCAAGGGATTGCTTACCCAACGCTGCACGCGTTCTTGGTGGACGTCGCGCCTGCGTCTCTCCTGGGCCGCGCGCAGGCGCTGTTCAACGGCTCCTTCAATCTCGGCGTGATGAGCAGCGCATTCGTCTTCGGACCCATAGCGGACCACTTGGGTGCGCGCACCATGTTTCTGCTCGCCGCCACCTGCCCGTTGATCGCCGCGGCGCTCTTCCCAGGCGTGGCAAGACTCGGTAAATCGCCCTTTTAATGGCACAGCAGCGATGGGTCCGGTACCGCGTGGGGACAGCCTCGTGGACCGATCCGACTCTGTTGGCCTCTGGTTTCTACCCTCCGAGCGCCACCAGCGCTGAAGCGCGGCTGCGCGTGTACGCTTCTTTCTTCGACACGGTCGAGGTGGATGCGACCTACTACGCGCTACCGAGCGAGCGGAACGCCCTCTTGTGGGCTCAGCGCACGCCGGCGGACTTTTTGTTCCACGTGAAGGCGTTTGCGGCCCTGACTGGCCACACCGTCGAACGATCGCGGCTGCCGCAAATCTTGCGCTCCCAACTCGGTGAGGACGGTGCAGCCTCGGAGCGAGTGAAGATCCCACCGGGGGAGCTGTTGGACACCTGCTTTGCCATGTTCTCCTCAGCGCTGCGGCCGCTGCGCAAAGCACGCAAACTGGGCTGCCTGTTGTTCCAGTTTCCACCTTGGTTCACCGCCAGCGCAGCGCACGAGAGCTATCTCGAGCACTGTCGCGAACGGCTCAGCGAAGACCGCCTGGCCATCGAGTTTCGCCACGCCAGTTGGTTTGAAAACGCGCCACGTACCGAGCGTACCCTGAGCTTGTTGCGCGAACTCGGGCTCGTGTTGGTCGCACTGGATTTGCCTGAAGCTCCTAGCTTGCCGCGCACGCCGTACGTGGCAACCACGGATGTTGCTTACATTCGCCTCCACGGGCGCAACCGGCGGGCGTGGTTCGGCCGCCATGACTCCGCCGCCGAGCGTTTCCGCTACCTCTACTCCGAGGAGGAACTGGCCGAAATTGTGCAGCGCGTACGCCGGATCGAGGAGGCAAACGAGGTCAACGTGATTTTCAACAATTGCTATTCCGACTACGGCGTGCGGAACGCACAAACGTTCCAGCGACTGCTGCTGCGTCAGTAGCAGCCGCTGTGCGCCGCAGCAGAAGTGCAGGTCCCCGCTCGGTTGCACCACCCGTCCGCTTTTGCCAGCTTGGACGCGATGTTGCGCTGGCGCTTTTCCACTGGCCTCCTGCTCGGCCTCGCCGTCGGTTTGCCTGCTGGAGCGCTGATCGCCTTACTGCTGCAGCCGCCGGTCCGTGGCCATGAAGAAGTGGAACTTCAGTTGCGGCAGCTCGCGCGGGAACTGGAGCGGGAAAAAGAGGCGCGAGCGCGTGCCGACCGGCAGCTCGAGCAATTCACCGAGTTTGCCGAGCGGATGACCGTCTCCTTCCAAAAACTCGAGCAGCGCTTCGCGCAACTGGCCGAAGCAGCAGCCGCAACTCCAACGGCGTCCTCGCCCGAAACACCGGCTCAGGGTGCGAGCGACTGACGGCGTTGCGGACCGACGGCAAGTTGGGGGATCGCGCGGCTTTTCGATGGCCACTGAGTGACAGCTCTCGCGCGATCCGGTACGATCGCAGGAGCAGGCAACACACGTAGCGCGAAGGCTGCCTCTCGTAGGAAAAGGATGAACGAAAAATGAGCACGCGAAACATTCGATTCGGCATCTTTGCACCGCAGGTCGGGCAAACGTGGCCGCAGATCCGCGAGCTGGCGCAAGCTGCAGACAAGTTCGGCTTCGACTCCATTTGGCTCGTAGATCACATGTGGATGCGCGGCTTACCGGATCTCGACCACCTCGAGGCATGGACGGTGATGTCAGCGCTCGCCGCCGTTACCAACCGCATTCGCATCGGCACACTGGTGTTGTGCAACTCCTACCGCAATCCCGCTTTGCTGGCGAAGATGGCCTCCAGCCTCGATCAGGTAAGCCAAGGACGGTTCGTGCTGGGGTTGGGAGCTGGCTGGATGGAAGAGGAGTATCACGCCTACGGGTACCCGTTTCCGCCAATCCGCGTGCGGCTCGAGCAACTCGAAGAGGCGCTGCAAGTCATCAAGCGCCTGTTTACCGAGAAAAGAGCCAGCTTTCTGGGTAAGTACTACACCGTGACCGACGCGCCCAACCAGCCAAAACCAGTGCAAAAACCCGGCCCGCCGATTCTCATCGGTGGGGCTGGCGAACGCAAACTCCTCCGGATCGTGGCCGAACATGCAGACATCTGGAACTGCCCCAACAATGTTGCACCGTTGCTGCCGCAGCGGCTCGAAGCTTTGCATCGGCACTGCGAAGCGGTCGGGCGGGACCCGAGCGAAATCGAAGTGTCCGAACAATCGGTGTTCATCCTCGGCAAGGACGAGCGAGATCTTAGCGACAAGATTGCCATGGCGCGGGCACTCATCGGGCACACCTTCGACATTGATCAAACCGCACTCAAAGGCACTCCGGAGCAGCTGGTCGAGGCCATTCGCGCCCGCCACGCGCAAGGTGTGTCATTCTTCATCGCGTTGTTCGGCGACCTCAATCGAATCGAATCGCTCGAACTGTTCGCCCGCGAGGTCCTACCGGCCTTCCGCTAGTCAGCGCGGCAGGCTTCGCCCGCGTGGAGAGGAGTTTTATGGCCCCACAAGCTCGTTCGTTTGCGCTCGCGACCGACTTGTACGAACTCACGATGGCGGCCGCGTATTACACGCACGGAATCAGCCGCCAAGCCACTTTCGAGCTGTTCGTGCGCGAGCTGCCGCGCAACCGGCGATTCCTTCTCGTGGCTGGGATCGAGCAAGTGCTGGAGTACCTCGAACACCTCCGTTTTACAGAAGAAGACGTCACTTACCTCAAACGCCACCCAATGTTCGCAGCAGTGCGCGCGGACTTTTTCGAGTACCTCTCCGCATTTCGCTTTCACGGAGACGTTTGGGCAATGCCGGAGGGAACCCCAGCCTTCGCCAACGAACCGATCGTACGGGTGACCGCCCCGATCCTCGAAGCGCAAATTGTGGAGACTTTCCTGCTGGCCACTGTGAACTTCCAGACCATGATTGCGTCGAAAGCGGCGCGCGTGGTGTCCGCCGCGCAGGGACGTCCAGTCATCGAATTCGGCTCGCGCCGGGCGCACGGAAGCGAAGCCGCGATGTACGCGGCGCGGGCTGCGTACATCGCGGGGTGTGCAGGGACCTCGAACGTCGAGGCAGGTTTGCGGTTCGGAATTCCCACCTTTGGCACGGTGGCACATTCCTGGATCATGTCGTTCGACGACGAACTCACTGCGTTCCACCGCTTTATCGAGGTCTTCCCGGCAGCAGCCACGCTCCTCATCGACACCTACGACACCGTGGAGGCAGCGCGCAAAATCGTGCAGGCAGGGCTCAAGCCCCAAGCGGTTCGTCTCGATAGCGGCGAACTCGTGCGGTTGAGCCAAGCAGTCCGCCGGGTACTGGACGAAGGTGGGCTCCACCAAACCCGCATCTTTGCCAGCGGCGACCTCGACGAATACCGAATCACGGCCTTGCTCGAGCAGGGCGCTTGCGTGGATGCGTTTGGGGTCGGCACACGGCTTTCCACCAGTGCAGATGAACCCAACTTGGGCGGCGTATACAAGCTGGTGGAAGTGGTTGCGGACCACGAAGCCAAGGGGCGTGTAAAGACTAGCCCCGGCAAGGCGACCTTCCCGGGCAGAAAACAGGTTTACCGCTTTGCGTCGGCCACAGGTACGTACGAGCGCGACCTGCTGGCGCTCGCTGATGAGCCGCCGCCTGCCGGCGGGCGGCCGTTGCTCGAACTGGTCATGAAAGACGGCCAACGGGTGGGGAACCCAGCGTCGCTTGAAGAAATCCGCACTCGCGCCGCGCGCGAACTGGCGTGTTTGCCAGACAACCTGCGCCGGCTCGAGCCAGGTCCCACCTTGCCAGTAGAGGTCAGTGCGCAGCTCTTGGCCGAGCAGCGCAAGCTCACGGCTGCTCGCTCGGGCCGGTGAGAACGAAACAACCGGGCGAAGAAGCCTCGCGTCAGTCCGTCGCGGAACTCACCTGACCCACAGCCAAGACCACCTTACCGACGCTGCGCCGAGAGGCGAGATGATCGAGCGCCTTGGCGGCCTCGCGCAGCGGGTAGACTGCAGAGATCTCCGGGCGCAACTGGCCTCGTTCATACATGGCAAACAGCTCCCGCATCGCGCTCGTGATTCGCTCCGGGTCGTGCTGTCGGTACGCACCCCAATGAATCCCGATCACGCTGATGTTTTTGAGCAACACGCGGTTCACCTGGAGGAGCGGGATCGTTCCCGAGGCAAAACCGACGACGAGCAAGCGGCCGCACCAAGCAATGCACCTCAGCGAAGCATCGAACAGGTCGCCACCGACCGGGTCGTAAATTACATCAGCTCCACGCCCGTTTGTTGCCTCGCGTACAGCATCCACCCAGGCTGGCTGAGCAGATAAAAAACACTCCTCCGCACCGTGGCGCAGCGCGACCTCGCGCTTCTCTGGCGATCCCACTGTGCCCAGCACCTTCGCACCCAAGGCCTGTCCGATCTCGACCGCGGCGAGGCCCACCCCACCCGCAGCCGCGTGCACCAGCAACGTCTCGCCAGCGCGCAACCCCGCGCGATCCACCAAGCCGATGTAAGACGTTTGGTACACGATGCCGAACGCCGCCCCTTCGAAAAAACTCATCTGCGCCGGCATGCGCACCACCGACGCCTCAGCCGCAACCACGTGGGTAGCGTACCCGCCCCAGCCAAGCAGAGCGAAGACCCGGTCCCCCGGCTGCACCGCGGTGACCCCTGGCCCCACCGCGCGCACAACCCCGGCCACCTCGCCCCCGGGGGCAAACGGCAACGGGGGCCGCACCTGATATTTTCCCTGCACGATCAAGAGATCGAAGAAATTGCAACCCGCGGCGCGCAACTCGATCAATACTTCGCCGGGTCCAGGCACCGGATCCGGCAATTCCCGCCACACTAAGTTCCGAGGTTCACCCCACTGCTCGAGCATCAACGCATGCATGCAGCCCAACGTGTCAGTGCCGCACGCTCGGTGCAAGGAGTTCTGAGTTGTAGCGGCAAGGAGTCGCCGCTTTTCTCGCTCACTCCGTCAACTACGATCGGCCTTGCATGACACGAGCGCAGCGAAACAACCGCGTCACCATCGTCTGGTACCGGAACGACTTGCGAGTGCACGACCACGCGCCTTTGCTGTACGCAGCGGAGCGAGGGGTTGTGGTCCCCGTGTTCGTTTGGGACGAGCTAGCAGAGGCCCCGTGGCAGCTCGGGCCTGCGAGCCGTTGGTGGCTGCGCGAATCCCTGATTGCGCTGGACAGGAGCCTACGCAGGCTGGGCTCGCGGCTCTTGGTCCGCCGCGGCCCGAGCACCGCGGTGCTTCGCGAGCTGGTGTCGGAAACAGGTGCCACGCAACTCGTGTTCGAGCGCTGGCTCTGGCCCAAAGGCCGCGACGTCGAGGATCAGCTCCGCACGGTGCTTACCGCACAAGGCTGCGAGGCGGTGCCGTTCCCGGCAAATCTTCTCTGGCAGCCGGAGCGAGTGCAGAGTGATGCGGGAAGCCCATATCGAGTGTTTACGGCGTTTTATCGCAAGGTTCTCACACTCCCAGTTGCCGGCGCGCGGCACACACCCGCAACGCTGCACGCGCCCGCCATTTGGCCCGCGGGCGAAACGGTCGACTCACTACCCAAGAGCAAGGGAGGCTGGGAAGGATACTGGCGTCCAGGAGAACCCTCCGCGCGGCGCCGGTTTGCCGCATTTCTGCGAGATCGCCTCGCCGCGTACGGCCTCCAGCGCAACTCTCTCGAATCCCCGGGCACTTCGCTGCTTTCCGCGCATCTCCGCTTCGGCGAACTCAGTGTGCGCGAACTTTGGGCGCGGGTCTCGGATTGGGCACGGGGGCAGCCCCCCTCCGCTCAAGCCGGCGCTCAGGCATTTTTGCGCCAGCTCGTGTGGAGAGATTTTGCCTACCATTCTCTCTTTCACTCGCCGGCGCTTTCCGAGCGACCGTTGGACCGCCGCTTCGAGCAGTTCGAATGGGAGGACAATCCGGAAGCACTGGCGGCGTGGAAGGATGGGCGCACAGGCTTTCCGCTGGTTGACGCCGGAATGCGACAACTGCGCGAGACGGGTTTCCTCCCCAACCGAGTTCGTATGGTCGTAGGCTCGTTCCTCAGCAAGCACTTGCTCGTTCCGTGGCAGGAGGGAGCGCGGTGGTTTTGGGATACCTTGCTCGACGCAGATCTCGCCAACAACAGCCTCAACTGGCAGTGGGTCGCAGGCTGCGGAGTGGACCCCATGCCGTTTACGCGCATCTTCGACCCAGTGCGGCAGGGACTCCGCTTCGACGCCTCCGGAGCTTACGTGAAGCAGTGGGTGCCCGAGTTGAGTGGATTACCGGCTACCTGGGTTCACCGGCCTTGGCAAGCGCCAGCGGAAATCCTGAAGGCGGCTGGCATCCACCTAGGAAAGAGCTACCCGGCACCGATTGTGGATCACGCGGCAGCACGCAGGCGCGCTCTGCTTCGCTACGAAACCACCCGCAACACCCGAGGACGTGGGTGAGAGCACAACACGCGCGCTCCGCGCGCACTTTTCAGCATACCCAGCGTTGATCCCAACGGCACGGTCCGCGGCTACAGCCGGTAGACCGAGCGTAGGCCATCCCTAGGACCTCCACTCGGCGGACTTATGGAGCGCGCGGAAGCAACGTCGCGCTCGGCGCCACCAGGCCTTCAGCGCCTGGCAGGCAACCGAGTTACTTTTTCCCGGCCAGGCCGCGAACCAGAACTCGTAATCCTTTTACGACATCAGGCTTGGGGCCCAAGTCCGGGTTCGGGGGCATCAGCGGGCTCTTGCCCACCGCCGGGCCACCACCCACGATGATTTTTTCGATGTGCTCGTCGGTTACTGACTTCTGCCACTCGTCCAAGGTCAGGTCCCGGGGTTTCGGGTTCAACGCAAGCCCCGCTGGCCCGTCGCCTTTCCCGGCTTGCCCGTGGCACGTGGAGCAGCGGGTTTTCCAAATCTCCTCGGCTTCCTTCATGGCAGCGGCCGGCACCGGGTCCGCCGCCCACGCACGAGTCACCCCTGCAATTCCCGCCGCCCACAGGTATGTGAGCTGTAAAGCCACCAACAAACCTAGCTGTTTCCGACTCACCATAACCTCCTCCTCATCGGCTGCTTGGCCTCCTCCCCTCGAGCACCACCCGGGCGAGACCATACCGACCGAACCGCAAGCAAGCCGCGATCCAATGTGCAAGTGGGACTAGCCAACTGGGAATATGGCTCGGGCTTCCCATGGCTAGGAAAGCCGCGTCGCTTGCCACCCCTAGCGCAAAATTCTCAAAAACCCATTTCCTGGGCCGGCAAACGCGGTAGAAGACAGGCATGGCTCACTTCGAAGCTTCCTCAATCGTTCCGGCGCCCGCTGGCGACGTGTACGCGTGGCACGCGCGGCCAGGGGCGTTCGAACGACTGCGGCCACCTTGGTCGCATGTCGAGGTGGTCGAGCGGCAGGGCACGATCGAGTCGGGTCACGTACGCCTGCGCTTTCGCATCGGGCCCTTTTCCTTCGATTGGCTCGCCGAGCACTACGCTGGCGTTCCAGGAACAGAGTTTCGTGACCGGCTGATTCACGGTCCGCTGCCCCGGTGGGAGCACGTACACCGCTTCCTCCCTCTGGATGCGGCGAGCTGCCGCATGCAAGACGAAATCACCTACGAATTCCCTCGCTTTGCCGCCGGATTGCCTGCAGTCGTGCGCAAGTATTTTGCCGAACGGCAACTCTTGCCCCTGTTTGCATACCGCCATCGCATTGTGCGGCACGATCTGGCCGTGCATCGAAAGCTCTCTCAGCAGCCACTGCACTTTGTCGTTACGGGTGCAAGCGGGTTGGTCGGCTCGGCTCTGTGCCCGTTCTTGACCACTGGCGGCCACACGGTCACTCGCCTCGTTCGGCGGCCGAGTGCGGGAGAAGACGAGCTGTTTTGGGATCCTGCCAGTGACCGGCTCGACGACTTGCCGCGCGCGCCCCTCGACGTGGTCGTGCATCTTGCTGGCGCCAATATCGCTGCCGGCCGCTGGACCCCAGCGCGCAAAGCGGAAATTACCGCGAGTCGGGTAGAGGCCACCCGCAATTTGAGCACGGCGCTGGCCCGCCTCGACCGTAAGCCGCGCGTGCTCGTGTGCGCCTCTGCCATCGGTTTTTACGGCGACCGTGGTAGCGAGGCGCTGGACGAGGACGCTCCTGCGGGCCGTGGTTTTCTCGCCGAGGTGTGCCAAGCTTGGGAAAAAGCCACCGCGCCAGCGGCGGCAGCGGGAATTCGTGTGGTGAACCTGCGCATCGGTGTGGTTCTGACCCCGGGAGGCGGAGCACTGGCGCAAATGCTGCCCTTGTTTCGACTCGGGCTTGGAGGTCGCATCGGGGGCGGACAGCAATACGTGAGCTGGATTGCCCTCGACGACCTCTTGGCGGTGATTCTTCACTGCGGGGCCACCGAAACCCTCCGTGGACCAGTCAACGCAGTGGCTCCGGCTGCGGTCACCAACGCTGAACTCGTGCGAGTGTTGGCACGGATCCTAGGCCGCCCAGCCCTTCTGCCGGCGCCAGCGATTGGGCTGCGTCTTTTCCTCGGCGAAATGGCCGAGGAGCTGTTGCTGTCCAGCACGCGGGTCTGGCCGCGACGACTGCTGGAGACGGGTTTTCAATTCCAGTACGGAGAATTGAAGAGCGCTTTGCGCCACCTGCTCGGGGCGACGTACGTTCCCCTCGAACAAGCGCAGCGCACTGGAGTGTGACGCGCGGTAAGAGCCGGCATCCGTCCGAGCCTGCAACAGCCGTTGCTACCCCCGGCAACCAGCGGTATGCACGCCGCTTTCAAGCACTATGGTGGCTCATCCGGCTCCACAGAGGAGACGACCGCGGGAGCAGTTTCTCACCACCGCAACTGTCCGTCTCCTGGCGCGGCTCGCATCCGTGTTGGGAACACTGGTTACCGTCTTCCTCTGGCGAGCGGAGGAACCTGGTTATGGTCCGGTGTTCTGGGCTTGGGTGGCTTGCCTGAGTGCGTACGTGGCGAGCTTTCCCGCTAACAAGCAGAAAGGGGCGCAAAACCTCGGCTTCCACTTACGGCTCGTCTTGCTGCTGGCGTTTGCCGCCGTTTGGCGGATCCCGCAAGTTTACGAAATGCCGGCCAATATCAGCGTGGACGAACTCCTGCCCGGGGTCGAGTCGTTGCACATTGCAGCCGGGGAAGCACCCAATGTGTTCGGCTCGGTCGGCTGGTTTTCCATACCGCGCCTAGCGTTCACCCCGGGCGCTCTGTTTATGGCCTGGTTGCCGCTGCCACCCTTCCACAGCCTGCGGCTCGCTTCGGTGTGCACCGGTCTCGTCGGCATCGCTGCAAGCGTTGGCTTGGGAAGGGAACTGATCAGTACCAGAGCTGGCTGGCTCGGAGGGATGTTCATGGCTGTTGCCTACTGGCACGTACACAACAGCCGCACGGGCTTCCCCTTTGCTCAGTCGTCGCTTGCGACCGCCGCAGTTGCCTTCCTCCTCCTCCGGGCGCTGCGCCGTGCAGATCTGCGCAGCCTAGCCCTCGCCGGCCTGGCCTGCGGGTTCTGCCTCCACCTCTACTTCCCCGCCCGTGCTGTGTTGCTGGTAGTTCCGCTCGTATTCCTGCATGGAGCACTCCGATTCCGTCTTTCCCTTCGTGCCGCCTTCCGCGCGGGGCTCGTGTTCTCCACCGCCGCTGCGCTTGCGTTTTTGCCACTCGCTGCCAACGCGGGGCTGGGGACTTGGGCCGAGCGCTCGCGCTCGATCACCATCCTCTTCCCCGCCACCCTGCACAGCCGCGAGGTGTTCTGGCAAGTCGAGGGCTGGTGCGCGGTTCTCGTGCAGCAAACGAGCGAGGCGCTGCGCATGTTCTCCCAGTGGGCCGATCTCGCCGTGTTGCACCGCTCCCCGGCCGGCTTACTCGACCCTCTACTCTTGGTTCTCGTGCTCCTCGGAGCCGTAATCGGCATTTTGCAGGCAAACGGTGCAGCTCTACTCCTCTGCACATGGTTCCTGCTCGTGTTTTTCCTCGGGGTAGTCATGACCGATGCTCCACGTGCCTCCTATCGCCTCGCCCCGGCCATGCCCGCCTTGCTCCTGTTGGCCGCGTTCGCACTCGACCATCTCTGGGCCAGCACCGGGCCGTCACGCAACCGCGCCCATCGTTCGGTGCGCGCAGTGGTGTTGCTGGGCATTCTCATCGCAGTTGCCAGTCTCAATTACTGGCTGTTTTTCCAGCATTACCCCCGTGGCGATGGCAAGCAAGTAACCATGTCGGAGGCCGTGCGCTTTGCATCCCACCAGTGTTCCGAGCGGCAGTTCTGGATCGTACCTGCCTGGGCGAGCTGGGATCAGGAAATCCTACCGCTGTTTTGCGACGATCTTCGTCCCGCCCGCCACGAGCTTCTCGCCGAAGTCGTAGGAAATCACAAACCCGTAACGTTGCTGTTGGTGAACGACTTTGGTCGGCGCCAGCAGCAGGTCCAGCAGCTTTTTCCGCGGGCTCGCGTGCGACTCCATGCTGCAAAAGACGGAAGGCTCTTGTTCATCAGCGCGGAGATTTCCCGAGCCGACTGGGAGCAAGCCTCCGAGCGAGCGCTTCGTTACCTCAACAGCGATTCGTAAAGCTGCTGGTATTGGGCAGCGGATCGGTCCCAGGAAAAGTCTTGCCGCATCGCGCGGGTGACCAGCTCGTCCCACCGCTGCCGGTCACGAAAAGCAGCCAAGGCCCGCTTCACTGCGCCGAGGAATGCCTCGCGCTGGAAGGGGCGAAAGCGAAAGCCCGTACCCTCACCTGGCTGCTCGTCTGCATCGAGGACGGTGTCATGCAATCCCCCGGTGTCGTGCACGACTGGAATCGTCCCGTAGCGCAGGCTGTACATTTGGTTGAGCCCGCATGGTTCGAAGCGAGAAGGCATGAAGAAGAGGTCCGCTCCGCCTTCGATCAGGTGCGAAAGCGGCTCGTCGAAGGCAACGCGAACGCCCACCTGGTCAGGGAATTCTGCTTGGCGCTGGCGGAGGCGTTCTTCCAAGTCCGGGGCACCGCGTCCAAGAATGACGATCCGTAGCCCCACCGCGGCGAGTTCCGGTAGGGCTTCCGCCAAGAGGTCCATTCCTTTCTGTTCCACCAGTCGCGACACGACTCCCGCCAGCGGTTGGTCGGGTGCGCCAGGCAAAGCGAAGGCTTGCTCGAGTGCCCGCTTGCACATGCGCTTCCCCCGCCGATCCTCGACGTCGTACCGGGCAGGAAGAAAGGGGTCGCTGGCCGGGTTCCAAACCTCATAATCGACTCCGTTGAGGATGCCGCGCAGGCGATCGGAGCGGTAGCGCAAGGCCGCATCGAGACCGCAGCCGAATTCCGGCGTCTGGATCTCCTGCGCGTAGGTAGGGCTCACGGTTGTGATCGCATCGGCAAAGGAAATGCCTCCCTTGAGGAAGTTGATCCGTCCCCACGCCTCCAGCGCATCGAATGAAAAGTAGCGGGCGTCCAAATTCAGCAAATGCCAGTCTTCGGCCCAGAAGTCGCCCTGGTACGCCAGGTTGTGGATGGTAAGCACGCTACGGCAGGCCTTGGCCCACCAGTAACGCTGGCCATCGGCCCGTAAAAACACAGGGACGAGTGCGGCGTGCCAGTCATGAACGTGCACGATTTGGGGCGCACCAACGAAATCTGCCAGGCTCAACGCTGCCCGGCAGAAAAAGACAAAACGCTCGGCGTTGTCGGGGTAAGGCGTATTACCCTCGCCGTACAACTCAGGCCGGTCGAAGTATTGGTTGGCGACCAGCACGTAGACGGTGGTGGACTCGCCAAGCCGGGTGCGCAGGACCTCTGCGGCTTCCTGGCGTGAAGACACCGGCACTTCGACCTGCCAGCCTGTATGCTCGAACTGCGCCCCCGACTGAAGGGCACAACGGTACCCGGGCAGAACCACCGAAACCTCCACGCCGCGCCGCGCCAAAGCTCGCGCGAGGGCACTTACCGCTTCCCCTAGCCCCCCGCTGCGGGCAAAGGGAGCCATTTCCGCCGCTGCCATCAAAACGCGCACGGAATCGAAGGGCGGAACTGGTCAGAGGCTCGCCGCACGCCGGTGCGCGGCCGCAGCCGGTTCGAGTGCGTGCTGGAGGACCTCGTCCACAGTATCCACGAAAATGAACTGCATTTCCTTGCGCACGTGTTCGGGCACCTCTTCGAGGTCCTTTTCGTTGCGTGCCGGCAGGATCACCGTGCGGATGCCGGCCCGGTGCGCACCCAAGACTTTCTCCTTGATTCCTCCCACAGGCAAAACCTTGCCACGCAGGGTAATCTCGCCGGTCATGGCCACGTCATGGCGCACCAGCCGGCCGCTCAACAGCGACGCCAGGGCGGTGGCCAGCGCAATCCCAGCCGAGGGACCATCTTTCGGCACGGCACCGGCCGGAACGTGAATGTGGATATCGAGGTTTTCGAAGAAGTCGGGCGCAATGCCGAGCTGCGCTGCGTGCGCCCGGATGTAGCTCAAGGCAGCCTGGGCCGACTCTTTCATGACTTCGCCCAATTGGCCGGTGAGGATCAATTGCTTTTTGCCCACCATTTTGGTGGCTTCGACAAAAATGATCTCGCCGCCATTGGGGGTCCATGCCAAGCCAATGGCCACCCCGGGCTCTTGCGTGCGGTCCGCCACTTCCGAGAAAAAGCGCTCCGGGCCCAACATCTCGCGCACCTTTTGCGCATCGATTGTCGTTGGCTCGGTTCGTCCCTCGGTGATGGCCCGCGCCACCTTGCGGCAGAGGCTGCCGATCTCGCGTTCCAGATTTCTCAGCCCCGCCTCGCGCGTGTAATGGCGGATGATGTGCCGGATTCCATCGTCCGTGAAGACGATCTGCCCTTCCTCGAGACCGTTCTCGCGCATCTGTTTCGGAATCAAGTGCCGGCGCGCGATTTCCATCTTCTCTTCCTCGGTGTACCCAGCGAGTTCGATCACCTCCATGCGATCCCGCAACGGAGGAGGAATCGGATCGAGCAGGTTCGCGGTGGTCACAAACATCACCCGAGAAAGGTCGAAGGGGACATCGAGATAGTGGTCTACGAACGAGTTGTTTTGTTCCGGATCGAGCACCTCCAGCAACGCCGCCGCCGGGTCGCCTCGGAAGTCTGCCCCCAACTTGTCGATCTCATCGAGCATCAACAGAGGGTTGTTCGAGCCCGCGTTGCGGATGCTCTGGATGATCCGCCCCGGCATGGAGCCAATATACGTGCGCCGGTGGCCGCGAATCTCGGCTTCGTCTCGCACGCCTCCCAGCGACAAGCGAACGAACTTCCGCCCGAGCGCACGGGCAATCGAGCGGCCGAGCGAAGTTTTTCCGGTCCCGGGCGGGCCCACGAAGCACAGGATGGGCCCTTTCGAGTCTCGCTTCAACTTGCGCACCGCCAAGAACTCCAAAATCCGGTCCTTGATTTTCTCCAGGTCGTAGTGGTCCTCGTCGAGCACTTGGCGCGCATGACCGATGTCCAGATTGTCCTCGGTGGATACCGACCACGGCAGATTCACGAGCCACTCTAGGTACGTCCGCACCACCGTGTGCTCGGCCGATTCCGGAGGGATGATCTTCAACCGCTCGAGTTCCTGCTCTGCCGCCTTACGCGCCTCGGGCGGGAGCTTGGCCTCTTCCATTTTCTTGCGCAGTTCCTCGATCTCGGCTGCACGCGGGTCGGACTCGCCCAGCTCCTTCTGGATCGCGCGCATTTGCTGGCGCAAGTAAAACTCTTTCTGGTTTTTGGTCAGTTCCGACTGAACTTGGGCTTGGATCTTATGCCCCAGTTCCAACAGCTCGATTTCACGCTTGAGGATCATCAGCAGCCGCTCCATGCGCTGTTTCACATCGAGGGTACTGAGCAGCTCCTGCTTTTCCTCCAGGGCAATGTTCAAGTTCGACGCGATCAGGTCGGTGACTTTCCCCGGGTCGCGGATATTGAGCACCACAGACTGCAGCTCGTCGGGCAAGTACGGAATCATGGAAACGTACTTGGCGAACTGGTTGGCAAGCTGCGTCTGCACAGCCTCGAGGGCGGGCGAAGGCACCTTCACGTCGTTCAACGCGCGCACGCGGGCGCGGAAATACGGCGCGGCCTGCAAGTATTCGAGAATCTCGACGCGGCGCAGCCCCTGCACCAAGATGCGCACACTGCCGTCCGGGTACTTCAGCATCTTCAGGATGCGCCCGGCGGTGCCCCGGGAGAACAAGCCTTCCGTGGTGGGGCTTTCTTCTTCGGGGTTTTTCTGACTCACGAGCGCCAGCAGCTTGTTCCCACTCAGTGTCTCTTCGACCAAGCGCAACGAGGAAGGACGCGAAATGAGTAGGGGCACGATCGCGGCCGGAAAAATCACGACTCCGCGCAAAGGCAATACGGGTAGCTCTTCGGGGACATCCACTTCCCCTAAGTCGGTCTCGAAACCAATGTATCGCTGCCGCCGGCTTTCTTCGCGTTCGTCTTCCAAAGGCATGGCCGCAAAGTAATACCGCCCCTGGAGCGTGACAAGACGGAGCGGTGCGGCACTTGCCGCGGTTCTCTGCTCCTATTGATTGGCGGAGGAGATTTCTCGATGATCGGGGCGTCTGCCCGCGCACCGAGAAAAGAGATGCAGCACTGGTTCACGCCCGAGGAGGTCGACGCCTTGATTCCGCGGCTCGAGTCATTGATCGGCCAGCTGCAAAGACTCTCCCGGCGTATCCGGGACGCGGCCGTGGAAATGGCTGCGGCTCTGGGGTGCGATCCCGCGATGCTAGATCGTGCCACCCTTCTAGAGCATCGTCCGGACTTGCGCGCCGACTGCGAACGACTCCGCATCCTACTCGAAGAGATCCGCCAGTGTGGCGGAATTTTCCGTGCCGTCGAGTTGGGGCTCGTCGACTTCCCGGCACGGGTCGGGGGGGAAGAGGTGTTTCTTTGCTGGCAGTATGGCGAACCGGCGGTGGCCTATTACCACCGAGCGGAGGAAGGCTTCTCCGGCCGCAAACCCTTGCCCGGGCGGGGGATGCGAGTTCCGCCCGTTCACTGAGGGCAGCTAGATGCTGTTTTCGGCTCTCCGCTTCATTTACCTTCTCGCGCTGGCGATCTGGCTCGGAACGATGGTCTTCCATTCGTTCATTGTCGCTCCGACCTTGTTTGCGGCGCTGCCCCAGCATGCCGCCGGGGATGCGGTGAGTCGTCTCTTTCCAAAATACTACCTGCTCGGGTACGCCTGTGGCGCTACCTGCACGCTGATCCCGCTTGTGCTGTGGCTCAGCGGGAGAAGTCCCTCGGCTTGGGGTCCAATTGCCCTACTCGGCGCCTCGATGTGGGCGGCCACGATGTTCGCGGGCACGGTAGTGCACGGGAAGGCAAGCGCGCTGCGGCAGGAGCTGCGTACCGGAAATGAGGCAGTACATCCCGCATTTGTTCGCTGGCACCGGGTCGCGGTGGTGCTGAACTTAGCCGTTCTCGCGACCGGCGTTGGAGTGACCGTCCTTGTCGCCCGCCAACTGGACTGACCCATCGTTGCGCAGGCACGGCGAAGCCTGCGCGATCCTGTTCGACCTCTTCGGGACACTTGTCTACTTCCGGCCACACGTTCCCACCGTGGAGGTGGGCGGGCAGCCTTGGCGGTCGGCCCTGGAGTGGCTTGCGCCCCTGTGCGCGCAACATCTTCCCGAGGTCCCCTTCACGGCGTTTCTCGAGGCTCTTTTGGAGACCACGCGCGAAATCGCGGCGCAGCGGCCGCCGGAGTTCCGGGAAGTGCCTTCGGTCGAACGCTTTACCCGCGCGCTGCGCCGCCTGGGTCTGCCTGCCGCTCGCTGTGACGAACTTGCCCCCCGATTTTCTGCGCACCACATGCAGCGGCTGACTGCAGAAACGGTCCTGGCACCGAGGGCCCGCGAGGTGTTGAGCGCATTCCGGCCACACGCAAAGCTCGTGCTAGTTTCGAACTTCGACCATGAGGCAGCGGCTCGTTCGGTCCTCGACCGCTACGGCCTGAGTGGATTCTTCGATCTGGTGCTCATCTCGGCGGCCTTCGGCCGCCGCAAACCACATCCAGCGATTTTTCTAGCAGGGCTCGAACCCTTTGCCATCGCTCCGGAACAAGCGTGGTTCGTAGGCGACAACTACGCCGAGGACATCGAGGGGGCAAAAGCCGTGGGACTTCGGCCGGTTTGGGTTTGTGCGGCCGGCCCGCCACATCCACCCGCGGATGGGGTACACGTCGTTCATTCCCTCGACGAAGTGGTACCGTTGGTGCTTGCCGGCAAGCCCCACTGACACTTTGGGGGGCGTTCCCTAGATTCAAACTTGCGGGCTCGCTAACGCTCGGCTGGCCGGAGGGGTGGGTGAGCGGTTGAAACCACCGGTCTTGAAAACCGGCAGCCCGCAAGGGCTCGAGGGTTCGAATCCCTCCCCCTCCGCTGACTCACCTCGGAAGCGCAAACGGAGACCGTGATTGGGGCAGGTATGCTGGCCAGACCGCGCCGGTTGGTCAAAACCCTACGCAGTCCGAGATTCCGGAACGCGGCGGTTAGTCCACCAACCCGTCCAACGGGCTCGAGGCAGAAGCGTACAATTTGCGTGGGATGCGACCTGCCAGAAACGCCTTGCGGCCCGCCTCGACGGCCAAGCGCATGGCCTCGGCCATCAGAATCGGGTCGCGAGCACCGGCGATCGCGGTGTTCATCAGAACCGCATCGCAGCCCAGCTCCATAGCAACGGCGGCATCCGAGGCGGTTCCCACTCCGGCATCCACAATGACCGGCACGCGCGCGTGCTCGAGGATGATGCGCAAATTATATGGATTGCGGATCCCGAGGCCTGACCCGATCGGCGCGGCCAGAGGCATGACCGCCACGCATCCGAGTTCCTCGAGCACCCTCGCTGCCACCGGATCGTCGTTGATGTACGGGAGAACGGCAAATCCATCGCGTACCAGGATGCGCGCCGCCTCGATCGTGGCTGAGACGTTCGGGAAGAGTGTTTTCTCGTCGCCAATGACTTCGAGTTTCACCCAGTTGCCCACACCGGCTTCCCGCGCCAGGTGCGCCGTACGCACCGCTTCTTCGGCCGTGTAACAACCAGCGGTGTTGGGCAAGATCCAAAAACGGTTCGGATCCAAGTAGTCGAGCAAGTTTTCCGTTTCGCGGCTTGTGATGTTCACCCGGCGCACCGCCACAGTAACGATCTCGGCGCCCGAGGCTTCCACGGCGCGCCGCGTCTCTTCAAAACTGCGGTACTTGCCCGTACCCACGATTAGGCGCGAGCGAAAGGTGCGGCCAGCGATGCGAAGCAAGTCCTCCATTGGTTTATCCCCCGCCCACAAAGTGGACGATTTCAATGCGATCTTCTTCTTGTACCTTGTGCTCGGCAAAGCGGCTTCGCGGGACGATCTCACGATTGATTTCGACGGCAATCCGCCTCCCCTCGAGGCCGAGCTGCGCAACGAGTTCGGCGACCGTACATGAGCCTGGAAGCGTATGCGGCTGTCCGTTCAAAATCACCCGCATGGGTTTCGACGATAGAAGCGGTTCGCTGCCTTTACAACCAGAGCCAGCGTTGGTATCACGCGCCGGGTTCTGCACGCCCATGAACGATCCGCAGCATGTTTCCGGCGGGGCGCGTGCCGAAATTTCTGCTCAAGCGCTTCGCCACAATTTTACTTTGCTTCGCCAGCGACTTGCCCGTGGCGTTCGCCTCCTCGCTGTGGTCAAGGCCGATGCGTACGGGCACGGCGCTTCGCTGGTTGCCCCTGTGCTCGAACAGGCTGGTGCGGACTGGTTCGGCGTGGCAACGTGGGAAGAAGCGCAGGAGCTTCGCAGCGCTGGCGTACGTGCGCCGATCCTGCTCCTCACTGGAGTTCTCGGCCTTTCGCCAACTGAGGTTTGCGAGGCTAGCGAAAATGGTATTTCGCTCGCCCTGCTCGACAAAGAACACCTGGCATTCTTGCGCGCACTGCGTCCCAGCCGCCCGATTCGGGTGCATCTCAAAGTGGATACCGGCATGGGGCGGCTCGGGGTGCGGCCCGAGGAGGTTCCGGCGATCGTCGAAGAACTCCAGCAAGTCTCAACCGTGCAGCTCGAAGGCGTGTTCTCTCATTTCGGGAGTGCGACCAACGTTTGTACTCCCTTTACCCGAGAACAACTCGCCCGTTTTCTCAGCCTGCGTGCCGAATGGCCAGCGAGGGTGGGGCCCAAGCCGCTTTTTCACCTCGCGAACAGCGTCGCCACTTGGCAGGTACCGGAGAGCCATGCGGACATGGTGCGGCCCGGGATTGCGCTGTACGGGATCTGGCCGGATCCGCATTCGGAGGTGCGGGAGCTCGAGGCGGTCATGCGGCTTGCCGCCCCGGTTTTGCAGGTCCGTGAAGTCCCCGCCGGCACGCCGATCAGCTACGGGCAAACCTTCGTCACCGCGCGTCCGAGCCGCCTGGCGGTCATTGGAATCGGCTACGCCGATGGTTACGATCGGCGGCTTTCGAACCGGGCAGAAGTTTTGATCCGGAGCCGCCGGGCTCCCGTCGTGGGCCGGATCTGCATGGATTTGACCGTCGTTGATGTAACCGATGTACCCGGGGTGAGGCCAGGAGACGAAGTCGTTTTGTGGGGCAAGCAGGGAGGCGAGCAAATCACCCTTGCTGAGGTCAGTCGCTGGAGCGGCGCGATTCCCTACGAACTCGTTGCCGGCCTCGGCCGCCGGGTGCGGAGGGTGTTGGTCTAGGCGGAGAGTTGGTCGGAACCTCTGGAGGCTGACAAGTCGTTTTCGAGTACCAAGGAGGAAAGAATGGCCCGGATACGCAAAGCCTTGATTAGCGTCAGCGACAAAACGGGTCTGGTGCCGTTCGCGCAGGCGCTACATGAGCTAGGGGTGCAGATTCTGTCCACCGGTGGCACTGCCAAACTCCTCAGTGAGCATGGTGTGCCGGTCACATCGGTGAGCGATTACACGGGCTTCCCGGAGATTCTCGACGGCCGGGTGAAGACCTTACACCCGCGCATTCATGGTGGATTGCTCGCGCTGCGCAGCAATGCAAAGCACGAAGAACAACTACGAACGCTCGGGATCGAGCCGATTGATCTGGTGGTCGTCAACCTCTACCCGTTCGAACGCACGGTCGCCAAGCCTGGTTGCACCTGGGAGGAAGCCATCGAGAACATTGACATCGGCGGCCCCTCGATGATCCGCTCGGCAGCAAAAAACCATGAGTCGGTGACGGTCATTGTGGACCCTGCTGACTACGACCTGGTTCTAAGCGAACTGCGAGCGAATGCCGGAGAGGTGTCGCTCGCCACCAACCGCCTGCTGGCGCAAAAGGCCTTCGCCACCACGGCTCGTTACGATGGTGCCATCGCCCAATACCTTGGCCGTTTCACCGACGGTGAACAGCAGGCTTTCTCGCGTACCTTTCACATGACGCTCAGTAAAGCGCAGGACCTGCGCTACGGCGAAAACCCGCATCAGAAATCCGCACTATACGGGGACTTTCTGCGCGTGGTCCAACAACTCCACGGCAAGGAACTCTCGTACAATAACATCTTGGACATCCACGCGGCGCTGGCGCTCATGTTAGAGTTCTGCACGAGCGGGCAGGCCTGCGTGGCAATCCTCAAACACAACACTCCGTGCGGGGTCGGTTTGGGAGAGAGTGACGTCGAAGCCTACCGCCGTGCCTTTGCAACTGATCCCGACTCTCCCTTTGGTGGCATCCTGATCAGCAACCAGCCCTGGTCCCTGGCCTTAGCCCAGGAGGTGGATGAAATCTTCACGGAGGTACTCATCGCACCGGAGTTCGAACCGACCGCCCTCGATTTTTTGAAAAAGAAAAAGAACCGCCGCCTGATGCGCTGGAACCCAGAGGTGGCGCGGGAACTCTGGCAGATCGAAGCGCGCAGCGTCATGGGGGGGCTCCTCGTTCAGGGCGCCGATCGGAGCATGGAAGAGCCGCGCGCCGGCCGTGTGGTGACGCGGCGCAGCCCGAGCGAAGCGGAATGGGCAGCGTTGTCCTTCGGCTGGAAAGTGGTCAAGCACGTGAAGTCCAATGCCATTGTCTTTTGCACGGAAAACGCCACCAGAGCGATCGGAGGTGGCGCCACCTCGCGGGTGGATCCCGTATACGCGGCGCGGGCCAAGGCGGGCCGCGTCGGAATCGATCTGCGTGGTACGGTGCTGGCCAGCGACGCGTTTTTCCCCTTTCCCGACGGGGTGGAAGTCGCTGCCGAGGCCGGAATTACAGCCGTGATTCAGCCCGGAGGCAGCGTGCGCGACGATGAGGTCATCGCCGCCGCCGATCGCCTAGGGCTGGCCATGGTCTTTACCGGCGTGCGCCACTTTCGCCACTGAATTTTGCCGAGGATCAGCGATGCAGCGAACGTCTTTGTTGCGTTTTGTGGCTGACTCGCCGAGCCGCCTGTACCGCGGCCCGGTGCGATCGCAAGTGCTCTCCTGGAGGGTAGCCAGATGAAGGTGTTGGTCGTTGGCGGCGGTGGACGAGAACACGCTTTGGTTTGGAAGCTCGCTCGCTCGCCACGCGTGGAGCAGATTTACTGTGCTCCAGGCAATGCGGGCATCGCGCAGATTGCGGATCTCGTCCCGATCGGCGTTGACGATGTCGCCGGCCTCTTGCGGTTCGCGAGCGAGGCGCGGATTGACCTTACCGTAGTGGGCCCCGAGTTGCCCCTCACCCTCGGCATCGCGGACGAATTTGCAAAGGAGGGCCTGAGAGTCTTTGGGCCGAGCCGCGAAGCGGCGCGGCTCGAGTCGAGCAAGGCGTTCGCAAAGGAGCTGTTGCGGCGTTTCGGAATCCCCACTGGGTACTTTGGTACCTTCGATCGCCCGGAGGAAGCAAAACGGTACGTGCACGAGGTAGGGACGCCAGTCGTGATCAAGGCGGATGGCCTTGCAGCCGGAAAAGGGGTGATCGTTTGCCACGACCAACGCGAGGCGGAGCAAGCCATTGACGACATGTTGGTGTCGCGGCTGTTCGGTGACGCCGGAGAGCGCATCGTGGTCGAAGAATATCTGGAAGGCGAAGAAGTGTCCTTTATCGCGCTGGTGGATGGAACTTCAGTCCTTCCCTTCCCGTCTGCCCAGGACCACAAACGCCTGCTCGATGACGATCTGGGTCCGAACACGGGCGGGATGGGCGCCTATTCACCTACTCCGGCGCTGACTCCGGAACTGGAGGCCCGCGTCTTGAAAGAGATCGTGCTGCCGACCCTCAACGCACTGCGCGCGCAGGGAATTGACTTCCGCGGAGCCCTCTACGCTGGGCTCATGCTCACGGAGCAAGGGCCCAAAGTGCTTGAATTCAACGTCCGCTTCGGCGACCCCGAATGCCAGCCGCTCATGCTGCGCTTGGAAAGCGACCTCGTGGACTTACTCGAGGCTTGTATCGAAGGACGGTTGGCGGAGGTGCGCCCGCGGTGGGACGCACGAGCGGCGGCGTGCGTGGTACTGGCCGCGCGAGGCTATCCAGGGCCGTTCGAGCGCGGCAAAGTCATCCAAGGTCTCAGCGAGGCGGAGCAACTCCCAGGTGTGGTCGTTTTCCATGCTGGAACGGCGCGCCGCGGCGAGACGTTCGTGACCAACGGAGGGCGGGTGCTCGGTGTGACAGCAAGCGGTTCGGACGTGGCGGAGGCGGTACAGCGCGCGTATGCCGCGGTCGAGAAAATTCGTTTCGATGGTATGCACTTCCGGCGCGACGTCGGCCGACGTGCACTCCGCGGGCAGCCCGTACACAGTTGAGCGACCGCGCATGCAGAGTCCGGCACACAGCACAGCGAGGAGAGGCCCCCAATGGTGATGATCCGCCCGTTCACTCCGATCCGTTACAATCCCGCGCTGTTCCCCGACCTGGCTCCTTTGGTGGCGCCGCCGTATGACGTGATCGATGCGGGCGCACGCGACGAACTTTACGAGCGGCACCCGTACAACGTCATCCGCCTGATCCTCAACCGCGACCCCGACCCATACGCCAGTGCCGCCGACACATGGGCGGAGTGGCGGGCCGAACGGATTTTGGTGGAAGAATTGCGCCCCTGTCTGGTGTTTTCTCTCGAGCGATTTCGCCTTCGCGACGGCACCGAGCATGAGCGGGCCGGGCTATTCGGAGCGATCCGCCTGGAGCCGTTCGCGTCCGGCAAGATCCGGCCCCACGAGCGCACGTTCTCGGGCCCCAAAGAAGACCGCTTGCAGCTCTTACGAGCTTGCCGCGCCAACTTGAGCCCTGTTTTCGGATTGTATGCCGACCAAGAAACCTTGCTGGCGACGTTCCGCTCGTCGCTGGCGCAGCGGCGGCCCGATATCTCCTTGGTAGACTGGGCAGGCACGCGACACCGGTTGTGGTTCGTGCGCGACCGCCGATTGATCACGCTTGCGCAACGTTCGCTCGAAGAAGAGGAAGTCATCATTGCCGATGGCCACCATCGCTACGAGACTGCGCTCGCGTACGCTGAAGAGCGGCGCGCAGCGGGAGGCGACGCGGTCGAGGCCCCGTATAACTTCGTCTTGATGTATCTGACGAGCTTGGCCGACCCTGGGCTGCTGGTTCTACCCACGCATCGCGTGCTCGGTGATGTCCCCGCGCTGCGTGCCGGGCGGGTTGCCGAACTTCTTTCTCAGCATTTCTCCCTGCAGCGCTTTCCGCGCGAGCAGGCGCAGGCGCTCTTCCGGGCGCTGGACGAATCCGCCGGCCATCACACCCTCGGTGTGGCCCTTGCAGGCGAGGACTGCGTGTGGCTTGCTCGCCTCCAGGATCCAACACTCCTCGAGCGCGAAGCTCCCGATTTGCCCCCGGCCGTGCGCGACCTAGATGTGACTCTGCTCGACCGTTTCGTACTGCGCGGCTTGCTCGGCATTGATGTCGACCAAGAAGCCCGCGCCGGGCGTCTTTGGTACACGCACGACGACCAGGAGGCGCTCGCGGCTCTGGCCACGGGCGCACAAGCGGTTTTTTTGATGCGGCCGCCGCGCCTGGACGATCTGCTCGCCGTGTGCCGAGCCGGTGCGGTCATGCCCCAGAAGTCCACCTACTTCTACCCAAAACTGCTGAGCGGGCTGCTGTTTCAGTCCGTCGAGTGAGGGCCGCACCCTCTGCTGACGCGCTGCCTTCGGTCAGGTTTGTGGGCGCCTCCCCTGCCCCTCACAAATCGCCAGGTAGCGGCGGACGGTTTCTGCCATTCCGAATTCAAGTGCGTCCGCAATCAAGGCATGCCCAATCGAAACCTCCGCAACCCAGGGAACCTCGGCTAGAAACCGTCCCAAGTTCTGTAGGTTCAAATCGTGCCCGGCATTGACGCCGAGACCACTTTCGCGAGCTGCAAGCGCCGCTTCCCGGTACGCTGGCAGAACTGCCTCGGCTTCTCCTCTGGCAAAGGCGCGGGCGTACGGCTCGGTGTAGAGTTCGACGCGGTCTGCCCCGAGCTTTCGTGCCTCGCGCGCCACTTCTGCGACCGCATCAATGAACAGGCTGACGCGACAGCCAGCTTCTTTGAGCCGCTGGATCGCACGGTGTAGCTGTTCGCGTTCTTCGCGTGGCATGGCCAAGAGCGGCCAGCCGTGGTCACTGGTCGCCGCGTTGGCCGCATCGGGCACCAGAGTGGCCTGATGGGGCTGCACACGGAGGCAATGGTCCAGCAAACCGTGGAAGGGGTTGCCCTCGATGTTCAGCTCCCGGCCCGGAAACTCCCGTAGCAACGAGGCGATCTCGTCTACGTCGCCGCGACGGATATGCCGCTCGTCGGGGCGTGGATGGACGGTGATTCCCGCCGCTCCTGCCTGCAACGCAATGCGGGCCAAATGAGCCACGTTCGGGATTCCGACCGGGCGCGTATTGCGCAAGGTGGCTACTTTATTGACGTTCACGGACAACTTGGTCATTGTTTCCCTCGCAGCCAAACGGGCAAGGCGAGCACAACAACCCTAGCGCCGCTCATTCTAAGCTGCAGCGCTCACTCTCGAGTCGCCCGTTTGCGCTCGCGGCTGCATTCTGCCTCGCGCCGCTCCAGTTCCACATTGCTGTAATCCACGAACCGCATCGCTTCGGCGAGTGCATGGTGCCCCGCTTGTTCGGCGATCAAGCGATGCATTTCTTGACACACCCGGCGATACGACGGATGTCCTTGCGGCGAGGTGCGCAGCTCGAGCACGTGCATGGCCTCGCGCGCATTCATGTGCAGATAAAAGCGCACGCGGTAGGCAAAGCACAGTGCATACGGCGCTACGGCCTCGAGACCAGCCCGTTCGATTTGGTCGAACAAATCCGCCGAGCGTTCCATGGCCTGCCGCCACTCCCCTTCCAGCCCCGCGGCGCTCGCTTCTTCGGGCACCTCGTACCCGTGCCGAGGGCTGAGCGGCTGCCATTCGATGGTCAGTAAACGATGGCGCTGCAAATCGCGGAACGCGCCGTAATCGGCCAGAATGTCGAAGCGGTACGACGTCCGCTCGAAGGCGCGACCCGGTTTGTGCCGCCGGTTGGTGCGCTCGCCCACGTACGCACGCAAAACCGCCAGCCGTTCGCTGGCGGGCATGCGCCGCACACGCTCCAGCAACTGATCATCGGGAAGATGGCTGTGAGGATAGAGCGCCGCGGCCACCACCTTGGTCTCGCCTTCCGGGTCGAACTCAGTCAAGGTCACTGCAGAGCGCGGCTCCGCCTCCTCCCGTGCAAGCAAGCCCGCCGCGAGCGCCGCCGTGGCTTCCCGGGTCTCGCGCAAATACTGGCTCCAGAGCCCGCCTCGATCGGGGCGATCCACGCGGCGCAAGAACGATGGGATCACTTTGCGCAGCTCAGTAAGCATCCAATCCGCGTACTGCCTAGCCTCGGCAAGCGGGTGCGCGCGCATGCGCAGCAGCAAGGCCTCGAACGCCTGGCCACTCCCGAACAGCCCGACATTGGACTGAGTAGCGCCGGGGAGCAAGCCGCGCAAAATGTCCAAGGCTTTGGCCCGAATCGTCCGCCGGTACGCAGCTTCTGGCTCCTCAGCGCCGCGAGGGAAGCGAGCCACCAGATGGGCCTCGAGCTTCGGCAACCACTGCGCGTAGGTTTCGAACAAGAAATCGAGTGTACGCTCGTACGTGATTCGCAAAGGGTGCGCGGACAATTCCGGCGGGATTGTGTACGGCCAGCGGCCTCCCACCCGACGGTCGTACGGTACGTACCGGGTGGACTGTTCGAGGTACGCCATGAGGCGGCCCCACTCGAGCACTTTGGTCAAGATGTTGGACACGCCTTCGCAGGCCAGGTGGGCGCCCCCGAGCTGTGCCACCGAGTCGTCGCCGTAGTCGTCGAAAACCCGCTCGTACAAACGCTCGGCACGCTCGACTCCCACCGGCACCGCAGGCACTCCGGGCGCACCGAGCTGGTCCAAAAACTCGTCAAGGAACAGGCGACGCAGGGACTTGGCGGAGCGTGAGTAGCGGGCAAACAAGGCGCCCTTCACCACCTCCGGCAGATTCTGGAGGGCGAAGACGGGGCGATCGAGATTCGTGAAGTAGGGGGTGAGGAGGCCCCGCTCGGCCGGAGACAACGACTCGCGATCGCCTGGCTCTGTCATGAGGAGGCGTTTTGTACCGGCACCCCATGCGGCAATCAATCGCCGCCCAACCGCACCCAGTACCGAGGCTTCCCAACATCGCCCGCGGCACCGGACGACAGATTCCGGTTACCGCATGTTTGACCTCTCTGGTCCCCCCACAAAGCTGGAGCTTACGTCCAGGCGATCGCTTGCACCTCGCAGTATTCCTGCAGGCCCCATCGCCCTCCCTCTCGCCCGATGCCACTCTCTTTGAAGCCACCAAACGGCGTGTGCAGAAGGTTCACGGCACCGTTGACATTCATTTGCCCGGTCCGAATCTGTTTCGCGACTTCGATGGCTTTGGCACGATCCGCCGAATACACCGCGCCGCCCAAACCGTACGGGGAATCGTTGGCGATGCGGATGGCCTCTTCGACTTCGTCGTAAGGCAGCAGGCTCAGGACCGGCCCGAAGATCTCCTCACGCGCGATGCGCATGTCGTTTCTTACGTCACAAAAAATCGTCGGCTCCACAAAGTAACCGCGCTCGAGGTGGGTAGGTCGGCCGCCACCCAAGACCAAGCGAGCCCCTTCTTCGAGGCCGCTTGCGATGTACGACTCGATCTGGGCGCGGCGCTCGGCACGGATCACCGGACCCACAGTAACGGACGGATCGGCCGGATCGCCAACCCTCGCCATCGCCTGCAAGAAGCTCTGGAGTTTCTCCGCCAGCGCTTCCTGCTGCGAGCGTGGCACCAGCACGCGGGTACACATGGCGCAGCCCTGGCCGGCGTGAAAGAAAGCCGGCGTGGCCGCGTACATGAAATACGCATCGAGGTTCGCATCCGGTAAGAAGATGGCAGCCGATTTCCCCCCCAGCTCGAGATGCACCCGCTTCAAGGTAGGAGCAGCGGTGGCCAGAATCTTTTTCCCCGTGGCGGCACTACCGGTATAGCTCACTTTGTCCACGAGGGGACTTTCGACCAGTGCGGCGCCCAGGGCCGGAGATTCCCCAGTGACGACATTGAAAACACCGGGCGGAAGGTCGCAGCGTTCCACTTCCTCGGCAATCACGAGATCGATCAACGGCACGTACGGAGACGGCTTGATCACCATCGTGCAGCCGGCAGCAATTGCCGGCCCGATTTTCTGCACAGTGACGTAAAGCGGGAAATTCCAAGTGGGAATCAAACCGCACACGCCCACCGGCTGGTACACAGCCATGGCGTGGTTCAATTGCGGGCCAGCAGCCCCTACGCTGACCACCGGCGGCAGCATTTCCTCGAAGGGGAAGCGCAGCGCCCAGTCCGCATAGCTAGCCAGTAAATCCAAGGCCGTATCCAACTGAATCGGGTGGGTGATGTACTCGGCGCCCGCGCACCGCACGAGCAATTCGCGCAACTCTTCTTTCCGGCGCATCAGCCCCGCATGAAGTTGCTCGATGATCCGAGCGCGGTCTCTCGGAGTCGTGCGTCGCCACGGTCCCGCATCGAAGGCGGTTCGCGCCGCGCGAATCGCATCGTGGATGTCCTCTACCGTCGCGTTCGGCGCCTCACCCATCGTTTCTTCGGTTGCCGGGTTGGGAATGGCGTACACGCCCCCCCGCGCTTCGCGCCAGCGCCCTGCTACAAAAATCTGACTTCGGGGCATCGCTCCCTCCTGACTCAGCCTGGGCCCCCCTCTCATGCCCCGTGATCTTCGCGACTGCAAGAGCGCGCCCGCTGGCACTGTCGGCGCAGGCGTCACGGTGCCGAGCAGTCCCGCACGCCCCGCGCGGGGGAACACATTGACTCGAGCTTGACCTCGCGAGTAACGTTCAGTGGCTATGGACTTGCGGTTCCATCCTGAGCACGAAGCGTTTCGCAAGCGCGTCCGTGAGTGGCTGCGGCAGAACCTCCCACCCGGTTGGGGCACGGACAAGCACCCCACCTTTGCGAGCCCGGCAGAGGAGGTAGCCTTTTTGCGTGATTGGCAAGCGCGGCTGCACCGTGCTGGGCTGGCTGGCATCCTATGGCCCAAAAAGTACGGAGGCGCGGGGCTGAGCGTGGTGGAACAAACCATTTTCAACGAAGAGGCGGCACGTGCCGAAGCACCGGAGCTGATCAACAAAGTCGGCGTGCATAACGTCGGGCCGACCTTGATCGAGTTCGGCACCGAGGAACAAAAACGCCGCTACTTGCCGAAAATCCTCTCCGCGGAGGAAATTTGGTGCCAACTTTTCAGTGAACCCGGGGCAGGCTCGGATCTGGCGAGCCTGCGCACGCGCGCGGAGCGAGAAGGGGACGGCTACCGCTTAACGGGGCAGAAGGTGTGGACCAGCTACGCAGACTTCTCGCGCTGGGCCATTTGCCTTGCCCGCACCGACCCCACACGCGGCAAATACGACGGCATTTCGTACTTCATCGTTGACATGCAGCAGTCGGGCATCACCGTACGCCCGCTGCGGCAAATGACCGGCGGCGCGGAGTTCAACGAAGTGTTCCTCGATCGCGTCTACGTTCCACGCGAGAATCTCATCGGCCGGGAGAACGAGGGTTGGAGAATCGCCATGCTCACCCTCGCTCACGAGCGAGGCACGGGGTATCTGTTCAAAGAGCAAGTGAAACACAAGATCGCCATCGAGCGCCTCCTCCGTCTCCTTCGGGAGAAGCGCCAGCGCGGAGAGTTCGTGCACCCTGCACTGCGGCAAGCCGCGATGGACGCATACATCCGGGTCGAGATCCTGCGCTTACACAACTACGACACGATGACGCGGCTTGCGCGGGGCCAGCAACCGGGGCCGGAAACGAGCCTCAAAAAGGAATTCTGGAACCGTCTCTCCCAGCACCTCTACGACACAGCCATGGCGAGCTTGGGGCCGTGGTCGCAGCTCATGGCCGGTGACCAGCGGGCCATTGACGAAGGGCGCTGGCAAAACGCTTTTCTTTATAGCCGATCGGTCACCATCTCCGGTGGCACATCGGAAATTCAACTAAACATCGTGGCGCAACGGATGCTCGGCTTGCCGCGCGGGAGTTGAGCCTTAGGGACCCAAGGCAGTCTGGTTGATCGAGGGCGGAGCTGGAAGTAAACGGCACGTATGTCTGGTCCGAAAGCCCGCCCTGCCGCCACGGTCATTCTCCTGCGCGACTCGCCAGGCGGCTGCGAAGTGCTGATGGTGCGGCGCTCTTCGGTCCTCGACTTTCACGGGGGCGCATGGGTGTTTCCGGGAGGCCGCGTGGACGAGGAAGACTACCAGCGGGCGGGCAGCCAGGACGAACTCACCGCAGCCCGCTACGCCGCGGTCCGAGAAGCGAAAGAGGAAGCAGGGCTGGACATCGCCGCCGATGCGCTGGTGCCGTTGTCTCGCTGGGTCACACCGGTGAACGTGCCGAAACGCTTCGACACCTGGTTCTTCGCGGTTGCTGCTGACCCAGAGCAAGTGGTGCGGACGGACGGCGGTGAGATTTCCGCTCACCGCTGGCTCAGCCCGCGCCTAGCTCTCGAGTTGCAGGGGCGCGGCGAACTGGAATTGCCAGCACCGACGTATGTAACCCTGCTCGAACTCAGCCGCTGGACATCGGTGGCCGAACTCCTGCAAGCTATCGCCCGGCGCGAGCCGCCGCATTTCGAGCCGGAATTGCATTGGGTAGAGGGAGGAGCGTGCACCGTGTACCGCGGCGACGTCGCGTATGGCAACGGCGACCTCGACCAACCCGGGCCGCGGCATCGCTTGTGGATGTTGGCCAGCGGATGGCGCTATGAACGAAGCGGGGGTGCGTGATGACGCTACCACTCAACGTGCTTCGCATTCTCCTCGCCAGCTTGTGGACCGCGATTCTCGGCCTTCCCTTGTTGGCGGTCATCTACGCTCGCTACGCGTACGGGCTTGTGCAGGGTGCCCTCGGTGCCCCACACAAACTGGACCGCATCATCGAAGGCAACGCCTATGTTGCCGGCTGGGTCGCCCAACGGTTGTGGACTGGTGTGCTGCTCGCCCTCGCGGGGATTCGGTTGCGGGTGCGTGAAATCGTGCCCATTGACTGGAAACGACCGCACGTCGTGTGCGCCAATCACGCGAGCATCTTCGACATCCTTGCGCTGGTTCGCGTCATCCCGCCTCCCTTCCGCTTCGTGGCCAAGAAGGAGTTGGTGAAGTGGCCCATCATTGGCTGGGCGCTGCGACCCGCAGGCCAGATCGTGATCGACCGAGCCAACCGCACAGCCGCCCTGCGCACAATTGCGGAAGCGGCAGTGCGCAAGATCCGTGGGCAGATCATCTTCTTTGTGGAAGGGACGCGCAGCCGCACGGGCGAGCTGCTGCCGTTCAAGAAAGGGGCGTTTCACTTCGCCGTAGACCACAAGTTACCAGTGTTGCCCACCGCCATCTGCGGTAGCTACTCGGCCCTAGCGCGTCTGCCCTGGTGGCGGATGAACCCGGGGAAGACGATCGAGATTCGCTTCGGGCAGCCCATCGAAGTGTTGGCCCATGAACCCGCGACGATTCCCCAGTTGATGGAAGCGACCCGCGACACGATCGCTCGCGAGCTAGCGGCAAGTGGACTTTAAAGGCCGTTGTTCCTTTGCCCGGGCGTGCTAGGCATCGCGCCATGCACGCGGACGAAATCGCACGGCTGATCCAACAGGGCCTGCCCGGAGCGTGGGTCCAGGTTCGCGATGAAGTTGGCGACGGAAACCACTTCCGCGCAGTGGTGGTCGCACCCCAGTTCGAGGGAAAAACTCTGGTGGCAAGGCATCAGCTCGTTTACGCCGCTCTGGGCGACGCCATGCGCGAGCGGATCCACGCTTTATCGATCCGGGCACTGACCCCGGGCGAGGCCGAGCGCGACTCAGCTGCAGAAGAAGTCAGGGAATAGAGCAACGGAGGGTACGATGGCACGCAACGTTTTCGATGAAATTCGCGATGAGATCACTCGCAACAAGGTGATCATTTATATGAAGGGCACGCCCGACTTCCCCATGTGCGGTTTTTCTGCGGCCGCCGTCGAGTGCTTGCGCGAACACGGTTACCCATTTGCGCACGTCAATGTACTCGAAGATGCGGAGAAACGGGAAGCCATCAAAGAGTTCTCCAACTGGCCGACGATCCCACAAATTTACATCGGTGGCCAGTTTATCGGTGGTTGCGACATCGTGCGCGAGTTGCACGCCTCGGGTGAGCTCGCGAAGTTGCTGCGCGAGGCGTTCGCCGAAGCCCCAGCCACTCAGGCGTCCCGCTAGGGTCCCCGATCGCGCTTGCAATTTCCCGGCGCGCGTTTCATCGTGCGCGCACCGTGAAACGTTTCGACTTTGTTTTGCCCTACCCGCGGCGACTCGCTGCCTGCGGCCTGCTCCTACTGGTCGGGCTCGCGCTGGTTCAGGCGGCTTGGGCGCAAACCCGCCGGCCGACTCGTACACCCACGCCTACGCGCACGTTGCGTGGTGGTGTCACCGCAACGCCCAGCCGAACCCCTAGCGAGCAGCCGACTCCTCCGCCGCCATCCGCAACCCCACCAAGCCCCACTGCAACCTTTGCGTTTACCGGCTCGCCAGCTACGCCCACGGCCACAGCAACTCCAACCCCGCTCCCCTTCGGCTCACCAGTGTCCTTTCGCTCGGCGACCGAGCTCAACGTCGGGCACCTGTTGAGCAGCATCGCCGCTGGCAACGTGGATCCCCAGGCTTCTGGGGGCGAGCATCTGGACGTTGTGGTCGCCGACGAGACGGGCGTGGTACGCTGGCTTCAGGGCCGCGGCGGGGGAGCATTTCGCACCCGCCCGAACTTGGCCGTGACTGGGAGGCCGCGAACCGTGGTGGTCCAAGATCTCACCGGCGATGGGTTCCCTGACATCGTCAGTGCGAGCGCGGAATCCGGCACCGTTGCGCTGTTCACCGGCCGCGGTGACGGCACGTTCACGGGCCCGATCGAAATCGCGGCAGTTCAAGACCCGCGCGCTACGGTCGTGCTCGACGATCTGGTCGCGGTAACCGATGCGGCAACGAACCGGGTCGTCCTCCTGCGCGCCGACCCGAGCGCAACGCTGTCCATCGCCGGCGACCTAGAGGTGGCTGCGGAACCCCGCGCACTGGCAAGCGGTGACTTGGACGGGGATGGTGCGCTGGATCTGGCTGTCGGGAACGGCGCGGGTGCCAGCGTCCTGCTGTTGCGGCGCAGCGGCGATACCTTCGTACCGACGGCGACCATCCCTGTGGGAACTGCGGTGTCAGCGGTCGCGCTCGGTGATGTCAATGCGGATGGACGTGCCGACTTGATCGTAGCTGAAGAGGCCGGAGGTCTCGCCGTGTTTGCCAACAACGGCCGCGCCGGTTTTTCTCGCGTGTTTACCGCAACCGTAGGGCCGGAGCCGATTGCCTTGGCCATTCTCGACGACCGGAGCCCCGGGTTCGAAGGCAATGGAGACGGCCGCGCAGACTTGCTGGTCCTCAACCGAGGCGCGAACGACGTCGCGGTGCTGAACGGGTTCGGGGATGGACGTTTCGAAATGTCAGCGCGGCTGGTGGTCGGATCCGAGCCCGTGGGCTTTGCCGTGGGGGACTTTGTAGAAGACGAGACCGGAGCTGCGGATATCGTCACCGCCAACCGCGGCAGCGCCTCGCTAAGCGTGGTACGCAGCAACGGCGGCGGTTCGTTTCAAGCCGCGCTTTCCTTTGCAACCGGACCACGTCCCATCGCGGCCCTGAGTGCCGATTTCGACCGTGACGGTTGGCCGGACGTGGTCACCCTGAACGCAGGAGACGGCACTGTTTCCTTTCTCCGCGGCAACGGGCGCGGGGCGTTGCGCGCACCGGTCTCGGTCGCAGCCCTGCCCGACCCGACCGCAATCGCCGCTGGCGACTTCGACGGTAATGGCTTTCTAGACTTGGCGGTGACCTCGGCGGATAGCGGCCGTGCGGTCACCCTGCCGAATTCCATTGCTGGCTTCGGCCTCCAACGGCCAGTGGATTTCGGCGGTGCGGTGGATCGCCTGCGCAGCGCGGACCTAAACGGCGATGGCCTCGACGATCTGGTGGCCATGCAACGCGCGCTGAACCGCGTGGTCTTCGCGTTGAGCCGGGGCGAAAGCTTCGCCCCGCCACTGGCTCTAGAAATTCCGGGAACGCTGACCGCCATGACCCTTGCCCGCGCGGTCGGGGACAGCAATTGGGACATCGTGATTGGCACGAGCGACCCACCGGCGGTGGCGGTCTTTCCCGGTGGCGGAGACTTCTTCACAGCGCCCGTCCGAACCGCACTGTCCCTGGCCCCTGAGGACCTGGTGGTGGACGACTTCATCGTTGATGGAGTGCCGGACGTCGCGGCCATGAGCCGTGCCAATCAGCGGCTGTTTGTTCTTGCCGGCAATGGAGACGGCAGCTTCACGCGTGTGGAGGACTTGCCCGTGCCAGCATCCGCAACCGGCTTGGTGGCTGCCGACTTCAACGGCAATGGAGCTGCGGATCTGGCTCTCGCGGTGCCGTCTTCGGACCGTATCGTCGTGTTTGCCGGCACGGGTTTCGGTCAGTTTTTGCGTTCGGACTTCGCAGTCGGCCGGGGGCCGAACGACATCTTGGTGGCCAATCTGAACGTGGTGTTGGATGCAACGGGCGGACTTCCCGAGCTGCTCACCGCCAATGCGGACGCCAACACGGTCACAGTGCTGCGCAACAATTCTCGGGCAACCGCCCTGCCCTTTACGCCGACGCCCACCGTGGGTCCCGGGACTCCGACGCCGCGCGAGCCGCCGAGCCCGATCCCAACTCCCACCCGGCGACCCCGTTCGTCCGGGAGTAGCGGTGGTTGCCAAGTCAATCCCGCTCGCTGGTCCACCCCGTATTTGGCGATCGGACTTTTGCTTGGCACCTGGCTGCGTCGCAAGCGGAGTTCATAGGTTTAGCAACGCCTCTTACCCGTTTCCTGCTGTTTCCGCGTTTTCGGAACAGTTGCCGACGGCCCTGAGCCGACGCGAGTATACAGCGCGGTCGAGCGGCACAAGCACGGGGCTCGCCGCGCCGCACGGCTTGCGGTGCCGCCTGGCCGCACGTACAGTGCAAGCATTGCCACAGAGGCAAAAGATCCCGAGGAGACCGTACGATGACCCAGCTCGAAGCCGCCCGTAACGGAATTATCACCAAGGAAATGGAGCGAGTTGCCATCCGTGAAAACGTCAGCCCGGAATTCATTCGCCAAGAAGTGGCGCGTGGCCGACTGGTCATTCCGGCAAATAAGCGGCACCTTGCCGGGAGCGGGGGCACGGCCCCGACGGCAACCAACGGTGCCGGGCTTTCTTACCCGACCGAGGCCGTGGGGCACCCGGGCGCGCGACCCGACGCGCGGTACTGGGTCAACCAGACGGTGGCGCAGCGCTGGAAGTGGTTGAACGATCCGGACTACTTGCGTGGCGAGCGCGCCCCCAAGCGGCTCGATCCTACTGGCATCGGACGCATGATCACCACGAAGATCAACGCCAATATCGGCGCGTCGCCAGTGCAAAGCAGCTTGGCAAGCGAAGTCGAGAAGTTGCGCTGGGCGCAAAAATACGGGGCGGACACCGTGATGGACCTGTCCACCGGCGGCGACCTCGTCGCCTGCCGGCAAGCGATCATTGATCATGCCACAGTGCCCATTGGCACCGTACCGATTTACAGCATGATCCAGGGCCGCAACATCGAGGAGCTGACCTACGACGCCATCCTGCGTGAGATCGAGCGGCAGGCCCAACAAGGGGTGGATTACTTCACCATCCACGCAGGGGTCTTGCGCGAACACTTGCAGCTCGTGCGCAGCCGCCTGACCGGAATCGTGTCGCGGGGCGGCTCGATTCTGGCCAAGTGGATGCTCTACCACAACCGGCAAAACCCGATGTATGAAATGTTCGATGAAATCAGCGCCATCATGCGCGAATACGACGTCACCTACTCGTTGGGTGACGGACTGCGCCCTGGTTGTACCGCGGACGCTTCCGATCCAGCGCAGCTTGCCGAGCTGCACACGTTAGGCGAACTCGTGCACCGGGCGCGGGAAGCAGGCGTGCAGGTTATGGTCGAAGGACCCGGGCATGTTCCGCTGGATCAAGTCGCTTTCAACATGCAGATCCAGCAACGCATCTGCGATGATGCGCCCTTCTACGTGCTCGGCCCCTTGGTGACGGATGTCTTCCCCGGATACGACCACATCGCCAGTGCGATCGGTGCAGCAGAAGCGGCCCGCGCTGGCGCCGCGATGCTTTGTTATGTCACGCCAAAGGAGCACGTTGGGTTGCCCCGGGAACAAGACGTCAAGGACGGCTGCATTGCTTACAAGATCGCGGCCCACGCTGGCGACATCGCGCGGGGGGTCCCGGGCGTCCGCCAGTGGGACGATGACTTGTCTCGCGCCCGCGCCGCCTTGAACTGGCCCAAGCAATTCGAACTGGCCTTCGATGGGGAGACCGCGCGCGCCCTGCATGACGAGGACCTGCCGGTCGACACGGAATTTTGCGCCATGTGCGGGCACGACTGGTGCAGCATGCGGATCTCCAAAGAGATCGAGATGTTCGCCAGCGGCAAGGACCCGAGCTTTCAGCCAAAGCGCAAGGCCGTACGCAGCCCAGGTTTGAACAGCGAGGGCTTAGAGCTGCTCCGGCGGCGGATGAACGCCGTGCCGGTCATCGCTGGCAAACGAGCTTGCCACAGCGAGCACACCCCGGAGCGCAGCGCAGCCGAAGCCATCCAAAAGGCGACGATCGAACCAACCGGGGTTAGTTGAGACAAACAGACGAGAGGAGTGCCACGTGAGTCGAGCGAGCATTTTGGCCGCAGCATTGGGTAGCGCGTTGCTTTTCGGTGCCCCCCACGCCGTGCTCGGCGGAGCGGAGGATTGGAACGACGCGAACATCCGCTGGGTATCGTATGAGAAAGGCTTGGAAGAAGCAAAAACAAGCGGCAAGCCACTCTGCCTCATCTTTTACACGACTTGGTGCCCTCACTGTGCCAATTACGCCAAGGTGTTCGCCGACCCTCGCGTGGTGGAAAAGAGCAAACAGTTCGTGATGGTGCGAGTAGACGCAGACAAAGAACGGGGGCTCAGCGAGAAATACAAGCCGGACGGCGCCTACATACCGAGGACGTTCTTTCTTGCCCCGGACGGGCGGTTGGACGAGACCATCACCGCTGGCCGGCCGCAATACAAGTACTTTTATGACGAGCACAACCCGGCGGGAATTCTCGCCGGGATGGAGGCCGCCTTGGCCAAACTTGCCCACCGCTGAGTTTTTCCGGTCCGTTTTCGCACTGAAACTGGGCCCGCGAAAGGAACCAGAAAACGTGTTGACAAAGGATGGCGGCTCCGTGTTAGATACGTCGCTCACAAGAAGGTCTCCATGGCGTTCGGCGTTTGCTACCTCCCGCAGTGATCTTTTTTGGGGAGGCAGCGCTGGTGCTAGGGGCCTTCGGAACACGTTCCGGGTCGAGGGAGGGTCTCGTGCGAACGGGGGTTGCGAAGCAGACAGGTCAAGGGCAAGCGAAGCAGCGCCTCTTCCAGCTCGGGCTCTGCGTGGTCTTTATCGCGGCGAATGCCGGGATCTCGAGGGCACAAGGCATTTCGGGGCTTTCGATCAGCGATGCGAGCCAAGCAGATTCGCTTACCAATCCCCCCGTGGCCGCGCAGCGCCGCCATCAAGTCACCATCCTTTCTAACTCGTCCTCTGGATTCAGCGTTCGCTACGGGGCAGTCGTCGGTACGGACACAGAAACCACGGCGGCAGCCTCGATCACTCTCAATTCCGACTACACGCTGAACTTTTCTGTCACCGCCCCTGGGGGGTACGAACTGACCGTCAACACCCGGCGAACCGGGGCGTTCACCGTGGTGGACGAGGGAGGCGGAGTGGCGCATGCTGACATGACCAATATCAACGGCTCCCAAACGGGAGGGGCCTTGGTCAGTGGCTCGCTCGGCTTGCCGGATCCAGGGGTTCTGGAGAGCTTTACCGGGAGCGGCAATGCACCATTTGATGATAGCAACGTGGGTGTCGTACGAGGACTGAGCAACGGGGTCCCCATTCCGCACACGCTGCGCTTCGTTTGGAGCCAGAGTTGCGGCAGCGACAATGGCGCCGGGGGTGGCGACGAATGCGCCGTCCGCTTAGGGATGCCCCTCACCTTCAGTGGGCAGACGGCGGGCACCTATCCCGGGGTCGGAAGCCGCGATGTCAACAACGACGGTCATTTCGTGACTGTGACGTTCACCTCCTTCTGTGGCGACGGAGTCGTGCAACCGCAGGTAGGGGAAGATTGCGACCAGGGCGCTGCGGTGAACGGGACATTTGCCTCTTGCTGCACAGCAAACTGCACGTTTAAGTCAGTTGGGACGACTTGCCGGAGTTCGACCGGCGCCTGTGACCCAGCGGAGTTCTGCACCGGCACCAGTGCCACCTGTCCCACCGACTCGATCTCTCCAGCCGGAACGATTTGTCGCCCGGCAGCAGGCGTTTGCGATGTAGCAGAAACGTGCACGGGTACCTCTGTGAACTGCCCGGGGGACGTGAAGTCCACTGCCGTTTGTCGGCCGGCAGCAGGCCCATGCGATGTCGCCGAATCGTGCGACGGAGTGAGCAACCAATGTCCGGCAGATACCTTTAAGTCCAGCAGCGAGGTCTGCCGCGCCGCATCGGGGCCTTGCGATATCGCTGAGCACTGCCCGGGGAACGCTGCGAATTGCCCCTCCGATGACTTCCTGCCGGACGAGACGCCGTGCTCTGACGGTGACGCTTGCACCACCAATGACACGTGCGTTGGTGGCGCGTGCGTGGGAGGGGATCCGCTCGTGTGCGACGCCTGCCAGACCTGTAACCCCTCGCTCGGATGCACCGGCGCGGTGTGCACTGCAACTCCCACCCCGACGGATACGGGCACACCCACGCGGACTCCGACCAATACGACCACGCCGGTGCCGACCAACACGTTTACGGTCACCCCGACGCGAACTCCTACACCGACCAGTACGGCAACCCACACTCCGAGTCTGACCCCGACACGGACGCCGACTCCCACACCCACAGGGCCGTGCGTCTTTGCCGCGCCTTTCAATGAATGCGTCGCCGGGGGGGGCCGGGCAGCGAGCGACTGCGGAATTGAGTGGTGGATCCGACCGGTACCGCAGCTCGATCGGAAGGGTCGCCCCAAAAATAAGATCATCTGCTACGAGGGCGATCCGCGCTGCGACCTCGATACGAATCTGACAAACAAGAGCTGCACGATCGCGCCAAGAATCTGTGTCAACAACCAGGATCCCCGGTTCACGACGTGCTTCCCCTTCGGCCTGAGTTCGCTCGAAGTGAAAAAGCCACGACCCACTAGTTTGAACCCCGATGACCAAGCAGTCCTACAATCATTGGAATCCACCTTCGGGAGTGGTGGTTTGGGCCTTGTGATCTGGCGCGGGCGCACACCCACCCCGGGTGCAAATTACACTACGTTGAACCAATGCACTGCCCCGGTGCCCATCGTGGTCAAGCAAAGAGTCCTGGCATCCGGAGCGGTGCGCCCAGGACGTCGCAGCATCCGGGTGATCGCTACGGACATTTTGGGGACCCGAGAGCCCGACACGTTGCGATTCGAGTGCCGCGTAAGCACCTGTGGCAACGGTGTGGTCGAAGCCGATCACGAGAACTGTGACGACGGCAACCGCAACGATGGTGATGGGTGCGACCGCGGCTGCCAACTCGAAGCGACTCCAACCCCCACACCAACCCAAACGGCAACCTCCACTCCGACGCGCACGTTCACGAACACGCCGACGGAGAAGCCGACCAACACGCCGACGGCGACGATCACCAACACGCCAGAGGGTCCGACGGTTACTCCGACGGTCACGCAGACCAGGACCAACACGCCCCGTCCAACCCGTCCTCCGGGAGCGGGTGATGACG
>JBBILD010000029.1:0-30661 GCA_037445065.1 Myxococcales bacterium
GTGCTCTTCCGATCTCCACAGCCACGACCTCCGCCACGCCCACACCGACCCCGAGCCCAACGGCCACTCTCACGCCCACGCTCACCCCGACCCCCACTCCGCTGGACACCGACGGCGACGGGGTGCCGGACACCGTTGAGGAGGCATGCGCCGAGGGCACGAGCACCAATCCCAACAGCACTGCCCTGCCCGCAGCATCCGGCGGCGGCTGCGTGATCGTCGAGAGCGACTGCAATCAGCACTCCGCTGTAGCCGTGTTCTCGGCAAGCCAACTCGGTGGCGATGCGAGCTTCTCCTATCCCTTTGGCCTGGTGGGCTTTACTCTGCAAGGCTGCCCGGATGGGATCGCGCAGGTCACCCTGACCTTCACTTCTGCGAGCGATCTTTCCTTGCTCACCTTCCGCAAGTTCGGCCCGCTGCCTCCGGGCGCCTCGAATGCCGTGTTCTACACGCTGGCAGAGGAGAACCCGAACGCCAACGTGACCATCTCCGGCAACACGATCTCTTTCCAGTTGCAGGACGGGCAGCCGGGTGACGACACGGGTGCGGACGGGCTCATTGTGGACCAGGGTGGACCGGCGCGACCGAGTCCGGCAGCGGTGCCGGTGTGGTCCGCACGGGGCCGTGCGCTGGCGGTACTGGCCCTGGCTGCGCTGGGTCTCGGGAGCCTGATCGTGCGGCGCAACCGCACGCTTGCAAGGCGCTAGGGAAGCAATAGGGTGCCCACGGAACGTTGCCGTTGCCTTGGGGTTGGGTGGGCACCCGCACGGCCGCTCCTGGCCGAGGCCGGCAGGGCAGGGCGGGCGGCGCACGGCAGAGCTGCGTCGGATGAAATCCCACTATACGCCGACAGCGCAACCGCGGGTGGCAGAGGCAAGACTACTCCGTGCGCCACCGGGCCGGGCCGGCTTGGAGTGTCCGCCGTTCCGGTGTGGGTGGGTACGAGCCGCGGTGTTGCAGTGCTGGTGCTGGCCGCACTGGGGCTGCTCCGGCTTGGTGTGCGTGGGACCCGTCTGCGACTCTGATGCTAGCCTCGCATGCCCGCTCTCCACGCCGCTGCGATCCGTGCCCAAGCCCCGCGAGTGGTCCGGGGGCGCTCCACGGGTGTCCGTGGTGCTTGCCGGGACGCTCCAATTCTTGCTGCCTCCGGGGTAAGGCCGCGATCGGCCGGGCGGAGATCCCTGCTCGCTCGTGACCGGGTAGAGGACTCTGCGATGAATCGGAGGTGAAAGGCGAAAACCGTGTTGCCGTTCCGCGGGCAGGGCTGCGGTCAGGAATGGAATGGGTCCCGCCGAACATGTGTGCGAGCGGCGAACCGTGTTTAGGCCATCCCGGGGCCCTGACAATAGGGAGACAATCGAGAGCATCGACAACGCACCACCGCGCATCGTAGGGAAGACCGACCCGGTGGGCTGGGCATCGCCCGGCGCTCCGACGCCAGAAAACCGTTTGCCCGTGGGGTGGGCGGCGGACGGCACGTGGCGGCTACGCGTGTGGTTTCCCCTCTGGTCACCTATGGATCGGCTTTTGGGTGGCATGGGACCAGCGCGGCAAAAGGCTTACGCCGGGTTGTTTTCTGTGCGAGGCCGCGCCAAGCAAAGGCCGTATGTGGCGCGGGGAGTCAGCGCTCGTGCAGTTTTGCTTTGCGCAGGCAGAGTGTTTTGTCATACCGCCCGAGGCGCTCGGCCCCGGGGGACTGGAGCCGGAGTTTGCTGCCCTGCTCGAGCAGCGGCAAACTCTGCCACCTGGATGGGTCGAGCTGTTTTCTCAGGCGTTTCAGATGTACTGGCAGCGCGCCGAGGAGCTGTATCGGCGCCTTCCTGGTGAGTGGCTACCGCCGCGGGCGTTGCACTGCTGTGTGGTCACCGAGGAGGCGGGCTCGCGCCCGTACTTCCAGCCGATTCACAATGCGTCGTGGCTGTTTTACCGGTCGGATTTCGACCCGCGCACGAGCGATCCGGAGTTTGCGGCTTACCTGTTCTTTCACCTCGAGCGGATGGGCTGGCGGCGAGAAGTGCTGGCCGCGTTCGCGGAGAACCTAGGCTACTTTTTGCTGCGCAGTCCGAGCGAACGGAACCGCTTTATTGCAGCTGCCGAGCGGTGTACGCGTCCGGACCGCGTGGCCTTTCGCGCGCTGGCGCGCGCGGTGGGCTGGATCGGCAAGGAGGGGGCTCACCCAGAGTTGCGTCCGCGCGCGATCGTCTTGCCGGTGGCGGAGTGGAGCATCGCGAAGTCGGGTCCGACCTTGCCAGTAACCCGCAGAGGGGAGTGGGAAGAAGTCGTGCGTGAATGGGAACGCACTGCCTCGAGTGTCTTCGACCGCTATCTCCGGCGGTACCGTAAACGCACGCGGGGCGCGACCTCGAAGCTCCTCGACTGGCTCGACGAGGTGAGGCCCGAGGTGGTTCTGTGCGCCGAGCGCGAAGTGTTGTGGCATCCGAGAGCCGGGAAGCCTTCTTCTGCCTTGCGTACGGCCCTGGGGGACTTGCACCCGGAAGTCGCAGAAAGCTTGCGCCGGGACTGGGAGGTGATTGATCGTCGCTCGCGCGCAGTGCTGGCGCGGGTTTCGCTGGCGGCGGACGGCAAGCTTGCGTGTTCGGGAATCGAGCCTGGTGGCCTTTGCTGGCTGCACGCAGAGCACGGCTGCATTGCGTACGATTTGCGCGAGCCCGGGATGCTGCGGCTTCACACTCCAGCGCCTCCCTTCGAGCGTTGGATGCTAGCGGCGCGCGCCGTACACGAGTGGGGCCACTACCTGGCCGAGCAGGGAGTGGTGGGCGTACCGCCCGACCGGCGCGCGCACTTCGAGCGGCTCGTCCAAGAGCTTGCGGACTTGTGCGAGGAGGTGGTTCGTGCGGCACCGCGCGCGGTGCGCGAGGGGTTGGCCGACGAGATCCAGGCGTTGATGCAGCAGCACGGCTCGGTGGGCGCCGGTTTGGCACAAGTGGCGCTGGCCCGCTTGCCCGATTACCGCGCAAATGTGTTCGCGCGCAATTTCCTCAGCGACGAAGAGATGCAAATGTACGTGCGCAGCAACGTGACTTGCTTGCGGCAAAGTATGCGGCCGCGGGCCTTGTTCCAACGGCTCGTCCGCTATGCCTACGAATACCAGTACCTGCGCTTGCTACGCGATTTGCGCGACCCTCGGGATTATTTTGTGAGCGTCACGGCGTTCCCGCGCGAGTTCTGGGATACGGGAATCGTAAGCCAGGAGCGGACACGTGCGCTGTTCGTACACATCGGCGAGATTTGTGACCTGCAACAGATAGACCGCACTCGCGTCTCGCTGGAACAGTGAAGTTGCCGCCGCCCTGCGCGGGCGGCAGCTTACGCTCTCAGGCCGGGACCAGGATGTCGAGGGGTGAGTAGCGGAAGCCGCCGGAACCCAAGATCGCGTTCGTAGTGGCAATCGAGAGACCGAGCCAGCGATGCATGACTTCCCCGTAGACGTGACGGAAGTCCACCTGGTACACCATGTTTCCGTTCCGGTCCGGAAGGTGAAGTTCAGGGTAGGCGCCGTACACACCGCCGGCCACGAAGGGGCCGTTTTCTGCAGCCTCGGCTTTGGTCGGGCCGATGAGGAACATGGGGCTCGCGGTTCCGTGGTCGGTGCCACTATCGGCGTTGTGGTCGCCGTTCTCCGCGATCCGCCTGCCGAATTCGGTGAAGGTCATGATCAGCGTGTTGCGATGCAGCCCGACACTCTCGAGATCGGCCCAGAACGCGGCGATGGCCTTGTCCACTCGGTGGAGCAGTTTGCCGTGGAGTTCGCCCCGGAAGTCTTCGGCGACTTTTTGGTCTAGCGGCTTTTCCGAGAGTGGAACGTGATTGCCTTGGTCCGAATGGGTGTCGAAACCACCGATGCCGACGCGGAAAATCCGGCATCCGAGCGGCACGTTCCCAGGTTGCCTGCCGCGCATCAAAGCAAAGACCAAGCGCAGGCCAGTTGCGAGTCCATAGCTTTGCCGCGTGGGGGAGGCGATCGGGTGATCGCTGGCTCCGTTGATGAGCGCGTTGAGATTCTCCGCTTCTGAAGAGGAAGCGGTGCGGTAATCGTCAATGCGCGAGAGCACGGCTCTCCCAGCGATAGCCCAGTCGCCTGCGAACGACTCGGAGCCCGACAATAGCTGGTAGACGTTCTGCAAGGTCTGCCGGAACAGCGTCCGCTGGTCACTCTGGCTCGGAGGGATCAGCGCAATCGGGATCGGCACATCGAGATCGGAGAGGCGCTGCAGGGCAAGGGTCGGGGTGCGCCCAAAGAAGAGCGGTGACAAGCGCGAACTCACGTCTACCGCGGGCACGGCGTTTGACTGCCCGAGGCAGAGCTGGTCCAACGAACGGCCCATCCAACCGCCACTCGACAAGCTGAGGGTCGGATCCCCTCGGTACCAGATCAGATTGGAGACGTCGTGCGAGAGGTTGCCGTTGTCATAGTGGGTGCCGAGCACGACCGCGACGTTGCCTCGGTCGTAAAGGCGCTTGAGGCAGTTCATGTGCGGGTGCAGGGCCAACTCGCCGTTGTGCAGGGGGTCGTTGCCGATTTGGGTGCTAGCCAGCTCGCTGAGCGGGACGCCGATGTATGGGCGGACCGAGTCGTAGATGGTACGGTTCAGGCCGGTGCCGTTGCTCAGCGGAATCACGGTGTTGATGCCGTCGTTGCCCCCATCCAACTGCACGATCACAAGGTTGACCCCTTGCTCGCAAGCTTCGAGAGCGGCGGCTTCGCGTGCGCGTAGCCACACGGCTGGAAAGGCGGCGCTGGCGGATACGGCCAACGCACTTTTGAGAAACGACCTTCGGCTGAGTTCCATGGTGCTGTCCTCCGCCTTTCTTCAGTGCACTTGGTAGTGGGGAAGGCTCAACATGAGCTGAATGAGGGGCGCGACGCGGGTTTCCAGAAACGTGCGCTCCAGAGGTCGAATCGGGTCAGCCGGCCCCAAGAATGCGATCAGAGCCTCACGCGTCTCTGTATCCGCTTGAGCCATCCCGAGCAGCCGGAGCAGCCGGTCCACCACCTGTGCCCGCGTGGTGTCTTGCTTGGAGACAAACTTGTTCGGCCGAATCGGGGAGCTCGAAAGGCTTCCCTTACTGTACCAACACAGCCGCTTGGCGAACTCGAGGCGGTTGAGCCAGGTGTGCGAGGTGATCCAGAACCGGTTTCCCTTCCAACTGAATACATCGGGTGGGTCGAAGAGCCGCTGGCCCATTTGCGCCATCCCGCCGCGGCCTCCGTTCCCGTCGTTGGCGAGTGTAATCAGCGTATCCTCGGTCGTGAAACGGTCTAATTTGAGCCGGCGCCCGTGCAACATCCGAATGGAGCCGATCACGTACTCCACCGGGCTTTTCACGGTGCGCCCGCGCCCATCGTAAAACTCTTGCCGCAGGAACAACGCGCGCAGCAGGGCTTTGAGGTTGTAGCCGCTTTGCTGAAACACGTCGGCCAGTTCGTCGATGACCGGGAGGTCGGCGCGCGAGGTGCCGGCATCAACCTCGGGGTCATAGGCGTAAAACTTCCAGGCTTTGCGGGCAATGAAGCGGGCCACAGTCGGCCGCCCTTCCGTGTCGCGGTGGTTGAAGATGGCATCGATCAGCCGCCGGTGTTCGTCGGTTGCTAGCGCCACATCGCTCGAGTTGGCTGGCTCCACATAGCGATTGTTTGGGTTTTGTAGGGGCGTTTCTTCGGGATCGGGAGCGAACAGGGTTTTCGCGTTGCGATCGTGGCGGCTCATGGTGAAGTAGCCTTCCACCAGGTTGGCGTTCGCGTCCTCGCGAATACGCCAGCCGCTCAGCATCCGCGCCGCCTCCTTCACGTCGTTTTGCGAGTAGTTTTTCTGCCCAGCGAAGTCGTAAACGCCGAGCGTGAACAGCTCCATCAACTCGCGCGCGTAGTTCTCGTTGGGCGATGTACGCGTGTTGTACTGGCCATCCAGCCACCACAGCATGGCTGGGTCGATGTTGATTTGTTTGACCAATTCGCGGAAGTCGCCGAGGGCGAACTGGCGGAAGAGTGCGTTCTGGCGTGCCATGTAGATGGTTTTGTTGACCCGCGAGTAGGCCGTGGCGAAGTGTGTGTGCAGTAAGAGCACGATCTTTTCCAGCACGGCGGTACGAGTGTCGAGCATGCGCTGGAGCCACCACGCCTGTAACGATTCGAGACCTGCGCGGGAGGTAAACAGCCCCGGACCCATCGGAGTCGGGGACGGAACCGAGATGTTCAGTAGGAAATCCACGGCTGCTTCGGGTTCCATTCGCGACAGTTTGCGCGCCAGCGACGCCTCGCCGTAGCGCTTCGAGTATTTTCCGTCGTGTCCGAAACCCGCGCGCAGCAACAGATACGCGGCGGTGTCCGGATTCCATTGGCTCGCGTCGATGTTCGGCATCGTCGTGGCCTCCTGAGCTGCCAATTCCTTTCTTAGCTGGTGTCAAAAAGGAGCCGACCAAGCAACGACAAAGTCGCGATGGTCACTGGCAGGAGTACGGTGAAGAAATGAAACCCATCGCCGGTGCCCCAGCAAGGATCCAGTCACGAAGCAGGCGGATTTCACCCGCGGTCAGGCGCGGTCTCGCGCGATCGGCGGCGGGGTTGTGGAACGGCATCCGTAGCCCGTATGCACCGGAACCAAACATGGGCGAGTTCAGTTGCCGGCCGCCAAGAACTTTCCGGTACAGCAGGCTTTGCTCCAAGTTACCGGGCTCGACCCGCTTGAGTCCGTCCGAAGCTGCGGCAAAGTTGTGCGGGCTCACACCCACTAAGTCCGTGTACGCAGAACGGGCCCCGCAGGAAGGTTTCAGGCACAAGTCGTGGCTGGGCTCCACCGAGCCGTGGCAGGTGGCCAACGTAGAGCACTTGCGGTCGAAGATGTGCTCTTGGATTTGCTGGAAAGTGCTGGCGATCCCCGAGCACGGGCTCACTGGTTGCGCGCTCATTGGATCCAGGGGGGGTGTGCAAAGGAGCTTGAACTTGTCACGGTCGCCGAGCTGGCCAGAAGGGCAGCGCCCGCTGAACAACGGGATCTGGCAAAGAGTCGTTTGCAGGGTGAGGGTGGCGGGCCGATATCGAGGACCGCTGCTGGTAAAGCGAATGGGTAGGGTGACGGTTACGGGTTGGAAACCGGATAACTTGTCGGTGTCCGACGACGTCAACGGAAGTTGACCATCAGCGAAGAGTTGGAGCGGCTCGAAGTCAGGAATGTGTTTGGGGTGGTCGTCGTTACTCGGGCCAGTGTATGGAATGGCAAAGGAGCTGGCGGGAAAGTCACTGGGGGAACAACCCGGAAACGCGGTGGAATTCAAAGCGATCTGCACACTGAAGCGGCAGCGCCCGAGGGCTGGATCGGCATCCCCGCAGGCGCTGTCTTGATCGGCACAGCGCACGCCCCGTGGGCGCGAAGGCGGGTAGTTGGGAGACGGAACCGAGTCGAAGGACACCCAACAGTCCGTGGAGGTCGGACCACCGCCCCCGATCACCTGGGCGTGCAGTGCGGCCGCCGCTACCCAGCAAACGACCAATGAGCAGCACGACACTCGAAGCCAACGCATGGTATCCTCCTCGGCCGCGCTACGGAAGGAACAAGGGCTGTCCGTTGACCGGGTGCACGAGATCGAAGTTCTCGCTCGTCCAGTAGTCCTCCGGTGGGCCGGCATCGAGAGGCAGAATGTTCGCGAGGATTTCACTGTGCGGGATGGCGAGCCAGTGCTTGAGGATCGTTCCGTACACGTCGCGGAAATCCGTGGAGCGATGTGGGTTCGAAGGGTCTTGCGAGTACTTGGTATTGCCGTCGTCCCAGGTGGCGCCGGGGTTGAGCACGCGGCTGTCACTAATGTCGGGATGATTCCCGTAGATGCCCCCGTTTACTTTTCCGCCGATGAGGAACATCGGTCCTTGCGAGCCATGGTCCGTGCCATTGTCGTTTTGCTGCGGGCGGCGCGAGAACTCGCTCCACACGAACACCAGCACCTTGTCGGCCATGCCCATGTCTTCGAGGTCTTGGTAAAAGACCTCTAGTGCGTCCCCGACTTCGCGGTGCAACTCGTTATGCGTGTCGTTGGCGCCCACGGTGCCTTGATTCGAGTGGGTGTCGTAGCCGCCGTTGGCGAGCGAGAAGTGCCTGGCGTTGACGTTGGGGACGCCTTGGCGGATGCCGTAAACGACCTTGGCGATTTCGCGCAGGTTGCGTGCGGTGCTCGAATCCAAGGCGTTGTACTGATCCAGCCACGACGAGCGGTCCGTGCGATAAAGGCCGTCGAGTGTGGGGTAAGCGTCGGTCGCTTGAAGGGTGGCGGAGCCCGTGTTGCCGAGAAAACGCAGCAACCCCTGTGCAGAGGCTTGTGCCGACGCGTAAATCGCTTCGAAGGCAGTGCGGGCCGGCGCGTGTTCTTCGCTGTACCAGGTGTCGCGGGGGAAATCGAGTTCGCGCAAGCGGCCGGCGGTCAGCACGCTCGTGCTTTGTTGGGCAAACTCGGCTGCAACCCAGTATCCCATGGAAAGCGCAGGCACCTGGCTAGCGGAGTACCGACTCGCCAAGTAGCGCCCGAGCCAGCCTGTGCCCATGGCGTTGAGGCGGGCCGTTTGCCAAATCCGCCGGGAGACATCGTGCGAGAGGTTGTAGTCCGGATACCCGCAGCCTTGGATCACCGCCACCTTACCGAGTTGGTACAGGTTCCAGAGCCCTTGCAGGCCAGGGTGTAACGCCAGCGGTGTCGCGGTGTTGGGGTCGTTGCCGAGCGCGTACGGTGTGAGTTCGGCTTGGCTCAAGCGCAAGCCGCCAGGCCCCGAGCGGCGGAGGATCTCGTAACTCTGACGGAAGTTGCGAAAGGAACCGTTGTCGAGGGGCACCACGGTGTTCAAACCGTCATTGCCACCGTCGAGGAACAGGGAGACGATGAAACGATCGCCGATATCTGCCAAAGCGCGCCGCACGAGCGGGTGGGTCCACAATCCCGAGGTGAACGCACCACCAGCCAATAGCCCGGTGCGCGTTAGGAACTGCCGTCTCGTCAGTGCCATCGTTGTCTCCTTATTGCTCAGTGCAGGTGGAACTGGGGCGATTGCAAGACCAGAGCGATCAGGCCGTGCAATTTCCGGTAGCGCGTGTATTCGTCGCGCAGGTCGAGTGGTCCCCCTAAGTAGTCAATCAAGGCTTGCCGCTCGGCCGAGCTGAATTGATCGGGCACCCCGAGCAAGCGCAGCACGGCATCCACAATATCTCCCGGCGCGGTCAGGTTCAGGTCAATGAGCCGGTCACTACGCACGTGGTAGGTACGGCTCCCCCGCGCCCCGGCTAAATTGCGCGCAAAGGCGTAGCGAGCCAATAAGGTGGCGCTGTTGATCCAGGCTTCTTCCCAGTCCCAACCAAAGACGCTCGGCGGCTCCAGCAGCCATTGGCCCATATCGCCGATGGCCGAAGAGATGTTGCTCCAGTCGCCTCCCTCGACCCACCAATTACCCCAGCGGTCGGAGCGCGGCTTCACGCGCAACAAGCGCAAGGCCGAGATGGCAAAGTCCACCGGCCACACCACCGACTTCTTGGTGCTCGCATCGAACGGTGCCGGCGCGGCGGTTTCGTAAAAGAAATCGTCCACGAAAATCTCGCGCAGCAGGCGGGCCAGATCCCAGGTGGTGTCGAACTGCGCCCGCGCCACGATGGGGTCGATGATGGCAGCGTTTTGCGGGTAGGGTGGTAGCGGGTGGGCAAAGTACTCGAGCAGTTTTTTGGTGATAAACCGCGCCACGGTGCTGCGGCCATCCGAGTCGCGGTGTTCGAAAATGATGTCCACGACTTGATCGATCTCCATTGGACCTTCGCCTCCCGGCTGGGTGAAGTCCCGCCCGGCTGGGCCAAAGTTGCCGCGGGTGCGGAAGATCACCTTCTCTCCACGCTCGGGATACTCGCTGTTGTAGTCGTGTTGCCAGTTGCGAAAGACGGGTCGCCGGCGATCCCAATCCCAGTTCCAGCCAGAGAAGGCACGCGCGATTTGCACGATGTCCTGCTGGTCGTAGTTCGGCTGGCCGGCGAGATCGTTGACCCCCAGAGTGAAAAGTTCCATCAATTCCCGCGCGTAGTTCTCGTTCGGCTGATCCTTGAAATTGCGGACGGTGTCCAAGTACTCCATCATGGCCCCGTCGGTATTGATCGCCTTCACAAAGGCCTTGAAGTTGCCTTTGCAAAATTGGCGCAGGAGTTTGTTCTGGTCGGCCATGCGCCGCGCGTCGCGCACTTTGTCGTCGCCAGTGGCAAAGTGGTCGTGCCAGAAGAGCACGAGCTTTTCTTGCAGCGGGTTGGGTGTCCGCAACATGTACTTCAGCCAGGAGGTGCGGACTTGGGCGGTGTAGCGCCCGCGCGGTTTGAACTTCGCCGGGCGAAACGACAGCACCTGGTCCGCAGCCGCTCCTCGTGTGAGGGGGGCGAGGCGCTCGACCGCTGCCGGTGGTGCGCCAAACCCCGTGCGCCGCAAGAGGTGACGCGCCCCCGACTCACCCAGGATGGTGTTTTGATCTCCCATACATTCCTCCCCGACAAGGCTGCAGTGCGGCCGGCCCGCTTCCGAAAGCCGTGCCACGATGGTCTGGTGCGGCGCAACCGCTGTCAAGATGATTTTTCCACGCCCAGTCGGAGGCGCTCCGTTGCATGAAGCGGTGCGATGTCGTCAGCGGCGGCACGAACGTATCGCGGGTGCCCAGATTTGGCACCGCAGCAGAGTCGGCTCACAGGCGCCGCAAGAGTTCGGCGAGCACCATCCGGGCATCGAAGTATGCGGCCGCAATGCCGCGCGCTGCCGTGCTGTGGAGTCCTGGATCGGTACGGACCTGCCTGACGGCGTCGGCGGCCTCGTCGAGTGTGCGCACCGCGAACAGACCCTGTCCGACCGGCAACGAGTCTTCGAAGCCGGTAGGCTGGGTCACCACCGCGCGGCCAGCGGCCAGGTAGCAAGCGCTGCGGTCGGAAAACCAGCCGGTGCGCAGCCGGATGTTGAGGTCTTTGGCGGTGGTGAACTCGCCTGCGGACTGGAAGATGAACTCGCGATACGTAAAGGGGTCGGCGGAAATGTGGAGCGGATCGGTGACCTCCCAGCCATGGCGACGCAACCAGACGAGGTCGCCGGGCTCTTTGTCCGCGTCCATCGCCAGTACGAAGCGCGCGCCACTTCGCTCGGGTAGACTGATGAACTGGTTCCATTCTTCTCGCTTGCTCCACCCGTAACGCTGCCCCTCGAGCTCCACTGCCCGGCGCGTTTCATGCCAGCGGCCAATGGTCGTAAACGGGGCTGCCGAAGGTGGGGCTGGTGCACTCCACAGCTCCAGAGCCACGGGTTGCCGGGTGCCGAGCCATTCGATGCCGCCGGTAGGCACGTGGCAGCCCGGCTTGCCGATCCGCTCTCCGATGGTGAAGTGGCGGTGGTAGTCGGACAGGAAAGTACACAAGGCAGAGTCGCCTTGCACAAAACGGATCTGGGTGTAACCGGGATCGAGGTCAATGAACACGCGCACAGCCCGAGGCGTCGACGGAAGCGGTTGCACGGCGGCCAGGGAGATGGCGAGGCGGGCTTCGTGGCAGACTTCTTCCAGGGCGCTGGCATGGAGACCGAACCAAGTTCCGCTGCTCGCGTCGTACACGCTCCAGTGTTCGCCCAGCCCGTGCGCGGCAAAAAAGCGGCGAACGCTTTCGATCGCCGGTGCGCAGGTGGAGGTCATCTCCCGCCGCAGTGGGTCGAAGCACTCACCAAGGTACTCCGTGCTTTCGTAAAAGACAGGGAAGTAGCCAAGCCGTTGCAGGCCGAGCAGGTAATGCAGAACTTGCCAGGCGTACCCGCCCAAGGGGCAGCGGGCAAAATAACCGCCCACGATGGCGACGTCTCGCGGTGCGCTCACGCCCGCACGATAGCAGTGCCGGGGAACGTTGCGGGAGCCGCAGTCACAGGCCGGCGAGTGCTAACAGGCGGGAGAGCACCACCTCTGCGGAAAAGTACTGCTCGGCAAGGGCACGAGCGGCTCGGCTGTGCTCTGCGTACGCTTGCTCGACCGTGGGCAGGGCCGCGGCCGCTTCCTCCAGCGTGTGGAAGAGAACGATGCCCCGGCCCACGGGAAGCTGCCGCCCAATGCCGGTGTCTTGGAGGACTACGGGTCGCCCCGCCGCCAAATAGCAGGCGCTGCGGTCGCTGAACCACCCCGTGTTCCCGACCACGTAGCCATTCTTGGCCACCGAGAATTCGCCGCGCGAGGAGCCAAGGTACCGCCGGTAGTCGTCCGGAGTTGCGCATCGTTGCTGCGGCGAGGTGATGCGCCAGCCGTTCTCCAGCAGGCGTGGTAGATCCGGTTCCGCAGGGTGGATGGCGAGGCAGAGTTCGAGTGGTACGGGAACTCGTCGCGGCAGGTCGAGCACCTTGACGAACTCCTCCGCTTTTTGCCCATACCACTGCCCCTGCCATTGAACTGGGCTGTAGCCGCGCCAGTCCGCCACCGTGGTCCACACCTCGCCCACCTCGCTGGCTACCGGCCAGTACTTGAGCGCCACGGGGGGAAGAGTCGCGTGCCAATGGATGCCGCACTTCGGCACGGGGCAATCCGCAGCCGGCAGATTGAGGCCGACAGTACAATAAACGTGGTGGCCGGCCAGGTTCATGTCGACGCCGTATGCTTCCTGCCAAATTTGCGTGAAGCCAGGGTCGAGATCGATGTACATCCGGCAGCGAGCGCGAGAGAGGATCTCGCTGTGGTGAAAGCGACCGGAGAGAAGCACGAGAAGGGCACTTTCCGAGGCGAAGCGGATCGCCTCGCGCTCACCCATGCCCGCGCTCTGCCCGTCCTGGCAGTAAAGAAAACAGCGATCGCCAAAGCCAAAACGTTCGGCTACCAGGGCTAAGTAGCGGGCGTTGTAGCTGCTGCGGAAATCCGCTGGTCTCCAGGCCTCATCCGTACACCGGTCGGGAGCGATTTCCTCGAAGTAGGCGACCTCGAAACCCAGCTCGCGAAAGCCGAGCACGTACTGCAGGAAGGCCCAGGTGTTCCCCCCACCGCCGATCGGGTGTGCGGCGATCGCGCCCGTGACCACCAGTTTTTTGCGGCCAGCCATTGGATCAGGCAAGCTGGCAGGCCTGCAGGATGTCGCGGAGCACGGTGCGGGCGTCGAAGTAGGTCTCCGCCAGCGAGCGCGCTGCCAGGCAGTGGTGGCGGTAGCGGCTTTCGATTTTGTCAATGGCGGCGCGTACGTCGTCCACCGTCGAGAACGCAAACAGCCCCTCGCCCGTGGGATAGAAGCGGGAAAACCCCGTGTCTTGAACGATCGCGGGTTTCCCCGAGGCGAGGTAGGATACGGTTCGAGTGCTGAACCAACCGCTGCGCGTGTCTACGTAGGCGTTTTTTGCGACGCTCCACTCCGCCCGCGAGCGTTGGATGAAGGAGCGGTAAAAACCCATTGTGCGCGACACGCGGTGCCCATCGCTGATTTCCCAGCCGTGGCGGCGCAGTTCGGCCCGCGGTGCCGCACCGGATATTGCCACTGCAAAGCGGACCGGAATGCGCTGGGGGAGTTCGACGAAGCGGGCGAATTCTACGTCCTTCCCTCCGTATGCCTTCCCGTTCAAAGTGGGGGGCCTGACATCAATTTTCCAAGACATCACGGTAGTGTATCGGCGTGCGCGGGGGGTAAAGGTCCGCGGCCAGTGGGCGAGCACGATCGGCGGTCGGGTAGGCTGCCAGTCGAGACCCCCGGTCGGGATCTCGCAATCCGCGCTGCCCAGATTCGCTCCCAGCGTGAAAAAGCGGTGATGTGCTCGGATCAGACCGACCGAAAACTCCTGTTCTTCACTAGCCCTCCCTTCTTCCACGGCTTGCAGTTTGGCCTGTGTGTATCCGGGATCGGTGTCCACATACGCTAGGCAGCGGGCGCCGCGGTACTCTTCGCGCAGCCAGCAGCTCCCCGACACGTTCAGAAAAAGATCGGCTTGCTCGCAGAATTCAATCACCTGTTGGCGATCCATCCCGTGGTAGCGCCCGAGTGGGTCGCGCAGCGACCAGCGCCGGGACATGGCGCAGCCACACCGCTCCAGCGCGCGCGCGAGGTAGCGAGCATGGGAAGAGGCGTCACTGGTGAAGGTGGCCTTGCGCGGATCGTAGAGCCACTGGCCGGTGTCTTCGAGATAGAGCACGTCGCAGCCGAGGTCCCGCAAGCCGCGCACGTACGCCAGGTAGTCCCAGGCCACCCCGCCGAGCGGGTAGGTAGCGATGAGCCCTGTAACCACGACTTTCATCCCGTCGCTCCCGATACGTTGCTGTCGCCGACCGAATGCGCGTACAGCCGATACAGCAAACCGCGGCGCTCTAGAAGTTCGGCAAACCGGCCTCGTTCCACGATACGGCCTTGATCGAGAACGAGGATGTGGTCGGCGTTGCGGATCGTGCTCAGGCGGTGGGCGATCACCAGCGTGGTGCGCCCCCGCATCACATTGCGCAGCGCCTCGAACAGCGCGCGCTCCGTGCCCGCGTCGAGCGAAGCCGTAGGCTCGTCGAGTACCAGGATGGGCGACGGAACCAGCAATGCCCGCGCAATGGTCAGGCGTTGCCGCTCTCCTTCGGAAAGCGTTGCACCGCGGCTGCCGAGTACCGTGTCGTAGCCCTGCGGGAGTTGCACAATGAAGCTGTGTGCTTGCGCCAACCGGGCGGCGGCTTCGACCTCTTCCTCTGTGGCCTCCGGGCGCCCGTACGCAATGTTTTCTCGCACGGTGAGCGGAAAGACGATGGGGGGCTGGAGGACCATGCTGATCGCCTGCCGCAAGGAGGCGAGCGTGAGCTCGCGGATATCAATGCCGTCGATCAACACCCGCCCTCGATCAGGGTCGTAAAAGCGCGCCAGGAGGCTGACGAGCGTACTCTTCCCCGCACCGGTCGGGCCGACGATCGCCACCACCTCGCCCGCGTGCGCCTCGAAGTCAATATCGGCCAGCGTCACTTCATCCGGATTGTAGGAAAACCACACGTGCTCGAAGCGGACGTGCCCGCGCACAGGCTGCGGCAGGGTGCGCCAGCCATCGCGTACACTGCTCGGGGTGGTGAGCACTTCGAGGACGCGGATCAAGCCGGCACGGGCTCCTTGCACGACGCCGTAGGTATGCACCATGGCTTGCAGCGGACCGTAAAGCGAGCCGAGGTAGCTCACAAACACGACCAGGTCCCCGGCGCTCAGCGCGCCGCTCCACACTCGCTGTGCCCCCAGCCAGAGCACCGCCGCCGTGCCTCCGGCGAGCAACACACTGGTGAGCGCGGAGAAAGCCGTTTGCAGTGTGTAGAGAGCTAGATTCGCCTGCAGCGACTGCCTGCTCCGATGCAAGAAGGCGCGGTGTTCGCGCTCCTCTTTGGCGAACGCCTGCACGACTTTGATTGCTGACATGCTGCGCTCTACCTGCTCGTACACCTCGCTTTCGTGTTCGCGGGCTTTGCGAGCAACAGCGCCGAGCCGCCGGTTCATCCGCCCCAGCACGAGCAGGAGCGCCGGGGTGACCAGGAGCGCCACCGCGGTCATGGCCGGGTCCATGCGCAGCATCACCGCAAACATTCCTCCGAGGAGGAGTACGGAGGCGAGCACCGGGAACAACCCGTTCATGGCGTAGGTCTGGATCGCGTACGTGTCGCTGGCCACGCGGTAGATCAGGTCGCCGACCGAAGCCCGGTTGTGAAACGAAAGGGAAAGCCGCTGTAGGTGCTGGTAGGTGCGGCTGCGTAAGTCATGCACCATCCGCTGGCCGAGAGAGATGGTGGTGACGTTGTTCCAGACTTGCAGTGCGCCGAGACTGGCGTAAATGGCGATCAAGCCGAGGCTAGCGGCAGCGAGCAAGGCTGCGCCGCTGGCCAGTCCTGGGGGGAACGAGGGCAAGGGTTGGCCGGTGAGCACATGATCGAGGACGATTTTGAGTGGCCAAGGTTTGGCCAACTCGAGCAGCGTGATGAGAAGGACCTGCAAGAGACCGAGTAAGAAACGCAGGCGGTACGGCGATAAGGCTTGCAGGACGTACCGCTCCGGGGAGACCCGAGCCGGGCTCATGGTTGCACGTGTTCGTTGCGGGCTAAGCCCAGTTGGTGGGCGATGATTTCCTGTGCGTGCCAGGCGGTTTGTGCCACGCGCCACATCTCTGCTGCGGTGATGGCGCCCGCGATACCGGCGAGAAGGAATGCGACTTCTGCGACTTCGGTCAGGCCCGGCAGCAAGACCGCGGTTCCGACCGCCACCAGGGCCAGAATCACAAAGCGGGCCAGGTACGAGGCGCGCACCCGGGTTTCACTGCGCAACAGTCGTTTGAGGCCGCCGTGGTGTTCCACTGCCACCGTGAGTTGGGCCCGCGACCACAGTCCGCGGTGGATCACGATGTCTGCATCGGTCCATCCTTGGTCAATCGCCACCAGGTACTTTCGCGGGGTGAGAAATTCGATCAGGGCATGTAAAAAGCCTTCTTTCTCGACTCCCGCTTCGTTCCAGAATTGGAGCCGGAATGCGCGTCGCATCCAGTGAACCTCTGGCCGTTGCGGTACACCAGGGAAGTGGATTTGGCTCACACCGTGGTGCCCTTGCAGGCGGTGCACGTAGCGCTGCATGCTGCGCACGAGCGGGCCGAGATAGATCAGGGCCGCGATCAGCAGCCGCCCACGCAGGCTGGCAAAGCGCGGGTCAATCTTGGCGCGCCAAGCACGAGCCAGCGCCCAAAGCCACGAAACGAGCAAGGGCCCGACCGCAAACAGCGGATGTTGCCCGGCGACCGTAGCGCCCACGAGCAGCACCAGCCCAAGTACATTCCATTCAAGGGTAAACGGCAAATACACGAGGAGAGAAGAAGGCGGCTCGTACAAGGTTTGGAAGAGCGCGCGGCCGAATACGCCATGGTAAATGACGGGGCGCGCTGCGAAGAGCGCCATGCCCAGGTCGCCGTAGATGCGTCCGATCCACTGTGACTGGCCGAGCATGTTGAAGCGCAGCGGGTGCTTGAAGTAGAGCTGGGCTTCGGCTTGGCCGTACCCCATTTGTTGCTTGAGGTACGCGCGCACCGTGTTGCGGCGGAAGTGCCACACTTGCGCTGCCGCACTAAAGCCGATGCGGTACCCTTCGTTTTGCAGCCGCCAGCATACGTCCACATCGTCGCCCGCGGCACGGTGCAGCGGATCGAAACCCCCGATCTGGCGCAACACCTGCCTGCGGAAGGCCATGTTGCAGCCGGGGATGTGTTCGGCCACTTCGTCGCTGACGAGCACATGGGTGGGACCACCCGGTGCAGCGGCCACGTACGCGGCAACCGCCGAGTCTTCCGGCGGAGGCAAGTTGGGTCCACCCACTCCGGCGAAGTCCGACTGCACGAATTTGTAGGCTAGGTAGGTGAGCCAGTCCGGATCCACCACGCAATCGGAGTCCGTATATGCCACGATCTCCCCGCTGGCTGCCTCCATTCCGACATTGCGCGCCACGCTCAAGCCCCGGTTCGGCTGCGAGATGAGGCGGAATTCTGGGTACCGGCGGGCGATCTCCGCGGTGCGGTCAGTCGAACCATCGTCCACCACGACCACCTCATAGTTCGGGTATCGCAGCTCGCGGAGCGAGGCGAGGCAGGCGTCCATTGTGCGTTCGGCGTTGTACGCACAGATGACCACGCTGATCCGGGGCGGGTTGGGGAGCGGAGGAGGGAGCGGACCCCGATAGAGCTGCTGCACCGCGGCGAATGCCGGCTTCGGGCGGCGCTGGCGATCTACCAGACCGAAGGCCCAGTCTTCGACCGGATAACCGCCCGTAAACCAGTCATCCGTGAAGGCGAACACGCAGGTTCCTGCCACTCCTTGCTCGAACGCGGCGCGCACTTGCCAAGCGAGGATGTCAGCCTGTTTCGCCAGACCTTCGCGCAGCGAGTCAATGCCGAACTCCGTGAGCAGCAAGGGTTTGTCCGCGGCCAGGTTCTGTAAGCGGGCCAGGTAGCGGCGAAAGTCCGCTTCGCGGTGCAGGTACACATTGAAGGAAACAAAGTCGAGGAAGTCGAGACTCAAGTACTCGGTCGGCGGGAAGTTGGCGTAGCTGACCAGCAGCTCGGGGTTCTCTTGCTTTACGCGGTCGTAGAGATCGTTCAAAAACTTCTCGACTCGCTGGGGCCGGTGCCAGCGAACCACGTCGGGTGGAATCTCGTTGCCGATGAATACGGCAGCAAGGGCGGGGTGGTTGCGTACTGGGCGTAGCGCTGCGGCCACACCATTGCGGATTTCGCGGACGAGATGCTTCGATTCGAGAAAGCATACGTGTTGAGTCCATGGCGTTCCGGCGAGAAAAAGGAGCCCATGACGCTCCGCTCGGTCGAGGAGCCAGACGGGCGGGAGGTGGAAGGTGCGCACCGCGTTGACCCCCAACTCCCGCATGAGGGCAAAGTCACGCTCGACTTGCTCGGGCTCAGGAAACGGCTCGCCATCTCGGTTGGGTGCGAACGGGCCGTAGGTCACGCCTCGCAGGTACACCTTCGCCCGGCCGCGGAAGAAGAATTTGCCCGCAGGGCGGAGTTTGTCACTGGCAGAGGCCAGCTCGACGCGCCGTTCCTCGAGCGGCGCTGCGATGGCTGCTCGCGCCATGGCTAGAATGGAGAAGCTGGAACAAGCCGAGGGCTTGGCGACGGCGGGTCGAGGGCCAGCACGTCAGGCAGCACATGCGGAATCATTGCGCTGCCTGCAGCTAGCCCGCGGGGAAGAGGAATGCAAACTGGGCTTCCGTGCTTGACAAGCTGTGGCGCGGGGAGTTTTGTTGTTCTGCGGCGGTGAAAGGGGAAGCGGGGCCGAGAGGAACACATGATCTTGGACGAAATTCTGGACGAAGAAGAAGAGATCGCTGCCGAGCGCGAGGCAGAAGCGGCGCGTCTTGGAGCACAGATCCTCGGCTTGCCGATTCGCGAGCTGCCGACATTGCGTGAGCCTGTGTGCGTCACCCCAAGCACCTCGTTGCGGCAGGCCATCGAGCGGATGAACGAGTCGAGCGTGGGCTGTGTGTTGGTCGAGGACGGGGGGCGGCTGTGCGGGATATTCACTGAGCGCGACGTTCTGACGAAGGTGGTGGGGCAGGATCTCGACCTGGACCGAACGTGTATCGCGGATTTTATGACCCGGGAGCCCGAGGTATTGTCGCCCGATGATCGGGTGAGCTTTGCTCTCAACAAAATGTCTGTAGGCGGGTTTCGCCACGTGCCGTTGGTTGACGAGCAGGGCCGCCCTGCCGGTGTGGTGTCCATGCGCAACATTGTGGACTACATGGTCGAGCTGTTTCGCACTGAAATCCTGAATCTGCCCCCTTCGCCCCGCCAACTCCTGCGTAGTCGCGAAGGGGCCTGAGGCGCGGCCTGCTCGAACAGCGCGGCTGAGGCAGGGCACCGCCTTGCCTCTGGGCGCGCGCCCGCGTCCGCTCGCGCGGGGCACAGGGAGGTTGTTAGTGGTTCCCGAGCGGAATCTTTTCGAGCCTCGCTTCGGGCAGGATTAGCCGGTACAGCGTGCGGGGACGCGGGTAGGAGATAGGCTCCATTGCTGGCACCGACTCGGCCACGGCGAAGAGCGCGGTTGGGCTCTGCCAAGCAAGGGAAAGGAAGTCGTCATCTGGCGAGCTGACCGTGCGCGCGCTGCGCTGTTCGCGGTCGAGGATGTAGAGGCTGCGCCGGCCGCGCGGAAAGTCGGGCGCCGATTGAGCAGCAAGGGCGATCAGGGCACCGTCCGGACTCGGCGCAAAATCGGCCAGCGCAACGACATTGCTCGCCACGGGCGTAAGCGGTCCGCCGCCAACTGGCACCTCGCTCAGTTGCCAGAAACGGCCATCCACCGCTGCCACCAGTAGAACGTCTTCATCCCCAATCCAGCGCACGCGCACCGGTGCCCGTTCCCAGTGAAATACGGGAGCCGCCTCCCCTCGCTCGAGGGAGAGGGTGTACACCACTGCGGCGCTACTCGTGCGCACCACGTAAGCGAGCCGTTTGCCGTCACCGGAGGCAGCGATTTGTTGGACCGCCGCACCAGGGTAGTGCACCAGGGTGCGTGCGCGCCCGGAAGGACCGATGCGCACGATGCGGTCGCGCACCGCTGCGAACACTGCGCCATCTGCTCCCACCGCGGGAGAGAAGCCCCGCCCGATGGTCCGGCGCGTGCCATCGGTTTCCAGGACGAAGAGTAGAGGGGCGACCGGTCCCGGCTCGGAGATCGCCGCTGCAAACCAACCGTGCTTGGGGTCGAATAAGGGCGGTTCCACGAGTCCTCGTTCGAACACCCACTGTGCTCTCGGTCGGTCCTCTTCGCCGCGCAACTCCACGTGTTGGCGTGACCAAGGGAACGGTTCACCGCGGGAAACCAGCCACTGGTCGGGCCCCGCACTCACGAACACCGGAGCTGCTTGCCTGGGAAAGCGATTGTTCTCGCGTTGCACGTCGGGCCACTCGAGCAGGGGATCGAGCACGAGTTCGCCCGAGCCGGCCGCGACATCGAAACGGTGCGGTAGCTCCACGGTTTGCTCTTTCCACGCTTCGCTCGGGCTGGCGCGCTCCCAAACGCGAATCTTGGCTGGGACCTTGGTCCCACCGAGGAGGGCAGCTTCTACCGCGCCGCCATCAGCGGCGTCTGCATGGAGATCGAGGGTTTGTTGGCCACGCAGGAATCCCGAAAAGAACCAGTCGAGCGACTGCCCGCTCACTTCCTCGAAAACCTGCTGGACTTCACGGTCAGAAATCGCCCGGTAGCGGTAGCGCTCGGTGAGGGCCCGTAGCGCCTGCGCGAACGGTTCGGGGCCGATCGCCGAGCGCAGCATCCAAGCCAGAAAACTCCCCTTCCGGTAGATCGTCTCGCGTGCCCCGGGTGCTCCGAGTGCGTTGTCAAGAACGGTCATGTCGGCCACCGCCTCGTGGTAGGCTGGGTCGAAACATTCTCCCACCATGCGGCGGACTCGCGCGTCGCTACCACTGTGCTGCTCGCTGGCTAGGAGGCTAGAGACCTCCGCGAAGCTCTCTGTGATCCACTGCGAGCCTTCGCCCGCGGACAGCCAGTGGCCGCTCGTGCTCCCGCCCCACCACGCGTGCGCCAGTTCGTGGGCAATGAGACCGAACCCTTGGTCGGCGCTGGCTAGGCTGGCCCGCGGCAGGCCGATGACCCCGGCGCCGTCGAAAAATGCCCGCGACAACGACGGGTGGAGGAAAACACTAAAGGCAGGAAAACCGCTCGAGCCCAGGATGCCACGCAGCACACCCTCGCTTGCTTCCGCTTGCTCGAGCACGAGTTCCGCCAGTTCGCGATCCTCTGGTTTCGCAAACACGCGCAACTGTAACCCCGGAACCGTGCGCGCGAAGACCCGGTAGCTGCCCGCCACCAAGCCGAGGCCGCTGACCGGGCGTTCGCTGGACCATTCCCAAACCCGCATGAGACCTCTCTCGTAAGCCTGCACATCCGTGCTGGCGTTTACGAGTTCCCAAGCTTGCGGCAGCTCGGCCCGCACAGAAAAGGAGAAGAAGCTGTGCCCGTTGGTCGGGTACCAGAGGGCGTCGGGCGGCAGCAGAATCTCCTGGTCAGTGATGTGCGCGTCGCGGCTAGACGCCAGTGCCAGCGGGCGCCCGGAATACTGAACTCGCACGGTCACGGTGTCCGAGGTGGGCAGTGGGGCCTGAGGGCCTGCGGAGACCACCGGACCCATCACTTCGTGGACCACCCGGTGCTCTTCCCCGCTTCCGTCAACCCAGGCCAGATGCTCGACGCGGAACCCCGGGTCGAGCAGAAAAGCAAGCGGGCCGCGCAGGTTTCTTTCGATGTGGACTCGGAGTTGGGCGTCGGCGACCACAACCCCCGCCTTGGCATCGGCACGCAGCGAAAGCTGAAGCTCTTCGATTTCGTAGCCACCCACCATCTCAGCCACGGCGGGAAGAAGCGGGCGTAGCCAGGGCAAGTGCGGCTTGCGCACGGTGAAGTAGAATAGGCCAAGTGCAAGGCACAACGCCGCTGCTAGCAAGATCGCACTGCTGTCCAGCAGTGTGCGGCTCCACCGTGCGAACGATGCCAGCAAGCTCCTCATGCGCCCGCCGTTCATAGGAAGCCCTCAGCCGTCCTGTCAATTCAAAGCCTGCGGCTCGTGCCGGCCGAGGCGGCGCTGGTGGCATCTAGCGAACGCTTTTGCGGGGGGGTCGCGGTGCAGACGCCGGCGTCCCCTGAGCACCACCCGCGATCGGTTTTTCCTTTCCACCCTTCAGGTTTTCGTTGATCGCCGAGCGTGGGAGGAGTACGGATTGTTACACGGAGATGTTGTCGCGCATTGGCTCAAGAAGGCTTGGGAAGGTGCGCAGCAGGGGTGCGATGTTTGGGGGCACAGAGGCCCGGTGGCCGAAACGTGCAAGCGGCGCCCATTGTGGCTGCCGATTTGGCCCTGGGGTAAGGTGCTGCGAGAAAGAGCGTGGCGGAGGAGCTGGTACCGCTGCGGTGAAAAGGGGCACCAAGTTGGTTACGTCGCGCCCGCACAGCGGTGGAGTGGATAGACCGAGCGGGGAGCGGGAATCTGGTGCGCGGGAGGAGTCCGTTTGCTGGATCCAAACAAGCCAAAAGGGGGAAAACATGTGCAGGTCAAGCGAACGCAAAGCTCGGCGGACGACGGCGGAGCGCTGGTCAGGGATTGCGACTCGAGCCAAGGGGGTGCTGAGGCGAGGACAGGGGGAGTGGAACGGTAGGGGGACGGGAGGAGGCCACCCCGCTTGCCTCTTCCCAGAGCGGAAAAGCGTGCACACTGGGCTCAGCCGAGTCCGATCGCTGGGTATTGCGTGTGTCGGGTTTTTGAGTTTGGGCATTGGACGAACAGCCGCTCAACCGTGTTCCTTTGTTCAGGTGGCGGCGGGGCATTCCCACGTGTGCGCGATACGCCCTGATAAGACCCTGGCGTGTTGGGGTCTGAACTGGTTTGGCCAAGCAAACCCGCCACCTGGTGCCTTCGCACAAGTGGATGGGGGCTGGGATAATAATTGCGCTCGCCGCGTGGATGGCCGGGTCGTGTGCTGGGGTCATGATGGAATGGGTCAGTCCAGCCCACCCGACGGCACGTTTGTTCAGGTGAGCACGGGAGCATCTTCTAGTTGCGGGCTGCGCTCGGATGGTGCGTTGGTGTGTTGGGGTACTCCTCTGTGGGACCCGGAATTATCGAACGGTCCCTCGCCGGGCGAAGTCTTCACGCAATTAAGTGTGGGAGGCTTGCATGTTTGCGCCTTGCGGCCAACTGGTACGGTGGGGTGCTGGGGACGTAACATTTACGGGCAGGCCAGCCCTCCCCCGGGAACCTTCACTCAGATTAGTGCGGGCTGGGGCTTTACTTGTGGTTTGCGCCCGGACGGCTCCCTGGTGTGCTGGGGCAACAATGCGGCCGGTCAAGCCAGCCCACCTAGCGGCTCGTTTGTGCAGGTGAGTGCGGGACGGGAGCATGCCTGCGCGCTGCGCTCGGATGGCACCGTTGTCTGCTGGGGCGGCAATGGCTCTGGCGAGGCGAGCCCGCCCTCTGGGACCTACAGCCAGGTCAGCGCAGGTGGCTACTTTACGTGCGCTTTGAGCGTGGATGGCAGCGTGACGTGCTGGGGTGATTCAAGATCGTATGCTGGGATTGAGTCCGCCTCGCCCTGTGACGATGACCGGCCCTGCACCGTGGATGCCTGCGTTGCGGGGAGCTGCGTTCATACGCCTGTTCCAAACGAGCAATGCCCGGCAGGATACAGCATGTTGAAAGTGCGCCCGGCCACGAAAGCGCGAGCGGTCCTAGGCCGCGAGGCACAAGCACAAGGGCAACTGTGTGCCGAGCGCGTGGTACTGGGAGGGTTATCGCGGATCAATGCAGGGAATGTGGTTAGCGGGGTTAACCTCCTGCTGCGCCAAAACGCGACCGTTGAGGGGTCGTGCGTGGTGGGCTCCGGAGGCCGGTTTGTGCAGCGGCCAGGCGCTGATTGCAATGGCGGGGTGGACATCTCGGGCACGCATCCATTGCTAGGCGACTGCGAGGCCGCAACGGACGCAGCGGGAAGACGACTGGAGATACTGGCAAAGTTACCAGCCGACAATTCGGATCCTGGGATGCTCTGGGTGAAATCCGACACCACGGTGGATGTGACGCCCCACAGCGGGCCACCTGGTTCTGTAGTCGTGCTCGACTTTGGGCGGGTGCAGGTGGATCGGGGCAGGATTTTGACCATCGTTGGCAACGCGAACACAGAAGCTGTGGTGGTTCGGATTTCCGGAAGCCTCCGGGTGGAGAGTGGGGGCCGGATCATGACCGCGGGCATCACCCCTGGGCCAAACGGCTCTCCAGCGGAAAGACTCCTTTTTCTCGTGGGAGGCCGAGTGACGCTCCGAGGTCAGGCGCAAGCGCAAGGTACGATCGTTGCCGAGGGCATGGTCAAACTGGGTCGCGACGCTGCCGTCCGTGGTGCCTTGCTGAGCGCCGGTACAATGCGGCTTGGGTGGTCTGCCGATTTGCTACACGCTCCTTGGGTCCTGTGGTAGCGATGGCGGTTTTGTGGGGCTTGTCTGCTCCCCGATTCACCGGAGAGATCTCGCTTTCCGGGTCGGTTCTTTGCACGGCGGTCGCGTTGTCCGCGCTGCTTTCATGGACAGCCTGATTGTCGCACGTTAGGTCGGTCCAGAAAGGGTCGAGGGCGGAACACTGGGTATGATGGGCAAGACCCGCCCCAGCAACTCGTAGGCGGACTCTTGTGGCCAACCGCGGTGGGGAGGGCAGGGTGGCGCTTCGTATCCGCAGTTGTGGTGGGGGGCTGCTCGACGCATTGCAGCTCGATGGGTCGCGCCGCTTGGTTGCACGGAACCGAGGCTGAACCTGGAGGTGCTGCGGGGGGGACCAAGACATTGCCGCAGCGGGCGGCCTTGATGCCCGCGCAACGGTGTGGTCCTCGCCCAGCGTCGGATGGCAAAGGTCCACAAACCGAGCTTGGGCGCTGAGTCATTTGGCAGAAATGCAGAGCGGGACCTCCTATCCTGCGATACATTGGCCCTAGCTCGAATCGCTTCTCCCCCTCTGGAGAGAGGGCCTCTCGCCTGTGTCGCGAGGCCGCATGCTTGCGGGTCTTGCAGTTCCTCGCTCTGTGCGTTTGCCCAGGTGGCTGTGTGCGCTGCCGACTTGATGTGGTGCGAACGATGCCTTGGATGGCAGCGTCCGTGCTTGCTTGACAGAGGGAGAAGAGGCCGCGACACTGGCGCGCGCTAAGGAGACAAACCGTGGGGACGCGGATCTGGGGATGGTTGCGGCAACAGGGGCTGGTGATCCGCGTAGTGGGAACCTTCTTTAGCATCATTTTTCTCGTGTTCTTGATGACCGACTACGAGCCGGTGGCGCGGCACGTCAACTTGGGCGGTTGGATGGCGGTGTTCGCGACCTGGGCCAGCGGGCTTATTTTGCGGATGCTCGCCCCGATTCTCGGCTTGGGCCTACAAATTGTTGGGACGCGGATCACTGTAGGTGGCTTCGCGGTGGATGTCACCGAGGCTTGCTCGGGAGTCGTGCCCACGGCCATTTATTGGGCGGCTGTGCTTGCCTACCCAGCCGGGTGGAGCTCGCGGCTCATCGGCCTCGCCTTGGGTACGGCGGTGATTCACGGGCTCAACGTCTTGCGTGTGATCGCGCTCATCATTGTGGGTCTCTTCGCAAATCCGTACTTCCACCTGACGCACGTATACTTTGCCCAGGCGCTGATTATCGTCGTCGCGGTGGCCACGTGGGTGTTCTGGGCGAACCGCTTTGCCGATGCGCATTCCTCTTGATGCCGGCCGGTTCTTGGCTCGACTGAGCCTATGGTTCGTCGCCTGCTTTCTCGTGTGGCTGTGGCTCGGCCCGTTGTACACGCGTCTGTTGGCAGTGGGAGCTGAGGTTGCGGCCGGTGTGTTCGACCGCCCGACCGCAGTGTGGAGCGAAGGGACGACGCTGTTTTTTTGGCCGCGTGGCGTGCCCCTTCCAAATCGCGCTCCTGCCATTGCTGCTGAGTGGATTCAGGCGAACACGATCTTGTTGCTAGCGCTCATGGCTGCCACGCCCGCGCGCAGCCGGAGTCTGAAGGCGAAGCGGTTTGCTACCGCCTTCGGCCTCGTTCTCGCGTGGCAAGTGTTCGATGTTTTCCTCGCAATCAAGTTCGGATACGCCACGCAGATTGACCCGCCAGCGTACAGCGAGCGAGCGAGATATTTCTACGCGTTCGCTACCAATTTTGCGATGTATGTGGACACCCAAGTCGTACCGTTCGTGATTTGGGCCGGCATCCATTTCCGTGAACTGTTGGCGCGGGTAACCGCAAGAACAGAGGCTGCAACGGTCAGCGCGAACGCACCGCCTCGCCCGCGCAAGCACAAGCGCCGCTAGTCCACTCCAGAAACGCGCACGTCCTCGAGGCGCAACGAGCGACCAGACCAGCGTGGGGAAGTCGTGCGCAGCTCGAGCCAAGCGACCACACCCGGCTCGATCGGCTGTGCGCTGGCAAAGGCAACGCGCAGGGTGCGCCCTTGTTGTCGTTGCGCCATGAGGATGCGAGCCCGGCTGCGCGCAATCCGCAGCCGCACGGGTTGGTCCGAACCAGGAGCGACGACCGCCAGTTCCGCGCCGTACACGGGTACGCCCGGGCGCAAGACGAGCGGCGCGCGCAGCAGAACGCCGCGCGGCCGCGAGTATCGGCGCGTCGGCCCCACTGAGATGAGATGTCCATCGAACCGTTGCGGTCCAGAGGACGGCAACCAGGAGCCGTTGACGTCGCCAAACAGGACCGCTGTGAAGTCCTGGCCGGCGAGGGACTGATCCAGGGGCCCGAGTGCAATTGCACCGAGCTCACAGCTGGGCGGGCTCACGTTGGGAAAGATCGAACTCTGTCCGGGCGCTGCCGCTGCTTGGGGGACGAAGGCCCACCACGAGTTGCACGCTTCAACGACCGGCAACTGAGGGATCAAGCCAACCAAGTACTGTAAGATCGCTACAGCATCGGCTGCCGAAACTCGGCCGTTGCCGTTCGTGTCAGCGGCCAGCAACTCCAATGCATCGGCAGCGCGCAAGCCAACGAGGTATTGCAGAACAGCAACCGCGTCTGCGGTCGTGACACCGAGAGCGGGAACCGTGGAGTAGCTGGGGCGCAGCTCGCCTTGGGAACCGGCGGGAACGCTCAAGGCGTAGTCGCCGTTGGCGTCGGTTTGCCCCGGGCTCGCTGTACCGAGGACCACGGCCACGCCCTCTACCGGTGTGGTTCCACCACGATAGCGAATCGAGCCGGAAACAGAGACCGAAGCGTTTGGCGACGGCGAGGGCATGCCCGTGGGGGAGGGAGTCCAACTGGGGGTGAGGCTAGGTGTGCTCGTCCATGTGCGAGTGGAGGAAGGAGTCGGGGTGCGGGTTGCAGTCCGCGTGGCGGTCCAGGAAAACGTGGCCGAAGGCGCGGGCGACAGAGTTTCGGTCGGCGATGCGGTCGGAGTGCGCGTCGGCGTCCGCGTGATGGTGGAAGTAAAGGTGGGAGTGATCGTGCTCGTTGGTGTGTGCGTGCGGGTGGGGGTGCGAGTCCAAGACGGCGTAAATGAAGCCGTTCGCGTGGGGCTGTTCGTAACCGTGGAAGTGGGAGTGACGCTGCGGGTTGGCGTCGTGGAGGCGGTAGAGGTCGCGGTGCGCGATGCCGTGTGAGTCGGCGGCGGCGAGAAGGTGGCCGTGACCGTGGGGGTACCGCTGATGGTCGGGGTAAGGGTGATGGTCGCTGTGAGGCTGGGGGGTGGCGGGGGAGTTTCGGTGGGCGTTTGGGTTGCCGTTCCGGTGAGCGACGGGGTGGCTGTGATTGTAGGTGTACGTGTCTCTGTCGGTGTGTCCGTTTGAGTCGGGGTCCTGGAGGGCGTAGCGGTAGGTGTGGCCGTCCGGGTCGGAGTGTGACTCGGGGTGTCGGTCGCGGTAGGCGTTGGCGTACGCGTGAGTGTGGGGGTACGCGTCGGCGTGCTGGTGCGGGTGGGCGTCGGCGTCCAGGTGGCGGTCCGGGTCAGGCTCGGGGTCCAGGTTGGGGTGAGGGTGCGAGTCGGGGTGTGGGAGCGCGTGGGTGTGTCGGTGGCGGTAGGGGTGACGGTGGCGGTTTCCGTCGGGGTGCGCGTAAGGGAAGGAGTGAAGGTTGGCCCGTTGTATGGGTAGACGAACTGGACGGCGGCGATATCGTCAGCACGGATCCCTGCGCACCTGCCATCGTTTTGAGCTCGGTAGTACATGGTGGCGTTGCGCAAAGTGGGATCGGGCTCGCTCGGGTTTTCCGACGAATGGCCGAACCCGATCGAGTGGCCCACCTCGTGGGTAAGCACCTCTGCAACCAGGCACGGTGTCCAAAAATTCGGGCATTGTGTAGACCAGCCATCGTTCATCACCACTTTCCCGGTGGTGATGCGGGCGAACGTGACACCGTTTACGGTACGCTGATCCAGTGGCGTTGAACAAAACCCGCCGATGGCCAAGACTCCGCTGCAGTTCGAGGGATCGGTTACTTCTTCCCTCGGGTCATCGAAAATGATCCGGTTGAAGCCGCAGCCCCCATAACCCAACGGTGTCGGGGTCGGGAACCCCGGGGGTGCTGTGGGCGTCGGTGGGATCAGCCCGCCGTAGCCAAGGACGAGGCTTGTGTTGGGCGCGCTCGACCACACCGATAGGGCGTCGCTGACCGCGGTCATGGATGCTGCTTGCCCAATCCCGCTGTCGTACGTGCTCACGTACGACACCGGAGTTCCGCCGTCCGCTTCATGCCAGCGCCCCGGAGGATTGCCGAGCAAGGTGAAGGCTGAACGATACTCGACGAGCTCCTCCGACGGTGCTGGCGCCTGGTTGGCTGCAGGACTCGGAACGAGCTCGAGGCGCATGCCCGTGCGCAATTCGATGCGCTCGAGCAGCGAGCCGAGGTCTTCCGTGACCGGAGCCGGGGAACTCAGACCTCGCCCGCGCGCATAGAGCACAGCGCCTTGCCCAAGTTCACGGACCGCAACTGCGCCCTGCGCGGAGCGCCGTATGGCGTATTTGCCCATCGCGAGCGAGTTGGTTTGCAGGCTTCCGTCCGCGGTAGCGACCAGGAACAGCAGCACTTCTTCCCCGGTAACGAACTGCGGAGACCCGAATACCCATTCGGTTCGATCCTCCACTTGTCCGCCGAGCTGGCGGATTTCTACCCACCCGTCGTCCAGCGTTCCTTTGAACAAGGTTCTTGGCTCGACGCGAATGTACGTGTAAATCGGCGCATCCGCGGCAGTCGTAGTAGAACGGATCTCGCGCACAGTGCCGAGCACGATCACATCGGAAGAATCCACTAACGAAGGCTCGTCCATCAGGACGAACGTCGTGGCGAAGGAGGCCGCGCTCCAGGACAGTGTGGCCAGAACCAATGACCAGACCGGCAGCGACCTGCACAGGTACGCCGTGGCGGAGGGTAACGCAGCGATCCGCCGGCCGGCGCGCGCGACCTGTGCGAAGAAAACTGCCCGCCAGCGCGTCCGTTGCTGCATGGACACCCCCCGCGGGTCAGCTTACTCGGCGCGAGCCTCGATCACGCTCGCCGACAGAGCGGTACGGTTCGCACGCTGGCGCGCACGCCATTCCAAGTAGAAGGCAGGCCGTCCGGTAACGAAACCTGAGGAAGTCGCTGCAGCTAAGCGCAATGCCCCGGGTTGTTTGGGGTTCACCACAATGATCGCTGGAGAGGAATCCGGTAACTGCCGCACCCCTACAAACTGCCACGCGGCACGGTCGTAGTGAAGTGCCAAAGTGAGGCCGCGCACCGGTCCGTTCTCGCTCGAGAGGTAGACGGGGACTCGGATCACCCTGCCGCGGCGACCGGCGCGTCCGAGGCGCACGAGACCAGCGTCGTGGGCAACGGCGCGAGCTGCGCGTTGCTGCAGCCCCGAGGGCGGAGTCCAACTTCCGTTGCAGTCCCCGATCATGACCGCACGAAAATCGCGCCCTTGCACCGGCTGGCTGAGGGGTGTGAACTCGATCGCCCCCTCGCTGCATTGCGGAGCCAGTGCAGGGAGATGCAAAGTTTCGCTGGCCACAGGGTCGCTGACCTCGGGCACGAATTTCCATGCTGAGCCACAAGCCACAGCGCCGGGGAGCACCGATTCGAGTCCGACCAAGTAGCGCAGGATCGCCACGGCATCATTGGCGGTGAGCTGCCCGTTGCCGTCAGCATCGCAGGCGAGTGCATGATCCGCAGTGAAGGGGGCCAATCCCACAATGATCTGCAGCGCTTGAACCGCGTCCGCAGTACTGATGGAGGCAAGCGTCTCGCTCGAGCTGGGCACGATCAGCCAGTGGGCGGTGGCCAGGGAGGAGAATTCGTAACCGCCCAGCGAGTCGGTTGTTTTGGGGACGGAACCGACCGCGTTGTGTGCATCAACATGGACGCCCGCAAGCGGAGAGCCGTTACTGAAGTATCGGATCGTACCCGAAACTCCTTGTGGGCCGGTCAGGCTTCCCCCTTGCGACGTGGGAGTCGTGGTCGGCGGTGCCGTGGGGCTCGCTGAGGGAGAAAAGCTAGGTGTTGCCGTCGCAATCGGGGACAGAGTCGGTGTCCACGTGGGTAGGCCGGACGGCGTACGGCTCGGCGTTCGCGTCGGAGTTTCGGTGCGCGTCGTGGTGGGCGAGCGTGTGGGGGTATGGGTGGGGGTTGAAGTAGG
>JBBILD010000030.1:0-28191 GCA_037445065.1 Myxococcales bacterium
CACCAGCAGCTCGATCAACGTGAAGCCTTTGTTGTCCCGGATTGCCTTCATTGTTTCCTCCTTACCCTTGCTTGTGATTACCGGCTTTGGCGCCGGCTGCCTTCTCCTATTTTCTCGCTCACGTACTTTCGCGCCCTATCCACCTCCTGCCTGTGGCGAAGAGGCGGCTCGTTGGAACTTCATGCCTGACTAGGGCGGCCTCGGTGCGGTGTGAATGTCCATGCTGCTTCGGAAAAGCACATCGCGTGCCGAAGCGTCAAAGAGCTGGAAGTTCATTAAGGTTTGCACTTTCTTGCGGACCGGGGGCAGTCGCGAGCCGGGACCCTGCCATGATCATGGCGCCAAGCAAGGCTGGAAGTCGCAAATGTGACGGTGTGGACAATTTGCGGCCATCTCAGAGAGATACGCCCGGTTGGATCGACTCGAGGCGTCGCTCGGCGATGCGTCTGCTGCTGCTGCTGGTGCCATGGCAGGTGCTTCGTGTCGAAGAAAGACCGATGAGGGCGGCGAGGTTTGTTACTGGGAGATCCCCGAAAGGCCGGAATGCTCGATCGCGGCTAGCTTGTCTCCCGCTGTGGCATTTGGAGTGCGCGGAGAACTGTTGCCGCCGGGATTCCGGGGTAAGCAGTGGCGCGCCCTTTCGGGAGAAGGCGATTTGCGCCCCGTCCGAGCCATCTACCTACTCTGGTTGCAGTACCAGGCGCTAGTGCGCTCGATGTCGGGCGGCCAACGGGTGGTGCGAGAGACCTGGCGCCGAGGAGCACTTGTATCATGCGAGTCGAGGCCAGAGAGGTACTGGGGCGGGGCTCAGCAGGCCAACTCGGCTGTTCCGGAAGCCGACGAAGGCTCTGGATGCATGCGCGCAGGACGAGAGCGCACCTTAGCGCCGGGCGCTTGGTGGGTCGTCCGTTTACGGGGCAGCCACGCCGCTTTTGGACGGCAAGGGGTTCTAAGTCGGCGGGACGCGAGCGGAGGTGACTAGGCAGGTCGCCTTCCTCTCGCCCTCATGTCTGCCGCGCGGCCTTCGGGGGACCGCAGTCAGAGGATATGAATTCGAGAAGATCCGTAGCGCGATTGTTCAGGCTTGTACGCGCCGGTGTGCCCGGCCAGCACCTGCCATGTGCGATTCCCAGACTTGGCACCACCGAACCGGGTTCGCTGAGACGATAGTTCGCCGGAGTGACGAGGCCCGTGCCCAGGTGACCGTCGGGTTGAAACGACACCCACCATAAACGGCTACCATGGCTATGCGGTTGCTTACGTGCTGTTCCTGGACATCTGCCCTGGTGGCAACAACGTGGCCCCCGGGACGCGCAGGGCCCGCTCTGGTGGCGGGCCGTGGTGCGATGATTGGACACCAGGCCGGCTCGAGGCACGGGGAGACACAAGGCCAGGTCCTCCCACACCTTGGCGGCGGTTCGTTCCGTGGAGAGGCACGTTTCCCGCACCAGTGACGACACGCGCAACAGTGCGGAGGCAACCCTTGTGGTCCCCCGTCGGCTCCCGCAGTATGCCTTCCTCCAGCGCTCCCGTGTTTTCGGCACGGCTTGGTACGGCCGGTCCGGCAAAGAGCCTTCGCGCTCTGGCCCGCAAACGCTGGATTACGGAACGCAGATAGAGGGCGCGTTTCTTCGATCGCCTACCGAGAGCCCTTGGCCTCCGCGGACTCCTGCCCTGGAAGGTGTTTGCTCACGAACTCCACCAGTTGCCGGTGCGTGAAGGGCTTGCCCAGGTAACCTTCGCACCCCGCGTCACCGGCTGATTGCGCTAGAAACTCCCACACGTGTGCTGTGACCGCCACGCAGGGGATATGCTGAGTTGCAGGATTCTTTTTGATTTGTTGGATCAGCTCCACGCCGCTGACCTTGGGCATGGCGAGGTCGGTCAGTACCAGGTCGGGCATTTGTTGTTGCACTTTGCGCAGGGCATCCTCGCCGCCGTAAGCAGGAATGACCACGTGTCCCGCAGCGCGCAGCGCGTGGACGATGATGCGCATCATGTCCGCATCGTCTTCGACTACCAGGATCTTCGCCATGAGCAGAGGTGACGTTACCAGTTTTACCGCAGGGATGCATCGGAAAAGTTTGCACTTCGGGGGACCGCACTCATCGGCTGGCCCCGTGTGAGCATCTCCACCACTCGCTGCGAAAACTCCCCTGCGCTCGGCGGCAGCATCCCCGTGCGGATTGCTTCCAGGAAGGCTTCCGCGGCTAAGGCAAGAGGTTCCTCGTTTCCCCCGGCAATGGCGTCGCTCATTGCAAATTTCTGGATAGGAACCACGTTGGCCGTTACCTCGGCCGGGTCTGTCACTGCGAACTCGTAAAATTCGAGCTTCCGCTTCCCGAAACGGCCCTCGTAAACGAGCATGCCCCGCTCGCCGCTGACCGTCGCGGTAGCGATTTTTACCGGTGCGATCCAGCTCACGTAGATGTGGATGGACGTACCATCTTCCAACTCGGCGACCCCGGCCGCCACGTCGGCTACGTTCGGCTGAAGGTAGGCAAAGCCACGTACGGCAATCTCGCGCAGCGGAGATTCGAACCAGTAATTGATAATGGAGAGGTCATGGGGAGCGGAATTCCACCACACGTCGGAGTCGCGCCGGATGCGGCCTTGCCCGAGCCGCTCGAAGGAGGCGTGGTACACGCGCCCGAGGCGGCCAGAGCGGATCCACTCCCGAGCTGTGCACACCAGGGGGTCGTACAGAAAGGTTTCGTCTACAAAGAGTTGCACTCCTGCTTTGCGGGCAAGTTCGACGAGTTCGCGGGCCTGTTCGGAACGTAGGGCCAACGGTTTTTCTACCCAGCAGTGTTTGCCAGCCGAAAGCACGGTTCGCGCAATCCCGTAGTGCGTGGAGGGCGGGGTAGCCACGAGCACCGCGTCCAAGGGGCAGCTCTGCAACATCGCCTCGACGCTGGCAAACGCGGGTAGCTGCCGAGCGAGAGCCTTGGCTGCCTGCGGGGTCTCGTCTGCCACCGCACACACCTCAGCACCGGGCAAGGCCTGGAACACGCGCAACAGGTTCTTGCCCCAGTACCCCGCCCCGACCAGTCCGACCCGCAGCCTCGCAGTCATGCCACCCCCGAACGATCCAACGCCCCGTAACTCGTCTCCTCCCGCATGGTCGACAGGCGAGAAAACTCCCTCCGGACCCGAAACACTCCCTCTCGCTGTGCGCGCAGGAAGCGGTCCAGGTTCCACCAGATCAGTGCAGCCACCATCCCAGCCGGCACACTGAGCCAGAGCAGCCACCGCCACCCCAACAAAAACCCGCAAGCTGCCGCCAGCGCCAACCCCATCCAGGCGGCCCGCCAAAACAGCTCGTAGAACTCCGGCTTGGATAACAAAAACGGCATGGCCAAGAGGTCGCGCAGCACGATAATCGTGCGGCTGATGCCGTAGTGCGAGGTACCATGCTGGCGCCTGCGGTCTCGGACCTCCACTTCGGCGACTTCCGACGCTCGCACTCCGAGAATCGCTGGCAGGAAGCGGTTGAAACCGCGCGGCAACTGTACCCGCCGGGCGATTTCGGCCCGGTAGATCTTCAAGCCGCAGCCGTTGTCATGGAGGGGAACACGTGTGATCCAGCGAATCAATGCATTGGCAATGCGCGAAGGCAGCACGCGCAGCACAAATCCCTCTTGCCTGTTGCGCCGCCAGCCGGAGACCACCGCGTATCCCTCTTGCAAAACGCGCCAGAGGCGCGGGATATCGGCTGGGTCGTTCTGCCCGTCGCCGTCGAGCGTAATGATCCAGCGCCCGCGCGCGGATTGGAATCCTGCTGTGAGTGCCCCCGCTTCCCCAACGTTCTCGGCCAAATCCAAGATGCGCAGTGCGGTACAGCGAGGCAGTTCCGCTTGGAGTTCGGCGAGCGTGGCGTCCTGGCTGCCGTCGTTGACGAACAGAATTTCGTACGAGCGTCCTAACGACTGCACCGCGGCTTCGATTTCGTGCAACAACGGCACCACATTACCGGCCTCGTTATAGACCGGCACCACCACCGAAATTTCTGGAGCTTCGCGAAGCCTCATTGCTGGAAGAAACGGCGCACGCTGTTTGCCACGTGCTCCACTTCGGCGTCGGTCAGATCGGGAAACACCGGCAGCGACAGAATCTCGCGCGCAAGCGCCTCCGCTCTGGGGAAGTGCAGGGGCACCGCATAGCTGGAGCGCCAGGCTGGTTGCTCGTGTAGAGGTACCGGATAATGGATCCCCGTTTCGATGCCGCAACCTTGCAGGTGCTTTTGCAAGGCGTCCCGCTCGGCGGTGCGGATCACGAACTGGTGGTACACACCCACCGCACCCTCGACTTCCCAAGGGACGCGCACCGGAAGGTCGGCGAACCGCTCCCGATAGTACGCTGCGATTTGCCTGCGGCGCGCGTTCCGCTCATCGAGGTAGCGGAGTTTCACTCGCAGTACGACAGCTTGGAATTCGTCCAAACGACTGTTGAACCCATACAACTGGTGATCGTTCTTCTTTTGCTGGCCGTGCGCTTGTAACAAACGCAACCTCTCAGCCAGCGACTCGAGATTTGTGGTTACGAAACCGGCATCGCCGTAAGCCCCGAGATTCTTCACCACGCCGGCACTAAAGCAGCCAGCCTGCCCAAAGCTGCCGACCCTCCTTCCCTGCCAACCGGCGCCATGGGCGTGAGAACAATCCTCGATGAGGGCTAGACCGTGTTGCTCGCACCATTCCACCAGCGGCTGCATCGGAAGTGGGAGGCCGTACAGATGAACCACGATCACAGCACGTGTGCGAGGCGTGCGCTGCCATTCGAGCTGTTCGAGGTCGGGTCCGAGATGTTCTTCAGCGGTGTCGACCAAAACCGGAGTCGCGCCTGCATGATGAATCGCCTCCAAAGCCGCGATAAAAGCGTTGGCGTGCAGCAGCACCTCGTCTCGAGGCCCCACGCCCAGGCCGCGAAGGGCAAGCGCTAGGGCATCGGTTCCGGACGCGACGCCCACGGCGTGACGAGTGCCGGTGTACTCGGCAATTTCCTTCTCGAAGGCGGCCACATTTGCACCCTTGAGCAAGTGCATGGTGCTCAGCACTTTGCCCCATTCTTGTTCCAGCTCCGCACGCAGTTGCGTGTATTCGCGCTTGAGATCGAGCAACGGTACTTTGAGCGACATAGACTCTCCTAGCCCACAATCCGCCCGGCGCCCTCAGTCTGCGCTTCTCCGCTCCATGAGCAGGAGACGGGGTGTCCCTCGGTCTGGTACCGGTTTCAACGCAATCACGTGGTAAAACTTCCACAAAGACTCAGCCGAAGGCGAGGTCTCCCGAACGAGTAGGTAGCGGGGGCCTTGATCATCGATGCTTCCTTCGAAAACCGGTACGCGCCCGAACGAATAGTAAACCGCCTGGTAGTCAAAGGTGCGATAAAAGTAAACCGGATGGGGCGCAGTTCGCGCGCGCACGTCGCGCATGAAATCGCGCAGGGTCACTTGTTCCGCATAGGCTGGCAGGAACACCGTGCGTGTCCCGGTCACGAGCATCCACACGGCCACAGCCACGGCGAAGAGCCCTCGGCTCGGTTCGCCCCGGGAGAACCAGGACCGCGCGCCCCAAAACGCCAGTCCCGGGAGCGTAATGGCCGCCAACGCTTCCCAGATCGAAAGGCTGCCCAACAGGCCCTTGGCGGAGACCGTGCCACGCACCAGGTCGGCTAGTTGGAGCACGACCCACTCGTTGCCGACCCCTAGGCGCAACGCGCAGAACGCCAGGGCCGCGAACGCACACAGCACGGCGGCGGCGCTCGCCAGCCAGGCGAGGAACTGAGCGTAGGCCGGCCGCGAACGTTTGTTCTCTTCCCATTGTGCCCAGGCACGTGCTGTAAGCAGCGCCAGCGCCGGATACAGCGCGAGCAAGTATACGCCCCGTTTGCTCGCCGCCAATTGGTAAAAGGAGAACACCACCACAACCCAGCTCAACAGTTGCAGCTCGGGTGCAAGCCGGTTCCGCTCCTGCCACGTACGCCAGAGGGAGACGGCAACGAGCGGCAGCAACAGACTCCAAGGGAGAAAGCCGAGCAGGAGTTGCCCCGGCAAGTAGAGGAGGCCGTGGCGGTGCCCTCCGCCGAAATCGGTATCGTCGAGAAACGTAAAGAGGTTCTCGGCGAGAATTTGCTTGCGAAAAAACGCGTACCCCCCCTGCCACAGTGCCAGCGCGTACCAGCTACCGGCGACGACGAGCACGAAGAAGAGCCCCCGAAGCACCCGCAGCGCCCGGAGTTTCGCCCACGGGAAGCTCTCTCTGTAGCGACCTTCACGCCAAGCATCGTGGCGGAATTCGAGCATGAAGAGGACCAAAGCTGTAAGGGTCGGCAGAGCGATCCCTACCGGTCCTTTTCCGAGCGTGGCCCAGGCCATGCCTCCGTAAACCAAAACGAGCCAGCCGGGCCGCTCGGTACGCCAAAATGCGATCAGTCCGAGGAATGCCGCCTCCAGCCCGGCGGTCAGCGTCATGTCCACGCGGGCGTTGGTTGCAGCGCGCGCCCACTCGAACGAGGTGAGCAGGATGACGGCGGCGAAAAAGCCCGTGCGCAGCCCCCACCAAGCCGTACCCGCAGCGAACACCCCGAGGAGGCCGAACAGGGAAAGCAGGGCGGACGGGAAGCGGATGGTCGCCTCGTTGACGTCCCCGGCAGCCAGGGAGGTCAAAGCGCCGAGCCAGTGAAAGAGGGGCGGCTTCGAGGGCACCTCGGTGCCGTTACGGAGGGGAAGGATCCAGCCGCCTCCGTGTGTCATTTCCCACACCACCAGTCCCTCACGCGGCTCACCCTTGCTGTAAAAGGGCGCCGCGCCTAGCCGCCAGAGTGCGGCTCCGGCCCACAGCGTGATGATGATGGCAAGGTACAGGACGCCTAGGGCAGCCCGCTGGAGTCCACGCCCAGAATCAACGTGCGTACGGCCGCTGCCTGCGCTGCCTGGACTGGGGTCGGCAAGGCTAGCGCTCTCTACGCTGGCGCCGCTGGCAACCTGCGGTCCTGAAAAGCTGCCTTCACCCTCGCTCATCGGGAGTTCACCACGACAATCTTTTTGCGCCACTGTGCAATGAGGCGCGGCTTGGGTTCGAGTGAAGGTTCGAGCCGCGCCAGTTCGTGCCGATTCAGTACCAAAAACAGACGCCGAGGTTGGCGCCAGGCGGCAAAGAGCTGCTCCTCTTTAGGCCAAAAAAATCCGCTTTGGTCTCCTTGCCGGCTACCGAAATCCAGCTCGCCCCAGGAGCGAACCAAAATGGCGCGTTGTCCGGTATAGTAAGGGATTCCTTGCGTGTAGTGACCGAAAAGCACGATGCGGTCTCCCGGTTGCCACTGATCGCGAATCGCGAGTGCCAAGGGTTTGTAATGCTCGGCAACGCTACGGCCGCAGAACGTAACCAACAGGAGGCCAAGCGCAGTGCCAAAGGTGGCAAACAGCCAGCGCTGGGCTCTCCCCGCCTCCGCAAGCCGCCAAGCCGCGAACGATCCGAGCAACAGGACGAGTCCTGCGGCCATTAGGTAAGGGGGAAGCAGGGCGGCGCGGTAGTGGCCGGAAACGAGGGGGGCGAGGCGCGACGCCACGAGCGTGCCGATGCCTAGAAAGAGAAGAAGCAGCGAGCAAAAGCGCAGCGGCTTCGTGTCTTCCTCGCGCAAAACTCGTTGCAACCAGCGGGCAAGCAAAACGGCCAGCGGCGGGAATACGGGCAAAATGTAGGTTGCGAGCTTCGATCCAGACAAGGAAAAGAAGGCGAACGGAAACAACACCCAACTCGCCAAGAAGAGCGTTCCGGGTCCTGCCCGTTCGGTTCTGCGCACTCGACGGTCCGTGAACGGAGCCCGGTACAGCCTCGCACCCAGAACCGCCGCCCAAGGTAGAAAGCCAGCCAGCAAAACCGGGACGAAAAACCACAGCGGCTCTCGATGCTCGGTGGGTGCCAGGTAGCGACCGAGATGCTGTTCGACAAAGAAAAAATGCACGAACTCGGGATTGCGCACACTGACCAGCACGAACCACGGTGCGCTGATGAGAACGAACAGCGCCAGCACGGAAGGCCGGAGGAGCGGTTTCCACCAGAGCCAGCGGCGCACGAGCACGGTGTAGGTGGCGAGTGAACCTCCGGCCAGCACCACTGCGACAGGACCCTTGGTGAGAACGGCCAGAGCCGTCGCCAGAGCAAAGCCTACCGGGGCCCAGCGTGCGCTCTCTCCGCGTTCCCAAATGCGCCAGGCGAAGGCCAGGGAGAGGGTGAGCAAGCCGGTCAGCGGCATGTCCAAGGTGAGGACTTGGCCGAGGCCGAAGTAGAGTGGTGCGCTGCTCAGCACCAGCATGGCGAGGAAGCCACTTTCTGCCCCGTAGATGCGTCTCCCCAGCCACCAAGCAACCGCGATCCCGAGGCAGGCGAACACGGCTGGCCACAAGCGAACCCAGAACTCGTGCCGCCCAAACAGCGAGATGTTCGTTGCTGTGAGCCAGTACACAAGGGGCGGCTTTTCGAAGTACTTCACGTGATTCAGATGAGGGGTGACCCAGTCGTTCCGTTCCACCATTTCCCGCGCGATCTCGGCGTAACGTGGTTCGTCGGGTTCGATCAGCGGGGCGAGCCCGAGGGTGGCGAAGTAGGCGAGCGCGATCAGGAGGGCGCACAGCGCCTGGGGTAGCACCAAAGCGGCACTGGTCCCTACCTCCGATGCTTCTTGTTGCTGAGGCAGGCTAATCACAAGCCTCTCCTTGCAGGGCCACGGTCCCCGCCCGCCCGGGTAATCTGCCTTGCGCCAGTGGACTAGGCCCAGCAGAAACGTGTTTGGGAGCTACTTCGATCAGGGGCTGAATCGCGTACCCTTCCGTCTGTGCGGCCTCGAGTAGCCGCTCGAGAAAACCCTGGAAGGAGCGCCCCTCCATTTCTGCGTGGGCGGTGTAGACGTTCAGCCCTTCCTGCAGGCGCCGCACGTACCAGCGCCACAAGACGTTTACGTCGTAGCTGACCGCGCCCCAGGTTTCGTCGAGCGTCGGCAGAGTTGTGGGAATTTCCAGGGTGCGAAACACCCGCCCGCCGATACGAGGATAGTAGGGCGAGCGGCCGCGGGTGTCGCTGTGGTAAGCGAGATTCCATTCGTCCTCGCAGATGAGGCTCTGTTCGCTGCACTGCCAGCCCGGCGCTCCGAAGGCACGAGGTGTCAGTCCCGTTGCCTCGGCCACACATTCCCACGCGGCTGCCATCTCTTCGCGAATCTCCATTGCAGAAAGCATGGGAAGCTGGTTTTGCCAGCGTGCGTGGTTGTAGCCGTGTACTGCCAGCTCGTGCCCAGCGTAAGCGATCTCGCGCAACTGCCCGGCGCAGCGGCGGCCGATGTGGGGACCCGGTAAGAGAGTGCCGTACAGAAGTGTTTTCCAGCCGTATGTACGTGCCGCCCTCGTGCGGCGCATCTTCTCCAGAAAACCGGGCTGCAGGACTCTACGAATGGCGCGCCCCGAGTGGTCGGGCCCGCAGGCGACGAAAAAGCTGGCGCGCACCCCGAGGCGATCGAGCAGGCGGAGCAAATTGGGCACGCCGAAGCGCATGCCCGCGTAGGTGCAAACGTCGATCTTAAGCGCCAGTGTCATGGCAAGTAGGGTCAGGGATTTTGCGAACGAAACCACTCGATCGTTCGCGCTAATCCTTCGCGCAAGGGGGTGTCTGCACGCACCCCGAGGATGGTGTGCATGCGCGTCACATCCGGCACCCGTCGGCGAATGTCCTCGTAGCTGTGGCCGTACACGTCCTCGCAACGCACGAACTGGATCGTAGACCGAGAGCCGGTCAGTTCGATGATCTCCCGGGCGAGTTCGAGCAGGGTGGTTTCCCGGTCGCTGCCGATGTTGAAGATTTCTCCGTCGGTGTTCGGCTTCAGGCCCGCCGCGATGGTCGCGCGTACGCAGTCCTCCACGTACGTAAAGCAGCGGCTCTGCTGGCCGTCGCCAATCACGGTGAGCGGCTCACCGCGGAAGGCTTGGCCGAGAAAGATCGTGATGACACGCCCGACATCCAGGCGGTCGAGCCGCGGCCCATACACGTTGAAGTAGCGGGTGATCGTGACCGGCAGCCCCATGCGGTGGTAGGCGAAACAAAAGTGTTCGCCTGCGGCCTTCGAGGTAGCGTAACACCAGCGGTCAATGCGGGTGGAGCCGAGGACCCGATCGTCGTCCTCTCTCCAGGGCACTTTGGGATTCCTCCCGTACACCTCGGAGGTAGAGCCGAAGACCACTTTCTTGCGGTGCTTGAAGGCCATTTTCAGTACGTTTTGCGTGCCGTTGATGTTGACGTTGAGCACTTCGTAGGGATCGGCCACGTAGTGTTCCACGCCCACGACCGCTGCCAGGTGGTACACGAGATCGCACTGTGCGATGAGCCCTTCGAGGAGATCGAGCTGAAACACACTGTCCCGAATGAAGTGGAAGCCATCGCGACCCATCAGATGGCGAACTTTTTGTGTTGTGCCCGTGTCCAGCACGAACACTTCGTCGCCGCGCGCAAGCAACGCCTCAGTGAGATGCGAGCCAATGAACCCGGCTCCTCCCGTGATCAGCACCTTCATTCGAACCGCTCTCCTCTTTGCACCCCTCGTCGTTCCGCCCATTTGCTACCCGTCATTTCCGGTGCGCTTGGATCGCTCACGGTGTCGAGGCGGATGCAACCCGAGCCGCATTGCACAAGTAGATCGGGACGGGTCGCCAGCACCGTGCCTGGCACTGCCGTTGCCGAACCCGCCTGCAGGGCCGTGGCGCGCCAAACGAAAAGCTGTGCTCCCCGATAAAAGGCGAAGGCGCCCGGGTAGGGATGGGTGACCGCCCGCACGAGGTTGAACACGGCACGCGCAGATTGGTGCCACAGGATCTTCCCGTCCTCAGGCGTGCGCCCTCCAAAATACGAAGCCTGGGCCGGGTCTTGCGGCATGCGCGGCGCGGTGCCGGCAAAGAGCGCGGGCAGAGTGTCGCGCAGCAGTTGGGCCGCGGCCACGGTGAGCTTGTCGAAGAGGGTGCGGGCGGTATCGCTGTCCTCGATCGGTACGGCACGCTGCGCGACGATGTCGCCCGCGTCTGGTTTCTCGGTCATGTAATGCAGCGTGACACCAGTTTCTCGCTCGTCATGAATCAGCACCCAGTTGACTGGGCAACGGCCGCGATAGCGTGGCAACAAGGAGCCGTGCAGGTTCAAGGCGCCGCGTTCAGCACAAGCGAGCAGGGGCGCCGCGAGGAGGCGACGGTAATAGAAGGAAAAGAGGAAGTCCGGTTTTGCCTCGCGCACCGCTTGCACCCACTCCGGCCGATTCGGATCGGCAGGTGAGACGACACGCAACGCATGTTCCAGGGCCAGCGCACGAACGGAACGAAACCAGATATTCTCATCTGGGTCGTCATCGTGCGTAAACACGAGCGGGATCTCCACCCCAGACTCGAGCAGGCATTGCAGCCCGGCGTAGCCGATCTCGTGATAGGCAAAGACGACGCAGCGCATCAGGGATCCGAGCCACCCGAGTACACCGCACGGATGCGGTACGCAGGCCGGCGGCGTACCTCCAGGTAAATACGGCCTACGTATTCGCCCACGATCCCCACGGCCAAAATGAGTATGCCGAGGCACACGAAAAGGAGCGCAAACAAAATGAACAACCCCTCCGCTTCCGGCCCGACCAACAAGCGGCGCACGAGCAGGAAGGCACCGAAGGTGACCCCGCCGAGCGCCACCACCACTCCGCAGAGACTGACCAGCTGGATCGGAAGGAGCGAGAAACCAGTGAGCAGATCGAAGCAAAGCCGCAGTAGATCCAGAGGCGAGTATTTCGAACGGCCGAAAACGCGTTCGCCGTGGCTCACTGGTACCTCTGCGGAACGGCGCGCCAGCAGATTGGCGAGCGCAGGGATGAAGGCCGCGCGTTCCTCGCAGCGCAGGATTTCTTGCACGATTTCCCGGCGATAGGCACGCAACATGCAGCCGTGGTCGTGAATCGGGGTTCCCGTGGCCAGGCGGGTCATCCAATTGACCACCCGCGAGGCGAGTTTGCGCAGCGTAGGATCGCGCCGGTTTGTGCGCCACCCGCCGGCGACTTCGTAGCCCGACTCCAGCGCCGCGAGCAACTTCGGGATGTCTTCAGGAGGGTTCTGCAGGTCCGCGTCCAGGGTCACGATGACCTCACCCCGAGCCAACGAAAAGCCAGCGAGAATGGCCGCATGCTGGCCAAAGTTGCGAGCCAGTTCCACCACCCGCACGTGCGAGTCACAGTCCGTGAAGGCCCGTAACCGATCGAGAGAGCGATCCTCACTTCCATCATCCACGTAAATCACTTCATACCGGCGCCCGAGGGCCTGCAACACAGAGGTTAAGCGCCGGTGCAGCGGGGCGAGATTGTCCTCCTCGTTATAGACCGGGATCACGACAGAAATATCGGGCCCCTCGTGAAGGGTGCGAACCTCGCCATCGGCCATGATTTCGCTGCAAACGCGGCAAGTGAGGGCCGAGTGGCTAGCCGTGCGTACATCGCCATTCAACATGGTTCACTTGCGTTCATCGTCTCTTCCCGCGGCGATTCCACACCCGGTACAGCGCAGGCAACACGACAAGTGTGAGGAAGGCGGCGCTGATCGTGCCCCCGACAATGACCACCGCGAACGGGCGTTGCACTTCGCTGCCGATGGCGTGGCTCGTTGCCGCCGGTATCAGGCCAAGCGCAGCGAGCAGCGCCGTTATCAGCACGGGCCGCAGCCGCTCGGTACAGCCGCGCCAAATTGCCTCATCCAGGGGTGCTCCTTCTTCCCGTTTTTGCTCGATCCGGGAGAGCACGAGCACGCCGTTGAGCGAGGCTTGGCCGACGAGCGCGATGAAGCCTACCGCCGCGGACACCGAAAGCGGAAGCTCGGCCCACCACAGGGCGAGGACCCCGCCGATCAGCGCAAGGGGGGTGTTGAGGAGCACGAGGACGGCTGGAGCGAAGCGACCGAAGGAGCGAAAGAGCAAAACCAGAGTGATCAGGACGGCAACTGGCGCGGCCAAGAAGAGGCTCCGCATCGCTCGCTCTTTGCTCTCGAATTCGCCACCCCATTCGCTTTCAAAGCCAGCAGGCAGAGGGACTGCTTTGCGCACGGCCGCACGGGCCTCCTCGACGAAAGAGCCCATATCGCGGCCCCGCACATTCATGCGGATCCCGATGTACCTGCGCCCATTCTCCCGGCTGATGGCGGCGCGGCCCCGCGCAACACCGACTCGCGCGAGCAGCTGCAAGGGTACGGTGGTTCCACCCTGCACTGGTACCTGTAAGTGGCGGACTTTTTCGATGTCGGCGCGCGCGGAAGGCGGGTAGCGAAGGACAATGTCGAAACGGGCCTCGCCATCCCAAAATACTCCAACCGGCTGACCGCCCAGCGCTGCCTGGAGCAAGTGCTGGAAATCCTCCATGTCGAGGCCGTACCGAGCCAACGCATCGCGATCGGGTTCGATCTTGATCTGCGGCAGCTCGCTGCTTTTGACGATCCCTAGATCCGCAACCCCTGGGATTGTGGCGAGCACCGCTTTCGCCTTCTCCGCCAACTGTTGTAGTTGAACCAAGTCGTCGCCGTATAGTTTGAGAGCGATTTGCCCTTGCTGCCCAGAAATACTCTCGTTCACGTTATCGCGGATCGGCTGTGAGAAGTTGATCTCGATTCCGGGAATCTCCACCAGCCGTGCGCGGATGTCCTCGATCAAGTCGGCGAGGGAACGGATCTCGGCACGCCATTGCGCTGGCGGCTTGAGCAATAAAAAGACCTCCAGGTTGTTAGCGAGCTTCGGGTCGGTACCGTCCTCGGGCCTTCCAAGCTGGGTGAGCACACCCGCCACCTCTGGGTGAGAGCGGAGAAGCTGGGAGATACGCGGCACCAGTCGGCGCCCTTCGCTCAGGCTCGTGTTCGGTGGCAAGGTGAAGGTGACATACAGCGAGCCTTCGTTCAGCTCGGGCAGAAACTCGCTGCCGAGTTCGTTGAGAACATAGATGGCAACGCACAAGGCAACCACGCTTCCCACGACCACCACGCTCGGGCGAGTCAGGGCAAGGCGTAAAACCGGAAGGTAGGCCCGCTCCGCGAAGCGCAACACGGGGGAGATGCGATGCGGCATTGGTTTCCGATAGGCGAAGGTTGCGAGCACCGGTACGAGAGTCATCGAGAACACGAGCGCCCCGACCAATGCGGCCACGACGGTGTTGGCCATCGGCGCGAAGATGCGCCCTTCGACTCGCTGCAGCAGAAAGATCGGCAGGTAAGCGGCAATGATGATGGTCAGTGCGAACATCGTGGGCTGAACCACATCGTGGACCCCAGCGCGGATGCGCGCATGCAGCGTTTCGTACGGGAGAGCCTCGCTTGGGGCATGCCCCGCGGCAAGCCGCAGCAAGATGCTTTCCACGATGACCACGGCTCCGTCCACAATAATTCCGAAGTCCACCGCCCCCATGCTGAGCAAGTTGGCGCTCATGCCCCGCAGCTTCAAATAGATAAAGGCGCTCAGCAGCGAGAGCGGGATGACGCTGGCACAAATCAGGGCAGCTCGCAGATCGAGCAGGAAAACGGCCAGCACGACGATCACGAGAACAGCCCCCTCGACCAGATTGCGACCCACCGTGCGCAGGGTGGTGTTGACCAAGTCGGTACGATCGTAAAACGGCACGACTCGAATCCCTTCGGGTGCCAGCCGTGCGTCGAGTTCCGCCACCGCCTCGCGCACTCGCGCGAGCACGTCCGATGGATTCTCCCCGCGCCTCATCAGCACGATGCCCTGCACGCCGTCGTAGTTGTCTGCGTGGCTGACCACGCCCTGCCGTGGCGTCCAACCGTTGCGTACGCTGGCCACGTCCCGTACCCGCACCGGTGTGCCGTCTCGGCTGGTGACGTGCACGGCGCCGATGTCCGCCAAAGTGCGGAACAGCCCTTCGCTACGAATCACGAACTGTTCCGCTCCGTGTTCGAGCACGCCCCCACTCGCGTTGACACTGCCCTTGCGCAGAGAGTTCTCCAAGTCCTCGAGAGTGAGCCCGAAGGCGGCGAGCTTGGCCGGGGAGGGCTGAACGTGCACTTCGCGTACGAGGCCGCCGTACGACACCACGTCTGCGACGCCGAGGACGCGCAGCAGGCGCGGCCGCACAATCCAATCTTGAACGGTGCGCAACCGCATCGGGTCGCCGCCACCACCGTCCAGCGTGTAGCGGTAGACCTCGCCGATCGGGGTGGCGAGTGGACCTAGATCGGCCTGCACCCCGGGCGGGAGATCGACGCTGCGCAAACGCTCGAGCACTTGCGCGCGAGCAAACAACGGGTCCACCCCGTCGGCAAAGGTCAGGGTGATGTAGGACAGACCGAACAACGACAGATTCCGAAGGCGGATGAGCCCGGGGGTCCCATTTAACGCGCGCTCGATGGGTAGACCGATTTGCCGTTCTACCTCTTCGGCAGGCTGGCCTGGGAAAAGCGTGATCACGTTGACTTGCGTGTCGGTGGGATCCGGAAAGGCCTCGACGGTGAGATTGCGGAAGGCCCACCAACCCGCAACCATGACCACCACAGAGAAAAACACCACCGCGGCGCGATTGTTCAAGGAAAGATCGACGATCCTGGTGAACATGGGCCTGCCGACTTCACCGGGCTAACTCGATGGCGTTGCCCAGTAAGATCGCACCCCGGGCCACGTACGTTTCGCCGGGCTCGAGACCGGCGACGATTTCGATCGCTTGTTCGTTCCGGCGGCCGGTGGTGACGGCCCGGCGGGCAAAGGCAGTTGCAGAGGAAGCAGTGGCAACAAAGACGTAGGCGCGCTGGTCGTCGGTGATCACGGCCTCGGCGGGAACCACGATGGTCTCTCCTGATTGCGGGAGAAACGTGACCTGAACGAACGCATTGGGCCGCAACAAATGTTCAGGATTGGGCGCGCGTAAGCGCACGCTGACCATTCGCCGCACTGGATCCACGACTTCGCTGACGTACTCGATCTCCGCGTCCCATTTTCGGCCCGGTGCAGCGCTCGAAGCGATCTCCGCGTGCCCTCCAGGCCGAAGCCATAGAGAGTCCGGTTCCGGCACGTCCGCAGTCACGACGACCTCGTCAAGATCTGCGACCACGAACAGGGGTTGCAGCCGGTCCGGACCGACTTCCTCGCCGACCAGGACATTGCGTTCGACAACCACGCCCTCGCGGGGCGCAAGAAGCCAGTAGGCGCCCGAGTTCGACACCTGCATGGGCCGGCTGCGCAACTTGAGTTCCGCTGCTTGCCGTGCCAGGCGTACCTCGTTCAGTTCGAGTTCGGCGTTCAGCAGGTCTTTTTCGGCTGCGGCGCGCAGCTCCACCAGAGCCTTGAGACGTTCGACTGTTTTGGCGCGCGCGACTTCGCTGGCTTGCAGCACTTCGATTTCGTGCAGCAAGTCTACGAGTGCGGTGGAGCGCACCGAGACCAACCGATCGCCTGGGTTGACCCGTTGACCGAGCCGTACCGCAACCGCATCCACTCGGCCCTGTAACGGAGCGACCACTGGCTCGGCCCGACTTTCCTCCACCCCAACGCGGCCGGGGACTGGCTCCGGCACGAGGACGGGGCGCAGTTCCGCTCGGGCTAACTGCAAGTAGCCGAGAGAGGGGGATTGAGGGGAAAAGCGCACTTCCTCTCCGGCAACCTCATAAGGTACGGCGGCCTTGCGGGGGGCGAACACGCGGAACAGAGGCGCGAGAAGGAGTAGCACAACAGTCGAGAGGGCAAGCAGCCAGAGGGCAGCACGCGGGGGCCACCGCCACAGCCAAACCAACGTGGACATGCTCCGCTCGAGGAGAGAAGTAGTCGGCGATTGGTTCGCAGTGCTCACGGGAGTGTCGCACCTCCGTTTTGCCCCCCGTCCACGCGGGGAAACAATCCGAGAAGCTTGCGTACCTGCAGCGTGGCGAGGAACGCATCGGTGTCAATTTCAACGCGTTCCCGCAACAGTTCCAAATAGTTGCGCCGCGCAAGCAACACCTCGACGAGGGAAGTCCCGCCGGCCTGTTGCGCAGCGGCCACCGCGTCCCGCGCCGCTCGTGCCTTGTCCAGCGCGGCATCCAAATGCTGCATCCGTTGCTGAGCCAAGGCCCGCTGAGCACGGGCGCCCTCCAGCCGCGGAGGAGCGCTTTCCACAAGCGTCGCGCGTAGTTGCCGGGCCCGCGCCGCCTCGGCGCTCGCAGCGAGTAAGTCTGCCTGGCCACGATCGGCCACTGGCAGCGGAAACTGCACGCCCATATTGAGACTGTTTCGTTGATTGCCAGCGACCACGAACGAGTCGTATGTGTATCCAGCCCGCACGGTGAGATCAGGGAGGACTTTGCGTTGTGCAAGCAGCATTCGCTCTCTGGCCGCTTGCTCGGCGGCTCTTAAGGCGGCAAGGTCGGGGCGTCGCTGTTCCGCCGCTTCGTTCCACGTCTCGTCTACGACGGCGTTCGCGAAGCGTTGCAGAAAATCGCGGGCCGAGTCAGCACTCGCAAACAGGGGACAGGGGAGGGCGAGCGTATCCGTGCATTCCGCTTGCGCCTGATTCAGGTCCGCCTGGACCTGGTCGCGCGTGGCTACGAGGCGGGCTAGTTCGACTTCGGCAATATCCACATCTAACGGCGCAATCTCGCCGCGGCTTGCGCGGGCGCGATCCAGTTCGAGTAACTCCGCAGCATCCCTCGCTTGCTCTCCCAGCACTTCTAGCTTGCGCTGCGCAGTGGCGATTCTCCCCACGGTTTCCAGCAGCGCAAAGAAGCGATCCCCGAGCACGGTCTCGGCTTGCCATCTGGCCTGTTCTTGCTCCCAGGCCGTTGCCCGCTGGCGCGGGCCCCGCTTGCCCACCTCGATGAGTTCGGCGAGTGCCAGCGAGTAGTTCGGTACTTGTGACCACTTGTCGAGCCCGGGCGGGTTCGTGCGTCCGAGGGGAATGGTGTTCCAGCCCAGGTCCAGGTTGGGATTCGGGAAAAGCAACGCACGCTCGCGCTCGCTCCGCGCACGGGCGAGAGCTGCGCGTGCTTCCACCACTTCGGGAGATCGCTCCCAAAGCAAGCCTGCGAGTCGAGCCTCGTCGAAGTAGTCCGACGGAGGAAATGGGCTGGCTTGCGCGCACACGCGGGTGGCTAGCAAGCCGATCACAAAATAGATTGTCCAAGCCGCGCCCATCACTGCACCTGCCACGAAGAGCCGCGTTTGCGGCACGCAGACGCCCGGCTTGACGATCCGCGCCACGAAAAAATTCAAGCACGCTGTGTCGAAACTGCTGCAGGGCTCGATCGTGCAGGAGGAGACAGGGCGCCATTGCAGCGCGCGAGGAGCTCGCGAGCGAAAGGCCTGCTATTCAGAATCGTGTCGTGCCGCTCAAGTGCCGTGATGCTTGGCTTCGAGCCAGCGCTCCGCGTCCATTGCGGCCATGCACCCTGTGCCCGCGGCAGTGACCGCTTGCCGGTACACCGGATCTTGCACATCGCCGCAGGCGAAGACCCCCTCGATGCTTGTCGCGGTCGAACGCCCGCGCGTGATGATGTAGCCCACGTCGTCCATTTCGAGCTGGCCACGAAAGAGCTGGCTGTTGGGCTGGTGCCCGATGGCGATAAACACCCCGTCACAGGGAAAATCAGTCGCTTCGCCGGTCTTGACGTTGCGCAGGCGCACGCCCGTTACCCCTTGGGCATCCGGTGTGCCATAGATTTCCTCGACGACAGAGTCCCACACAAAGCGAATCTTCTCGTTGCGCCGCGCCCGCTCCTGCATGATTTTCGATGCGCGCAGCTCGTTGCGCCGGTGCACCACGCTTACCTTGGTGGCGAATTTGGTCAGGAATAGCGCCTCCTCCATGGCGGTGTCGCCCCCACCGACCACGATCACTTCCTTGCCCTTGAAGAAGAATCCGTCGCAAGTGGCACAGGCAGAGACGCCGTGGCCCATGAGCTTTTTTTCTGACTCGAGTCCGAGCAGCTTCGCGGAAGCGCCGGTGGCAATGATCAGAGCGTCACAGGAAAACTCCTCCGACGAGGTGCGCAAACGAAACGGGTGCTGCTTGAGGTCCGCCTCCAGCACGTCGCCGTACACGTATTGTGCGCCGAAGCGCTCCGCTTGCTTGCGGAAGCGTTCCATCAGTTCCGGGCCGAGGAGACCTTCGGGGAAGCCGGGGTAGTTTTCCACTTCCGTGGTAATGGTGAGCTGCCCTCCAGGTTGCGTTCCTTCCACCACCACGGGTTCCAGATTCGCCCGCGCCGCATAAAGCGCCGCAGTGAGGCCCGCTGGCCCGGAGCCCAAGATCATGATTTTGTAGTGCTTCATGAGAAAGCGAACTGTACTGGTTGCCAAGCAATCGCGCAAGGAAACGGAGCGCCTCACACACTTGGACGAGCACGGGCAAGCACGAATGGTTGATGTGGGGGAGAAGCCGATCACCCTGCGCGAAGCGGTCGCGCGCGCCGCCGTGCGCATGCAGCCGGACACGCTGCGGCGGGTTTTGGCTGGCGACTTGCCCAAGGGCGAAGTGCTCGCAGTGGCGCGACTGGCAGGGATCTTAGCGGCCAAGCGCACCGATGAACTGATCCCGCTGTGCCATTCGTTGCCACTCGACGCGGTCGAGGTGGACTTCACGGCGTTGGACGAAGCGACTCTCGAAGTGCGCAGCCGGGCGCGCGTGCACAGCCGCACCGGCGTGGAAATGGAAGCGCTGGTCGCGGCAAGTGTGGCCGCGCTGACTATTTACGACATGTGCAAGGCAGTGGATCGGGCAATGGAGATCACCGGGGTTTACCTGCTCGAAAAGCGAGGTGGGCGCTGTGGCACCTATCGGCGCAAGTCGTCTTGAGAGGCCCCCGGCAGCCGAACGAGAGCGGCCTTGCCCGCATTTCCCTCGTTGTCCGGGGTGTGCCCTGATTGGGCGCCCGTACGGCGAGCAACTGGCGTGGAAAGAACAGCGCATTGCTGCACTGCTGGCCGGCGCAAGCGACGCGATCCGCCCGGAGCTCACGCCGATCGTCGGTTCGGCGCGCGCCTTCGGTTATCGCAATCAAGCAAAGCTGGTTTTGCGGCAGACCCGGCGGGGCTTGCTCGCGGGCTTGTACCGGCCGGGTACACATCAGGTTGTGGATGTGCGCTTTTGCCCAGTGCACGTGCCCGCCATCCAGCAAGCGCTACCGCGGGTCCTCGCCTCTCTCGAGCAGAGTGGAATCCCGGCCTACGACGAACGGTCGCGGGCGGGGGCGTTGCGGTACCTGCTGCTGCGCTACAGCGAATGGCAGCGGCGCCTGCAACTCATCCTGGTAACGGCCACGGCCTTGGAACCGCGGCTGCGCGCAGCATTGCGCGCCCTCGCTCGGGTGCCGCGCGTGAGTAGCGTGGTACACGACCACAACCCGGAGCCCGGGAACGTTCTCCTCGCCCATCGCTTTACGGTTGTCAGCGGGCGCTTGGAACTGCTCGAGCGGGTCGGGCCATTTCGGATGCGAGTCCAGGCAGGCACGTTTTTACAGGCCAACCTGCCCGTGGCGCGGCGCCTGTATCAGTATGCCGCCGAGCAGGCGCAGCCCAGTGCGGACGGGGTTGCCATGGACCTGTATTGCGGCGCCGGTGCCCTCAGCCTGTATTTGGCGGCCAAGGCACGCCTAGTGATCGGGATCGAGGAAAACCCGGCAGCGGTAGCGGATGCCAAGTCCAACGCCCGTCTCAACGGTTGCGGGAATCTGCGCTTTTTCCCAGGCACCACTCAGGCGGTGGTGCCTGAGCTGGCGAGGAAGTTCGGGCCGGTCCAAGTGGTGACCCTGAACCCGCCTCGCAAGGGGGTGGACCAGGCCACGCTCGAGGCGGTGGTCCAGCTGGCTGCGGAGCGACTGGTCTACGTTTCGTGTTCGCCGACGACGCTGATTCGCGATTTGCGGTTTCTGGCGCAGCACGGTTACCGCACCATTCGCGTGCGGCCCTTCGACCTGATGCCGCAAACGGACCACATTGAATGCGTGGCGACGCTGGAACGTACCGGCTAAAGCGCGCGCTCGTGGGGCGTCGGCTTCGATCCGGTGATCGCAGACAAACCCAGGTGTCGTTTTTACTCGCTGGGAGGCTCGAGGCGCCAGCGAGGCGGCTCCGCGCGGGTTACCGGATTGTCGTGGATGGGGAAGCACAACAAGCGGCACTCCATCGGTCCATTCCAAAGCGGGATCCGGCGCGTGGGGCGGAGACCAATGCGTTTGGTAGCGGCACGGTTTGCAGTCAGAACCCATGCGGTCCAACCCAAAAAGCGCCGCCGCAGCGTATCCCCGAAGCGGGCGTATAGTAGGCTTACGGCCTCGGCCTGCAGCCGGCTGCCATACGGCGGGTTGGTGACGATCACGCCGGGGCCGTTCGAGGGTAGAGTTCGCTCTTCGGCTTTGGCGAGCGTGAACTGAATGGCGCGCTCGACCCCGGCTCGGCGCGCGTGTTCTCGCGCAGCGGCGAGGGCGCGCGGGTCGTGGTCACTGGCATGCACAGCCACCAGGGTGGGCTGTTCGCGGGCACAGGCACGAGCCTCGGCCAGGACCTCTTGCCAGAGTCGCTCCGCATGCCCCAGCCATGCGTGGAAACCGAAGCGCTTGCGCAACAGCCCGGGGGGCACGTTGGCGGCCATCCAGGCCGCCTCGATGGCAAGGGTACCGGAGCCGCAAAACGGATCGAGGAACGGTTGCCCACACCGTGCCGTTTCGTGCCAGCCAGCAAAGTACAGAAGGGCCGCGCCCAGAGTCTCTTTGAGCGGCGCCGTGTGTCGCTGGCTTCGATACGCGCTTGAACAGAGGTTCCCCGCTGAGATCAATGGCAACCGTGGCCACGGGGGGCGCGAGGTGCAGGTGAACCACGGCCTCGGGAGAGCGGAGGTCCACGCGCGGACGCTCCCCCCTCGCTTCTCGCATCCGATCCACGATCGCATCCTTGGCCTTTTGCGCGGCAAACAAGGAGTGACGGAGGTGCTCGTTTCCGCTCCCGCTCACGTGTACAGCCAAGGTCTTGCGCGGGTCCAGGTGTTTCTCCCACTCGACTGCACGCACGCCATCGTACAAGGTTTGCGCATCGTCGCAGGGAAAGGACCCCAGCGGTAGGAGCACGCGGTTGGCCACCCGCGACCATAGGCAGAGGCGGTAAGCGAGGCACAAATCACCGCTCACACGCACCAAGCCGGGCGAGCACGGTGCGGCGTCGGCACCGAGCGCGCAAGCTTCCTGCGCAACCCAGCGTTCGGTGCCGCGAGCAGCAGTCAGAACAAAGTCCATCGCTAGGCCCAGAGGCTAGCGCGTTGGAGCCAGAACGCACGGGTTGGCAGGAGCGTGCGTGAGGGTCGCAAGCCTGCTCCGCATTGACTCAGGTTGTGCGACAACCCTAAAGACGCCTCACCAATATCTCCCAAGAAGGCAGGAACACGTTCATGAGCGAGCCCCTCGTATTCGATGCCCCCACGTTTACCGTGAATGCCCACATCGAAGCCCGCGCTCGCCACCCAGTGACGGCGGACAAAGTCGTCCTGATGCACCGAGGGCGGTCCTGGACCTACCGGCAGTTTCGCAACGAGAGTGTGCGCACCGCGCATTTCTTGTTGCAGCGGCTGGGCAAAATGGACTCCGAACGCCCAGGGCACGTGGCGATGTTCCTCGAAAACCACCTAGAGTTGCTGTCCCTGTACGGAGGGTGCGCCTATGCGGGGCTCACCCTGTTCGGGGTGAACACAGGCTTGCGCGGAGAGGTGCTCGCAGGCGTGCTCAACCACGCGCGTGCCCGCGTGTTGGTCGTGGATGAGAAACTGTGGCCTGAGGTGGAGCGGGTGCAGCACCAGCTCGCGCATCTCCCGCAGGAGAACATCTTGGTGCTGCGCACCCAAGGGGGCGATCTGCCCGCGGCGCGAGACTTCCTGGCCTGTATGGAGAAAGAGGTGGGTCCAGCGGGGATCGAGTTGCCACCCCCCGAAGTGGAAGTGACGCCCGATACGAACCTCATGGTGATTTACACTTCCGGAACCACCGGCTTGCCCAAGGGCATCCTCAATAACCACATGAAATTGTGTGCAGTCGGCTTGGGGGTTTCGAGTAACCTCGGCCTCACCAGCGAAGATGTCGGCTACGGTTGCATGCCGCTGTTTCACTCCAACTCGATGTTCGTCGGCTTCATGCCCGCGTTTTGGGTGGGTGGCAGCATGGGGCTGCGCGAACGCTTTAGTGCCAGCCAGTTTTTGCCCGACATTTTCGAGTACGGCGCTACGTTTTGGAATTACGTGGGCGAACCGGTCCACTACGTGCTCGCGTACATCGAGAAGCAATACGGTGGCGACGAGGAAAGGATCGCCCGTGAAGTCACCCACAACCCGCGCAACCGTTTGCGCTACGCCGTGGGCAATGGGGCGGCGCCTCCGGATATTGACAAGTTCATGAAGTGGCTCGGCCTCGAGGACATGTTCGAGCTTTACGGCTCGACCGAAGCCGCCATCAGCACCTTTCGCCGAAAAGGAGACCCGCGCGGCAGTGTCGGTGAGATCACCGATCCAAATGTGAAAATCCTGCACCCGGATGGCACCGAGTGCGAGCCGGCAGAGTTGGGCCCGGATGGGAAGCTGCTCAACTACGACCGCGCTGTGGGGGAGATTTGCCGAGTGGCTTCGGATACCGCCTTGTTCCAGGGCTACTACGACAACCCGCAGGCGAATCAGGAAAAATACCGGAACGGCGTGTACCACTCGGGCGATTTGGGGCACATCTTGATCCAAAACGGGCGCCGGTACTTGTACTTCGACGGGCGGACCGATGACTGGATCCGCAAAGATGGCGAGAACTTTTCGGCTGCGCAGGTGGGGCGCATCCTGAGCGAGCATCCGGACGTGGCCTTGGCTGTGGCCTACGGCGTGCCTTGCTCGGTGTCGGACGAGCTGGTGATGGCAGCGATCAAGCTGCGCGAGGGAGCGGTTTTCGACCCGAAGGGCTTTTTCGACTGGTGTGAAGAACAGGTCACGCACGGCTCCATGGATCGGAAGTGGTTCCCCGACTTCATACGCTTGGTGGACGACTTCGAGTACACCCAGACGCAAAAGGTGTTGGTGCGCAATTACAAGAGGGTGCACTTCGATCTGAACCGCATCCCAGATGCTCGGATTTACTGGCGTCGCCGTGGGGACGACCGCTTCCATCCGTTCACCCGGGAAGATTACGAGGCGTTGCGCAAAGAGTTCACGGCGCGTGAAAAACTAGATTTGCTGGACCGCTAATTTTTCGGGATCCCAACGATCGAGGGAGGGAGCCGATGGCCGTGGTGGTGATTCGGTTCGATTTGCGAGTCCCGCCTTTTGCCCGCACGACGCATGCACAGCAGTACGCCGCGTGCCTGGACATCTGCCGCTGGGCGGACGACCTAGGGCTGGATTTATGCGTGCTCTCAGAGCACCACGGGGTTGAAGACGGCTTTTTGCCTGCACCGGTGACGTTGGCTGCCGCGATTGCGGGGGCCACGCGCCGCTTGCAAATCAACATCGCCGCGCTGCTGCTTCCGTTGCATGACCCCGTGCGGCTCGCGGAGGAGTTGGCGGTGCTCGATCTGGTGAGCGGCGGGCGAGTGAGTTTTGTCGCAGGGCTCGGGTACCGCGAAGAGGAGTTTGCCATGGCCGGCGTGGATCGAGCCCAGCGTGCCCGCCTGCTCGAGGAAGCCGTCGAGGTGCTGCGCAAGGCATGGACAGGTGAACCGTTCTCGTTCCGCGGGCGCACGGTGCGGGTGACGCCACGGCCTGCGCACCCGATCCCGATCTTGATCGGCGGTTCGACTCGTGCCGCGGCAAAGCGAGCTGCCCGCCTTCGTGCCGGGTTCCTGCCCGCAATCGGCGACCCACAACTGGCCGAAGCGTACCATGAAGAGTGCCGGAAGAGTGGGTTCGAAGGGGGCTTTGTCATGATGCCGGGTGGCCCAGGTTTCGTGCACGTGTCGCGGAACCCGGAAACGGATTGGGAACGAATCGGGCCGTACGCTTTGTACGATGCGCAGACCTACGCCTCTTGGCAAACGCCGGACCAACGATCGCAAGTGCACGTGGAGGCAACGTCCGTCGAGGACGTTCGGCGCAGTGGCGTATACCGGGTGGCAACACCGGAGGAGTGCGTGGCCCTTGCGCGCGAACATGGGCGGCTCGTGTTGCATCCCCTGATGGGCGGGATTCCGCCGGAGTGGGCATGGGAGAGCCTGAAGCTGTTCGAGCAGGAGGTGTGGCCCCACCTGCGCGGCAAAGCGTGAGCCGCTTGGTGGACGATCAGGGGCGGGTTCGCTTCGGAATTTTCTCCGAACCCGTCGAAGAGGTCGACGGCCGGCAGAGCACGTTGGTTGACGAGTGGGACCGCCCGGTAAGCCGCTGGCGGCGGTACTGGGGCTGGAACCAGTTCGAGTTTCTCGGGGGTCTCAGTGAGGAGTTGATCTTTGGCTGCGCCCTCGCCAACGTGCGTTACGCAGGTACCGTGTTTGCCTACGCCTACTTCCCGAAGCGAGGCCGGATGCACGAATTTTCTGTCCAGCTTCCTCTGGGCTGGGGCGTTCGTCTGGATCGGCGACCGGAAGACGGAACCAGCGAATATCGCGGCTGGCGAGCGACCATCCGAATGCGGGCCGGGAGCCAGGCGCACACCCGCTTGTTAGAGGTAGATACCCCTGGGTTCCGTATCGAGGCGGAGTTGGACGAACACACCCCGCCGCTCCAACCGATGCGGATTTGCACGCCTGCGGGCGCCGCGGGATGGGTTTTCGCGCGAAAAACCGCGGGGCAGGCAGTGCGCGGTTCGCTCCGGCTGGGAGCGGACTTGTACAATCTGGAACGACTCGGCATGGCCGGGCATCGAGACTGGACTGCCGGATTCATGCGGCGCGAAACGTTCTGGAATTGGGGGTGTTTTGCTGCCCGCCTGCCCGGCGGAGTGGCGGGCTTGAACATTTCTTGCGGGGTCAACGAAACCAGCTTCACGGAGAATTGCTTTTGGTGGAACGGGCGGTTGGAGAAACTCGATACGGTCGCGTTCGACTACGACCGACAGAACTTGCGGAAACCCTGGCGTATGACCTCCTTCGACGGCCGCTGCGAGCTCGACTTTGTGCCGCTCGCCCAGCACCGGGAGAGAATCCATTTGGGCGTGGTGGCAACTAACTTCACGCAGCTCATTGGCCGCTACAACGGGTGGCTCTGCACCAGGGGCGGAGAGCAAATCACGCTGCGGGACGTTTGGGGATACGCTGAGTGGCACTACGCGAAGTGGTAGAGCGCACCACGGTGCGCCTCATTCCACCGGCGGCGCTGCCCTGTCGCGGTCGAGGGCGAGCACCATCTCGTATACGAGTTCGAGCACTACCACCAGCGACTCAGGCCGCACGTGGTCCAACGTGTCGAGCCGGGTGTGGTAGTTCGGAACGAGACGGGTCGTGTCCTGACAGAGGAGCGCGACAGTTTCGATCCCACTGTCGCGGAAGGCCGAGGCATCCGTGGCCCCAAAGGGGATGATCCCATTGTGAAAATGCCATTGCCTGGCTTTTGCGATCCTACGAGCCAGCTCGACCAGACGTGGTGAGTGGCGCACGCCAGTGGTCACTTCATGGCGGACTGCTGTAAGGTGGCGTTCGTCGCACACCCCATCCACAAACAGCCCGAAGGTGGGAAGGGTATTCAGCTCGTCGCGGTGGGTACGCGCGAATCGCTTTGCTCCGCGCAGGCCCGCCTCCTCGGCCGAAGTGGCAAGTAGCCATACTTCCGTGTGCTCGAGGGCGGTGTCGCGGGCCCGATCGGAGGCGAGGCGGGCAGCGAGACCGTCCAATACCGCCACTCCAGCGAGATCGTCCATGGCCCCCGGTACTGTACGATAGGAGTGGAACACGAGGTTGCAGGCCACGATTGGCGTCAACGCCACACCCAGGTAGCCGGCGACGCGGAAGAGCCAATGGTCCGCGCTGAGCCCGAACACGATCTGTCCGAAGGCGCCGAGCGTCGGGATTAGCGGAGCGAGAAAGGCCACCACCATGAGCGGAACCGCAGCATTTTTCAACCAGTACCACAGGTGAAACTCATAGGCTGAGTCGCGGTGGGCGCTCACTAACACCCGCTGCCGTGCTTGACCGCGCGCCGGTAAGACCGCCAGGATGTTTTCCCCTTGCCGCTGGGGGAAGAGCGGGTCCAGCAGCTCCCGGTAGCGGAGCAGCTCGAGGTAGGTCACGGCCAGCAGGACGATCCCGACCGCCACCGAAACCCAGGGGGCGACCCAATACGTGGCAACAGTGACGAAGTAGAACAGGGCTGTGAAAGGGATGAATCCAAGAAACGCGTGCGGGTGACAAGAGAAGGATTCGGTGCGCACCGTCCAGCCGAGTGCGGACCAGCGCTGCACGAGCCATTGCCCGAGTTGTTTCTCCGCCGCGGAGCAAGACTCTCGGGGCCCGAAACGGGCAAGAGCCTGTTCGAGGAACTGGCACATTCGGGCGTGGAGCTGGGGGGAGGTCATTCCGTGCCCGATTCCAACTCTCACGCTGCTCCCGTTTGCCGCAGCCAGGTCTGAAAGTCGAAGTAGTCACGCCAAGCGCGAATCTTCCCGGCTTCGATTTCGAACACCCCGGCGACCGGTAGCTCGACCTTTTTGCCAGCGAAGGTGAAGCGGTCGATCCGCTCTGTAAACACGATTGGGCCACGTATCGCTAAGTGCAAGATTTCAAAATCGATTTCCTCTGCCGGGGTGACGAACGTTTCGAGAGTGGCGCGGATTTCTTCGACGCCCCGCAGGGCGGGTAGGGGGATGTTGTGGTACACCGCCTCGGGGTGGAAAAACGCGAGTAAAGTGGGGACATCACGCTGTCGCCAAGCAGCACAAAACTCGCGGATCAGCCGTTCGTTTGCATCCATGGAGTTCGCACCTCGAAGTCAAGCCTACCAAGGGTGACGGCTTGAAGCTACGCAGGTATGCCCCCCTGCTGACCCGAGCATCGGTCGCTTCGAATGTTCGAAAGGCCGTTTGGCTCTGCTCCCCATTGAAGGGCAAAACTCAAGTTGACAATAGCGGCTGGCAATGGCAGCCTTGGGGAGCGCAAGTGACTGGATGGATTGTGCCCGCGCAAAACGGGGATCAACTCGGTTGAACAAGTTCGGAGCGCCGCCCATGAAGAACGCAGTCGTTTTGGGTGGTGGCGTGGGTGCCTTGGGGCGCGAGGGGGCACGTTGAGG
>JBBILD010000031.1:0-26907 GCA_037445065.1 Myxococcales bacterium
CCCCACCGAGACCCCCACCGACTCGCCCACGCCGACCCCGACCGAAACGCCGACGGCCACGCCCACCGACACGCCTACTGCCACTCCGACGGCGACGCCCACCGACACGCCTACCTCGACCGCCACACCCACGCCCACGGCGACGGCAACGCCGACCGTGACCCCGACTCCCACGGCAACAGCTACGGCGACCTCGACACCAACCCCGACTCTGGTGCCGCTTGGCTTCGTCAGCAATGCTGGCTCGAATTCGGTGTCGGTGATCGATACGAGCACGAACTCGGTGATGGCGACCATTCCGGTAGGAACGCAGCCCCTGGGCGTCGCGGTATCGGCGAGTGGCCGGCACGCCTACATCAGCAACTACGGCGGGGGCTCGTTCTCTGTCATCGACACTTCGACCCTGCAGGTGGTGGCCACAGTCCCGCTCGGTAGCGGCATCTTGCCTGGCGGTGTCGCGGTGACCGCGGACGGGGCCAAGGTGCTCATCACGATTCAGTCCCCGGCTAGCGACCGCCGCGTGTTCATCTACGACGTGAACGCGCAGCAACTCCGTTCCCTGCAAGTGGGCAGTGCCCCGTTTGGCATCGCCACTCACCCGACGGCACCGCTCGCGTATGTGGCGAACCAATTGAGCGGAACGGTGTCTGTCATCGACACGGAGAGCGAATCAGTGGTGAACACGCTGGGCGGCTGCTCGCTGCCCTTTAGCGTCGCGTTGAGCCCAGACGGCACGCGGTTGTACGTTGGCGATGTCACTGCAGACGTGATTCGTGAGGTCGATACCGGCAGCCTAGCGACGGTGTGGACGTACGCGGTGGCTGACCCATATGGGATTGCAGTGCATCCTTCTGGTACCCACGTTTACGCTTCGAGCATCACCCAAAATCGGGTGGTTGTGCTCAACACTGTAACCCGCGCGATCAGCAACATTGTGGTGGGGACGTCTCCGTTTGGCGTGGCGATACGCCCCGAAGGGGATTTTGTGTACGTGGCGAATTCTGGGTCGAACAACGTGAGCGTGATTCAGACAGCCACCAACTCTGTTGTGGCTACGATTCCCGTGCAAACGAACCCGCAGGCGTTCGGTCTATTCATTCGGCCCCCGCTCAGTGGGCAGGGAGGGTGAGAACCGTGCGGCTGGTGGGATGGTGGAGGCGAGACGTAAAGCGGCTGCGCCGGACTTCCCTGCTGGGCTGTCTGCTTGCATTTGTGGCGCTCGCTGTACGGCCCTCGCCCATCGCGGCCGACGCAGTGTCCCGTTCTGCCTATGCGCGGGGCTTGATCGCCTTTCATGAAGGGCGTTGGAGCGAGGCGCTAGCTGCTTTCGAGCGGGCTGTGCAGGCAGACCCGAAGGACGCCCGTGCCCGCTACTACCGGGGACTCACGTATGCGCGTTTGGGTGACAGCCACCGTGCGGTCGAGGACATTGCGGCGGCGCTGCAACTGGAGCCGAGTCTGCCGCACGCACCGTTGGATCTTGGTATCGCTCACCTGAGTCTCGAGCAGTGGAGGGAGGCCGAGTCTGCACTCTTGCAAGCCTACCGCGCGGGGCAGGAGCGGCTGGTTGCAGCGTTTTTCCTCGGTGTGGCCCTCTACAAACAGGGGCGCGCAGAAGAGGCGCTGCGGTACTTTCAAGAGGCGCAGGCTGACCCCGAGGTGCGCCCGGCAGCGGCGTATTACGCAGGGTTGATCGAACTCGCGCAACAACGCTCGGAGCAGGGCCGTTCTCTGTTGGGCACGGTAGTACGGGAGTTGCCAGATTCGGAAATCGGCCTGGCGGCGCAACGCTATCTTGCCATGGGCGAGGCGGCTTTGACTCCTTGGCAGAGGGGCAAGCCATGGTGGGTGCACGGCGGAGTTGCCTTCGAGTACGACAGCAACGTCAGCATCGGTCCGTCGGACCAGCCCCCGTCTGTCGCTGTAGATGTGAGCGAGAAATCCGATGGTCGCAGTGTGCTGAGTGCAGGGGCAGGGTACTCTTTGCTGCAACAACGAGACTGGATGGCGACTCTCGGGTACAGCTTTTCGCAAAGCGTACACTTCGATCTGACGCGTTTTGATCTCCAGGGCCACCGCTTGGGCGGCGAGCTTTCTTGGCATCAGCCCCAGTGGAGTGCCGGTCTCGGTGCTGGGTACGCGTTTTATGCGCTCAACTACCAAAGCTTTTTCCACGAAGGCCTCGTTACCCCATACCTCACTTGGCGCCCCCACGAGGCTGCGGCGACGCAAGCTTTTCTTGCCTTCCGCGGTCGCGATTTCTTGCGCAAGCCGTACGACCCCGGACGCGATGCGCGCAATTATGCGCCGGGGGTGCGGCAGTACCTGAATTTGGGTCGTGCCGATCGTGTGCTGATGCTGGGCTATCAGTTCGAGATCGAAGACACGGTCTCGGACGGCCCCCAGGGCCGCACCTTCGACTACCACGCGCACGAGCTGCGAGCGGAATTCGCTTGGGCGATTTCGGAGCCGCTACAGCTTCAGGCAGGCTATGCCTATCGCGCCTACTCGTACGAGAACCGAGAAAGCGGGTTTGGCGCGCGCAAGCGCAGCGACGATGCGCATGAATTCGCACTGGCTGCACGGTATCGGCTGAGCGACCATTTGGCTCTCGTCGGATCTTACACTGGGCAGATGCACGACTCGAATGTGGGGGTATTCGAGTACGACCGGCATATTCTGTCTGCCGGGCTGCAAGCGGTGTATTGAGGGATCGCAATGCGAAGCGGCAAAACGTGGCTGGCACTGTTGGCGGTATTGGCGTTGGCTGCGCGGTGCTTCGCGCAGGTGGAAGTAGCAGCCTCGCAAGGCGAGGTAGCGAGGTTGCGGGCTGGGCAGTGGGCGAAAGTCAGCATTGGTGATCGCCTGCAAGTTGGCGAGCGGGTGAGAACGGCAAGCGCAGAACGCGTCAAGCTCCTGATTCTCGATCGCGCGGTGGTGGATTTGGCGCCAAACAGCGAGATCGTCGTGGACGAAAGCGAGGCCCGCCCGGATGGCCGCTTGGCCGTTGCCATGCGATTGTTACGGGGCCGCTTGTTGGCGGCCATTGGCAGCGGTTTCGAGGCGCCAGGCTCCTATTTCAATGTGGAGACCGGTGCCGGGGTCGTTACCTCGCGTGGCGGCGAGTTGTTGGTGCAGTACGATGCCGCGGATGGAACCACCGAAGTGGCGAGCTTAGCGGGGGAAGCCGAGGTGGTGAGCAACGTGGCGGCGCTCGGGGGCGGGAAAGTGCGGGTCCCGGCGGGATCTCTGGTACGCATTGCGAGAGGGCGGCTTCCCGGGGCGGCTTCAGCGGTGGGGATCGAGCGGGTTCGCCAATTGGCGCAAGGCGTCGAGATTTTTGGCACGGGCAGGCGCGATGGCCTGAACGTTCTTCACCCGCTCCTTGCCGGCAAATTGTTATCGGCCCAGGATGTCCCCGGTGGGCCGGGAGCAGGCGAGGGTCCCGAGCGGAGACTGGGCGGCGGTGTCCCAGGGCCGGCGCTGGGTGCGGTTCTTTCGGCGGACGTGTACACCAACACGCAACCCATCGAGGTGTTTCGGGCATTCCCCCCGGGGCGCCCGCCCGGCGGCAGCGTGGTGGTCGAGTTTTGACGCGCCGTGTAAAGTCGTGCCCAGTTTGGCCTTGCGGATTTTGCCAATTTATGCAACAAGGGCGGCGCGGGTTGACTTGAAGACACGAGGAAGGAGACGTTCGATGCGGAACAAAGGACGAGTCGTCTTGGCTGCGGCAAGTTTCGTCGCCCTGCTCGGCACGGTGGGCTGCGGACAACGCAAGCCTGTGATCGATCCGAACACTGTGGCCCGGGTCGAGAGTGCGGCCAGCCGAGCCGAGTCCGCTGCGAGCCAAGCCGAGGCAGCGGCGCGACGTGCTGCCGATGCAGCCGCTAAGGCGGAAGCTGCAGCGGAAAAGGCGGCAGGACGTTTCAAGGAAAAGTTGAGAAAGTAATCGTGGTTGGATAGAGCGAGCAGGGTTTGGAGACCTGTCAAGCGAAGGAGGAGACGACGATGCGTTTGGGAGCGACAGTGAAAGCGGTGACAGCTCTGTTTGCGGGAGCCGCGCTGCTGGGGATGACGGCGGGTTGCGAGCGCAAGCTCAGCGCCGAGGAACAAAATGCCGTTTCGCGTGTCGAGGCGGCTGCAAGCAAGGCAGAGGCAGCCGCGAGCCGCGCTGAGCAGGCAGCGAAGGCAGCGGCCGATGCCGCCAGCCGCGCAGAAGCTGCGGCCGCCAAAGCGGAGGCGATTTTCGCCAAGCACTTGCGGAAGTAGCCCTTCGTTCCTGCTTCAAAGCACGCTCAGGGAGGTGTTTTGCAGTGTTGCTGCAAAACACCTCCCTGTTTTTTGGACCGTGCCGTTCGATGCTTCAGTGCATGGAAGCTTCGGCGGCGCTCTTCGCCCACCGCACGACTACTTTGATGGCAGCGCGGTTCTCCGCTGCTTCGCGGTACGCGTGTGCCACTTCTTCGGCAGGGAACACGTGTGTGACCACGTGTTCTGCCCGCACCACGCCACTGACAATCAGAGAAAGCGCGGCGCGCGTGTCCGTAGGTCCGCAAGAGTAGGAGGGGATCAAGCGGATCTCGCGGAAGTACAGGTCGTGGGTGTCGAGCGCAAGCCGCTCACCGATGGGCGTACCCATGAACTGGACAACCGTTCCTCCGCGCGCAGCACAGCGCAGCGCCAGTTCGATGGCTTCCAGGGTAGCGGGGCCCGCGATCACGATATCTGCACCCTCACCGTCGGTGTGCTCGAGCACGGCGCGGGCGAGGTCACAGGTAGACGCATTGATCGTGACGTCCGCTCCGAGCTGCTCCGCGTGCCGGCAGCGCGCCTCGACGAGATCGGCACCCATCACTCGTTCTGCGCCCCAGTGGCGGGCCAGAAGCACGTGCAGTTGGCCCATGACGCCGAGGCCAATGACCAGCACGCGCGCCCCGTAAATCCCACCGGCGCGCGAGAGGGATTTGACCACGCAGGCCAGCGGCTCGATCAGCGTTCCGTCCAAGTCGGAAACAGAAGCCGGTAACTCGAGTGTATCCGTACGCGTGTTCTCAGCCGGAACGCGGAAAAAATCGGCCATCCCCCCCGGATCCAAGCAGGTGGCGCGCCAGGTGGCGCATTGCACAAACTCGCCCCGGTCGCACGCGCGGCACTGCAAGCACGGCACATGATGGTGCGCGAACACACGCATCCCAGGCTGCAAGTGCTCGACGGCGTCACCTACCGCGACCACCTCTCCGACTGGTTCATGGCCGAATACGATCGGTGCCTTCTTGCGAATGTACCACGGCGTGACATCGCCCGAACAAATTCCGCAGGCCAGGGTACGTACCAGCACCTCCTCCGGCCCGAGCGCCGGCACGGCGGCTTCTTCGAGACGGACGTCCAGATAATCATACACTTTGGCCACGCGCATGCGGGTCATGGCTGGATCGCAAATTTGATCCCGTGGCCCGCGCGGTGTGCTTCTAGGGCCAACGGTAAATCGGCCAGTGGGTAATGGCCGGTGATCAGGGCGGAGCCGCCAAAACCTTCTTGGCAGAGGAGTTCATATGCCTGGCGCACCGCACGGGGCGTGAAGTGAAAGGGGCTGTGGAGTTCGACTTGATCGTAGTGAAGGCGGTGAGTCGAAAAGCGCACCGAGGTGCCAGCGGCGCAGCCTCCAAAGAGAATCACGGTGCCTCCCCGGCGCGCGAATTCTGGTGCCGCTTCCCAGACCTCGACCTGGCCGGTGCACTCGATGACAACGTCGGCCCCACGCCCGTGACTGGCCTCGCGCACCAGGATTGCGGCTGAGGGCAGGTCGGTGGCGAGCACCCGTTCGGCACCGAGGGCACGCGCATGCTCGGCACGCCGCGGCGAGCGCCCGATCACCCACACCCGTTCGATGCCGCGCGCGCGCAAGGTGAGAAGGTGGAGGAGGCTGATTGCACCTGCGCCAAGGAGCACCACGAAGTCATCCGGGTGGAGGTGCACTCGTTGCAGCCCGTGCACTACGCAGGAAAGCGGCTCGAGCAGGGCCGCTTCTGCAAAGGAAAGCGAATGCGGCTTGGGGTACAGATTGGCTCGCACCGCGCGAGCGTGCAGCTTCACGTACTCGCCGTAGGCGCCGAGCACCATGGTCTCGATCACGGTTTCGCACAGGTTTTCCTGCTGCCTCTGGCAGTAGTAACAGGAGCCGCACGGCCCGGTGGGCGCCGCCATCACTGCGTCACCTTCCCGCACGTGCTTGACGCCGGCACCAACGGCCGCCACCTCGCCCGCGAATTCGTGCCCGAACAGAGTCGGCGTTGGAAATTTGGGGTGGCCGCGGAGAAACATTTTGAGGTCGGTCCCGCAGGTAAGCGCACAGCGAACCTTGATGAGTACCTCCCCGTCGCCGGGCTGCGGGATGGGATGATCGACAAACTCCATTCGTCCCGGCGCGAGCAGCACATGGGCTCGCATGGTGGCGGGCTGCGGCGTTACCAGGGAAGCTTCCATCGAAGCGTTAGCGGTATCGGTCGGCTCTGGCACTGTCAACGTGACGCTGGATCGAGTCTATCACTGGCGATACAGTGCGGGTTTGTATGGCGAGTTCAGGCAGCCGCGCGGAGCTTTCCTGGGACAAGGTATTGGCGGGGGTGCGGAGCGGGCAGGTTTCGTCCGCGTACGTTTTGTACGGAGACAGTTTCCAGACCGAGGTGGCGGCGCGCGAGCTGATCGATGCGCTGGTCGAGCCTAGCCAGCGCGTCTGGAACCTGGAAACGTACGACGGGCGCACAGCCAACTTGGATACCGTTCTGGAAACGCTGCGCACGCCCGGGCTCGGAACCGGCCATAAAGTGGTTTGGCTCAAGGAGAGTACGCTGTTTTTGAGCGGTGAGAGCCGCCTCCAGCAAGTGGGGTCCATGTTCTCCGATTGGCAAGCGAACCGGCGCCGCGCGGCCGCGGAAAAGTTGTTGAGCCTGGTAGCGCTGGCAGGGTGGACAGAGGAGCAGTGGGGGGGCACGGACTGGAGCAGAGTCAGTGAGAAGGAGCAGCGGGAGGTCTTTGGGACCGAACTCGACGCAGAGCAGCGCGCCACCGTGCAGGCGATTGCAGCCGCCGCACGCGAGATGGAGCTACGCGTCGTTCCGCACCGCGAACAGGCAGAGGAGTTGGTCGAGTGTGTGGAGAGCGGGCTTGCGCCGGGTGTGATCTTGATCCTCACCGCCAGCACCGTAGATGCGCGCCGCCGGCCTTGGCAGCGGCTCGTTCGGGTAGCCACGGTCGTGGAATTTGTGTTGGAGCGGCAGCGCAGTCAGGCGTTGGGCAGCCGATCCGTTGCCGCGATCGCGCAGCGTGTCTTGCGGGATCACGGTAAGAACATCGAGCCTGCCGCTTTGCGAATTTTGGTCGAGCGGGCGGGGAGTGACGCACAGCGATTGGCTGCCGAAGTCGAAAAGGTGTGCTTGTGGGTGGGAGAGCGAGGCAGCATCACGCCTGCGGATGTGGAGGCTGTGGCCGCCGATTTGGCTGCGGCTTGGGTGTTTGACTTTACCGCCGCCTTCGCCGAACGGAAGGCTGACCGCGCGGCTTCGTTGCTGCGCCAGTTGTTGGAGGAAGGTGAGGTGCCGCTGCGCTTGTTGGCACTTCTTGCACGCGAAGTGCGAAACCTGTTGCTTGCCCGCGAGGCAATCGAGCAGGAGTTGGGAGGAAAGCCGGTGCCGAGTGAATTCGCCGCCTTTCAGCGGCAAACCCTGCCCCGCCTCGAAGCGGCAACGCGCGAAGCCTTTGGCAACCTCCACCCGTTCGTCCTCTTTCGCTGTTTCTGCAACGCCCAGAACTGGCGGGCGGAAGAACTGCGTGCTGCTTGGATCCGGCTGGCGCAACTGGATGCGGAGCTTAAGTCGGGGCGCGGAAACCCGGCACTGCTCCTCGAGCACTTTGTGTTCGAGATTGTGGGAGGCGGGGCCACAGCCAGCCTCCCTGCGTCGAACTAGAGGGCTTAAGTGGTACCGCGGCGCACCACAAAGACAGGGCAAGGAGCGTGGCGGATGAGCTTCTCCGCCGTGCTTCCGATCAGCAGGTGCTCGAAACCGGAGCGCCCGTGTGTGCAAATGACGAGCAGATCCACGTTGCGCTCTTGTGCCAGGCGCATGATTTCCTCGAACGGATTGCCCACCAACAGGAGAAACTCGGCCTGGGGATAGCCGGCAAAGATTTGTTCGCGGATCTCTGCCAGCTTTTGCCGCGCCCCCTGCTCTAGCTCCTGGAAGCTGCGCCAGCGGCCGTGCTCGTCGTAGAGTTCCTCGGTGGATACATGAATGACGTGCGGCACGATCACGAGCCCCTGCGAGATTTCGCCGAAGCGGCGGGCGTATTCGAGGGCGCGGAGGGAGTCCGGAGAAAAGTCCGTGGGGCTCAAGATGCGCTTGAATTCGCGAGGCATGCGACCTTCCTTTCTGTGTAGGCCGTATTCCCGAATCAGCGCGGGATTGCAAGCGCGGGCAGGTCGGGGTGCGAGAGGAGAAAGAACGACAGGCAATCGAACTGGCTCACTTCCACCAGGGCACCCGCCCCGGTGCGACGCTGGGCGACCGTGGCGGCGAGCACCCCGAGCACTGCCCAAAGGGCGGCCAGCAGGTCGGAGAAAGCTACCGGGAAGCGCGAAGCCAAGGCGAAAGCCAGGTGGCCGAGCGACGCCGTGTACCCACTCCATGCTTCTAGGGTGGGGCCGAAGCCAACCCAGTCGCGGTACGGACCGGAGAGTCCGAAAGCGGGCATGCGCACCACGATCCGTCCTGGGTGTTCCCTGAGAAGGTGCGCGGGATGAAACCCCCACTGTTCCATGACCCGCGGGCTGAAGTTGTCGATCATCACGTCTGCACCGCGTCCTGCACGTTGCCAAAGTTCTTCTCGGGCCCGCGGCGATGACAGGTCCAGGAACTCCGTGCATTTGCCCTCGGCCAGCCACTGGGCAAGAGCCGCGTCGAACTCCTGTGTCACAGCGCCCGGGTGAGCGACGCGATGCACCGAGGCGCCGAGGCTGCTCAAAATGAGGGTCGCCAGGGGGCCAGCCACCGCCCACGTGAAGTCGAGCACCTTGCAGCCGGCCAGCGGCCCGTTCCGCGGTGCGGCTCCGCGAGCAGGAAAGTGGGTGTCTCGTGGTGCGGCCGTACCCGAGGCCGCGGTTGGCAGCCGCCAGAACAACAACGGGCCGCGCTGCACCGCTGGTTCCTCGGCTCCGGCGCGGTGAGCGATGAGGTCACGCGCGCGCAAGTGGATGTCCTGCCGCAAAGCCGCGAGAGGACGCACAGCGGCCCAAGGCAAGCGCAGGAGCTGCGCGCGCTCGGTGAGCCATTGCGCCGGGTAGCGCTGGGTCCACCGTGCAAGCTCGGCGAATAACTCGCGCGCGGCGCTTCGCCGGTGCGGCAGCGATTCCAACTCCGGCGTTGTCAGCCAGGGGCTTGCTCCCTCGCTTGCCGCCCAATGGGCCAGCGTGGTCCAATCGCCGAGCAGGCTCGCGCTCACCCAACCGTCGGCCGCCGGCAACAGAGCAAAAAACGGGCTTGTGACCGTGCCTGGCGTGCCTCCGGAACAGGCATAGAGTGGTTCTTCAGGCGGAGCCGGCTCCCCGTCGAGCGCCTGCGCCCAGGACTCCGGCGAGCCTCGGAGAAGCGCCGCGAGCGCGGCAATGGCGGACTCCAACCCAGCGCAGAACACGCTCTCCCATCCGTGTGCGAGCGTTCTCGTGGTGCAATCCGCAGACGCTTGCCGATCCGCTGCGGCGTCCGAGCAACAGACGAAGCCAGACGTGTGGTTTGGATACGGGTCAAGATCGAGAGATTTCGTGGGAACCGGGATCGGCATCCCCGGCCGCCAGTCGAGCCGGGGCACGACAGCGGCAACGCGGTCGGCGGCGCGTCCCGGAGCGGGCAGCAGGAGTAGATCGGCTTCTGTGCAGGTCTCCCGTGCCGGCCCCGGGGTAGGTTCGGCCTGCCATCGTTGTGCGGAGCGCCCGGCCCGGGTGGCCGGTCGGGAGGAGGCTGGTGACGCCGGCAACGGGTCGGTGCGCCACACGGGTGTGATCTCTGCACCGAGCGTAGCCAGGATTTCCGCGCTGACGCGTGGCACAGCCCCATCAGCAACAACGGCAACACGCATGCCCCGTAGCGGCGGCGGCGCTGGTTCGAGAGCCAAACCCAGTTGCTGGGTCGGTGCAAAATTCTCCGAGGGCAAGAAGGATCGAGAGGCGTTCACGGTCGTGAGGCGCTCAGAGCCCGGCATGGCTGTCAGCCTGCACCGGCGCGGGGCTTGGCGCAAGGCCGCCGGGGAGCTCCGCTTCCGCACGCGGGCCGGCACGGCTAGATAGCGAAAGCGCGGGCGAAACGGGCCGAGTACCGGCCGCATCTCATGCCGGGCTGGCTTTCGCGTGAGGAAGCTGCGCGGTGTCGGCGCGCGCGACGCTGAGCAGGGTGTCTTCGAACGACCCCAAGTTGCACACAGTCATCATGAACAAGTCGGACAAGGCCTGGCACCGGTCCGCTGGCACGTCGGTGAGGACCATGAAGCAGTGATCGCGGTCGAGTCCGAGCTTGCGCGCAAACTGCGCGTACTTAGCCACGTGTTGCTGGTAGCTGCCGGACTTGGCCTCGATCCAATACACCAGCTCTCCGAAGGCAGCGAGAATGTCCAGCTCGAAGTCATCCCCATTGGGCAAGACGATTTGCGCATTGATCAGATATTCGAGCGGGAAGCCGCCTCCTACTTCGGCGACAAGCTGACCGTGGGTGCTCTTGACCCTTTGTAAGACGAATCGTTCGAGCCATTGGCCGGCAAAGAAGCGTTGCGCTTTGGGCAGCGTCGTCGTCTTGGCGCGGATCAAACAGCGAGGAGAGCGGGAATACTGGTATTCTTCGAGAAAAGCGATTTCATGTAGGCGCGTGCAAAACTGACAGTTCGAGCTGATGTCTTGTTGCGAGCGCCCTCGTAGGCTCTCGGTAAAGGAGCCGCCGGTGGCCATCGCCCGTTTGATCTTGGCCAGCAGGCTAGAAAGCGCCTCATAACGCTCGCCCAGGAAGAGGGCTAGGCTGTCGATCACTCCGTCGGCTGGGTCGGGGGGCGGGAGTGCCTTGATTCGGATTCCCCGCGCCTCGAGAAAACGAGCCGGGACGGAATCACGCATGGTGGCCAATTTGGCCTGCACGGACTCCTCCAGAGCCACCGGCCCAATAGGCTCCGTCGCGAACGCCGGAGTGCAGCTCCCGTGATCGAGGGGGATCGGCGAGTCGAGACCCGCAAGACGCTCCAATGCCACGGCAATGCGTTCCAGCAACACTTCGATCCGTTCCAGTCCCATGCTTCCCCCGCAGAAAAAGAGCTTTGTCTATGTCCGGTTTTCGAGCTGCTTGCAATGGAGCGCGCCCGGCCGCGCTTTGGGGGGCGAACACCCGGGAGCCCGGCCCCGTTTTTCGCACCACTTTTTTTGTCGCGCGTTTGAAGGTCGGCGTTCCGCCCCGGGGGCCTGCTTCCAACCCGTAGAATCCCGCTCAGGCGACACGCACGGAGTATTCGAAACCGTCCTTGAGCGGCAGCGTGACCGACACGAACCCATGTTCTCCTGACTGGACGTAGCGCAGGTACGGTGCCAGGGCCTTGCGGAAGGTGCGAATATTGTCAGCCAGCACCACGGAGCCAACCCGGAGTTTGGGCTCCATCAGCTGCAACACTGGCAGGTACAGTTCTTTCCAACCGTCGAGCAACAATAGGTCTACCGGACCCTCCACGTCGCGCAAGGTTTCCAGCGCATCGCCGAGCCTCACCTCGGCATAGTCTCCCAAACCGGCCTCGCGTAAGTGTCCCATAGCTGCCTGCTGTTTTCTTGGCTCCAACTCGGTGCCAATGACAAAGCCACCGTTGTCGCGCGCGGCGGCCGCAGCGTAGATTGTAGAGATGCCGTATGAGGTGCCGAACTCCACAATGCGGCGGGCACCGATGGCGCGCGCAGCCAAGTAGAGGAAGGTGCCCTGCTCGCGCGAGAGCGGTAGGTAGGCGTCGCGCAGCAAAGAGGCGAGTTCGGCGGGTGCGTAGGTTCGTCGCCCGGTGAGCAGTCCCCAGAACACGGGCAACCGCTGCAGCACGACCCACCGGTCGCCCTTTGCCTGCCGGTACAGGCGGTCCAACACGGAGCGAACGCGGGGGTCGAGCAGGGATTTGCTCCCGTTACCGGCTTGCATTGCTTCTCCTGATGATCGGCAAGGCTCCTAGTACTCAGCCCCGTCGCTGACAATCGCGGCTGCGGGCTGTGCAGTGGCGTCCGTTCCCTCCGCGAAGGTCGGTTCGGTACCGGCGCGAAAGCACTCGATGAAGACTCCTGGGGAGGTTGCCGCGGTGCGGCGACCCGAACGGCGGTCAATCGGTACAAAACGCACCCCCTTTGGCACCGGGAAGTCCAGCACGGGTTCACCGGCGAGGGCAGCCTGCATGAAATCGAGCCAGATGGGCGCTGCCACGCGACCTCCGGTCTCCCCGGGTCCCAGAGAGCGCTTGCTGTCGAACCCCACCCAGAAGCCCGCGAGCAGCTGCGGCACGTAGCCGATAAACCAAGCGTCGTTCATGTCGTTGGTGGTGCCGGTCTTTCCAGCCGCAGGGCGGCCGATAGCGGCGGCCCGCCGGCCCGTGCCACGGGTGATCACGTCCTGCAAGACGTTGGTCACCAAATACGCGGTCTCGGCGGCGAGGACCGCACTCGTTCGGGGTTCCACGCTCTCCAGCACGCTACCATCCGCACCCGTGATCTGCGTGATAAACCGCGGCTCGGCGCGAATGCCTTGATTGGCAAAAGCTGAGTATGCGCTGACCAATTCGAGCGGGGTCACTTCAGCGGCTCCGAGCGCCAAAGACAAATTGGGTACGAGCGGGCTCGAAACCCCGAGGCTCCTCGCAAAGGTCACGAGGCGCTGGATGCCGATTGCTTGCGCCAGGCGTACGGTCGGGACGTTGCGGGAGAAAGCAAGGGCGTCGCGCAACGTGGTGGGGCCAAAGAACTGGTGGTCGTAGTTTTGCGGCGCCCACACACCGTTGCCGGAAGGGAGGGCAATGGGGGTGTCGAGCACAACCGAGGCTGGTGTGAAGCGGTCGTCGAAAGCTGCTGCGTACACAAAAGGCTTGAAGGCTGAGCCTGGTTGGCGGCGTGCTTGAGTGGCCCGGTTGAACTGGGAGTCGAAAAAGTTCGTGCCGCCTACTAAGGCGCGCACATCCCCACTGGTCGGATCCATGACCACCGCTGCCCCCTGCAGCAACGAATCGGTGTCGAGCACGAAGCGCAACCCGCTTTCTTCCTCGCCCTGCCCGGGCAGGGAGTGGAGGCGCACGCGGATGACGTCGCCCGCACGCACCGGTAGCTGGCTCGGCTCGATGACCTTGCCGCGCAGGTCGCCGATGCGGACCTCGGTATGCGGACGGCGGGCAGTGACGAGTGCCTCGTACGAGCGCCCTGGCTGTAGAGGGTTTTTTGCTAGTTGCTCCTGCTGCTGCGCCAGGAAGCGCTGCTGTTCCTCCCGATCGAGTTGGCGCAAAGCCGGGGAGTATTTTTGCCGGGCCTGCAGGTCGCGCAAGCCCTTTTGCAGGGCCTCCTCGGCCAGTGTCTGGAGGCGCAAGTCGAGTGCCGTGTACACGCGCAAGCCGAGCTGGTAGAGACCCTGTTCGCCGTAGCGCCGTTGCAGTAGTCGGCGCACGTGTTCGACGTAATACGGGGCGTGGCGGTAATTCCCGCGCTTCGGCACCAAGGCCAGCGGTTCGCGGGCCGCGAGAATCGCTTCAGCAGGTGAGACCATGCCCACCCGCACCATGCGCTCGAGCACGTACTGTTGCCGCGCCTTGGCGCGCTGCCAATGACGGAACGGTGAGTAGCGGCTCGGCGCTTGCGGGAGCCCGGCAAGCAGGGCAGCTTCGGCTAATGAAAGCTCGGTCACGGACTTCCCGAAATATTCTTCTGCCGCTGCGGCCACTCCGTAGGCTCCGCTCCCGAGGTAAATGTGATTCAAGTACAGGTAGAGAATCTGGTCCTTCGATAACTGCCGCTCCAAGCGCACGGCGAGCAGAATTTCCTTGATCTTCCGCTCGTAGCTCTTCTGCGGAGTGAGCAAGATTTGTTTTACGACCTGCTGCGTAATCGTGCTCCCACCTTGCAGGCGACCCTTACCGCTCAGGTTGTTCCAAAGGGCGCGAGCGATGCCGAAAAGATCGACTCCAGGATGCTGGTAGAATTGGTCGTCCTCCGCAGCGATGAACGCGTTGCGGACAACGGCCGGGATCTTGTCGAGTGGCACGAGTTGCCGCTTCTCGTAATAAAATTCCCCCACCAGCGTGCCATCGGCGGCGAAGATTTGGGTGCTCATCGGGGCGCGGTACTCGAGCAGAGAATCCATCGGCGGCAGCGAAGCCGTGATCTCGCGGTACAGGAGCAACCCGGCAAGAACCGTGGCCACAAAGCCGATGCTACCGAGAGTGAAGAAGAACCACTGAATGGTTCGCCACCAAGAGCGTTGCGTTGCTCTGCCTTGCTTCATCGGCACCTGCGCCTTGCGCCAGGAGGGGCGCCTCGGCGAGCTCTAAGGAAGCGTTCGATCGCCGTCAAGCTTCGTTCGGAGCGCGCCTTGGGGTGCCGCCGCGCGCGGCATCGAGGTCCAGGAGCGCTGAGACAGGTACCCCCGGTGCTCGCTGCGATCCCGGCCGTGCCTCAGCGTGAGAGCTGCTTAAATCGCTAGGTTTTCGCTCTGCAGCGTGGCCTGTGCCGGCCCCCATCGGCGGTGGTGAATTTTGTTACGGGCCTTCGGCACAACTTTGTCGGTGCTTGCCGAAGCCCCTCTTCAGTGGGGAACCACGGTGCTCAGGTGCCCTTGGCCCAGATTTCGCTTGCCGCGAATTCCGGCGTTGGACGGACAGGGTGCTGATGGTTGACAAAGATGACCGCAAGGATTCATACTCGGCGCGTCGCGAAGGGGGGTCGCTGAGCAAGCGCGGCGGATGGGAGACGCTGGTGGAGTGTGAGGGGTAGAGGAAAGGGATTTGGCGGTATGGGAGCAGGGGGAACCTGGCTGGAGCGGGTGAGTCGTCTTCTCTCTCGCTCGTTATCAGATCTAAACCCATTTCGGGGAGAAGAACCGTACGTCGCGGTAGACCTAGGTTCGAGCACGATCAAGGTGCTCGAAGTGCAAGGGAGGGCCACCGAACTCCGCGTGCGAGGTGCGGCGCGCGGCCTCACGCCTGCGACGGGGATCCAGAACAACGTGGTCGTGGAGGTGTCGGCAGTGGCGGAGGCGGTGCGTTTCTTGTGCGAGAGCGCCGGCATCCGAGCCAAAAAAGCGATCACCGTGGTGCCTGGGCCGGCGGTGATCATCAAGCGCCTGACGTTGCCGGCGCAGAGCGAACAGGAGCTCGAGAATACGATTCTTTTGGAGGCCGGGAACTTCATTCCCGAGGAACTCGACAACGTGAACCTGGACTACCAGGTGACGGATTATCTCGATGAGGGCCGCCGCATGGAAGTGCTCGTGGTGGCGGCCAAGAAAGATATGGTTTCGAGCTACGTGGATGCGTTGCGCGAAGCCGGGCTTTTGCCGGTGGTGGTTGACGTGGACTACTTTGCTTTGGAGAACATGTTCGAGCTCAATTACGAGCCACCGCCCGGCCGTGCCATCGCTGTGGTCAACATCGGCAGCCGCTACTCGGCAATCAATATCCTCAAGAACGGCCGCTCGACCTTCACCGGCGACGTACCGGTGGGCGGCCGGGACATCACCGAGAGCCTCATGCGCGACTTGAACATTTCCTTCGAGGAGGCAGAGGCACTCAAGGCGGGTCATCCCGTGGACCCCTCGATCATGGACCACGCCGGCCCGGTTCTCGAGATTGCTGCTGGCGCGGTGATTGACGAGATTCATCACGCGCTCAGCTTTTTCTGGACCGCGGCAACCGATGAAACGATCGATCACATTTATTTAAGCGGCGGAGCGGCGCGAATGCCGGGACTCGCGTCCCAATTGGCCGAGCGAGTCGGGGCGCCGGTGGACCTCGCCGATCCGTTCGCACACCTCACGATTTCGAGCGAGGTAGATCGCCAAACCCTGAAGGAGCAGGCGCCGGAGTTTGCCGTGGCTGCGGGACTGGCCACGCGGCGCCCGAACGACAAATGATCCGCATCAATTTACTTCCGATTCGCGAAGCAGAACGCGCGTTGGGCCGGCGCCGGCAACTGTCCCTGGCAGTGCTGAGCCTGGTGGTCGTCTTGCTGATGCTGGCCCTGCCGTACTCCTTTCAGGCGCGGAAACTGGCGCAACTCGATGCGGAGATCGAGTCGCTCCGCCGGAAGATTGCCCGCCTCGACCAGCAGACCAAGGAGGTCAAGGACCTGGAACAGAAGCGAGCGGAACTGCAGGCGAAACTGCGTGTGATTGACGAACTCAAGCAGCGTCGTAGTGGTCCAGCACAAGTCCTTTCCGACCTCGCCGACGCGACGCCAGAGAAACTCTGGCTCACCGAGTTCACCGAGGCGGGGGGTGCTGCCAGCATCCAAGGTCTCGCCATGGACAACCAGACCATTGCTGAGTTCATGCGCCGTTTGCAGCAGTCACCCTATTTCTTCGAGGTTGATCTCGTGGAGACGGCGCAAACGATGATCCAGCCGAGTTCGGGAGTGGGGAGTGGTGGTCCGAGTTTCAAGAAATTCATTGTGAAGGCTCAAGTGGACTACCTGGGTCAGGACGGAAAGCGGCAGCCCGCGCCGGTCCCGGGAGAGAAAAAGCCGTGAGGTGGGTGGCGTGAACGAGTTGCTGGAGAGAATCCTAGAATTGCCACCGCGCCAGCGGATCGTTGCGCTGGTGGGAACTGTGGCGGCAGTCGTGTTCCTCTACGCCTATTTTCTCTATTGGCCCCGGCAGGCCCAGATCGAGGAAAAAACGCAGCAAGTAGAGAACTTGCGGCACGACCGCGATCGCAAAGCCGCACTGGCATCCAATCTCGAGCAAGCTCGGCAAGAGGTGGCCCGCTTGGATGGGGAGTTGCGCAAGGCGGTCGCGCAGTTGCCGGACACTAAGGAAATCCCTGAGCTGCTGAGCACCGTATCCTCCCTAGGTGTGGAATCGGGATTGGAAGTCGTCCAGTTCAAACAGCGGGAGGAGCAGTACCAGGAGTTTTACGCCGAGGTGCCCGTGGACATCGTGGTGCGGGGGGGGTTCCACCAAGTGGGCGTGTTTTTCGACAAGGTCGGGCGGATGGATCGCATCGTGAATGTGTCGAACGTATCCATCAAGGGACCGCAGCGTTACGAAAGCGAACGGGTACAGGTGGACACCTCTTGCGCCGCGATCACGTTCCGCTTCCTCGATGACGCGGAACGGGAGCGCATTCGCAAGCAACGGGAAAAAGGAGCAAAGCCGTGACTCGCCGTGTTGTCGTGGCTTTGGTGCTGCTCGGATCCGCGCCGTTCGCTTCCCCCGGATGGGCCCAAGCGCGGGAAGTTAGCGGTGAGCGCGCCGGCGCGAGTGGAACGCAGGCCCCTCCCTACAACCCAGAAGGCAAACGCGATCCCTTCCGCCCGTTCACTTTTGATTTTCGCCGCTCCAGCCAACCGGAGGGCGAGCTGACTCCGTTACAGCGCTACGACCTCGGCCAGCTTACCGTGGTCGGAACGATTTGGCAGGGCAACCCGCCGCGCGCCATGATCGAGGATGGGCAGGGGATGGGCTTCATCGTGACGGTGGGAACGCCCATTGGGCGTAACGGCGGAGTGGTCGCGGCAATCGAACCAAGGCGCGTGGTCGTGGAGGAGAAACTCCTCGACTTTTACGGCAACGAGCAAGTGAACCGAGTCGTGATGGAAATCCCGAGCGAAGAGGGGGGCAGTTCGGCGGGACGGGAGAGGAGATAATGCAAGGGATCGGGTCGGTAGCGGTTCGATGGGGAATCGTTGTTTCGTGGTGCGCGATTTTTGCCAGTGCTTGTTCTCGCCCGGTTGTGGAGAAAACGGACGAGTGGTCCACCGCCGCCTCTTCGGCTGCGGGTGTGCCGAGCGGGCAAGCTTTGGCAGAGACGGTGGCCGACGAACCCCGGCAAGAGAGCACCGCGGCAGAGGTGGCGCCGAGCGGAGCAAAGCTCGAGATTCGTGAGATCAAGCTGGTGAGCGACAACGGCCAGGAAGGCCTGTTCGTGAAGCTCAGTGGTGCTCCCTCTGCAGTGACACACCTTGCCCTCGAACGCCCTTCGCGTCTGATTATCGAACTCAATGGTGCCACCGGCAGGCTGAGCGGAGTGCAGCGCTTTGGCGTGCGGCGCAACCCGACGGTGTCCGAGATCCGGGCGCATTACGCTCCGGATAAAATCCGGTTGACCTTGTATTTGAAAGGCAACCGAGTGCCGTCTTACTCCGTCAATGACCTGAACGACACGCTGGTGGCGTTCCTGGGCGAACCGACCGGGGGTACCGCTCCGATCCAAGAAGAACTGGTGTATTCGCAGCGGGCGGGGGCGATGGTGGCGTTGGAGGAAGAACCTGCGATGCCAGGCGCCGAGGGGTCAACGCGTCCTGTGCTTGCCGAGAGTGCACCTACGCAGGCTGCGGCCCCGGAGCGCAGGCCGATGTACGTCGGGCAGCGGGTGTCCTTGGACTTCAAGGAGGCCGATGTCCACAACGTCCTGAGGCTGCTGGCGGACGTGAGCAAGCTCAACATCGTGGCGACCGAAGACGTGAAGGGAAAGGTCACGCTGCGCCTTTATGATGTGCCGTGGGATCAAGCCCTCGACATTCTCCTGCAGACGATGAACCTCGAAAGCGTGCAGGAGGGGAACGTCATCCGCATTTCTACCGTCAAGCGCCTGCGCGAGGAGCGAGAAGAAAAGCAAAAGGCCCTGGAAGCAGCCAAAGTGTTGGAGCCACTCAAGGTCGAGTACATCCGGGTCAATTACACCAAGGCAAAGAACTTGGCCGACATCATCAGTGGTGCCGCGCGCAGCCGCGCCACCGGTACCGCGCAGCGCGGTGGGCAGGTGGAAGAGGGGGTGCTCACGAACCGGGGGAGCGTCTTCGTAGACGAACTCTCCAACACCCTGATTGTCCGGGACATCCAGCGCGGAATTGACAACGCCCGCGAGCTGGTGCGCCGACTCGACGTCCAAACACCGCAAGTGCTGATCGAATCGAGCATTGTCGAAGCCACCACCGACTTCGCCCGCGATCTGGGTGTGCAATGGGGGTATCGTTTCCTTGCCGGCCCGGCCACCGGCAATCCGACTGGCGTGAACTTCCCGGGCACAATCGGTGTGGGTGGAGGGGGTCTGGGCACCGGAGGGAGCGGCGTGCCCTTCATTGCGGACTTCCCCGCCACGCAGGCCGTCCCTGGTGCGGGTAGCGCCCTGAGCCTGGCTTTGGGCTCGCTCGATGGCAGTCAGGCGCTCGACATGCGGCTGACTGCGTTCGAACGGCAGGGGAAAGCCCGGATCGTGTCTCGCCCGCGGGTGGTGACCCTCAACAACGTTCCGGCAACGATCAAGAGCCTTACGATCATTCGAGTGCGGCTGCCGAGCACGGGTACGGTCATCAACACCGGCGCGGGAGGAGCGGCAGGGGCCGCCTCGGCGGCTACGGAGAAGATCGAGACTGGGATCATACTCGTCGTCACCCCGCAAGTCTCCTCGGACGGTTTCATCCTGCTCGACATGTCAACCAAGTCCAGCCAAGCCGACTTTGCCCGTACGGTGGACCAAATTCCGACCGAGATCACACGCGAAGCGAATTCTCACATCCTCGTAAAGAGCGGGCAGACGATTGTCCTCGGCGGGATCTACCGGGACACGATCAGCGAGACGCGCACGGGGATCCCGTTTCTCAAGGATATCCCCGGCCTCGGCTGGCTGTTCCGAAACCTGACCAAGTCGGACCGCAGAGAAGACCTCTTGGTGTTCCTCACGCCTCGCATCCTCGGTGCACCGAGTGCAGAGCTGCCTACTGCCGAGGAGCTGTGGAAGAACCGCGACCTTGCACCGAGGAGCTGACAGGGCGGGACCAAGGAATGACCCCTAGGAGGCCGAAGCCGAAGAAAGGCGAGCGGATGCTGACAATCACCCTCACTGGTTTCATGGGCACGGGAAAGACCACCGTGGGCCGCTTGCTCGCTGAGCGCCTTGGCTTGCCATTCACCGATCTGGATCATCGCATCGAGCAACGAGAGAAACTCTCGGTCGAAGAGATTTTTTCGCAACGGGGTGAAGCATACTTTCGCCGCTGCGAGAAGGAAGAGTTGGACGCTGCGCTCTCCGAAGGCGGCGTGGTTGCAACCGGGGGCGGGGCGATTGTGGATCCGGAGAACCTGCGCCGCATGCGCACGGCCGGGCCGGTCATTTGCCTGACAGCCTCGGTCGAAGAGATTGCGCGACGAACGGCCCGCTCGGAGAAACGTCCACTTCTGCGCGGCACGGACCGGCAAGCGCGCATTTCCGAACTCCTCGAGCAGCGCGCGAGCGCGTACGCGCAGGCGGATACGTGGGTGGAGACGACGGGAAAGAAGCCGCACGAAGTCGTGGACGAAATTTTGGCGTTCCTCGGCCTCGAGGCCGAGAACCATGCGGAGACCCTGCAATGAACGCATTTGCAGGAGGCTCTTCTGTGGTCGGTGCCGCGGCGGTGCGAGTCGAATTGCCCGGCCGTTCGTACTCCATCTGGGTGGGCGAAGGCCTTCTCCACGTAAGCGGCGAATACGTGCGTGAACTTGGGCTCGGTACGCGCTGTGCCGTGGTGACCAATCCCGTGGTGGCAGCACACTACGCAGAACCGGTGGAGGCTTCGCTGCGCAAAGCTGGCTTCGAGTGCATTCGCGTCGAAATCCCGGATGGCGAGGAATTCAAAAACCTCGCCACGCTGACCCGCATTTACGATGCGCTGGTGGCTGCGGGGTTGGAGCGCAAGGATCCCGTGCTCGCTCTGGGCGGAGGTGTGGTCGGAGACATCGCGGGTTTTGCGGCTGCCACCTACTTGCGGGGCGTTCCCCTGGTACAGTTGCCCACTACGTTGTTGGCGCAGGTGGACTCCAGCGTGGGGGGCAAAACAGGGATCAACCACCCGCTGGGGAAAAACCTGATCGGGGCGTTCTACCAGCCCAGCTTGGTCTTGGCGGATGTCGCGGCGCTGCGCACGTTACCGGAGCGGGAACTGAAAGCGGGACTCGCCGAGGTGGTGAAGTATGGGGCGATCCTCGATGCCGAGCTGTTTTCCTTGATGGAAGAGAGAATGGAGGAGCTTGTGGCCTTGCAGCCTGCAGTGACCAGCCTCGTCGTGCGGCGCTGCTGCGAGCTCAAAGCTGGCGTCGTGATGCGCGACGAGCGAGAAAGCGGCGAGCGCGCCGTGCTGAACTTCGGGCACACGTTAGGGCACGCTTTGGAAAGCGTCACTGAGTACCGGCGTTACTTGCATGGCGAAGCGGTGGCGATCGGGATGGTGTTCGCTGCCCGCCTCAGTGTGGAGCTGGGGCTTTGCCCGCCGGAAGTTCCGCCGCGCTTAGAACGCTTGCTGCAGCGGATTGGCCTTCCGGTGTCCTTACCCGCAGAGGTTGATGCAGCTCGCCTGCTGCAGTCATTGGAGAGAGACAAGAAGGTGCAGGGCGGCAAGATCCGCTTTGTGTGCATCGAAGGCTTGGGGCGGGCTCGCTTCGTTAACTTGGACAGCGCCAGTGTTCTCCAACTGGCGCAAAAGCTTGCTGGGGGTTCGTGAAGGAGGCAGGGTACATGAGGCGGTTTGCCAGGTTGCTGGTGGTCGGTTGGCTCGGCTTGGGTGTGCTGCATGGTTGCGGCTCTTCGGGGGATGCGGTGGACGGTGACGATGCATTGGTGTTCCGCATCGAAGGAATCGCGGGTGAGGGGTTAGGGCAGGCTGACAGCGTGCGTCCGGGCAGCGCTGACGTGGATGTGGTGCAAAACTTCTGCGCTACCACCGGTGGCGCCGGAGGTGGCGGCGGGCAGGCGCAGATTTCTTTGGAGCCGTTCACGCAGACGGTCTTCAACGCTTCCTTCCGCAACGAGCAAAAGTTGGACCTACGCTTGTTCGAGATGGTGGTCCATTTCGCAGACCCGCGGGTCGGCATTGGCGACATCACACAGGAGCTGAACGCCACCATCACCGGCGGCCGCTGTTCCAACGCAGCCGAGCGCGCTTGCGCCAGCGCAGACGATTGCGTGGTCGGGGGACAGCGCGGGACGTGCAACTTCACGGCCACCACCGTGTCGGGGCTGTTGCTGGTGGATTTTCTCGCCAAGGATTCCATCGAGCCGCGACTCTGGCGGCAGGCGTTGCCGGTGGAACTCATGTTTCGGGCTCGCGACATTGCTGGCAACACGTATCAGACCACCGCTGGGTACACGCTGACATTTGACAACTTTTGTAACTGCGGCGCCAACGAGTTGTGCTGCAACAGCGTCGAGGAATGCCTGGCGCTGCAGCAGCCATAGGCTCCGGAGCGGTGGCAACGAGGAGAGGCGGTATGAGACCGTGGGCGAATAAGAGGTGCTCAGCGTTTTACTTGGGGGCGTTGTTGGTTCTGTCCGCATGTGGGGGCGGCGGAGGTGGGGGCGGCTCTCAGTCAGCGAGTCCGAGCCCTACGCGAGTCGCTTCGACGCCCACGCCTGTGCGTAGCGGCCCGAGCCGTAATGAACGCAGCGCCTTCAATGACGCTGGTAGCATCACGCTGCGAGTGGAAGAGATTGTCTTGGTCGGAAATGAGTCGGCCGGTTTCACCGTGTTCGCCCGCGACGCTGCTGGCCGCCCGCTGGCCGGAATCCCGGTGCTTTTCGAGACCGCTCTTGAGGTGTTCGGATTGAGCGACCCGAACGCTCGCACCGACAGCGAGGGTAGCCTGAGCGGCCGGATCCGCGCGCCTCAGGGAGGGAGGTACGCCTTCACGGTGGCAGCGGCTCCGGGTTCGCCTCTGGCTGGGTTGGCGACCAGCCTCACCATCGTCGTGAGCGGCCCGTTGCAAACCCCGACACGAACCGTGGCCACCCCGACCGAGGTTCCCCCGACGTTTACTCCCACGCTCACCCCGACTCCAGAACCCTGCGAGGACTTGCAGACCATCATTGTGCAAACCGATACGCTGGCGGTGAGTTCGCAAACCGGTGGTAATGCCTTGATCACGGCCGTGGCGTTCAATGGTGACAACCGCCCGGTGCCGAACGCGAACATCTTGTTCGACGTGCAGCCGCGAGTCGCCAGCTTCCGCGAGCTGGTGCGCACAACGGACGGTTCGGGAATCGCCTCGACCGTTCTGACCATTCCCCCGGGAACGGCGATCGGGAACCTGACCGTAAACGCCAGCGCTTGCCAGAAAACGGGCAGCGTGAATGTGTCCGTGGTCTCGGGCCGCAGCAATCGCCCGGTAGCCACGGTGGTACTCGAGGCCGACCCGGCCACGGTTGGGAACGCAATTGATTCGACAGTGAACTTGAAGGCTTCGGTGTTCGACGCGGACAACCAGCCCATCAATGATATCAATGTGTTGTTCATCACCGAGGTGGGCCAGGTGAGTCCCTTGTCCGACGTCACCAAGCCGTTTGGCTCGGAGAATGGGGTGGCAGTCGGTCGAATATGGCGGATGGCCGGTGCGGTGGAACAGAATTTCAACGTCACCGCCTTGGCAGGAGGGGTGACCGGGGCCACTCGGCTCACCATTGTTCCGGGCAGAATCCCACCCGGCGGTAAGCTTCCCAATGTGCCGCCCGGAAAGCCTGCCTCTCTACAGCTCTCCGCCAGCCCCGCTCGCTTGCAGGTCGCCGGTACGGGTGGCACTTCCCTCAGTTCGATTCAGGCTCGGGTGTTCGACAACAATGGCCAGCCGTTGTCGGGTGTTCGGGTATACTTCCGGGTCGTTGCTGCCCAGAGCGCTGCCGGTGCGGTGATCTTGCCTCCGTCGGAGGCGACCCCTTCGATCCCCGATCCGAACACGCTTTGTCCCATGGATGCGCCGTTCGCGGTGAGCGACACTGCTGGCTTCGCAATCGCGCAACTCCGTGCGGGCAGCCAGCCGGGCTCGGTCACGGTTTCGGCGTGCGCGGACACCGTGTCCGATGGGCGCGCCGTAGCTCTGGTGGAGCAGCAACCATTGGTGGCGGTTTCTGCGGGTCCCGTGGCGAGAATTCGCGTCAGCCTCAACCCCCGCTTTGTTGATAACAACGATGGCACGTTGCTGACCACGCTGAGTGCGCTGGTGGTGGATGCACAAGGCAACGCGGTCGAAGATGGGACGCCGGTTGTGTTCGAGGTGGTCCTGCGCCAGCGCTGTGTCGGAGGCGAGCGAGACGGCGATCCGTGCAGCAGTCACGCTACCTGCGATGGCGGACAGTGTCTCCCCGATACTACCGATCCGGCATCTGCGATCGTGATTACGAACGGCGCGGTGACCAATGGAATCCCGCCGTGCGACGTGTCCCAATTCCCCGCGCAAACTGGCCTGCCCGTGTCCCCGCAGCCTGGCAATGCGATTACTTGCCTCAAGTTCCCCGTGTCGCAGCAGGCAACCGAGGTGTGGATCCGTGCCTCCTCCGGCGGGGTGAGCAATGCCACCAATGGCGAGGTGGTCACACTGCCGGGCTCCATTGGAGGTCTGGGCCACTCGGTGCGCCCCAGCACGATCCGGGTGGGGGATCAGGCGGACGCGATCGCTTTGGTTTCTGTGCAGGTAGTGGATGATCTGGATCGCCCGGTGGAAAACGTGCGTGTGCGCTTTTCCACGTCGCTCGGAGTGATCGATCGCTCTGCCCTGACCGATAGCCGCGGGGAAGCCAGTGCTACCTTGCTGATCCCCGCTGGTACGCCCTCGGGAACGGCCACGCTGCGCATCAGTGCGGGCGGAATCGTGGTCAACAACATTGACGTCCCGGTGGTGAACATCGCCGGCACCCCCACGCCCACCCCAGGTGAGGGAGACCAGGCAGCAGCGCTCGAATTCGTGGGTGCCTCGCCCACGACGCTCGGCGTGCGTGGCTCGGGCCTGCCGGAGCAGGCGACCCTGGTTTTTCGCGTGAAGAACCGCCGCGGCGAGCCTTTGCCCGGCACCCAGGTGATCTTCTCCTTGCCGCAAGTATCAGGGGAGAGCCTGAACCCGCGCCAAGTTCTGAGCGACGCCGAAGGTCTGGTTCGCACGGTCGTGACCACCGGGCGGAGGGCGCTTCCCATTCAAGTAATGGCGCAAGTGCTCAGTGTGGAGCCGCCCCTCATCACTCGCTCCACGCAGGTGCAAGTGCTCGGCGGGCCGCCTTCGCAGCGGAATTTCAGCTTGGCGCGGGAGTTCCATAACATCGCCGGGCGAGTGACGTTCGGCCTCGAGAATAACTTTACGGCCTTTGTTGCGGACCGCTTCGGAAACCCGGTGCCGCCGGGTACGGTAGTGACATTCACGACCAACTCTGGAGCCATCGGGAACCAGACTCCCACCAATGCCCTGGGCCAAGCGACCGCCACCCTTGTCTCGCAGGCCCCGCTGACCCCGAGTGGTACGGTCTCGACCCTGGCCACGACTCGTGGCGAGCGGCCTTTTGTGGACGTCAACGGCAACGGAGTCTGCGATGAGGCAGACCAGCTCGAACTCTTGGCCGAGCCGTATTTCGATGAGAACTGCGATGGAACCTACAACGAGGGGGAAACCTTCGTAGACGTCAATGGCAATGGCCGGTGGGACCAAGATCAAGTGGGCGAGCTACGGTCCTGTGGCGATGAGCTGTTGATCTTTGCGAGCGCCTGCTCGACGTTCTCCGGCCCCACGGCTGCCGTGCTCTTGCCACCGACGTCCGACCCAATCCCAGCCGGTGGCGTCCAAAACTTCACCCTAATCGTAAGCGACAACCCGGATCCGCTGGGCCGGCCCGGCGTTGGAAACCCTCTGGTGGGCGGCTCCCGTATTCGGGTTTCCTACGGCGGCGAGCGAGGGAAGGTGTTGGGCTTGGAAGAGTTCGTCCTGCCCGATGCTTTCACCAACAACCGGATCGTAGATGGCCTGAGCCGCTTCGAATTTGCCCTGGCCGACACAAAGCCGGATGCAGCTACGGATGAGGTGGATGCATTAACGGTAGAAATTTCTTCTCCGCCGGGCAGCGACGCACCGGGCGGAAACGGCTCGGTTACCTTGGTGCGCCAGATTCGCTTCCTTGCAGTCCCGACGCCGACTCCGACTCACACCCCGACGGAAACTCCGACGCCAACGGCTACCTTTACCCCGACTGCCACCTTTACTCCGACTGCGACCCACACCTTCACCCCGACGCAGACGCCGACTGTGACACCGACACCAACGGTGACCCCGACGGCGACACCTTCTGCGGCGTTCGTGCAGATCGAGCAGAACGTGGTGGGAGTGACCAACAACGGCGACGGTTCGTTCACGATGGTGATCACGGCGTTGGTGACGGATGCCAACGGTGTGGCCATTGGGAGCGGAGTGCCGGTGGAGTTCAGCTTGGTGAATCCGATTGCTGGGGTTTCGGTGTTGAGCCCGGCGTTTACGGGTCAGCCACCGAACTGCCAGTTGAGCTTCCAGGTGACGCCGCAACCTGGGGATGCGCTGTCGTGTGTGAAGTACCTGGCGGCGCTGCAGGGGCAGACGGTACGGGTGCGGGCGCGGGTACAGACGCCGAGTGGGTTTATTCAGGACGAGCGGGATGTGCTGCTGCTCGACCTGCGGCCCACCGCCACACCGACCTCGACTCATACTCCGACCAATACTGCGACACCGACTCGAACCCCGACCAATACGCCGACCCCGACCGAGACTCCGACACGGACCTTCACCCCGACGCAGACGCCGACTGTGACACCGACACCAACGGTGACCCCGACGGCGACACCTTCTGCGGCGTTCGTGCAGATCGAGCAGAACGTGGTGGGAGTGACCAACAACGGCGACGGTT
>JBBILD010000032.1:0-23520 GCA_037445065.1 Myxococcales bacterium
TCCCTCACCTCCCAGCGGCTCCAAAACCAAGCGCTGCACAGGACCTTCCTTGCCCTCCGCGATGCGGGTGCTGATCTTGTACACGATGTCTTCCCGCATCGGATTCCACGCGTACAGGCACGACTCGTCTTCGCGGCGCAGGCGCTGCACAAAAATGGCGAGCTGGGCGAAGGTCTCGTCGCTCGACACGTCCCCCAGTTGGTACCCGTCGGCCAGTTCGAGCAAATGGTGGAACAAATCGGCGCCCAAGCGCAGGCGTTCCTGGCGGCCGTCCCGGTAGCGGTAGACCAAGAACAGTTCTCTGTGGAACTGATCCATCCCCTCAGCTTCGAGGAGTGGCACTTCCAGCGAGAATGAATCCAGGGGTTTCTCCACCCAAAAGACCGTTTCGGTCGGCGTGCGCGGCATGACGCGCAGCGGCACCACACCGGGGCGGCTCGAGGCAATGACCGGAAGGTCTTCCAATTGCGACACGCCGCGGCACACACGATCGCGCAAGGCGCGTCTTTTGGCTTCGTCGGTTTCGAGCGGGAACTGCACGAAACTCTGCAAGTATGCGCCGTTGGCAAGCTGCAGGGCAGCGGGCGATTCCCCGATCTGCGCAAAGTTCGCTGCGGTCCACTCGAAGTACGCCTGCCTGCGCGCCGAGGCCAGCGCACTGGGGTCTTGCACCGCCGAGGATCCCCACTCGGGATCGGGGGTCAAGTAGCGGTCCAGGCGCGGGCTCGCCTCGAGCGCTGGGTCGAAGCGCACGAGTTCGCGCAGGACCTCGCCCTGCCGGCCAGGAGCATCCGCTGCGAAGGCCCGATCCCAATACGGGCGGGCCCCGAACGGTCGCCCTTCGTGGTACTCATCGCAGTAGTGAATGCCGAACAAGATGTACACCAGCGCCGCGCGCAGCTCGCGCATGGTAATGTGCGTCTCGCCGCGCACGTGCACGGCTTGCAGGGCGGCGAACAAGCGCTGCCGCGCCCAAGCGCGCGCCTCTTCCCCGCGCTCCTCCGGAACCCCGGTTGGTCCGAAAAGCCGGGTCGCGCGGAACACTTCGCATGCTGTTTTGGCCGAGCACTGCCCGCACGGCGCCCAAATCTCGCCGGCGTGCTCGCCACCGTACAGGCGGTCGAGCAACCGCTCGAGGAAGCTCGTGTCGATGCGGCCTTCGCTCGCCAGTACGTTGCCAACCAAGGAGCGGGCGTTGAGGTTGATGAAGGACAGGGGAACGTCGCCGTTGGCCTCCTCTCCCTGCAAGCGTGCGCGCAAGCTCGTGGTGAGCGGAGTCGGTCCTTGCTGGTCTTCGAACTGCTCGATCCACTCGAGCAAGCGGCCGTCATTGATGGCGAGCAAGTGCACGCGGTCGTCCGTCGGCGGGCCGCTTTGGAATGGGGCCAGGAAGTCATGCAGCAATTCGTCCGAAGAGTGTCCTTGCCAAGCGGCGGAGCCGTCGAGGTTGATGCGAACCAAGCGGCCGCTCAGCAACCTGCCTTCGAACATCCGCTGCGAGGAGAGATGCCGCCCCACCCCGATGCGTTCCGCCAAGTGTTGCAGCAGGGCGGTTTTGCCGTCACCAGCGTTGCCGCAGAGAATGACCAGGCAAGGCGGGCCGCCTTCCACCTGCTCGCTCAGCGTTCGTTCGAGGCGAGTCTCGACGAAGGTGGCTGCGGCAAAGTCGGAGTCCAGTCCCCGGGTTTCCTGGTTGCCCCAGCGTGACCCGGGGTAGGATTGCAACAAGAGTTCGAGCCACTCGATCCGCTGCGGCGAGAGCGTGCCCCGGGTCGCGACCACAAATGGGCCCGGCGCCTCGGCGGCCAGGGGTGGAGCCGCTGCCAACGCCGAGTCCTCGCTGGTTTCGGCCAGTAACGACAGTGCTTCCGAGAGGCTGCCGATCCGTTTTGCGGGGTCCGGATCGGTCGCCTTGTCGAGAAAGGGAGCGAGGCCAGACCATTCGTCCCGAGCGATTTCTCCCCAATTGAGGCCGCGCTCTTTGTGTTCGCCGTCCTGATAGGCGAACGGAGGGCGCTCGAAAAGAACGTGGAAAAACGACGCTGCGAGCGCGTAGTAGTCGTCAGCGGGGTACGCCGGCAGACCCTTGACCCGGGAGGGAGAGCAGTACAGGAGCGTGCCAGGAAGCTTGGCCGCCTCGCCCGCGCGCGAGACCGAGTCGTAGTCCGTGAGCACCAGGGAGGAACCAGCGACGATCAAGTTTTTCGGGCTCACGTCGCCGTGTACCAAGCCGGCTCGGTGCAGTTCATCGAGTGCCTCGCACACCTCGCGCAACCAGCGGCGCGCGAGGGCCGCGGGCGACTCGCCGAGGTCCTCGGCCAGGAGAGGGAACACGCCTGTGAATTCGCCCAGGGGTGAGCCCTCGATCCACTTGAGCAAGGCGACGAAGGCGTTTTCTCGCCACTCCGGCGCCACCTCGAAAATCGTTGCCAGAGCTCGCTGAGCGCCCAAGTGGGGGCGGGCCAGGCGGTAGGCGCGCAACAGCGCTGGGCCCAGCTCAGGCTGACCCACGACCTTGCCCACGTAGGTCCCCAGCTCTTCTCCAGAAGCGTCCACCTCCACCACTTTGAAGGTGGTGCCGACGCCACCGCTGCCGAGGCGCGCGACGATACGGTAGCTCCGCTGATGGAAGCGGACGATCTGATCCTCGCACCAGAACCGGGCAGGCGGCACTTCGGGTTCGTGCCCCTCGCCTGCCAAGGCAGCGAATTCCCGCTCCAATTGCTCAGCGGACGGCCGGGCGGTCGGGTCCTCTTGCTCTCCTCGGTCGAGAATCTCCTCGGCTCGACGGGCGATGTCTTCCGTCTCGTTCCGGAACAAAAGGCGCAGAGCACTGCACAGCGAGTACACGTCGGATGCCGGTGTGGCGGCGGCAAGACCGTTTGCGCGCACTTCCGGCGCTGCCGTGCCGATGCAGGCAGCGGGCAGCGGCGTGTCCGCAGCGATGGTGTCCTCGGCCGGCACGCGTGCCAAGTGAAACCCGGTGAACACCGGTCTGTCGTCGTGGCGCACCAGAATCGTGCGCGCAGTCAGGCAGCGGTGCAGCGGCTGGCCCCGCTCGCCGTGCAGTTCGCGCAGCGCCGCAAAGGCGGCATGCGCGAAGGCAATGCGGCCAGCGGTGCTCCAGTGGGGGTCGGCAGCGCGTTCTTCCAGCGCCGGAGCGGACGGATCCAGCACGGTAAAAAAGAACATCTCGCCGATGTACCCTGGCACTGGCTGGAAGGAGTCGAGGATGCGCGGAGCCCAAGAGTACTGCTGCAAGCGCTGCAGAGCCTCGAATTCTCTGCGCGCTTTCTCTTCTGCTCTCCGGCTCGGGTCGGCGGAAAGGTCGTACAAGTGGAGGAGCGCGCGATCGCGGCGGCGCTGGTGCAGGCCTTTGTAAACGCGGTGGAAGCGCTCTTCGGACGGTGTTTGTCGTTCGAGATTGACGTAGCCGGCGACGGTCCGGATATCGCCATCCAACGACGCCTTCGCACGCGGTTCTATGAGCCGGGCCAGGCGCTCGACGTCGTCGCGACCCAAAACACTTTGCGCGTGGAAGGCAAGCGCGTCCTGCCAGTCCGAGAGGTGAAAGAAGCGCACCCCGCGCTTCTCTCTGCCGCGAAGTCCCTCCACCCGAGCCTTCTCCTGCGTGAGCAGAAAGACCGGATCCACGCGCGGGAGTCGGGGACAGTGTCTGCGCAGCGTGGTGGCAACTTTGCGGGTCTTGCCAACGAGGCGATCGGCCTCCTGGTCGACTTCCCTGCGGTGGTCTCCGACCCAAGCGGCCGTCCAATGCTTGATTTCGATCACCGCTACCCCGGGTGGCCCGATGCACAACAAGTCGATCTCGTCGGGCTGCCGCTCCTCGTTCAAGGCAAAAGCCAAGTTGGCAAGGAGGATCCACTTGTCCGTTCCCGGGCTCGAACGAAGGCGTTCGCAGATGCGCTTGAACGCTTCGCGCTCGCTTTCGTTTGCGGCCGGTGCACAGGGAACGAAGGCAACTTCCATATAAGAACGTTGCTTCTTGTTCCGGGAAGGCCCGACTTGTCAAGAAAGAGCGGACGAACGCCATACGAACTGCGCCTGCAAGGCACTCGATTTGGGCGCGCTCTCGCTTGCATTCGGAGCACCTGCACCGTGGTTTCCTACGCACGAGCCGTCGGCCTCACGCGTTGCGGGGGCAGGTCTAGGGCCTGCCCACCCACCGGATACAAGTGCGAACCCGCAAATCCCACCACGGGCGGGCGCGACGGCCGCCCCTACATCGTCTCGCGCAATGCGCGCGAAATGGGCCGCCATGCACAACTGCTTCGGTGTTGGTGGTGCTGGGCGCGGCGTGCCAATCGGATCATCCGTTGCGCCTCGTCCCTGGCACAACCCCTACAGAGTTGCGCCAGGGACGGTGATGGGCCCCCTATTCCTGGGCTTAACGCGCAGCGCCAAGCCCAGGTGGTATTGGCCAACGCTTTCGGCGTCGCGTGGTGGTGGGAACAACATTCGAGTAGAGCGGCGGTGTGGGCGGTGGAACCGCGCTGCCCCGAGGGTAGCGGGTTTCGGGTACCGCGCGTGCAGGATCGGAACGGCGTGCCGACGACACCACGGGCGACCACAAGGGTGCCCCTACAATTTCTGATAGCGGCAGCCTGCACGTGTCGCGGCAGCGGGCGGCTGGGCCGCGGACGGCCGGTGCGATACCCGGCGGGGCCGTGCGTGCCGGCGCGTTTCCAAAGCACCAGCAAGACGGTGTAGGGGCAGGCCTTGTGCCTGCCCGTTGACTCGATCCGTCGCGGATGCCCACGTGGATCCGTGAGGTTGCGTCGTGCCCCGGATCGCGGTGGATATCCCAACATCACTGGTCGTGAGGTGGGTGTCCTCGAAACACCACCGCGTGCACGATCGGAATTGCGTGCCGCGGGAAGCACGGGCAGCCACAAGGGCCGCCCCTACAAGTCTGACGTGGCAGCCTGCATGTGTCGCAGCACCGCGGCGTCTGGACCGTGGGCGACCACAAGGGTCGCCCCCACACCCGCAGGGGGCAGGGATGCCAGCGTGATGGCACGCCGCCACCGAGACCGTGTAGGGGCAGGTCTTTTGCCTGCCCGTGCCTCGATCCGCCGCCGATGCGCACGTGGACCGGTGGGGCGGCGTCGGGGCCGGGATCACGCTGTGTGTCCGAAGATCACGTGGGAACGCCATCCCGGCGGCAACACGGGCGACCACAAGGGTCGCCCCGTCAGATCCTGAATGCGGCGCTGTGGCGGCTGTGGCACCGGATCCCGCCCACCATTCCTGCATTCGCGCTTCTCGATTCCCCATTCGCCATTCGCAACTCAGCATTCGCCGCGGCGCATTTCTCGCTGGCGCGGGCACTCACGCAACGTCGCCCCAACAGGGCCCCGGTACAGCTTGGCGAAGAGCGAAAAGACGGGTAGACAGGAACGGATGCTGCGGTTCGCGGCAATCGACTTCGAGACCGCCAATCGCGATCGAAACAGCGCTTGCGCTGTGGGTCTGGCGGTGGTTTCCGGAAGGCGCGTGGTCGAGCGATTCTACCACCTGATCCGCCCACCAACGCGCAAATTCGAGTTCACGTTCTTGCACGGAATCGGTTGGCAGCACGTACGCGAGGCCCCCACGTTTGCGCAGCTTTGGCCGGAACTCAAGCGCAGGCTGCGGGCGGTGGACTTTATTGCTGCGCACAACGCGGGCTTCGATCGCGGCGTCCTCGACAGTTGCTGCACCACCTACGGGTTCGCGCCGCTTCGCCTGCCGTTCGTCTGCACGGTGCAGCTCGCTCGCACCGTGTGGGGGATCTACCCGACTCGGCTTCCCGACGTCTGCCAGAGGCTCTCGATCCCTCTTCAGCACCACCACGCTGCTTCCGATGCGGAGGCGTGCGCGCGCATCGTCGTCGCCGCGAGAGCAGCTGGGTGGCGGTGGTAGCCCCGCAGTGCCCGGCCCGCGCGGGCGGACGGCCGAGGAGGCCTGGGTGCCGTACGAACGCGAGCACTCGAGCCACCGGCAGCGCCCCCGCTCAGTCGTGCTCCTGTATGCATGTCTCCGCTGGTAACGAGCGGAGCCCGCACCGCCAGCGACTTGCAAAGGGGTGGAATTCGAACGCGCAGCGAGGCGGTGGAGGCGGACGAGCCATGGCGCCCCGCATCTCCTATCCCGAACCGCCACCGCAGCGGCGCTCGCCCAAGTGCGAGACCACTGCCGACACCGGCGCGGGCTCGGAACCCCAAAACCGCGGGGGAGCAGCCGCTCCGTCGGCCTGCTTGTCAGCGGGGCCGATTCGCGACAAATAAAGCCTTCCTGCGCTCGGCAGGAGTCGAGGAGACCGGTCATGAACTACGACGACGTGTACACCCGCTTCCGCTGGCAGCTGCCCGAGTACTTCAATTTCACCACAGACGTGCTGGCCACTTGGGCACGGGAAACGGAGCGCCCGGCTTTGTGGTGGGTGGCGGAGAGCGGCGAGGAGCACCGCTACACGTTTTCGCAAATCGTGCGCGAGAGCTACCGCTTTGCACACGCGTTGCACGGGCTCGGCATCGGGCGGGGCGAAGCCGTGATGGTGATGCTCTCGCGCCGCCCGGAGTGGTTCGTGGCCATGGCCGGAGTGCTCGCGGCGGGTGCGGTCGCGATTCCCTGCACGGCAAGCTTGCGGCCCAAGGACATCCGCTACCGCGCCCAACACAGCGGCACGCGGCTGATCGTGACCGAAGCCAGTTGCGTGGAGGCGGTCGAGGCGGTGCGGGGGGAGTGCGAGGCGCTGAAGCACACGGTGTGCGTGGATCCCCCGCCCGCGGGATGGCTCGCTTGGGGTGACCTCTTGCTCTCGGCGCGCAGCGAAGCGCCCGCGGTGCGCACGCGCAGCGACGAGCCGGCGCTGTGCTTCTATACGTCCGGGACCACCAAGGACCCCAAGGCGGTCCTACACGCGCACGCCTACACATGGGCACATCGCTACACCGGAAAGTACTGGCTTGGTCTCACCGGCAACGAGCTGCACTGGACCACTTCCGACACCGGGTGGGCCAAGGCCGCTTATGGGGTCCTGTTCGGCCCGTGGAACAACGGTGCGTGCGTGTTTCAATACCAAGGCCGCTTCGAACCGGAGCGCGAGTTGGGCTTGCTGCAACGCTACCCGATCCGCGTGTTTTGCGCACCGCCCACCGAGTACCGGCTTTTGGTCAAGGAAAATCTCGCGCGCTTCCGCTTCCCGGCTTTGCGCCACTGCACCGGTGCGGGGGAACCGCTCAACCCGGAAGTGATTTCCGTGTGGAAGGAGCACTTTGGGCTCACCATCCACGACGGCTACGGGCAGACGGAAACGACCCTCCTGGTTGCCAATTTGCCCGGCATGGACGTGCGCCCAGGCTCCATGGGAAAGCCCTTTCCCGGGCACGACGTACGCGTGATCAACGAAGCTGGCGAGGAGGTTGCGCCGGGTGAGGTGGGCGACGTAGCCTTGCGTGGGCGCGTGCCATCGCTCTTCCGGGAGTACTGGAAGAACCCCGAAGAGAGCACCGCATGCTGGCGCGGCGAATGGTACGTCACCGGTGATCGCGCTTGGCGCGACGCGGACGGCTACTTCTGGTTCGTCGGCCGCGCCGACGATGTCATCATCAGCGCTGGGTACCGCATCGGACCGTTCGAAGTGGAAAGCGCCCTACTCGAACATCCTGCCGTGCTCGAGTCGGCAGTGGTCGCGAGCCCCCACCCGGACCGCGGCGCAATCGTAAAGGCCTTCGTGCGGCTGCGCCCTGGGTGGGAGGGCAGCGCCGCACTGGTGCACGAGCTGCAAGAGCATGTGAAGCGCACCACCGCACCGTACAAATACCCGCGCGAGATCGAGTTCGTAGACGAACTGCCAAAGACCGTGAGTGGGAAAATCCGCCGCGTCGAGCTGCGCGAACGGGAGCGGCAGCGCAAGGAAGGCTCCACCGGCTCGACCTCCGCAAACTCGTAAACCCCCATTCGAGCGGTTGCGCAAAGGCAAGCGCGCAGGCAAGAAGGGTTCATGACCCATGCCACCGTCGCTCGCCCGAAACTCTCCGCTGGACGCTGCTCCCTGCTCCTGCTCGCCGCGCTCAGCCTTGCTCTGGAGGCAGCGCCGCTCCTCGCGCAGCCGGGGGCGGCGCGCAAAAGTGCGCCCGAGGCTCGGCACCAGGAAGGCGAGAGCGAAACCGTGATGTTCAACACGCAAACACTCAAGTACCACTGCCCGCAGTGCAAATGGGCTCTGCGCTGCACGAAGAACTGCGTGCGCATGTCTGTGGAAAAAGCTCGCGAACTCGGCGGTGTTCCCTGCATGGTGTGCGGTGGGACCTGCCGTTCCTCTCGGCGCTGAGAGGCCCACCTTGCCAGCACGACGTTCTGGGCCGCGTCCGTCCTCGCCCACTGGCCCGCAGCCGGAGCCGGGCAAGGGTCAGGGGACGCTCGCCGAGCCATTGCTTCGGCTCGTGCGGGGCGAGCGCGTCGACTTACCGGAAATCGAAGATCAGCCGTGGTGCCCGCCGCTGGTGCGGGACGCCCTCACCGACCTACTCAGCGAAGCCGCCTTGCGCCTGCGCTTGTTCGCGGCGACCGTGCCGTTGCTCGCCGAAATGTGCCGGCGCAGTGCGGATGCGCGCATCGTAGACCTCTGTTCCGGTGCGGGCGGGCCGCTACTCGCCTTGCTGCCTCGTTTGGCGCGTGACGAAGGGTTGAAACCCAAGGTGGTGCTCACCGACAAGTTCCCCAACCTTGCCGCGCTCGCTGCAGCCGAGGCGGCATTCGCCCCGCAAGTGCGGGCTTGGCGGCAAAGCGTGGATGCCGCACGCGTCCCGCCGCAACTGCGCGGCGTACGCACGATCTTCAACGCTTTCCATCACTTTCCCCCGCCTCTAGCGCGCGCCATCCTAGCCGACGCCAAGGCTTCCGGACAGCCGATCGTGGTGGTGGAAACGGTCGCCCGCAATCGGTGGACCGTTCCCTTCGTGCTCGGCGTGCCTTGGTTCGTGTGGGGCATGACTCCCTTCGTCCGCCCCACCTTGGCGCGGCTCGCTCTTACCTATGCTGTGCCTCTGATCCCGTTGGTGGCTACATGGGACGCGCTCGCTTCGAATCTGCGCGCGTATTCGGTAGCCGAGTTGCAGGAGCTGGTCGCTCCGCTGCAAAGCCCCACGTATCGCTTCGTCATCGGCCACATCCTGGTGCCGCGCCTGCCGCAGAACCTCACCGTCCTTGCGGCTGTCCCGCTGCGAAGGCCGGGAGAGAAGATCTCTCTACCTGGACTGATACCTGTTGGTTGAGTCAGAATCGGCCAGTATCCCGCATAGCCCGCACAGGTGCCGCTAAGCGGGGTGTAGGGAGAGCCTTCCTTCCTAGAAGCCGCAGATCTCCACGGCTGCGGTTCCACAACGGCAACGGCGTGGCGGGCACTTTGCGTGTTGTTCGCCGTGGCGGAAGTGGGCACGTTGCACGGCAGGGTGGTGGTGATGGAAGCACAACGCCGCCGCGGGCCCGTTCCCGGTGACGGGTTCGTGTAGCGGCCAAAGCAACGCGGCGTCTACGAGGCCACGGCTGCTGCCATGCCGTGTAGAGGCAGGCTCAGTGCCTGCCGGTACCCCGAATGAGCACGCTGCCGCACATCGGACCGCGGGCCGCTACAAGGGCCGCCCCTACACCCGCAGGGGGCACCGGTCCCCACCTGGTAGCGGGTCGCCGCCAACGCGTTGTGGGGGCAGGCCTCGTCCCTGCCCGTGTTGCACGTCGCAGCGGATGCCCAGACCAGAGATACCGGTCATTCGCCACGCGCGATTCACGGTTCGCTATTTGGGGATGCGCCGCTGACCGCTCGCCACCCGGGCCACGGCCAGCGGCTTGCACCGCTACCTACATGGTGGCTGCCCCTGATCATGCTGGGTAGCGCAACCAGTGCAGAGTTAGCCTTCACGTTCGGCACGCAGGCAATACGCCCCAGCTCTCAGCCATGGTTGCTACAGCGCCTGCCAACGGAACTCGTTTTCAGGGGGCGGGCAGGGGCCAAACAAATTCATACCTTGTATGGGTCTCGGCAACATGATACCAGCGCCGCGTTTTTTGGTTTTCGTCAGAGCGGATGTTCCCCCGCTCTGCTCGCGACGTGCATAGAAACCCGGGGGAAGAAAAGGAGGAGATGATTGATGAATCTCGGTGTGTGGAAGACTGCCCGAATGCTCGTGTTCGGGATCGGCCTCGCGGTGGTAATCAGCGGGTGCGGGGGCGATGACGACGATGCCGGTTCCGGACCGGCGGCGACAAGGACCCCCGTCGCGAGCGCTCCGACAGCAACGCGCACCCATACGCCACAACCCGGCGCGCCGACGGCAACACCCACTCCGACTCGCCCGCCCAGCGGCGGCGATACCGGCAACGTCGAGGCAGTCATTGCCAATATCCTACCCAATATCACCCGCCTCACCGGTTTCGGCGCCCTGGCTGGCGGAGGGACGTCCGGCCCGCGTGCGAAGAGGCAGCTTTCGATTCCCGTCCCATGCCCCGCAGGCGGCACCCTCAGTTTCTCGTGCAACAACGGCACCACACAAATTGAGTTCGACCAGTGCAGCCTCAGCGCTCAGCAGGGGGCACCGGGAGTGTTCATAGATGGCACCTTCCAGCAGACGGTCTCTGGCGCCTGTTTCAGCGTCCCCGCGCCCGGTTCGCCGATTCGCGTCGCCTTCGCCGGGCGGATTCGCACGACGAATCCAATCACCAACCAATCCATTGACGTCAGCTTCGACACCGACGTGACCGTGACCAACCAGGCGGACGGCACGACGCTCTTGAGCTACGAGGCTTCTGTAGACGACGATTGCCTCGGAACCGTGCAAGTACAAACGCTGGAACAAGTGGTCATCCCGAGTGGCGCAGCGTGCCCAACCGCAGGTCGGGTCCGTGTCACGGTTCGAGGTGAAACCTACGAAGTGCGGTTTACCGCGGGTGGTGGAGTCGAGATCTTTCAGGGCGGCTCGTTGATCAATACGCTGGCGAGCTGTCAGGACGCAAGCACGGCGGCTTGCAATTAGCGCAAAGAATCTGCCAAAGGGTCCAACCCAAAACGGCGCCCGGGACAACCCGGGCGCCGTTTTTCTATGTGCGAACGTTCCTCGTAGGGTCTGCTGACGAGGAGTCGAGCGATGGTCGCGCCGGCCCGGCGAGACCTACTCCGCCTTTCAAGTCACCCCCACAACGGGTCATCTTCCCGCAACACGGGGGTGGCAGCCCCCTTTCCTCCCGCAAGGCGGAAATCCACCCTCCCCACGTGGGGAAGGTGCGGGAGGCGCTGCTCCACGCCCGCGTGTCCTTGAACACAATTCTGGTCCAAGACCGGATGGGTCGGCTCGGCCGTCATGAACAGGGGATGGGCTGGAAAACCCGAGCGCCTTTTGGCCCCCTCACCTTACGAACTGCAATGTCCGTTCTGCCCGGGACTCGCACCCTGCCGTGCTGGTCTCCAAGGCCAGCGTCTCCGCTTTTGGTACAGTTGGCGACTTTCGACCCAAGCTCCTTTCTTCGCCCAGCGAGCAACGGGATCCATGCCAGCGGCAGGGCCTCGAGCCGAACCCTCGGTCGTTCTCGCGGTTCGCAACCGACCAACGGAGTTCCCAAAACCTCTGCCGTTACGCGCGGCGCCAGGGTGGAGTTCTCGCCACCGCTTCCCAAGCGCGGGAAGCGAGCCCCGGCGGGAGCCAGCGCCCACGGCCTGTCAGCCGTGGCATAGGGCTCGCAGAGTCGTGCGGACATGAATCCCGTCGGGCACATGCGCTTTCACGGGCGCGGCGGCGAGGGAGTCAAGCTCTCGGCGCGCATGACCAGTCGTGCCCTGTTTCTGAGTGGCTACGAGGTGCAAGACTCCCCCCTTTACGGCGCCGAGCGGCGCGGTGCACCAGTCGTGGCCTTCGTGCGCTTCGCCCGCGAGCCGATCCTCGAGCGCGGCTATGTAACCCATCCGGACGTCCTGATCGTGCTCGACGACACCTTGCTCGATTCGCCCGAGGCCGGGGTGTGGGAGGGCGTTGCGGAGAGCCAGCCGCTCGTGCTGGTCAACACTGCACGCGATGCATCGGAGCTTCGTGCCCGCTACGCCGCTGGGGAGCGGGTGGTCTGCCTGGACGTGACGAGCCTGTGCCTCGATGTGCTCGGCCGTGCTGTGCTGAGCGCCCCCATGGCAGCCCTGACCCTGAAAGCCACCGGGCTCGCGTCGTGGGAGGCGGTGGAGGAGGCCATCGCCAGCGAACTCCGCGCGGAGAAAGACGATTCCGGCTGGATCGAACGCAATCTCACCGCTGCGCGCCGAGTTTTCGAGGCGACCCCCACCGCCGGCTGGCGTCCCGGCCCTGTGGCGCCTGCCCCAGCGGCGGGCGGCCACGCCGGCTTCGAGTTTCCGCTGCTGGCCGGGGAGCTGGCCAGCCCGTCCGTGTGGCGGCCCGGCACCTCGGCGCTGCGCAGCACGAGTGGCTGGCGCGTGTTCCGTCCGATCATCGAGCGCGCGCGCTGTACCCGCTGCTTTCTTTGTTTCGTGCTTTGCCCCGAAGGAGCGATCGCGCTCGATGAACAGCACTTCCCCGTGGTTGACGAGCTGCACTGCAAAGGGTGCTTGGTGTGCGTGGAAGAGTGCCCCACCGGAGCCATCCGCGCAGAGCGCGAGGTGCGCGAATGAGGCGCGAGCTACTCACTGGAAATCAAGCAGCAGCTTGGGGAGCACGGCTCGCCAGCGCCCAGTACATCCCTGCCTATCCGATCACGCCACAAACCGAAATCATCGAAACGCTCGCTCGCTGGGTGCAAAGCGGCGAGCTGCAGGCGCGGCTGGTAACGATGGAATCGGAACATTCCATGTTGACCGCTGCCGGCGCGGCAGCCGCCACCGGTGTGCGCGTGTTCACCGCGACCTCGAGCCAAGGTCTGCTCTACGGCTTCGAGATGCTGTACGCGGTGGCCGGCTGGCGGGTGCCGCTCGTGCTGGTGAACGTTTCGCGCGCCCTCGCCGCTCCGATCACGCTCGAGCCTGACCACAACGACGTGCTGGCGGCGCGCGACTGTGGCTTCCTGCAGATCCACACCGAGACTTGCCAGGAAGTGCTCGACTCGATTCTGCTCGCCTACCGCCTCGCCGAGCACCCGCAGGTACGCCTCCCGGTACTGGTCAACCTCGACGGCTTCTCTCTCTCCTTCGCCCGCGAACCGGTTCAGCTCCCTTCGCCCGAGCAAGCGCGCGCCTTCCTGCCGCCCTATGAACCCGCTGCCTTGCACTTCTCCGCTTCCCACCCGCTCGCCCAAGGCGTGGCCGTGCTCGGCGGCAGCGCTTACTCGTTTTTCCGCTACGCCATGCAGCGCGCCAGCGAGGCGGCACGCGCAGTGTACGACGAGGTGGCACGCCAGTACGGGGCGTGCTGCGGCCGCCACTATGGCGCAATCGAAGAGTTCTGCCTCGACGATGCGGAGTGGGTGCTTGTGATGTCGAACTCGTTTACGACCATGGGCAAAGCCGAGGTGCGCCGCTTGCGGGCACAAGGAGAAAAAGTCGGGCTCTTGCGCTTACGCCTGCTGCGGCCGTTTCCACAGGATGCCATCCGGCGTGCCTTGGCCGGCAGGCGCGGGGTGGCGGTGATCGACCAGAATCTCTCCATCGGCAAAGGCGGCATTACCTTCAGCGAGATCGCCAGTGCCCTGTACGGCCACAGCCGCGCGGGATTGCTTTCTTTTGTCGGCGGCTTGGGTGGTCGCCGTCTGCGCAGCGCGGAGTTCGACCTCATGCTGCACTGCTTGCGAGAAGCCGAGTCGGGAAAGGAGTTCCCCACTCCGATCTTGTTGTACACGCAGGAAGAGTACGAGCAGATGCAAAGGCTCCTCCAGGTTGCGGGGCATCTACCCGCGGAGGGTTAAAATGCGGCGCGAGATCTACCGCAGTATCAAACAGGTTCCGGCCGAAGAGTACCTCGCTGCTGGCACCGGCTTGTGCGCCGGCTGTGGTGGGCTGCTCGCCTTGCGCTTGTTTCACAAAGCGCTCGGACCCAACGTAGCCTTCGTCAACGCCGCTGGTTGCCTGACCTTGCTCGCGGTGTTCCCCTACTCGCCGTTTCGCTCCTCGTGGCTGTACACAGCCATGGGCTCTGCTCCTGCCGGCGCGCAAGGGATCCGCGACGCCCTCGACCTGCGTCGAGCACAAGGTACGCTCGCGCCAGAGGAAGATTTGCAGGTGGTTGTGGTCACCGGCGATGGCGCCGCACACGGCATTGGCTTGCAAGCCACGTTGGCGGCGATTCACCGCGGCCTCGACTTTTTCTACCTGTGTTACGACAACGAAGCGTTTGCCAACACCGGCTTCCAAACTTCACCCGCCTCGCCCTTGGCTTCCCGGACCGCTACCGACCCGCACGGTAACCCACTGCGCAAGCAAGACCTGTTCGAACTCTGGCGCGCGGCTCGTCCCGCCTTCGTGGCCACGGTGTCACCGGCCTACCCGCTGGATCTGCTCGACAAGGTCGCCCGCGCCGCCAAACTGCGCGGGCCCAAGTTGTTCCTCGCTCTCTCCTCGTGCCCGCCTGGATGGGGCGTGGAACCAGCGCGCTCGGTGGAGGTCGCCAAGCTCGCCGTGGACAGCGGGGTGTGGCCACTCAAAGAATGGCAGGGTGGCGAAGTCGTCCACACTGTCGTGCCGCATCGCTTCGCTCCGGTAGAAGAGTACCTGCGCGCACAAGAACGCTACCGCCACCTGTTCGAACCGGTGCGCGACGAGACGCGACTCCGCCAATTGCAAGCGGAGGTGGATGCCTACTGGGCGAACGTGCGCGTGGCACCTGCTGCAGCGGCGGGGCAACGGGCGAGCGCGTGAATGGCCGCTTCGCTGCCCGATCGCGCATGGTAACAGAGCGGTACGGGCGGATCGGCGCGGCCGTTCGCTCTGGGCAGGGCGGTCGCGTCGGTGTGCCGGGAGGTTGCCACGAAGCCACGGCTGCGCCGATGCCTGGGCGCGCACGGAAATCGGGCGGCCCTGGGGATGCCCGACGCAGCGCGCAAATCGGCTCAGCCGTTGCCCCGCGTTCCGGGCCCAACCCCTGCAGGGTTGCGCGCGAGCATCGCGGTTGACAAGGAAGCGCCGGCGCAACGCAAGCCCCTTGAGGGTTCCGCTGCAGGATTTGGGAGGCGCCTGTTCCTGCGGTTGGCGGTTGGCGCTCGGCGTCACCCTAGGATGTATTGTGCAACGCTTGCAGCGTTGTCCGTGGTCGTGCTGACAGCGTGCACGTAGGGCGGTAGCGTGGCGGCGGCACCAGGGGCGGCCACAAGGGCCGTCCCCGCATCCCGCAAGGCCACCGGACCTCACCTGGCGCCAGATCGCCGCAAAGACGTGTAGGGGCAGGCCTTGTGCCTGCCCGTGTTGGAGATCGAAGCGTATGCCGCAATCGGGCCACGTGCGCCGCCCACTGCAGGCGCCTTGCCGGCATCGCCGCGTGCACGATCGAAACGACGTGCCACCGGAACCGCCGAGCAACCATAAGCGCCCCCCTAGGTGCCCGGGAATCGCGGCTCTGCCTGTCAGCGCAGGTGTCCACACAACGAGTTCGGCGCCCGGCGTGCCGTGCCCCGAACTCTCTCCGCCGCAATCGGCGTTCGCCTTGCACAGGATCAGCGGCTACAAGGGCGGCCCCTGCACATCGTTGGCCGTACTGTTGCGCGGCGGCAAATCGCGTTGCCGGACGGAACGCGCGGGGCATGCCTCGCCCGACTGGGAGACCGGCCATGGGCGATTTGCCATTCCCAACAGGGGCCTCGCCCCGCGCTGGCAAGGCTCGAGCGCAAGGCTATTCGTTGCCTGCCTTGGCAATACGCAGCGACGGTGCGCGCTGGCTCGAGCGGTGGAGGATCCCAGTTCTGGTGACCCTGCTGCTCGCCTGCGTCTTCTTTGCCTGGCAGGGGCACCAACTCGGTGTGGAGACGGAAAACGAGTCGCTCAACGTGCCGGATCGCGAGGGGCGCGAAGCCTACGCCGAGTTTCGCCAACGCTTCGGCAACGACGAAGACGTGCTGATCGCCCTGCACGATCCGCACTTACTCACGCCGCCGGGACTCGAACGGGTGGCAAACCTCACCCGCGAACTGCAACGCTTGCCTGGAGTGGCAGCCGTGCTCTCCCTCGCCACCGCACCGCGCATCGTTCGCGTTGCGGCGGGGGCAGAAGTGGTTCCCCTGCTCTCGCCGCCGTGGGATCGGCCGGACATCGCTTCTGAGCTCGAGCAGGCACTGAGCGAGATGCCCGAGTGGCGCGACTGGTGGCTCTCGCGCGACCGCTCCACCACCGGCCTCGTGGTGTCGTTTCACGACGACGCCACCGCACCCGAAAAACGGGCGCAGGTGCTGTCCGCCTTGCAGGCGTTGGCCGCGCGGTGGGCGCGCGATGGGGTGGAGCTGCGCTGGACCGGCATTGCAGTGCAAAAACAGGAAGTCACCCGCTACGTGCAGCGCGACGAGCGCCTTTTGCTGCCACTGGCCGTGGGCGTGCTGGCAGTGGTGCTCGCCTTGTTCTTTCGCAACTGGCTCGGGACCCTGCTGCCACTGGCGGCTGCGGGCCTCACGGTCACGACGGTGCTGGGAGGGCTCGCGCTCGCTGGCTATCGCCTCAACGCCATCACCTCGCTCTTGCCGCCGGTGCTCCTGGTCCTGGCCGTGACCCCGAGTGTCCACCTCCTGCAGGTTTGGTGGCACGAGGCGCAAGCGGATGATCCGCTCGAGCGTGCCTGGCAGACCCTCCAGGCCCGCTGGTGGCCGTGTACGTTGTGCGCGCTGACCACGGCTGCCGGATTTGCCGCGCTCACCAGCTCGCAAATGCCCGCCGTGCGCCAGTTCGGTGCTGCAGCCGCGGTCGGAGCCCTGGTTTCGCTCGTCGTGAGCCTCGCCGGCACCACGATCGGCCTCAGCTTCTTGCCGCCGCGTATCGCGGCGCGCACTCCCTCGGCACTCCACCCGTGGCTCGAGCGCTTGGTGACCGCTTGTACCAGCGCCGCCCTGCGCAGCCCGAGCCTCGTGCTGCTCCTCGCCGTGGGGTCCACCTTGCTCCTAGGGCTCGGCATCCTGCGCGTCCGCAACAATACCGACCTCGTGCGCTTCCTGCGGCCCGAGGCTCCGCTCCGCCAGCACACGTTGTGGATCGAGCAGCACCTCACCGGTCCGTACGCCGTGGACTTCGTGGTCCGCCGCCGCGACCGCCGGCCGCTCAGCAGCCGCAACGATCTCGAGCGCATCCACCGCTGGCAGGAGGCGATGCGCGCGCAAGCGGGCGTGCGCAACGCGGTGAGCGTGGTGGACTTCCTGCGCCGCCTCTCCGGCGCCGAATTCGATCTGCCCGCGCCCGCCATCCCTGCCGACGACGCCAGCGTGCAGGAGATGTTCTCCCTCCTCGAGCGAGCGCCCGACCCCACCCTGTTGCGCCGCTTTCTGCCCGCGGATCGAGCTCAAGTACGCGTGCACGTGCGCCTCGGCGCAATCGGCACCCAGGAGCTGCAGCGCACCGCGGAAGCCCTGCTGCTTCTCGCCGCTGACCACCTCGGAGGCGAGTACGAAGTGCGCCCCACGGGCGCGTTTTTCTTCCTCGCGCGCGACTCCAACCGCCTGGTACAAGATCAGGTGCGGAGCTTTGCGCTGAGTCTGGTGCTGGTCTCCGCCCTGATCGGCATCGCGCTGCGCTCTCTGCGCGTCGCCGCGCTGGCTTTGGTGCCCAACCTGCTGCCGCTCGTGATGGTGGGCGGAATCATGGGATTGGCAGGAATTGACTTGAGCAGCGGCACGGCCATGATCGCCGCCGCGGCATTGGGGCTAGTGGTGGACGATACGATCCACTACCTGGCTGCATTTCGCACGCACTTTCAGGGAAATGCTCTGCACGCCGTGCGCGCGGCCGCAGAATCGGTGGGCGCCGCCCTGGTACTCAACAACCTCCTTCTCGTCGCCGGCTTCTGGGTAGGCATGGCGGGAAGCTTCTTGCCGACCGTGTATTTCTCTTTGCTCACCGGTCTCGCCATGATCTTAGGGCTCCTCTGCGACCTACTCGTCACACCCGCCTGCTTGCTCCTGTGGAGGCGCCGCTCATGACCCGCGCGTGCTTGCTGGCCACGGCACTAGCCAGCGTCGCGGCGTCGGTCGCTCGAGCCAGCGAGCCGGCCCGAATGGAGGAGGTCGTCGCGGTGTGCCTGGTCCCGCCCGCGGCCGAGCCGGTGGGCGAAGTGCGGCTCGTGCGGCGCGGGGAGGAAGAAGTCGTGCAGACTCTGCTCGACACCGTGCCCATGCGGCGAGTGGTGGCGGAGATCCGCGCAAAAGAGGAACGCAATTGGCCAGTCGGTGCCGCCGGCAGCGAGGAAGCGCGCCGTTACGTCACTGCCTTGCAGGAACTCCAGCAAACGTTGTGGAAGCGCGCCGCCGAGGCGGCACAGGGAAGCCCGCCAGCGCAGCACCTGCTCATCGAATTCCGCCTGAGCCGCACGCGCGCCTCGGTGGCACTCGGTGAGTTTTCCGCCGAGGGCGGGATCGGCCAGCGCCGCCGCGTGGAGCCGCAAGCGCACGCTGAACTGGCCTTGGATCGCGGCTACATCGCCCGCAACATGCGGCTGATTCTCGAAGACGCGTGCCAGGCGGCGCCCGAAACACTCGCCGCGTGGTTACGCCAGTTTCCCAACCTCGCCAATTCTGCAGAGTCGGGCAGGAGCGGCGCAGGACCCGCACAGGATCCGCGTTGACAACCCCGCGCGATTTTCCGAGAGAAGCGGCTCACCGCCCCGCGGCGGGTATCGAGAGGAGATGCGGATGAAGTCTCGCACGCTTTGCGCTTTGCAACTCGGCTTGGCGGTTTTGCTTTCCGCTGTGTTCGGCTGTGGGACGGACGGCGAGGGCGACGCGGCGGGTTCCCTTCCAGCGGGACCGCCGCCGGCGTGCAACCCACTGGCGAGCGAGCACGATTGCCTTGCGCCGTTCCCTTCCAACGTGTTTCTCGTGCGCGACCCCGCCACCCACAGCGGCGCGCGCGTCGAGATCCCCGAAAGTGCCCTGCCCAAAGACATTTTCGGACGACCCTTCGACGTCTCCCGCGTGCACGCTGCCGATGGCTTCGCCATCGGTACGCAGATCTTCGCGGTGCTGGGCGAGGCGGTAGATCCTTCCAACCTCGCTACCTACGACCCCGAGCGCCCAGAACTGCTCGAACGTTCGCTGGCGCCCACCAGCCCCACCCTGCTCATCGATACCGTCACCCGCCAGCGCGTCTTCCACCTTGCCGAACCCGACCCGCGCGCCGACTCCCCTCGCCGCCAAGCCTTGCTCCTTCGCCCGCTGGTACGCCTCACTCCGGGCCGGCGCTATGTGGTGGCCCTGCGCGGGTTACGAAACGCAAGCGGGACAACGATTCCCGCACCGGCAGGCTTTCGCCAGCTTCGCGATCGCGCGGTGACCGATGCGCAGCTCCTTCCCCTCAGCGAGCGCTACGAGCGCGAGGTCTTTCCCGTACTGGCGCAACTCGGAGTCGAACGCGCCGAGTTGCAACTCGCCTGGGACTTCACCGTGCGCAGCGAGGAGGACGCCACTGCCGACCTGCTCGCCATCCGCAACGACGCGCTCGAGCGCTGGCGGCGCAACCCGCCTGCGGTTCGGGTCACCAAGGTAGGGCCGTCCGAGCGACCCGAAATCGCGCGCCGCATCGAGGGCACGATCGAGGTGCCCTTGTACTTGGAAAGCGCCCGCCCTTCCGCCCGCATCCACCGCGACCCTGCCACCGGCAGGCCGGCTGCCAATGGGATGACCAAGTTTTCCTTCCTCGCCTTGATCCCGCACTCAGTCCTGCAAGGGAGCGAGCCAGCGCGCTTGCTGCAGTTCGGTCACGGCTTCTTCGGCTCGGTGGGCGAGATGGAAGGAGGCTACTTGCCCCAGTTCCTGCAAGACTTCGGCTGGGTGGGAATCGGCACCGAGTGGTGGGGGATGTCGCAAGGCGATTTGACCGCAGTGGCGGCCGATCTGTTGAACGACCCCAGTCTCGCGATTCGCTTCACCGACCGCGTGCACCAAGCCATGGTCAACTTCATGGCCCTCGGCATCGCCCGCTCCCAACTGGCACGTGAAGCCGCCTTCCAAGCGGACGGCCGGCCTCTCTTCGACCCGTCACGGCTCTACTTCATCGGGCTCAGCCAAGGGCACCTTCTCGGCACCACCTATGTGGCGCTGGCCCCGGACGTCGAGCGCGCGGTGCTGGCCGTGGGCGGGGCGGACTTCACCTTCATCATGTTCCGCTCGCGCGCCTTCGGCCTATTTCTCGGCATCATCTCCGGCATGTTTCCCGACCCGCTCGACCAGCAAAAAATGACCATGCTGCTGCAGTCGGTGTTCGATCGCATCGATCCCCTCACGTATTCCGCCCATATCGTGCGCGACCCCTACCCGCCGGCACGAGCCAAGCAGGTCCTCCTCCAGATGGCCACGGGCGACGCCGAGGTGCCGAATCTGGCCACCGAGTTTCACGCCCGCGCCATGGGCATTCCGCTCGCCGTGCCCGCTCCGGTACGCGTGCCTCAGCTCGCCACCGCTCCGTACCCCGTCAACGGCTCCGCACTTGCCGTGTACGGCTATTCCATAAACCCCTTCCCGGGGGTGCTGGCGATTCCGCCTACGGACCCCAACGAGGCGCACGAAGGGCAGCGCGAGCTGCGCGCCGCGCAACGGCAAGTAGACCGCTTCCTGCGCCCCGACGGCCGCATCGAGTCGTTCTGCGAGGGCGTGTGCGACCCGGAATGATTGTGCGCATCAGTTGCCACCAAACGTCTGCGCCTTCCAGTGTTCCCGCAGTCTTCCGCTCCGGAGCGGATCCTGGATAGGCATCTTTACCACGGCTCCGGCCACGCCCAGCCGCAGGATGCTTTTCTTCCACCGAAATGCCTAGATATCGAGGTGGTGGGTTTCCTTCCTTGCCAGGGGCTATTTCGCGCCACCGGTGCGGTCGGGTCCTCCCGACGCACCAGCGATCACCTTTGGCGTTGCAGCGCCGGCAGGTGCATCGCTTTGTCGGGCCGTTTCCTCGATCCGCATATTGCCCGAGAGCCCGAGGTCATCGAGGATCAGGCGCAGATCCGATGTGAGGCTCCTTGCTAGGTCGCGCTCGACCGTGACGGAGAAGTTGACGCTCACCTGAAGATCGGACCCCGCCCGCAGTTTGGGGAGTAACTTGGTCCCCAGCCGATTCCAGAGTTCCGGTGGAACCACACCCGTAATGCGGATGGTTTTGGTCTGAAGGCCCGGTGAGGCGGCCGGGGCAAGGCTGGGTTCGGAGCTGGGCCCAGGGCGCGGCAGCGTGGGATCCATGTGCGGCACCTCCACCGACCCTTCAGGCGCCAGCGGCTCGGGTCCGGGAGCAGGCACCGCGATACCAGCCTTCAGCGCTTGCGCCTTCACTTTGCTCAACAGAAACACTCCTGAGTCAAAGGCGACCTCGTCGCTGGTCACGCGCTCCTGGAACCAAACCCGCTCATAGGTCCCATCTGATTTCTGGCCAGATGCAAGGCCGAAGTCGCCCCTGGCGACGAACTCGACAATTTTTCCCCGTAGGCTCACGTCGGGGTCCAGCAAGCGCGTGAGCGAGCCGTTGAGGAAACTCTGTCGCAAGCTGGCGAGCGGCCATGCGCCCGATTCCTTCAATGCGGGCGGCCAGTTCCGGTCAATGTACCCTGCGCCCACGGAGTCGCTGAGAAGCGCCGCCGACTTAAGCGCAGAGATCACCCTGGCACAGAGGGTCTCACCACTGCTGGAGTGGCCGACCCCGAGGTCAATGACCTTGAGGCCATCGGCTTCTTGGCAGTCGGCGATGACGACAAACCGATAGCCGCCCCACACCTCTTCTCTTGCCGCTTCCTCGGCCTCGCGTACCTTCAACTGAAGGTCATCGCGGTCCGAGCGGTCGAAGTCGCCTCCTAGTGTGCCGTCGGCGACTTCCCGGGCAACCCGCTTCCAGGCCAGCCACAGCTCGACCTTTTCGCGCAGCTCCCGACCTGGCTTTCTCACACACCACACGAGCGCTCCCGGGTAGAGACGTGGGGACCTGCCGCGCTGCCTCGTCCACTCCCCGATTTGTTCACGCAGCCCGCCACCGTCCCTGCCTACCGCGGCTACGCCGCTGCCAGGGTTCCATTCCGCCTCCGGATCTACGATTACGAGCGTCAAGCGCGGCGAATCCGGCACTTCCGCACCGTCCCTGGGGAAGTATACGATGGGAGTGGTGGCGCCCCGGCGAAACTCCTCCCTCACCAGCTCGCGAATCGCCGGCTTGATCTCAGTCTCTTCGTCCAAAGAGGCGCGCCGGTCGCTTACGACCTTCTTCATCGTCGGTCGGTAATCGATCTTGAACCCGTCCGAGCCCACTTTGCGGATGAAGTACGCCTTGTCCTCCAGCGCAAAGGCGGCGTTATCCACGGAGGTCGTATCCACATCGGGCTCTCCGAGAGCGAATCGCAGCTCCGGCAAGTGTGCCACTTTCTCCGTTTGCCCACCGGAGGATTCGAAAAGGATTGCCGTTCCGACGCGGCGGTGAATGTCGCGGAGCGGCCCCTTCGTATCCGCGTCTAGCGCCTTGGCATGGGCCTGCTCCCCAGCAATGTCCGCATCAATGGCGGCCACCAGCCGGGATTCACCCAACTGACCGAGGATGATACTGCGGAATCCCAAGTCGTGGAGCGGCGCTGACCCGAGCGTGATCAAGGGTTCTCGGCGCGCGGTCATAAAGCCTTCTCGATAAGCCCAGGCGATCCACTGCGCCAGCATGGCCAACGTGCCGCGCGTTTGCTGGTATTGGGGCAAGGCCTGCCACTTGCGCTGGAAGACAGAGAGCGTGGCCGGATGGAACGGATAGCACGCCTCGAAGCGGGCTCGGAGATACTCTCGCGCTCTAGCCTCTGTGGTCGCGGTGTCTACGGCTGTCCACTCCGGGGGAAGCTGCTTGCGCCGTTGGAAGCACCAGTCCGCGAAGGCCTTCGCCACGTTCGTCTTCACGCGCTCGCTCCCCAGGTCCTCGAAGAGCCGCCGCCGCACGACTTCGCTGATCTCTGTCTCGTCGTTGGCGATGAGGTCCTTGGCGACGCGCCGCACGACCTTGGTGATTTTGTCCTGCCACTGCAGGTCCCAGTCTGTCATCTCGACCTGACTGCGCGGCAGGCTGATGACCAGCGCGCCACGCGTCGTTCCGGTTGCGGCAACGGTCAAGTTCTGGATGAAGGCGTGAAACGACTCAGCCATGCCGCGATGCCGGTTGAGGAAATTGAGCACCTCGTCGAAGAGGAGGAGCACGGGGGCGCCTGCCGCTTTGAAGAGACGCGCGATGGCCTCGGTCCCGGGTGCCGTCGTCTTCGCGGTGCGCCCCAACGCTTCGACCCCCTTGTCGCCAGCGAGCTGGCGAGCGATGTCAACCCACGGGGTCTCTCGGCCGTCCTGCGGATCCCACGCGTTGCCCACAAACACACCGACCCTGGCCTTGGGAACTGACGAGAGCCG
>JBBILD010000033.1:0-22981 GCA_037445065.1 Myxococcales bacterium
GCCGTTCGGCAACACTCCGTCCGCAGGACAAGACGCACTCGTCCCGGTGCAGTTCTCCGCCGCGTCGCACAAATCCGTGGCGCTGCGGCAAACCACGCTCGAAGGCTGGAAGCCATCCGGCGGGCAGGCATTGCTGGTGCCCGTGCAAAACTCCGCCACGTCGCACGCCCCCGCCACCGCTCGGCAGAGCGTGCCCGGGAGCGCGAAGTCGTCGGGCGGGCAGTCGTTCCCGGTCCCAGTGCACGTTTCCGCCACGTCGCAGACGCCGTTCTGAGTGCGGCAAACGAAAGTACTCGGCTGCTTTGTGTCAGCGGGGCACGCCGAACTCGTCCCGGTGCAAAACTCCGCCACGTCGCACATGCCGCCAGCCGAGCGGCAGACTTCCGTGGCAGGCTTTAGCGGGTGCTGGCACGTGTTGCTCACTCCGTCGCAACGATCGAACGTACAGGGAAAGCCGTCATCGGTGCACGCCGTACCGTTCGGTTGCTTCGCGTCAGCCGGACAAGTGGCGGCCGTCCCAGAGCACACCTCGGCGAGGTCGCACTCGCCTGCGGAAGCACGGCACACCGAGCCATTGAAGCGGAAGCGGCACTGCGCCGTGCAGCAAGTGCTGCCGCTGCCGTTGCCAGCAGCCAAGTCGCATTGCTCCGTGGTCTCGAGCGTTCCGTTGCCGCAGGTCGGCAGTGGGGCCACCGAGAACCCCATGGCCGGCCGGTTATCGTCCAGAACCTTTCCGTTGAATACGAGCGGATGGGCAGCGGCGCTCGAAGCCCCGGCGGTCTGAAAACCAATGGTCGCGCTCTGGCCGTTGGCGTTGGGGTTAGCGGAGCGGAACTTGACATGAATCGAACCAGACCGCTCGTGGATCTGTACTTGGAATTGCAGTCCGAAGCTCCCACTGAAGGTGCGCACGTCGTAGTCCACCAAGAACGTGCGGTTTCCAGGGCTACCCACGGTGCCATAGCGTATGTGGTTGCCCTGGGTGACCAAGTCGTCCCAGTACGCGGCAAGGAAGGGGTTCGCGTGGTTCGGATCAGGCAAGGAGCGGTTGATGAAATCAGCCCCGCCCTGGGTGTTCCCGCCGAATTCGAGCCAGCCATTGGTGGAAATGGCCACCGTGGAATAATCCACGCCATCAATGCGCACGGCAAAGGGAAGCGTGGCGGTGGCGACCACGTCATCGCCGGAGAGTGTTTGTAGCCCGGGGATGTTGCTCGCATTGATATCGTCCGGGCTGTGTGCCATGCCGGCATGAAGCGCCATGCCGGCAGGCGCCCGCGAGTGCACCGACCAGCCTTCTTCGTTGGGCTGGTTGTCGTCGAGAATCTTGCCGTTGCAGGTGAGGCTGTAAGGAACCGCCGCCGCACCACCCTGCCCTTGGAAACCAATGGTGGCACCCTGGCCGTTGGCACGGAAACCCGCGTCGCGATAGCGCACCGAGATCAGGAGAACGGAAGAGCGGATTTGAATCTGGAAGCGGATGTCATCCTCGGCGTTGAACTCAGCCCCCGGGTCCACATCCACTTCGTAATCTATGATGAAGGTGCGGTTCGGGGTGGTACCCACCGTGCCGTACCGAACGTGCGTGCCGAAGCTCCCCAAATCATCCCAATACGCAGCGAGAAACGGGTTGATGTGCTTTGCGGTCGGCAGGCAGTCGTTGACAGGATCGGAGTTTGCCGTGCCGCACCCCGTGCAGGTGTTTCCCCCGAACTCGATCCAACCGTTTGTGGAAATGGACAAAATGTTCCAGAGTTGGCCTTCGATGTTGACGGAGAACGGCATCGAAACGGTCACGAGAGCATCGTTGCCGCTCAAGGTGGCAAAACCGGCGATGTCATCTGGGCTGTGGGCATTGAGCGCACCAAGGATCACGAAACCGGCGCGGCCGGCGTCCACCGACCAGCTTTCGTTGTCGCGGTTGTCGTCCAGAATCTTCCCGTTACAGGTCAAGGGCTGCGCAGACGCGCTGCTTCCCCCTGCCGTCTGGAAGCCAATCGTGGCACTTTGCCCGTTGGCGATGTGCCCGGAGTCCCTGTACTGTACGTTGATGAGGTTCGAGGTCTCGTGCAGTTGGATTTGAAACCGAATGTCGTCGGCGGCGCTCGCCTCGGAGCCCGGATCTACGTCCACCTCGTAGTCCACTATAAACGTCCGGTTCGGTGCCGAGCCCACGGTGCCGTAGCGGATGTGGGTCCCGAAGGTCTGCAAGTCGTCCCAGTATGCCGCCAGGAAGGGATTGGTGTGTTTCGCAGTCGGCAGGCAACCGTTGGCTGGGTCGGAGTTATTGGTGCCGCAACCGCTCGTGCAGGTGTTGCCCCCGAACTCGATCCAGCCATTGGTGGAGATGGCAACCGAGTTGTACGCGGTACCTTGGATCACGAACGAAAACGGCAGCGTCACGTTCGCCACGTTGTCGTTGCCGCTCAGGGTGGCAAAGCCACTGATATCGTCCGGGCTGTGCGCCATGCGCGCAGCGACGGACACTCCAGCCTGGGCGCGCTGAGCCCCGATGCCCGCCGCGATCACAGCCGCGAGCGCAACCAGGTAAAAACCATCGCGAAAGCGGCGCCTCGATCCGGACCAACGAACACCGAAGAACCCCGCGCCCTTCAAATCCTTGCTCTTGCTCGCGCTCGTCATACCTTCCCTCCCCGAGCCGTGCCAAGATGCGTACAAACCGGCGGCGAGCCTCCCACTTACCACAACAACAACGCCGTTTGTAAACTCAGACGCTGGTACATTTCGTGGCCGCCAAGTGGGCGGGCTGGCACCCACCACAGTAGGGGCACAACGCTGCCTGCGAAAGGCCGTAGGGGCGGCCCTTGTGAAAGCGAGCGGCGAGCAGTGAGCGGTGGGGCGGGCGAATGGCGAGTGGCGCTACCGCACGCACCTTCCGTGGACACCCACGTTCTGGTGGTGGCCCGCGCTACGCCCCCGAGACCAGTGCCCCCCCTGCCGGCTGTAGGGGCGGCCCTTGTGGCCGCCCGTGGTGTCGCCGGTACCATGCCTCGATCGTGGAGGCCGTGGTCGCGCCAGCGTGCCTTGGTTGTGTGGACACCCACCGTACCAGGGTTACGCGCACACCCGTCGTGGTGACACACCGCGCGCGGCACGATTTGGGCATTCGATCCGATTTGCAGCACGGGCAGGCACAAGGCCTGCCCCTACACCGTCCACGACGCGCACCCGTTCCGTGGACACCCACGTTGTGGTACCAGCCCGGACCGCACCTTCCGTGGACACCCACTTTGTGGCGGGGCGCCTCCCGCCCGGGCACCGATGCCCCCCAGCAGGCTCTAGGGGCGGCCCTTGTGGCCGCCCGTGGTGTGATTCGGCAGGGCGTTTCGGTCATGGGCATCTGCGGGGCGGGAAGGCCGCCGCTGCCCATGCGGTGTGGCCGCATCGCGCTGCCGCAACACATCCAGGCTACGCCTCCGGCACGCAACGCGGAAGGCGTCGCGCCGCACTCCTGCTGCATGGCCAGCCACGACGTGGTGACATGGCGCGCCGCTGGCCAAGGAGGATTCCACGCTCCCAGTGCAACAAGGGGGACTCACTCTTGCAGCAAGCGCCAAGCTCGCGCTTAATTTCCCGCCATGCGCGCGAGTGTTGAGGCGAAACTGCGAGACCTTCAAGCCAAAGCCGGAGCGGAATGGACGACCTACGGCAACCGCGACGTTGCTCGCCATTTCGGCGACTGGCAGGCCGAGTGGGCGGCGCTCCGCCAGCGTTGCGGCCTACTCGACGGGCAATGGCGCGCGCTGTACGTGGCGCGCGGGGAAGACCGCGTCTCCTTCCTGCAAGGCATGCTCACCACCGATCTGACGCGCATGGAACCGGGGCAAGGCGCGTACGCGGCACTACTCACCATCCAAGGGCGGGTGGTGTCGGACCTGCGCGTCTTCATGCTCTCTGACGAGCTGTGGCTCGACTTCCCCTTCACGCACGCCGAAGCCGCGGTGCAGCATCTCGAGAAGCACATTGTCGCGGACGACGTGGAAATCGGCCCGCACGGCGAGATGACCCCGCTGCTCAGCCTGGAAGGCCCGCAGGCAGCACGGGTGGCGCTTGCCGTGTTCGGGGAGAGCTTGGCCGGGCTCGCGCGTTTTGCGCACCGCACCGTCACCTTCGACGGCACGCGGGCACGCGTCGCACGGGTTTCCCACTCCGGGGAGCCAGGCTACTTGGTGTGGGCGGAGGACGCGGTCGCCCCGTGGCTGTGGGAGCGCTGCCTTGCCGCCGGCGCCGAGCCCGTAGGCTTCGAAGCGCTGCAAGCGGCCCGCATCGAAGCAGGGATCCCGTGGGTCGGGGTGGATATGGACGAGTCCACCCTAATCTCGGAAGTCGGCATCGAGGACGCCATTACGTACGGCAAGGGCTGCTATCTCGGCCAGGAGGTGGTGGAGCGGGTCGCGGCGCGCGGTCAGGTACAGCGCCGCCGCGTCGGCCTGCTCGCCACGGGCGCAGAGGTGCCACAAGCTTCGGCCTCGCTCCAACTCGGCGGACGCGAAGTGGGCAAAGTGACCAGCGCCTGCTGGTCGCCCGCGTTGCGTTGCGGTGCGGCCATGGGCTACGTGCGGCGCGAAGCCTGGGAGGAAGGAACAGAACTGGATGCCGTCGGCGAACGCGGACGTTGCCGCGTGCGCGTGGCGCATTTGCCATTCGTGCGCGGGAGCGACTGACGCCGAAAGGAGGAGAGAATGGCCACACAGTTGGGCAAGCGGTATGTGTGCGAGACCTGTGGGACTGAGGCCCTGTGCACCAAACCGGGCCCGGGCGTCCTGGAGTGCTGCCAGGGCGAAATGAAGATCAAAGAAGCCAAGCCGGTTCCGTCGAGTGACTGAGCGCAGCGCGCCTCAGGCCGCGAACCGCGCAAGGCGCACGAAGGCGGCACCACGACACACGGCCACCGGGCCGCCCGTGCGCCTGGAGAAGTCCGGCGCGGTGGCCTGCATCACGCTCAACCGCCCGCACGTGCACAACGCCTACGACACGCGCATGCGCGATGCGCTGTACGAGGCGCTGCTCGCCGTGCGCGACGATCCCGAGGTGCGCGCTGTTGTTTTGCGGGGCGCCGGCCGCTCCTTTTGCTCGGGGGGCGACCTGCGCGAATTCGGCACCGCGCCCTCGCTGGTGGCCGCCCGCGAGGCTCGCTGGCGGCGCGACGTGTGCGGGCTTCTGGCCAGCTTGCCCAAGGCCACCATCGCGGCCGTGCACGGCTATGCCGTGGGCGGTGGACTCGAGTTGGCGCTGCTGTGCGATTTGTGCATGCTCGCCAGCGATGCGCGCCTGCGCTACCCGGAGACCGGCCTGGGGATGATCCCCGGCCTCGGGGGCACTCAAACGACCGCGCATCTGGCACGCCTCGGACGCGCCCAGGAGTTGGTGTTGAGCGGCCGCTGGCTCACCGCGCGCGAGGCAGTGGAGTGGGGACTGGCGCTTGCCTGCCTGCCGCGCCCGCGCCTTTGGCCGGCCGCAGAGCGCCTCGCCCGGCGCTGCGCAACCCTGCACCCTGCGTTGCTGGCGGCGAGCAAACGCGCGGTGTGGGAGGGTAGCGAGTTGCCCCTACCGGCAGCTCTCGCCCTCGAGCGGCGCTTAGCCACCCGAGGTTTTCTCGCTGCCGCAAACGTGGCAAACAAAGCCGGGCAACGAACCGAGGGGAGAGTCTCGCCATGAACGTCGCGCAGTTTTTACAGATCCCTTGTTCCTTGTTTCCCGAGCAGGAGATTCTGGTCTTCGCCGGCCAGCGCTACTCCTACGCGCAACTCTGGGAACTGGTCGGGCGGCTAGCGGCCGGTCTCACCGCCGCCGGGGTCCGGCGGGGCGACGTGGTGGCGGTGCTGGACACCAACTCGGATGCCTACGTGGCGTGGTTTTACGCCGCAGCCATGGCGGGCGCGGTGTTCGTGCCACTCAACTACCGGGCCAAGCTACCGGAACTCGAGTACATGATCGAGCACGCGCGCGTGAAAGCGCTGGCGGTCGGCGAGCGCTACGAGGCAACCGTCGCTGCATTGCCAGCAGCGCGCGAGCGCGTTCCGCTGGTGGTTTCGCTGCACCCAGACGGCGCGCACCGTTTTTGGCGCGACGTGCTCGCCGAGGCAGCACGCGCAGAACCGGAAGCGGTGGATGACGAAGACACCGCTGTGCTCATGTACACGAGCGGTACCACCGCTCGCCCCAAGGCCGTGTTGCTCACCCACGGGGACTTTACCGCTTACGTCACCAGCAACGTCGAACTTGCCGACGGAACCCCGCGCGGCACCGCCCTCATTTGCGCGCCCCTGTATCATATCGCTGGCGCCACCAGCATCATGAGTAACGCTTGGAGCGGCAGGCGCATGGTGCTCTTGCCGCAGTTCGACGCCGGCGAATGGTTGCAGGCGGTCGAGCGTGAGCTTGTGACCCACGCCTTTGTCGTGCCCACCATGCTCAAACAGATCCTCGACCACCCGCGCTTTGCCAGCACCGACCTGTCGAGCCTCGAGTCGCTCGCCTACGGCGGCGCGCCCATGCCCTTCCCGGTGATTCGGCGTGCCATCGAAGCGTTCCCGCGCTCGGTGGGTTTCGTCAATGCGTTCGGACAAACGGAGACCACCTCCACCCTCACCGTGCTCGGTCCCGAAGACCACAGACTCGAAGGCAGCCCGCAGGAGGTGGAAAAGCGCCTGCGTCGCTTGCGCTCGATCGGAAAGCCACTGCCGGACGTGGAACTCAAGGTGGTTGGGGAAGGAGGCGAGGAGCTGCCGGCAGGCGAGGTGGGCGAGCTGTGGGTGCGCACGCCGCGTGTCATGAAGGGCTACCAGGGCCAAGAGGGGGTCGAGTCGCCGCTCGAGCGCGATGGCTGGCTACCCACTCGCGACATGGGCTGGATCGACGAGGATGGCTACGTGTTCCTCGCTGGGCGCAAGGACGACATGATCATCCGCGGCGGCGAGAACATCGCACCGGCCGAGGTGGAAAGCGTCTTGTTCTCGCACCCAGCAGTGGAGGAAGCGGCGGTGGTGGGCGTGCCGGACGTGGAGTGGGGCCAGCGGGTCGCCGCCTTCGTGGTGTTGCGGCCCGGTGCGCACCCCAGCGCCGAAGAGCTGATCGAGTTTTGCCGCCAGCGACTGGCGAGCTTCAAGAAGCCCGAGATCGTGCACTTCGTGGACGAGCTGCCCAAGAACCCGTTGGGCAAAGTCCTCAAGAAAGAGCTGCGGGAGCGCCTCGCGGCGAGCAGCAGCGCACCGCAATGAGTGCCCAGCGAAGCCGCAGGAACGCGCCCGTGCGCTGGCGGCTTCGCGAGCGCATCGCGTGGATCGAGCTGGCGCTGGACCGCTGCGGCGGAAAGGTGGACTTCGAGGCGGCCTGCGCCTTGGTCGAAGTGGCCGAAGAAGTGGAGTGGACCGAGGGCGTGGCCGCCGTGGTGCTCTCGAGCACGGGCCCGCACTTTTGCCTGGGCAGCGGCAACGAGGCAGAATGGCCGGCGCCGGTGGCGTGGGTGGAGGCCGTGGCGAACCTCTCCGCGCCAGTGATCGCCGCCGTGCACGGCGCAGCCGTTTCGGAAGGATGCGAACTCGCGCTCGCTTGCGATTTGCGCTGGGCACGGCCGGGAAGCTTTTTTGTTCTCGGCCACTTGCGCGAGGGGCGCCTGCCACGTCACGGCGGTACCCAGCGCCTAGCGCGGCTCGTGGGGCGCATGCGGGCCCTGGAGCTGTTGTGGACCGGCCGCCGCGTCACTGCGCGCGAGGCCGTGCGCTTGGGCTTGGCCACGCGCCTCTTCCCAGCCACCAACTGGCCCACCACGCTACGCGCTGCAGTGCGGGAAATCGCCTCGCTGGCCCCCCTCGCCTTGCGTTACGCCAAGGAAGCGGTAGGGAAAGGGGCGGATTTGCCGCTTTCGCACGGGTTACGGATGGAGGAAGACTTGTACGTGCTGTTGCAGAGTACGCGCGACCGGCGCGAGGGGATCCGGGCGTTCCTGCAGCAGCGCAGGCCACGGTTCCGCGGTGCGTGATGCAGGAGAACGAGGAGGAACGAGCGAACATGGCGAATCAGATCGGCAAGATTTACGTGTGCACCAAGTGCCAAGCTCAGGTGATCGTCACCAAGGCTGGGCAAGGCACGCTCAAGTGCTGCGGGCAAGAAATGCAAATCAAGCAGTGACCGCCGGCAACCCCTGCCGGGGAAACGCAAGCGCGCGGAGGTAGGCCCATGCTTTCGGAAGCCGAGATCCAACGGCACTGGGAACGGATCCAGCAAGACGGCTACACGATCCTCGAACGGGTGATCGAGCCGGAGTTTTGCGATGCGCTGGTGGCCGACCTCTACCGCATCGAGCGCGAGTTCGGCATCAAGCCGGCACGCAACCCCTTCGAGGGCACGCGCACCGTGCGCATCTATAACCTGCTCGTGCACGGGCCGCTGTACGAGAGAATCCCCGTGCACGAGAATGTGCTGCCACTCGTCGAGCGCGTGTTGGACCCCGGCTGCCTGGTGTCGTCGCTCTCCTCGATCGCCATCTGCCCGGGCGAGCGCGCCCAGCCCATCCATGCCGACGACCAGTTGATCCCGATTCCCAAGCCGCACCCGCCGGTGGTGTGCAACACGATGTGGGCGCTCACCGACTTCACCGAGGAAAACGGCGCCACGCGCCTCATCCCGGGCTCCCACTTGCGCGACACGAACCCGATCATCGGCGAGCGCTACGAGACCATTGCCGCCGAGATGCCCAAGGGCAGCGTGCTCGTGTGGCACGGGAGTCTCTGGCACGGTGGCGGCGCCAACCGCACGGAGGAGCGGCGCATCGGCATCGCGATGAATTACTGCGCCGGCTTCATCCGCCAGCAGGAAAACCAGCAGCTCGGCATCCCGCGCGAAATCGCGCGCCGCTTCTCGCCGCGCCTGCGCGAGCTCATCGGCTACTCCGTGTACAACGGCCTCATCGGACACATCGACAAACGGAACCCTACCTTCTTGCTCGACGAGGACGAGGGGCGCGCGCGACTGGTGTGGGACGTGCACTGAGCGGCGCGAGGCTCGACCGCACATGGAGGTACGGCACGTAGACTTGTGCGTGATCGGCAGTGGGCCGGGTGGCGAAGGTGCCGCCATGCGCGCCGCCAAGGCCGGGAAAAAAGTGGCCGTGGTGGAGCGCTACCCGATGGTGGGCGGAAGCTGCACCCACTGGAGCACGATCCCGAGCAAGGCGCTGCGCTACGCGGTGCGGCAGTGGGTGGAGCTGACCACTAGCCCGCTGTGGCGCGAACTCGGCTTCAAACCACCGCGCGTCACCTTCCCGCAACTGCTGCGCTCGGCACAGGAGGTGATCGAGAAGCAGGTCACTCTGCGCGAGAGTTTTTACGAGCGCAACCACGTGCAACTCCTGCACGGCCGCGCCTATTTCCTCGACCCGCACACCGTGGAGGTGGAGGAAGAGCGCGGCGCACACGAGCGAGTGGTGGCGGAAGCCTTCGTGATCGCTGTCGGCTCGCGCCCGTATCGGCCACCGGACGTAGACTTCAGCCACCCGCGCATTTTCGACAGCCAGACCGTCCTCGGGCTCACGGAAATGCCGCAGTCAGCCACCATTTACGGCGCCGGCGTGGTGGGCTGCGAATACGCATCGCTGCTGCGCAACCTCGGGGTGAAGCTCAACCTGGTGAACACGCGCAGCAAACTGCTCGAGTTTCTGGACGACGAGATCATTGACGCGCTCTCCTACCACCTGCGCGAACAGGGAGCCCTGATCCGCCACAACGAGGAGTACGAGCGCGTGGAGGGGCGCGACGACGGCGTGGTGCTTTACCTCAAATCCGGCAAGCGGCTCAAAACCGACATCCTCCTGTGGGCCAACGGGCGCACCGGCAATACCGATGGCCTGGGACTCGAGTCGCTCGGCATCCAGGTGGATTCGCGCGGCAACATCCCGGTCAACCGCAACTACCAGACCTCGCAACCACACATTTATGCAGTGGGCGACGTAGTGGGGTTTCCGGCGCTGGCCAGCGCCGCTTACGACCAGGGCCGCTTTGCGGTCGCCCATTGGCTCTACGGCAAGAGCCAGCAACTGATCGAGTTCATCCCCACCGGCATTTACACGATCCCGGAGATCAGCTCGGTCGGCAAAACCGAGCGCGAACTCACTGCCGCCAAGGTTCCCTACGAAGTGGGCCACGCATTCTTCCGCAGCCTGGCGCGTGCCCAGATCACCCGGCATACCGTGGGCATGCTCAAGCTGCTGTTTCACCGCGAGACGCTGCAGATTCTCGGCATCCACTGCTTTGGCGACCAGGCGGCAGAAATCGTCCACATCGGGCAAGCGATTCTCTCCCAGCAAGGAGAGGCGAACTCGATCCGCTACTTCGTCAACACCACGTTCAACTATCCCACCATGGCCGAAGCTTACCGCGTGGCCGCCCTGAACGGCCTCAACCGCGTGGCGTGAGCGCCGGCGCCCGCCGCCACCACACGCCGCCCGGCCGGGACAAAGCCCCCAAGGGGACAGCAGGTGCAGCCCCTACAGCGCGCAGGAAACGTGCGCGGTCTTGCGGTGACGCACTGCCGCAAACAGGGTGTAGGGGCAGGCCTTGTGCCTGCCCGTGCCGCGAATCCGACGGGATGCTGCCCGGGGGAAGCCATCACACCACGTTGCACCTGCCGTACCCCCATTCGCGATTCGCGATTCCCCACACAAAATGGGTGTCCACGCAACGCGCCACGGCGGGCCACAAGGGCCGCCCCTACATCTTTGGTGGTGTCGGCGTGGATGCTTGGCGGCAGCGCGTTGGGGGGAACACGGGCGGCCACAAGGGCCGCCCCTACAGCGCGCAGGAAACGTGCGCGGTCTTGTGGTCACGCACTGCTGCAAACAGGGTGTAGGGGCAAGCCTTGTGCCTGCCCGTGCCGCAAATCGGACGGGATGCCGCCCGGGGGGGAGCCATCACACCACGTTGGACGTGCCGTACCCCCATTCGCGATTCGCGATTCGCCCGGCCCCCCGCTCGCTGCTCGCCTTCTCGGTTCCTGGTCACTGCCGGCCGCCCTCGCTATACGAGATACGTGGCTTTCTCGCCGCTTCTGCGTATTCTACTTGCTTGCTTTTGCTACGTGCTGCTCTTCGCGGCCGCTGGTTGCAGCACGCACGCCGGCCGCGATGCGCAACCCACGACCCGCTCGCTCCGTGGGGAGGTTTTGGCGCAAAGAGACCGCCTCGTCCTCGAGCCGGATTCCCCTCTCCCTCGGCCAGCCGCGCCCGCGGAGTTGAGCGAAGAGCCCGTGCCCGAGGAGCCTCACGACGCGACCGCCCCACCCACTCCGCCGGCTTCCGAAGGCACAGCTTCCCCTGCGGAGAATCCGGTGCTTGCTGTTCAGCCCAGCGCGGATCGCCCACCCCCTGCCGCTGCAGGCGACGACTCCTTGGCGGACCTTCTTGCGAGCGCCCGCACACCGCAGCAAGCTGGCGCCTTGCGCTGCGTCGAGCAGGGCCGTCTCCTTTTGCAAAGCGGCGAGCAGGAGCGGGCACGCGAGTGGTTCGAGCGTGCCCTGTCCCTCGATCCGCACAACCCCTACGCGTACTACTTCCTCGCCCGCCAAGCGTTGCTCCGCCAGCGCCCCGACCAAGCGCACGCATTTGCCGAACGGGCCTTGCAAGTCGCGGCCGGGCTCGACCGTCGCTGGCGCGGGCGTCTGGAAGCGTTGCAGGGAGAGATCTTCGAGTCGGTCGGGCGCTTCTCGGAAGCCCGGCGCGCCTACCAGCAAGCCGCTGCGTGGGATCCGCTGAACGACACCGCGCGTGCCGGACTCGCGCGTCTCGCCTCGCCTTGAGGACCGCCGATGAAACTGCTCGCCATCGAAACTTCGTGCGACGACACCTCCGCCGCCGTGCTCCACAACGGTACCGTGCTCTCCAATGTCGTGCGCTCGCAAGACGAGGTACACCGCCCCTACGGAGGCGTGGTCCCGGAACTGGCATCGCGCTCGCACATTCGTTCGATCTTGCCGATCGTCCGCTCCGCCCTCGAGCGTGCCGGCGCCTCCTTGGACGACATCGAGGCGGTGGCCGCCACTTGCGGGCCAGGTCTGGTGGGCTCGCTGCTGGTCGGGCTCAACACCGCCAAGGGCATCGCCTTTGCCCGCGGCTTGCCGTTCATCGGCGTCAACCACCTCGAAGGCCACGTTCTCTCGGTCTTGCTCGAACAATCGGTTCCGTTTCCGTTTGTCGCCTTGGTCGTCTCCGGCGGCCACACGGCCCTCTACTTGGCCGAAGAGCTGCACCGCTACTCCTTGCTCGGTGCCACTCGTGACGACGCCGCCGGAGAGGCCTTCGACAAGGTCGCCAAGGTGCTGGGTCTCGGCTTTCCCGGTGGCCGCGTCATTGACGAACTCGCGCGCCGGGGCGATCCGCACGCCATCCCCTTCCCGCGCGCGCGCCTCAAAGCGCGACCCGGTGGGCGCGCCTGTGACTTTAGCTTCAGCGGCATCAAAACCGCCGTGGCTCAATACGCTGCCCAACGCCCGAACCTCAGCGAGCAGGAACAGGCCGACATCGCCGCGAGCTTCCAAGAGGCCGTGGTCGAGATGCTGCTCGAAAACACCTTCGCTGCGCTGGAGGCAACCGGTGCCAGCCGCCTCGCTATCGTCGGCGGCGTCTCCGCCAACTCGCGCCTACGCGAGCGGGCCGCTTACCTGGCTGAGGTGCGAGGCATCGAGCTCGCCATTCCTCCCCTGCGCTACTGCACCGATAACGCCGCCATGATCGGCTACGCGGGTTGGACTCGACTCGTGCGCGGCGAGCGCGCCGCTTGGTCGCTCAACGCCGAGCCTAATCTGCCGCTTTGAAGGATGCCGCGCCCGCGCCGCTCTCCCCGACCCGTTCCTCCTTCGGCGCTCCCGGCAACGGAGCCACCTGCCAGCGTTGCCGAGACTCGCCGCCAACTCGAACGTCTCGGCCGCCGCGCCCGCAAAGCCCTCGGCCAGCACTTTCTGGTGCGCCCCGATGTTGCCGAGCGCATCGCCCAGCTCGCTGCCATCGCGCCGCACGAGGCGGTGGTGGAAATCGGACCCGGATTGGGCGCGCTTACAGCCTCCCTGGTGACTCGCTCACCCCAGCTCTGGCTGGTGGAACTGGATGCTGACTTCGCTTCCCTCCTGCGCGAGCGATACGCCTCTGCGGCGCACGTGGAGGTGGTACAGGCGGATGCCTGCGCGGTGGACTGGACGTCGTTTCCCCCCACTTCCGCGCCCCTCGTGGTCACCGGCAACCTGCCCTACAACGTCGCGACTCCTCTTTTGGCGCGCTTGCTCGCTGCCGGACCGCGCATCGCGCGCATCGTAGTGATGCTGCAGCGCGAGGTGGCGGAGCGGCTGCGCGCTCGCCCGGGCGAGCCGGCCTACTCGGCACTCTCGGTCCTCACCCAGGCTACCGCCAGTGTGCACAAGGGCTTTCGCGTCTCACCTGCCGCCTTCTTGCCCGCGCCGAAGGTCGAATCGGAGGTCGTCGTCCTCTACCCGCAGCAAGCGCAAGAGATCCGCAATTGTGGCTTCGCGCCGCTGCGCGCGGTCGTGCGTGCCGCCTTTGCGCAGCGGCGCAAACAACTGCGCAACAGCCTCGCCAGCGTCGCTGCGAATCCGGAGGCGTGGCTCGCTGCCGCGGGCATCGAGCCCCAGCGGCGCGCGGAGACGCTCTCGCTGGCTGAGTTCGCGGCGCTGGCGGAAGCCCTGCCTGCGTTTGCCCACCATGCCTGAACTGCCCGAGGTGGAGACCATCCGCCGCTCGCTCGACGGCATCGAAGGTTCTTGCATTCGTGCCGTTTCTGCATCGGGAGCATCGCTGCGCCGCCCCGTGCCGCCGGCGGAGCTAGAGTCTGCCGTGGGCAAGCGGATCACCCGAACCAGTCGCCTCGGCAAATATTTGCTCCTGCATCTCTGCGACGAGTCTTGCCTGGTCTTCCATTTCGGCATGAGCGGCACCCTGCTCTTGCGCCCCGCCCTCGCGCCCCTGCAGGAGCACGAACACGTTGCCTTCGCGCTCGAGCCGCGGGGGGCGCTGGTGCTGCACGACCCGCGCCGCTTCGGCCTGGTGCGCGTGATCGCTCGCGGAGAATGGCCCAGCGAACTGCGCACGTTGGGGCCAGATGCGTGGCACGGCTCGTACAGCGCCGAGGATTTGTTTGCACACAGCCGCGGGCGGCGGGCTTCGGTCAAGGCGTGGCTCATGGACCAGCGCACGCTTGCCGGTCTCGGCAACATTTACGCTTGCGAGGCGTTGCACCTCGCCGGCATCCGCCCGGGCCGCGCCGCCGGACGGCTGACCCGCGCCGAGGTGGCGCGCCTCCACCGCGCCATCCGCACCACACTGGCCGAAGCGATCGCCGCCGGCGGCAGCTCGATCGCCGATTTTCGCGACAGCAACGGCAAGCCGGGATACTTCCAGCACCGCTTCCGTGTGTACGACCGCGCCGGCGAGCCGTGCCGTGCCTGCGGCGCGACGATCCGCCAGCGCCTGCTAGCCGGACGCAGCAGTTTTTACTGCCCGCGCTGCCAGCGCTGAGCACGCCTGCCGGCGCCGATCCTACACCCCGAAGGGAAGAAACGGTCCCGTCGGGGCGACGCGGGCCACCACCACAAGTGGGTGTCCACGCAACGCACAGCGTTGCGGGTGCGGCGTGCCCGATCCGACCGCGCGTGCCACCCGAACCACGGGCGGCCACAAGGGCCGCCCCTACAGCGCGCAGGCGGCATCGGTGCCGGTGGGGTGGCACGCCCGCACCGAGGAAAATGTAGGGGCAGGCCTTGTGCCTGCCCGTGCCGCAAATCCGACGGGATCCCGCATCGCGCCCCAGCCGTCGTACAACGTTGTGGGTGCGAGGTGCCCTGGAGATGCCCCCTCAGCGCACTACCAGCACGGCACAGGGGGCGTGCCGGATCACTCGTTCGGCCACGCTGCCCATGAGCAGGTGTTTGAGGCCGGTGTGGCCGTGGGTGGCGATCACGATCAGGTCCGCCTTTTCTTCCGCAGCCAGGCGGATGATCTCGTCCACTGGTCCTCCTTGCCCGATCGCCACCCGGTACGGCACCTGGGCAAGCGGTGCCTCCTTCGGCACCCGCTCGAGCAGGGCGGCGCGCGCGTCGGCCGCGGCGCGTTCGAGCACCTCGGGGCTCAACACCTCGCCTGGGTAGTATTGCGCGTACAGCGGGTTGGGGAGGATCACCGGCTCGAGCACGTGGCAAAGGATCACTTCGGCGCCGTGATCGGCAGCCATGCGAAAGGCGTGCGGGATCGCCCGATCGCCCGCCTCGGAGAAGTCGGTGGTCACCAAAATGCGGCGAAAGCTTTCGTACGGCACGCGCGCTCCCCGCTCAGCCGAGCATGATCATGCCGCCGTCTACCACCAGCACCTGCCCGGTCATCATGTCGCTGTCCGAGGAGGCCAAGAACACGGCCGTGCCGGTGAGGTCCTCGGGCTGCAGGGGTTTTTTGAGCGCCGTGTACATCACCAGCATGTCGATCATCTCCGGCGGCACCACCGACTTAGTGGCCTCGGTGAGCGTCACCCCTGGGCAAATGGCATTCACGTTGATCCCCCAAGGGCCCAGCGCTCCGGCAAAGTACTTGGTGAGCCCGTTCACGCCCATCTTGGAGACGCTGTAATGGAACGGCGGCGAGGGCTTGTCAGGGTCACTGGTATCCACCAAGCCCACGTTGCCCATGTAGGCAGCCGTGCTCGACTGGTTGATGATCTTTCCCTTGCGCTGCCGCTTCATGTACGGCTCCACGGCGCGCGTGCACAGCCACACGCCGGTGAGGTTCACGGACAGGATCTTGTTGAAGTACGCCAGCGAGGGATCCTCGCGGTTCAACCCGTAAAAAATCGCTGCGTTGTTGAGCAACACATCGATGCGCCCGTAGCGCTCGTGCGTGCGCCGCGCCATTTCGCGCACGCTCTGCTCGTCAGACACATCGGTCTTGAGAAACCACGCTTCGCCCCCCGCGGCGCGGATTTCCTCCTCCGTGCGCCGGCCCCACTCTTCGTTCACCTCGGCAATCACCACCTTGGCTCCCTCGCGCGCAAACCGCTGCGCATAGGCTCGCCCGATCCCCTGCCCGGCACCGGTGATGATCGCCACTCGATCTTGTAGCCGCATGAACCTTCCTCCTAGGCCCTGTTCGCTCAGCGCGGGCGCGGCGCAATCGGCAAGTGCGCGTACCCGCGCACATTGGCCGAGTGCACCCGCTCCTTTCCTTCCTCGAAGATCTCGTACTCCGGCATGCGCGCCAAGATTTCCTCCAGCGCCACGCGCCCTTCCAGGCGGGCGAGCGACGCTCCTAGGCACACGTGCGTACCGATCCCGAACGCCAAATGCGCCACCGGGGCACGAAACACGTCGAACTCCTCGGCCCGCTCGATGGCCCGCTCGTCGCGGTTGGCCGAGCCGATCAGCAGCAGCACGCGCGCTCCCGCGGGAATCGTCTGCCCGTGCAGTTCCACCTCGCGCGTGGTCACCCGCGCCAGCATTTGGGTCGAGTTGTCGTAGCGCACCACCTCTTCCACTGCGTCGGCGATGCGACCGCGCTCTTGCACCAAGCGCCGGCGCTGCTCGCGGTGGCGGTAAAGCAGGTCCACCGCGTTGCCCAACATCTTGGTGGTGGTCTCGTTGCCGGCGATGATGAGCAAGAAGCAAAAGCCCAGGATCTCCTCGCGCGAAAGCCGCTCACCGTCGAGTTCCGCACGGAGCAAAGCGCTGATCAAGTCGTCGCCCGGTTGCGCTTCGCGCTTGGCCAGCACCTGCGCGAAGTAGCGCACGATGTTTTCCGCTGCTTGCACGCCTTCACGCGTTACTTGCGCTTGCCCCGGTTCGCGGTGGAGGAGCAAGTCCGACCACTGGCGCAAGGTGTCCTGATCCTCCTCCGGCACGCCGAGCAAGCTGCTGATCACGTCCATCGGCATCTTGGCCGAGAAGTCGGCAATGAAGTCGAAACGGTCTCTCCCGAGCAGCGGGGTCAGGTGCCGTAGCGCGATCGCCCGCACCTTGGGCTCCATTCCCGCCACCCGCCGGGGTGTGAACGCCATGCTGATCAGCCGGCGGAGCTTGGCTTGCCGGGGTGGATCCATGGCGATGATCATGGGCGGAGCCTTGCCGCTACTCTCCAGCGCCACCCCACCTTGCGAGGAAAAGGTCTGCCAGTCGCGCATCGCCTCGCGCACGTCGTGGTAGCGGGAGAGCGCATAAAAGCCGCGCTCGGGGTTGAAATACACCGGAGCTTCGTCGCGCAGCCGCCGGTAGGTAGGGTACGGGTCCTCGTGAATCTCGTAACTGTAGGGGTCGTACCGCACGCTGCTCGCCATGGCCGCCCTCCTCGCTGCTGTCTACGGCAAGCGCGCGCAACAATGCAACAGGCAGCTGCCCTCGCTCATCCTCGCCTCTCGCTGAGCATCCAGTTCGGGAAGTACACCCCGCCCCGCTCGCAAAACACCACCTGCACGGGCGCCCCGATGGCGAGTTTTTCCCGTTCCTCGTCGCCGAGCAGCGAGCCGGGGCCTTTCACCAGTCCGCCCACAAAGCGGATGGCCGGATCTTCCTCGCACTCCACCACCACGACGTTGTAGGGGGCGTGCGCCTCGTAGGCTGGCAGCAGCGGTGGGTGCGCGATCACGAACGACCAGATCCTGCCCCGCCCCGAAAGTCTCTCCCAGCGTGCTTCGAGGGAGCGGCAGCGAAAACACATGGGCCGCGGCGGCATGCGGCGCTGGCCGCAGTGTACACACACTTGCACGCGCAACTCGCCCGCGGCCGTGCCCTCCCAAAACGGCGCGCTGTCGGGGTCGTCCAGATCCGGCAGCAACCACTCCGCAGTCATTCGTCCCTCCGCAGCAGCAAAGCACTCGTCGGCACCCCCTCGCCGCTGGTGACCAAACAACACGGTGCGCCCTCCACCTGACAGTTCGAAGTGCCGCGCATCTGCCGCACTCCTTCCAGGATCAGGTTGAAGCCGTGCACGTAAGCTTCCGACAACCCGCCCCCGGAGGTGTTGATGGGCAGGCGCCCACTGGGCCACTCGAGAGCGCCGTTTTCGGTAAACGCGCCTGCTTCGCCGCGCCGGCAAAAGCCGTAGCCTTCGAGGGACAGCAAAATGAGCGGCGTAAAGGCATCGTAAATCTGGGCCACGCGCACGTCTTCGGGACCGAACTCGCTTCGCTCCCACAACAGCCGCGCGCACTCCCAGGCCGGACCGCGCAGCGGGTCGTCGCAAAAATAATTCGTCATCGGCTGGCATTGCGGCGGGATGCTTTGCGCGAAGGCGTGAATCAGCACCGGGCGCTGGCGCAAATCGCGCGCGCGCTCGCTGCTGGTGATCACCACCGCGAGCGCACCGTCGGTCTCGAGGCAGTTGTCGTACAAGCACAGCGGCTCGCTGATCCAGCGGGCGCGCATGTACTCCTCGCGGCTGAGCGGCCGCTCGTAAAATGTGGCGGCCGGATTGCGATTGGCGTGCTTGCGGCAAGCAAGCGCCACGTTGGCGAGATGGTCGCGGGTGGCCCCAAACCCGTGCATGTAGCGGCGGGTGAGCATGGCGATTTCGTCCACCGGGCGCAAAAGCCCGAAGGGGCGGGTCCACTGCCCACTACCGCTAACGCGCTGCGCCACGTTTGCCCACGGCCGGCTCGCTTTGGCCGCGCGCTTCCGCGCCCGCCACGCCACCGCCACCCGGCACTGCCCGGTGGCCACCGCCATGGCCGCGTGCCCCACCGTGGCACAACCGGCACCGCCGCCGTAGCCCACTTCGCCAAAGTAGGTGATGGGGCCGAGGCCCAAGTTGCGCGCCACTTCCACCTCGCGCCCGTTCTCCATCGAAAACAGCACCAGGCCATCTACTTCTTTGGGCTCCACCCCGGCATCGTCCAGCGCTGCCGAAATCGCCTGGCAGGCCAAGGCGAGTTCGCTTTCCGGCAGACCTTTACCGAAGCGGGTCTGCCCGATGCCGACGATGGCGGTGCGATCGCGAATCTCGAGCATCGCCCGCACTTCCTATGCCGGGCGCGGCACCCACCCGCACAGCCGCAAGTAAGCGGCAAACGGCGCCGCCGCCATCCGCACAGCACTGCGCCACACGGCGGCCGGCAAGCGCTCGCTCCCCGGTAGGCGCAACTGCACGTAGAGCAAGGCGATCGTCGCCAGCACTTGTGCGCAGGCACGCACGGGAGTGCGCGCGTACTGTGGTTTCAGGACGTCGCACAGCAAGATCACGCGCGGCTTGCTGCTCCTGTTCCACACCGTGTGCGGGCGCGCGTCGTTGAACACCAGCACCCCGCCCTCTTCCCAACCGCGCTGCTCGTCGCCGACGCGGATGCCGCACTGCTCGACCCCTGCGGGCACGATCAGACCCACGTGCACGCGGTAACAGAGGTCCGAGTCGCCGTGATGGACCGGCAGAACGGTGCCCGGTTCGAGCACGTTGATAGAAGCGGAAACCAGGCCCGGGACCGCCTGCAAGACCGCTACGGTGCGCGGGAAGGCTCGCAGGTTCGCGCGGTACGGGCGGCCGAAGGTGACGAGCTTCACCCCTTTCCAGCCGTGGATCTCGACCCGGTCGGGCACGAAGTGGCCAGGGATCTCCCCATGCTGCGCCGCGTACTGCTCGAACTCGGCTCGCACCTCTCGCCATGCTTGCTGGAGGAGCGGCACCCAGAAGAAGGCACGCGGGTCGTAAAACGCTGGCTCCTCGCCCTCATAGGGGCCGAGGACGCGGAAGTACGGCTGCACTGCGCATTGCGCGGACCACCGGCCGGAGCGCGCCGCCAGCACGGCGCTGCGGGCCACCGAACTCTCCACACTCTGCAAGGCGCGCTGCATATTGTCCGCTTCTGCCACAGGTGCACGCGAAGGGCTAGTCCCGCCAGCCGCGGAGCCGCATGGACGACAACTGCTCGTGGCTGCTCACCGGCACTGCTTGCGCGACGCGCAGCGCCTGCGCTTGCGCGGCGTGCTCGAACAAAAACAGCGCGATCCGTTGTTCCCAAGCGTCCAGGTACGGTCCTGCCGAGGCGCGCCCCTCACCCGCCGGCGGCAGGCTCGGCGCAGGCTCGCCCTCGGGCGGCAGCTTCGGCACTCCTACGAGCCACACTGTGCCTCCAGCGCGCAGCGTGCTCTCCACCCGTTCGAGCAGCGGGGCAATCGCCGCATCGCCTTGCTGCATGCGGGCGCGGATCTCGAGGTGCAGGTGGTAGCGGTGATCAGGGAGCGGCGGCACTGTCTGCCACGCTGCCGCGCCGCGGTAGTAGCGCTGGAAGGAGATGCCCGCGTACCACGGGGTGACGAGCACCAAATCGCCCGCATCGGCTTGCTGGCCCACCAGGGTGGCGAGCTGATCCACGTTGGTCATGCGCAAGTGCGCCGCCCGCCAGGTGCCGGGGAGGAGCAGCAAGGCGACCAGGACAGCGACCGCACTGGCCGCTTTCCCCGCCGCCGGCTTGGCCGTCGCGATGCGGGTGAGAGCGAGATCGGCACACAACGCCAGCATCGCGAGCGCGGCCAAATAGTACCAAGGCAGGCCACCGAGCTTTGCCACCGAGTGCACATACAGCGAGTAGCAGAGGAACGCAGCCGCAGCGAGCGCCAGCGGCAAGGCGCCCATGAACCATGCCTGGGCGCCGGGCGAGAGCGGCGAGGCGGCGAGCAGCACGAGCGCTGCCACCCACAGCGCGGCCTGTGCCGGCATGCCGGTGGTGGCCGTCTCCAACCAGCCGCGCCACACGCTCTGCCACGCCACATCTCGCTGCTCGATTCCGCCCACCGCAAGGGCGTACGCGATCCAATCGGCGTTGCCAACCAGGGACAGCGTCATGAGCAGCGTGCAAGCCGCCAGGGCCAGCGCGCGCCGCCCTTGCCGCGCAAGCGCGAGAGACAACCCGACCACGCCCTCAGCGGCGGCGAGCAGTACCCCGTTCGGCAAGTACGTTTGCACCGCAGCGAGCGAAGCGAGTGCCGCCGCCCCCCAAGCGCCGCGGCTGCCCGTGGCCGCAAAGCGCAGCGTGGCAGCGAGCGACAGGCACACCAGCGCAGCGCCGAGCCCGTAGCCCCGCACCGAAGAACCGTAGGTGATCGCGGCCGGGTTCCAACCGTACAGCAAGAGACTGCAAAGGGGCGCCGCGATGCCCAGCGGGCGCGCGGCCACCCAGAGCGCAGCGAGCTGCGCCACCCCGAGGGCGAAGCCGAGCCAGCGCCAGGCGAAGTCGCCCTCGCACCCGGCCAGCCACGCCCACGCTCGCATCAGGAACTGCCACAGGAGAGCGAAGGAGTCGTAGCGAGCGGCAGTGCGGAAGGCCTCCCAGGTGGGCTCGCAGGCAACGTTGAGCGTGTTCGCCTCGTCGCGCCACAAACCGCCCGCAGCAGCAACGAACCGCCAGCGCCAGAGCACCGCGGCCAGCGTGAGTGCAACGCCCAGCAGCACGGAGACCCGAACAGCGCGGCTCCGCCGCTCCGTCCTGCCTGTGTGGTCTTTCTCCTCACCGTGCCTCGCAGCCTGCACGCCTACCGGCCTAGCCCGGCCCGCGCCGCGGGCGCAACCGTCGCGCCGCCCGGCCAGAGACCGCAGCGCGTCGCACATGCGGCACATCCATTCGCCATTCGCCACACAAAGTGGGTGTCCACGGAACGCGCACAAGGGCCGCCCCTACGTCCCTGGTGGTTTCAGCGTGGACGTTTGGCGGCACCGAGGTGATGAGAACACGGGCGGCGACAAGGGCCGCCCCTATATTTTCTGGTGGTTCCGGCGTGCATGTCACCGCGCAGGCGTGGGGGTGGGACCGGATGCCGGCCGCGTTTCGTCCGGTGCCGCATCAAAGATCGAAGAAATGTAGGGGCAGGCCTTGTGCCTGCCCGTGGTGCAAATCGAACCGAATTCCAGAATGGGGGCACGGGTCGGAGATGCGACGCTCCGGGTGCCACGCAGCATTCGCCATTCGCCCTTCACCATTCGCCCGACCCACCGCTCGCCGCTTACTGCTCGCCGCTCGCCGCGCCTACATCCACGATCGAAACACCGTGCCGACGGTACCCCCATTCCCCATTCGCCACACAAAGTGGGTGTCCACGGAACGTCCGTCCATGGAACGCTCGCCGTGTGCGCAAAAAAAACGGCCCGGGCTCCGAAGAGCCCGGGCCGCGCAGGCTGGAACGTGCCGCGGTCGAGCCGCGGCGGCAACGAGCTTACGGACCGCAGACGATTTTGAACGCAGTCACCAGCGACGGCAACGTTGCCGGGCAGGCGCCGGGGAAGCCACCACCGGAGGCAGCGCTAGCCAGGTCGCTGCTATCCATAAACACGCTGAGGGAGTTGGGGTTCACGTTGTTGTTCAACTGCAGCGAGGAAAAACTGCCGCCGGTCTCGCTCAAGGTCAGGTTCGGGCCGCAGTTGTCCCCGCACGGATTAACTCCCGTATCCGGGTCCTTCAACTCGACGGTGGTGGCGCCGGTGGTGAAGAACAAGGGTACGAAGGTAGCGTCGGAGGTGGTTCCGGAGCACGCTGCTGGAGGGGAAACCGTGTGGATCTGCAGTGCCTGTACCGAAACCGCGTCGCCCGTGATGACGCTGCCGCTCAAGCTCACGTTGATCGGACCCGGAGGCGCCGTGCTGCATCCGCACGGGGTCGTGCCGCCCGGAAGCTGGAAGGTCGGCGACCCGGAACAGTCGTTCCCATTCCCGGGCTCCACGTCCTGACAAATGCTGATGTCCTTCGGGCCGCTGAAGAACGAGCTCGCGTTGAAAATCGTGGCGGGGCTTCCGTTCGGGCCACCGTATCCGACCGTACAAGTGTTCGGCCCTTTCACGAAGCCGCTCGCCCGCACGTTGGTGGTGCAAGCCGTGTTGCCGAGGAACGTCACTGGATCGATGCTCCGCGCCGGGTTGCCCACGATGGCGACGTCGCAGCCAATGAAGGGCGGGAACTGGCAGTACTCTTGGATCACCTCGCCACTCAGTGCTGCCGGCGTCGAA
>JBBILD010000034.1:0-18600 GCA_037445065.1 Myxococcales bacterium
CTCTCGGAAAGGGGTATGACGGTCCAGCAACGCGCCACCCTGCGGGGTGGCGGCCGAAAACGGGGGCTCATGGACGGCACAGGGGTAGGTGCAGGGGCAACTCGGCGGCCTCTGCGGTGGGTGTCCGCGGAACGGGTGTCCGGGCGGTCCCCGCAGTGGGTGTCCACAGAACACTCCGGTGGGTGTCCACGGAACAGTGGGTGTCCACGGAACACTCCGGCGCGGTTCCCCTGCCGTTTGGCCGACGCTCCGCGTGTACCGAGGTGCTGCTGGGGGTCAGTGCCGTGTGGGCTCAAAGGCGAAGGTTAAGTGTAAAAACCGACCCTCCGCTCCGAAGCGAGGCAGTCAGCGGGGCACAGGTGAACGAAAACCCCAGGGTGCGAGCAGCGAAACCGGTCAACGCTGGCTGAATGTGGAAGAAATTTTTGGGGGAAGCCTGGCTGATTTCGCTTTGAAAGCGGGCAGTGTCGGCTAGCTGCCTTCGGCCTTTTTCGGCGGGCCTTCAGCCAGGCGCTGAGGAAGGCTCGCCGCGTCGCCCTGGGGGCGAACCTCTTTGTTTTCCAGGTTCACACGCCAGAGAGCCACCTTTTTTTGGTCGCCCTCCGTCCACAGCAGGGTTACTTCGTATTCCGGGCCGTCCTTCTGTGTGGCACTCCAACTGAACTCGCCAATGAAGAAAGCGTTCTCTTTTGCCTTGAGCGAATAGGCACGGATCATGTCGTAGAGGGTATCGGTGCCGAAGGGTTTCGTGTTTTTGACCAGCTCGATCGCCTCCGGACCTTTCTCGGCCCACTTCTCACCGATCAGCAGCGGCGAAGCGACCTGATAGGCGAACCAGAGAGCAAAAATTCCCAGTGCTCCCCAGCCTAAGACGGTTCCAAGCGCGCTTTCCTGGTTTGCCGTTCCCTGTGCCATACGTAAAGTCCTCTTCTCAGCGGCATTCCCTTATCGGAGCCGGGGAGGTGACGCAAGAACGCGCGCCTCTACCCGAATCGGGGCGACGACGGTCTCACCGGCCGTACGGCCCCGGGGCAGCTGACGGCATCATCCAGTTCGGATCCAACGCAGGGATCAGCCGCCGCTGTGCCTCCGTAACCAACCGCCAGAGAATGCCCGTGGGCCGCGAGTACACAGTGATGGTGGAAAACACGTTAGTCGGGGTGATGACCACGTCGGTTGGCACGTCGTGGAGGCACATAGGGATCTTCGTATCGAGGAGCTGTTCGTTGTGCACGAGAGTCACCACCGGGGTGAAATCCACTGCGCGCCGGGCCGCGCGGAAGAGGCCGTAGGAAAGATCGTCCCAACCGCCGCCACCACCCAGGCGCCCGCCGTCGAGGGCTACGGCCACCGAACCGTAGATGAACAAGTCGAGCACGTCGGCTTCCAGCGGACTGACCCGCGTGCCCCAGCGCAGCGCACCGCGGCGCGTAGCAGCTTGGCGGTAGCGTCTGCCGAGTCGCTCGCGGTTCAGCTCGAGGAAGCAGCGCTTGTCTCGCAGGCCCGGTAGCGGGGTGTACACGGTTTTCCCCTCCTCGAGTGCGGCGCGGCGCAGGCCCAACGTGGACGGGGCAAAGCCGATGTACACCGAACGAGCCTGCTTCCAGATGCGCAAGCTGCGCAGCAGATCGGTGGCTGCTTCCACCCCTGCGAAACTCGGCACGCCGCGACCGCTGTCGGGAAAGCGCAGCGCACCACGGGCGCGCAAGCGGTTGCGAATGTGGCGGCGCAGCTCGTCCTTGCTCATCTGAGCATGGCCTCAAAGGCGCGGATATTACAGTGCCACGAGAGAGTCAATTTGGAAATGAAGCACGGGTTGGAACGTGGGGGTCTGAGCGGCGGAGTTACGTGCGGGTGAAGGGTCGCAGGGCCGCACTGGTGCCGGGTAGCGCCACTCCCTTGCCCGCGCCGCAGGCGGCACGATCTGCAGCGCGAACCGGTTATCGGCGCACCAGCGATGACGCGACGCGGCGCGCCAACACGAGAAACCCCGTGTGCGCAACCATTCGGTGCTCGGGTCGCACACTACGCCCTTCCACATGCCAGGAGCGCTGCAGGGTCTCGAAGCACTGCACGGCGCAGAACGAGGAACTGGCTCGCAACGCGTCCGCCAGCGCTTTCACCTGCAGCACGGTGGGCAAGTGGCTCAAAAAAATCCCGCCGCCTCGCAATACGGTGGCCGCTTGCTCGACCAAATGCCATGGTTCAGCCAGGTCCACGACCATTCGATCTACCTCGCGCTCCTCGATGCCGGCGAAAGCGTCGGCCACCTTGAGGGTCCAGTAAGCGACCGGCCCTAAGAAGAGTTCCACGTTTTCGCGTGCCCGGTCCGCAAAGTCGGCACGCACTTCATAGGAGGTCAGGTGGCCGCTCGGGCCGATGGCACGCAGGATCGCAGTGGTGAGCGCACCGGGACCGACTCCGACCTCGACCACGCTTGCGCCGGGGAAAAAGTCTCCCCACACCAGAATCGGGCCGATGTCCTTGGGATAAATCGGCTGTGCTTGCCGGGGCAAGGCAGGGATCCATTGGGCGAGGCCCGGGCGCAGGAGAGCGAAGCGCTGGCCCTGGCTGTTGAAGACGAGTTGTCCTTCCCGCAAGCCGATCAAGTGTTCGGGCTGGAACGTGCCCTCCTGCACCTGGATCGCCCGCCCGGGTATGAGGCGGCGCACGTACTCGCGCCCACGATGGTCCACAAAAAGCACAAGTTCTCCGGCGCTCAGCCGCTTACCCATGGCTTCGTGGGTTCGAGCGAAGCGCTTCAGCCAGCGGCTGCGGAAGCGGGCGCCTTGCGCCGCTCGACTTCGAGAACCAGGCTACAGAACGAGCAGAGCGAACGGTGCGCCGGCATGCCGCAGCGCTCGCAGGTTCCGGGAGCCTCCGCTTTCGCTTCTACGAAGCGCGGCTGCGCGCGCCGGTAAAACTCGAGCACGAAGTGGAGTTTGCTGCCCGGCATGTCTGCCTCGATCCGGTTCCAGTGTTCTTTCAGGCGCAGTTGCGTGGCACCTGCGGCATTCGGGCACTCTTCGATCACATAATCGAGGCGGCGCAAGAAAGCGTACGCTGCCGTCTCGTATTCGCTCAGCCGGAACAGCGGCTTGACCTTGCGCGCGAACCGTTCGTGGCTGGGCTCGAGCACGGGTCGCTGGCGGGCCAGGTGATCCACATCCCAGCGCAGCACGTTGCCGAGCAGGCGCGCAGCCTCGTCATCGAGGTTGTGACCGGTTGCCACAACCGAAAAACCTCGTTCCGCGGCGACGCGGTCGAAGTAATACCGCTTGGCCGTACCGCACGCAGCGCATGGAGCACGCCGTGTGAAGCGGACCATCTCGGGCACGGCATGGCCGTACTTTTCGAAGTCCACCACCTCGAGGCGAAGCTGGCGTTGGCGAGCAAACTGTTCGGTCTTCTCTCGGGACAGCCGGGAGTATGCGCCAATCCCCAAGTCGAGGTGCAAGCCGACCGTGTGATAGCCGAGGCGATCGAGCACGTCCCAGAGCGCCAAACTGTCCTTCCCTCCGGAGACAGCCACCAGCACTTCTTCATCGCTGCGCACCATGCGCTCCTCGGTAATGGCGCGCTCGACCTGCCGCTCGAAGAACACGAAGAAGCAGTCGCGGCAAAAGGCTGAGTGATGCGCAGGCAGTTGCACCACGGCCGGTTGCCGGCAGCGCTTGCACTTGGGTTTGGTGGCAGGTTTGTGCATCGTTCAGCTCGATCCGCCGGAGAGCACGTTGCGGATCTCGATGGTGTCGGAGTCCGCCACCGTGTCTTCGCTCGTGAGAAGCTCGTCGCCACGGATGACCAGCACCGTTCCAGGTAGAAGGTCGAGCTTGCGCAGCAAATCCGCCACCCGCTGGCCCCCGGGCATCTCAACTTCTCGCTTTTGTGGCAGAAACACGACCTTCATCGCCTGCGCGACGATAAGGAAAGTGTCCTGGGCAGTCAACGCGACCGCTGACCCGCTTGCGCCGGGGGTGAGTCGGCGCCGTCGAGGCATTCGAGAAAGCGCACCAAGATCCGGTGGGTGAGGCCCCAGATGGTGTACCCATTGTACTCGAAGCTCGGCGGAGCCGCGCTTTGCCGTTCGTGCGGGTGAACGTGCAACGCCGCTAGTGGGATCCACAGCGCACCCTGGACCTCGGCGGGATTGGGGCAGAGTTCGGCTGCCTCCGTTAGCACAAAAAGAATCGGGCGAATGACCAAATCGAGGAGCTGTCCGCGGCCCACTGCGCGCAGCTCGTCGAGTTCGCTGACCACTTCTCCACAGCGGCTGAGATCGATCCCGACCTCCTCGCGTGTCTCGCGCGTAGCGGTGTGTACCAAATCAGGGTCCCCTGCTTGTTGGCGGCCACCGGGCAGGGCCATGTGTCCGGACCATGGGTCGCCGGCGCGGTGCGCGCGGTGGATGGCGAGGAACTCGCTGCCGCTTGGCCCATCGCGCAAAACCAGAGCCACCGCGGCGCGCGTTAAGCCAGGGGGATCCTCGATCCGAGTACCAGCAAAGCCGCGGAGCCGGGCTTGAATCTCGGCAATGCTCCAGCGATCCCCATCACCGGCGCCACGGTCCATCTCGCGATCCCCTCTTTTCAGCCAGGCAAAGCCAACACACTAACGCTGGGCGCGAGCGCTTTACAGGGCTTGCTGGAGGCGCGAAACAAGCTTGGCGTGATGCCGCTCCTGCGCTATCCAATAGCGCTACCCTCTCAAAGGAGAGTCTGCCCATGGCACGCATTACGGTTGAAGATTGCCTGGAGAAAGTCCCCAACCGCTTTGAACTCTCTTTGCTTGCCGCGCGAAGAGCCAAGATGCTCATTAAGGGCGCTCGGCCCCTGGTAGAATCCACCAACAAGGAAGTGGTCACCGCGTTGCGCGAGGTGGCGGCTGGCCGGGTGAGCTTGCGTTACCCCGAGGGCAAGGCGGAAGGGCAGCGCTCGTGAGGCTTGCCGCGAGCGGCGCACGGTCTCTGCGCGCGTGAGCGGTCGCGGCTAGACGGCCGTTCCGTGTTATGGCGGAGAAAGACCTCTATGCGATCCTGGGTGTACCACGCTCGGCGACTCAGGACGAAATCAAGAAAGCCTACCGCAAGCTGGCCCGCCGGTATCACCCGGACGTAAACCCGGGCAACAAGGAGGCGGAGGAAAAATTCAAGGATATTTCCGAAGCCTACGAGATCCTGAGCGACCCGGAAAAGCGCAAGCTTTATGACGAATTCGGCATGGCTGGCCTGCAAGCCGGCTTCGATGCAGAGCGTGCGCGGGCCTACGAGCAGTGGCGCAGAGAGCAAGCGGAATTTGGCCGGGGGTTTTCCGGAGCGGGCTTCGGGCGGTTCGAAAGCTTCGAGGACATTTTTGGAGACCTGTTCGGCGAGGCAGTCAGCCGGGGTCCGCGCGCCGGGGCGGATCTCGAATCGGAAATCGAGATTGATTTGCTCGATGCGATTCGTGGCCGTACGGTAGAGATCACCCTCGAGCGACCAGGGATGTGCCCGCAGTGCAGGGGTGCGGGAAGTGACCCTGCGGCCACGGTGACTTGCAGCGAGTGCTTGGGGGCTGGCCGCGTGCAAGTCGCACGCGGGCCGGTCCGGTTTTCCCGCACGTGCCCGCGTTGCGGGGGAACAGGGGTGATTTCCTCCCGGGCTTGCGCGAGTTGTGGTGGCAGCGGGCAGCGCGTCGAGCAAGAACGGCTTCAGGTTCGCATTCCCCCAGGGGTGGATACGGGTTCGCGCGTCCGCGTGGCTGGAAAAGGAGCGCCAGGGTTGGCAGGCGGGCCACCGGGCGACCTATATTTGCGCGTCCGGGTACGGCCCCATCCGTGGCTCGAGCGGCGCGGCGACGATTTGTACATGGACGTACCGATCACCGTGAGCGAGGCAATCGAAGGTGGTCCGATCACGGTTCCGACGCCCACGGGTGCCATCCGGGTGAACGTGCCTGCGGCCAGCAACAGCGGGAAGTTGCTGCGGATTCGCGGAAAGGGAGTACCGCATCTACAGGGCGGCGGAAGCGGCGACCTGTACCTGCGCTTGATGGTTCACGTGCCGAGCGTAGCCAGCGAGGCAGTGCGCAACGCGGCGCGAACGCTGGAGGCCCACTACGCCGAAAACCCGCGGGACCGGCTGCGTTTCTAGGCGAGGGGAAAGCGAGGGGTCCATGCACCGCTACATGCGATTGCAAGAGGTGGTCGCGGAACTGCAAGTGGATGCCGCCTTCCTGGAACAGTTGCAGGCAGAGGGGCTCATCCACCCGAAACAAACCTTGGAAGGGGAATGGGTGCTCTCGCTGGACGAGGTGGAGCGGGTGCGGCTGGCACGGCTTCTGGTCTACGAGCTGGAAGTCAATTTACCCGGGGTGGAAGTGGTTGTGCACATGCGCGAAGAAATGCTGGCCATGCGCCAGCAATTCGCAGAGATCCTCGAGCGTTTGGTGGGCGAGCTGCGGCGGCGCCTGCACGAGAAGTAGGCTGCGCAGCTTGCCGCGTTGCGCTGGTGGCAGTAGGTTGCAAGTGCTGCGATGAGCAACGAAGAGAAAGACCGAGCCCCGCTGGAGGAGGACGCCCCGTTCGAAGAGATCGCCCCCGAAGTGGACCTCGCCCCGCAGGAGGAGGTGCTCGAAACCGCGGACGAAGCGGCCCTTGCTCCGGAAGTGTTGCCGCCAGAGGAAGAAGCAGGAGCGGGGGAAGGCGCGGTCGTCCCCTTTGATCCGCTGCAGCGCTACTTAGCGGAGATTCGCCGTTACCCGGTCTTGTCGCGGGAGGAGGAGCACGAGCTCGCAGTACGTTACAAAGAGCAGGGCGATGTGGAGGCGGCGTATCGGTTGGTGACTTCCAACCTGCGCTTGGTGGTCATGATTGCACGCGAGTACCAGCGCGCATTTCATAACCTCCTGGATTTGATTCAGGAAGGAAACATGGGACTGCTCGAAGCGGTCAAGAACTACGACCCGTACCGCGGCATTCGCTTTCCTTCGTACGCGGTTTGGTGGATTCGCGCTTACATCATCCGGTACATCATGAACAACTGGCGCATGGTGAAAATCGGCACCACGCAGGCACAGCGCAAACTGTTCTTCAATTTGCAGAAAGAGAAGGAACGGCTCGAGCGCGAGGGTTTCAAGCCCACCCCGCAACTGATCGCTCACCGCCTGGACGTCAAGGAGTCGGAAGTCGTGGAAATGGAGCAGCGCCTGTCCGGGCGAGACTTGTCAGTGGACGCGCCGATCCAGGAGGGCGAAGAGGCCACGTTGCTCGATTTCATTGCGGCGCAAGGGGGCAACGCGGAGCAGCTGGTGGCTGACGCCGAGGCGCGCGAGCTGCTCAAGCGCAAGATCGAGGAGTTCGGTAAGACCCTGACTGGAAAAGAAAAGGTGATTTTCGACGAGCGGCTGATGGCGGAAAACCCGCTGACATTACAGGAAATCGGCGATCGCTACGGAATTAGCCGCGAACGCGTGCGGCAACTCGAGGAGCGGGTCAAGAAAAAGCTCAAGAAGTTCTTGCTCGAAAGCGCCAAGGACATCGAGGCCGCCGTCGAAGACATCGTGCGCTGAACCCTGAGCGTCGGCCTTCCGTGCAGACCCGCCTGCGTGCGCAGCAAATGTTGCCACGGACTGCTGTGGCTACTCGTCGCGCAAGGCAGGCGCCTGCAGGTGCAAGTGTCGAAGCAACGATGCCGCCCTCGCTAAGCGGACGCCCGGCAAGCCCACGTGGTGCGAACCTGCGACACGGAATGTTGCCGAGGCGTGGCCCCTGGGGCTTGCCTGCGGCGCGACATCGAGGTTGGCGGGGAAGCCTCGTGTCTACATTTCACGATCGGACGCGCCGCTGGCTATTGGCCACCCCTGCTACCGGGGGCTCACGCTGCAAGCGTTGAGGGTGGGAAACAGCCCACTCCGCCGGGAGCTTGTCTTGGGCCCACGTCTCCCCAATCGAGATGCTCTGGCAGCGGTACTACGCGTGTGGCCACAATGGCGCCCCTACATTGCGCAGGGCGCAGCGGTGCCTGGGCGGGGGCATGCCCTCAGGAAGAGGTTGCAGGGGCACAGCTTGCGCCCGCCCGTGTTCCGGAGAGACCAAATGCCGCAGTGGCACCGCCGGCCCACGTACGATGCGGTGGGTTGCACCTTTGCCATTCGCAGTCAGCCATTTGCCACTTACCGCTCGCGGCTCGCAACTCGGGGCCCGCCTCTACGGCCGCTGGGCCGCGTGTGTGCCCCGGTGGGGACGGAGTACCGCGAGTTGGTTGTAGCGGCAGGCCTTGTACCCGCCCGCGCCCACGGGGAGGCGCCAAACGGCCAATCGCACTGCGCGCGATGAGGCCGCGGACCGACACCGTTGATGCATCCTAGTGCGGCGCTGTCGCATCACGAGCGGCTGCAAGCGTGGGCCGCGAGCGAAACGAGCGAAACTGGCTGCGCAGATCCCCCCAGGTAGCGGTTGGCCGGCCTGGTTCGGCAGGGGTTCTCCGATGGGCACCGGGTGGGGGCTCGGTATTCCTCGGTAGCCAGGACCGGGTTATTCTGCGGAGACCATCCGTGTACTTGGAGAGCCCGGGCCCCGCACCCGGGCTTGGTTGCTTGGTTGGCAGGCTGCCACTATAAGCCGCGCGCGAAAGGACCGAGAGGTATGGCGGAAATCCACGGTGGACGAGTTGTGGCCAAAGCACTGCGCGCCGAAAACGTGCCGTACATTTTCACCTTGTGTGGCGGCCACGTGATGCCGATTTACGATGGCTGCGTTGACGAAGGCATTCGCGTCATTGACGTACGGCACGAGCAAACAGCAGCTCATGCGGCCGACGGCTGGGCGAGGGTGACCGGCCAGCCGGGCGTGGCAGTGGTAACGGCGGGGCCAGGACTCACGGATGCGGTAACTGGGGTCGCGAGTGCGCACCGCGCGAACGTGCCGATGATCATCATTGGCGGGCAGGGGCCGCGCCCCTTTGCCGACATGGGCTCTCTGCAAGACATGAATCACGTGGATCTGATGCGCCCGATCACAAAGTGGTCCGTTTCCGTTCCCGAGGGTCGGCGGCTGGCCGAATACGTCGCCATGGCGTTTCGGATCGCCACCACCGGCGTGCCGGGGCCGGTATTTCTCGAAATGCCGATCGATCAACTGTTCCAAACCTACGACGAGAGCCGGCTCCTATTTCCGCAAAAGTACCGCACCGAGGCGGGTATCGCCGGTGACCCACGTTATGTGGAGCGCGCCTTTGCGCTCATGAAAACGGCCGAGCGGCCGGTGATCTTGGTCGGTTCGCAGCTTCGCTGGTCGCGGCGGCGCGAGGCGTACCTGCGATTCGTGGAAACCTTCGGCATGCCGGTGTACGTGAACGGCCTAGGCCGCGGTTCGCTGCCCCCGGATCATCCTTATTTCTTTTCGCAAACGCGCAAGGATGCATTGCGTCAGGCCGACGTTGTCCTCATTTTCGGCACGCCGTTGGACTTTCGGCTCGGTTACGGCCGCGAGACCCATTTCAACCCTGAAGCCAAGGTCATCCAAGTGGACTTGGATGGCGCCGAAATTGGCCGCAACCGCCCGATCGAAGTAGGCATCGTGGGGGACACGGGGCTGGTCATGGAGCAGCTCACGCAGTTGGCAGAGGCGGAGCGGTTCGACCGCGGCCTGATCGAGCCCTGGGTCCGCGAGTTACGCCGGCGCGAACAAGAAAAGTGGGAACGCATGCGCCCGGAACTCGAGTCGGATGCGGTACCGATCAATCCTTTACGCGCGTGCAAGGAAATCGCCGACGCGGTCGGCAAAAACGTGATCGCGATCGGTGACGGCGGAGACTTTGTCGCCACTGCCGCTTCGATTTTGCGCATTTACGAACAGGGCCACTGGCTCGACCCAGGGCCTCTGGGTACGCTCGGCGTTGGCCCTGGTTACGCCATGGCGGCAAAGCTCGCCAAGCCGGATCACCCAGTGGTGATCATTTACGGCGATGGTTCCTTTGGCCTGCACGCGATGGAATTCGAGGCCATGGTGAGGCAAAAGATTCCGGTGGTGGGGATCATCGGCAACGATGCCGCGTGGCAGCAAATTCGGCGCGGCCAGGTGCAGTTGTACGGCCGCGAGCGCGCGGTTGCGACGGCGCTGGATTACACGCACTACGAGCGGGTCGTCGAAGCGCTCGGGGGCCACGGGGAGTACTGCGAACGTCCGGAAGAAATTCGGCCTGCGGTGGAGCGTGCCCTTGCCTGCGGCAAGCCTGCGGTGGTGAACATCAAGATCGGCACCAGCGAATTCCGCAAAGACGCGATTTCGATCTAGCCCCCTTGTCAGGCTGCACCGCCCGGCAGTAAGGAAGTCGTGTGGCAGAACCCACTGCAGCCGCCATCGTCATTGGCAACGAAATCCTCTCGGGGAAAATCACCGACACCAACTCCGCCTTTTTGGCGCGAGAACTCCGTGCTCTCGGTGTGAGTTTGCAACGTATCTTGGTGGTGCCGGACGAAGTGGAAACGATTGCGGACGCGGTACGCGCGTTTCACCCGGCGTTCGATTACCTGTTTACCTCTGGCGGGGTGGGGCCGACGCACGATGACGTAACCATGGCCGGGGTCGCCGCTGGTCTCGGCCTGGAGGTGGTGCGCCATCCAGTGCTGGAGGAGCAGATTCGCCGCTACGTAGGCGGCGAACTCACTAAGGCGCAGGCGAAAATGGCGGAAGTGCCGGCAGGTGCTGAACTGGTGACCGGCGAGGACCATGCATTTCCGGTGGTGCGGGTGCGCAACGTGTACATCCTGCCGGGAATCCCAGAGCTTTTCCAGCGGAAGTTCTTGTCCTTGCGCAGCCGCTTTGCGGCGCGCCCGTTCCACCTGCGCGTGATTTATCTGCGCGGGGCAGAGAGCATGTTCGTCCCGTTTCTCGACGAGACGCTGGCGGCGTTCCCGGCCTTGATGGTGGGCTCGTACCCAAAGTGGGACGACCCGGAGTACCACGTGCGGATCACACTCGAGTCGAAAGACAGGGAGTATTTGGAGCGCGCCTTCTCGTATCTCATGGCGCAATTACCAAAGGAGCAAGTGGTTCGGACGGAGTGAGAGGGCTTGTTCGGAGGGGGCGGAAGGAGAGGTTTTATGCGCAGGTGGTGGCAAGGAGTGGCATTGGCCTTGGCGCTCAGTGTGGTCGCGGCAACAGCTCGCGCGGAGGATGACTTTTTGTCCGACCTGGGCTGGGGCACGCTCGCAGTGCTGACCAACGTCGTGTACGTACCGGCAAAGTTAGCGTGGGCTGGTGTAGGCGGCATAACCGGGTCGCTTGCGTATCTCGTCACCCTGGGAGACGCGCGAACCGCAAAAAGGATTTGGCAGCCGACGTTGGGTGGTACGTATGTGCTCACACCTGCCATCCTCAAAGGTGAGGAACCTTTGATCTTTAGTCCGCAAGAGGAGCCACCGCGCATTCGGCGCCGGAAGCTCGAAGAACGATGAAGCGCTGGGGTGCGGTCGCTGCCGTTCTGGCCGCTACGCTGATCGTTGCAGCGGTTGTCTACCAGGTGCGCCTGCGTCGGGAAGCGGCCAAGTGGAGTGGGCCGCTGCGCGAAATTCAGGAAGAAAAGATCGAACATGAAGACGGAGTGACCCGGAGCCGCTTCGTGGCGATTTTGCCTGCACCGGTGGACCGCGTGGAAGAGGTGGTGTGGCAGGTAGAGCGCTTGCAGGAGGTGGTGCCGAACTTCAAGATTTCACGGTTGCTCGAGGCGCAAGGGGCGCGCAAGCGGCTGGAAATCGGCATCCAAGCGCTGAACTTACCGCTGTTGCGGTACGAGATGGAGTTCACGCGCCATCCCGGAGAGCACCGGGTAACGTTTCGGACGATCAAATCACAGGCTCAGGAAATCGAGGGCGAGTATCGTTTGGAGCCCTCGCCCGATGGAACCAAAACGAGGGTGGTTTACTCCACAGTCGCGCGCGAGAAGGTAGCATTGCCTTTCCCCCGCTTGGTGTTGGACAGTGCCGGGCGTGAGACCTTCGTCAATACCGTGCGGGGAATCGAGAAATTGTTGCAGCAGCCAGCACCTGCAGCTTGACTCCGGCAAGCGATGAAGCGGCCGCAGGAAGCACGCTTCGTGGCGGCAGCAGCGACGGTGGAGCAGGTGCCGCACTTACCGTACCCGGAGGTGGCGTTTGCTGGCCGCTCGAACGTGGGCAAGTCGTCGTTACTCAACGCGCTGGTGGGTCATCGCAAGCTCGCGCGGGTGAGCAAAACGCCGGGGCGCACGCAGCAAATTGTCTTTTTCGTGATTGACCAACGCCTGACCTTCGTAGACCTGCCTGGCTACGGGTACGCGAAAGTGCCGGAGCCGATGCGGCGCGGCTGGCAGCAGTTGGTGGAAGGTTATTTGCAAAACCGGCGCCAGCTCCGCTTGGTGGTCCTGCTCGTGGATGTGCGGCGTGGCTTGGAAGAAGAAGAGTCCGCCTTGCTCGATTGGTTGGAACACGCAGGGGTGCCAGTAGTGCTCGCGGTGACGAAAGTGGACAAGGCCTCACAACGGGAACTGGCGCATTGCCGCCGCTCGGTGCAAGAGCACGGGCGCGGACTGCCGGTCGTGTGGACCTCTGCGGTGGGTGGTTCCGGTATGGCCGAACTTTGGAGGTTGATCCGCGAGCGCTGCGGCGCCTGACTCGGTCCAGCGCGCGGGGCTTTATTGCGCCCGCCGGACTCCCTGCTAGGTAGCCGCCTCCATGGCGGCGTTTTGGATCGGCACCACGGGCTACGCGCACGCGGAGTGGCGAGGGAGCTTTTACCCACTGGGGTTGCAAGACGGGCAGGAGCTGGCAGTGTACGCGCAGCGGTTTGATACTGTAGAGATCAACTCGAGCGCGTCTCGGCCGCCGAGCATGCGCCAGATGCAAAGCTGGGTCCGGGAAACCCCTGCGCATTTCCGCTTTGCATTGAAGGCGCCCCGTGCCATCACCCACGAGCTCCGCTTGCTGGATGCGGGAGAATTGGTGAGCGAGTTTTGCGCGTCGTTGCGGCCTCTCCAGCAGCGGCTGGGGCCATTGCTGATTCAGCTCCCGCCGTATCAGAAGCGGGACTTGCCCCGGCTCGAAGACTTTTTGCATCAACTGCCCCAGAATGTTCGCTACGCGCTCGAGTTTCGCCATGCGAGTTGGTTTACCGATTTGGTGTTCGACACACTGCGCCGCTTCGGTGTGGCACTGTGCGTGGCAGAGCGCGAGGAGCTGGTGACGCCGTTCGTGATTACAGCACCGTTCCTGTACTTGCGGCTGCGCGGCCGGTCGTACCCGGTCGAAGAACTCGCGCGCTGGCGAGACCGGCTGCTCGCTGCGCTGCCGCAAGCAACGGATTGTTTCGTGTACTTCAAACTGCCCGCAGCTGTGGAAACCCTGGAGGTTGCGACCCGTTTTGCGGGCTTGCTTGCGGAAGAACGCAACCCCGCCCTTTGTGGTGACCAGGGCTAGGGTCAACGAACTGCGGACCGGAAAGGGAGGCCCTGGGCCGGGGTGGCAGAGTCGCTGTTGCTGGGGAGCCGGGCAGAGCAGCAGTGCTGACCTTTGTTTGGGTGCGCTGCGCACTCGTTCTTGTACTTGGGTACGTCTGCTTCGCGACCCCGGGGTCGGACGGCTGGCCCTGGGGTGTGGATCAGTGGTTGTGGACCGGCCTGCGCGACTACCCGCTCGAGAGGATCCGCTACCTGCCCCTGTTGGTGGCAGGACTGATGGTCGCCGCCGATGTGGTGGCGCGCTTTTTGCCGCCGGTGCGCCTGCGGGCCCGGCGGCGCTTTTTGTGGGCGGCCGCCGTTGCCTTGGCAATGGCTGGTTGGTTTCTCGCCTTCCGCGTGCGCCATTGGCTCGGGGATTTGCACGGCGTGGACCAATGGCCGCTGCCAGACTGGAAGCTCGAAACCGCGGAGCCGCTCGGCGCTTTGACCTGGCACTACACCATGCATTGGGCCGATCGCATCGGCCTGCTCCCGTCAGAGGCGTGTCAACTGGTTTCGGTGTTATCCGGTGGGTTCGCTGCCGCGGCGCTGTTTTTATGGGCGGAGCGCCTGACCGACCGCTGGCCGCTGTTACTCCTGATGATGGTCTCTGCAGGGTTCACAGTCCTGTTCTACGGCTATCCGGAGAAGGGAACGCCGAAGTCACTCGCCCTTCTGTGCTGGTACGTCTATGCGGGAACACGGGCGCTTCAGTCTGGCAGCACCGCGTGGATGCTCGCTTCGAGCGTGTTGCTTTCTTTGGCTGCTTTGATGCACGGCGGGGCACTGAGCTTTCTTCCGGCCCACGTATGGGTGATTTGGCGCCAGGTGAGGTGGACGCGCGCTTTCCTTGGCGTGGCCGGATTCCTTGTTCCCATCGCGGTGATCGCCGCTTACGCGTGGGCTGGCGCCCCGTATGTAGGTGGTAAGTGGGGCAACGTGGCCGCCCCAATGCAGTGGATCAAAGCCTACTGCATCACGAACTGCGGCTACGACTTCTTTAGTTGGCGGCATCTGCGCGACATCGTGAACTGCCTGATGGTGCTGGCGCCGGTGGCGACTTTGTGCCTACCGGAAGCGCTGTTCCGGGCGCGCGGCTCGGACCCCGTTGCCCGCTGGCTCGCGTTGGGGAGCCTGGGCTTCTTGTTTTTGTCGTCGTTCTGGTTCCCGGTGTTCGGATACTACGCGGATTGGGACATCTTTTCGTTTACCCCGTACGTGGTTTCGGCTCTGAGTGCGTACGTTGCATTGCAGCACCTGCCCGCGAAAAGCTTCCAAGGGTTGGCCGCATCGTGGATCGTGAGTAACGGGATTCACACGTACTCGTTCTGGCGCGCGTTTCAGGAACTCCTGTGAGGGTGCGGCGGGGCGCGGTCTCCTGCTGCAAAGAAGGCTGCGTCCCCCGGGTGGCCGCTGGAAGTGGGCGGGCTGGAAGTGCGCGCAGGCCCCTACCGTTGACTTTTCCGTTCATGCTACAGGGGCGCGCATGGCAGAGCGCGGCGTGCAGGGAATGCTCACGGGACCGGAACTACGGGACCTCGTCAACCGGGGCGAGATTGACACTGTGCTGACCGTCTTCCCGGACTTGTACGGGCGCCTCGTGGGCAAGCGGATCAGCGGTCACTACTTTTGTGAAGAGGTCCTCGAGCACGGGATGCACGCCTGCGATTACCTGCTTGCCTGCGACATGGAGATGGACCCCGTCCCCGGCTACCGCTTCGCTTCCTGGGAGCAGGGGTACGGAGACGTGCGCTGCGTGCCCGACCTGAGCACCTTGCGCCGGGCTTCTTGGCTCGAGCGAACAGCACTCGTGTTGTGCGATGTTCTCAACGAAGAGACCGGCGAGCCCGTTCCGGTAGCGCCGCGCACGATTCTCAAGCGGCAAGTGGAGCGGGCTGCGCAAATGGGCCTGCGGGCCATGGGCGCGTCTGAACTCGAGTTCTTTGTCCTGCGCGAAACGTACGACTCCGCGGCGCGGAAGAACTTCGAGAACTTGGAGACCTTCGGTTGGTACATTGAGGATTATCATGTTTTGCAGGGTACCAAGGTCGAGGGCCTGATCGGCGCCATCCGCCGCCATCTCGATGCTTCCGGCATTCCGGTGGAGTTCTCCAAGGGGGAGTGGGGGCCCGGCCAGCACGAAATTAACGTGCGCTTTACCGACTTTTTGCAGATGGCCGACCGGCACGCGATTTACAAACAGGTCGCCAAGGAGGTGGCGATTCAACAAGGGTTGGCGGTGACCTTCATGGCGAAGTTCGACGAACGCTTGGCAGGTAGCTCGATGCATCTGCACTCGAGCTTGTGGAGCTTGGATCCAGTGAAGCCCCTCTTCGCGGCTGCCCCGCCAGTGGAGGGTGATGTGCGTACCTTGCCAGATGTCTTCCGCTGGTGGCTTGGCGGACTCATGCACCATGCTCGGGCATGCACATTACTGTTCGCCCCCTACGTGAATTCTTACAAGCGCTTCCGGGCTGGATCGTTCGCGCCCACGGGAATCGCTTGGTCGTACGATAACCGCACTGCGGGGTTTCGCGTCGTCGGGCACGGGGCCTCGCTGCGTGTAGAGTGCCGCATCCCAGGTGCGGACGCCAACCCGTACCTTGCCTTTGCCGCGACCTTGGCTGCCGGCCTGGATGGGATTGCCCAAAAGATGGAGCCGCCCCCCATGTTTCGCGGGGACGTGTATGCCGCCAAGGACATTCCCACCGTACCGCACTCGTTGCCAGAGGCCATTGCAGAGTTCGAGCGGTCGGGGCTGTTCCGCTCGGCGTTCGGCGAGGAAGTGGTAGAGCACCTGGTGCACTTTGCGCGCACCGAACAGCGCAAGTTCGATGAGGCGGTGACCTCGTGGGAGCGGCGGCGGTACTTGGAACGTGCCTAACGCGACCATGCCTGCGCCGCTGATCGGAATCACTTCGTATGCTCGTGAGGGAGAGGAACTGCCGCTGTTCAGTTTGCCCGCCGCGTATGTGGACCGCTTGCGGCAAGCCGGAGGGGTTCCAGTCATCCTCCCCGCCGGGGAAGACGATCCGGTCTCCATTCTGTCCCATCTCGATGGGCTGGTGATGTCGGGGGGCGGAGACGTGGCGCCGGCCGCCTATGGTGGCGAGATGCACGAGACTGTGTACTCGGTGAGCGAAGAACGGGACCAGTTCGAGTTCCGACTGCTGCGCGCGGCGCTGGACTGTGCAAGCCTGCCCATCCTGTGCATCTGCCGTGGGTTGCAGGTCCTGAACGTGCTCAGCGGGGGCACGCTCCATGTGCACGTACCGGAACGAATCGGAGACAAGGTGCCGCACCGCATTCCACCGCGCCTCACTTGCCGGCACCCGGTCCGCGTCGCTCCCGACAGTCGCCTCGCGGGCATTTTGGGAGTTCAGGAACTCAGCGTGTGTTCGTGGCACCATCAAGGGGTGGATGTGCTGGGCGCCGATTTGCGCGCCGTGGCATGGGCTCCGGACGGCTTAATCGAGGCAGTAGAGCACCTGCGGCACCCTTGGTGTATTGGTGTGCAGTGGCACCCGGAGATGGATGGAGACGACCCGCGGCAGCAGAGGTTGTTCGAGGCCTTCGTGCAGGAGGCACAGCGAGCGAGGAGCAGAAGGGAGAACGATGGCAGGGAGACTGAGTGGTAAAGTGGCACTGATTACGGGCGCCTCGGGGGGCATCGGCCGGGCCACGGCGCTTCGGTTTGCGGAAGAGGGTGCGGCGTTGTTTTTGGTAGATGCCGATGCGGAGCGCGGTCGCTCCCTCGTTCGGGAATTGGAAGAGCGTGGCGCGCGGGTTGGTTTTTTCGAAGCCGACGTTGCCAAAGAAGTTCACTGCCGAGCGATGGTGGAAGCGGCGGAGAAAACTTTTGGCGCCCTGCACATCCTGTTCAATAACGCGGGCATTTTCCCGGATGAGGACGGCTCGGTGGTGGAAACTTCCGATGCGGTGCTGCAACGGGTGCTCGAGGTGAACGTGAAGGGCGTGTTTTTCGGCTGCAAGTACGGGATCCCAGCCTTGTTGTGTGCGGGTGGCGGTTCGATCATCAACACCGCCTCGTTCGTCGCGGTGATGGGGGCGGCGACTTCGCAAAGCGCTTACACCGCGTCCAAGGGCGCAGTGCTGGCGCTCACCCGCGAGATCGCCGTCGAGTTTGCGCGCCGGAAGATTCGTGCCAACGCGCTGTGCCCGGGCCCGGTGAACACGCCCCTGCTGCAGAACCTGCTTTCCGACCCGGTACGCCGTGCTCGCCGCTTGGTGCACATTCCGATGGGACGCTTGGCTGAGCCGGTGGAAGTGGCAAACGCGGTGGTGTTCTTGGCCTCGGATGAATCGTCGTACGTCACAGGAACCACGTTCTTGGTCGATGGCGGGATTACGGCCGCCTATGTCACCCCTGAGTGAGGAAGCGGAGGCAGCATGCACGGATTGCTGATCGGAGACCGCAGACCTCCGGGTCGGGGCAAACCCTTGGCGATCGTCGAGCCAGCCACCGGACAGGTGTTCGAGGAGGTCGGGGCTGCCACGGCGGCGGATCTGGAGGAGGCGGTTGCAACGGCACGCGGCGCATTCCCGGATTGGTCGCGTCTCACCGCGTTTCAGCGCGGCGAACTGTTGTTTCGGTTTGCGGACCTGGTCTTCGCACACCGGGAGGAGTTGGCCCGGATCGAGGCGCGCAACGTCGGCAAGCCGATTGCCGATGCACGCTGGGAGGCAAACCATGTGGCCGAGACGATTCGCTACTACGCCGGTGCGGCAGATAAATTTTTCGGGCAGACCATCGAGGTGAAGAAGGGTGGCCTGGATCTCACGCTGCACGTGCCGCTGGGGGTGGTGGGTCTCATCGTGCCGTGGAACTTCCCGATGGTGATTGCCACCTGGAAGCTCGCGCCGGCCCTCGCGTGCGGGAACACAGTCGTCCTCAAGCCGGCAAGTTTAACTCCGCTCACTGCCCTTCGGCTGGGCGAGTTGGCGCTGCAAGCCGGGATTCCCCCGGGAGTGATCAACGTAGTTCCGGGCCCGGGTGCCGAAATCGGGCAGGCCCTGGCGGCTCATCCCGACGTGGCCAAGATCGGCTTCACGGGCGAGACGGCGACGGGGCGGCAGATCATGGCCACCGCTGCGCAAACAATCAAACGGGTGGGCTTGGAACTGGGCGG
>JBBILD010000035.1:0-14558 GCA_037445065.1 Myxococcales bacterium
AGTGACCGAGACGCCAACGCCTTCACCCACGGCGACGTTCACCTTTACGCGCGCGCCGAGCGCGACGCCGACCTTCAGCGCATCTCCGTTGCCTTCTTTCACGCCGAGTCCGCAGCCGTGCAGTTTCATCCCAGGCACGGTGCTGTGCGGAGGTGCGTGTCCGAATCCCGATGAGCAGTGCGTGCCCTTGGCGGACGGTACGGGCTGCCACTGCGCGCTGGGGGTGACCGCAACGCCGACGCCGACGCCGTCGCCAACTCCGACCCGGCCGCCTACCGCAACCGCCAGTGCTGCGGCAAGCGCCACGCCGACGACAACGGTGCCAGGAGGCGCTTCACCCACGCCAACGCCCACGTGCGTCGGGCTACCCGCCGGTGCGGTGGGTTGGTGGCCGCTGGATGAAGGCGGTGGTGCGACGGTCATTAACGACATCGGCGGTCTGGGAAACAACGGCGTGCCTCAGCCGGGCCCGGTGAACAACTCGTTCTCGAATGGTCCCGTGACCGTGAGCGGCCAGGTGGGGACGGCCCTCTACTTTTTCAGCGGTGCCGAGTACATCGAAGTGCCGCACGTGCCGAGTTTGAATCTCGCGAGTTCCGACCTCACCATCGACGCTTGGTTCGCGGCTTTCTTGCCGGGGTCGCCAGGATTCGGAGGGCTGCCGAATTGGTCGCCAGGACAAACGTTCTACTTCGCGGTGGCAGACAAGGTGGACCCGTCCACGAACACCGGTTATGGGTTCGCGGTCCGCACCACCGCCAGTGCGGCACCCGCGAATCCGCCGAACAACTTCCCGGTGAACATTACCGCGGACCTTTGCTTCTTCCAGGGGAGCAGCGTGTTTTGTGTGCCGATCTACGCGGGCACCGCTTTCTACAACGCGAGCAACAACCCACCCTCTTATTCCCCACCTTCGCCGCCGTGGCCGTACGGTGGGCAGTGGCTGCACTTGGCCGTGACAGTGGATCGCGCCGCCAACGTGGGAACCTTCTACTTGAACGGCAGCCAACTAGGAAGCTTCTCGCCGGGTCCAGGAGTGAACGACAACACACTGCCGCTGTGTTTCGCGAAGTCGCGCTGGCCGGTGAGTCATTTCGAGTTCAGCCTGGACGAGATCGAAATTTTCGACCGTGCGCTTTCCGCCGCCGAGATCGCGTCCTTGGCGGGCTTCGGGGGCAAGTGCAAAACTCCAACGCCGGGTAGCAGTGCTACGCCTTCACCCACGGCGACGTTCACCGTGACGCGCGCGCCGAGCGCGACGCCGACCTTCAGCGCATCTCCGTTGCCTTCTTTCACGCCGAGTCCGCAGCCGTGCAGTTTCATCCCAGGCACGGTGCTGTGCGGTGGCACCTGCCCCAATCCCAGCGAACAGTGCGTCCCGCTAGCAGACGGTACCGGGTGCCACTGTGTGCCCGGGGTGACCGAGACACCAACGTCTTCGCCAACGCCCAGCCGGCCGCCGACAGCATCACCGAGCGCTACGCAAACACGGACCGTGAGTGCCAGTGCTTCGCCCACTGCTAGCCCGTCGCGCTCGCCGACACCAACGTTCACCGTGCGGCCCAGCTTGACACCCACAGGGACGCCCACTGGCACGGCTAGCCGCACGGGAACGCCAAGCGCAACAGCGTCGGCGTCGCGCGTCCCGACCAGTACACCTACACTCTCGCCGAGGTCCACGGCGACCCCCACGCCGACGCCAAGCTTCACGGCCACCCCGTCGCGCTCGCCCACGGTAACCTACACCGAGCGACCGAGCTTGACGCCGACTCCGACGTTCACCCGTACACCTACGCGCACCTCGACCCCCACCCCGACATGGACCCACACCGTCCCGCCATCAGCGACCCCCACCGGCACACGTACGCCCACGGCCACGCCCTCGTCGAGTCCGACTCGGACGCCCACGCTGAGTCCGTCTCGCACCGCCACTCCGACTGCCACGCCGTGTTTCGGAGAGGTGTGCGTGTTCAAGATCCACGATTTGAACGGCGACGGCGTGCAGGACCCGGGCGAGCCAGGTCTCGGCGGCTGGACGATCCAGATCACGCTCACGTCCTCCGGGACACCGGTGACGAGCCTGGTCACAGGTAGCGGCGGTTCGATGTGCAGCGGGCTCGCGGGTGGCCAAAGCTACACGGCAACCGAGGTGCAGCAAGCGGGCTGCGTGCAGACGTTCCCTCAGGGGCACCACGTTTTCTTCCTCGAATGCGGCCAGCTCGTGAACCTGTTCTTCCTGAACCGCTGCCCCTTGCCTTCGCCCACGTCGAGCTTCAGCGCGACCACAACTCCGACCCGCACGGCAACGCGCACCCCGACTCCGAGCTTGACTCCCAGCGCTACGGCATCGCCGAGCAGTACTCGTACTCGAACTCCCACCGCCACCGCGACGCAGACGCCCACGAACACCAGGACGCCCACCGGTACCGCCACACCGTCGCCTTCCTTCACGGCCACACCCACCCGCACGCCGACGACGACTCCCACCGGGACACCGACTTGCCCGCCGGACACGGGATCGGTCCAGGTGACCAAGAGCACGGTGTGTTGCTTGCCGAATCTCAGCCAGACGATCACGAGCAGCCAGCCGTTCACCTTCACGACCCAGGGCGCGGGCCTTCCGTCCTCTTTCACCCTCGACACGGATCCGTCTACTGGCACGCCGCAAACGGTGCTCTTCCGGTGCCTCGCTCCGGGAAGCTACCGAATCACCGAAGTCGTCCCCTCTGGATGGGTACTCGCGGGCCGCTCGTTCGCGCCTCCAGGATGCTGCTCGTTCGGGCCAGGGCCCAACGACATCAGCATCTCTCTAGTGGGCGGGGCGAGCGTGCAAGTGGGCTTTCAAGACGCTCCGCTCAGCACATCCACTCCGACCCCCACCCGCACGCCAACCCCGCGCTTCCCCGACCAGTGAGACGTTTCGTGCGTTCTGCCGCCGCTACGGGCGCATCGCAACGGGTCACGGACGGATCGCGGGACTACGGCTGCGGGTTGCTACCGCCGGTGGCATTGGCTCAGCACTCCGCCCAGCCGAGATCGCAGCGAGAGATTTTGCTTGTTGGCGCGGTGGATCTTCTGTAGTAAGGGCGCTGCGCATGAATTCCTCGCAGTGCCGGCTGACCATCGCCGGTGAGTCGGTAGGTCGGCCGGGGCTGCACGGAGACCCTCGCCTTGGGCCGCAACGGGCACGCCGCCAAACGGCGGCCGAGAGAAGGCTTCCAGTAGCGTTGCGCCTGATGGCTGTGTGCACGGTCGGATTTTGTTTTGCTTCCTCAGCGTTGGGAGCGGTGCGATTCGTAGACGCCTCGGCGGTTGGCGCAAACAACGGCACCTCGTGGGCAAACGCCTTCACCAAGCTGCAGGACGCTCTCGCTGCGGCGGTGAGCGGGGACGAGCTCTGGGTAGCGCGAGGAGTCTACCACCCCGACGAGGGCACAGCGCAGACGGACGGCGACCGCAGCGCCACCTTCCAGCTCAAGAACGGCGTGTCGATTTACGGCGGGTTCGCGGGAGGGGAAACCTCTGTTGGCCAGCGTAACCCGTCTGCCAACGTGACCGTGCTGAGCGGCGACATTGACGGGAACGACTTCACCGATTCCGACGGGGTCGTCACCACGCACCTCAACATCAACGGTGACAATAGTTATCAGGTGGTCACCGGCAGCGGCACGAACGGCACGGCGGTGCTGGACGGCTTTACGATCACAGCGGGCTTAGCCAATGGCGGCACAGGGCCCTGCGTGAACATCTGCGGAGCAGGGAACTTCAACAGTGCGGGTAGCCCGACGCTGGCGAACTTGGTTTTCTCGGGCAACTCCGCCAGCAATGCGGGGGGAGGCATGGCGAACACGAACGGCAGCAGCCCGTCGCTGTCCAGAGTTGCCTTTCGCGCGAATGCGGCAGGGCAGGGTGCCGGCATGGCAAACCTCGACGGCAGTAGCCCCGCCGTGCGTGACGCGCTTTTCGCGGACAACACGACGGTGGGGAATGCGGGTGGAATGTTCAATTTGAACAGCAGTAGCCCGCTGCTCGAACGGGTCGTGTTTGTGGGCAACTTAGCTTCCGTGAACGGCGGTGGAATGTTCAACCAAAACATTAGCAATCCGTCACTTTCCACGGTCGGGTTCTTCGGGAACTCGGCGGGCTTTGGTGGGGGCATGTACAACCTTGTCAGCAGCAACCCTGACCTGGTGAACGTGGTCTTTTCGCGGAATGCGGCCTTTGGGCTGGGTGGCGGAGCCGGTGCGGGCATGTTGAACAACGCCAGCAGCCCGGTCCTCACCAATGTTACGTTCTCGGCAAACATCGCCGGTGGCAGCATTCAGCAAGGTGGCGGAATGCTCAACGGGGCCGGAAGCAATCCCGTGCTGGTCAACGTGATCCTCTGGGGCAATTTTGCTTTGAGTGGCAAAGAAATTCTGAATTCGGGGGGCAGCACGCCGGCCATCTCCTTCAGCCTCATCGAGGGATCGGGCGGCAGCGGTGGCGGGTGGAATGCAGCGCTGGGGACCGACGGAGGAGGCAACCTCGATGCCGGCCCCCTGTTCGTGGACCCAGACGGGGCAGACAACATCCCGGGTACGGTGGACGACAACTTACGTGTGCGCCGCGGCTCGCCTGCTATTGACGCCGGCAACAACCTCACGCCGGGGCTGGCGGGTGTGAGCACCGACCTCGACGGCAAAGCGCGCTTCTTCGATGTGCTGGAGACGCCCGACACCGGGCAGGGCACTCCACCGATCGTTGACATGGGGGCATACGAGCTTCTGTTCGGGTGGACGACGGTATCCGTCTTCTCCTTCTGGACGATCGCCACACTCCTGCTCGCATTGCTCGCCCTGGGAACGCGCAGTTTGTGCAAACTCCCGAACGCACGTTAGCGCCGGCTTTGGGCGCCGGTCTCCGTAACCTCTTTCTCGCACTGCCCCGGCACGCTGCGCTCCGCCGGCACGGTCCGGTTCACCGCAGCTCTACTCGACCTAGCGTAGGCCAGCCCGACACTGGCGGCCGAGACGAGGGAAGTGAGCCGAGGCCGGGGGCAGCCGATTGGCAATCCACTCCTACCCTGCGGCGAGCGCGGTGACCCTCAATCGCGGCAGGCTCAGTGTAGCCGCTCGACCACTAACCGGCTCACTTGGGTTGCTTTACCAACGCAGGCCCTCGCGGTTCGTCAACACAGTGAGCGCGGCGGGGTCTGACTCAGGGCGGTCAGGGTGATATTCACGGTGACGGCGTAGGGATGGCTCTTGAGCACTCCCAACACGACCTGGCCATCGGGTCGTTGGAAGGCCATCGGCCGCAGGCGGGGGTCGGTCGAAGACGCCTCGATTCGGCTCGAACCAACGTGGAGGTAACGAGCGTAGTCGCCGATGAGATGACCTTACGTGGAGATCTCGGAACGGTCGAGCGCGCTGTCTTGGGGGAAGTCGAGTTCCACTAGGTCATCGTTGACCGAGGGGCGGCGGATGAAGAAGAGCTTCATGACATCGAAAACCGCCACGTTGGCCAGGGTCAATTCTCCGTGAAGATGGTTCGACCGACCGTACCGCAAGTCGAAATCGCTGTACCCTCGCGGGGTGGATTAGCAAATCTCTCTCATCCAAACCGGTAGTTTCATTGCTCGCCGAGTTCGCAGATCGCCGGGCGAATCTGGACGGTGGCATGGGGCGGGTTGCTGGCCGCCGAATGGTGCAGCAAAAGGCTGGGGTGATCGAGCCCATCGGCGCTGCCGTGGTACGCCAAGGCACCGGCGTGTTGTCGGGGTTCAGGTTCGACGAGGGCGGCCCACATGTACAGGATGGCATCTTGGCCAATCCAGCCGTCGGAAACGACAATTTTGTTTGAGAGGCCCTTGGCGCGCAGCCGCCGGCCGAGAGGCTTTAGGATGGCGGCGTAGTCGGGAATTTCGATTTTGTAGCCGGGCGGGCCGAGGTCTGGTTCCTTGTAGATGGTCAGGTGGGGCGGTTCGTTCCCCGCATCGAGGAAGCGCAAGGCCAGGACCGGCTGCAGTTCCACCTCTCCGTCAATCAGAGACGGGTCGAGGGCGCAATCGCTGCCGCTTCACCGGAGCCAGCGTGTTGGGGAGATTTGCCCATTGGAAACGAAACCCTCCGGGTTTTGCAGACCGACGGGTCGTGCGAGGGTCACAAAGTTGGTCCGGGAGTCCGCAAGCCGCCAAGCAAAGGCCGCGGGGGGCGAATTCAAACGGGGGCGGAGTTTTCGTTGACCGGTTCGAAGTAGAAGAGAGGAAATGCACGCGCGGTTGACGCCGATCTGCGTGAAGTGCCTTGCTGCGATGCCTTCTAGTTCGGTTTGGGTAGCGGTGGTGTTCACCCGCACGGAGGGTCGTGCCGATGATAGAGTCCAGTGTCTTCGACCGGTGCGAGCCCGCCGCCGCTGCCTTGAAAAGTTTGATGTTGGCGGTTGCCGTTGACCTGGATGGTGGCGACGGCAGCCCGCGCCGTCTTCCGCGATCTCCAGCTCGAGCAAGTACCGCTCCTCGAGCCGCTTGGCTTCCGGGGTGTGACCCGTGTTGCCCGCATCGAATGCCCTTGGTGGCCGCCGTCCGTGTCGCGGTTCATCGTGTACAGGATCGAAATTGTGTGCGTCGATTTCTGCAAACAGCATTTGCGCCGACCTTGCACCTGGAGCCCCGAGCAAGCACTTGTGCGCAAGCGTTTTCATCAACGCGGTCTCGCCGCGCTGAAACCGCTCGCACGGTACCGTTCGAAAGCACTCGCCTCCGTCTTGCGGTACGCGCAACTCCAGACTGCCACGCGGGCGACCGACTTGCGCCGGTGACACCCGCGTCGGTAGCCGAGCCCTCCCTCGCTCCGCTCGCTTTTCTCCGCCCCCAGCGTCTCGGTCATCTGCGCCGCGAGACCTCCTGCACTCCGGCTTACACCTGATCCAGCAGAAAATCCTCCTGCGAGGCCAACGAACTCCTCAGCGAAGCTACATCCATCTCGCCGCCTTTCTTCCGTGCCATACCCCTTCTTTCGCCCCTCTTGGTTCCCTTTTCCCTGCTCCCCGCACTCCGTACCATCGCCGAATGCTTTTCGCTGAAGGCTCCGCCGATTACCTGACGCGCGAACTCAGCGAAGACATCTGGCGATCCGTAGAGGAGAGGAGGCCGGAGGAAGGAGGTGTTTCGCGATCGCGGTTGGGGCTTGACCTTCCTCCATACTCGAAGGTGTAGGATTGCACGCGCCATGAAAGGCATTCGCTGCGCAAGGCGCGCACCGACGTGGCCGTTGCCTCGGTGGCATCCCTCCTCTCCTCGACCCACCGTGGTTGGGGTCATGGTTTCTGGGGAACAGCCGCTGGTTCGGCGAGCCTTGTCGCTAAGCCTGTACCTCACCGGAACTGTCTCGCGTTGCTCGCCGACTGTTCGCACAACAGGAAACGGCGAGTGGCCGGATGGGCGAAGGAGAACGTGTGGACGGCTACGGCCTTCGTCATCGCGCCGCGCCGGAGTGGCGGGCAAAGACTGTCGGTGGTGCTGCTCTTTGCCTTCTTTCGCGTCGCGCTCGTGGACTCGGGCTGCGACCGCCTCGAGCCCGGCCTCGGAAAGTCACCCCTCGAAGCGGAGTATCGCCTCGTCGGCGCTTGGCCGCGCGCCGGGGAAAAACCGTTCCGCGAGCCGTTCGGGATCGCAGTGGACCCCGGCGGGGGGACGCCCCTGGTGAGCGACGCGCGAGAAGGCTCTGTGCTCGTGCTGGCAGCGAGCCACGGCGCACTGGTGCGGGAGATCTGCGCCGGCGCGCTCCGCAGGCCAACCGGCGTCGCCGTTGGTCCCGACGGCACGGTTTACGTCTCCGATTACGAGCTCGACGCCATCTTCCGGTTCGACGCGGAAGGCCGAATCCAATCGTCCTGGCATGGCCCGTACCCGCAGTACTTCGATGCGCCGAGCGGATTGGTCGTGAGCGGGAGCTCAGTCTACGTGGCGGATTTCTATCACAAGGTCATTTATATCCTCGACCGCGAGGGAAAGCCGACCGGCAAGTTCGGCCAACCAGGCCAGTGAGGCCCGGGCGCCCTCGACTATCCCACGGACGTGGCAACGCTCCGGAGCGCGTATCTGCTCGTTGCCGACGCGTACAACCACCGCCTCGTCCTCTTCCGCGAAGACGGGCGACCGGCGGGCATCTGGGGTTACCACCTCCTGGGCGTGATTCCGCGCCCAGCATCGGGATCCCGGGGCTTTCGCATCCCGACCGGCATTGCCGCCGGTCCCGACGGCCTCGTCCACGTCGCCGACAGCGGGAACAGCCGCATCGTCCTACTCGACCGAAAGGGCCGGTTCGTGACCGACTGGAAACTATCGCGACCCAAGGACTCCTTTCACACGCCCGTAAACGTCGCGGTCCATCCCGACGGAAAGCGAGTCTACGCGACCGACATCGCCAACCGGCGCATTCTCGTCCTGGAGGTCGTGAGATGATGGTGCCGAGCTCCGCGCGGTCCAGGGCTCACCCAAGAGCCGGGCGGGCGGGGCAACTCTTCATCGCGATCTCGGTTCTTGCCGCCCCTTGTGCCGCGGTGCGAGCCGGACCGATCACGTTCTCGACGGCCCTCCCGATTCCGGAGGGGCAGGCCATCGTGCGCGGCCAAGCCTTCGCTGCCAGCGCGAGTGGCAGGAGAAACGGGGCGAAGCGCGATCTCACGATCCTCGCCTCTCCGTGGGTCTTCGCCTACGGCGCCCGCCGAGACCTTGCTTTCTTCGTTGCGATCCCCGCCGTTGTCTACAAGTCCCTCGAAGGGGAGGGTTCGGAGCAAACCAGAGATCGCAGGGCAACAGGCTTCGGGGATGTTGCTTTGTTTGCCCGCTACACCCTTTTCCAGCGCGATCTCGGGGGGGAAACGTTTCGGATTGCACCCTTTGCAGGGCTCGAGGCGCCGACGGGCGAGGACGGCGTCGGGGATGAGTTGGGACGGCTTCCGCGACCGCTCCAGCCCGGCTCGGGATCCTGGGATGCCTTCCTCGGTTCGGTTCTCACCTGGCAAAAGATCGACTTGGAACTCGATCTCGACCTGGGTTACCCCTTCAACGGCCGCGACGAAGGAGTGGCGTTCTGCGATCAGGCGTTCGGCGACGCCTCCTTTCAGTACCGCCTATGGCCGTGCGGGCTTGGCCGTGGCCTCCCCGGGTTTTTTTACGCTGTTTTCGAAAGCAACCTCGAGTGGCAAGACAAGAACCGCATCGGGGGCAGGCGCGACCCGGATTCCGGCGGATGGCGATGGTTCCTCGCCCCGGGCCTGCAGTACGTAGGAAAGCGTTTCGTCCTGGAAGCGATTGCTCAACTCCCGGCGTTCCAGGCGCTGAACGGGGAGGCGCTGGACACGGACTTCCAGGTGCGGGTGGGCTTCCACTGGAACTTCTGGCTCCCCCTGTCATGATCGCTCTCGAGGGTAAATCCGCCTTCGGTCGCGGGCGAAGAGGTAGCTCGGTATGACGCGCTTGTTCTGGAAGACGATCCGTCTTGTTTCAGCGGCTGGGATCTGTCTGGCGCTTTCGTTCGCTTTTGCTCCGTTCGTTCTCGGCGATGTACAGCAGCGAGAGATCGCCGTGCGGGTTGGTGGGCTCGCTTGCCCGTTCTGTGTTTACGGACTCGAAAAGCACTTGGGACGACTCCCGGGTGTCGAAAGCGTCGAGACCGACCTCGCACATGGGCAGGTGGTGCTCCGGATCGAAAAAAACGGGAACCCCCCTACGGAAGAGCGAATCCGCGAGGCCGTGAAGCGGGCGGGCTTCACGGTGATCGAGATCCGCGGTGGGACCAGCAGTGGAATTGGTGACGGCGTTGATTGAACCCCGGGGTGCCGTTCGCCCGAAGAAGCCGCAACACTGCAAAACCACGGCGTGCCCGCCGCAACGCCGGCGGCGGTGTGAGGCGCGCTGCTCTTTCACGCCCGGGACACGTTACTTGCCCGTCACCATCGTTGCCGCCGGCAACGGACGCGCTCGACCGTGTTGGTGCGTTATGCGAGCGGCTGTGTCGGGAATCTACGCTAAAGACGCCAATGAGGAGGAGGGTTGGCAAAGACCAAGCGGCTTTCCGCGGTGACCGATCCGGTGCCGACGCCACGCGGTCGTAGGGCGCAGAGCCGTGCGCCCCTCTACGTTTCGTGCTTTGGCGGCAGTGCTGTTCGTTCCCGGGCCGGATTTGAATCTCAGCAGCCGGCAAGTGCGTCGTTCACGGCGGCGATCAATTCCTCAATGGTGACCTCTCCATCACCGCCGGAATCGAACGAAGGGCAAGCATCCAGCGGCAGAATGCCGAGTGCGATGTTCACGCCGCGGACGAGTTCATCGATCGTTACCTCCCCATCCCCGTTGCAGTCGCCGAAGCAAAGCCCGGCCACCGCGCGCACGGTAAAGCTCCAGGCGTGGTCTGCCTGCAGCGCGTTGCCGCTCGCGTCGAGCGCCGCGGTGGTGAGCGTCGCTGTGTAGACTCCGGGCACCCAGGGTTCTCGGGCAACGAGAACGGCGGCGTTCGCCGTACCGTCCCAGCTCGCCGACGCGACGATCGGCCCGTTCGGGCCCTCCAAGCGGATGGATGCTGCGTTGATCGTGTTCGGTTCCATCGCTTCGGAGAAGCTGACCAGAACGAACGGCGCGTACAGCGGGCCGCTTGGATCGGTCGCGACCGGTTCCCGAGGGACCCGATCCAGCACCGCACCGTGCTCCGGATAGGTCCATAACACCATCGGAGCGGTGCGGTCCGCTGCCGATGGTCTCACCATGATCATGATCTCTGCCGGCCGGCTTTGGCTGACTCCGTTGTTCACCGTGAATGTGAAGCGGTCGAGACCGGTGAAGTTTGCGGCAGGCGTGTAAGTTAGACTGGGCGGCATGCCTGTCAGCTCGCCGTTGAGCGGAGGCTCCTGGAGCGCGTAGGTCAACGGTGCGCCGCTCACATCGCGCCCACGAAGCTCGATGGCGAGCGGGGTCCCGTAGCTCGTCTCGAGGCTCTGCCGCTCGGCAACCAGCGGCTGTACGGCATTCACTACCGTGTTCGTGGCCGTCTCCTCGGGCACGCTCGGGAAGTGCACGATTGCCTGGTTGGTGATGACCGTCCCGCTCGGGAGAGCGGGCTTGACGCGGACGGTGAACGTCCGCTCTCCTTTCGATCCCGCCTCGCCTTTCGGCGCCAGTTCGCCGACCTCCCACAGGATGGTGCGTGTCGCGGGCAGGAATTCGCCCTCACCGCGCAGGTCGAGTGTCGTCTCGTCTAAGTGCGGGCTCAGCTCGTCGGTCACGTACACGCCGTAGGCGCGCCCTACGCCGACGTTTTCGTACTCGACCGTGTACGTCAGCTCCTGGCCGGGGGTAACGTCACCTGCGTGGCCGGATTTTGCGTTCGGATCGCGTGCTGCGCGAATAGCCGTGCGCCGGATACTGCACGTCGCATCCTCGCCCGCGGCCGCCCTGGTGCCGGTAGCGCCGAGCGCGCCTGCGTCCCTCGCTCCGCAGCCGGCTGCGCGCGTCGTGATTTGCAGCGATGTGCGCGGTCCGCTCTGCGGGCAGCGTACGCAGCCTTTGCCCTCTACGCACTTGCAGAAGTCGTTGAAGCAGCCGCTGTTCACGACGTACGACTTCTCCGGCACGAGCAGGCCATTCTCGCAGGGGATCCTGCGGAAGCTGCACTGTTCGAAGACGGAGGTCCAGACGCTGCGCGCGGCGCTGTTGTCGCACGTGAGCAGATCCTCGCGGCAAGGGAACACCACGCCTTGCTGGCCGGCGCAGTCCGCCGCGCACTTGGTCACGTCGATCACCTCGCCCATTACCGGCACCCGCTTTCCGAGGCCGGGCACGTACTCGACCGTGAGCAGGGGGCGAATCGTGTTCTGGCACTTGGCGCACGCCTCGACGTTCGCGCCTTTGCTGAGGCCACAGGTGAAGCACGAACTGATCTTGAAGGCCAGGCCAATCGTTTTGACCGTTTTCTTGACCACCGCCAGCGACAGCTTCGGTGCCACGCAGTTGAAGAAGCAGCGCGCAAAAGAGAGGCTGCCGGCGGCTGCGCGCGCAGCCAACGGCTGCTCCGCCCATGTGCCCCAGGAGGAGAAGCGGTCCAGCGCCAAGTCCCACTCCATGCCTCCCGCGGAATCGTACATTCGAAATGCCTGGCGCTCGTAGCGCACGCCTGCGACTCGCCCGCCGGCTAGCGAGAGAAACAACAGCGCACCGCGTTCCGGGTGCATCAGCGTAACGACGATCGCGCTCTCCCCGCGGCTGGTGCTCACTCGCGCGGCCTGCGGCAGCAGAAAACCCTCTTCCACAGCGGCTCCGAAGAGCGCCGCAAGCTCGCCGTTGCCGGCGAGTTCCGCCTCCAGCTCCGCCTCGCTCAGCGCGGTCTCGCTGGTGATGAACCGCGGATCGCGGCCGAGATAGTCGCTGACATCCGGCGCAGCCGGCAGGTTGGAGGCTGCAATGAGGGCGAGCAAGTTGTCGCTGCTTCCGTCCGGCACTCCCCATGCAAAGCGCAGCCGGACCGAGTAGGATCCCTGCTTCTCGGCGAGACTCCCCAACCGCCAGTAGACTTCATGACGTTCGGGCCAGAAGATCGCCCCGCCGGTTGCGTCCACGAACTCCCCAGCGGCGGGCAAAACCGCAATGAGCACCGCGTCTTCGAGCGGCTCACCGGCGAAATACGAGACCGCGTATTCCGAAGAGTCCCCCGGGCTTACCCGCGCCGGGCCTTCCACGAGGACCTGCGTCGGTACGGTGCCAGCCTCGTCGGCGGCCCAGGGAAAGAACAGCACGCCGTCGCTCACTTCGTCGCCGCTGCCACCCGGGTTTTTCGTGCGGTGGTACGGCCCGCTGGGATCGCCCCACCAGACCTGGCGTGCGTCGACGGCGAACTTCGGCGTGGAGTTGAAGACGCCGTGCGTGCGGTTTGCAGTAACTCGGCACTTTCGCAGGGTCATGGGCCCGTTCTCCGCATAAACGCCGACTGCCCCGCTTTGCGTCAGCTCGACCTTCTCGAGCACCACATCGCCGCCGAAGTTCCGGAAAAGCGCCTTCGTGCTGTAATGGTAGTAATCCCCCCCGCCGTACCGAACGATGGCGTGGGCGAGGCGTCCGCGGCTGCCGCTCCCGAAGGTAATCGCTCCCCAATCTCCGGGACTTGGGCTGGTCGCAGCGCCGTCGCCGTTCGTGTCACCGCCGTACTCGTCGTCCTCCAAGCTGGTGAATACGATGGGCGCTTCGGCGGTGCCGGTCGCCTCGAAGTGTCCGTTGATGATGAGGTTGCCGCTTTCCGAGTACCTGTTGAACCCCGACTTGACCACGCTGCCGGGAGCGAGGATCAGCGATCCGCCGGCGGCCACTTCGAAATCGCCTTCGCTCTGCAGGCTCATTACGAAGTCCGAACCGTTATCCCATGTAAGCGCGTTGCGCAGAACACCGCCGAGCGTGAAGGGCACCGAGCCGCTGTCGCCGCGGTTGCCGCGCAGGGTCACGGGGCCCGGGTTTCGATCTTCAGCGAACGCGACCTGCCCCGCCCAGCCCGAAAATACGTTGTCGGTGATTTCCAGGCCCGACCCCATCCCGGGGCGGTTGTAGTAGAGACCGGCGGAGTTGTTGCCGGCAATGCGGCTGCGGGTGACGGTGACCGGGCTTTCCGCGTACAGGCCGTACATCCCGCTGCCCTCGAGTGTCACCCGGTCGAGCACCACATCGCCGCCGAAGTTTCGAATGAGCGCCTTCGTGCCGTAAAAATAGTAGTATCCGCCGCCGTAACGGACGATGGCATAAGTGAGGCGCCCGCGGCTGCCGCTCCCGAAGGTGATGGCCGACCACTGGCCGGGCGCGCCGGTGGTAGCGGCCCCGTCGCCGTTCGTATCGCCGCCGTACTCGTCGTCCTCCAAGCTGGTGAACACCACGGGCGCTTCGGCCGTGCCGGCCGCCTCGAGCTGCCCGTTGATGATCAGACCGTTACTTCCGTAAAGGCTCAGCGTCAGCTTGACCACGGTTCCCGCCTCGATGCGCAGCGTGGCACCGGGCTCTACGGTCACGTCGCAGGTGACCACGTACACGTTGCTCGCGGTCCAGGTCGTATCGGCAGCGATGGTCCCACAAACGTTGACGGTGCTTGCGGACCGACTAGACGGGAGCGCTTGCGCGGCAGGCAGGACGGAGATGCGGCCGAGGGCCGAGCAGAGCCACAGGGAGATCGTAACTGTGGCCCACACCTGTGCACGCAATCCACGGATGGCCTGAGTGAGAGGTGTTGGCCCCCGAGGCCCTGCAATGCTTTGCGCGCGGCCGGCTGTACCCGTGCAGAGGACACGATGGGGATGCAACAACACTCGGCGACGCACCCATCCCAGTGCGTGGGCAAAGCGCGGCCGACAGAATCTTGCAGGCATGGACGAACTCCCTCGGGCCGCGGGGTGCGCAAGTTGCGTGCCGCGCTCGCCGCAGTACGCCGGCTCGCTGCGGCCCGGAACATTTTCTTGTTCTCGGAACCGTGCAGCCGGAGCCGTCCCAGGGATGCGAGCTTTGGCTAGAGATGCCCTTCTCCGACTCGTTACGGAGCTTCCCTGAT
>JBBILD010000036.1:0-11994 GCA_037445065.1 Myxococcales bacterium
AACACGTTCACCCGCACACCTACCCGCACGCGCACACCTACCCGCACGCAAACGCCCACTGTCACCAACACACCGACGGAAACTCCAACCCCGTCCCCGACACCGCTCACCCGGGTCTGCACGTTGCGTCCGAATGCAAGCAATGGCGCGGTGGTGAAGTTGCAAACGACTTCCGGGCTGAATCTGAACCTGTTACTGAGCGGGTTCCAAACCTGGCAGTTCTCGGATCCGAATCCGGTCAACGGTACGCGCACTATCACGATCCCGGCCAGCGGGTCACACTACAACCCGATCAGCTTGTTCGGCATTGCGAAGGTTTGCCCGCGTCCAGGTGGCGACGGAACCGGACTCGTTGACTGTGACGGTGGCGAGTCCAACTACGACGCCACGGCTGTGCAGGACCATGACACCTCGCAGCCGCCTGGGCCCAACGGCGGGCTGCCTCAGGATCCGGAATGTGACGACACGTTCACCAATCCGGGTGGCCTGATTTCGACCGCTAAGCTTTCAGACCAGTTCCCGCCAGCCTGTATTTCCCCGATTCAAGTGACCTTGAGCGGGAGCTACCCGCCGGGTGGAATGACCCTGACTGAGTCGCTGTTCATCCGCATCTTGAGCGACGTGAACGCCCCCTGCCCGGCCGATGGGACCCCGTTCGATCCGGACGCTGGTGACCTGGCTTTGACGGGCGTGGTTACCACCGGCGCGGTGAGTGGGACGGTTTACGATGCAGTCAACTCGAGCGGCACGGCTCTGACCCAAACCAACCTCACTGCTTCTGCGACCAACACGCCGTTCAGTTGTACGGACATCCAAAACAACGTCCTCACCAATGGGCGACTGGGTCTGGCACTGCCGTTCGCAGAGATTGTGTTGTCCGGGTTCCCAGTGATGGACGCGGTGGGGACGCTGCACCTCGCATGTCAGTAACCCTTGCTTCCTGCGTACCCGGCGTATCGAGCGGGAGCCCCCCAGAAGAGGGGAGCTCCCCTCGATACCCTTAACTACGGAGCGCAAGCTACGCGGGTACGACTGCGGTCGTTGCGTCTCTCTACCGGCTGCTTCATTTGGGTCATTGCAGCGCTCAGTGCTTGCCAAAACAAGGCATTACAGGAACCCGGCTGCGCAGGCACCGCCTGTACGCCGAGTCGGGCTAGCCCGACCCACCCTCCGTCCGCCACGCGGACCAGTTTGAGCCCACCGCCGGTAACCGAGAGCCTAATGTCAACTGCGTCCGTAACGCCCTCGGTTCGGCGCGTCAGTCCTTCACCCACCCGCAGCCACGTTCGCCCCGTTCCCTCGCGCACCCCCTCAGGGACCGTGCCGCCCCCCACACCGACCCGTCACACCACCCTAGCCCCAACGCGAACACCCTCCGCTTTGCCTACGCGCACAGAGGAGCGGACACCGACCCCTTCTGAGACTCCCGCTCGGCCATCGCCCGTTGCCGGGCCACCACGCCTGTTCGAGGTCGTTCCTGGGATAGACCTTCGCGTTGCGCCGGACCTTACCCTACCTGGTGGGGGAGAACTGATGCGCCAGGTGGAATGCATGCCCCCGGGTGCCCAAATCGAGGGAGGCATAGGAGCAATTGCTTGGACTCCGAGCGCAGATCAGCTCGGGGCATTCGCGCTCCGCGTGCGCGGTTGTGACCAAGACCTGCCCACCGCTTGCGCCCTGTGGGAAAGTTTCTTTTTGGTCCGGGCTCCTTCTGATTGCCAAACCCCTAGCTGCATGCCTGACCGAGGATGCACGTTTACGTCCGTCCCCATTTGGCAACCTTGCTGCTCCCAAACACGCCCCCCGATCCCGGCCTCGGAACCCCTGCTCCCGTGCCCACTCGGAAAACGGCTAATCGTGGGAAGGAATCTCCTCGAAGGGTTTGGAGTGTTGCGCGATTGTGACCGGTTCCGCGTGATCAACTTCGGCCAAGTTGGAGCAACGGTACGACTCAACTTCGCCGTGCGTTGCCTCGACACGCGTGCACCCCTGACTGTTTCCGCGCGGATGTCAACAGCCCAACGAGAACTCTTCGAAGCCCCCCAAGTTGTGCTTGCTTTCGAGGAACGTGAAAACGGCTTCGCAGAGCGCTTGGGGGTAGCTTTTCCTGTCCGCGGTCCGGGACCCTTTTTCGAATTCGAAGACGCTGAGGCTGAGCTGCGCGTCACAGCGACAGACCACACAGGTGAAACGGTGGCCACCGACCTGCGGCTCGTTCTGACCTTTGAGGAACTGGCAGACAGTTCCGACCTTCCGTTTACAGAACCTCTATGCGAAGGTACGGACTCCGTAGAATCTGGTAGTGCGGCCTGCAGACCAGGCACGGACTAAGACCGGTGGAGCAAGGTTTCGATGAGAGAGGGCGTGGGAAATAAAGCGGCAGCGGTCGTGTTTGCGGCGTTACTCTCCGTCGTTGGTGCGAATCAAGGACTCACCTGTACGGGCGATTGCAATTTCGACGGGGCCGTCAGCATCGAGGAGATCGTTCGCGGCGTTTCGATTGCTCTCGGACTATCAGAATGGGGTGAATGCGCGGCGCTCGACCGTAACCTCGACAGGGAAGTCACGGTGGATGAATTGACCAGAGCTGTCTCGATTGCGCTCGCCGCCTGTCCCACACCCGTGGTTGTGACCGTCGCAGGTAACGGACACGCCGGGTACGACGGCGACGGCAAAGAGCCCCTGGCGACTGCCTTTTACTTACCCCAGGACATGACCGTCGGGCCGGACCGCCTGGTGTATCTTGTGGACTGGAACAATCACCGGCTGCGTCGCATCCGAGACGGGATCGTGGAGACGATCGCTGGGACCGGAGAACTCGGTGACGCAGAAGACGGAGATGCGCTGGATGTTCAGTTCAATCACCCGACGAACGTTGCCTTCGATCACCAAGGACGACTACTCATCGCGGCGTGGCATAATTCACTCGTGAAGCGGCTCGACTTCACAACCGGCAGGATCGAGAACGTTGCGGGCACGGGAGCACGCGCATTTGGGGGGGACGGTGGTCCCGCCAACGACGCTGCGTTGGACCTGCCCAGTTCCGTTGCATGCGACAGCCAGGACAACATCTACATTTCTGACCAAGCCAACTACCGCATTCGGAAAGTTGACAGGAACGGCATCATCACGACCGTCGCCGGAAGCTCGACCCCCGGGTACAGCGGCGATGGAGGGCCGGCCTCGGCGGCGCAATTCCGCGCTCCTCGCGGCCAAGCTGCCCCACCGGCCGGCCGAATCGCCATTGACGCACGAGATCAGATCTACGTCGCGGACACGGGAAACCACGCGATCCGGCTAATTGATGCCGAGGGCATCATCCACACCATCGCCGGAACCGGAGAGCCGGGTTACAGCGGCGACGGCGGTCCCGCGACTCAGGCACAGTTGAATACGCCGAGCGACGTCGCGCTTGGTCCCGACGGTTCTGTGTTCGTTGCCGACACCATGAACAACGTCATCCGGCGCATTCGACCGGACGGAATCATTGAAACTTTTGCGGGTACGGGCGAGCAGGGTTTCTCCGGAGACGGGGGCCCCGCCACTGCCGCTCGCTTCGACCGCCCGTACGGAGTGGAAGTCGCGCCGAATGGGGTCGTTTGGGTCGCTGACACACACAACCACCGCTTTCGCGTTGTGGGTGACCTAGAAGCTGGTGCGGTAGTGGTTCCCACGCCCACACCGACGCCAGGAGTGATTCCGTGCAGCGATGAGCCGGGGACGATTTGCACATACGCCGGCAACGGGGGGATGGGCTACTCCCCGGACGGAACTCACCGCTTACGGGCAACGCTGTATTGGCCGTTCGACATTGCCTTCCTGCCCAGCGGCCGCAAGGTCTTCCTCGACTGGAACAACCACCAAGTCCGCGAGATCCTGGCCGACGAGACGATCCGCACAGTTATGGGTACCGATTTTGTGGGCGACGGCCCGGATGACTTATCCGACCTCACCGAGCCAGGAGCACACCCACTTACGGTCGCGCTCAATCATCCCACCGACGTGGAAGAGTTTCCGAACGGCGACCTGCTCGTGCAAGCCTGGCACAATCACAAACTGCGTGTGGTCTCGCGCGAGAGCGGATTGGTGCGGGTCTTGGCTGGGAGAGATCCCGGGTACCGAGGAGACGGCGGCCCCGTGGGCGACGCCCTCCTTAACCAGCCCCCGCACGGAGTGTTCGACGCACAGGGCAATTATTTCTTTATCGATCAGCGAAACCAGCGGATTCGGGTAATCTACCGGTTTGCAGAACTCAGGGATCAGGCCATCGTGGACACGGTCGTCGGCACCGGTACCCCGGGATTCAACGGCGACCGTCTTGGAACCGAAACGCAGGTCAACTTCCCCACGGGTCCCAACCCCGAGCCATCCGGCGGAATCACGATTGACCCCAGTGGGAACCTGTATTTCGCGGACACGCTCAATCACCGCATCCGGCGGGTGCAATTCTGCAGCTCTGACTTCAAGTGCAGTGTCGTTACTACGATCGCTGGAACAGGCATCCCGGGATACAGCGGAGATGGTGGCCCAGCGCTGCAGGCGCCAATTCAGTATCCGCAGGACGTGGAGCTGGGTCCAGACGGCCGGCTCTATTTCGCGGACACCAACAACCACGTTGTGCGTGCCATTGACCTCGAGACCGGTATCATCACCACTGTGGCCGGTAACGGGGTGCGCGGGTACTCCGGCGACGGGGGACCGGCTTTACAAGCACAGCTCAATCGGCCCTTCGGAATCGCTTTCGATGCGAACGGGGATCTGTACGTGGCCGACACGTTCAACGGACGGATTCGCCGTGTGAAGCGCTGATCGTTCGTGTGCTCGCCCCTCATGCGCCCGGGCCTGGTTTCCAAATTGGTATGGCTTAGCCTTCTTCTCCGCATCGCTCTGGCGACTCCGCCAGCGTACGCCAGCATTCCTTGCACGGGCGATTGCTCGGGGGACGGCGAGGTTACGGTGGATGAAATTTTGCTTGCGGTTAACGTGGCGCTGAACTTGGTGCCTTCCACGCAATGCACCGCGGCAGACCGCAACGGGGACGAAGAGGTCACCGTAGACGAGATTCTCGCCGCGGTGAATGCGGCCCTTTTTGGTTGCCCAATCGAGCCCATTTTTCCCGCCAACTACGCACAGACCTTTGTGGAAGTGCGTGCCTGCCGCTTCAGCGCCGAACACGAAGGTTATTCGATTCGGGTGCTCACGGACCCATCAACGGCTCCCTTGTATCGGGCCAATGCGAACCCGTTGCCGCGGGGCGCAGTCGTCGTGAAGGAGGAGTATCGAAGCCCGACCTGTGCCCCTGGGACCTTGGTACGATGGAGCGTGACCCGCAAAGAGTCCGCCGGATTCGATCCCCAAGCCGGGGATTGGCACTGGCAACGCGTGGCGAGCGACCGCACGGTCCTAGAGGATGGTAAGCAAACCTGCATTGGTTGCCACAGTCGCCCGGCTTGCAGCGCGCGCGATTTCATGTGCACGGAACCAGGCGCGCCTTCCGGGCGCATGCAATTCGTGCTGCGCAGTCTCCCAGCGGCGCTGTTATCGGTAACGGGCACCTCGGCGACCGACGTTTACGCCGTCGGTGCCGACCCAGAGGGGGACGACTTCGGCCCGTTTGTCCTGCATTACGACGGCCAGCGCTGGCGCCGCCTGGCTTCCGGGGCCAGCGGAGATCTGTGGTGGATCAGCAACGAACCGATCGACGGCGCATACTACATGGTGGGCGAGAGGGGTCTCGTACTCCGGTACGACCATGAGCTTCGGCAGTTTACCCGCATCGTGACGCCGGGCAACAAGACGCTGTTCGGGGTGTGGGGAAGTAGCGCGTCGAACCTCTACGCCGTCGGAGGTGATCCCGATAACGAGACAGGCGGTGGGGTTCTGTGGCACTTCGACGGCGTAACTTGGACCTCTGTAGACTTGAGCGAAGCACTGCCCGGCGGAGTTCCCACCCTCTTCAAAGTCTGGGGCCGAGCGGCCAACGACGTGTACGTGGTTGGGCTGGAAGGTGTCGCGCTGCACTACGATGGGGCGCAATGGGCGAGAATTCCCACCGCCGCGCCGCGGCCACTTTTTACCGTCCACGGTGACGCACAGCGAGTGGTCGCGGTGGGGGGATTCGCGGAAGGAGTGATTTTTGAACTCGAAGGTGGCCGCTTCATTGACAGGGCCATGCCCGGAACCCCGCAGTTGAACGGGGTCTTCGTCGGGCGTGATTTCAGCGCCGCGGTTGGGGTAGCGGCTTCGCTTGTTCTGGGCGATTCAGGCAACTGGAACCTTGTCGACACCGGACTCAACACCTCACGCGATTTCCACGCCGTCTGGATTGATCCGGACGGCGGGGTGTGGGCGGTGGGAGGAGATCTGAGCGTCTCCCTCGCGCAAGGAATGATCGCGTACGGTGGCTCTGCGCCAGTGAGCGGGGATTTTCAGGACCTTTCGCCCTGTCCCCCTCCCGAGGGGACACCCACTTCGTCGCTCACGGTAAGCTTTACCCAGGACATTGTGCCTCTGCTCGAGCGTAGGGGCTGCCGCAATCCAGCGTGTCATGGAGGTCCGTTCCCGTCTTCCAATTACGACCTCAAGTCCTATGCGGCGATGTTCGGTCCCGGCATCCTCGCACGTGCTCTAGGAACCTGCGACATCGTACCAGGAAGCCCCGACCGCAGTTTTTTACTGGAAAAACTCAGCTCCTCGCCGCGACTCGGCCAACCCATGCCGCTCGGCCAGGCTCCGTTGTCGCCCGCGGAGGTGGAGTTGATCCGCACTTGGATTCTCGAGGGTGCATACAGCGACGAACCAGCCTCGAGTCCGACGCCCTCCCCCAGCGAGAGTCCAGAGCCGACCGCAACGCCCTCGCATGCACGGTCGTGCGATCTACCGGGAACCATTTGCACGGTGGTCGGTACCGGCAGGGCGATCTTCGACGGGGACGGCCGCCCCGGCCCTGAGACCTCGGTTTACTACCCGTGGGCAATCAGCTTCGACGCAAGCCAAGAGCCCTTGATCTTGGACGCCAACAATCTGCGCCTGCGGCGACTCGCCTTCGGAGGCGTGGTGGAAACCGTGATGGGAACGGGAAACGAAGACTACCCCGTGGAAGGGGCATTGGCCAACGAAACTCCGCTTCACCATGCGAGCGACATCAAGGTCGATGGCTCGGGCCGATGGCTTCTCGCCGGCAACCACGTTCCGCTGGTTTACGCGGTGGACCCCGACGGGCGAGTCCGAATCCTCGCCGGCCGGGAGGAAGTTGGGAACGACGGCGATGGAGGGCCAGCGCGGCAGGCCCGTTTCACCACGCCCTTTGGGGTTTGGCCCGACCCCAACGGCGGCGTCTACATTGCTGATTTGGACGCACACGTGATCCGGTACGTGGCCCCGAGTGGAATCGTCTCGACCGTCGCGGGAACAGGAGTGCCAGGATACTCAGGGGACGGAGGACCCGCGACCCTGGCACGTCTCAATGGACCGGCGCGGCTAGCCCAGGATGAGTCCGGCAATCTGTACTTCGTGGAAACCAAGAACCACGTTCTTCGTCGCGTGAGGCCCGACGGCACGATCGAAACCGTCGCCGGTACAGGCCGGCGTGGCTACAGCGGAGACGGCGGGCCAGCCCGGCTTGCGCAGTTCGATTCTCCGTACGACCTCGTCATCGCTCCGACTGGCGACATCTTGGTCGTCGACACTGGAAACAGCGTTGTTCGCCGCGTGGGCCGCAACGGGATCGTCACCACCCTGGTCGGTTCCGGAGACCCGGGCTTTTCGGGAGACGGAAGCGATCCCCGCACTTGTTCTCTCAACCACCCGGTTGGCGCTGCCTTGGCGGCGGACGGTTCGCTTTGGATTGCCGACACCTTCAACAATCGCGTGCGCCGGATCAGTCGTTTTGTCCAAGAGTTTCTCGATCAACCCTAGACGCGGGGGCAGCGGGCGGGGCGTCTGCCGAAGTCGGCGTGTCGCAGTGCAACGCGTCTTGAACATACGCCGCCCCCACCACGCACTCCGCCTGCCGCGCCACCTCGCTCAGGAAGGTGGCCGGATCCGGCCCCCCGAAGAGGCCATCCGAGCAGCGCCGTTGCAACACGAGTTCCAGTCGCCGAGCCGCATCGCCCACCCGCGCCTTGCGCTCTGCGAGCAACTGATTGCGCTGGTTCGGCGGCGAGCGATGGAAGGCAAGCCAGTCGAACAGCCTGCGATACTCGTTGGTGGCAAAACGAAGCAAGGCGAGACTTGCGCGAGCGTACGCCTCCGTGCAGGCACCTTGCGCCCCGGGAACAGCGGTGGGATCGGGAAACCAGCCTCGCACCCACCGATCCAGTTGGGAGCAGGCACGAGAGATGTCCGCTTGCGCTTCGACGAGCGCTAAAAAGCCCAACTGTACCGTGCTGCGTTCGCTGCAGTGCCTGTCGATCACGTTCAATGCCGCGCTGCGAAGCGACTCCAGGGCTTCCGCCCGCGGGAGTGGGGCACACAGGTCTCCAGTCGCCGAACCCGCTGCACACAACGCGTACAAGCGTTGCGCCCCGACCGCGCATTGCGCGACCGCTCGTCCGATCGCACGCTGGCAAGCGAGATGAACCCTTGGGAAGTCTCCCCAGAAAAGAAACGGTAGGCGCCCGCCGTGCGCCCTGAGCTGGGAGCTGGGCATAAGCACAACAGCAACTGTGACCGCTACACACAACCACCGCGGTTGGACCACAGGACACACGGTACTGACGCGGTGGAATGGACGCAACGGTCTTTCTATCTGGCGCGACAGCGTGCCGAAGGTTAGAAGCGCGCGCCGTGTCCGTGCTCCCGACTCGCGCCAGACCCACCTCGCGTGAAGCGGTCCCTCAATTCGATCACTGGTTGCGGCGCCGCAAATGGTTGCGACTCAGCCGTCGGGAACGGCGGACGGTGGCAGTGCTGGGGACTGCCAATCTCATAGACAGTTACGACATTGCGATCATGGGCCTAGCCTTGCCGCAGATCCAACAAGGGCTGGGCATCGAAGAGCAAGAGGTTGGGACGGTGGGCGCCGTAGTTCGCCTGGGCGTACTTCCAGCAGTCCTCCTCACGCTGCTCGCGGACACCTTCGGACGAAGGAGACTTTTGCTCATCACCATTCTCGGGTTCACTCTAGCCACCTTCGTCACTGCCTTTTCCCGCTCTGCGGCCGAGTTTGCAACGCTCCAGTTCCTGGCTCGTACGTTCATTGCCGCCGAGGGGATGCTGGCCGTCGTGGTCATTGCGGAAGAATTCCGCGCTCGCCATCGCGGTTGGGGCATTGGCATTTTGTCGGCCATGGGCACCTTAGGCCACGGACTAGCCGCGCTGGTATTTTCCACCATCCACTACCTCCCGTACGGGTGGCGCGCTCTCTACGTGCTCGGAGTCGTTCCACTATTGCTCATCGCGTGGTTCCGCCGTTCCTTGCGCGAAACGCGTCGCTTCCGCAGCTTGCGCGAGCACTCTCCCGCAGCTTGGCAAGAGGCGGCGCGCCCTGTTCGCCGGTTGTTGCAGCTGTACCCAGGACGGCTGGTCGCGTTGTGCGCCGCTCTCTTCCCGCTCGCGTTCGTACTCGACACTTCTTTGATTTTTGTGTCGAAGACCCTTCAGGAAGTACACGGGTACTCTCCCGGACACGTGACGCTGTTGTTTCTCAGTATGGGAGTGGCGGCCCCAATTGGAAATCTGCTCGCCGGGGTGGTGGGAGATCGCTGGGGTCGCAAACGAGTGCTGACCGCCGGCCTGCTCGTCAATGGTCTGTCTATCTTCGCGTTTTACCAGCTCGAAGGGATCTGGGTTCCCCTCGCATTCGCGGCGATGCTCCTTTCCCTGAACATCGTGTCTCCGCTGTTCGCCGCTCTCGGAGCAGAGCTATTTTCTACCTCGTTTCGGTCCACGGCTTCAGGGGCGCGGCAAGTGGTGGCAACGATGGGCGGCGCCACCGGGCTCATGGTGGAAGGATGGCTGTACGGACTACTCGGTTCTCACGGCGCAGCGATTACGGCGATGCTCCTACTCCTCCCAATCGCACCGCTCATGGTTGTCTTGTTCTTGCCGGAGACGGCGAAGCGGGAGCTGGAAGAAATCGCTCCAGAGGGGGCCGCCTAGCGGAAGCTTATCCGCGCGGGAGGCCAACGCACCGGCGGCGGCCGACTGCGACGCTTTTTCGCAGCGGGCCTGGCGGTGGGTTGCGCTACTTGGCTCGGGACAGATACTCGCCCGTCTCCGTGTCGACCCGAATCACGTCACCCGCTGAAATGAACGGCGGCACTTGAACCGTAGCGCCGGTCTCCACCTTGGCAGGTTTCAGCACGTTCGTCACCGTCGCCCCCTTCAGGGAAGGTTCGGTTTCGACCACTTGCAAATCCACGGTTTTGGGCAAGCTCACTCCAATCGGGCGCCCTTCGTAAAACTCTACCTGCACCTTGAGACTCGGGGTGAGGTACAGCACCGCATCACCCAAGCTTTCCCGATCCAAGGAGATTTGTTCGAATGTCTCGGTATTCATGAAATGGTACATTCCGTCCGCTTCGTACAGGAACTCCATTTCATGTTGCTCCAGCGTCACCCGCTCGACGCGGTCCTCAGAGCGAAAGCGGTTTTCAATTTGGGTACCCGAACGCAGGTTGCGCATCTTGGTCTGGACCATGCCTCGCCAGTTTCCTGGCGTCACGTGCACCACGTTCGAAACCCGAAACAACTCGTTTTCGTGTTTGATGATCATGCCCGCGCGAAGCTGGGTCGCAGGAATCAACGGCATCGATCGCAAAACTCCCTAGAAAATCGCTGCGCAGGGGGCCGCAGCAGGCTTGTGCTCGTAGCAGCAGCGCACTATAGGCGCAACCGCTCGCGTTGGCCCGTCGCCTTCGCGAGCGCGAGAGAGATCATATGGAATACTTTTGTGACACCCGGGCAAAGTTACGGTTCGACGCCGCCAAGCTAGCCAAAAGCAATCTCTTCGAAACGGAGCGGATGTTTTGTGACGTGTACGGCCTCGAGCCTGGGCAAGCGCAGACCGCACACGTACATCCAAGCTCCGACAAAGTCTACTTCGTGCTTCAAGGCAGGGGCCTGTTTCAAATCGGCGCCGAGCAAACGGAACTCGAAGAAGGGTACGTGATCTTGGCCCCTGCCGGTCTGCCGCACGCGGTCTCCAACCCGGGGCCAGAGCGACTGGCCCTGCTCGTGTTCATGGCTCCGAAGCCTTGAACCATCTTCCTATCCAGTCGGTCCCGAGCCTAGCCAGCCAGCACACAAACCTGGAAACCGTCTCCCGGCAAGCCGGTTGATTTGTAGGCCGTATTTGGCCACATTCTCACTCCGCCACCTCCTCGAGCCAGAGGGAGAGAAGCATGAAAATTAAAGAAGAACTGCGGCGCCGAGCACTCGCTGACCATGCCACCCGCGTCGAGCGATACCAAGCCGGGGCATTGACCGATGACGAATTTCGCCCGATCCGTCTCAGCTACGGCTTGTACTACCAGCTCGACCATACGAGCCACATGCAACGGATCAAGCTGCCCGCGGGGGTCATGACTGCGGAGCAAGCGCGTGCCATCGCGAAGGTGGCGGAAGAGTACGCGCGGGGCGTCCTCCATGTGACGACCCGGCAAGACATTCAGTTGCACTGGGTCGAGTTGAACAACGTCATTCCCATGTATGAGCGCCTGCACGCGGTTGGGATCTCAAGCCGTGGCGCCTGCTCGGACAGCATCCGCAACATCACGGGCTGCTTCCATTCGGGCCTGCTGGCCGGCGAACCTTTTGACATTATCCCGTACGTGTTCGCGCTGAACGAATACTTCCTGTTCCATCCTCTCAATCTGACTCTGCCACGCAAATTCAAGATTTCGTTCTCCAGTTGCGCCTACGACTGCGTGCAAGGTCCCGTGAATGACATTGCTTTCTACCCGCACGTCCGCGATGGCCAGCCCGGGTTCCGTGTACTTGCCGGCGGCGGGCTCGGGGCGCAACCCTTCCTTGCCAAACCTGTGCAAGACT
>JBBILD010000037.1:0-11361 GCA_037445065.1 Myxococcales bacterium
GCGTTTACGGGTCAGCCACCGAACTGCCAGTTGAGCTTCCAGGTGACGCCGCAACCTGGGGATGCGCTGTCGTGTGTGAAGTACCTGGCGACGCTGCAGGGGCAGACGGTACGGGTGCGGGCGCGGGTACAGACGCCGAGTGGGTTCATCCAGGACGAGCGGGATGTGCTGCTGCTCGACCTGCGGCCCACCGCCACACCGACCTCGACCCGAACGCCGACCAGCACATTTACCCCGACGCCCACCTTCACGCCGACACATACTCCGACCAACACTCTGACTCCGACGCTAACTCCGACTCCGACGCAGACTCCGACCTCAACCTTCACTCCGACACCGACGCCTGCGTTGCCGGTGATCGCGCCGAGCGTCGTGACACTGTACGCGGGTGTGAACGGGAGCCCGAGCTGCGACGGATCCGCCCAGATCCTCACTGTGACCGGCAGCGCGCCACCGTTCACTTTGACCGCTACAGGCAATGCGTGCTTGTCTGCCACGGTCTTGGCGAACTCGGGTGACACGGTCATCGTTCGTGCGGGCGACCAGGTGGGAACGTTCCAGGTGACGGTTACCGACGCCTTGGGCCGCACGGCGAATGCGACTTTGGTTCAGCAGGCTGTGAACGCTGCCTTCATGGACGTGGATGCGCTACCAAACGTCACGGACAACGGAGATGGGAGCTGCACTTTGGTGGTTGGTGCATTGGTGACGGACTCTCTGGGTCGCGCGGTGGCAGACGGCGTGCCGGTTGCCTTTAGCTTGCAGCCACCGAGTGCGGGCGTGTCCATCACTAGCCCCGGGCTCACGAACCGGGCCGCACCGTGCGACACTGGCACCCTGAACATTACGCCACAACCTGGTGACGCCTTGGCCTGCCTCAAGTACACCGCCTCGAACTCCGGGAACACGGTTACCGTGCGTGCGGAGGTGCGAACCGGCAACGCAAGCACGTTGTCCGACACGCAGTCCATCCTGTTGCCCAATTGTCCCTGACGGCTAGCCCATGGGCCGGACGAGGGGTGGCTTCGGCCACCCCTCGTGCTTTTGACATCTTGCCTCTGTCACGCCCCCTGGTAGCCGCGCGGAGCAGTCTCGCAAACTGTTCTCAGCGTGCCGGGCGTAGCGCATTCTCAGCCTCGCCCAGGTGGCCAGCAGCCACGGGCCCTGGCCAGTGCCGCTGGCTTACGCAGCGACTTCTGGCCACAGTTTTTTCCCGCGACGCAGTTCGTGGCGGGCGAGGGCGAGTTCGATGAGGGCGCTGACAAGCTCGGGCAAAGCAAGCCCGGAGAGTTCCCAAAGTCGCGGGTACATGCTGATGGAGGTAAAGCCCGGGATGGTGTTGATCTCGTTTACGAAGAGCGCCCCGGTTTTGCGTTCCAAGAAGAAGTCCACGCGCGCCATGCCGTAACACTGTAAGGTGCGAAAGGCTTGCACTGCTAAGTCGCGAACGTGCTCTGCCGTCTCGCGGTCCAGCTCTGCTGGTGCGATGAGTTCCGCGCCCGCCGGATCCAGGTATTTGGCTGCGTACGAGTAGAAGCCCCCACGGGCCCGGATCTCGCCGGGAGCGGATGCGCGCACCTCGCTGCCTCCCAGCACCGAACATTCGATCTCGCGGGCCTCCAGCCCTTGCTCGATTACCACCTTGCTGTCGTAGGCGAGGGCCGCCTCGATGGCGGCTCCGAGTTCGGACAACGCCTCCACCTTGCTCACGCCCACCGAGGAGCCGAGCCGGGCGGGTTTCACGAAAAGCGGCAGAGGGAGTGCCCGAGCCCGCTCGAGGACAGAGCGGGCGTCAGCGCGCCATTCCCATTCGTGGCAAGTCGCAAACGGCACGACCGGGAGACCAGCTTCGCGCAGCAGGCGCTTTTGCACGTCTTTATCCATCCCCAGCGCTGAACCCAAGACGTCCGCACCCGCGTACGGCACCCCGAGAAGTTCAAGGAGCCCTTGCACCGTGCCGTCTTCCCCGTACGAGCCATGCAGGACGGGGAAAACGACGTCAATGGGAGGAGTGGCTGGGGAGCCACTGTCCAAATGGTAGAGCCGCGGCGGCTCTCTGCCCGGTACAAAGGCGCATGGTCGTGACACCTCGGGCACGGCTGGCAGGCGCTCCTGAGTTAGCCGTTCGAAGGCAGATGGCTCGAAGACGTGCCAGGTGCCAGAGCGAGCGATGCCCAGCAACACAGGCTCGAAGCGAGCGCGGTCGAGCGCGGCGAATACGGTTGCCGCCGAACGGACGGAAATTTCATGCTCGGCTGAGCGGCCGCCAAAAAGGAGCGCCACCACCATTTTGCCTCTGTTCATGGCCGAGCGCCTACCACAATCGAGGCGCTCGCGCATTGGCGAAAGGGACGGTTGCTGCGAACAAAGCACACGCTCCGATGGCGGGCTGCCATTCGCCAGCGTTTTACAATCGTGGGAACGGAGGGGCTTGCAAAAGAGGAAGGGTCCGTGGATATATAGGGTCCACGCGAGAAGCGGAGAACAAAGGATAGTCGAGAACATGAAGATCAAGGGTCACACAGGCGATCGGTCGCGAGGGGCGCAGAAGGTGCACGCGGTTCGTGTGCCAGTCTTCCAAGTGCTCCGTGGCCGTTTCATTGCCAGCGAGTGTACGTGTCCGGTGATGACGTGCACGGACTGGAACGCGGTCGCCGGTGGCCCGCGCGAGGAGGAGGTCCCGTAGAGATTCTTAGCTACTGAACTCGATCCGAAACGCGAAGGGCCACCGGAGGCAGTCTCCGGTGGCCCTTTCGTTTTTGGGCAAAGCCAATGGTTGTTTCAGTGGGCAGACGCAAGATCCGTTTGGAGAAAGGAGGAGGAGCTATGGAACGGATCGATCCAAAGGTGTTCGCGGAACGGTTGCGCCAGGTCGTAAACGACGAACCGAAAGCCTTCGCTTACGACATCGGAATCAGCTTGTCGGCGCTGTATAATTATCTCAATGGTCGTGTCCCGGCGACGGACGTCCTGTTTCGCATCGCTCGGTACACGGGGCGCCCGATGGAATGGTTTCTCTGCGCCGACGAGGCGCAAGCAATGCAGCCGACGGGTGCGGCAACTCCTCAATCTGTGGCGGCCTAGCCTCGCCCAATCAGCCGTCCGCAGCCGCGTAGAAAGTGTGCACGGCCGAATGCGAGGGTGAGGGAAACATCGGGCGCGCCACGCGAGGTGACGATCATAGTCCGGGCCAACTTGGCAGGAAGGAAAGGCAAATGGAATCGAGCATACTTTTGAATTCGCTGGTTCCGCCCATCGTTCGCTTTGGTGGGCAGGAACTCTTAGGAATCGCTGCACTGGTGGCGGCGTTTGTTCCGCTCGCCGTGCTGCTCAAAGCTAGGTGGACGCCCCTCCCGCGCTGCTCCGCGCGAGTCCCCTCCCTCCGCGTAGTCGGAGCAGTGAAATCGCGTCCCGCCTGAAGCCGAAGTTCTGGGGCGGGCCGCCCCGGCCCGCCTCAGAACCCGGCTCGATAGCGGAACACCCGGCCGCGGCGACTCGTGCTGGACAGTTCGAGGAACAAGAGCCCCCGCATGACCATGGCGAAGTACACGAAGAGGGGCGTGAGCAGGGCAGGAACGATGCTGGCGACACCCTGCACCGGTAAGGACGCGATAGCCCAGATCAGTGCTGCGGCCGCGCAATTCGCCGGTAACCATTCGATCCAATTGTTCGCCATGAACTGGTAGCTCTCGCCCAGAAGGGCCAACGCGTGCGAGCGGCCAATGTAGATCAGCTCCGGCACAGCGTTGAAGAACACAAACGCAGCGAGCAAGAGGCAAAGCCAAATCACCTCCCCCTGTGGCAACTGGAGTACCGCGGGAGCCAGCAGCAAGGAAGCAAGCCAAGCCACGAAAGACAGGGCCAGCACGTCCCAAAGGTACACGCCAAAGCTACGCTGGAAATCTGCCCAGTTCACCCGCCCGCTCCGTACCATCGTCTCGATCAAGTACAGGAACGAGCTGGCGCAAGCTGCAAACACCAGGCTGGTGAGAATTCCCGCGAAGATCCCTAGTGGCCCAGCCAAGAAGGCAGTGAGGCGCAAGAGACCCGAATAGACGAAGGTGGTGAACAACACCGGCCAGTTCCGCAACGCCAAGAGGGCAGCGCGCGTAAACACGCGCCGATAGAGGTCCCAAGTCACGATCAGCCAGTCCACTGCCGCTCCGCGGTTCGCGCGCAATCTAGTGAAGCGCTGGAGTGAGCGTCAACGGAAGACCTCGTTCGGATTCGGGAGAGGGGCGCTGATGGTTGCCCCGCTGGCCGGGTGGCGTGCGCTTTCACGCGCGATCATGGCGACCCCGGCAATGACGAGAGCGGTGGCGATCAAACGGGTAGCGGTCAGACTCTCCCCGAGCAGCACGGCCGCAAAGATCAGGTTGAAGACCGGGATCGCACTCAGTAAAACCGCCAGCACGCTCACCTCGAGACACTGCTGGGCGCGCGCGTAGACACCGTAAACGCCGACCGTGCAGAACAGCACGAGGAGAACGAGGAAGCCCCAGGCCGGTGCTTGTGACTCCGAGAAGCGCGCGAAGGGGATGGTGAACGGCGCACTGATCCAGAACCCCACGGAAAAAATGCCAGCGAGCCTTTGCCAGAGGCCGGCGTGTGCGGCCGCGCGCCGCTGGCTCACGGCGTACACCGACCAGGCAACGGCTGCCAGCAGTACGGCTGCGTTTCCCAGCATGTGGTTCGAACGCCACACTTCGTTCCAGCGAATGCCCTCGCTGGCCACCAGGATGACGCCCGCAAGGGTGAGCGCCGAGCCGATCAGGCGATGAGGCGTGAGGTGTTCGGCGAGCAGCCAGCGAGCGAGCAGAATCGTGACCACCGGTTCCGCATTGACCAGCAGGCCCGCGACGACCGCCTCTGTGTACTGGATGCCGTAGGTGTACAGCAGAAAATCCGCTGCTAACGCGGTGCCGCCAATCCAGGTCCACCGATCCCACTGACTCCGAGCCGCTCGACCTTGCGCAAAAACGCGGAACAACAAGGCCGCGATTCCGAGCCGCAAGAACACGACGGCCCCGGGGCTGGCGGCAGCAAGCGCCCCTTTGGTCGCGGTCGGGCCGAGACCCCAGAGCGCTGCAGCAACGAATGCGAGCAGAAAACCCTCGGCACGAGCCGCGTCTGAGAGCCGGTGCACGCCCCGGCCTCAAGCAGTCCGTGGCGCCGAGTACCAGGGGCCTGCGCGCAATGAGCCGTAGGGGTGTTACAGGCGGACAAGGAAAAAATCCTGCGCCGGCGCATCTCGACAATGCTTGTTACTGGAGGGAGGGCCGGCTGTGGGTGGTCGTTCGTTGGTTCTTTGGTGCCCTTGGGAGGAGCGGGGCTGTTTTCTGCTCGGCCCGTGGTAAAGCGGCCGCGGGCTGCTGCTCGGGTACGCGGGAAGCGAGGCAATCGGTTGTGCCAGGAATGGTTACGGGCAGCCTGTGAGAAGCAAGGTGGCCAAAGGGCCTGATACCGCTTCGTTGGGCGTCCCGAGTAGGATCAGGGTAACGTTTGTGCGGCACCAGGGGTTGCTGACCAGGTAACCACAAGAGCCGAAGATTGAGGACCGAGAAAGGTACCGTTGCCCACCTCGAGCGCTCTTGTCAGCTCGTTCGTGCAGCCCCGGGCCATGGTGGTCTCAGTGGCAACATCGCTCTCGACGTCGGCAATCGCCGGCGCGACCAGATTGGGTGAGTTGGCTGCTGGAGTTGGAGAAAGCCGAAGAAGAGGTTGCAACGCTTGCGCTTGTTGGGCAAAGACGCACACCCGTTAGGGCTGGAAACGGTCCGCATCTCTGCCCAGGTCCGCGTCACCGACGCCCACAGCAAGATGGGTAGTCCCTTCAACTTAGGCCCTCCTGCGGTGCGCGCTGCCAACAGCGGTCCGCTTGCTGCGAACAGCGGAAGGGCGGTCTGGGGTTGGCCCGGTACCCAGGGGCAAATCGCGCTCGCCTCTGTTCACAACGGAGAGCCTCGGTCGTCCCTCGGGGTCAAGGTCGGCGGTCTTAAAGACCCCGGGAAGGCCGAGGCGCGGCGTCTCCGCGCGGCAACACCAACCGAACGCCCGGAGGGTCGTCGCGCAGTGTCAAAAGCGCCACTCGCTCCAGTGCCTGCGAGGCGCAGGCCGCACGCGTGCGCCGGACCGCTCCCCGATCGTAAGGAGTTCAATGAGCCCCGGCGCCGGCCACGGACAACGTTTGCGCGGCGCTCGACGTCGGGCAGCCACCAAGGGCATTGTTGACTCCATGGACGAGTTCGTCGACGGTCACCTGCCCATCCGCACTTTCGTCGGCAAGTACACAAGTGGCAACACTCGCCTCTCCGAGGGCGATGTTCACGGAACGAATCAGTTCATGGATTTCCACCGTCCCATCGCCATCGCAATCAGTCGTGCAAAGCCGTGCTCGGCGAATCGGGGAGGCCAGTAACACCGAAATGTGATCGTAAAAATCAGCCACCACGGCATCGAGCGCCCCGTCGCCGTTCAGGTCTTCGAGTAAAAAGGTGCTGGGGTTGGAGGCGCCGGCGGCAAAGGACTGCGGCGGCCCAAACGTTCCGTCGCCGCGGCCAGCCAGCACCGAAAGCGCCCTGTCTTCCAGCCTCACCAGATCGAGGTGGCCATCACCCGTTAGTTCGCCAAGGCCCAGGTCAGTCCCTCCGAGAGTGGCTGAAATCCACGGTCCGAAGGTACCATCACCGCGACCGAGCAACGCCCCGTCCTTGTCAATCAAATCGAGATTGAGATCACCGTTCACGTCACCCAACGCAACAGAGCTCGGATCCGCAACGACCGACACCGGCTCCGCGAACGTGCCATCACCTTTTCCGAACAGGACCACAACGTGCTCAAAGCTGCCCGTCACCACGTCGGGCCTTCTGTCCCGGTTCAGGTCTGCCACCGCTAACGTCTGTGTGGGCTCTTGCAACGGAGTCTCGATTGGCGGTTCGAATGTGCCGTCTCCGTTTCCACGAAGTACCGACACCGCGCCCGTGTGGGGAAGTGAGCTTACGCGAGTATTGGTGACCACGTCGAGGTGACCGTCATCGTCGAAATCAGCAACCGAAAGGCCGCCGATCGACCCAACTCCCGCGGGAAACGTTCGCCGGGGCCCGAGCGCGCCATCTCCCGTGCCGAGCAGCACCACAATGTGTCTATCCTCTCTGTCGGTTACCAGAACATCAGGCCAACCGTCCTCGTTCACGTCGGCCACCGCCTTGGCTTTGAGTGCCCCATTCCCAGCTTCAATGACCGACCCCAGTGCGAACGTGCCATCGCCAGCACCCAACAGCACGCGCACCTCGCCGGCTTAGGTGGCTACCACCAGGTCAGGCCGACGATCCCGGTTCATATCGGCTGAAGCCATGCTGGTCACAGGCAGCTTCATGCTCACCGGTGCCACGAAGGTGCCGTCACCACGGCCAAAGAACACAAACCCCCCGCTCACCAGGTCCAAAACGCCATCTGAATCGAGGTCGGCAAGAGCAAGCAACTCACCACCGGCGCCATCAAAAACCTGGCGGATTGCGAAGCCGCCCTCGCCGTCACCTAGGAGCACGAAGACTCGTTCGTCCGAGAAGCGACCGCTGGCGACGACGTCACCGTTACCGTCACCGTCCACGTCCCCCACCGTTACCCCGGCAAACAAAGCGGAGTTTGGCGGTACGGTGAAGGTGGCCGGGGTGCGAAACGAGCCGTCCCCAGTCCCCAGCAAGACAGACAGGCCTGCCCCCGCAACGACAATGTCAGGCACGTTGTCGTGGTTGAAGTCATGAATCGTCGCCTTCTCGGCGCTCGTTGGGAGCGGTAGGGTCGTCGGCGCTCCGAAGGTCCCGTCCCCATTCCCAAGCAAAATCGAGAGATACTGCCAGTTTACCGCAACGAGGTCCAGAGCACCGTCCGCGTTGAGGTCAGCGATGCGTACCGTGTGGGGCGCCTGTTGCACCGAGACGTCCATCGGTGGGACTACGGAGAAAGTGCGCGCCGGATCTACAGTCCCATCTCCACGGCCTAAGAGTACAGAAGCCGTCTCGAGATACGTGTCGGCCGTCACGAGGTCCGGGACACCGTCGTGATTTACATCCGCCACGGTCACATCGCCAAACCTTGGGACCGCGTCTAGGCGCGTGGCCTGCTCCATCCCAACGAAGCCGCCGTCGCCAGTGCCTAAGAACACCTGTACGGCCCCTCCACCCCAATCCCGCCGAGTCTTTCCACCCGAACCCAGTTGGCCACACCGTCCAGGTTCAGGTCTGCGAGCGTTTGCGAAGAAATCAACGCGAATGGTAAGGCAAACCGTGGTCCGGGAACAAACTTCCCGTCGCCGCGCCCGAACAACACAAAGTGGCTTTGACTGAGCAGGTCAATGCGGCCGTCTCCGTTGAAGTCGGCTATCCCCACGCTGGCCTTGACATCCAGCCCAGGATATTGAGCTTGCCCGGCAAACAAGTCGCGAACCTCCCGAAGAGTCAGAGCGGTTGCATCTCTTGATAGAAAACGTCCCCGGAGATTTGCGCTCGACACGCTGCCGCTCGCATTCCCCACGGCAAGAAGAGCGACCAGGATGAGTGCGCCCCCCGGCACAAGCACTCGATGTACTGCGACACGGTCTGTAGGAGGAACGAGAGGGATCTTCATTGCGCATCCCCCTGTTGGCACTTTGGGGGCGTGGTGTTGATAAAGACTCTGTATCCGTCGCACCGCCCCTGGAAGAGGTCGAGACAGTCGTCACCGTTGATGTCCAGGAAAGCGAAATCATGCACGGGTTCCCCTGTCTGAAAGTTCTGGTCTTGCGTTGCCAGCGGCCAGGGATCTTGTAACGGCGAGCAGTCCGTATTGACCGCGCACGCTTCACCGGTCACCGCGCATTCCCCACCTTGACACAGATTTGTGGCCACAACGTTGCGCAGGAGGGCGAAGGTACAATGGGGCGACAGCGGGTTCTCGTTACTCGGCCGAGCGCATGAGGTGGCGAAATCCACATCGACGTCGGCAACGGCTAAATCCATATATCCATCGCCGTCGATGTCGGTTATTTGGACGTTTCCGCCGAAAACCTGGGTGCGCTGGCTTGGCGCCGTGTAAGCGCGGTATGAAGTTGGCCCCGCGGCGAGGTAGACCTTGTCCTCGTGGTCGTCCACGACGTAGAAATCCAGCCGTCCGTCGTTGTTCAGATTCCCAGTGGTGAACATGTAAGGCTCTTTCAGATCGAGGATATCCTGGGTGCTGGATGCGCCCCTCCAAGTAAAGTGAGCGTCGCCACTGTTGCGCAGGATGAATACCCCGGTGCCGTCGGTGCTCGAGAGCACGTTCGGCTTCCACGGGAAGACGGAGTCGAGGGTGGATATCTTGATGATACCCATCGTGTTGGTCGTTCCACTCTGGCGAAGGTTGCGAATTTCGGCCGCCGTTCCGAACGCAACGTTGGCGTATAAACCGAGCCGGTTCACGGGCGACTGACTCTCGTCAACAAACCTGCCGGTCGCGTCTGCCCCTATGATCTTGTTCATCAACAACACGTTCTTGTCGGACCGGATCGTTGTGTCTGCTTCGCCAGCGCAGGCTTTAGCGTAGTTAGAGAAGTAAAGATCGAGGTCGCCGTCCTGATCCACGTCACCGCCCGCAACCGCGCAGAAGCGCTTGGCCGGCACTGAAAACCCTCCCGGCGTCGGAGACACCGGGGGCAGCCAATTATCTGCGAGGGTGAATCCCTGCCAGGCCGAGCAACGCCCCCCTTGTTGCGGTAGAAAGTCGGGTTTTCGTTGCACGTGTTGGCAATGGCCAGGTCCGCAGTGCCATCCCGCTTCAGGTCGGCTACAAACACGTCGCGCGCATTGGTGTGCGCCGGCGGTGCAGGCTCGCTGCTCGAAGCAGCCACAAACTTGCTGCTGCTGGCGTCGGTCAGCACCCCGTTCCGATTGAGAAGAAGCAACGCCGCTCTTGGGCCATTCGTTGAAGAGGGCTCCTTGCGCACAACGATGATGTCCTGCCATCCGTCGCCATCGAAGTCCCCTACCGCCATGTCCTTTTCCTCCGGGTCCCCCGCGGGAACACTGGCCAACACGAGGCGCCTTGCCGTCTCGTCCCGGAAGGTCACCCAGGCAGGGGTGGGTGGCGGCGGGCCAGGGGTCGGTGTGGGCTCACTCCAACTCACTCGGAGCACCGGCCGATTCTCGGGCGTGGGGTCTTCACCGCTGCGAGTGCGGATCCGATCGCCCCGGTGCTCGGCTGCCACCCGCAACACCGGGGTTATTTGCCCGCTAACTCTGAGCCCACCTAACTGCCAACCTAGCCGCCGCCGTGCGGTGTACATGGCCGTGTCCTCCCCTCCCTTTGATTGGCTTTTCTCACCGTGCTCTGTGCGGACTGCTCGACCTTCCGTTTCTGCACCGAACCTGCCTTCTTAAACGCTCGCGACGGCCAAAAAGTTCCCAGAAAATGCATTTTTTTCTGGGCCGGCTGCTTGGGCTTTGCTGCCGGAGTTGTATGCATTGCCTCTGCGCGGGAGCCTGCCTGCACAAACGCCCCAGGGGCTAGGGGTTGCTTCTACCCGACGTGCCGGGTTGGCTGCCCATCCTGGAACGGCCAGTGCGAGGCGGGCCACGGGGGCCAATGAACGATGCAGGGCTTTCCGGGCAGCGTCGAGCAACTCGGTGGTGTAGGCGAGGCTCTTTTGCCCTCGGACACGACTCTTTGCGGGCGTTTCCCACCGGAGTGGCGCCTCGTCGGGCACGGTCTGCGAAAGCAGGAGTGCGCTGCACTGCACAGCACAGCGCGCTGTGGGTTTCCCAGTCGCGGCACAGCACCGCGGTGGGGGCGGCTCGGTACAAGCGCTGCGCGCCGGCTCCCGGGCGGCCCGCTGTTGCCACAGGGGCCCGGTGCCAACATCTCCACGCGCGCAGAGTGGCCTGTGATGCGCCGTGGCCTCAACACGGCCCGCATTAAGGGGTGGCACGGGTCATCGCGAGCCGGCCCGCATGCAAAGGAGAGCGATAAGTGAGACCCGCCGTGGTTGCTCGTCTTCCAGTCACCGGCGATCACCGCGCAACGGTGGTTCCCTGGAACGCCCATGAGTGCACGTGTGCGAGCGAGAGAAATCGCGCGCTCTGGTGGGCGAGGAAGGCGCGGGCGGCAAGCCGACTTTGCCAGAACAGGTGGTCCATCTCGACCCGATCGGAGCTTCGACCGACTTCGCCGTGCTCGCGCGCGAGCGCGCCTTGTTCTGGAGCTATCGGGCCGACCCTGAGGTGTTGGGACTGCTCGATCGCGCCCACCAGCGGCTGCGCAAAAAGCCCATTCCCGTGCTTGATCTCAGTGGGCTCACCGATGCCTGGTCGTTCTTGCGTGCCGGCCGCCCTGCGGCCACGGTGTTGA
>JBBILD010000038.1:0-10572 GCA_037445065.1 Myxococcales bacterium
CAACCAGGGTTCGGCGTATGTGTTCGTGAAGCCGGGAACGGGCTGGGGGAACATGACCGAGACCGCCAAGCTCACCGCCTCGGATGGGGCCATGGATGACAACTTCGGCTCTTCCGTTGCCATTTCCGGCGACACGGTGGTAGTGGGGGCGCCGTTCGTCGACATCGACAGCAAAAGCAACCAGGGCTCGGCGTACGTGTTCGCGAAGCCGGGAATGAATTGGGCGAACATGACCGAGAGTGCCCGACTTATCGCCGCGAATGGCGCTCTGGGCGACTCGTTTGGCTTCGCCGTTGCCATTTCCGGCCAGACGGCGGTGGCAGGGGCGCCGTTGGATGACATCGAGGCCAGCAGCGATCAGGGTTCGGCGTATGTGCTCTCCGACGTCCCCGTTACCCCTACGGAAACATCAACGGCAACGGCGGCAACGACACCGACAACAACACCAACGGAGGCGCCAACGGTGAGCCCGACAGATAGCCCGGCGGCATCCCCGACTTTGTCGCCGAGTCCATCGGCTACGGCAACAGTCAGCCCCACCGGCACGCCGAGCCCGACCGCTACGGCCACTGTCTCCGCGACTCCGTCGTCGAGCCCGACGCTGACAGCCTCTGCCACGGCTACGGCCACACCGAGCCCGAGCAGCACGGCAACGTCCACGCCCACTCCAACGGCAACTCCTTCCTCAACCGCCACCTCGAGCCCGACCCCGGTGGACACCGACGGCGACGGGGTGCCGGACGACGTCGAGGAGGCATGCGCCGAGGGCAAGAGCACCGACCCCAAAACCACCGCGCTGCCCGCGGCCTCTGGCGGTGGCTGCGCGATCGTGGAGAGCGACTGCGACCAGCACTCCGCGGTGGCGGCGTTCTCGGCCAATCAAGTCGGCAGCGATGGCAATTTCTCGTATCCATTTGGCTTGGTCGGCTTCACGCTCCGGGGCTGCCGGAATGGGACCGCGCAGGTTCGGCTGACCTTCACCGCTGCCACGGATCTTTCTTCATTGACCTTCCGCAAGTTCGGCCCCTTGCCCCCGGGCAGCACAAACGCGGTGTTCTACACCCTGGCCGAGGTCAACCCGAGCGCGAATGTGACCATCTCCGGCAACACGGTCTCCTTCCAGTTGCAGGACGGGCAGCCGGGCGACGACACAGAGGTAGATGGGGTCATCGTGGACCAGGGCGGGCCGGCGCTGCCGAGTCCGGCAGCGGTACCGGTGTGGTCGGCACTGAGCCGCGCTCTGGCGGTGCTGGCGCTGGTGGTGGTGGGGATCGGGAGCTTGCTTTGGTCAGCGCTCCGCAAAGTCGCGCTGCGTTGATGTCGCCGCTTGCCACCACAGTGGGGAGCAACGACCACGACGCCACTAGCCCACGAGCAACAGGGAAGGCGTTGCGCCCGGGCGGCCTGAATCCCGTGTGCACCGTCGTAAGGGCGACCTTTCTACACCCCGCGGTGCACGGCCAGCGGGAAGCGGCACATGGCGACGGATCCGTTTGCAGCAACACCTGTGACCGGCGGTACAACGCCCCTGCGAGAAGGCGTAGGGGCGGTACTCAAGGCCGCCCGTGATGCGGTTGGGCATTCGGGTCAAACGGGAACACGGGCAGGCACAAGGCCCGCCCCTACAAACCGATTCGGCGCCACCCGGAGCACGCCAGTGACCCGGATCGTTTCCCCCGATGGGCTGCGGCGTGACCCCACACTGCCAGCAACAAACTGTAGGGGCGGCCCCTGTGGCCGCCCGTGGTGAGCGGCGAGCGGTGCTTGCAAGTAGCGAATGGCGAATGGGCGTACCGCCGGCACGGTGGTTCGGTCGCGGATATAGGGGCGGCCCTTGTGGCCGCCCGTGGCGAACGGCGACACGGTGCTGCGATCAGCCACCGCGTGGTGCCTGCAAGGCACCCGCGGTGCACGGCGCCGCGTGTTGAAGGTCGCGTTCCCGTCGGCAGGGACATTCTCGCTCGCCCGCTAGGCTTGCCCGAAGCCGCCGTGGTTCGGGCGTGCCTGCCGGCGGAACCTGAATTTCCAGAATTGAGATTTTTTAATTCACGCCTTTGCTAGCATAAGATAGCGTCGGCTAAACGTTCAGTTCAGTTTCCCACATACCTAAGTGAGCTTCTCATCGGATCCTAGGGCCTTTTTGGGACCTCCTCACAAATCAACATCCTTTTCTTCGCGTCGGATCCGACCCATAGCGTCTTAAGTCTGAGAATCGCGAACCCACCTGAGCCGGTTAGAACGGCGGAGTCGTCCGCGAGCAGTGGGAGCGAGTGCCCCCGGGTTCTGATGGCACAAATTCTGCACCGCCGCCGTCCGAAAAGGAGGCCCACATGGCGGAACAGCCTGCAGGGAAGTCGGATGGTGTCGGCGCGGCTGCCCCCTCCCGGCGGCAAGTGTTTCGCTGGCTCGGTGGAATCGCAGCGACGGTTGCCACCGAGGCGGTTCCCCGGGTGAACTCTGCAGCCAGTCGCTCCGGAGGCAATCCCAACCGGCGGTGGGGTATGGTGATCGACCTCAGGCGGTGCGTGGCGTGCAAGAGCTGCACGATCGCCTGCAAGAACGAAAACAAGACGCCCCCGGGGGTCGCCTACGGCGTCTTCATCGAGGAGGAACACGGCGAGTATCCTCACGTGTATCGAACGGCCTTCTTCCGCCCTTGCATGCAGTGCGGAAACTCTCCGTGCACGAAAGTTTGTCCCACGGGGGCGACCTACAAGCGAGCTGACGGAATCGTTGCGGTCGACTACGAGCGGTGCATTGGCTGCCGGTACTGTATCGCCTCTTGCCCGTACGGAGCGCGCTCGTTCGATTACGGTCACGAGTATATCGAACGCCCGGACAATCCTTACAATCAGATTCCTTCCAGCGAGTACGGGGCGAGATACGGCCTGCGCAAGAAGGGCAAATCACCAGTGGGAAACGTGCGCAAGTGCACGTTCTGCCTCCATCTGCAGGATGAGCACGGCGAATACCGGGAGCCTCCGGCGTGCGCTCGCACCTGTATGGGGCGGGCGATCCACTTTGGTGACCTGAAGGATCCCGAGGCGGTCTGTCTGGTCCACGGAGAACAGATGCGCGAGCTGCTGGCGCGGCGGGGGCACTATCGTTTGAAGGAAGAACTCGGAAACGAACCAGCCGTGTACTACCTGCCGGCGTGACGGGAAGGAGCGAGTGATGGCGTCACAGTCACTGGTTGCTCGGATGGATTGGTGGCTTCGTGCCTTGGGTTCCTGCATCTTGCTCGCGGTCTCTGCGGTGGGGATCTGGGCCATAGCCGCTCGTTTCCGTGAGGGCCTGATCTTGACCCACATGACCCAGAATGTCCCGTGGGGATTATGGATCTCTCTCTACATATACTTTATCGGGTTGTCGGCGGGTTCGTTTCTGCTCTCGACCCTCATCTACGTTTTCGGGGTACGCCGTTTCGAGCCGGCGGGAGCTCTGGCGCTGCTCCAGGCACTTGGGTGTCTCGCCCTTGGAATGGTGTTGATCTGGATCGATTTGGGGCATCCGGAGCGGTTTTTGAACGTCTTCGTTCACTTCAACGCGACTTCGGTTCTTGCCTGGGAGGCGCTTTTATACGTGGCCTATAGCGCGATCGTGTTGGCGGAGCTCTATCTTGTTCTCCGTCCGGCCCTGGCGCAGAGGGCAGCCTCCGGAGGCGTTTCAGCGACTTGGTACCGGGTGTTCGAGTTCGGCGACAGTTCGCTGAAAGAGCGATGGCAGCAGCGCGCCGCCGGGTGGCTACGAATGCTCGGCATCGTCGGGATTCCCGTGGCCATCGGCGTTCATGGGGGCACCGGAGCGATTTTCGCAGTCGTGAAGTCGCGGCCCACCTGGTACAGTGGCTTGTTTCCGATCGTCTTTCTCGTATCGGCCCTGGCTTCGGGCGGCGGGCTGCTGACGTTCCTCGCCGCTGCGGCGTTGCGGATACGCGAGCGGCAGAAGCTGGATCTGGTGGGAGGGCTCGCGCGGCTGACCGTCGGCATTGTCGCCTTCGATCTTCTCCTTTTGACCTCCGAGATCTTGGTGGTCTTCTACGGCGGAATTCCGCATCACCAAGCCGGCTGGCGAGAGATCCTTTTCGGGCCGTTTTGGTGGGTGTTTTGGTTCGTTCAGCTCGGGCTGGGGGCCCTTGTTCCGATTGCGATCGTATCTGGGCGGCGAACCAGAGACTCGCTGCCGTGGCTTGCTGTCGCCGGCTTGGCGGTCGCCGTCGGGATCATCGGGGTTCGGCTGAACATCGTGATTCCGGCGCAGATCGAGCCGCAGTTTCCCACGTTGCCAGACGCTTACCACCATGTTCGGTTTAGCTACGGGTATTTCCCGAGCTCGAACGAATGGCTGGTTGGGCTCGGGGTGATCGCCCTCGGAATCTGGGCGTTTCTGCTGGCCCGGTCGGTGCTGCCGCTCGAGCCCGTCGAAGAAGGGGTGCACGGAAGGGGGGAGCGATGATGAGAGCGGAATCGACGCGTCGGGAGTTCCTGGCGGGATCCGTCCTAGCCGGTGCAGGCCTCGGATCTTTGCTCTGCAGCAGAAGCTTCGAAGCGTTCGCGGCGGAAGTAGACCAGCGGTACGACATGCGCGCCGGAACCTGGGTGCCGAGCTGCTGCAATATGTGCGGCGGGCAGACGGGAATTCTCTGTCAGGTCGTCGAGGGACGGGTCGTACGAATTAAGCCGAATCCGTACAACCCGATCGGGTTCACGAACGTCTCGGACGACTTCTTTGCGAACTGTGCCAGGGAAGGGCCGGTGATGTGCCCGAAGGGCAACGCTGGGATCATGACTCTCTATGATCCGGATCGTCTGGCACGGCCGGTCCGCCGGACGAACCCGAACAAGGGGATCGGGATCGACCCGGGATGGAAGGAAATCACCTGGGAAGAGGCCCTCGACGAGATCACCGGACGGCTCAAGGCCTTGCGCGACGCGGGGACGCCAGAGGCACTTCTCTGGTTTTCCGAAGACCACAGTTTCACCCACATCCAAGCCGACTTCTGCCAGCTCTTCGGTACGCCTAACTACAGCATGCACTCGAGCCTCTGCGATACGTCTCGGAAAGCGAGCTTTCGCCTCGTCGTGGGGGATGAGCGGCCGCTGATGGATGCGATTCACTCGCGCTACATCCTCCTGTTCGGCTGGAACCCCGTGGGAGCCACGAAATGGTCACACCTTCCCCGGATCCTTACTCGGGCGCGGGAGCACGGGGCAAAGCTGGTCGTGGTGGATCCGTATTTTAGTGCGACCGCGCGGAAAGCGGACGAATGGATCCCCATCCGGCCCGGCACGGATGGGGCGATGGCTCTGGCCATGGCCCACGTGATCATCCAGGAGGGCTTGTACGACCGGGAATTCGTCGAAAACTGGACTTACGGGTTCGACCGCTTTGCCGATTACGTGCGAGACAAGACGCCCGAGTGGGCGGAGCAAATCACCTCGGTTCCGGCGACGACGATCGCTCGGATTGCTCGTGAATTCGCGACCACCCAACCCGCGGTTGTGGATGCGTGGTCCGGACCGGGCCAGCATTCGAACGCGGTACTCGGCGGCGCAGCGATCGCGTGCGTGGCGGCACTCACAGGAGGCTACGACCGTCCCGGCACTCTGCATCTACCGGACGCGCGCGGAAACAAGCATGTGGACCTGGATGCGGACAAGCCGAAGGCTCCGCGCTTCGCCGACGACGACAAGCGATACCCAATGTTCCACAAGTCGGGCGTCTACTGTGAGATCTTTCGTCGCCTGGCCGAGGGGACGGGCAATTATCCGGCGAAGGTAGGGGTGATCGTGTTCCAAAACCCGATGATGTCCGTACCGGGGACGCAGACCGTCGCCAAAGCGTTGGCGAAGCTGGAATTTCTCGTGGTGAACGACATCTTTTTGTCCGAGACGGCGCAGCTTGCCGACATCGTCCTCCCCGGCACGGTCTACTTAGAACGGTACGACTGGAACACCCACTGGGTGACGTGGCCCGCGCTCGGGCTGCGGCAGCCGGTTGTGAAGCCGTTGTTCGGGCAACCCACGGAGTACGAGTTCGTGATCGAGCTCGGGCGGCGCCTGAACCTTCGCGATCGCAGCGGAAAGGAGTTTTTCTGGATCGGGCCCCTCTCGGGGAAGCGAATCGAAAGCCCGACCGAGTGGTACGAAGAGTACCTCTCGAGGGAGTCCCTGGAAGGAGCACCGAAAATGACGCTCGAGCAGATCAAGGCCTTGCCAGGTGCGACGTGGGTCGACTCAAGGGGCACGAGGTACCGGAAGTACGCGGAGCCGATCCCGCCGGAAAAGATGGCGACGGCCGTGGTGGTGAAAATTCAGGTAGGCGAGCTTGAAGTGGAGCAAATCTACGACAAGCCCAAGGAGGCCGGGGGGAAACGGATCGGCACGTGGTTGGGCGGGCGAGCGGTGCGAGGCTTTTTCACGCCGACCGGCAAAGTGGAATTTGTCCTGACGGCGCTCGCCGGGAAAAAGGATGCCGAGGGAAGAGAGTGTCCGGACCTTCCCGTGTACGAGCCGCGCGACTGGCAGCCGAACGAGGAGTATCCCCTTTACTTGATCAACTGGAAGGAGAGCACGCACACCCACACGCGCACGCAGAACAACCGCTGGCTGGTGGAGCTGAAGCCGGACAACCCTCTCCAGATCCATCGCAAGACCGCTGAGCGGCTGGGGATTGCCGAGGGGGACACGGTGTGGGTCGAGTCGAGGTATGGTAGGGTCCGGGCGAGAGCGCACCTGACCGAGGAAATCCACCCCGAGGTCGTGGGGCTGCAGCACGGTTTCGGGCACTGGGCCCTCGGTGAGGTGGCCCAGGGGCGAGGCACGTCGGACAGCGCCCTTCGGCCCACCCGAGCCGAACCCATCAGCGGACAGGCGATGCACAAGCAGTGCTGCGTGCGTGTGTACCGAGCCTGAGCCGGTGCGGACAGGAACAAACTCACCGGGCAACGGGAGACCAGAAAATGCGCGCGACAATTTTAGCTGTCGCAGGTGCGTTCGTGCTGATGGGGTTCGTGGGCGGGGTGATCGCAGAGACCCACGAGGAGCGACTTCAGCGCCTGGAGCAGAAGCTGCGAGACTACGAGCGGGTGGGACGCGAACTCCGGGAGGAAATGGAACTTCTGAACGCACCGGAAGCACCCTCCGGGGTCGCCCAGAAGCCCGATACCGCTCCCCCGTTCGAGGTCCGGATCGGAAGAGGAGTCGCGACGATCGGCGGTCTCCTGCAGGTCTGGGGTCTCCACAGCGAGCTCGGTCCTGACGACTTCCTCCTCCGTCGGTCCGAACTCAACCTAAAGGGCTCGATCATCGACTGGTTCGGATACACGGTAATGATCGATCCGGCGAAGACGCTGAGCAAGAACAAGACGATCCTGGTGGGCACCGAAGCCGTCACCCTTTCCCAACCCAAGAGCGACGCGAAGATTCTCCAGGACCTGTTCGTGACCTTGAAGCTCGTCTCCCACCACACGATCGATGTGGGACAGAAAAAAATCCCCATAAGCATGGAGGGTCTCGAGTCTTCGGCGGAACTGGATTTTCCGGAACGGGCGATCGTGAGCGGGGCCACGTTCCAGGGCCACAGGGGGTTCGGGGACTTCCGGGAGCCGGGAATCCAACTGAACGGGGAATGGCCGCACGTGTCCTACACGGTCGGGGTGTTCAACGGCGAGGGGCCGAACGCGTCGGACAAGAACGACCGTAAAGACATCGCCGAGCGAGTGGTCGTGAGACCCTTCCCGTGGCTTCATCTGGGCGGGTCGCGCTACGACGGCTGGCTGGGTCCTCAGAAAATCCGAAAGAACCGGACCGGTGGTGAGTTCAAGCTGGCCTACGAGCCGATCTTCCTGAAAGGGGAGTATATCCGGGCCTACGATGGTCCCGTGGCGAAAGAAGGGTGGTACGTATCGGCGGGCTACCGCTTCGGAGGCCTGCGGGTGGGTCGGGTGCGGTTCGACCTCCAGCCGGCCGTGCGCTGGGAAGGCTTCGATCCAGACCGCGACGTGGGCGAGAACTCGATCTCCGGGCCCACTGTCGGGGTGAGTCTCCTCTTCGACGAGTACTACGCCAAGATCCAGGGAAGCTATAGCCACTTCGAAGTCCGTGGTGCAGGAAGGGAAGACGAGGATCTGCTGACTGCGGCTTTCCAAGTGGCGTTTTGATTCCCGGGCCTCGGGCTCGAGCCGTTTCGGCGAGGGAGGAACGGGTGGTCAGGAAGCCGCCGCCGAGAAGGCCTTTCCCGCGTCGGGGCAAACCTTTTCGGGAGACCGGCGGCTGTATCGGTCGGAGGCACTTCTGTTTCCGATGGGTCCGGAAGGAGCCGGGCGACCCGGTCGCCGCACGGGGCCCGGCTCGCGAGATGCTCGCGACGGAGCGGATAATCATTCTGGCCGCGTTTTCGTGAAGCTTGATGTCCAAGCGGCCTCGCAAGTGGCTTGTTGCCAACATGGTCTAGGAGGGCTGCGCGGAGAAGATCAGCGCTGGGTTGGGTCTGCTCGCCCCTGAAGACGTTGTAAGGGCGGGCCTTGTGCCTGCCCGTGTTTCAGATCGAACCGGATGCCCCATCGCGTCGGCCGCGCCATGCCACGGCCGTCGCACCCCGGCATCTTGCCGGCGGCGCGCCTGCACGATCGGAACAGCGCGCCAATGGTGCCGCGGGCGGCGACAAGGGCCGCCCCTACACCCTCTCGGATGTGGCGCCGGTGCCAGGTGCCGGTCACAGGTTCCATTCGCCATTCGCTACTTACCGCTCGCCGCCCGCCATCCGCGAATCGCAGCGCGGGCGGCCACAAGGGTCGCGCCGACATCACTGCGATCCGCTGCCGAGCTTGCGGCAGGCGCGCAGCTTGGCACTGGCAGCGCGTGGATTGGCTTCGACTTCGGCTGGGCTCGGCCGCACGGGCTTGCGGGTGAGCACTTCCACCAAGCCGCGCTGGGCGCCATCGCGGAAGAAGTGTTTCACGATCCGATCTTCGAGCGAGTGGAATGAAATCACCACTAGGCGGCCATCGGGAGCAAGGCAGCGTAGCGCTTGGGGCAGAGCGGTGTGCAGGGCGCTGAGTTCGTCGTTCACGGCGATCCGCAAAGCCTGGAAGATGCGCGCCGCGGAGCGTGCTGCCTGCCAGCGCACCGGCTTCGGTAGAGAGGCTTCGATGACGTCGTACAGTTCGCGAGTGGTGCGCACCGGGCGCGCCTCGGTAATGCGCTGGGCGATCCGGCGGGCGTAGCGCTCCTCGCCCCATTGGGAAAACATGCGGGCGAGCTCGCTAGCCGCGAGGGTGTTTAACAACTCAGCGGCGGTTGCTTGCGTGCCAGGGGAGAAACGCATGTCGAGCGGTTCGTCACGCTGGAACGAAAAGCCGCGGCCGCTGCGGTCGAGGTGATAGGAACTCAGCCCGAGATCGAACAAAACGCCCGCGAAGGAGGGAAACCCATGATCGCGCGCCACCTCTTCGAGCTGGGAAAAGCTCGCGCAAACCAGAACCACCCGGCCTTGCTCGATTTCGCGTGCGAAGCGCGCCCGCGCCTGGTCGAGCATCGCACCATCGCGGTCGAGTCCGAGCAGGCGCCCGCCGGGTTCGATGGCCTGTAGGATCCGTGCCGCGTGCCCACCTCCGTCAACGGTCGCGTCGAGGTACGGAAGGCCAGGCCTGGGGGCGAGGAAGTCGAGGACCTCGCGCACCAAAACCGGTATGTGTACCTGCTCGCTCACCGTAGAGGAGGCTGGGTCGCGCCGACCACCTGCAACACTTCGTCCATGGACAGCGCCCTGGGATAGATCTGAACGCCGCGGATGCGGCTACGCGCACCGGGGGCACCATCGGGATGGTCGGAGCCAATGTACCACGGAGTTCCCGGCGGAATGACGATTTCACCGGTGTACTCGCGCGATCCGGCAGGTGCTCCATCTATATACAAGCTTGCCACGCCATCCCCCCACGTAGCGGTCACCGCGTGCCACTCGTCCGGCTTCCAGTGCAAGATGTTCACGCCTACCCCGCTCTCCACACCTTCGTCGGTGGCCAGCAAGAAGCGTAAGAAGGGACCGTTTTTGAAGATCTGGATGCGATTTTCGAAGGAGTGCGTTCGCCACTGGAAATAAGCTGCGTTGCTTTCCGCCTCACCGGTCCAAGCCGGCTGAACCCAAAACGACACCGTGCCGGCGAAGCTGGGCAGGTCGGGCGGGGGCACCACGACAAAGCGCGCCAGCGGCCCGAAAAACGCCCCCAGGTCGTCGTAGGTCACATCCTCGGCGGCAGCTGGGGCGAGGCCGTTGGATTCCGTTTTGCCTTGCGCTAGCGGCAGCGACGCAACTGCCCCGAGGCTTTGCGCCACGGCGTCTTCCGCGCTGAGAGTCTCTGTCCCTGCGGCGCTTGCCTCTTCGCTGACCGCCGCCGGTTCCGCGGCTGTGTCGCGCCGCGGCCCGCCGGCAGCGAGCGGCGCCGCAGCCGGCTGATCCCCCACAGCGCGCGGGCCTGCGCGTAGTCTGCCCGCGGAGAAAGTCCTGGAACAGGTGCGGCTGCTGCGGGAGCGCGGTTTCCGCGAGATCGTACTCACCGGCATCAACCTGGGG
>JBBILD010000039.1:0-9144 GCA_037445065.1 Myxococcales bacterium
ACGAACAGCCCCACCATCACGAACACGCCGACACGAACCCCCACCCGCACTTCCACGCCAACGCAAACCCCCAGCTTTACGCCAACCTCGACGCCAACGGTCACAAACACACCGACCTCTACTCCGACGCCAACCCACACCTCCACGGCAACGCCGACTCACACCTCCACCCCAACGCGTACGTTTACCCCGACGATCACACCGACCTTCACGCCTGCCACCATCTTCAAGACCTGCTCGATTGGCGGTTCGAACAGCCGCCTGGGGCTGCAGTGGGATAAGACCGTACTCTTCATAAACCTGGGGCGAACGATTTGTGCGGTAACGGGTTCCGTACAAATCGGGTTCGGCCCACAAGACCCGAGTGGCGTACGCCAGGTGGTGGTACCGGCCAGCTCGATCTCCTTTAACTCCGTGACTTGCAACGTGGCGGGACTGAGCACAGTGACGATTTGCGTGGAAAGCACCGGTGTGGATGGAGCAGGGATCTTGGATTGTGACGGCGGAGAACCGAACTATGGGTTCTTGACGCAAGTGGACCACAACACCAATGCGGCCCCACAGAGTAACGGCGGCTTCCCTGCGGATCCGACCTGCTCGGCCACCGCAACGGACCCTGTTACAGGCAGCATCTCCAGCGCCTGCCTCGAACAAACTGGAGCCACCTGCAACGCCAACAACCTGCACCCGGGTGTGTGCAACAGTCCATATTTCAACAGCTATCCGAACAGCTTTGCGTCCGGCGGGATGACCGTTCGGGTCCCACTGCGCTTGAAGACGGTCAGCAGCTCTTCGGGAGACCCATGTGATGGCGTTGGCGACTCGTACGGAGCTTCTACGGAGGTAAATGCGTTCCTCACCACCGGTGTGGCGCACGGGACCATTTTTGACGCCAACAACCAGAACCGGAAGATTGATCAGGGTGCCAGTTGCCGGGGCGGGGCCTGTGTGACCGAAGTGACGGGAACGCCGCTGACCACCTTCTGCTCGAATCCGAGTGCCTCTCTGAGCGGAGCAAAGATGGTTACTGCGATTGGTGTGCTCGACCTCGACTCGACTGCTGGCGATACTGTGGCGACCGTGGAGCTACAGTGCCAGTAGTGTCTGGCGTTGGTGGTGCGGGTAGCCCTCCTGGCAGGGCTACCCGCGTGGGATTGCTTCGGGGACGGCGGAGTCCGCTCTAAGCCATACTCGGACCGCTGAATTCTCCAGTTCGAGTGTGGTGACCGACCAGGCTCGGGCCGCACCATTCTGCGTAGCTCTGATTGCCGTTCCGGAGCCGCACAGGGGAGTCGTTCCGCCATAGGTTAGAATCACACATCGGTACCCGGGCTCGTCTTTTCGGTTGTCTGCAAGCCGCGCTTCAGCCATACGGACGGGAGGCAGGCACCAGACCGATGGGGCGCGAAGAATCGGCACGGCAGAGAAACGCGAGCGAGATCTTGGAGGCTTTGCTGCAACTGGTGCGGAGCAGCGAGGAGCGGCAGTTCCGTGCCCTGGAACAACTCGCCTCGATCCAGCAAGACTTCCAGCGCGAAGTCCTGCGCGAGATGCGCGCGTTCGTGGTCGAAGCACGGCAGCAGGCAGAAGCTGTGCGAAAAGCGGCGGAGCACATCGTGGCGATGCTCCCGGGGCAGCAAGAGTCAACTCCCGGGTCGGCTCCCAAGGTAGAGGCCAGGGGAGGAAGGGTACCCGAACTCGAGCGAATGATTGATGAGACGCGCCAGCAAGCGTCCCTCCTCGATCAAGCCTTGGCGAGCAGCCTGCGGGCGATTCGCGAAAGACTGGATCAGTTGGCCCATCTCACTCGCGGGAATACACAAGCGGTCGAGCGGGTCGCCCTGCAGTTCGAGGCCTTCCTGCTGAAAAGCTCAGAGCCAGCTTCCCGCGATGAGGACACCGTGGCTAGCGGGCAAGCCGCCACGGCACGAAGCGCGGAGGACGAAGGACGGGCGCTACGCAAAGAGTTGCGGGCCGAGATTGCTGCTTTGCAGCAGCAGTTCGATGAGGCCCGTGCGGCAGAGGAGCGGCGCTTCCGTTCTTTAGAGCACCGCTTGCAGGATTTGGAATTTTTCCTCGACCCCGAAAGCCGCGCGCGACGCTTGCCGAAGTGGTGGTGGTTGGGCGGCGTGGCCCTGATCTTGGCGGCCTCGCTCTTCAGCGTTGGCTTATGGGTGGGGAGGAGTACCCATCCGCGGAGCAGCTCGCTTCCCCAGAGTTCCCCAACCCCGGCGGTGAGCGCAGGCGCGCCGGCGGCAGAAGGAAAAGCGAACGCTGTCACTAAGCGATCGGATGCATGGCTCGAGCGAGCAGAAGAGGCGCGGCGACTCGGGGACTGGCCGGTGGCGGAGCGGGCCCTCCGCGCCGCCATGGAGAAGTTCCCCAACGATCCCGCACTTCGCGTTCGCTTGGCCATCTTACTTGCAGAACAGCAGCGCTTTGAAGCGGCCAGGGAACAAGCCGCCGAGGCGTTGCGCCTCGACCCCGACTCGAGCGAGATTCGGCGCCTGTTGGCGCGCATCGAGGCGGCCATGGCCGCTTCGCAGTTTGGTCCCACCCCATCGCCGAAAGGAGGTCCACGAGCAAAAGAGGAAGTGTGGGAGCGACCAAAATCGGCGCGGCGCGAGCCCGCGCCGGAAGTGAGAGGCGAGGCGTGGCCGGACGATGAATGGGGCGATTTCGCGGACTCACCCTGAGATTGAAGAACGTTGGTGGAAGCTTCACGCGCGGGCGACGCTAGTGGTGAGGCTCAGGCGACCCAGTGGATTTTTTTACGAAGGTTTCCGATGGACTGGCAATGCCTTAGTTGCGGGAGCGAGCCCATCGGCCCCGGGCGGCGCGGGAGTATAGGTAAAGGTAGTCCGGGAGCAGGCTCTCCAGCACAAGTAACCGCGGCGGGTTTGGGCGGCGTACTTTGCGGGACAAGAACTCCTGGGCCCGCGCCGCCCACACTGCGGGTTTGAAATCAGAGATTGGCAGCCATTCGTCCACGGATAACCGAGACGACAAGGAATCGTAGCTGGATGTGTCGCAGAGGACTGGCGTGCCCGCCGCTTGCGCGAGCAGCGCATGCCAGTAGCTGCTGGGATCGCCCGGCGGCAGCAGCATGAGGTCTGCCGCCTGCGCGGCCAACACTTGCCGAGCTGGCTCGATGCAGAGCACTTGTCCGCGGATGCCGAGTCGGGCACGGGTTTCTTCGAACGAGCCTGGGTCTTGGGGCGAGTGGGAAGGAAGAAACGCAAGCAGCAACGCGTGCCGGTATCCAGCATGATCCAGTTCCGCTGACAACTCGAGTGAGAAGTCCACTCCAGCCGGTTGGCTGCCAATCCAGCTCAGCAGGTAGGACATAGTGGGATCCAATCCCAATTGTGTTTGTACCTGTTGACGGTCCACAGCCTGCAACCAGGCGGAAGGCACGGCATAAGGGAGCACGCGGATGTGCTCCGGCCGTATCCGAGCGTGCTGGAGCAGCTTTGCCCGCTCTGCAAAGGATGGCACCAAGTGCCCGTCGCACCAGCGATGGGTCCAACGGTCAAGCCAGCGAAGGCGAGGATGTAGGGCGTGCGGTGTATGATCCTGGCTGAGCAAAACAGGACGGGGGAAAGACCAGGCCGCGGCGATCCTCGCAAAAAGAGCAGCGTGAGCCCCGACCGTATGAACCAACTGAATCTGCTGTTCCTTCAAATACGCGGCAAAATAAGCCAAGGAAGAGGGGCGGAAGGAGAAGGAGAAAACGAGTGACTCTGCGCTACCGCGATCGGTGCCCGGGATCCCGTTCCGCCCGAGCCCAAGTCGCGCTTGGCGGATCCGAACGCCAAGGCCGCCAAGGCACTCTCCGAGCTCTGCGGCGAAGCGTTGCGATAGGGCCGGAGCATCGTCGGAGATTAGAATCAGTGCGGCCTTGGGCAACCGACTCAAATCCACTCGCGCTGGGCTGCTGTTGCCCACGGCTGCAGGTGCAAAAGGCTCGCGGGCACGGACGCCGGTCCCTTGGTCCTGAGCTCGTTCCAAGGCCATAGCTGCCAGACCAAGCGAATTCTGTGCCAAGGTTCCATTGTCGTTTGTATGATACCGACTGCTCATGTCTCGCAGGCCGGGTGGGGTGTGGCGCCCTGGGGCTTGGTCGAAATTGTGCGCCGAACACTTTGGAAGGGAAACGGTTTTTTCGTTTCAGTCCGTGAGAAGGTACGGTCAGGCAACGGCGTTGCTGGAATTGGGAAACTAGCAGGCCCAAAGTTTGCTCTGAGCGAGCCGCGGAGGTTTGTATGAGGGAGCAAGACGTGAAGCGCGGTACTGAGGATGCGCAGGCTTTTTTCCCGGTTGGAGCTGTCGCGTTTTTTACGGCAATGGTCGCGTTTTATGCGGCGCTCTGGTTGGTTTTGTTTGCGGTCATGGCGGGGCGACCTTAGGAGGCAAGCATGGAGCGTCACGAACGGTGGGTCTTGCTGTCTTCCGCAGGCTTAATGTCGGTGTTCTTCGCGCTTCTGCTTTACTCAGCACTGGGTTGGGGTGCCTCGGTGCCGACGTGCGTTACGGACGTAAGGCCCTTTTCTCAGGGGCGAATCGAGAAGATCGACGGTCGGCGGGTAGCCGCATATATGGTCGCCCGCATGTGGTTTTTCGACCCCTCCGAGATCCGTGTTGCCCCGGGCACGGAGATCAATTTGTACTTGAGTGCGCTCGATGTGACACATGGGCTCTACATCGAGGGCACGAACGTGAACCTGATGGCGGTGCCGGGGACCGTGAACTTGGCGCGATTTCGCCTGGATCGGGAGGGGGAGTACCGCATTCTTTGCCACGAGTATTGCGGTCTCGGTCATCAAAATATGGCCGGGAAAATCGTGGTTACGCGCGCCGCGTCGGAAGGTTGAGCCGAGCTGCAGCGGCTCGGGATCGTTGGAGATAGGCGCAATCACGACCTTGTTTGCTGTTGGAGGAGGGACGTGTCGATGAAAGAGGAGCAGGGAGCCGCGGTCGACTCTACGCATCGAGTTGCCGCGCTGAGTCTTGTCGTCGCAGGCACGACTTTGCTGGTGCTCGGCATCTACCACGGGCTCGTGCAGGTTCTGTATCGTGCCGGGTGGATCCGTTCGATGTCGTTCTTGGGGCTCGACTACTACCAAGGGCTCACCTTGCACGGAGTAGTGAACGCAATCGTATACACCACCTTTTTCGAGGTGGCGTTTGGGTACGTGTTGGTGGTGTACTTCTTGCGCGCCAAACTGAACCGGACGGTTACGGCGGTCGCCGTGGGAGCGATGCTCGTTGGAACGGTGATCGCTGCTGTCCCCATCCTGACCGGTCACGCCTCGGTTCTGTACACGTTTTACCCACCGCTCAAGGCCAGCCCGTGGTTTTACGTTGGCGCCGCGCTCCTGGTTGTCGGCTCCTGGGTTCCGTTTTTTCAGTGGATTTCGGCGTACGTACGGTGGCGCCGGGAGCACCCGGGGCAGAAAAGTCCGCTTGCGGTTGTTGGTATTCTTGCAACCTTCACGATTTGGTTGATTGCTACGATTCCGCTCGCAGTGGAGGTGTTGCTGCTGCTCATCCCTTGGTCGTTCGGTTGGGTCAGTTCAATCAATGTCGTTCTGGCGCGCACCTTGTTTTGGTTTTTCGGCCACCCACTGGTCTATTTTTGGTTGCTGCCCTCGTACGTCATGTACTACGTCATGCTACCAAAACTCGTTGGTGGAAAGTTGTTCTCGGATGCAGCCGCTCGCCTCGCTTTCTTCCTGTTTGTGGTGTTTTCTGCCCCGGTCGGTTTGCACCACCAGTACGCGGATCCGGGGGTCAGTGCCGGTTACAAGTGGTTGCACGGGTTGTTCACGTTCTTCGTGGCATTGCCCAGTTTCATCACCGCTTTCACGGTAGCCGCCTCGCTCGAGTTCGGGGCGCGAAAAGCAGGGGGACAGGGTTGGTTTAGGTGGTGGGCGAGGCTGCCGTATAGGGACCCAGATCGGTACCTCTTCGCCTATGGCTTTTGTGGGCTTGTGCTCTTCTTGTTTGGCGGTATCACGGGTATCGTCAATGCTTCGGTCACGATGAACAACGTTGTTCACAATACGTCCTGGGTTCCGGGCCACTTCCACACCACGCTGGGTGGACCTGTGTTTTTGTCGTTCCTTGGGTTGTCCTTGTGGATGGTAGGTGAGCTGACGGGACGGGAAGTGCGCTTACCGAGAGCGAACGTGTGGGTGCCGTATCTATGGCTCCTGGGGGTGGCGCTGTTTTCCGTCGGTTTGTCAGTGGCTGGGATTCTCGGTGAGCCGCGTCGGACGAACCTGGCGATTACCTATTCGAACCCAGAATCCCCATTGTACCAGGCAAGCTGGGAATTCTGGACCAGGCTCGGTGCGGTCGGTGGGATCCTCATGACGCTTGCAATGGGGGTGTACTTTGCGGTGTTCTTCGCCACGTTGTTTTCGCCGGCCCGGAAGAGGCGCGAGATCGATATTCCCGTTGCGGAGCCGTTGCACGATGAAGACGTTCCGTGGTTGCGGAATTTCGCGCCGTGGGTTGCAGCGGCGATCGTGTTGCTGATCGTGGCGTACGTGCCGCCGTTGTACGAGGTGCTGACCGGGGGCACGGTACCCGCTGTTCCCTACGAACCACACAGCCCCGCGCCGCTCGCGCAATCTCCATGAGCGCGATCTGTGGCATTGGTTCGAGCGGTACGCTTAAACTCAGGAGATCGCTCGCGATTATACTCCTGCTTGCGTTGCTCGGGACGGCCGGCTGTGGGGACTCGATCGCCGCTCGTTGGCAAGGAGTGCTGGGGACGGAGGTAAATCTTCCGGTCCGGCAGGCCACTGATGCGGCTCGGAAAAGTGCGGATGGGGGTAGGATTCCCCGTTTCGGGACACCCTGGTTGCTCGTGCCGTTTTATGCACGTTGCCCGCGAACCTGTTCCCCCGTGGTGGAAAACGTGCGCCGCGCGGCCGATCGGCTCCGCGAACACGGGGTAGACTTTCGTGTTGTGCTGCTGTCTGTCGATCCGCAAGAAACGGACTTCCGGCTGGAGTCTTTCCGGAGCCGTCTGCGGCTGCCGGACGACTGGCTCTTGCTGCGCGCGAGTAACCGAGCAGAGCTGCACGATCTTCTCCTGTCGCTGAAATTCATCACGGTGCCGCTCAGCGATGGCGAGTTCGATCATCCGAACGTGGTCTACGTCCTGTCGCCAGAGAACCGAGTGGTGGGCGTTCATGCTGGGCTGGTGCCAGACCCTTTCAAACTGGAAAGGGATCTGCGGCGAGCCACCGCCGTCTCTAGCAGTGGTCGAGAATTGCCGCTGATCGCTCTCCTCGGGATGGCGGCGCTCGCGTTCGGTCTTGGTTTTCTCTGGTGGGTCCGCCGTTTGGAGAAACGGGCGTTGACAAAGAGCATGCCGGTGTCCTAGCGCTCCCTCTCGCGGCTTGGTGGCGCGCCTGGTAAGAGAACGGGCTTCGGAGGATTCCGTTGCAACGACCAGTTCGGGTCACGCCTGAGCTTGCTGCCCAGCTACGTTACGTGCGCTGCGAACCGGGGCTCGATCTATCCCGTTTCCCAGACTTCCTCATCGTGGGCCCGCAGCGTACGGGGACGACCTGGCTGCACGCGCACCTGCGCTTTCACCCCGAGGTGCTGCTCAGCGAGCCCAAAGAGATTTTTTTCTTCAGTCGCATCAAGGAGCGGCCACCTGGAAAGTTTCAGTCCGATTCACTGGCCTGGTACCTGCAGTTCTTCCGCGACCGCTGGCCGTGGCGGGCGTATAAAACGTTCACCTGCCTTTGGCGTTACGGGGAGTGGTACCGCCCGCGTGTTCGCGGCGAAGCGACAGCCAGTTACGCGGGACTGGACGAAGACGTGATTCGCGAGATTGTCCTCTTGAACCCTGAGATCCGTGTCATTTTGATGGTGCGCCATCCGATAGACCGAGCTTGGTCGCATGCGAAAAAGGACTTGGCGCGGAACCGCGGTCGTTCCTTGCAGGAGGTCGCTCCGGGCGAGATTGAGGACTTCCTGCGCAGCCCCTACCAGATCCGTTGCGCTCAGTACGTCCAGAACATTCGCCGCTGGGCAAGACATTTGAAGAGAGGGCACCTGTTTGTCGGGTTGTTCGACGACATCGCCCAGCGTCCAGCGGAGTTGCTGCTCGAGGTGATGGGCTTCCTCGGTGTCCGTGCCTCGCCGCGTTACATATTGCCCGATGCTGCCGCGCCGGTGAACCCTACCGCTCGAGTCATGATTCCTCCCCGCTATCGAGAGCTGTTGACGCAGCTACTGGGGGACGAGATCGAGGCACTCGGGCGGGAGTTAGAACTTCGGTGGGACAGCTCTGGCCAGACTGCTGCCCGCAGTTTTGTGTACGAGATTCCGGAGATACCTGCTGCCCCCGCCCAACTGGGCTAACTGCTGGGGCACGGCGGCGATGGGAGGGCGACCGGGCAGCCCCCGAGCGCCGCGTTCACGGCCTGCAGGATCTCCACCACAGTAATCTCACCATTGCCACAAACGTTGCCGGCTGGGCAGGCGCTCACACCTTCGCGGCCGAGCGCGATGTTGACCAGGAGGATTAGCTCGTCAATGGTCACACTCGCGTCGCCGTTGCAGTCACCGGGACAGCGGTTCGGCGTCGGTGTGGCGCTCGCGCTCGGCGTTGCCCTTTCTGTTTCAGTTGCCGTAGGTGTCGGAGTTGCGGTTGCGCTCGGCGTCGGGCTTGCGGTCGGGGTATCTGTCGGGGTTGGCGGAACCGTGTCCGTGGCTGTCGGCGTAGCAGTTTCTGCAGGGGTGTCGGTGGGCGTGAAGGTCGGGCTTGCGCTTTCGGTAGGCGAGGGTGTCTCGGTAGCCGTCTCTGTTGGGGACGCGGTGGGCGTGAACGTCGGCGTCGGCGACTCTGTCGGTGTGTGAGTCGGCTCAGCGGTCGGGGTTTCCGACGGGGTTGGCGATGGGGTTTCGGTGAGCGTTGGCTCGGGCGTCTCGGTGGGTGTGAAGGTCGGGGTGTCAGTCGGCGTGCCGGATGGGGTCGCAGTCACAGTCGCGGTTTCTGTCGGCGTTGCGGTTTCGGTGGGCGTCACGGTCGGGGACTCAGTCGGAGTTTCTGTGGGCGACGCGGTCGGCGACGGTGTGGGTGTCTCCGTCGCTGTCTCGGTGGGCGTTAGCGAC
>JBBILD010000040.1:0-8755 GCA_037445065.1 Myxococcales bacterium
ATGGCCGAACTCGCCGAGGCTCAGCGGCGCACGGAGGAAAGAGTCGAGGCCTTGGCCGAGGCACAGCGGCGTACCGAAGAGCGGCTCAACCTACTCGAACAACGTATGGCCGAACTCGCCGAAGCTCAACGGCAGACGGAGCTCCGCTTAGGGCGGCTCGCTCGTCAGGTCGAGATCCTCACCGGCGAGGTGGGCAAGCTCAAGGGTTCGGATCTGGAACGGCGTTATCGCGAGCGAGCACCTGCTTACTTTGCCCGACTCCTGCGCCGCGTTCACGCTCTGACCAGCGAGGAACTGGCAGAGATGATTGACGACGCGGAAGAAAAGGGAAGGATTTCCGAGGAAGAAAGGGAAGATTTGCTCGGCACAGACGTGGTCGTCTACGGGTTGTCGCGCGAGGACGGCAAGGAGACATACCTCGCCGTGGAGGTGTCCGGCCGCATCGCCCCGAAGAATATTGAACGAGCAGTGCGTCGCGCAGCCCTCATCGAGAAGCTCACGAAAAAAAGAACCCTGCCCGTGGTTGCGGGGGAAGTCTTGAGCCGTGACGGAGCAGCCGCTGCCAAGAAACAGGGCGTCGTCGCTGTGCTAGACGGCCGCCCCGTCTCTTCTTGAGAACGGGTCCGGCAAGTTCGAACACTGTGCCAGAGGGGCCCTCACGCGCTTCGTAAAAAACCTGCCGCTCCACACAAAGCCAAGCCCCTCGCCCATCGTGTTGTTCCCCCCGTCGGGGCGGATCCGACCCGTCACCCCAATTGCGCTGCCAGCTCGATTCAAGCTCCCCACTCTACCCCCGTACCGAAGTGGAGCCTAAGGCCCCCGCCGCAGGCCAGCTACATTGGATTACGGAATCACGCCTAAGCAGTGGCCACTCTTTGTCATCGCGGCCGGCGCGGGCAGGGAGAGTTTACCGCCACACATTCTCTAGCCCGCTGGCGCATGCGTGATGGTCCGAAAGCGCGCGGCGACCGACGTTCCGGGGACCGCACAACAAAGCGACCAGGGGTGGGCCTTCACGAGAACGTGCAGGGGGTCCACGGGACGCTGCCGCCACAAAGCACTGGACACCTGGCGGCTGCCCCTCTTTATGACCGCGCGGCCAGCGTGCACAGACCCTTTCGCTGGATGAACCGTCCAGCCGCGCGCGGCGCGGGGGCTGAGCACGTGCCTCGGCTCTTCGGAAAATCCGCCAGCCTATAGCCACATGGCGATCCGCAAGCGCGATGTTCAGCTCAGAATCGGCTCCGCCCGCCAGGCGCAGCGCGTTCTGGCGGAAGGAGTGGCCGAGTTCCGGCTCGCCATGAGCCGCAGCCCCGAGACCTCACACCCCTCGGCCTGCGGCATGCCCTAGCCGAGGCGGCTCGTGACGGCTGAACAGAACTACCGAAGCGATGGCGGGATAGGATTCGCTCGCAGTTTGCGGAAGCGCGCTCGGTCGCCATGAGTTCGCAGCCTCGGCGCTGCTTCCCCCGTCGCATCGAGGGTCAAAACGCCGGTCGAGTCGAAGGGGGAACAGAAGAACGTTCTCACCCGGTGTGAGAGATCGTGCTCGGGGTACGGGAGGTCAAATCGCCCCAAGCGTAGGCCTGATGCGTCAGGCGCATCCTGGCGAAGCAACTTCCGGAGACTTGCTCGCCTCCCACAACGAACGCGCATGACGGAGTGATCGGGCGAATGGGTGAGCGCTTGCAGCGTCCTCACCAATGCGGTGAGGCAGCACCCTGGGGTGAGACTACGTACCGCACGTGAGACGCCCTCGAAGCGCACTCAGGTCTCCTGCACAACACAGCGCATGGCCTTGGGGAATCCCAGATCGTACTTGGTTCCTGAGAAGCGCTCTTCTCCAGCGACAGCGACAAGCTCCCCGTCGCGGGCAAGGTTCCTCCTGGAGAGGCTCCGCCACGAGGATATGCGGATCCCGATCGTCTCTACGCACACGGTTGGAGCGGCGCGGTCGAGCCCTCAAAAGCCCAGGTACGAGTAGGGAGCGGTGGTCTTTCCGCGTTAGACAGAACCCCTCCATTTCAGCCGAAAAAAGACACATCGAACGCAACGAGGGCAAAGAATTTGACAGCAGCCGCGCAGAGCCGTCCGATGCCACCAGCAGACGGGACAGTGGTGTTCTGTGGAAAGCGGGGAACCAAAAGTTAGCCCGTGCGACAATTCCATGACCGAACCTCGCCAGGCCGCGTCAAGCGCAACGACGTGTGCTCCTCGCAAGGGAAACTTAGAAGCACGGGTGATGATCGCCGTAGGCGACATGGTCCTCCGGAGCCCTCGGTTGACCGAATTCGCTTGAGGTGCAGCGGCGGTTCAGCGCATGCTCGCTGCAATCGAAAACGTGTGGCTGGATCACAACGGTTTGCGCGTGCACGCGACTTCCATCGGAGCCCGTGTTCCAAGGCGACCGTCGTCTTTCAGCCGGGGGGTGGGAGCGCATGCGCGCCTCTACTTTCTGCCCGGCGGTCTCCTCGCCCGACGTGGGTACCACGTTCTCACCATTTGATCGTCTCGGCCACGGTGTCTCGGACGGGCTGCGCGGCGACTGCACAGCCGAAGAAGCGAGCGGAATCTCCGGATCCGTCATCGATTACCCCCGTCCTGAGTTCGTTCTGCCGGCGTCCTCATGGGATCGAGCATGGGCGGCATCTTGACGATCTTCGTTCTGCTCAAGAGCCTGCAGCCGGACTTCGGCGTCGCCCACAATTTCGTCTTTCCGGGCAAACTCTTGTCGATGCGTCTTCGGGCAAGGTGGAGTCAGCGTTACCGCACGAGGCTGTATCCGCTCAGCGAGCTTGTGCGCGGATTCGAAACCCTGTCTGCCGATCCGGCAATCTCAGAATACCTCAGTAGCCGGTCCGATCCCGGCGCCGCGTGGGAACTGAGCGCGCGCAGCGTAGCCAGCCTCTTCGGCTTCTTGGCTTCAGCGCCTGCGAGCGCGCCAGAAGTCCTCGTCCTCACCGGAACTCGAGACAAGGCGATTCCGGCGTGGGCCACTCGCTTCTTCCTGCGGTGGTCTGGGTTGCGACGGTACGAGGTCTTGGTCCTGCCGAAAGCGGGGCATCTCCTCTTTCACGACCGCTAGGATGTCTCGGTCCCCGCAGTGACGGATTGGCTGGAGAAACGCCTACCTGCAGGACACGAAGGCACGGTCTAACCGGCGGCGCAGCGAACCGACGAGGAGCCGTGCTTCGTCCTGTGCACGACAGCGGTCGCCGGCGGCTCGACCGCAGCCGTACAGCGACGGAGAAGCGGTTCCGTGAGCGTATCTCGGACCATGGCACGCATGGTCGTTGCGGTCGGGTTTCATTGGCTGGCCGCGGCAATCGTGCCTGCTGATGAACCGCAGTCCCGAACCTTCGACGCGAACGGGGTGAAGATCCACTACCTCACGCAGGGAAAAGGCGAACCCCTTGTCTGAATCCATGGCTTACACTCCAGCGCCGTCATCAATTGGAAGCTGACCGGGGTGATCGATGTGGTCGCCAGGGATCATCTGGTCATCCTCCTCGATTTGCGGGGGCACGGGCGTTCGGACAAGCCGGAGCAGCCGGGAGCCTACGGCCTTGAGGTGGTCGAAGACGTTGTGTTGCTTCTCGACCATCTGAGGATCGAGAAAGCTCACATAGTGTGCTCCTCGCTCGGTGGGCCGATCGTGGTGAAGCTGATGGCCACGCATCCTGATCGAGCAGTGTTGTCCGGGATCGGGCGCTTCTCCCTGATACGGGATGCAGCCTACGCGGGGTCATGGCGCTACTCCTGACCAGAGTTCGCACAATGCTACGCCGGATCATCGGGAACCTTTGGACCCCCTGGCGAGTCTAGAAAGTAGAGGAGATGAAGCCGGTTATGAGAACTAGGGAACCGACGCACTCGCGGAGTTTGCCGCGCACCAGTGTCGGCGCTCAGGAAGAAGCACCTCCTTTCCCGCCCGTGCCGAGCACGCTTTCGGACCTGGAAATTGTTCGGCGCATTCGAGCGGGTGATGTTGCGCTCTTCGAAATCCTTCTTCGCCGTTACAATCGGCGCCTCTTCCGCGCCGCTCGCTCGATCCTCCGCGACGAGGCCGAGGCAGAAGATGCTGTGCAGGAAGCCTGGATACGGGCCTACAAGCACCTCGAGCGTTTTGCAGGCCGCTCGTCCTTTGCGGCCTGGGTTACCCGCATTGCCGCGTATGTTGCATATACCAGACGCGAACGGCGCCGGCGCTCCAGAGCCTTGGTCGTGCAACCCGGGCAGGATCTTCCCGATGGTGTAACTGCAGAGCTTTCCACCGCCCCCAGTTCTGATCACGAGTGCAGCAGTCTGGATCCAGGCGAGGCGTGGCCCGTGGCTCATCCCACGGCGGACCTGGAAAGGCAAGTATCACAACGAGAACTCCGCGAAGCTCTCGAGCGCGCAATTGACCGACTCCCGGTCGAGTTTCGAACCGTCTTCGTGCTTCGCGAAGTGGAAGGAATGACGATCGCAGAAACCGCCACGGCACTGGACCTCCTGCCGCAGACGGTCAAGACTCGCCTGCACCGGGCTCGGCGGCTGCTTCGGAAGGATCTTGCGCACGCTCTAAGGAGCGAACTTGGCGCACTTTTCAACTGGGGCGGGGAGCGCTGCGATCGCGTCGTGCGTCAGGTCTTCGCCCTTCTCAGATGTTCCGGCCGGTGTGCTCTGCCCAAGGACCGTCCCGGCTGAATTCCAACCCAAAGTGTGAATTCCAACCCCAAGGAGGGAAACACAATGAGGAACCGTATCGTGCTCGCAATCGGCCTCCTCGCAATCTCGAGCCGGGTCCCAGCAGCCATGGGCGCAGAGGGGACGATCACGGTCAAAGGCGAGGTGGTGGATACCTTCTGTTATGCGACCATGGGCGCGCGGGGTGCGAGCCACCATGCGTGCGGCGTGGCATGTGCCAAAGCCGGAATCCCTGTCGGCTTGCTGCAAGAGGGTGAACTTTACATCCTTCTCCCGAAAAGCGACAAGGGAAAACTGCCGGAGGCCCTGATTGACAAAATGGGCTCGGTGGTCACGGTGACCGGAGCAAAATACAAGGCAGGCGGGGTTACTTTCGTGACCGTAGAAACGGTCGAATAGCTACATGTTCGAAACATTGCTTCCCGGGACCAGCCACTTGCAGAACCTGCACCCACTGTTCGTTCATTTCCCAATCGCCTTCTGGAACGGCGCGGTGCTCTTGTACACCGCAGCAGCCATCGCCCGGCACGATCGCTGGGCCAGCACTGCCCTGTGGTTTCTCGTGCTCGGTACGTTGTCGGCAACGGTGGCAGTCGGCACGGGGCTGTGGGCGGAACCTGGAGTGATGGTCTCGCGCTCCGTTCGCCAGCACTTGCTCCAACCCCACCGGAAAATCATGTTGTGGACGTCGAGCCTCGGAGCACTGCTCACCGTGTGGGCGCTGCGCAGTCGTCCATGGCCCAAACGCGGTCGGGTGCTGTCTCTCTTTGGGTTGTTGGTCCTCGCAGCAGCTCTCGCCCGCGGCGCTGATTACGGCGGCCAGCTCGTGTACGGTTACAATGCCGGTGGCAACGCTTGCGCGCAGCCTATCGAATATTCAGCGCATGACGAACCGGATCTCTAGGGGACCTTAAGCAGCAATCCCGCCGCCGCGCTAACGGGAAACGACGGACGCACCGCGGCTCGCTTCATCGCTGGGGAAGCGGCTTGTGAAAGTGCCCATTCGAAAAGCGCCGTGCGATGGACCCGGCACCTGCCACCGCAGCGCTTCCGGCTAGGCGTCTGCACGCAACTTGGTCTCCAAGCCTGCACCCCTGGCGTTGCCTGACCCAGCGCAACGTGCACCCAGCAACCGAACGAAAAACGCTCCTGCTCCCCCAGGTCCGCACAAGCGCAGCCAGCACCTTTTGGGGGATGCCCGCCGGCAGGGGGTAAACCGACAACAGAGACAGCTCCGGGACAACATCGCCGGTCCGCCGCACTGTTCTGGGCTAGGATCCTGCCCGAGGCCCCCGTGATTGACACCAACAGGGATTGTGCTTGCCGCGGGGAGGAGCCGTGCCAGCCTCGACGTAGTTCCAGCTGCCCGGGCCTGGGCCGGAGCCCCATGCGGTTTGTCAGCTCCGTTGAACGGCCGCTCGCGCGACCGCTCCTGGACTGGGAGCCTACCGGGCAGCGTGCCAATCCGACAAGGCGCATGGCCAGCGCTCCCGGTTGGGAACACGAATCACGCCCGATAGGACCCGCATTTGGCAGCCGCCTTTGCAAGCGTTCCCAGGCCAATACCGGGGCAGACCACGGCGCCGTTTTGCTGCTCCCAACCCGCGCCTGGCCGGGACTCACCCACAGTCGAACAAAGGCCGATGACAGCACAAGGGAGGGTGCGCCATCGAAGGGTTCGCACTCTTCGCTTCCCCAGACCGGAAACCCCCGCTCGTTGGCGCAAGCCCCGCTCGAAGCATGGTTGCCTAGGTCGGCGGCCTTTCCGGGCCCGCGCGGGGCAACGAAGGCTGCGACCCTCCTGATCGAAGCGAAGTGGCGCGCGCAGCGCTAGGTGGTGTCTTCCGGTCCCAGAGTCAGCTGCGATGCCGCGGCCCAACTCGCCAGCACTGGCGGACCAGCCTCGATTCCCCGTCTCGACCGGCAGTTGCGCCCAAAGGGCGGGCGTTTGCCCTGACATTCTCCGTACCCGCCGAGGTTGTACTGGGGTCAACCCAGCTACTCGTGCCCGCCAAACGTCACGGCTTTCCGATCGGCGCCCGCACGGTCCTCGGAAAAGAGGACCAGCCGACGATCTGCGCGAGAGATCCACAGGCCCCCGTTCCGTGCCTCTGCGCTCGGATTCTGCGCCGAGCGCCATGACGGTCTGCGCGAGGGACCCAAAGGCCTCCGTTCCGGAGCAGTCGAAAGCCTACTTTTTTAAGCATTTGAGAACTTTTTCGCTGCGCGCGGCGTTTAAAGAGCAGCTTGGCAGTGGAGACGGTGAGCGAGCCGCCTCAAAGCGGTCGAGACGCGTCCGCCGCCGCACGGACGGGGAGCACCACGCATGAGGCACGAAGCTTCGATCGACCACACTCGGGAGAATTTCGGCGCTCGGCGCGATTTGGCGAGCCACGGGGTGCCGGCGCCACCAAGCAAGGAGGATCGCGAAGATGGGTCCAGCAGAGCGGTGCCAAGGTCCGAACACTTGGGCGAAAACTCTCGTCTCTTTGGTGGTGGCCCTGGTCACCGGCTGCTCCGATAGGGATTCCACCGGGATCAGCATCACTGCCCGACAGGCCACAGAGCAGAGCGAGTTAGCACGCGTCTCCCGCGGGCGAATGTGCGGCTCTTTCGAAGGTCTCACCCTGTGCGGCGCGGATGAGCATTCCATAACGCCCCGCCCGCTGCTGTCTGACCCAGTACGGATCGCTCCGGATTCCGGCGGGGTTTTTGTGTGTACCGGCGACCCGATCCAGTGCAGGGCACGCATCGTCGTCTCAGGTGGCGTGCTCGCGAACGGGAGTCGAATCGTTCCTGGCAGCACGGTTCGCCTCGCCGTCGCCCCCACTGACCCCAGCCAGGGCAGGTTCGCCGGTCCTGAGATCATTTACTCGCCGGACGGTTTTAAGGCGCTGGCGGAGGTGGAGATCACCTTGGTTCGCAGCGAGCAACTACCGCTCGATTCCGGAACGCCGCTCCGCATTGCCGTCCTCATCGCGTCGCGGATGACCGCGCTGACACACGCCGCGCTCCTGCGCGACTTCGGCGCCGAGATCGCGATCGTGGCCAGCCCTGTTACGCTCACCGTCCGGCCAGAGCCCGCTCCACAAGAACCTCCGATCACTCCGACCGTTCCTCCCCTCCCCGCGGCATCGCCCAGCCCGCTTCGCGCCACCCCACCCCGTACCGCCAACGCGGCCGTAACTCGCACGACAAGGCCCACCCCCACCGCAACCCCAGCCCCCCTCGTTCACCCCAGCTCCAACTTCTGCGCAGGTGGAGATCATCGTCCCGCCAGTGGTTGTTTCCGCGGACGGGCGGGCGCGCGTTGAAGTGATCCTGCGCAGCAACGGGGCGCAAGTAGCAGGCGTGCAAAACGACCTCACGTTCGACAATACTGCGATCGAGATCGATCCGGAATTCGCCTGCCAGCTCCACGAAGCTATCAGCGACAGCCACCCGGAGTGCGGGAGCAGCGCGACCACGCTTCCTTGTAAAACGCTGAGCCGCCACTTGGGGCGCTGCGACCGTGTGGAACAGGGACGTCGCTGTTTCGCTGCCGACCCGGCACTGAGCCGCTTCCGGGCACTGATTTTCGGGCTAACCAACGTCAACCCCATTCCAGACGGCTCTGTGCTCTACACCCGCGTCTTCGCGGTGGTGGATGCGAGCCGCCTGCCTAGGCTCATTACGAATACCTTCGTGATCGCCTCCGGCCCCTCTGGCGCGCGCCTGCCGGCCGTGGGCCACGAGGGAGCGGTGCTCGCATCCCGTGGGCAAGCTCTCCCGCCGACGTGGACCCCCCGGCCGCCCACCGCCGCGCCGAGCCGCACTGCAACCCGCACCGCGACGCCGACTCAACCCCCCAGTTCGCCACGGCCCTCGCACACACCCTCCGCGACCGCAACGCGCACCTTGTCGCCCACCCGCACCCTCTCACCCACACACCCCCCCTTGCCCACCCCGTTGCCGACGGTCGTGATCCGGTCCACCTCGGTCGAGCCTTCCACAAATGGGACAGCGACGGTGGAAGTCGTGCTCGACAGCGCGGCCGACTTCGTTAGCCGCATCCAGCACGACTTGC
>JBBILD010000041.1:0-7937 GCA_037445065.1 Myxococcales bacterium
AAACGGGCGCGTCGGTTCCTTGTCCACCCCGTTGCCGACGGTCGTGATCCGGTCCACCTCGGTCGAGCCTTCCACAAATGGGACAGCGACGGTGGAAGTCGTGCTCGACAGCGCGGCCGACTTCGTTAGCCGCATCCAGCACGACTTGCTCTTCGATCGAAACGCCCTGCAACTGCCCAGCACCGCGGGCTGCACGATCGATCCCACCATCGGCGATACACTCCCCCAATGCAACGAGCAACGCGAGAAGCTCCGATTCCCATGCAAGAAACTGCTCGTCGAACTCGCCTCGTGCTCGCGCGACCCTCTGCCCGGGGGCTGCCCGCCGGATGCTCCGGAGCTGGATCGCTTGCGGGTACGCATCGTGGGCCTAACCGGCGTTGAGAGGGCCATCCCCGCCGGCTCGATTCTCTACCGTTGCACGTTCGATGTGCTGGATTTCGACCGCTTGCCGGCTCTCTTGCACCTGACCAACGCCAGCGCGGTTTCCACCACTGGCGTGCAAGCCACCACCTTTGGGGAGAACGGCAGCGTGCTCGCCGTGGAACCGTAAGGGTGGCCCCACGGGATGCGTTCCACCGATGTCGGAGGCTTCGGCTGCGTGCCGCGGCAAAGGCAAAACCGGCGCCGGACACGCCACTCACAACCGCCACGACTGCGCCCTCCTTCCCCAAGATCGGCGTCGGAGAGCTACACCCGCTCCTCTCGAGAGCCACGCAAAGCCTGCGCTTTCGGAGCCGTCGCGTCCGAAAGGCCGCACGAGAATCGCAAAGGGTGCGGGCGCGAGGCGTAAGGGTTCGTGCCTTACCGCCGCCGCCCTGGCCGCCAGCGGGGCACCCCTTGGCCTCCCGGCAGCCCCCGACCCGGCCCTGTGCACCCACGAGAGGCTTGACTCGCCGGCAGCGTTCGAGGCGCTCCGTGCGGAAGCGAGCCAAAAGAGGATTGCCCAGCCGGTACCAGCACGATAGAGGCGAGGGCGGCAGTCGGATGCCGAGGGAACCACATGGCGACGATTTACCACGACGAAGACGCTGACCTCTCCGCCATTGAAGGCGAGCAAATCGCCATCGTTGGCTACGGAAACCAAGGCCGCGCGCAGGCTCTCAACCTGCGGGACTCGGGTTGTGCGGTGCTGGTCGGGAACATCGAAGACGAGTACCGAGAACGGGCCATCGCCGATGGCTTTCCCGTGTATTCGATCGCCGAAGCGAGCGAGCGGGCCGGCATTGTCTTTCTACTTACCGCCGACGAGGTGATGCCCGAGGTGTACGAACGAGACGTAGCGCTGCACTTGCGCCCCGGCAAACTGTTGAACTTCGCTCACGGTTACAACGTTGCCTTCGGCCTCATCGCGCCACCGCCAGGAATCGACGTCACCATGATCGCACCGCGTATGATCGGCGAAGGGGTGCGCGACGGATACATTTCGGGGGAAGGCTTTGCGAGCTTCGTTGGCGTGCACCAAGACGCCACCGGACGCGCCCGGCAGCGCATGTTGGCGCTCGCCAAAGCCATCGGCTCGACGAAAGCAGGTTGTCTGGAACTGTCGTTTCTCGACGAGGCCACGCTCGATCTCTTTACCGAGCAAGCGTTCGGTCCGGCCTTTGGCCGCCTCATGCTCACGGCGATCGAGGTGCTGATCGAAGCAGGGTTTCCCCCCGAAGCGGTGCTGATGGAACTCTACCTTTCTGGAGAACTGGCTTACAGCTTCGAGAAAATCCGCGAGCTCGGAATGCTCAAACAACACGAGCTGCATTCGCACACAAGCCAGTACGGCACCATCTCGCGCGTGCCTCGGTACGCCGACCTCGATGCCCCCTTGCGGGAAAAAATGCGGCAGACGCTCGAGGAGATTCGGTCCGGAGCCTTCGCACAGGAGTGGTCCAGCGACCGCGCTGGCAAACTCGAACTCTTGCAACAAGTGCGGGCCATCCAGGCAAGCCTCCCGCTCGCCAAGTGGGAGGCCGATACCCGCGCCGCGTTCGGAATCGGGACCCGCAAGAAGACGCCGTCCTGACACGGCCGGCCCACAGATCGAGACGCCTCGCATGCCAAGCGGCTACAAAGCTGGACGATTTCCCGAGTTCCGCAGCCCCACACCAGCTTCCGGGGTCCCCAGCACAAGCGCGGCCCTGAAACTTGCCGCTGCCAGATGGCAATGCCTCTTCCACCTCGGAGCGGAGGCGCGCCGCACGCCAGCCCCGGGCGCGGTCTGTCACGACGCTGCACCCGATCGTCAACTCATTCTAAACGGGTTGCGAGAGCTGCAAAAAACAGCGCCACTGGCACGATGCTCACGGCCGTACATGCGGCAAAGCGCAGAAGTGGCACACCGTACGCGCCCGCGATCGTGCACACAAGCTGTGGGCCGTAAGGAATCCACCGTCCCGCAATCAGAAACACAGGGTGCTCAGCAGGAAAGCGCTGAAGCCAGCGCGGAGCCCGCTGCAACAGCGCGGGAATGTCCATGTCGGCGGCCGCCCGGCGGGCAGCAGCGTAATGGACGAGGGCAGCGAGCATCCACCCGAGCCAACTCAAAGCGGCCCCGCCCCAGAAGCCGTACATCAGGCCGTTTGCGAAAGCCACGACCTCGCTCGGCAGTGGGGAGATCGCAATCACGGCGTGCACAGGAACCGTGATCGCCGGAGCTACCGGCCCTAACTGCTCGCGCAGCTTCGTCAGCCCTTCCTGCGTTCCGACCCAGCGCGCCACCAGCACCGCCACGATACAGAGGAGCAGCAGTGCCTGCAGCGCTCGGGAGCGCAACGCCCGCCGCCACCAGCGAGACGGTGTGACACGGAACTCGGCCATGGCAAGCCCTTCGTTCATGGAACGAACACAACACAAGATCAAGCGCCAGAGCCGCAACCAATGCCTCCTCATGGTGCCCCTGCGCTGATGCGCTTCCTGGCGAGCGCGAGCGGCGGGCCGAGAGTCCGACCAGAGGGCGGCAGGTGTGGACGATGACCTCGATCGGAACGAGCGGTGGCAATCGGGTCCCGGTGGATCAAAAGGCAATTACAACGGAGCGGGCACACCGTGACGCTTGGGGAGAAATCGGTGGCAGCCGGGATTGGCCGCGCCCTGGTGCTCAACCCTGTCGGGCAGGCCCGCACCGGATGGCACCTCATGGGATTGACCTTGCCGGTCAATTGGATTTTGAGATGCGGGTGATGAAACGTTGCACCCGGGCCCGAGCAAAGGGGACGTTCGTGGTGACCCCAGCGATCGCCCTTGTCGTCAGCGTTCTCGTCGCCGTGCTTGCTTACCCGCCACACGCCGCGGCGGCGCAAGCCAAGCAGCCGCATGTGTTCATCTTCCTCGTGGATGCCTTGCGCCCCGACCACCTCGGCACGTACGGCTATGCACGCAAGACCTCACCCAACCTCGACGCGCTCGCACGCGAGAGTCTCGTGTTCACCAACGCTCGCTCTGTGTCGAGTTGGACCCTTCCCGCTCTCGGGACGCTGTTCACGAGCCAGTATCCGACCGCGCACGGCCTGCGCGCGAACAACGGAGAGCGCTGGGTACGGAGCCTGCGTGCTGGAACGGTGACCCTCGCCGAGCTTTTTCTCGACGCGAACTATTACACGATCGCCATCAGTGCGAACGACTGGCTAAAGCCTGAGCAGAAGACGCGGCTCGAACGCGGCTTCGTCATTTATGAGGTGCTGGGTCCGGTCAGTGCCGAGCGCCTCAACGAAAGGGCGCGTGCACAGATCGAAAAACAGCAGTCCGGCCCGGGAACCCGTGATCGTCCCCTGTTTGTTTACCTCCACTACATGGAACCGCACGTACCCTGGTACGCTCCGCGCGTGGATCCGGCGATGTTGGGCCCGCTCGATTTCGTGCCCGACCGCGCTTTTACCGAGAAAGAAGCCGAAGGACTCAAGAACTGGCTCGAGCCAGCTCCTTTCAAAGAGGAAAGGTGGAAGCAGGCCTACCACCTGCGCGACTTCGTACACGCGTACGATGAGACGATCGTGGCCTGGGATCGGGCGTTCGGAGACTTTGTCGCTTGGCTGCGGCAGAAGGGACTGTACGACAACGCGGTGGTCGCTGTGGTCGCCGACCACGGCGAAGAACTCTGGGACCACGGCGGGTTCGGGCACGGCTTCGCGCTGTTCGAGGAAGCGGTCCGGATCCCTTGGATTTTGCGTTCCCCCGCCGGCCATCCCCGGGGCCGCATCGCCGCGAACACGAGTCTACTCGACTTCGCCCCCAGCGTTCTTGCCACTGCGAAGCTCCCGATTCCGCCGGCGATGAAAGGGGTTGATGCGACCAAGGGAGTACCCTCGCGCGACCTTTTTGCGGAGGTGGACGCCTGTCGCGGCGACTGGGGCTCCTGCCGGCAGCGGGCAATCTGGCGCGGGACGAAAAAGGCAATCGATCAAGGCGGCCGCCTGGTGAGCTTCGACCTCGAGAAAGACCCCGGCGAAAAGAACCCCTTGCCCCCGTTTCCCGAACTGCAGGCAGCGTTACGCCACTGGGAGAGGGAGCAAGTCGCCGAAGCTCGCAAGCTCGGCGAGTCGGTCACTGGTCAGATCGATCCCTCCGTCCACGAGCGCTTACGACTGCTCGGCTACGAGTGAACGACCGGGCTGACCACGCGGCGGCCGCACAAGCTACCGCAGTGCCGGCGCCTCAGGCGCGCCGCACGGAGATCAGCGCGGTAACGCTCCCACCACCGCTGCAACGATTCGTTTCGTGGCCGCGCGCAACCGCAGGCACGCGATTCTCACGACTCGATCAGGATACCCTGGCCCCCAGCACCCTTAGCCAGGCAGTCGCCTGCCCCGGCTACAATCGCTGTACAAGGAAACCAGGCGTCCACGGCACATCGGCCACAACCCGCAGCTTCCTTTGCGTCGCGCAGACCGCACATCGCGGCTTGTGTCTTCAGCGCTGAAGGCGTAAGCAGTCGCTGATGCGGCGGAGAGACTTCCTCAAGCTGCTCGGGGGAGCCACGGCGTTGGTGTTCGCCAGTTGCGGGGATGACGGCGAAGGGGGAGGGACCGAGCCACCGAGCAGCGACGCCGTCGCCCACCTTCTACCTACCGCGAGCCACGACCGGATCCTCATCAAGGCATCCTTCCATGAGGTACAGCACGACGACCCTGAGTTGTGGGTAGGCACGCGCAAATTCCGCGGGGTGCGTACGGATACCCGCGGCTTCTTCTGGGCCTTCGATGCCACGGGGCTAGAACCCGCGCGCCAATACACGCTCGAGCTTCGCCGCGGCCGCCAGCGGCTCAGCGAACCGTGGGAACTCGCCACACTCCCTCACCCCGAGAGCCGCCCCGAGCGCTTCCGCCTACTCGCATACACCTGCGCCGGAGGGCACGACCTGTTCTCTCTCTACAACCCGCTGGCGGTGCGCCAACGCCTTCTGGCGCGCGCCTTGTCCTTCGCACCCGACGCGGTGGTCGCGAATGGTGATCATGTCTATTGGGACCTGCGCGCCGGTGTTGCCGCATTGCTGCTGGGCAAGTCAAAGGCTGCCATTGAATTTGCTGGCACCTTCGACCGCGAAGCCCCGGTTCTCGGTCATCCGAACGAAGCAGTGCTCAAGAAAGCGGTAGACGGGCAAATCGCTGCGCTATACGGCACGACGCTGCGCTCTGTGCCCGTGTACTTCCTGCGCGACGACCACGATTATTTCGAGGATGACCAGGTCACACCCGACTTGATCACCTTCCCGCCGGACGACTTCATGCGCCGCCTCGCCCGTACCACCCAATGGCTCTACTACCCTGAGTTCCTACCCGATCCGAATCGCCCCCTCACGCTGCCCGGTTCGAACGCGAACGACCGCTTTCCAGGCACGAGCGAGGCGTTCGGCACCCTGCGCTATGGCCGCTTGTTCGAGGGCCTTTTGTATGAGTGCAAAGGGTTCATGGAACTCGGACCCCAAGGCGGCCTCGTGCCGCGCGCTGCGGAGGACTGGCTCCATGCCCGCAACGGTGCGTCCGACGTCGAGCATCTTGTCCATCTGCCCGGGAACCCACCCGGGTGGACGGCAGGCAAGTACGCCGAATGGTATCCCGATGTGCTGGGTCCGGATGGCAAGTTGACCACCGCCATCCCCAAGCCAGGCTGGCAACCGGCGTGGCAGGACCAGCACGATCGCATCCTGGAGTCCGCATCCCGCATGCGCCGGTTGCCCCTCTTTGTCAGTGGCGACATTCACAGCATTGCCGAGGAACGCATCCTGCGCTCGCGCACCACGGACCTTGCCGAAAACCCGGTTGTGTCGGTCATTACTGGCACACCGGGCACCGGCTTGGGCTGGCCTTCTGCCGCACGCGGAACGAAGGCGAAAGCCGCGGTCGATCTCACCGTGGAAGAAGTCGTGCCCGTGCAAGAGGTCAACGGCTTCCACATCCTCGACTTCGAGCCGGGCCGCGTGACCATCCGCCACTTTCGCTGGCGCCGGACGGTGGATCCGGTTGACGCGATCGACACCCTCGAGCCGTTCCACGTAAGCGAGTACCGCACTCCGGCGGCTTGAGGATCTGCCCGGGCAGCGTGGCCCTTGCCAAGCTCCTGGCGCGGCCACGCACTGTGCTCGCTGCGGGAACCATTCGGGAATGCGCGCCAGCCGCGAAGGCGCCGGGCAGGCTCGTGCCCAGCGGCTCTCCGCCGCCCCACCACCCCAAACCAGCACCGCGAAGCAGGCAGCCCCTCGCTCGTTGCGCCTAACTCTGCGCGCGCCGCGGTCGGATCAGCACCTCCTGTGCGACGCTGGCGATTTGGCGCCCGGCCCGGTCGAAGATGGCACCGATCGAAAGCCCGCGCGTGCCAATCAGACCGCGGCAAGTAAACTGGTGGAGCTGCCACTCGTCGGCGCGAAAAGGCCGATGGAACCAGATCGCGTGGTCCAGACTTGCCGTCCAGAAAAACCCCGGCGTGCGCTCGCGCGGACGCTCCGGGTGCGCTGCAACGACGGCATCGGTCGGCAGATCATCGGATAGGTACGCGAGCGCGCACGCATGAATGATCGGGTCTTCCCCCAGCCGCTCCGCCAGGCGCAACCAGCCCGCGGCGCGCCCGGTGTCATCCTGCTCATCGAGCAGCCGGCGCTCGATGAGCGGACTCCAAGAATCGCCGGAGAGCTGCTCCGGGGCTGGCAGTGGCGGCATTTGCTCGATTTGCACGTCCACCCATTCCTCCGGCAAATAAAACGAAGCCGCTAGGTTCAAAATGGCACCCACCGCCTGGCGCGCCACTACCGTGCGGGTAACGAAGCTCCGTCCATTGCGCGTCCGGTCCACCTCCAGACGGATCGGCTCGCTCGCATCGCCCAGGCGGATGAAATACGCGTGCAGCGAGTGCACGCGGTAACTCGGATCCACCGTGAGCGAGGCTGCACGCAAGGCCTGGGCGACGATCTGGCCGCCATACAGGCCGCCCCATGGGTACCGCGGTCCGGCACCCACGAAGGTGTCTGGGCCGTGGGGCTCGAGTCGCATCATGTCAGCAAAGGTCGTCATGAGAGATCACTCCTTCCCTACAGCGGAGGCGCCGAGCTAGGCGCTCGGCCAACGCGGGCGGCAACGCTACCGATCCCAGCACCAGCGGGCAAGGCGGCGCTGCCGTATCGAACCCTGTTCGGGCCCTCGCACGCACGCCGTAGCGTCCTGAGAGGAGCGCTCGGTTTGCTTCGGATCGAGCCCCGCAGCGACCGGGGCCAGTGCGCGGAGACAGTGGGGCAGCGGAACGCCGTGCGCCGCGCATGCCCTCCCTGGCAAGATCCTCCACCAACGCCGCTCCGAACCGCATCAGGGAAGCTCCGTAACGAGTCGGAGAGAGGCATCTCTAGCCAAAGCTCGCATCCCTGGGACGGCTCCGGCTGCACGGTTCCGAGAACAAGAAAATGTTCCGGGCCGCAGCGAGCCGGCGTACTGCGGCGAGCGCGGCACGCAACTTGCGCACCC
>JBBILD010000042.1:0-7800 GCA_037445065.1 Myxococcales bacterium
CCTGTGGAATCAGTGTGGCGGCACGGCTTCGGTGAGCAGGACCAAATCGTCGCGGTGGATCACTTCATCGGTGGTCTTGTAGCCCAGCACCTCTTCGATGCGGCTCGAGTGCACACCTTTGAGGCGCTCGAGTTCCCCGGCGCCGTAGTTTACCAAGCCACGCGCGAACTCGTTGCCCTCTTCGGTGAGGCAGCGCACGCAGTCCCCCGCCTCGAACTTCCCTTGCACAGCGCACACACCGGAGGGGAGCAGGCTGCGCCCCTTGCGGGCGATGGCCTCGAAGGCGCCGCGATCCACCACCACCGCACCGGCTGGCTTGAGGGTGTAGGCGATCCAGTGTTTGCGCCGCGCAAGCCGGTCCTCCACCGGCACGACGATCGTGCCCACACACTGCTTCGGGTCGAAGACCTGGCGGAGGATGCCGTCTTGCAGGCCATTGGCGATGATGGTTGGGATGCCCGCGTGCGCGGCTTTGCGCGCTGCGGCAAGTTTGGAGGCCATGCCGCCGGTGCCGGTGGGGCCGCGTCCTTCAAGCCGCACGCCGCTCAGCCGCGCGGGCTGTGTGATCACGGGCAGCAGTTCGGCAGCCGGGTCGAGGTTGGGGTTGCTCGTGAACACGCCCGGCACGTCGCTCAAAAGCACCAGCAAATCCGCCCCCACCAGGCCTGCCACCAAGGCGGACAAGTTGTCGTTGTCGCCGAAGTTGCGCAGCTCTTCGGTGACCACGGTGTCGTTCTCGTTGGCCACCGGCAGCACCCTGGCGGCAAAGAGCGTTTCGATGGTGTGGCGCGCATTCAGGTAGCGGCGGCGCGAAGCGAGGTCGTCGTGAGTGAGGAGGATTTGCGCCACGCGCACACCGTGCTCGGCAGCGCAGCGGCGGTAGAGAGCCATGAGTTCGATCTGGCCCACGGCGGCCGCCGCTTGCCGCTCGGGGATGGTACGCGGGCGCTGGCGCAGGCCGAGGCCCACCGTACCTGCCGCCACTGCTCCGGAGGTGACGATCAGGCACTGCACGGCGCGGCGGTGCAGTTCGCACACCTCGGCCACCAGCGAAGCCAGGCGCGCTTCGTGAATACCGCTCGGGCCGGAGAGGATGCTGCTGCCGATCTTCACCACCGCGCGGCGGACGCGCCGCAAGAGCCGCTGCTTGGCAGCCAAGTGCTCGTTCATTTGCCGCCCACCACAGCGCTGCGTTCCGCCTCCGGCTGCCAGTGTGCCGCCGCGCAGCCTTTGAGCGCCCCTAGCTCGCGCGCCACACGCTTCATCAGTTCGGGCACACCTTCGCCGGTGGCCGCCGAGATCCCCCACACTTCGATGCCGCGGGCGCGCAAGCGTTCTTGCACCTCGGCGAGCACAGCGCGCGCGCCGGTGAGGTCCACCTTGTTGCCGACCACGATTTGCGGACGCGCGGCGAGGTCGGCGTCGAAGCAAGCCAGCTCGCGGTTGACGAGGTCGAAATCCGCCACCGGGTCGCGTCCGCTCACGCCGCTGACGTCGAGGACGTGGACGAGCAGCTTGGTGCGTTTGGCGTGGCGCAAGAAGCGGTCACCGAGGCCGTGCCCGCGGTGCGCGCCTTCAATGAGGCCGGGGAGATCGGCGAGTACGAAGCTCTGCTCGTCGCCCACCCGCACCACGCCCAGGTGCGGAACCAAGGTGGTGAACGGGTAATCCGCCACCCGCGGGCGCGCGGCAGAGACGCGGCGGATGAGGCTCGATTTGCCCACGTTCGGGAAACCGATCAAGCCCACGTCGGCGAGCAGTTGCAGTTCGAGACGCAGGCGCCGCTCCTCACCTGGGGTGCCGGGCTGCGCGTAGCGGGGTGCCTGGTTGGTGGGGGTGGCGAAGTGCATGTTGCCCTTGCCGCCGCGCCCCCCGCGGGCGACCACGACCTCTTGGCCGTGCTCGCGCAAATCGCAGAGCAGCTCGCCGCTGTCGGCATCGAAGACGAGTGTGCCGCACGGCACGAAGGCGCGCACATCCCGCCCGCGCCGCCCGTACTGCTGCTTGCCGCGGCCGTGCTCGCCGCGCTCAGCGCGCAAGTGCGGCTGGAAGCGGAAGTCAATGAGCGTGCTCAAGCCGGCATCGGCCACCAAGATCACGTTGCCACCGTCGCCTCCGTCGCCCCCGTCGGGGCCTCCCTTCGGGCGGTATTTCTCCCGGCAGAAGCTCACACAGCCGCGCCCGCCGTCGCCGCCACGCACGAAAATCTCGACTTCGTCCACGAACTTCATGGCCCGCCGTAGAGTAACCCAGGCGCAGCGCCGCGCAACGCAGCGCCGGCACGCCGCCCCTACAGCCTTGGTGGTGTCGGCGTGGATGTTTGGCGACACCGAGGTGTTGGAAAACGGGCGGCCACAAGGGCCGCCCCTACATCCACAGTGCAACGGTCTGCCGAACGGGCAAGAAATGTAGGGCCAGGCCTTGTGCCTGCCCGTGCCGCAATTCGACGGGATGGTCAATTGCGCGGGGCCCCGCCGGTTGCGTCGCGGACGCACGGTGGACGTTGCGCGCCAACGCGGTGATGGGAACGCGGGCGGCCACAGGGGCCGCCCCCTACATCCACGATCGGCACACCGTGCCGGCGCTACCCCATTCGCGATTCGCGATTCGCCGGCCCCCCGCTCGCCGTTTACGCCTCGCTGCTCGCCACGCGCGGCTCGCCGGCCCCGAGGGCTGCTAGCGGCAACACGTGCACCCGGCGCCGGTCCTTGCCCATGCGTTCGTAGCGGACGATCCCGTCGATCTTGGCGAACAGGGTGAAGTCGCGCCCCATGCCGACGTTCTTGCCGGGGTGGATCTTAGTGCCCAACTGGCGCACAAGGATGTTTCCGGCGCGTACCTGCTCGCCAGCAAACACTTTCACGCCGCGGCGTTGGCCCTGGCTATCGCGTCCGTTGCGTGTGCTGCCCTGCCCTTTTTTATGTGCCATGGCTCACGCTCCTTTCTCGATGCTCAGGATTTGCACCTCGGTAAACGGCTGACGGTGACCGTAGCGGCGGCGGTAATTTTTGCGCCGTTTCTTCTTGAAGACCAGAATTTTTTTCGCCTTACCGTGCCGGATCACGCGCGCCAACACGCGTGCCCCAGGCACCAGCGGCTGGCCGATGCGCACGCCGGCGTCGTCGCTGGTGACCAGCACTTCGGAAAATTCTACCTGTTTTTGCTCGTCGCCGAGCGGCAGCTTCTCGATGCGCAGCACCTCTCCCGGGGTGACGCGGTATTGTTTGCCGCCCGTGCGAATGATCGCGTATTCCATGGGGGGTCTCCTGAGAAAGCGAAGGGGCACCGATAGTGAAGCGGCCAGGCGTTGTCAACGAAGACGCCGGGGCCTCGCGCCTGCCCACGTCGCGAATCCGACGGCATGGTCAATTGCGCGGGGCCGCGCCGGTTGCGTCGCGGACGCACCGTGAACGTTGCGCGGCAACGTGGTGATGGGAACACGGGCGGCCACAAGGGCCGCCCCTACATTTTCTGGTGGTTCCGGCGTACGTGTCACCGCGCAGCCGTGGTGGTGGGACCGGATGCCGGGCGCGTTTCGTCCGGTGCCGCATCCGAGAAATGTAGGGGCAGGCCTTGTGCCTGCCTGTGTTGCAATTCGACGCGATGCGCCACGGCGGGCCAGCCATGCCAGCAAGTTGTGGGTGCGGCACCCCCATTCGCCATTCCCCATTCGCGATTCGCCGGCCCCGTTCGCCACGCACCGCTCCCCGCTCGCCGCTCGTCTTCATCACAAGGGCCGCAGCGACGAATTGCGCGGAGGGAGGCGTCAGGGGGCCGGTGTGGCGACCGGTGTGGACTGTGGGGTGGCTGCGAGAGGGACTTGCCGGAGCGCGCCCATCAGAGAGCCGATGAAGCTACGGGACAGGGCGATGTCGTTGATGCTGAAGGCACCGCCACGCGGGTTGAAGTTGACCTCGGCGGACTTACCGCTCCACAGCACCACGTTGCCTGCAGTGCGCGTCGGTTCCCCGTACGTGGCCACCAAGTAGCGGCTCACCTCTTCCGGAGCATTGGCGCACCGTCCCTCGATGCGGAAGAGCTTGGAGGGCTGACCGGTGAAATGGAACTGCAACTGGCAGTCGCGCAGCGGCCCGACCTTTTGCCCGGAGAGTTCGAAGCGGCGGAGCAAAGGGCCGGCGGCAGCGCTGGGCTCAGGCTCCAGGGAGCGTGCTCGCGGGTAGGCGCGCAGGAACTCCTCGGCGGACATCCCGAAGCGCGCCTTCTCCCAACCGCTGGGCTCGACAAAGCCCAACGAAAAGCAAGCGAGGAAGGCGAGCAAGCCGCGCCGTAGCGCTCTCGCGGTGGGGCGCTGGCTGACTCGACGCCGGTACGAAGGAGCGAGCTCGCGCGCTGTCGCCGAGGGCGTTTGCCCGCACCGCATGCAGACAAAAACGCGTTGGGGGAACGAATCGTTCCCCCAACGCGCAGGGCAGGAAAGGTCGCGAGGGCAACCGCTCAGTCGCAGTCGAGTTGGATCGTGAGCCATCCGTCGAGCGAGACCGGGAACCCGGTGATGGCGAGGTCCGCGAGAGCGGCGCCCGTCACCAACCGCACATTGCTGAGATTCGCCGCCAGGTATTCGGAGCAGGTACCCTTGGAACCGGTGACCGGAGTGGTGAAGTCCTGCACGTCCATCGCACTCGTGTCGCAGGTACCGCTGCTGGGCAAGCAGTCCGCATCCTGCAAGCAAGGCGGATTGCTTCCGCCCGTACAAGAACCCGCTACCACGATCCCGTCCTTGAGCTCGGCTGTCACGGTGCCCGTGGTGAGCGGCACCGTGAAGGTGGCCAACGGAGAAGCCGTATCGTCAGGGGTGCACGCGACACCGTCCACACCTTTCTCCGCCGCGTTCGTGAGCAAAGTGAACTGGAGCGACACCAAGTCCACACAGTCCCCCGGTGTGCTCGAGCCCGAAGGGGTAATGGTCAGACCCGGCGCGTGCAGGTTGGCAGGGAAAGTCGAGTCCGCCACCCAACTGGCCGAGGCCACCCCGCACTCGTCGGTGGTTTGGTTGAAAGGACCACCCGCGCTCAGGTTGCTAGCGCCTACGCGGTCGTGGCACACGGTGGCGTCCTTGTTCACCCCGAGGCCTCCCCCGCTGCAGTCGCACCAGCCCTGCTGGCCGACAATTGAGACACAGACGGCTTGCACAAATAGAGGTAATGGATTCGGATACGGCGGCGGTGCCTGCACCGAATTCCCCGCACCCCCGACCAGATAGAGGATGTTGTTTTGAGCCTGGAATTCCTCGCCCAGACCGCGCTGCACCGAGGGCGGCACGCCACCCGGACCCGGGCGGCAAATCTGTACAGGTACAGAGCCGGTCAAGTTGATCGGGCCCGAAATTGTCAGCGCCGCTGCCTGCAAGTTTGCATTCGACGACGTAGACAGCGTGCAGCTCGCCGCGAAGCACTGCGGGCCGAATTTGCACAAGTTCGGGCGGTAGCCGGGATTTGACGAGTTCGTGCAGTCCGTCTGCGGCTTGGAGGGGTTCACCGAGGGAGCGTCAATGGCCTCTTTGAGCAGCGCCATCAGGTCCGGCGTCTGCGCTTGCAACTGGCGAATCGCACTGTCCTCGATGGCGTAAATGAGCCAGTCGGTCAGGAACTTGAGGCGGCAGTTGGTGTCGGCCTTGCCGTCGGAGTTGAAGTCGCAGGTGCCGCTCGTGGGCGGCGCAGTGGCCAAGTTCACGATGCCGGAAAGCTGGTGCCCCATGCCTTCCAGGATGCGCAAGTCGCTGTCCGTGCACTCGCCCGTGAAGCTCGACTTCTCCAGCGTGCTGCGGAACAGCTCGATCTTGGACTTGTTCGGCTTCAGGTTGGCAGCGTCGTAAACGCCCGCAAGTTGCTTCTCGCAAAAGATGGCGGCGTTAGCGAGGCACTTGTTGCCCGTGCCGCAATCGAGCCCCACACCTTTGAGTGCCGCCTGCGCCTTTTCCTTACGGATCGCGTCCGCGCACTTTTGCACCGCGGAATAAATGAACTTCTGCAGCTTGGCACCTTCGCCCTGAATGCGCTTCTGGCACTTGTCAATGGCCGCGAAGCTCGCGCTGCTCCAGACCACGCCGAGCGCCAGCGCGCCCATGAACAGGAACTTTCGCATCGTCCTCCCTCCCTGAGGAAATTTGGTTTTACGCCCCTGCCGCTCCGTCCGTTCCCGGCTCTGCAAGGACGCCCTCCCATACGAAGAAGCGGCTCCCTTTGTCAAGACAGAAAAGAGACTGCACTTGTGAAAGCGAGCGGCGAGCGGTGGGCCGGCGAATGGTGAATGGGGTGGCGCCGGCACGGCGTTTCAATCGTGCCGACCCTGCTGCCGGGAACGCGAGCTGCCAAAGCATGGCGCTTCCGCGAGCACACTGCTGCGCAACGTCCACGTTGCGCCCACCATCACGCACGGCTGGGGGCGTTGCGCCAATACAGCCTGGCGTCGGCGCGCCGCATCCACCTCAGGAACCCGCGCCTCCCCCAAACACCGCACCGCGACCCCTGCAGGGGTCGCAGAGCGCAACGTGCGGTCTGAGGGCCGGGATGCTCACGTGCGACCCTGCAAGGAGTGCGCCGGTCCAAATAGGCAACAACCGATTCGCATGCCGCCCCTTCAAGCCGGTTTCCGTCACGAGCCGCACCGAACCGCCCCACGATCGGTCTTTGTCGCCCTGTCTCCTCCGACGGGCTTTTGGGGAGCCGGCTCGTTTTCCCAGGCGCCGCGCAGAAGCGGAGGCCAGACAGAAGCCTCACTGGCAGTCGAGTTCGATCGTCAGCCAACCATCAGCCGCTGTGAAAAATCCTGGCAGCGTGAGGTCAGCAAGAGCCGCAGCGGTAACCAGCTTCATGTTGCTCAGGTTCCCCGCCAGATACTCCGAGCAGCTACCTTTGGAACCTGTGACGGAGATGTCGAAGTCCTGCACACTCAACGAGCCGATGTTGCAGGTACCGTTTGCCGGCTGGCAATCCGCGTCGCGCAAACAAGAAGGAGGGCTCGGGCCCACCGTGCAGGTACCCGCAGTGCGGATTACGTCTCGAACTTGAGCCGTGACTGTCCCGGTGGTGAGGGGTATGGTGAGGGTCGGCAACGGCACGCCCGTGTCATCGGCTGTACACGGCGTACCATCCGAACCCATTTGGCCCGGGCTCGTCAATACGGTGAGCTGAATCAAAACTAGGTTCACACAATCGCCTCCCGTGCTCGAACCAGAGGGGGTAACCCTCATCTCCGACGCGTGCTGATTGGTTGGGAAGGCGGAGTCTGCCACCCAATCGGCCGAGGTGATTCCGCACTCGTCCGTGGTTTGGCTGAACGGGCCGCCCGCACTCAGGTCGCTCGCACCCACACGGTCCTGACAAACACTCGCGTCTTTTGTCGCACCCAGGCCGCCCGTACTGCAATCGCACCAGCCCTGCTGGCTGATCACGGAGCCGCACACGGCGAGTACGAACCAATTCATCGGGGGAGGAATCGAAGGCAATCGCACCGCGTTGACCGAGCCGCCCATTAGATAAAGGATGTCGCCTTGTGCTTGGAATTCCTCGCCCAGACCGCGCTGCACCGAGGGCGGCACGCCACCCGGACCCGGGCGGCAGATGTGCACGGGCATGGAGCCCTGCAGACCAACGGCGGGCACGCCAGGCGGATACGCAACCAATCGCGGTGCCTGCAAGTTTACTTGGGAAGAAGTAGACAGCGTGCAGCTCGCCGCGAAGCACTGCGGGCCGAATTTGCACAAGTTCGGGCGGTAGCCGGGATTTGACGAGTTCGTGCAGTCCGTCTGCGGCTTGGAGGGGTTCACCGAGGGAGCGTCAA
>JBBILD010000043.1:0-7651 GCA_037445065.1 Myxococcales bacterium
CGCAAACCAACCAAATAGCGCGAACTGGAGCGCTGTGAAGGCAGTGAGGATGGCGTAAAAGAAGAGGGCTGTGGGAAGCGAGAAACCGCCGAAAACGCGAATCGTGTACACGAGCCAGTAAAACGCTGGCAGGTTGGTCGCGACTCCAGCAACCCAGCCGAGCCAGGCCGCAGCGCGAGGGCTACGAGCTTGGCGTGTCACCAGAAGGAAGGGAACAAGAGCGACCCAGGCAAGCGGATATAGGGAAAAGCGCAGAAAGGCGGCGGCGATCAGAAGCCCACTGGTGACCGCGAGTACCGGGGCGACCCAGTGGAGGGTAGCAAAACCGAGTCGTACCCCGGGCTCGGGTGATTCGGGGGCAGACTTCCAGGCTTGCACGGGTCCTTACTTAGCCGAATGTTCCTCGCCGAGAACCCGGCCCCGTTCGGCGCGCGGGGCGACGAGTGGCTGACCGAGAGCCCGCGCCACCTCCTCGGCGGTAAACGGGCGAAACCCGGATCGTTCTGTTTCTTCGCCGTCGTAGCGGCGGGCAATCCAGTTGAGCACCGCCGCCAAGCGCGCAGCGTCGAGTTCAGCGGCCTGAACGCCTGGTACATGCAACAAATAGGCGCGGCCCGCCTCGCTTTGCGCAAGGCGTGCGAAGTTGCCCCGAAACGGCGGCGCCCCGTCGCGCGAACCGACGCCGTCTGCCCCGTGACAGCCTTGGCAATGGAGCATGTAATCGCTCCACGGGTCTGCGCTTGCCGCTACGGCCGAGCCGAGCACGCCGGCCAACAAGAGGGAGGCGACACGCGTCCGTTCAAACATCCTTAGCTTCGCCGACCACAATCGCGGTGGAGCAGTGGTACACGACGTTATCAATGCCATGGCACCAGTTGATGTCGTTGCTGCGCTGCGGGAAGTAGACGGGCTTGTCACCCTCGTTGCGGTGGCAGTAACAGAGCCCGCAGACGTGCTTTGCACAGCAGTCATTGTACGAAATGATGTATAGTTTGCCGTCGGCAGGGTTCCGGCAGGTGCCGATCCAGGTAACGGGGGACTGAATCGTACCCGGCGGGCAAGAGCGTTGCGTCCCTCCGCAACAACTACACAGAAAGCCGTCAATCGCGCAGTGCCGCCAGTAATCGCAGCGCGAAGGGTCTCCATGCGGCGCATCCACACCCGGCTCGCCCGCCGGCACTTCACGCCGGGCAGTGGCGGCGCGCGCCACGGGCAGCAAGGGGTAAGCCGCGCTGCCACACAAAAAAGCACCCAGGCGAGCAAGGAAACTGCGCCGCGAAGTGCGCTGCGCGAAGCGGCGGGCAAGCGCCGCGAACCACTGGTCAAACCGCGATTCCTGGCCTGGGTCTTGTCTCATGTTCGAACCTCCACTGCTGGGGATGGCGGCGAGACTCGGGTGGACAAGTACTCCTGGACCGTACCCACCCGGCGCTCCATGGCTTCGAACAAGCTTTCCACGTGCTCGCGCGTATTCACGAGACCCTTGGCGCGCACGATTCCCTCTGCGTCAATCAGCACTGCGTAAGGGACTTTGGGCACCTGGTAGGCTAGCCCGAGCCGAGCAGACAGGAGGTACGGGAAGCGCTCCTTCAGCTCTTCCCGGTAGTAGCGTTCGTGCACTGTGCGCTCGCCCTCGCTGGCGAGAAGGATCTCGAGCCACCCGGCCTCTTGCCTGCGGATCGCATCCAGCACAGGGAGGAGTTCGCGGCAGGCCGGGCACCCAGGTGCGACCCACACGAGCAAGGTGGCTTTGCCGTCGCTGCGCGGCGTGCCCACCGCGTGCATGCGCCCGCGGAGGTCCTCCGCCGGAATCTGCGGAGCAGCCGTACCCACCTGGGGCTCATGCGCTGGCACGAGCGCGCCAACCGGAGCGATCCGGGCCTGCAGGGCACCGACTTGCCGGACGAGCGCCAGCACCACGACGGCAAGCACCAGGACCAAAATCCAGAGCAGCACGTGGGAAGCAAGCAAGGCGTTATCCATGGCGGTTCTCCGAGGGGGCCAGCGCGGGGCTCGGTAGACGGCGTGGGGTTGCGCTCGGCAGCGCCAGGAGTTGGTCCGCCGCCGCGTAGAGAAGTGCGGCAATGGGCAGCGCCGCCAGTATGGTGACTGTGTCGAGCCAGGTCCACGCCCGTGCCGCCACGGGGAGCAAGCAGGCTGTGGCAAGTGCGGCGAGCACCAAGTTCCGCACCACCAGTCCCCAATGCAGCGCTCGCTCTCCGGCTCTGCCCACACACCCGCATCCGTGCTGGCGGCGATCGCTGGCCAGCTCCCGGGCAATCAGGGCGGAGTAAAACAGAAGCAGACCCGCACTCGTCGCCGCCCCGGCTCGTGCCGTTTCCGGAACGAGCAGCGCCAGCGCGGTGATGAGTTCGGTGGCGAGAGCGCTCGCAGCCAGCCAAGGTGCGGTGGCCACTGAGAGCAGGCGGTACTCTCCAACGATACGCACGAACTGCGGCCAGCGGCGCAGTTTCTCTACCGCCGACACGAGCCACAGCGCGGTCAAACTCGAACGCAGGAAGAAATCCACGGCGGGATCGTTTGCCATCACCTTCACGAACCGTACGGAGCGAATAGCAAATCCGTGGTCCAACCGATGGGCTGAACACGTTTGAGGAACTGCCCATCGGTGGCGTCGTAGATCCCCAGCGCACCGACGAACTCGGACGCGGTGATCAGCCACGGGCGTTCCCCGGGGGTGACGACGATCGCGGTGACAGCGGCGGGGAAGAAGCGGTCCAGCGCCCATCGGAACAACCGCCCTGTGCCCCACGGCCAGCTTTGGTCCGGCTCGATCGCAAATCCGTAAATGGTGAGCCCGGGAAAGCGCAGGGGCACACGCAGTACCCGCTTATGCGCTTGGACGTCGAAGCCCCACACTTCGCTGCCGGGTTCCTTGTGGGTGTCTCGCCCGCCTTGGTGCATGAGGACGAATAGACGGTGGGAGGCCTCGTGCGCGGCTAAGTGTTGGGCCCCACCGGTGCGCCAGTTCGCCTTCCTTTCCTCGGCGGAAACGATCTCCCAAGTGGGCAAGAATTGCGGCTGCGGCCCGCTCACGTCGACCGGATGCACGATTCCCTCGAACGAGACAAAGTACCAGACGTTACCGATACGCACCGCCTTCTCGGTGACTGGATCTTTGCGCGGATCGAAAAACGGCTCGCTGAGGAACCGCGACTTTTCGTTTCCCTGTTCGTCGAGCTCCAAGAAAAACAGCGCCCCTGTGGGACAGACGGCGAAGAAGCGCCGTGCTCCGGCGGCAAAGGCGAGGCTGCAGCCAGGAGTGTCAATCTCGGCCACGAAGCGGCGTGCCTGCAGGTCCACGATGCTCAGCGAAGTGCCTGTGGTCCAATTGAAGATCGCCGCGAAGCGGTCGTCGTCCGACAGCGCGGCGTGATTCAGTGAGATCCGATTGAGCGCCCGCTTGGGTGGCAGTGGGATCTCGTCCACAAAGGCCAAACGCTTCCGGTCGTGGATCTCCAGCACGTCGGTGCGCTCCCCGCGTGTGCGGCGCGAGTAATAGGTGGCCGGGATATAGATCTCTGGCCGCTTGCGCGGGAACAATGGCAGGAAGGTACCATAACCGCCGGGGACGCTGCCTAAGTAGCGCTCGCTCTCGGTATCGATGAGGCTCACTCGCTCGAGCACAAGGTCAATCGCCCACACCCAACGCGGGGAAGGCTGCTCCGGCAATTCTTCCACTCGACCGAGCGGCTCGGGCGCAAGTTGTGCCCGGGCCGCGGCGGAGACCGTGAGTGCGGCTGCTGCGAGAAGAACCTTCCACCACTGCCTGCCTCGCTGCGCGCTCATCCCAACGTAGCGCGCTACCACGCTTACCTCGCTTCGCGCAAGGGAGCGTTACGGCGCCGCGCGAATCCGGCGCAGGTTACGACTGGGGGCTTCGCTTGTGCAACGATGGAGCCGCAAAGCGCTCGGCCAGTTCGTAATGCTCGGCGAGCTTCACCAGGTCGTACCAGTCTTGGAGAGGGAGGAGCTGCGGCAAGTGTCCCGCGAGAGTACCGTCTTCACGCAGCCGGTTGTAAACGGAACGAATGGCGGCCGCGGATGCCAGCAGCGCCGAAAGCGGGTTCACGATCAGTTGAAAGCCCAGGGTGGCGAGTTCCCGTGCGGGGAGCAACGGGGTCCTGCCGAACTCGAGCATGTTGGCCACCTTGACACCCGGGACTTCGCGGCCGATCCGTTCCAGTTCCGCGACCGATTCCGGCGCCTCGATGAAGGTGGCATCGGCGCCCATCTCGTGTGCGAGCTGCGCTCGGCGGATGGCTTCATCGAGTCCCGCTACCGCACGTGCGTCCGTACGGGCGACGAGAAAGAGATCGAAGCCCCACGGGTTTTCCTTCACCGCGCGTAGTTTGGCCAGCCACTCCTCGGCTTCGACGACTTGCTTTCCGCGCATGTGCCCGCAGCGCTTTGGCCACACTTGGTCCTCCAAGAACAACCCCGCGGCGCCCGCGCTGTGGTACAGTTCCACAGTGCGTAGCACGTTGAGGGCGTTGCCGTAGCCGGTGTCGGCGTCCACCAAAACCGGCCGATCCGTGAGCCGGCAAATGCGTTGCGCCGCTGCCGACATCTCGGTTTGCGTCAGATAACCGAAGTCCGGCTCACCAAGTAGGGAAGCCGCCACGCTAAAGCCACCAACGAACATTGCCTTGAAGCCCGCCGCGTGCGCCAGGCGGGTGGTGATGCCGTCGTACACTCCGCCGAGCACGAGCGGCTCGCCGCGTGCCAGGAGGCCGCGGAGTTGCGCCGCAGAACTCATGGGCTCTCCTCCTGCGTTGGCAGCGGTGGGTGGCCCGCTGCCCCGCTGCGCTTAAGGATACTGAATCGTACCCAGACCGGGCGCCCCTGCTCCTCCTCTTGATCCATCCAAGACTCCACATGCCACCCGCGTTGCTGGCTTTCCACCAGCCACCCAGTGTCGTAGGTGCGCACTGAATCTGCACACAACAACGTTCCCCCGGGAGCGAGCTGCTCCTCCGCCAATGCCAGAAGACCGCGCTGCAGCATTGGGTCGTATGTCACATCGGCGGCGCAGACCCAGTCGAACAGGGTCCTCGTACCGGGTCGCAGCAGGTCGCCCTGCCAGGCGAGCACGCACAGCCCATTTGCCCGTGCGCTGACTGAAAGGCACGCGAGCGGTTCACGGGCGCGGTCGGACGCGAACGCTTTGGCTCCGAGCCATGCCGCAGCCAGCGCCACTGCGCCGAGACCGCAGCCGGCGTCGAGCAAGCGCTGACCAGGACCCACGCCCAAGGCCGCGAGCCGCCGTGCCAGTGCTTTGCTACCAGTCCACAGGTGCGCCCAGTATGGTGGTTCCGCACCAGCGAGTTCATCACGCAGCAGCGCCTCGCGGTTGACCAACGCCTCCAGATTTTCCACCGCCAGCAGCGAAAGCCCGCCACCGTCAAGCGGGAGCGGAAGCCAGCAAGTACGGAAACGGCGCGCTTTTGGCCGCCCATCCTCGGTCAAGGCCGCGGGAGTCATAACCCGCGCAAGCTAACGAAAATCGCTTCTTTGCCGCAACGACGCCGGTACAGTGAGATAGCTGCGGCCAAAGGTGATGAGCAGTGCGCTGCTTGGACGCTCACCGCCACGGTGCGCAGGCAGTGGCCAAAGGGCCACAGCGAGTGGTCAGGGGTCCTTCCGCGAACCGGCAGAACCGCCTCGCAGAAGCGCCCCCGGGAGTCCGTAAGGGAAACCCTCGTGGTTGCCACGTGGCTTGTGCTGAGTGCTCGCTTCGCGCTTCTCTCTACGCGCGCAGCGAGCTGTTCCTTCGCCACAGACACGCTGGATGCGGATCGTCCCGCAGGCGGACGCACTGCACGCGCGCAGTGTGCTGTTGCAGCGCCACCCTGCTGCACCCGGGCGACAAGGTGTCCAGAACCCACCAGCAACGCGCACGTCATTGCGCAAACGAGCGAAGTGTTGGCGCAAGGCGCCTGCTCCTAGGGATGCCCGGCCGCCAAGGACCGTAGCGCAACTCTGTGGGGGTTGCGCTGCACCAACGGTGTGCCTTGGCACGAGAATGCTCGTGCGCAAGCCGGGAACGATTGTGAGGAAGCCGGGCTGTCAGGGCATCCGAGAGGCAGGGTTCGGGGGCGTCCGCACGCCTGGTGGCCGCGCCGAGCCACGACGACCAGGCACGCAATGTCCTCCGCGGGTTAGCCCGTTACCCGCGTGCACAGTGGGGTCGCCCGGGTTGCAGCCCCGGGAGTCGCGCCCACGGGCGCAGGGCTGGGCGCGGTGCTGGGGCAGGCCGAAAAAAAGGGTGGCGATTTGCTTGACACAGGCTCTGCGCGCGGTGTAGGCGCGACGAGCACAGAGTTGCTGCTGAGTCCCGAGTGGATTCTGGAGGCTCATTTCGTGGATGTGAGCGTTCACAAGCCGCATTGTGCGAGACATCGGGGCGTGGCGTGGCAGGCCCTGGTGCGAGCAACTTCTCCCGTAGAGTGCGTGCTTGGGAGAAGGGAGGAGCACCATGGCTTGGAAGCGCCGGTTGGTCGTAGCGGCCCTGCTTGCAGTGGCCGCGGTGGACGTAGAGGCGGCGGCAGCGCCGCGCGCGGCGCTTGCGGCTAGCGCGGAGACGACTTCTCCAGTTGTTCGAAGCAGCGCTCGCGGAGAAGTGGCCCGCGTAACGAACCGCTGGCGGGCTTCTGCAGAGGTGCAGGGGCGCGAGGCTGGCAAACAGGAGGCGCGCTTTTGGGATCTACCGGTACCGATGCAGGCCGCGATCTCGAAGCGGCTGGGGCAGGAGGGCGTTTCGTACCACGTGCAGGGCAAGGCGGGACGAGCGCGGGCAGTGCGCTTTGCCAATGCGGCGCAGGGGCTCCGTGCGGAGCACGACGGGCAGGCACTCAGAGTGGAGGTAGGGCAGAGTGGGGTGCGCTGGGGCCTTGCCTGGCAGCGGCTTGGGTGTGTGGCGGCAGGGAGGGAGGGGATTCGCTGGCAGCGAGTGCAGAGAGGGGAGAGGAGGCGCGCTGAGGAGAACGCAGCGGAGTGGGAGCGCAGGGCCGGAGGTGTGGTAGTGCGGGAGTGGGTGGTCAACGGGCCGGTGGGGCTGCAGCAGGGGTTTACGCTGGAGGAGGCGCCGGACCGATGCGGAGGGGCTGGGGCAGAGGAAGTGGTGGTGGAACTCGTGGTGCGGGGGCAGGCAGGTAGACTTGCGATGGAGTTGGAGCCGAGCCAGCGCGCCGTTGTTGTGAAGGAGCGGGCTGGGGGCGAGGGAGTGCTGCGCTACGGGGGGCTGTTTGCGTACGACCGTGAGGGGAAGGAACTCGCGGCGTGGATGGAGGTGGGGGAAGGGGAGCGGCTGCGGTTGCACGTGCAGGTGGCAGGGGCACGCTACCCGGTGGTGATCGATCCGTTCGTGCAGCAGGCCAAGCTCACCGCCTCGGACGGGGCGGCGTTTGACGTGTTCGGACAGTCGGTTGCCATTTCTGGCGACACGGTGGTGGTGGGGGCCCCCTTCGCCGATGTTGGCGCCAATACGGATCAAGGCGCAGCGTATGTGTTCGTGAAGCCGGTGAGCGGCTGGTCCGATATGACCCAGACCGCCAAGCTCACCGCCTCGGACGGGACAGCCGGTGACAAATTCGGCTTCTCGGTTGCCATTTCTGGCGACACGGTGGTG
>JBBILD010000044.1:0-7565 GCA_037445065.1 Myxococcales bacterium
AGCAAGCAGGCCCACCCGCCGGTCGACAAGTGGTGGGATATCTTTTCGACCATCTTCCGATATGACCCGAACGCGCTCGTCCATGGCGTCTTATTCCCGCAATGGCAGATCAAGATCCCGCGGATGCTCACGGCGCACCTTGAGGCCTTCGGTGCTACGCGTGTGGATCGCTCCGGAGTGAAGTTCGATCGCCTAGGCAAGACAACCTCCGGACAGCCGATCTTCGCCGTGGACGATGCAACGGCGCAGGAGATCAGAGCGACGTTCATCCTCGACATTGCGCTGGTCCGCTCGTTCGGGCGCTCGAAGGACAAGCAGACCTTCGGCCTCAACGATGCACAGAAGGAGTTCCTCGTGGCACTTGCCTTGTGGAAGATTCGGAAGCTGCTCGAGCGGCCATTCCGATTTCGGTCGGGCTGCCACCTTGAATGTGTGAGTTTGAGGCAGGGGGATCAGGAGATCGAAATCAGTGTGAACATCGAGGATGTGATAAAAAAGGCTCGTTTTGAGGATCCGCCGATCACAGATGTGTACTGGCGGCGCGAGGACCTTTACCGGGAGGGCGGCGCACCTGAAGCTGGCGGTTCGTCCGAGGATCAGGAGGGTGAAGAAGAGGAGCCGGGTGAGGAAGGCGAGCAGGAGTGACGACCATGCAGGTCGTGTTGAAGCAGACGTTTCCGCTGGGTCGCTTCCATGCCACGCCGTGGCGCGTGAACCCGTTCGACGACCCCTACGGGGAGTGGCCCCCGAGCCCTTGGCGGCTGGTTCGCGCCGTGGTGGCACGATGGTACCAGTGGGCGAGGGAGCAACCCTCGGACCCGCCCATTGGGGGCCTTGATAGGTTGGTGAAGGCTTTGTGTGCCAGTCGCTACCGGTTCCATCTGCCCCCCGGAGCCCGCAGGGGAAGCCCCGTCCGGCAGTATTTCCCTACGGAGTTTGGTTGGAACCCAAAAGAGCGCAAGAGGCCCGGCATTCGCTGCCATAGTAGAAGTTTGGCGCAGGATAACTATCTCTGTATACCTTCGACCGACCATGGAGCGGTGTGGTGGTTTCTCGAGGGGGAGGAATGGGACGATGCGATCCTCAGCGACCTCGATGCCTGCCTTCAGCGCATAACATATTTCGGCCGCGCTGAGACGTTTACCAGCATTCAGCGTGTGGCCGATCCTTATCCCACGCCTAACTGCGAGCTTTTGGATCGGCCCCTAGCGGGAGCGGTGCCTCTCCTTATACCGTCCCCGGAGGCGTCGCGCGTTGATCTCGAACGTACTACGGACGACAAGATAAATGTTGGGCGGACTGTTCCGGTGGGGGCCAGGCGTATGTATGCGTTGATTCCGGCTCGGCCAGCCGTTGTGGAGACACCAGGACGCACCACAGCAAGACCGGGATGCCAGTTGATTCAGTTTGCCATTGGCTGGAACGTGGCGCCCGAGGTCCGGGCGACCGTGCGGCTGACGTCCCGCTTCCGAGGGGCGGTCTTGAGGGAGCTTCTGCGCATCAAGAGCGGCGATCCTAGATCGACGTGGAGCCGCGTCTCGAGGCACATCCGCGAGCTGGTGCAGCTGATGGCGGGAAAGGACGTGGAGGGCCGGCCGCTTGAGGGCCACCGGCATGCAGAGTTTCTGGTGTGGTGTGAGAGAGGGATACCGACCCGCCTCCTCGTATGGCGTGACGGCCAGCCCTTTGACGAGGATGAGCAGAGAGCGATCCTGCGCGCGGCGAGCCAGGAATTGTCCTGGGCCTCAGCGGCGTCCGATTCTGATGCATGGAAGGTCCGTCTAATCCCACTGGATCAGGCAGTGCCTCCACCGCCAGGCTTTGATGGCGTACCGGCAAGCGTCTGGGAATCAGTAACGCCATACGTCCCTCCGCGACGTTACATGCGACGCGGCAAGCTGCGAGCGCGAGAATCAGTAGAAGAGCAGGTGCGTCGGGAACTCACTTTACGTGGGTTCACGGGCTCGGAGAGCGTGACGGTAGGTATCGTCGGCCCTTCCCACTGGGTCGCGGTGCATTTACCCCGCAGCCGTTCCGGCAAAGGCGGCTTCATCGGCGACCGTCGGGGTTACTGGCTTCGGCTCGAGTTTCCCGTTCCCGTGAGGGGCCCGATTCGTCTAGGCCATTCAAGCAGCTTTGGGCTAGGGCTCTTCAGGCCCACGGAATCCTGTCAGCGGGCGAGCGCGGTTTCTACACCCATGACGGCGAACGTCTCATGAATCTCGCTGATGCCTCACTTTGCGACACTTCCGCGCTATCTGCCGCCTGGAGCAGTTCCGCTGGCAACCTACGCTCGCAGCGCACCGCCCGCAGCTGGCTCACCGTGCGCTGCGGCGGATTTCTGCAGCCGTGGATGTGCTCGACTGGGATGGGCAGGTCTTCGACTGCCAGCTTCCCTTCCCCACACCCTTCGCCGCGGCCGCCGTGCGCGATGGAAGGGCCTCGCATGCCGCATGATCCAGCGAAGATCGCCGAGTGCCGAGCGTGGTGCGAGATGCCGGTGCGACGCGGAGGCTCGTGCATGAGCCTTAATTCGGAGCTCGTCGGCGAGGTGCGGTCATGCGGACCCCCGTGAACGCTCCACACAGCCGGAGCGGGTTGCCTGAGTTCGCAGAGTGCTTCCGCGCCCTCCGGGGTCGCGAGCCGTTCCCGTGACAAGTTATGCTTAGGCAGCGCATGGCCACCGGCAGTGGCCGCAAACCCTCGACCTACCGACGGCCTCCGGCAAGATTGTCTGCATCGACATTGCCATCGCTCGATGAGCATCAGGCCCTGATTCACGATGGGGACTCGCCGGCAGCTGGGACGTCGTCCGTCGGTCGCTTGGCGAAGAGTCTGTCCATCGGCCGCTGGCGAAGCTCATGGGGCCGATGAGTTTGCTCAAGCCTAAGGATTGCGAGGATGTCTGAGGTGAGGCCGGTGTCGAGGCCGAGCGCAGAATGCAATCTTAGACCCGGCGACGTGGTGGCGGGTCTCGAGGCGGCAGCGCTGGTCGAGATCCGCCACATCTCGGCGTTGGGAAGTAAGGTGCTGGTCGAAGGTGTAGGACTCGAGTCCCGCCGGGTGGTGAAGCGTGCGCTGACCGCGGGGGAGCTCGCGCCCCTGGTCAAGATCCGCGGCTGGGAGCGGACCTTTGACGGCGGCGCTGAACTGTTCTTGCTCGGCGCCGAGGCCGAGCGCATCCGCACCGCTCATCAGTTCGACCCGCTGTTTGCAGTCAACTCCAGCGTGGTGGACCCGTTGCCCCACCAAGTCGAGGCAGTGTACCGCTATCTCTTGCCCTTGCCGCGCGTCCGCTCCTGATTCGCCCACGGCACCGCAGCGCCCAAGGGGGCCAAACGCGGCTGCTCGATCGAGGGGCCGTTCGCGGAGTGACGAGCAAGGTCCCCATGCCTGCTTGTAAGGAGCAGGGACAAACAAGGAAGGACCGCCCGGGCAATTCACCTGCCCGGGCATCAACCGGAGCTGATTGATCATGCTCAGAAGACCCGAGCGATACCATCGGCCGGACACCGCTAGTCTTCTGAGCACTGCCGGCTCACGAAGGTGAGGCGAAGCGAGACTCCTCCTTTCGTGCAGCGCGCGGCCCGCGCGTCTTAGGAGTTCGGAGCCGCGTGGAACCGGACGCACGGCCACCTCGCGTTCCACCGCTTCGACAGCGTGAGGGATGCGTGCCGAGGCAGCCAAATGGCTCGCTCGCTGCCGAGGCACCTCTAAAAGCACCAGCACCTCCGGGCGAGTGGCCTACCGCGAATGAAGCGAGCGTTGTCGCTCGAAGGCACTCCTTCAGACTTGGTGTGTCCGCGCGCTTGCGCGGCCCTTTGCTCAGCTTCGCTCCCGCTTGTCTTCGTAGTATGAGACCGGAACGCGGGGTAGAGTGAATGCGACCATGCGTGCATTGACGGCGCTTGACCCCGGACTCACCACCGCCCGCTTCGCGCTGCATGGCGAGGTGCTTCCGGGAATCGAGGATGCGGTTCTCGTCGGCGAGGCGTTTCGCCGCGCCGTGCTCGGCTGTGCGAAGAGGCTGCTCGGCCCAGCTCGCATCCCCCGTGAGCTTTCCGGCCACGAGCGTCCGAACCAGAGTAATCACCGACATGCCTTTTGGCTTCCGGAACCGGATGCGGCGGGTCGCGTCGCGCACGTGCTCGTACACGTCCCCGGCGGCCTCAGTCCCGCCGGCGTGCAGGTGCTGTCCGCGCTCCGTTACGTACGCTTGGCGCGCACCACCTCGCTACTCGTAACTTGCGAAGGACTCGGTGACAGCACTTGGTTCGCAACCCGCAGCGCTCTCACCGGTGAGTCGGACCGGTGGCAGAGCGTCACACCCTACCTCCACCCCTGGCACCTCAAGCGGCCGGAGACCCGCTCGCCGAGCGCCTTGCACGCAGCGCTCTTACGTCAGCTTCGCCGCGAGTGGCACGCCCGCGCCGAGGCTTTGCCCGACATCGAAACGTTTTGCGCCCTTTCGCACGTAACCTTTGGCGAGCGGCGCCTCACCACGCTGGACTTTCGCCGTTTTCGATGCAAGCGCGAACTCGCGCAACCAGATACGGTGGGGCGTCTGATCGAAGTTCGTTTCGCTGCACCCATCCACGGCCCGTTCGCCCTCGGCTTCGCTTGCCATTTTGGCCTCGGCCTCTTTGTTCCCGTGCGGTCCTGAGGGCGAGTCATCTCGTGCACCCGCAGGCGGGCGACGACGCCGAGCTGCGGACCCGTTGCCGCGCCCTCTCTCGCGCAGGGCGATCCGCGTTCTGCGCCGAGCGGCAACACACCCACACACCAACGTTCTTCGCCTCGCCTTCGGCTGGTCGTACCAGGCAGCACGGATCCCCTAGCCTGCTTTGCTCCTCCACCATGCAACGTAGTCGGCTGGGTCTTTTTGGCGGCAAACGCGGCGTGCCACAGGTGGCACTAGGGAAAGGCCGCCAAAAATCATTTGCGTAGGCTGACAGAATCGGCCCATATACACAACGTAGTGACATTGCTCGGCCTCAGTGCGTAGAGCGGGAGGGAGTTCGGAGTGCGCAATACGTATCTGGTTTGTTACGACATTTGCGACGACCGCCGCTTGCGCGCGGTCTTCAAGCTCATGCGAGACTTCGGCGATCACCTGCAATATTCGGTCTTCGAATGCCAGTTCACCGCCCGCGACTTAATCGAATGCCAGCATCTGCTGAGCGAAGTCATTGACCATCGCGAAGATCAGGTGTTGTTCGTGAACCTGGGCCCCAGCGAGCGCCGCGCACGGAGTGTGATCCGTGCTCTCGGGCGGCCTTACGCACCAGTGGATTCGCCGTGCTTTGTGGTGGACGTAGACCGCGAGTAAACGCCCCGTGGCGGCCCCGTTTGCGCCACGTTGACAGAGGGAGGGTTCGCAATGGAGGGTTCCCAAGCCCGCCGCGATGATCGCTTCTCGGCCCGCGGAATTGCGCCGCGAGCCGAGCTTCCAGAGTACCTGCCCGCACGGATGCTGAACGAGTTCGTGTACTGCCCGCGCCTGTTTTTTTACGAATGGGTCGAGGGCCTGTTCGCCGACAGCTACGACACGGTGGAAGGGCGGCTGCGCCACGAAAAGCTCGGTGAGCAGCCGCAGAGCTTTCCGACTGCGGAGGAACTCCCGGAGGAGTTTTGTGCCGCGCGCGCGGTCACCCTTGCCAGCGAACGCCACCGCTTAATTGCCAAGATTGATTTGGTCGAGGTGAGCGGCGGCGCAGTAAAACCGGTGGACTACAAGAAAGGGGCGCCGCGCAGTGGAGCCAATGGCGCCGAGGCTTGGGAACCAGAAACGATCCAGGTCTGTGCCCACGCCATCATTCTCAGAGATAACGGCTACCGGTGCGAGGAAGCAGTGATCTATTACGCTGCGACGAAGCAGCGCGTAGTCGTGCCCATCACGGAGGAACTGATTGGACGGACCATCGCCGCTGCGCAAGAAGCCTGGCGCATTGCCCAAAGTGGGCGCATTCCTCCGCCTCTCGACGACAGTCCCAAGTGCCCCCGCTGTTCGCTCGTCGGGATCTGCCTACCGGACGAGACCACGCTTTTCCGGAACCTGCGGGCGGCAACGGAATCCGTGCAACTCGCTCTCTTCCCCGAACTCGAGGAAGGAACCTTGGAGACGCTCTCCGAGCAGCCAGCCATCGAGGAAACGCGCCGCCTCGTGCCGGCCCGCGATGACCTGCGCCCCCTGTACGTCGTAGGCCATGGCCTCACGATCGGGCGAAGCGGAGATCTCCTACAGGTGCGCGACCAAAGGGAAACGATTCAAGAGGTCCGTCTCCGGGAAGTGTCGCAAATCAATGTGTTCGGCAACGTGCAACTAACGGCCAGCGCCGTGCAAGCTGCCCTCGCCTTCGAGCGGCCCATTGCGTATTTCAGCCAAGGCGGGTGGTTCTACGGCATGACCCAAGGTATCGCCCTCAAGAACATTTTCCTGCGCATCCGCCAGTTCGCGGCCGCCGGCGACGAGGCTGTCTGCCTCGCAGTTGCCCGCCGTCTGGTGGCCAGCAAGATCCGCAATCAGCGCACGCTCCTGCAAAGGAACAACCGTGACGTCGAGCCACAAAGCCTGCGCCTGCTGCGCAATCTCGCCCAGGCCGCTCGCCACGCCCCTTCGCTGGACGAGTTGCGTGGGATCGAAGGGACCGCGGGCCGCGTCTATTTCGGCGCCTTTGCCGGGATGATCAAAACCGACTCGGAGAACGGTGCCTTCCGCTTCGATTTCCAAGGTCGCAACCGCCGTCCGCCCCGGGATCCGGTCAACGCCCTGCTCTCCTTCGCCTACGCTCTGCTGGTCAAAGACCTCACCGTCATGGCGGCTGCTGTGGGCTTCGAGCCGTACCTAGGTTTTTACCACCAACCGCGCTTCGGTCGCCCTGCGCTCGCCCTCGATCTCATGGAGGAATTCCGTCCGCTCATCGCCGATTCCTGCGTCCTCACCGCCATCAACACCGGCATGATTAAGCCCAGCGATTTTCTCGCTGCTGGCCCCGCCGTCGTGATGAAGCCCTCTGCTCGCAAGAACCTCCTGCGCGCCTATGAACAGCGGATGGACACCCTCGTCACCCACCCTCTCTTCAATTACCGGGTGAGCTACCGGCGTGTCCTCGAAATCCAGGCACGGCTCCTCGCTCGCTACCTCAGCGGCGAAATCCCCCACTACCCCGGGTTCGAAACCCGCTGACCCCTCCGCGAGCGCCTCGGTGACGCCTTTTTTGCCGCCCCCGCTCGCAGCACGCAAGCTTCCGATTTCGCGAACATTCCTTGCGCTGCTGGCGCAGCACTGCAAGACTCGATCCCCAATGGTGGCTCACCGCTCGCGACACCCAGCAAAGCTCTTTGAAAATCAAGGCCCTCCCAGTGAAATGTTTCCGCGCTTCTACGAGCGCGGCCCCATTGAAGCCGCGCAGAGCTGGCGGACACGCAGGATGCCCGAGAGGCCTAGTTTCCGCGCTTCTACGAGCGCGGCCCCATTGAAGCAGCCTGGCGAATCTCTACCTCGGGCACGCGCGCAAGTTTCCGCGCTTCTACGAGCGCGGCCCCATTGAAGCCGGGATGCATCA
>JBBILD010000045.1:0-6173 GCA_037445065.1 Myxococcales bacterium
CGAACAGGGCGCGTCTCAAACCCCTCTCGGGGAACGTGTGCCTTCGGCCCCACCCCTCTGTAACTCCTCGATTTGCAGTCGCTTTTCTCCCCAGCGGCGCCACTCGCCAGAGTTGTCCACACAAAAATTGTGACTGCAGCTGGCGACCGCCGCATAAGCGCCTGATTCCACGAGCTTTTTGTCGTGCACCACTCCGGCCAACGACGGGCCCGAGCAGGGCCAGCGGGGGAGCAAGGTTTCGGGTTCCGAGCCTGCTGCCTGAATGTGCGCCCGCTTTTGGGCTCGGCTCGGCCCGCGGCTGAGAACGCCGAGAAGACTCTCTTCCACAATGGTTCAGCTGTCAAAGACCGCAGGCGGAGGGGCCGCAACACGGAACGGGACTGTGCCATAGTTCGGAAAAGCTCGCAACAGAGCGCCAGGTTGCCGCCTCCATCCCCCAATAGCCAGGTTCAAATCACCCGGAACTCCTCGTAGCGCGCGATGTCGCCAGGGCCGCGGCTTTCGATCCGAGGCTCGCACGCGCCGCAAAGGAAGTAGTACCGTACCTTATCCTTACTGGGATCGATCAGCCGGTCAATTTGCTGCTGCATGCGGCGCAGGTGGTTGGTGGGCAGGTGGGCAGCTTCGAACACCGACTTTTGTACCCGCACCGCGTATTTGCGCAGCACCTTCACCACTCGGTAGCGGACTTTGTCGTCCACGATGTCGAACGCAATCACAGTAAACAACGGAACCCTCCCCTTCCTTTAGCGCACGGTAAACGGAACGTAGCTCGGCTCGAGTCCCAGGATCACGCGGGCAAAATGCCGGACCTGCTCTAGAATGACCTGCCGGTACGTCAAGCGCTGCCCGCGTGGCGGATAGGTGATCTCCCCGCGCAGGCGCTTCTCGAAGAGCTCGACAAAGTACTTCATCGCATCCCGCTTGAAACGTATCGGCTCGCCGTTTTCGCCGGGCTCGAAGTCGTCGGGAGAAAACACGCGCTGGTTGATGCAGGCTACGACCATCGGATCCACGATCACGGCGCGGTACTCCTCCATGAGGTCGCACACCAGAGAGGGGCGTCCATAGGCAACCTCGTGCAGGGTGCCCACGTAAGGGTCGAGACCAACGACCTGCACTGCCGTCTCGACTGCGTTGGCCAGCAGCGTGTAGCCAAGCGACAGCAACACGTTCACGGGATCGAGTGGCGGACGCCGATTGCGGCCATGAAATTCGAACTCCGGGTTTTTGATCAGGCGGTCGAACACCTCGAAATACAACGCCGATGCCCGTCCCTCGAAACCGCGCACCTGATCCAGCGTCTCCGCTTCCCCCAAGCGCTCCTCCACCGCACTCAAGCGCAGCGCCATCTCCTGCAAGGGCTCCCCGCCCTGCTGTCGGCGCGCGGCTTTGCTGAGGAAAACCCGCGAATTGGTGATCTTGCCGCGCACGATGTCCCGCGCCAGAGCGAGTGCCACCGCGCGGTCGCGCACCTTGTCGTACTGAGCGAGGCGCAAGTTGACGTTCTTCGAGTGCTCGTGCATGAGCCGCCCACGGTAACGACCGTGCAGGGACAAAAACACCGTGTCCACGCGCTCCTGCATCAAGTAGTCCATCACCGCTGGGGTCAACATGATGTTGCCCATCAGCACGAGCTGGTCGAGGTCGTGCACCAAGAGTTCAGTTTTTTTGAATCCGCCGAACCACACCTCGAGAACGGGGCCGTTACGGCGCACCACTGCACCTGGCTCGGTCACGTACACCGTCTTCACGATTCATCCCCCGGCTCCGAACTCGCACGAACTTGCCGTTCCATTAATTCCGCCAGCCGCAACAGAATCTGCTCGATACGCTCGAGGCGCCGCTCCACGCCGTCGCTCGTCCCGCCGAGCCCCGGATCGTGCCGCAACAGAAGCTCAGCGGCGCTTTCCCCAGGGTCGTCCACAAACACGCTCTCCGCGCGGGGAAAGGCTGGCGCTGTCGGGAACGCAAAGAGCGCGGGCGTGGCATACCCACCCGGCGGTGGCTCTGGACAATGGCATCGCTGCGCAAACTGCGGGAACCACTCGTGTAGCTTCTTGCAGCCCACAGGAGACTGAAAGCCGCGCCGCACGCGTTCCAACTCCTTGCGGCTCACGCCTGCCAAGGCCAGCGCCTGATCAATGGTCGGGTTGTCCCGTCCGACCAAGCCGATCGTATACACCAATGCGCGCGCTGCAGCGGCTGGAAGGGTTTCGGACTCCATCGCTCGGCGCAACAGTTCGCGCACCACTGCGCAACCCTCCACAATGCGGTCCACCGCACGCTGCACCTCCTTGCCGGCGGGGACGTTCGCAAGGGTCTCCGCGAGCAGGCGCGGTGAGCCGAGCTCGCTAGCCGATTCCACGTGACGTTCGGCTACTGACTCGCGGGCTCGCTCCTCCTGCCCGGCGGGCGGACGAAACGGTAGCACACGCTTCTCCAGGATGGTGGCGATGCTTTCCGCTGGCACTGCGTGCAACCGAGCGAGCGCTTCCTGGTCAGGAATGGGGGTCAAATCCTCGCGCAGAAACACGGAGCGGCGAACCGTGGCTTGGTGCAGGCCGAGGGGCAGCTTCACGAGGTTGCCGAACCCTTTCCCACCCAGATGATCCTGCTTGGGGAAAATCTCCACGTTCACCTGTGCGGGTTGGCTGCCTGCCCGATACAAAATCTCGCGGCACAAGGCGCGTGCTCGCTTGGCGGAGATCCGCGGCGCAAACAACAACCAGGCGTGCAAGCCAGCACCACCCGTATCTTCCAGGAACAATGGAATGTTGGCTTCGTTGGCCGCCTGCCAAATCCGCTGTGCGTATTCGCGCAGCGCCGGCAAACCGAGGCCGCCGGGGGCCTCGCTGTCCTCGAGGCGCATTTGCTCCCAGGCAGCCTGGGTCGGGTCCAGGTCCAACACCGCGAAGCTCACCGAGTCGTCCGGGAACAGCAGGTACTGACCGATCGTGATGCGGCCCAGGAGGTGTTGCTCGACTACCTTTGCGGTGAGCGGTTCGCGCACTGGCACGTAGCCCGTGCGATCGTTGCGAGCGTCGTACCACTGGCGCGCGTATACGTCCGCGCGGCCAGCAAACCACTGCAGGAAGGCAGATACGAGAGCCTCCGGCACACTCGCCGTCGGCTCTTCCTTCTGGCGCGGCGCGGGCTCAAAGCGCAAGAACTCCTCTTCGTCGCCCGCCTCCGAAGCCAGCGGCGCGGTCGCAACCGCTCCCGCGGCCGCGGCTGGGAGCGGACCGAGCTGCGCCGCCTCCTCGATGGCACCCGCCTCTAGCAGGATGAGCTGCCATTCGCGGGCATGCTCGGCCACGAACCCCGCGGCGCGCGCTTGTGCAAAGAGTGCGGGAACAGCGTCATAGCGCCCTTGGGCTGCCGCTTGGCGAGCGAGTTCCAGCCAAGCTGCTACGACGGTTTTTCCAGAAATCGGCCGCTCCTCAGCCATGCTGGGCTCCTGTCCGCAGTTGCGCCGTGCCTGCTCAGCCCGCCAGGCGCTGCAGCTCGGCTTGTGCTCGCTCAGCGTACGCGGGCAAGGTGGACATGCGGGTGTAGGCTTTGCGGGCGCCTTCTACGTCTCCCTGCCGCTCGCACAGTTTCGCCAGTGCTTCGAGGGCCTCCGGGAACTCGCTCAGGTAGCGTTTGCGACGAAAGTCGCTGGCCTCCTCGTAGGCGCGGCGCGCCGGACCGAATTCGTTGATCGCCTCGTACAATTGGCCCATCCGGTACAGCGTGAGGTGGCGGCCAGCGTGGTCTTTGAGCAACGCGTTCTTGTAAAGCTTGAGAGCCCGTTTGCGATCCCCGCGTGCTGCCTCGCAATCCGCGAGCAGCCGCCAAATGTACGGCTTGCGGTGGTGCGGGCGGATGTGCTGCTCGATCCATTTCACCCCGTCGGCGGCGCGCCCGGTAGCTAGGGCGATTTGCGCGAGCAAGGCATAGACAAAGTCGTGCTCCTGGTTGCCGGCCGACTCCACTGCGAGGCGTAATCCCCGCTCGGCGTCTTCGTACTGTTGGAGGGCCACCAGCACCTTTGCAGCCAGGAAGTACTTGAAGACCGGCTTCTGATGGTTGCGCGCCCGGTCCAAACGGATACAGCGAAAAATAAACCGGCGAGCGTCTTCGAAGCGGCCTAGCCGGTAGGCAGAGCGGGCGGCGCCATACAGCGAGCGCACGTAAGTTTTGAAAAAGCGGTTCTGCTCGGTTCGCTCCGCATCCGGCAGGGCTTCGAAGTCTCGCGCCACCTCTGCGAACAAGCGCAACGCTTTGTGGTCTTTGGCCGACTGCACCGTGGCGTAGTACATGGCCAGGCGGTAGCGGTCCTTCAGCGACTTGGGGTCCAGCTTGAGCGCCTCGCCCACCCAGTGCTCGAAGCCTTTGCGCCACTCCTCCGGGTTCTCCAACCGTGGCTTGCGAATCTTATGCGCCAGCAGCGCCGCATAGTGCACGTAGGCAAGGGCACTGGCCAACCGGCGCGTAGGATCCAACGCGTAGAGTTCCCCGTACAGCTCGCGCGCCTCCGCATAGCGAGCCAATTGGCTCAGCGCGAAGGCCACCTCTTCGGCAAGCTTAGCCTGCTCGCCCCTCAGTGGCCGCTCCAACTGTGCCGCCAGCGCGGCGATTTCCTCCCATTTCCCGGCCCGCTTCCACTGCTCCACCGCATCCATCCCGGGAAACTGGCTCTCCTGGGACATGCGATTTTCGTTCATGGCAGCACTGATCTTTCCTTATTCTGAGGCCGAGGTAAAGAGCAAAGCACCACATCCCAATATTGGCGGCATCGCTACAAAGGGGGGTGGTCTAGGGACTGCCCTTCTTTACGCTACGCCCCAAGTCCATGCCTGCCCGCGCCGCCATTGGCACCGGTAGTGCGCAGATTGTATCGCCCGCGACCACCTGGGCCAGCGCTACATCCTTTCCAGCCGTGGGCGCCGGGTGATACCACAATCGCGGCCGCACGGACGATCTGCCTGCCGAAGGAACGCCCCCTTTCGCAATCCCCCAGGGCCCGACTCGCTGCTCGCGGCCGAGAGGTTCGCCCGCAAGAATTCCAGAATAGCTCGTTCGCCAGAGCGGCTTTCGGAGTTGTCACCCGGGTTCGCCGAGCGGCTCGCCTCTCTTGGATTCGACCGCAAGCAGGAAGGCCTCAGGGTTTGAGGTTGACAAGGTTTGCCCTCTATGGCAAGGGCAAAGCTGTCGTAACTCAGCGGGGCACAACTCGCGTTTTCCGGAGTTCTTGGTCGGAGGATTCAAGATGAGCGTGGCAAGCAGGGTTGTCGCTTGGGGCCGATGGTTCGCAGGGCGCTCTTTGACTGGCACAGTGACTTACACAATTGCGCTCGCCGTTTTTGCAGCACAAGCTCAGGGAGCGGTGATTACCGTGTCGCCCTCCAACCCCGGAGGGTGGGGATTCCTGGTCGAAAGCGGCACGAACGCCGGTGGCAATTTCCAGAATGTCGGACCCGGGACTCCGCCGATCGGCTTCGGCAGCGCTCGCTTGCAGGTAGGGGACAGCTCGAGCGGAGTGGTTTTGGGGCGACTGGGCTGGAACTCGCTCCGGCTCGCGGACCTAGCGGAACTGTCTTATTACACGTACCAAACTTCGGCGAGTTCTTCGGGGCTGCTGCCAGCGCTGCAGATCCAATACGACAGCAACGTGACGGATACAAATCTCTCCTTCCAAGGCCGATTGGTGTTCGAGCCCGTGCTAGCAACCGGGCTGAGCCAGCCTGTGCAAAACGCTACCTGGCAAAGTTGGGATACCCTAAACGTCAACGCCAACGGCTGGTGGGCAACGGGTGGCAGCGTGCCCAATGATGCTTGCTTAAGTGGGTGCTCGGCAACGCAAGCGAGCCCATGCACGCTGGCGCAGATCATCGGTTGCTTCCCCGACATCGGGGTTCATCCCTCGGCGACGCTCGGAGCGATCTTGTTCAAGGCCGGTTCAGGGTGGGCGAGTTTCGACGGGAACGTTGACGCGTTCTCGATTCGCACCGTGAACCAAAGTGAGGCGGACACGTATAACTTCGAGGGCGTGCCGCCGACGAATACGCCAACCGAGACCCCGACCGAGACGCCGACGCACACACCGACGAGCACTCCAACCCCCACTCAGACGCCCACCGAAACTCCTACCGAGACACCAACCTCCACCCCAACCGAAACGCCGACAG
>JBBILD010000046.1:0-3590 GCA_037445065.1 Myxococcales bacterium
CGCCGGGGAACTCGAGCGCCTCAAAGGTGTGCACTCGAGCCGCATCGAAGAGGTGCTGGGCTACAAGACCACCGATGAAGTGATCCACCGCGACGATTTGGTCCTGCTCACCGAAGCCGTGCCGCCGACGCATTGAAGCGACACGATGCGGCGGCGAGCACGTCGCGCGGTGCGGCCAGCGCGTGCACGATGGAAACGCCGTGCCGAATCGCACCACGGGCGGCCACAAGGGCCGCCCCTACACCGCGCAGGAACCGTGCGTGGCCTTGTGGTGAGGCACTGCTGCAGAGAGGATGTAGGGGCAGGCCTCGTGCCTGCCCGTGCCGCGAATCCGACGGGATGCCGCCCGGCGGGGCAGCCATCACACCCCGTTGCACGTGCCGTACCCCCATTCCCCATCCGCCCGGCCCACCGCTCGCTGCTCGCCGCTCGCTGCTCGCCGTGTCGCTGCATCTGGCGGTTGACAAAGCGAAGACAGCGAAGGAAAAAGGGGCGCACGCCGTGTCGGCGGGAGGGAGATCGGAAAACTTCGGAGGGAATATGCGAGCGAAGACAACCGCACTCGTTGGCGCGCTGCTGCTTCTCGGGCTCTGGGGCGTGGGCTCGGCCGCAGCGCAAATCCGCTGCCCGGGGAGTTGCAACGACGACGATCGGGTCAGTGCCGCGGAGCTCACGCGCATGGTCGCGATCGTCATCCGCTGCGGCGGCAACCCGCAGGGTTGCCCCGAGGTGCCCGGCGGCGGCTGCCCAGCGGGCGACGCCAACGGCGACAACACGATTGACGTGAGCGACATCATCGCGGTGATCAACAACATTCTCGCCTACAGCACCGGATGCCCGCCTCCTCCGGCTACCTTTACGCCCACCAACACCGTACCGCCGACGGCCACGCACACCGCCACCGTGACCCCATCGCCCACGGAAACCAACACGCCGCTGCCGGTCACGGAAACGCCGACCCAGTCGCCTACCGTGACCGCAACCGCCACCGACACGCCGAGCTTTACGCCGACCTCCACGCCCACACCGACGATCACCAACACCCCGGCACCGGCGCGCTGTGGAAACGGGGTGGTGGAAGGCGACGAGGAGTGCGACGACGGCGGCTTCTGCGTGGGCGGCGACAACGCCGGCACTGCCTGCACTGCCGAGGAGCAATGCATCGGCAACGGCGTGTGCGTCTCCGGCGCGCGCATCGGCGTGGCCTGCGCCAGCGATGCGGACTGCCCGGGCAGCCAGTGCGTACGCTGCCGCACCTTCGGCGGCGATGGCTGCGCCGCCAACTGCACCTTCGAGCGTCAAGTGCTGGCGCCGCTAGGTGTGGGCAGTGGAGCACGCTTGTTCAACGAAACCTTCAGTGCCAACTCGCTGAACCTGAACCTCACCGGCCGCCAGACGCTCACTTACGGCAAGGAGCGCAACGGCCAGATTCCGATCGTGATCCGTGCCGAGGATAGTCAGCTCGATCAAATCTCCGTCTCCGTGCTCGCTTGTGCGTGTGTGCGTACGGTGGCGGCCAAAACCTGCGGCGGCACTCTGTTCGAGGCGGACGGGGTGACCCTGGCTGTGAACTGCTCGTTGGAAGACAATTGCGCCGAACTCGGCAAGCCCCCCTGCGCCTTCTTGCACGGCCCGGGCAACTCGGCCTCGGGGATCATTTTCTGCAACGGGCTCGAGGACGGCGCCAACATGTTCTGGCAGCAGGACGCTGGTGGGGTGCCGCCGCCGAGCCCGCCGGCCACACCGGCCGGCGCCGGTCCGCCGGAGATCAGCTTCAGTGGTTCCGGGCCGGCCGGCGCTTCGATCCTGCTCACTACGGTGCGCATCGGCAACGTGAGCGGGGCGTGCCCGATCGTACCCGTCACGCCGCCGCCTTCGCCCACACCGAACGTGTACGGGCCGGACGGCTTGTTCTGCACCGACGACGATCCGGAATCCTCGCGTGGCACCCCCAACACGATTCCGCTCATCACCGGCAACGTGGCGGTGCAGATCAACAACCATTTCCATTCGGTGCGGCGAAGGCCGGAGTTCATCCCTGCCACGCCTCCGGCCACCACGGGGGGGCTTCCCTTCAGTTGCGAGGCGCTGATGTCGGACAATCCGACCGTGTTCGGTTCCGGGGTGGCCGGCGGGTTCACGTCGTTGAACCAGCCGGTGTTGGGCGACTTGGTGGTGGTGAACCAGTTCCTGTACGTGGTCACGCCGACGCCGAGCAACACCCCGCGGCCGACGTTCACCCGCACGCCCACCCGTACGCCCACACGCACGCCAAGGAGGTGAGAGAAATCCGACGCGGCAACGAGGCGCTGCCGCGCTCGCGCGTGCGCGGCGCCTCGGATCGGCAGTGCGGGCAACGGGAAGCGGAGCGATGCGCAATTCGGGAAATGGAAGCGCGAGCGGGACGCGGTGCTTCTTCGCCTCGCGCGCTCCTCCGCGGGGGGAGCATGCAGTTCGCAGAGGTGCGCCCCGCCGGCGCAACAATTCACCTTCTTGACAAAGGTACGAACGTGGAGTTCAATCGCATATTAGCTCGCAAGAGCGAAAACTCTTTCCAAGGGAGGGAAAGGCAATGAGAAGCAGAAAGTGGCTTTGGTCGAGCCTCGGCGCTGCTGCTTTACTGGCGGTCGGAGCAGCCGGCCCGGCCCAAGCGCAGGACCTGGCCAAATGTCAGAAGCAGATCGAGAACATCGGTCGCGCGTTCCAGGACCAGGTGTTCAAAGCGCTCCAGTTCTGTAAGGACACGTACCGAACCGAACTGGTGAAGGCGCAAACCCTGAGCCTACCCGAAGCGACCTTCCGCTTGAACCTCGACAAGAAAGCGCCGGTGTGCGGGAACAAGCTCGACGGTGTACTCGGCGCCAAAGGCGGCGGCCTGGGTACACTGACCCCGAAGAGCCAGGCGGAAAAGACGTACAAGAAGCTCAACGACTTGCTTCTGAAGGGGAAATGTACCTCCGATCACATCACCCAACTCGGCCACTTGCCCCCAGGCTCGTACGGCGATGCGTGGATCCGCTGGTTCCTTACCGCCATGCTCAAATCTGCGTACGAAAAGCAGCTCTGGTTAGTGGGCGACCTGCCGAACATCATGGCGCAATTCGTGGACCCGGATCCAGGTAATCCGGGTGACTGTGCGGTGAAGTCGAACCTCACGAACATCGGCGACGGGAAGAACTACTGCGCCGTCCTGCTGAGCTCGCCGTGCCACAAGATGGCCTGCCGGATCGATACAACTAGTACGTCTCTCACGATCAATTTGTGCGGTTTAGGTTCGACGCCGGCAGCACTGAGTGGCGAGGTGATCCAAGAGTACTGCCAGTTCCCGCCCTTCACGGGCTGCGACGTCGCCATCGTGGGCAACCCGGCGCGGAGCATCGATCCAGTGACGTTCATCGGCAACACGGCTTGCACCACCAACGTGCGGGCGAGCGGCTTCGTGAAAGGGCAGAACACTTGTACGATCGGATACGGTGGCCCGAACGGAAGCCCCGCCACGATTTTCAACGCGAGCTCGTTCTTCAGCGGCCCGAAGGACATCAGCATTTGTCAGGACGTGGACCCCTTGAATGGGAACGCCTGTCCCGGGT